>CAWDOF010000001.1:0-25807 GCA_963803715.1 uncultured Flavobacteriaceae bacterium
ATCAGGCGACAAGGACTCTATTACGCAACAAGTTGCAAAAGAGTTAAATATCGATTGGGCAAAAGGTGGTCTGTTACCTGAAGACAAGCTAAACGAAGTTGAAGAAATGAAGAAACAACCTGATACAAAAGTAGCATTTATTGGTGATGGCATCAATGATGCACCAGTTTTGGCCGCAAGTGGTGTAGGTATTGCGATGGGTGGTTTAGGAAGCGATGTCGCCATCGAAACTGCTGATGTTATCATACAGACAGACCAACCGAGTAAGATTGCAAGAGCGATTCAAATTGGTCGTTCAACGCGAAGAATCGTATGGCAGAATATTGGTTTGGCCTTCGGTGTAAAAGTAATAGTGCTTATTCTCGGTGCTGGTGGATTGGCAACAATGTGGGAAGCTGTTTTTGCAGATGTAGGTGTTGCTTTGCTCGCTATTCTAAATGCCGTTAGATTGCAGAAAATGAAGTGGAAGGATTCTTAGAGGCCTTACTCTGACTAAGCAAATAAAATAGTTTCAAATAAATTAACGTTATCTTTATAAGTGATAAGAAGTCTAAATCTATGATTCACATTCTCACAACTGGTGGTACAATTGAAGGGTTGGACTATATTGATGATAGTGGCATTACTTCATCCAATGTAGGTATTAAGGATTTTTTGGATAAGGCAAATGTCAATTTTCAATATAATATCGAAAGCATCTTCAAAAAAGACAGTCGTGCTATAACGGATGATGACAGAAAGCTATTGGCGAACAAGATTAAGGAAACTAATGCGACTAAGATACTGATTACCCACGGTACCGTCACAATGGAAGATACCGCAAAATATATAGGAAAACTCAATTTGAATAAGACAATCGTTTTGGTTGGGTCTTTCATTTTAGGTTCATCTGCAGATACAGATGCACCGTTTAATTTAGGGTATGCAATTAGCTCACTACAGCTTCTAAAACCGGATGTTTATATTGCTATGAACGGACAAATTTTCAATTGGAACAACGTTTCCAAGAATTTAGAAACCAACAAATTTGAGCACAATGAGAAGTAGAGTAAATGTTTGGTACATCAATTCATTGGACGACTTTTTTCTATCTTTTAATAGATACGGTCATTGTATTGCTTACACTCTACTTTTCCAGAAAGAAAACGCGCAGTAGTTTAAGACGTTTTCTCTACCTCGGAATCCTGTTTGTAGCCTATAACGCAACTGGCGGTTTCCTACCAATTGACAACTTCCCAGGCCCTTTCATCTTACAATATATTATCACGTATGGTGTTGCTATAGCATTGTGCGTATATATCGTTTACTACCTCTATAAAGAATACGATATTGTTGTTTTAATATTCAATTCATCCATAAGAAACCTTGCTATACTCGCAAGCGTGAGTTTTGTGGTACTGTTTCTCATTCCGTACTTTTTGACAGATTCCCTTAATTCCGCTCGCTTTCTGTTTACCATACCAATATCCGTTATCGCGTTTATTTTTCTATTTATTTTCTACCGTCGTATATCTAATCCCAGCAATCCAAATCCTTTCATATTAAGACGAAATAAACTTTCAATGGTAAGTGTAGCAAGTATTGCCTTATTACCTATTTGCACAGTCATCGGCGATTACCAATGGATTACATTTACCGTAATGAATCTGGCTTTCTTTGCCATAACAGCAATTGAAGCAGATAGGTATTTGTATTTCATAGAAAACAATAATCGAATGTACGAAGTCTTTGCCTTGAAGAAAAAACAACGTGACGAATCGGTAGAGCGCAAGATTATCTATGAGGATTTGACCAGAAGAGAAATTGAAGTGGCTTTGTCAATTTTAAGTAATTTAAGCTACAGAAATATCGCCAAAGATTTATTCATTGCTGAAAGTACCGTTTCAAAACACGCATCAAATATCTTCAAAAAGACAGGTGTAAAAAACAGGCGTGAATTTTTAAAGCGATTCAGGAAGAAAAAGTAAGCAAATTCAATTCTATACAGAACCCACTATTTGCAATGCTTCACAAATAATCCGTAGAAAAATACGGACTATTCCGTAATTATATACGGTACGTTTTCCTTGTACAATTACGAAGTAAAGTTACTTTAGTAAGAGTTCCCTAAAATACACCAATGAGCCACAAATTTTATGACCCGTGACTTTCATTTATAACATTTTGCAGGACTATGACATCATCTAACCAATCGTATCAACTAAATCCCATTTCTATGGCTTATTACTTAAAAGTTCCTGCTTATGAATTCGCAATTACTATCAAAAAAACTTCTAAAGGATCTGGATGAAATTAAAATCCAAAATGGAAACATTTTGGAAAGTGCTAATCGTTCCATAAAGGCCTGCCGTAAATTATTAAGTGCCTATAAGAAAGATATAATTGAAACAAAATTTAAAACTATTCAAGATGAAATAAATTTCTTCAAGAACACTAAGCAGGTTCCACTCATTAAACTGATATACTTTTCAGAAATACATTCTTTTGAGATTCAACTTCCCAAGGGCGATAAGGATGCCCAACTAAAATCGATTAAGAAGAAAATCAATAAAATCAATCGTTTCTTTCTTTACAATATTGATTTTGGGCGTTATGTAAATTCCGGTGCTACCCATTTCGATAAGGAATACTACACACGAGATTACCTCGAAACATTCCACATCACAACTTCTAAATTTTATTTTCAAGACCCAGAGTTTTGTACACCGAGAGATATGCTACTCGGTAAATACATAGCTTACGATTTATTGGTAGTTTACTTGGATGAAAAAAAGCATCGGATTAGGAAAGGACTAAACGGCAAACTAAATGGCGTCAAGAAAATAGAAAAGATGGACTGGCCTTTTTCTAATACAGACTACGTGGAACTGGTTTACGCATTGAGTGCGAAAGGATTGGGCAAACAGGATAATCAAAGCATAATGCAAGTTTCAAAAAAATTACAACAGCTATTTGATATTGAACCAAAGGACATCTACAAAACCTTTCAGGATATTAAAAACCGTAAGAATAGTAGAACACTTTTTCTCGATGAACTTTCTACCTCATTACTCATTGAAATGGATAAAAGCGAGGAATAACAGTCAAATTTTTCTCTTAAAAAATAACCGTACTACGGTTGACCTACGGTCTTTTGATTTTGGAAGCATTCTTCATACAATTTGGTATGATTTGGTACACTATTTCTAATTCACAACCCTCAAAACACTACAAAATCCATCAAATTTCAAGATGTTAAATTTTGACCGTAGTACGGTCGTACTGGGGAATAAAATCCAATAAACCTATTCAAATTTGTAGAACGAAAGTCAAATCAGGTCAGGGACTATCATTTAAAATCACAAACCCAGATAGTCCCTTTCCATTAAAACCGTTCTATTATGCCGACAAGTATTATTACCACAGACGACCTTCGGGAATTCAAAATGGAATTGCTCGATGACATCAAACAATTATTGACCAGACAAGCCAGCGGAAAGCTCAAAAAATACCTAAAATCTTCCGAGGTAATGGACTTGCTTCAAGTAAGTCCAGGAACACTTCAAAATCTTCGTATCAATGGCACATTGCCATACACAAAAGTGGGTGGTATTATCTACTATGATACAGAGGAAATTCAAAAAGTTATGGATGCCAACCGTGTGCACCACGGTCTAAACTCTTAAGCGATGAACTATATAAAGCTACTTAATGCGGCTTTTGAGAAGTTCTATTTTGATGACCGCCTTAATCCAACGCATATCAGCCTGTATATGGCGCTGTTCCAAGAATGGAACAGTTGCCGCTTTATGGATGAATTCTATGTGAACAGACGAGATGTAATGCGTTGTGCAAAAATAGGTTCAAAGTCCACTTACCATAGATGTATTGTGGAATTGGATTCGTGGCAATACCTCTCTTATTTTCCTTCTAACAATCCATACAAAGGCAGCAAAATTAAGATGGCCATTATTGGGACAAGTGATGAACCTGTTGTGGGACAGTACAATCCCATATTAGAACAACTTGCGGAACAGTACCATCCCAGAGGTGTACCGCTTGAGGGACACCACCATCCCAAAAATGGACAGGTTGTGAACCTACACCGTCCCATAGATGGACAAGCATTGGTATCTAATACAAACAATATCAAGCAAGAAAACTATATAAAACAGCCAAAGGGCTGGCAGGCCGTTTTTATTTTTTTTGAAGAAAAAGGTTTTGATGCTGATGAAGCAAAAAAATTCTATGAGCATTACCAAACGCGAAATTGGCAAACAGGCGATGGAAAAGAAATTCGAGATTGGCGAGCTGTAGCCATCAACTGGATGGACAGAACCGAAATATTCGACGAGGAAAACAAACCAAACAAAAAACAAGCGTCCCAAATCAAGGACAACTTGCGAACCACTAAAAATAAAGATTATGGACAACCCCTCTAAAATAACCGAAGGTGGCGTAGAATATTCGCTCGGAAAATTTGACGGTAAAAGCGTCCTCTACGACTTTCCCAAAATATTGATATACCTGAATGCCAAGGGAAAACTTTTATTTGGCGAAAAGTTTAGGATTTATGATGAGGACAAAGATATTCTACTGAAGCTTTGTTCCTACTTCATCAAAGACAAAGATAACTGTGAAACCTACGGTATCGATATCGACAAAGGCATCCTGCTATCTGGACCTGTCGGCTGCGGAAAGACCAGCCTAATGAAATTATTGCGCCATTTGGTTCCGTTGCAAAGATCTTATGAAATGATTCCCTGCCGAAATGTTACCTTCAGTTTTAACCACTTAGGCTTTAAAACTGTTGAAGAATATGGAAATACCAAATTCTATTGTTTTGATGATTTGGGCGTGGAACCGTCTGGCAGATTCTACGGAAAGGATTTGAATGTGATGGGCGAAGTACTCTTGTCTCGATACGAGTTGTATTTACAAACCAAACACAAAATTAAAACACACGCCACAACAAACCTAAACGCTGAAGAATTGGAAGACCGCTATGGTAATCGTGTTCGTAGCCGAATGCGTGAACTGTTTAATTTAATTGCTTTTGATACTAAGGCTGGGGATAAGCGCAAATAATCAACTTCTAAAGGATTTGTATAATAATATCACTTCTGAAACAAATTGCAGTACAATGTCCTTTAAGCTTTTTGTCAACTCTAAAAAAATATCTTTCATAATTCTATTGATTTTTGAATGGATAATAATATGGATAGTGCAATGCGTTCAATATTGTTCTTATCTGAAATGTAGCTGCTTTCATCTTTATTGCTCAAAAAACCCAATTCCAATAGTATTGTGGCGCAACACTCAACAGTTTCCCGAAGTACCTGAAAGTTCGCAAACTTTACACCTCGACTTTCATACCCTATTGCTTTACAAAGTGCGCTTTCAATTTGATAGCCCATAAAAACCGATGCTTTTGAGAATTCCTTTTGTTTTCTTGAAACATAAACCTCTATCCCTCTCGCATTTGGATTTTCAGAATGGTTGCAATGCAAGGACATAAATAAATTCGCTTTTAATGCTTTGGCCAGCTTAGTTCTTTGCGATAAAGAAATTAGTGTATCACTATACCTGGTTAAATAAATATCCAAAGGCTTTTCCAATTCATTATTTAACCTCAAAATTTCATTTGCAATGGACAAAACAACATCCTTTTCTTGGATGCCGTTTATGCCAATTGCACCAGCATCTTTTCCACCGTGCCCAACGTCAATTATTATTCGTTTTTGAGCACTCGTTTCCTGTCCAAAAATGACACACATTTTTAGAACCAAAATCACAAAACTGACGTTTTTGAGCACTTTTTTCATTTTCAATTTTCGGGTTATCAACAACTTCCCTTCAAAATTCCATAGAATTTGATGTCAATTAATAACAACGGAATTCAATCAATATCAAATAATATTTTATTCACAAATATTTGATTTTCAGTTATTTATGTTCAAATATATGTAAATTTCCAATAACGAAAATGAACTAAAAATTTAAACTTTTCCGTTATGAAAAAATCACACTATTTAGCATCCATTCTTTCACTCTTATCCACTTCGCTTTTTGCTCAAATTGGTGGCATTGAAGATTCAGTTAATGATGTTGGCGACACTATCCGTACTATTTTTCCAATACTACTCGGTGTAATCTTTCTTGTAGGTTTCCTGTTCAACGCAGGACATTTTTTTGGGGAAAATGCAGATTTAAAAAAGGGGATTACCCGAGTTTTAGTATTTGTATTGATTGCAGGTGCAGTAGTCGGAATCTTTACTTACCTAATAGGAATCGTAGTGTAAAGATGAAGCGCTTCGAGGTCTATAAAAACATCAGGAAAAGGGCGGTCATTTTTGGGCTGCCCATTTCCCTGTTTGCCTTAATGATGGTTTCCATTTTGGCTTCGTTGCTCATCATCATCTTCTCATTCAGCTTTGTGATGATAATAGGTGTGTTGGTATTCAATGCTTCCCTATATGTGGCGCTGACAAAAATAGCCCACAATCCGCAACTGTTCCAAATGGCAAAGGCATTTCCGCAAATCATTAGTAACAAAAGAAATTCTGGCTTCAATTATGAATAAGATTAACCTTTCGGCATATCAACCCATTGAAGATATTCAAGACAATATCGTATTTGCCAATAATGGTAATGTTATTCTGTGCTATAAAGGTAATTTACCAGAAATCTATTCCTTATCTGATAAGGATTTTGAGGATATGCACGGTGCTTGGTTTCAGGCGTTGAAGTCATTGCCTGTTGGAACCGTGGTTCATAAACAGGATATCTACCTCAAAAAATCATATACTTCAGAACAACTTCCGAATTCAACCTTTTTGGAAAAGGCTACCCACGAGCATTTTAAAGGTCGTGGACATATCGAACATAGCTGTTATTTGTTCTTCATCTTGACCAAAAATAAGGCACTCAACAATCCCAAGTATGTCAACCCATTCAGAAAAGTTTCAAAGGGAATCGTACAGGAACTGGATGACAATATCAAGAGCTTCGCCAACTCGGTAAGTGATTCCGTTTCCTTCATCAACAATAGCCGAAAGATGGAATTTATTTCGCTTAAAGCGGAAGACATTCGGCAACTAACAGGTGCCTACTTCAATGGCTTTAATGAGGGTTACGATACCGATATTTTACTGGACAAAAAAAGCGTCAATATTGGCGAAAACCATTTTGATGCCCTGGCCATCAACAGCGAACTGTGCTTTGGCGAAAGTGTACAGAGTAGCAAAACCAATGAGAAATTCACTTCTGACGATTTTGTGTTTCATCAAGGGTTTATTGATGGCTTAGGGCTTACGCTTAATGAGAACCATATCGTCAATCAAATCCTATATCTGGATGACAAACAGAAGTGGCGCAAGATGCTCGATAAGAAAATCGAAGAACTCAACAAAAGTTCCAATTTCGGTTCGCAGAATAAAGTGGTGCTTGGCAAAATTCAACACATCCTTGACCAAATCAATGCTGATGACAATGCGAGAATCATTCGTGGTCATTTGAACATAGTGTATTGGGCAAAGGAAGCCAAAGAGCTCGATAAAATAACTTCAAAAATAAAAACAGAATTTAAGGAACTGGATATAATTCCATACTACCCGAGAGGCGAAGAACGTAAGAATTACATCCTAAATAGTTACTGTTGCTTCTCATCCAATTTCTCGAATAATGATTTATACGTAACCGATTTAAAACACGCGCTCTGCCTGTTTATCAATAATACCAACTACAAAAGTGATAACACCGGAATCATCTTTAACGACCGTGAACATAACATTCCTGTCCTGAAGGATGTTTGGGATGAAAAGAAGAAACGTATCAAGGCACGAAACTTTGCCATTTTTGCGCCAACTGGCGAAGGCAAATCGTTCTTAGCCAATAACATTTTGCGACAATATTTTGAAAGTGGCGTTCGACTGGTCATCATAGACTTGGGTGGCTCATACACCAAGTTTGCCAAACTCTATCCTGAAAAATACACGGTGCTTCGCTACGAAAGCGGAAAGAACTTAGGCATCAACCCATTTTACATAAGTGATACAAATGACCTTACACCCGAACGATTGGAAGACTTGTCGGTTTTCTTATTTGAACTTTTTGCCTCAGATTTAAAAGTTACGAAAGCACAATCAGTCTCGGTTAAAAAGATACTTCGGCATTATTACGATAGCACTTCAGAAAATCACTCTTTGGATGGTTTTTACAGCTTTATAGAAAGGAATCAGAAAGATCTTCTGGACACCTTAAAAATCCATCCCGACTACTTCAACGTTACCAGCTTTTTGCACGTAATGTCCGAATACGTCGGCGATGGTCTATATAGTTTCCTATTTGAAGTGAGCGAAGACCAGACCTATAAAATTGAGGACAAACGATTGATTGTATTTGAACTGGATGAAGTCAAGGATAACAAGGAAATCTTGTCTGTGATGCTCAAGCTCATCAAGTCTGCCATTCAAAGAACCATTTGGAAAAACAGAGCCGAAAAGGGTATCATCCTGTTCGACGAGTTTGCCAAGCAATTGAAGTTTGAAAACGTGTTGGAAAGTGTGGAATTCTACTATCAAGCCATCCGTAAACAAAACGGTGCGATTGGGATTATTCTTCAGTCGATAAATCAGCTGCCCAACAATTCGACTTCAGCAAGTATTCTCGAAAACACACAGGTCATTTATAGCTTGAACAATGAAAAAGGCTATGACGAATTGGTCAAAAGGCTCAACCTATCCAGCCACGACTTGAACCAATTAAAATCCATCAAGAACAACCTTTCCGGTCCGCGCAAGTACACCGAAATGTTTATCAAAATTGGTAGGGAAAGTAACATTTTCCGGCTTGAAGTTCCGAAGGAAGTCTATGCAGCCTACCTAACCGATGGACAGGAAAACGAAGAAATAATGAAGCTCTACAACGAGCATAACGATATGCAAAAAGCAATAATTCAATTCACATCTAAAACATAATATTATGAAGACAAAAATCAAAATTTTAGTAATGACAGTAGCCTTGACCTTATTTATGTCGGGCAATGCTACTGCACAGGGAATGCCCACTTATGACAATACCAATTTTATCAGTTTGGTAAAACAATTGTTGGAATCAGGTAAACAAACCGCTCAAATGATAAAGTCTGTGAAATTTTTAAAAGATGCAAAAGAGGCTATAGAGCAGGTTTCGAGTGTAGTTCAACAACTCAACGCTGTCCAAGAAATTGCAGACAATAATCAGCGCCTTATCAATGTAATGCAAAATGATTTACAGGACATTTTAAACTCGCCCTACATCAAACCCGATGAAGTTTCAAGAGTTATGGAATCATTCGATGCAATAGTCCAAAACTCATTAGAAACGGTAGATTTTATTGATGAAGTTTTATCCAGCGATTACCTAAAAATGAGCGATGCTGAACGTGCCGAAATACTCAAAGTTAAAGAGCAAGAATCGAAGCAAATGGTTTCTACCATTAACACTAAAACAAAACGGTATCGAGATATTATTTCTTTCAGAAAAATGCAGGATAAAGTAAATAACCGAGAAACAGATTACTAACAATGACCGCAACCATACTTTTAGGGATTGGGTTGGAATACATCGATGCGGTGTTCCAGACCATACAGGCCAGCAACTTTTCGCAATACACTATTGCCGGAATGAAAACGCTCGCTGTCCTATTTTTTTTGGTTAACATCCTGAAAAAGTACAACGAAGGTGTTGCGGATAAAGACGGTTACACCTGGGGATTGAGTCCAGGGGACTTGATGAAGAATTTTGCCATTGTCATATTAGTAATTTTCTCAACGCAGGTGTTAGGGTTCTTTGATGGGATATTGGTAGCCATCGAGGGGCAGTATAGGGGCACAGCACCTGCGTTATTACCATTGCAAATGCAGGATATTCCATTAGAGGAAGATGTAAGTCTCTTTGATGCTGCAAGCTCAGCAATGACCCTTCTCTATGAAGCCTTGGTAACACCGTTATACGGTTTTAAAATATTGGCATTCATCCTAAGTACAATACTCTGGATATTGGATCTGTTCATTTATCCGCTATTCCTTGCAGAAAGATTCTTCCTTTTGGGAATTATGCAAGCCTTCTTTCCTTTGGTCATTAGCCTTGCGGTATTTGAAAAATTCCGTTCGCTTGCTTATACCTTTTTCAAATTGTATGCTGCTGTATATATGTTAGTGCCGGCATTCTTTTTAGTCAATGTATTTGTTAACGCTATTTATACGGAAATCAACACCAATTTCTGGGTCAACTTATTTGGTACCGATACAGGTCAAGGCTTTTTTGCGCCTGTGGTTCAATTAGGTTCAGTTGCATTTATTGTTTTCCTAAAATTCAAATTGTATAAACGTGCCACGTCCTTTACACTCAGATTATTTACCGCCTAAATCAGATTAAATATGAAAACACCATACAAGAATATTTACAACGTCCTAAAGCTGAATCGGTTTATCGTTTTGGCAGTTGTGGCCTGTGCATTGCTTTCCAGCACATTTTCAGTTTGGATGGTATTCAACACCAATCAAAAAGCGCTCAATAGTGCTTTTGCCATTAATACGGATGGCAGTATCATTCCGCTGAAGCTCGTGACCCAGAAAGAAAATTTTCGGGTTGAAGCTTTAGCACATTTGGATCTGTTCCATAACTACTTCTATAACATCGATGCCAGCAATTACGAACGCAACTTGGAAAAGGCGTTGTGGTTGGGCAATAGTTCCGTGGACAATCTCTACCGCCAGAAAAAAGCCGATGGTGTTTACAATAGATTACTTCAGTATTCCTTGGTTCAAAAAGTACTAAGCATCGATTCGCGGATAAATGAAAATAATGGCTCGTACAGTTTTACCACTACGACCATTTTTGAAATCAATAGAGGTTCTATAATCGATACCTATGAATTGGTATCTACAGGAAACCTGATTATGGTTGACCGAAACTTCCCAAACAATCCACACGGATTATTGATTACCAGTTACTTCGAAAACACCTTAAAGAAAATATCAGATGAAAGTTGAAAGCCGATAATCGGCACTTAAAAACTCACTCTTATGAAAGTAGAAAAAAACAAGATAGTATTTGCAGCGGTTTTAGCCGTGATTTTCATATTCCTGATTTCCTATTCCGTAATGGTTATGGGCGATGATGATAGCGAAAATGAAAGCCTACAACAGACATTAATTCCTGATTTGGAAGAAAACCAAAAAGAGTACGATTCTAAATTGGATGCAATCAATGATTTAAAAGAAGTGCGTGAAAATAACGCACCCAGCATCTATGATGAAAAGCTGATTGATTCCTTGGGATTTTACGACCCAGATCTTCCAGAACGCGAAAAAGAGCGTATCGTAGATAGCATCTATGAGGCTGGTAAGATTCAGTATTCAGAGAAGCGATACCAGAATTTGGGACAAAAAAGAACTGTTCGCAAAACGGTATCAAAAATTGATTCTGCTGAAGTAAAAAGAGAACAAAAAATTGAAACCAAAGAATTAGGCTTAGAACATCAATTGTTTTTTGCTGCTTCGCCAAAACCCAATGAAGTTTCAATAATCGGTAATACAGATGAAACTATATACGTGGTAGTAGATGGCGACCAAGTGGTAAAAGCGAATACCAGATTACGAATGCGCCTGACCAAAACTGCTACAATCAATGGTAAAGAAATGCCTAAGAACACACCCATTTTCGGTTTCATCAGCTTTCAGCCCAATCGGGCGCTAATCGAAATTGAAAACATAATGCACCATCCTACAAAACTCAAAGCTTTTGATTTATCTGATGGTAGTGAAGGTATCTATGTACAGAACAATTTTAGGGCAGAAGCCACCACCGAAGTCTTGGACGATATTATTGGCGATATCAACATTCCTACCGTACCACAAGTTGGTGGTATATCCAAAGTACTCAGACGTAACAACCGAAACATAAGAGTTACGGTATTGAATAATTATAAATTAATTCTAAAACCTAAATTATGAGAGCAACAATTTTAATATTTGCAATACTGATTTCCGCTTTCGCGAAAGCGCAAACAACTACAGTTCTCGATACCATATATGCCAACGAAACCAAAAACGTTGCATTATTCTTCCCTGAACCTATTCGGCAAGGAATAACCGGTTCAGATAATTTTGTTTTTACTTACAATCGTGAAAAAGAACAGTATTTTGGACTTCTTCAGGCAAAGCCTGGGAAGGAAAGTAATCTGTTGGTAGTCAATAGAAATGGTTCAATTTTTTCGTATATTGTAAGATATAAAAAACAGCTATCTAAGCTCAATTATTTCATTCCGTTATCCAATAGTATCGGAAATGAGAAACCAATTAAGGTCGATTCGATTCTTGCTGAATCTTCTGAAGAACGTGTAGATAATAGAACGTATTACTATCAAAAATTCTGCTCTTATCTTCTCAACAGAAAACAGCGTATCGGTCGGATTAAGAAGCGAACGCAAGGCATTGTCTTAACTGTTGAAAATATTGTTTTTGATAAGGAAGAGCTCTACTTCGTTATCCAGATTGAGAATAACTCTTCGTTGGATTATGATTTGAATTTCTTGAACCTTTCGATTGAAACAAGACAAAAAGGGAAAAGAAAATCGTTGCAACGGCTTTATCAAGAACCGATATATAAACATAATCTGCCATCTAAGATTAAGGAAAATGAAATGGCTCGATTCGTTTATGTGTTGCCCAAATTTTCATTATCTAATGACCGTAGGGCAATTTTGGAATTGAATGAAAAGGATGGCGAAAGAAATATAGAAATGAAACTATCACACAGATATATCAATAACCCAAATTAATACTGTTATGAAAAAAATTGTTGTTTTCTCGCTCATAGTACTGTTTCTTTCTTGTGCTGATTCTGAAACTAAAATCTCGGGACCAAGTGCCACAGCCCAAATTGTTATTGAAAGTTTTTATGAAAAGGATGAAGAAACTTTAAAAACTAACTCAACACCACAGGCTTATTCCAACTATATGAATACCATAAATATGTTCAATGCTACACCAAAGGACGATTCCAACTTTACTGTTTTGCAGGATACGATTATGGGCGACGTGGCTTGGGTAAAATATACCACAGCTTATGATAAAACACCTGGTGTTTTTAAACTGGTCAAACAAAATGGCAAGTGGCTGGCGGATGCGAGGGGCTCAAAGGATAAATCGCCTTTTTAAGAAGGACTTTCATTTTAATCCTTATCAGTTCTTATCGATATTTCCCAATACCCTCTTGTACCACCAACGCGCTCTATAAAGCCAGCATCCTTCAAATTGTTTAGATGTTTTTGAATTGCAGATTCGTTTATATGTAGAATTTCTGCAATTCCTGAACGGCTTATTCGGTTATCTGAAATAATCAATTTTAAAACTTCCTTTTGCCTATGGGTCAATTGGTCTAATTTATCAACTTCAATATTCTTTTGACCACCTATTTGACCACCTTTTAGACCACCCATTACACCACCTATTTGACCACCTTCTTCAACAGCAGTTTCTTTAGTCGTAAAAGTCATTCTAAGAAAGTTATCTGAAAAACTAAAACTCTCTTTACCATAATAATCCAAAATACGAGGGATGCCAGAGCCTAATTGCTCTACCAGTTCTAAAACCTTGAAAATCCGCATCAGTTCCTTATTCCTTGGTACTGAAAAGCCTTCAAAAAATTATTGCTCGCTCAATCCTTCAGGTAAACCACCTGCCGATGTAATTTCAATTCTATCCGCAAAGATTTCGAACTTTGGGGTAATCTCATTGGTATAGTCATTATGCACAAAAGCATTGATGATGGCCTCGCGCAATGCGATAGGATTCCATAGGTTGGCTTGCTGTCTTTCTTTAGCTGTTATTTTTGTGGCGGTTCTATTCTCGACCGCAATCTTGTCTATCACTTGTTTGGTAGCTTTGACCAAACATTCGTGACCATATTCGTTGCTTTCTATTAGGTCAGTTCGGGTTGTACCGGAATACTTGGCAACTTTAATAGAAGTATTGTTTTTATCTGCCAAAAGATAACCAGCATAGTTGAAAGCACCATCTTCGGTCAAAAGTTCCAAGTTCTTTGCGAATGCTTTACCAAGGGAATATCCCGATTCCTCGTAATAAATTTTCAACTGGCTAAAGCTTAAATCCTGCCGCCCAGCTTTAATTTTACTGATGGAATTTCGGGTACGTTTAGCAAACAGCTCGTCTATCATTTTTTGTGGCATCGGTTCAGCTGCTGAACCCAAGCGAATGAAACAACCCTTTTCGCTCATCCCGTATTTTTTAAGATGATATGGTTTTTCTGGACCGCTGGCCATTATGATTTTCAGAATGTTCTTGCCGTCTCTTTCCTCACTCACAATATCAAACAAACCCAAAGCTGAAGGACGGATATTGTTCTTTAACCTGTCCTTAATTTTTAACTGGTCGCCATCAGCATCAGGCAAACCATAAGTGTTTCCATTTTGATCAATACCGATATAGATTATGCCACCTTCACGATAGTTCAAAAAGGCAATGACCTCTTTTTCAAGTCAATCAGACAGTTCTCGTTTGTATTCTATACGGTTTGTTTCGGTCATTTTGTTAAATGGAATAGGCCATAATGAAATTAAACAGCTAATTTAAAATCATCTGATTTGGCTTCTTTATCTCCCAGGAAAGTTAAAGCTTCTCTTGCCTCAATCATTAAGCCAGCAGCCAAAACATCAAAATTATTTTGCATTTTTCTTGACTCTTGGGTATAAAGCTTAATCATATTTTGGTATGCATCATAAGCAGTAATATCTTCTGTTAAGAATGAAGTAATACCAATAGTATCACACTTCAAAGAAATATCACTATACTCATTTTTAAAAGAATAAATTTTTTCGCTATAACCGATGAAAACTCGACATTCCTGTTCTATTAGCTTCGGACCTAAAATTTTACCGGTAGAACAGCTATTTGTATAAAAAAAACTTTGAGAAAAAAAACTGTTATCATCATTAGCGTTAATAAATGAATTACCATTTACTACTACACTATCATTATTTCCGTGTGTAAAAACGATAGTGATAAATGGTTGATTCAATAAATGACTTTTATTTATAGTGAGATATGCGTGACTACATTGTAAACTGGGTACATCAGAAAAACGAACTCGCGCTAAATTGCTTTCAACAGAGTTAATAATTGTAATACAATCATTCTTACAAAGTTCAAAAAAAATACCTAAATCAGCATCATTATTATCATAGGCAATTATAACTTCAATCATCTAATTGTCTCTCATTTGAAGTTAATAAATCTATAGCCAGTTGAAGTATACTTTTTTCCATTTTTTGACCAAGTTCTGTTTGCTTTCTTATTTCAATCATCAAATCTTGCAAAGTATATATCTTGCCAGATTTACTTGTTAAGTAAGGTTTTTCCAAATCTTCTTGAGATCTTTTAGATATCCACTGTTCCAAAATACAATCTACTCTGGTATCAAGCTGGTATTTTGCTGAATCTACAACTGCCAGTACCTCCTCCATATCTGCTGTACTCTGTAGTAAAGCTAATGCATCATTATTTATAAAAAATTTTAGATCTTCTTGAGGAATTTCGGTTAATAATTTTGCGGTATATATGATTACATAAACAAGAGATGTCTTCTCTCTTATTTTTTTAAAAACTACTGGTGCGTTTGGTTGGCCCATTCCCAAATCAAAGTCCAGAAGAACTATCAATTTGCTTGTAATGTTATTATTTATATATTCAATGCCCTTATTCGAAAGATTCTCAAGTATTACATTCTCCTTCCCGTAGGATTCCTGTAGCGTGAAAACTAAAGGATCCAAAATAGTCATTGTATCGTGAATAATAAGAATTTTAATTGGCTCCATATTTAATCTTTTTTAAATGGAAAGGTCATTTTAAATGTCACTCCTTCATTTTCAAATTCACTTTCCACAACTTTTATTGTTCCCTTAAGAGACTCAATACGAGTCTTTACAATATAGAGTCCTATACCGGCTCCTCCTGTATCAGCTGTTGTAGTATAATACATTTCGAATATCTTTTCTTCGTCCCCTTCCTGTAATCCTTCGCCATTATCGGAATAATATAAAATGAAATTATCATTTTCAATGTATCCTGTACATTTGACAATTTTGTCATTTACGTTTTTTAAAGCTTTTATAGAGTTTGAAATAAGATTTTCAATTATTTCTTCAAAAAACTTTTGATTAGTATTTAAAATAAAACTATCCCTAATTTCAACAATTGGCTTTATTTTCTCAGCCTCAAATACAGGGATATAAGAATTAAAGAATAAATTTTCAATTAGTACTTTAATATTTAATTCTGACATTGCTACATTAGAACCTGCGTAACTCAACATAAAATCTATAATCCTATTAAGATTACTCATTTCATCAAAAATAGCATTTGCGTAATGAGAAAATATATCTTCCAAATCAGGATTTGGAAATCTATTTTTGAAAAACTCTGCCATTCTTTTCACTTTTCCTAATGATGTTCTGACTGCGTGAGAAATATGTACCGCATAGTCCTGCAAACTCATTAAGCTTAAATAAATATTCTCCTTTCTTACATACTCATCGCGTTCTTTTTTTTGTTCTTGAATTCCTTTTTTTATTGATTTATCAATGAATTGGGCTTTCTTTTTTAGTGGCTCTAAAGAGTCTTTAAGACCTGGGTTTGATTTTTCGAGTTTTTGTATTACTGATACAAATTCTTTGACATCTAAGTTGGCTTTCTTCAACTCTTGATCAACATTATCTTTTAATCTTTCGCGCTCAAATTTTTTGAAATCCCCTAAAACTTGTAACTGTTTCAGAACAAATTCTTTTAACTCTCGATATTCATAATTATCTACAAAATCTTGTCTATTAGTAGCATCAATTATTTTTGGGTTTTTTTCTTTGGAAATATCTAGGATCCCTATAACTTCTCTAGAACTTACTTTATCTAAAAATCCTGACCACAACCTTTTGTCAATTCCAAGAATGTCTCGTTTTTTATCTCTTCGGCTTTCTGATTCGGCGAATGGCGTGGCAATCAAACTATCTCTATATATCTTAATACCATCTACCTTATTATCAACATTTTTGTAGGCCTTGTTATAACGCCTCTTTGCAGATTCATCAAAATAGAAAATTTTCAATTGAATAGGACCGAAAACTTGAACACCTAATTTTTCAATTTGAATAATATTTTCTTTTTTATTCCAGATTAACGATTCTTGAAATTGCTCCGTGCCAGAAATCGAAAACTCGTGACTCGCATACTTGACTTTCTCTGCAACTACAACTTTATTTTTAAATTTTGGAAAGTCATTAGATTGTATGATAATTTTAAAGGGCTGTTGCAGAGGATAATATGGTGATACTATGGTTTGTAATTCACGCTCGAGTCTTTTTATATCCATTTCTGTCCATATAGTTTCTATATCGGAAATTGTCAAAGTCGTTCCTTGGTCATTCAATGGTGCTTCTTGATATTCGTAATAATTTTCTACATCTGTAAAAAGTTGTAATTGAGTATTCTTCGATAATTTTTCATAATTTTCCCAATCAATATCTATAATTAGTTTTTGAGTGCTATTTGACTGTTTGGTTTCTATTTCAACGTGGTTTCCTAATTTATCTACCGCGAAGCGTCCAATTCCCTTTTCTCCAACATACCTTCTGTTAAATGGCTCATCTGAATAGATTTTGTCACGTTTACTCGCTGTGCCGACCACCATCCATTTATCTCTAACATCTGAAAATGACATACCGTGACCATTATCTTTAATAAATATTTTTGAGTTTGGATTATTCGAACTTTTAACATTTTCGAATCCTACGATAACTTCCGTAGCATTTGCATCATAACAATTTTTGACAAGTTCATAGATAGCAGTAATACGATCAGTAATAAGTTCGCGACCAATGAGTCGAAAGGTGTTTACATCAAAACGCCATTTAAGTGATTGCTTTTTACTCATCATTAAATTTTTTGAGATGTATTTCAACACTTTTTGCAATCGCTTGACCTAATCCAACCGGGACTGCATTTCCAATCTGCTTTGCTATTCTACCTGAAGAAAAAGTTCTATCTGGATCTATAAAGTCATAATTTTTTGGGAATGATTGCAAAATAGCTGCTTCCCGCAATGAGATAGCACGATCTTGAGATGGGTGACCGAAGCGACCATTGTTGTAACCAACGCAGTATGTTGTCATAGTTGGTGCAACATCGTTCCAACTCATTCTACCATAAGCACTACCATAGGCTTTGCCACCTTCTTTTTTATGACAATCTGCTACAAGTTCTAAATCCCAATCCTTCCATCCACCTCCTTCTGGGGTAGCTTTAATTCGCTTTAAATTTAGTTCGTTAAGTTTTCTAGATCGATGAAGCTTGTCCTTAGTGTGAATATCGCCAGAGTTTATTTTAGCCATATTCCCAATAGCTTTTTTTACCGTTATTATTTGGTCAAGATGTGTATAAGGAATCATATCAATAGGACCTTTTAGAGATGCTAATAATACGAGTCTTTTTCTTCTCTGTGGTACACCATAATATTGAGAATCGTAGATTTCTGCAGAAACGTGATATCCATAAGATTTCAAAGAGCCTATAAAATCCTTTAATACTTTTCCATTTTTAAAAGTTTTCAATAATGGAACATTTTCCATTGAAACTATTTCAGGACGTATAGAGTCTATTAGTTTTGAGAACGAGTAAAGCAGCTTCCATCTTTCAGAATTTTGTTCGCTGACTTTCCCGTCACTTTTTTGATTAAATATTGAAAAGGGCTGACAAGGTGCACATCCAATCAATATTTTTTTCTTGCCTTTGGGATAAAGCTTTAATAGATCTTCTTTGCTTAAATCGCTCACGCTTTTTGAAACAAAATTAGAATTGTTATTTTTCTCATAAGCGTAACGACAATCTTCATCAATGTCAATACCCGCTTCAACTTGGAAACCTACATCTAAAAACCCCCGAGTTAATCCACCAATTCCGCAGAACAGGTCAACTACCGAATATTCTACTTTTACATCCATTTATCCTCTTTCTGTAATTAAAATGCTATTGACATCAACCTGTAAAGCATTCGCAATATCAATTAAAGTTTCAACTGAAGGCTGTCTCGAATTTGTGCACCAATTAGACACAGTAGTTTCACTTTTATTTACTTTAGCAGCCAACCATTTATTAGATTTATTACAATCCGCCAATACTGATTTCAACCGATTTAGCTTCTTTCCACGCATAACGCATATTTAGCATTTAGGCAAATATATTTAAGTTTAAGCATATATTTTAACATTCTTTCATCTATTTTTTGTCTATAAACGCAAATGACCTCATCCAAATATAGACCGCGCCTCATCATAAACCCGCTCAAAATTAGCCGCTAAATCTGCCTGAGAAAACTGCTTCGTTTCTTTGGGAAGTTGTCTTTGAATTTTGGACAATTTAAACTGTACTTTTTTATCCTTTCCATCAGCATACGTGACAAACTCGCCCTGCTTTAACCTAAAGAAAACATCTGCTCTAATCTTTGGAATTTCCTTTTCGCCCGTAGTAATGCGTGTATCGAAATCAAGATTATGACCACGGCTTATGCTTTTCGTGGGATCTTTGATAATTTCAAAAAAGCGTTCATAATACTTTGCCGTGTCTGGGTCGTTGACTTTACCAAAAAACTGGTAGGACAGATTGCTTAATATCGCCTTGCTTGCCTTGTCGCCGTACATCATATCGTTCTGAATCTTATCCTGCATCACATAAATGGTGGCAATATCATAACTACGTAATGTTGCCGGAATGCGGTGCATATTCAATAAGCGAATCGTAGGCGCTTCTTCCATTAACAGGAACGACGGTTTTGAATTTCGCACACTCATTTGCTTGGTAATGGTATGAATGATGGTAGCGATGACAGGCGAATAAGAGGTCTCAAATTTTGGGTTGTTGACTATCGAAATTACCGCTGGATTTTCTTCGCTATTTATATCGAGTGGCACTTCATCTGCGGACAATGCCATAAAAATACGTTGTGTACTAATTCGTTTGAGCGCATTGGCCAAGGTACTTTTTACACCAGCAGTCTGTCTTTCAGAATCTTTGCCACTAATAAAAGCATCTGCCATCGCCCTTGAGGTGGTGTTGGTTTCCAGAAACTGAATCAAACTTTTAGTATCGAGAAATTGATAAACAGCTATCAAATGGGGTAACGTACAGTATTTTGGATAGTCCGTTTTTAATTTCCAAATCAATCCACCAATCAAACCTTCCGCAGCATCGTTGAAGAATTTTGTCGTGCCAGTTGTTCCGCTTTCTCTTTGCTCTAAAAGGTTTTCGATTAACACCCTCGACACCTCATTTACGCTTTCCTCGTTCTTTAAATAACGTGGCGCAATAGGATTTACCCTGTGGATGATTTTATCAAAGGAAATGACCTTAAATGGGATATCACTATCCTTGAAAAGCGGATATACCATTTCGGTCAACTCAAAATCCTTGTAATCGTGAATAATTCCGCAAAAACCTTCTTTTTCAAAATGTTTCAGAAATCCAAAAACAACACTTTCAGTCTTACCACTTCCCGCAGAACCGATGATTGATGCACCACGTTTAATATTGTCTAATTTGAAATTTCCTTTGGTGGTGGCAAAATTAACTTGGTATTTGCTATCGCCATTTTTTGGGCTTTCGGTTTTATGTAAAAAAACATAAAGTCCTGTATTAAGTAGCATTAGCGGACAAACCAAATAGAGCAATATAGATATCAATTTATTTCCTTCGGACAAATAGAACAAGAGAACTAAAAGCAGTATGCTATTTAAAAGAAACGCATATTTTGATATCCGAAACATTGCATAGAAAACCATACTGGCCAGACCAATAATTGAAAGTATCGTTATAAGATTATCTATCTGCATACTCGTTAGATTCCGATGGAACTTGATTTTATGGCCACCTCTACGCCACGTCTTAACCGTTTGAAAACTCGAAGTGCAATTTGTGTCTGACTTACAGGAATACTCGGCACTATGGGCAATCCCGATTTTGTAATTATTTTAAATGCCAATGCTTTTTCATTTGCTGGTAATTTCATCAAAGCCGCAAAATATAAATTTGGATTCTTCACAAAGTCTTTTCTCGCTTTGTAGGTCTCGGCAAAGTTGCGTTTGTAGCCAAACGTCGTGTCGAAGGTTTTTTCCGCTTTCGCGAAAAATGTATCTCTATCAAAACCACGCTTCACTTTTTTTCCGTGCATCTCTACTTCGGATGCTTTGTGTTTACTTCCTGGGGAAAGGCTTATAGAATTTGAAGCGTCCTTTCTGCTTACGATAATATGGATATGACTTTGGTTTCCATCTTTTGGCATTCCCTGGACAATGCGTTTTCCATTTTGTTGATGTGGCGCTTGGCGTTCCAGTTTGGCAATTTCCTTTTCCATTTTTTTGATATTCCCTTCGGCTCGTCCTTCTTGAATATTTCGGATATCCGTTTTGAGCTGAAGTATTTTTGAAGCGTAAGGTTGATTCTCTTTAATCTGAAAATCTGTGCCCTTGAATGTTCTCTGATGTTCAATTTTAGCATAGTACTTTATGTCATCGATTGATATAGGTCGTCCATTTATTTCCCGATTGAAACTGGCAACATAATCCTTCATCAGCTCACGAGTGTAAGTTTTTAAATCTTGGCTATTGTTCTGAAGTTTTCGTAATTCATACTTCGATGGGCTGACCGTAATCGAATAAAACTTGGGTTCTTTCTTTTTCAATTTTGCGATGTTTCCATCAATCTCCTTTACCACTTCTTCAGCGGAAATCTCGTCACCAAATGGATTGAAAAAGTGTTCCATATCTCGTCGTTCTAAACCTTCATTTTCTTTCTCTAAATAGCCTACAAAATCCGCTGAACTTTGGCTATAATTACCACCCATTTTTTGAGCTGTGATTGTGATATACATAGTTCAAATATTTATAGCTGATTACTCGGATTTTGCTTTTCGCGAAAGCGGACTTCTTTCTTCTCTTCGGCATATTTCTTTTCAACAATCAAAGGTTTTTTTACAGGTTCTTCCATTTCAAAAAGGGATTGAATCATCGCCACCGTGGGTTTGGTTTGTGTCTTTTCAACATCTCGCATTATTGCAATAACTGCATTGATTCTTTTGAGAAGTTTGGCTTCAATGGTTCGCCCTGTTGGCCCAATTTTTCCTTTGGCGAAATTTCATTGTAGAAGAAAAAATCAAGCATCGTAGCCATCGCCTCGGTGTGTGATTTGAAGTACGTGCGTGAGAAAGTCTGGAAACGTTTTGCAGTTTCCTTTTTAAATCTAATTCCAATAAATGAGTCCATATTTCGCCGATTTGTCGCAAAATCTTCTCTAAAAATGGGCGTTTCCAGCCCGTTTGTCGCAAATCGTTGATTGTCAGGAAATTAAAATATATTCAAATCGCTGATAATCAGCTATTTGAAAACGAAAAGGAATCCGAAACATCGCGCAGCGTGTTACCCTCTTGCTATTCCTTTTCGTCACGCGCAAGCGTGACAAAAATCCATACAATCAGGCTAAAAATCCGATTGCTATTTTCAGGGAAAATGATTTTCCGATATGTTATTTTTCGATGTGTACGGTTATCGGCGAAAGTCGAAAAGTGGATAACCCTACTTAAATTTGAATGCTGAATTTCAGCGAAATAAAGATACGTTTTTTTCTTGACTATATGTTAATTGCATAGAAAAACACCTCTAAAATTTTAGAGGTGTTCGTTGCTCTATATAATAGTGCTAAATGTTGAAAACGAAATTATAGGTGTATAAGTTTTTAATCATTTCCTCGTCAATCAAGTTTTCATAATTTGCACCAGTTTCTTCTACATATTTTTTTATGGATTCCCCATAAAGATGTGTTACGTGTTCTCTCGAAACCTGTAAAAGTTCCTCTTGTTTTTCCTCGCTCAAATCTTGAAATTTTATGTAAATCATAGCTTCAAAATTTTAATATTCGCTTGGTAACATCAGCGTATCATTTACAAAAAATAACCGCAGTTCATCGAGTGGAAAATCGGTTGCTCTATATCCTTGCTTTTCCAAAATATTATCATTGCCATCGCTGTAAATTATCTCGGCTTCATATCCCGAATAATCCTGTTTTTCTTCGGACAATCTTTTAAAGTCGATTGTGATAAATTCGCTTCGGTTCATCAGACTTTTTGCAATTACGGATGTGTCTGTAATGAGCCAAAAACATTCTGCTACTTCGGATAAGTATTTCAATCCGTCCGTAAAACGGGTTCGCAATAATGGGATTTGATAAAACATTTCTGTTCCACTAAAATATTGCAATCGCTCTTTTATTTCGTTAACTTGTGCTTTCATTGTACATATATTTAATGTGTGAATAATGAAAAAGAGGGCGAAACTTTCGACAGGTGCGTCCTCTTTTTTTTATAAGATTACTTATCGCTTTTGCTTCCAAGTAATAGGATTTCATCGGCTACAACTTCAGTAACATAGCGTTGTTCGTTATCATCATTTGTATAACTTCGAGTTTTAAGTTTTCCCGATATTGCAACTTCTTTGCCTTTAACAACATACTTCTCTACAATTTCGGCAGTCTTGCCCCAAACAACTACCGTATGCCAATTAGTGTCAGTTTGTTTTTCGCCTTTGGCATCTTTGTAATACTCATTTGTGGCGAGTGAAAAACGGGCTACTTTCTTACCGCTTTCAAGGTTCGTAATGGTTGGCTCTTGACCAACGTTTCCAATTAACTGTACGTGATTTCTAATAGTACTCATAATAAAAAGATTTGCGTCTGCTTTGTTACAGACTGGTTTATATTTCCCCTATTTGTTTTAAACTGAATTAAATTTTAAGGGGTGTTTGTTCTTTTCTTCTGTGCACCGCACAATCGATAAAGTGGGTTTTGTCCAGACTTTTAGGGAATAAATCAGGTGTGTTTGCGACGTAGTAATCCCGATAGCTATCGGGATTCAAGGAAGTAGAAACCTTATTTTTCACTAAAACTCTGTATAGTCTTGACAAGTTCCATAAGGGCATTAGCAATTCTTTTAAACGCAGTTGCGTTTGAGCGTACCGGTAGTTAAGCGAAATAAGTGGCTGTGTTTATATTAGAATTGGTTATGTCGTGCCTGTTTTTCGACGACCCGAAAAACAACAATGGCTTTATCCATTATAAACCCCTTAAAATGTGTAAGACAGCGGTTTGGTTTTTAAGGATTTTCGAGTGAGGGCTCAAGAAGACCGTGCCGAAAATCCTGTCAAGAAAATCAAGCCGATGGCTTTCCGATGTAAAGCGGACTTAATACACGATTTTGGCTCTGGAATGAAGTGTTCCTTCCCAGTATAGTGGGAAGGGTTAGCGGAATGGATAGCTAAAATTGGGGATTGTGTCCAAGACCTTTGTAATGAAGCTCTTTTCACGAAATGTAGCTTTTCGCGAAATGCAGGGGAATGTGCTGAACGGATTAAGAAAACTATTTATTCTCATTATGCAGGATTTAAAGCGGACTTGACTTTGAAGGTGTAGGTTGGAATGCAGTTTGACCACTTCCCGGCTTTTCTCGGGAATGAACGGGCAAGTGGAATGGAAAACGGAAGCTTTGAAGTTGTGTCCAAGATTATTATAGGAAAGCGCTTTTCCCGGAATGAAGCTTTTCGCGAAATGTAGGGGAATGTGCTGAACGGTATTGCTTTTAAACCTATAAATAGCAAGCACAAAAAAATCCAGTTTAAGGTACTGGATGAACCTTTTGGCTTTATGCCATTGCAAAGACTTCGTCGAACAGTTTTTTATCCAACCGTTCTTGTTGGCCAAAGCTTTTCTTCAAAACATTATGAAGTACTGAATTAAACGCATTGTAACCTAACCAAAGATTTGGTTCTTCATTGAGCAACAAGGCTTCATAGTTTAAGATTTCGATGACCTCACGAGATTTTTTCGACGGGTCGCTGTTCTTGTCACTACATTCATACCGGAACAGTTTCGTTCTGTCAAGAATCGCTTTCACAAATTCCTGTGTATCGATGATTTTAAATTCTTTCATCTTGTCGAATTTCTTGGTAATGGTGTAGAATTCATTATCCAGAAATTTATCAAAGAGATTGTTCAGCCGTGGCATAATAAGATGTGTATTGTTCTTACTGTGTTTTATGGAAAACTCAATTTCTGCTTGTGAAACGTGCAGACCGTTTGAGCACACTTCTCTATAAAACCCGAAGTGTCCAGAGGTCTTTTCACTTCCTTCATAAGAGTTTTTGAACCGAAGCATCGGTAATATCAAGTCCTTATCGTTCTTGACGGTAAACTGGCTTTTATCATCGATGATAAAGTCGGTAATGAACGACCTATCATTTTTGTTGATGGTGCGTTTGTGGAACTTCAGTTGTGCATCGGTCAACATTTCCTCGGCTTTCCTAAAGAACAGTTGATTCGGAATGTGGCCGTAGCTGTTCGAGACCACATTGACGATTTTACCATTTGAGATGATGACATTTTCAAGCCCTCGTCGGGATTCCATCTGGGTCAGACTTTTCAAGGATTTCATTTCTGATGGAACAAAGATTTCATCCTGTTGCAAATTTTGTAAATACATAGCTTTTGAATTTAGATTAAACATTTTCTGATAGTACTTTGTAGTGGCTGGGATGCTTATCCCTGTAATAAGCCAAATGACTTTCGCCACTATCAACTTGGTAATTTTCACTACTCGATTGATAATGCTTTTCAGCTTCTTGTAGCGAAATTTTAGGTTTTTTAGATACTCGTTTCATAATGATATATTTTGATTAAAC
>CAWDOF010000002.1:0-19871 GCA_963803715.1 uncultured Flavobacteriaceae bacterium
TTATGTACAACGTTTTAGCTAAGCGTAGTGCAGAGGCAAGGAAACGTTGAAATTCCGTCTGCGCACGAAGCTAAAGCTTTTTGTTTTGTATTATTTTTCTCTTTTTAATTGCCAAATCCAAAAGATTTGGCGGACTTAGTAAATAAACCTAAGCATTTAAATCTAGCACTTTATGCCCTATTTACTATAGGTATTTTTGGCAATAGTTATTTTATTCAGGCGATAATTTATAACTATGGCGATACTAAATGAAATTAAAACATGTACTAATGGAATAGCGAATAGCATTATTAATCTGCCCAATCCATACTCGTCATGTCCTAAGTAGCTCAAATCTCCATAAATTGTATAGGTAGAGTAAATTGCTATTATTAAAAGGTTTGTAGCAAAGAAAACACAAAAATATTTCCATTCACGGACTAGATAAATGCTTAAAAGCCATACTACGAATCCAATTTCAAGTATTACCAACGGTATTATTCTTTAACCTTTTTACCGTTTATGTATTCAAATACTAGCTCATTTCCATCATCGTCATAACAGAATTCTTTTCCATGTTTTTTTCGTCCATTATATTCACAACTATAGGTAACCTTTCCAGCTTCGTACTGTTCAAGTAGTACTTTTTTCCCTTTTTCATCATAAGTTTTAACTTCTAAAGTATCTTGAGAAAGCCTCAACCTAATCTCTTTTTCAATTACTCCTAATTTATATTTGTGGTAAAGTGTCTTTTCTGATACTAGTTTTTTCTTTGTGTTGAAGTACAAGTTGCTCCATAAAATAACTCCGTCCTTATATTGCTCTTCATAATTCAATTTTCCATTTTTCTGTCTGTCTTGAGCAATTCCAGTAAACCTTTGTCCATCCATTTTATAGACCAAACCATTGTCAATATACACTTCTTTCATTCCCAATGTGTCTTGAGAAATCATGTCAAAAGAGCTTAAAGTAAAAACTAAAAGAAGTAAATATTTGATATGGTTCATAATTATTGCTAACGGTACCGAATATGCGCAGTGCGGGGCAAACCAGCGTTTGCTTTCCGCCAAGCAAATAGCGAAATCTTTTAGTTTTGTTTTTTCTTTTTATTGTTTAAAGCAAAATCCTAAAGATTTTGCGGACATCATAAAAATATACAAACCTTGCGATTAAACCCACAGCCCGTATTGTTTATAGGTTGTGTTGTGCTTTCGTTATTCCATACAATTGATAACTCAATTCTTTATTAACCTAGTCTTATTCAATTATTGATTCCAGAAATATAATACCGGAGTGCTTTGACTGTTCAATAATAATTCCCTTTGCATTAAGTAATTCGGGGGTTTTGATTTTTTTAAACAAATGCTTTCTAATTTTTGAATTATTTTTTTCAAAGTGTAAAATGGTGTCTAGCCCATCTAGATTTTTAGATACTTTTTTGCTTAGGTGTTCTATATTACTTACTTTAAAATATCCTCGAAATTTTTGTTTATCCTCTAAATCTTTTTTAATAGGTTTAACTAAAATATGGTAGTTTAAAAAAATTATTACTGTAATTAAAAGTATTACTATAATAATCATGTTGGGGCTTTGGAACATGTATTCATTCATATCTTCTAATTTCCTCATCCCTTGTCTTTTGTCAAGATATTTGATGACATTCCAAATCTCTGGTGGTGTAAATAATGCTATGATTCCTATAAAAGGAGCTATTAAAGATGTATTTTTAAATCTCGAATATCGCCTTTGGTATTCAGTTTCAACTTTTTTTAATTCATTTGATGTTAGTGGCAGAAGCTGAAAATTAGTTTTGTTCTTTAAATTATCCGAAACCACTTCTTTTTCACTTTTTCCATGGAAATCGTATGTTCTTTTCCTGATTTCGGTTTCCTTTGTTACCCTAAATTCTTTTTTATCTACGTTTAATTTAGAATTAGATCTTTTGCTATTTGGAATCAATCGATATTTCAAAAAATTTAATTCCGCCCATTCGATAAATCTTTTTACAATTAATTTTCTTCTATTTTCATCATCAGAAAAGTCCATTTCCCAAACCAAAATTCCTATATCGTTTGTTGCGGCATCTTCAATTATTGTTTTTACCGATGATACCGAATCAGAATAGATTAATTCATGATTATACATATGAATATTCCAATTCACAATGAATTTATAATCTGAACCAAAATTTTTAATTTTTTTACTCATATTTGGTAAAAATATTAAGCTTGACGACCATAACCCTTATAGGTTTTATAGTCCTTATTTCATAATGAAGCCCAACGGGAGTCTGCGCATTAACTCAATTCCGGTCTCTGAGAATCCCGTATTTGATTTTTTTCTCGGACACCTATCCGAATGCGCTTATATCTAAAATAGGTTTTTGCGCAGTCTGACGGTTAGTATATGAAAAGTAGGCGATTACGAAGCACCAAACTTTCGGTTAAACACAAAGTTTGATACGAGCGTAAAGCCATGATTTTACTACTGATTCGCCAATTTTTTATATACATTGTTACCAGCTTTATATTTTTATTCCACTTATTTTATCTACATAATCTGATATTATTTCAGACACAGGGGTTTGATTAGAATAGATACCAATTGAATCTAAAAACTTGCCATTAGTCATTGCTGAAATTATACTATTCATCTTGTCATTTGTGATTAAGTCAGCTAATAATTCCTTTACGTAATTAATAAAGGGATTTCTGTCATTTTCAATTAGCCATTCAATTTTTTCATCAAGTTTTAGTTTTTCGGTTTCTGAATTTTTGTTCTTAATTACTTCTTGTATTATGCTATCTATTTTCCACTCAGGTTCTGATGAAAGTTTTGTTTTTTGAATAGTTCTGTAATCTGATATGAATTCAGTTGTCAAGTCAAATATTAGTTTTCGCTTTACTTTCCAGTCAAATTCAAAGTCTTCTTGATTCAGGGAACGGTTTAGATAATGTTTATAGTTATTTCTGATTTTTTCCGATAATTCTATCAGAAAATCACGATTCTGTAAGGCTGATTTTTTTTCGGTGTCAGTAAGCTCAATCAGCATTGACAAATCCACAAAACTCTGAGGAGAATATATAAAGTCACCATACCAATTGAAATCAGGAGACTCGTAAAGTGTAAATCTCCAATTTTCTTCGTCTATTTCTTTCAGTAGCGTTTTCGTCATCAATATTACTGGCAACGTGTTTGTATATGAAAAGTTGCGTGTAAATAAGCACAAATTTTCGGTTTATAACTGACCTTAAATATATGAAAAGCCAATGAATTAAGCACTTACCAGCAATTTTTTATATACGGTGTTGAAATTAGTTTTTTTACGCCAAATTTTTATCGACGATTCCTGCTATTTTATTTATAACCTTATTTCGTATTGGGGAATTTTTCAATCCATTTGTTAAGACGATAATTGTCATATTTTGATTTATGAATTTTCTATATCCAGTTACCAAACCTCCTGTAAATCCATAAGAAATTTCATTGTTTGACGAATATTGTTGCCAACCGTATAAAAACTTATCTTTTTCACTTTCAAAATAAAAAGGTGTTTCGTAGTCAAAAGCAGTCCACATTTTATTTTTGGTAATAGGTTGAATATATTTATTATTATCGAAATTTATAGTCCATTCAATAAATTGATTCAACGTTAAGTTTATTCCGCCAGCAGAGTTAGCTCTTTTTCCAAAATCGAAATTCAATTTTTCCCAATTTTGAGAACTATTATTAAATACATATTTGAAACTCCTATTTGGACTTGGTTCAATGAAATTTGAATTAAACATAATGTTGTTGTTTGAAAACTGATGTTCAGACACAAAATTTTCGTAACTTTTTACGGCAATCTTTTCAATGATTTTCGTTAAAAACCAAAAGTTTGTTTGATTATATTCCCAACGTTCTCCCGTATTAAAAACCAACTTATTTTGGATTAAGTTTTTCATTGTAATACTGTCTGAAATTTTCCCTTTCATTACTTCGTAATCTGGAAGTCCTGAAGAATGGGTTAACAAGTTCTTAATTTCAATATTTCTCCATTCTGTGGGTAAGTTATCAATGTATAAAGATATTTTATCATCGAGGTGGATTTTGTCTTCTTCAATTAATTGAAAAACTGCTGTTGATGTGATAAGTTTGGAAAGAGAATAGAGCGGGAAGATGGTTTCTTTATTGACTGATTTATTGTTTAAATCTTCTTTCCCTAAATAATTTTCATAAATAACTTTTCCATCTTTTATTACAGCGACTGATAATCCGAGAGTGTTTTTTTCTTCCGTTTTTAAATAGTCGTCTATTTCATTTTGTTTTTCAATCGATAGCTGATTAACAGTCTCTTTCTTTTCATTTTTACATCCAATATTAAAAAGAATGAAGAGGCAAAATATTAATAATTGATTTTTGTTCATTGATAAAGTTTCTTTGACTGGTTAGGTTTTTTTAAATGTTCATTAAGGCACATAGTTTACACAAGTTAAAGATTAAGGTTTACACTAAATTAATTTCTAATCTTGTTGCTTGTTCTTTATTTCTTAGATACTTTTCATCAAAGAAACCTAAAAATACGTTACTATAGAATACCCTCCAAATACCGTTTCCCATTTCCTGGATACCAACGTATTTCTCCATTAATGAACCGGTTACATAGATCCATTTCCATCTAATAAATTCATTCTGGGTTGCTCTAAGAACCTTGTATTTGGTATCATGGTCGAAGTCGGGTATTCTTTCAAGAAACGGTCTTGTAGAGTAGTCATGGATATCGGTAGAGCACCGTGGAGCCGGTCTTCGGCACCCTGACCCAGTTCATGGGCCTGAGAAAGATAAATACCATCGGCCTTGCACAGGCGAACAAGGTGATGCACCTATAAGCCATCGCATACAACCTGAAAAAGTACCTGAAATTCGAACAGAAACCGGTAAAAAGTGGGGCGGGAAAACTTGCTTTGGCCGCATTGGTGAAAAGTACCGCTCGATTCCTGTTCGGCCCATCTGTAAAGCATCGAAAATTGACTTTTAAATACTGGTCCTGAAAAATAAAAGTCCCTTAAAGAGGCTTATAATAATCCGTTTTGTTGCTGATTAGGGGCTTGTGCAACGGTTACCGTTGTTACAAACAGTTTTTATTCGGTTCGTTGGTATTCCGTATAATCTTCTTCGGCTTCGTAAGTACGCATTTTGTCCGCCCCGATGAAACTTATTCTTATCGTCCCAGAATTATTATTTTGTGTCAATTCGTACATTTCAACAGATATATTTTTCCAAGTCCCAGTAGAGTTTGTAAATTCTACACATTCATTTTCATTGTTTTCTTCATATCCAGTTAAAGAAAAATTTCCATTGCTATTAAAAATTAATCTTCCTTGCTTTCCACAATCATCGTAAATAAATGTTTCATTTGAATCCAACGTTAATAGCGGTTGCCAAATTCCAATCAATAGTTGGGTCACTTCTTCATCAGGATTATTAGGACTGTCATCATCAGAACATGACATTAGACTTATTCCAATAGTTAATGAGAGAATTAATTTTAAATATTTCATGCTAAATTTGCTGATTTTAAATTGTTTGTACCGTTTTAGCTATGAACAGTACGGGAGCAAATAAGCGATTACTTACCGCCACTCACATAGCAAAATCTTTTTGTTTTGTTTTTTCTTTTATTGTTTAAAGCAAAATCCCAAAGATTTTGCGGACTTCATAAAAATACTCAAACCCTGCGAATAAGCCCGAAGCCCGTATTGTTTATAGGTTTTGGTAGCATTAGTGGTTTTGCGTTCTGTTAGTTACGTTTAGCTTGCGTTTAGATTAGATTTCTGAAAAACGTCGGTGATTATTCTAGAAAACGCTCAATTCTTTTTTGGACTGATTATAGTTTACTTTTCAATATTTTGATTTCTTTTTCAAGCTTATTCTTGTAATCCTTGTCTTTAATTGAATGATTAATAGTAGAGTAAATTAATATTATAGCAATTAGAATTACGAAACCATTATATACAATATTTAACTTTAAAAAATCGAAAAATGATTCTGTGCTAATCATGTCAGAAATAAATCTGAAAGCAAAAATTATAATTGGAAATAGTATTGCATGTATTATGATTGAAGTTATAAGTCCTTTCTTTATTTTTTTCTCTAATGTTTCAATTAAGTTCGATTTGAACTCAATTTTTTCATTTATCTCTAATTCTTTCATGAAACCTATTTTGATTCAAGCGGCCAATTTACAATTTTATTATTATGACGTTAAGTAAACGGAATTCTATATAACAATAGGATTCCATATTATTTTGCTCTTATTTGAGGATTGTCAACCTAGGTTTAACTTTATAGTGACACGAACATTGCACTCTCAGTAGAGAATGGTTTCACTAGTTATTTAATAATTATTGACTTTACAGTTTCTTTATATTTATCCAGTAAGTTGGTCTTAGTATTAAATGCAGTTCCTTTAAATACAACACTTATTTCATTGTTGTTTAAAATTGCTGCATAAAGATGACTATTATCATCTTTAATTTCAGTATTCATGATTGATACCGAATAATCTCCAATTTTTTTTGAAATGATTTTGTAGGATTCAATATCAACTTCTGAGTGTTCTAAATTTTCAATAAGACTTTTTAGAAATTTTTTTATCCCATTATCATCTAGTTTGGGCATTACTCCAATAGCAATTGTGTTGATGCGGTCAATTCTTGGATGATATACTCCATCTTCAGTAAAGACAAAATACCTTGGTATTCCTGAAGATTTTAAAGCATATTTAAATTCTGTAATCGATTGGTCAAAATCAAAACGCTCCAATTCGATAGGTGAAATAGTATAATTTTTTTCGTGGTAGAGGTTTTTAAAAATTTCTAGTAAAGTATTTCGGATTTCAGGATTATTTTTAGGATAAACACCTGTCACTTGAGAAAAAAAGTTACTATCTCCAAAAATTAGTGTGAGTGCCCTTCCATCTCGTATTTTAGAAGGTCCATCAATAAAAATTGCATCTAATCCATTAAAAACGATATTTTTATGAATGTCTAACTTAAGTCCATCAGCTTCAATCTTTTCTTTCGAAAATATAGGTTTTACTTGTTGAAAATTAGAAGCACGTGTTTCCACAAATTCAATATAAATATCCTCAGTTTTTTGATATTTTCGGTTTAGTGAAAAGGTTTCTATTAACTGAAATTCACTAGGGATATTTGCGTAAATTTTAGTTCCTTTAACACGGGTTTGGTCGTTTGATTTTTCAGTTTTAATTTCTGTCGGGAAATCATTTTTGTCATACTGACCATGCGATAAGAAACAAAATAAAATACAGAATAGAGTGAAGGATATTTTCATAAGGCTGGTTTTACAATTTTAAATGCTAGTATCAGTTTGTTATTTCTTTCATTAATCTAATTTGTATTTAGCAAACAGGCGGGCAAATTCAAGCTTTTTTTATTTAAACCAATTTCAAATATTTCAACTGCGAACTTCATGTTTATAAAATGCTGCTTTACCATTAATGCTAACGTCTCGGCTATGAGTAGTTGCGTGGGTTAGCACATAATCTTGCAAGTACACACCTAACTGAAAATCCGCGAGGATTTTCAGAAGTAGGCGAGAACAAGCAATTACTTATAGCCATTGTGCCTGTTGCACAAGTTACCGAAAAAAGTCTTTGTTGATCATTGCCGATCCAAGGATCGATCGTAACTTTAGGTATGCAGGGAAAAAAGGGTTACCAGGAAAAGCTGTTCGCGAGTTTCCAGATGAGCGAACGGATACCGAACAACAATTTTTACAGGAGGTTGAAAGGCGCCATCGACCTGGATTTCCTCTATCCCCTTACCAGGGATTATTATGGGGAGAGCGGCCAGAAGAGCATCGACCCGGTGGTGTTCTTCAAACTGTGCCTGGTGGGCTATCTGGAGAACATCATCAGCGACCGCAAGCTGATCGACCACTGTTCCATGCGTCTGGATATTCTTTACTTCATAGGTTACGATATCGACGAGGAACTACCTTGGCACAGTACGATAAGCCGTACGCGCCAGTTGTTCCCCGAATCGGTCTTCGTGGAAGTCTTCACAAAGGTGCTGGCCATGTGCGTGGAAAAGGGGATGGTGAGCGGGCATACCCAGGCCATCGATTCGGCCCCCGTGAAGGCCAATGCGAGTATGGACACTTTGGAGCTCAAGGTTCCCGAAGAAGACTTGGAAGAACACCTTCGAAAGGTACGTGCCCTTAGTTCGATGGACAGGGAGGAACCGCACAGAAAGAGCAAGGGCGACAGGTCCGACAAGGGCCAGCGCACTATTTCGGCCAACAAGAAGGAACTCGGTGCCATCGAGGGCCGCAACAAAAAGTGGGCCAAGGACCAGGACCAAAGGCCCGGTGCGGGCAACAAGGGCAGCAAGTATACCAGTAACAAGACCCATTACAGCCCCACCGACCCCGATGCCAGGATCAGCGTAAAACCGGGCAAGGCTAGGAAGCTGAACTACCTAAGTCAATTGAGCGTGGACACGGCACACCATGTGATCACCGACATCAGGGCCTACCATGCCGATGGGAAGGACAACCAACAGTTGCCCGATATCGTCGCTAGACTTAAGAAACGGTTGTGGAAACAGGGCCTTGTGTGGGAGAACTGCGTGGCCGACACGGGCTACAGTAGCGGGGAGAACTATGCCTTTCTGGAAGGAACGGGGCTGAAAAGTTTCATACCGCCCCACGGGACCTACAAGGGCGGGCCTACCGATTTCGTTTATAAAGGGGAACATGACCATTACGTTTGCCCCCAAGGGAAGGTGATCCCCTTCACCAAGGTCTTCAACGATTACCGGACAGGTACCAAGAAGAAGGAGTACCGTGCTCGCAAGCACGTTTGCAAAGGTTGCCCCATAAGGGAGCGGTGCCTTGGCAAGAGCGCACAGGAGAAGAAGTTCAGCGTCACCTACTACCGCGAAGAATACGAACGGAACATCGAACGGGTGAACGGTCCACAGGGCAGGTACATGAAGGGCAAGCGCCAGAGCACCGTGGAGCCCGTCTTCGGCACCCTGACCCAGTTCATGGGCCTGAGGAAGATAAATACGATAGGGCTCGCACAGGCGAACAAGGTGATGCACCTATCGGCCATCGCCTACAACCTGAAGAAGTACCTGAAATTCGACCAAAGACGGATAAAAAGTGGGGCGGGGAAACTTGCTTTGGCGGTATTGGTGAAAAGTATCCTTCGATTGCTATTTTGGCCTTGCCTGAAGTATCAAAAATTCAATTGCTACTTCTGACCTGAAAAGGAAAAGGCCCCGTAGAGAGACTAATATTCATCTATTATTTGACCGATTAGGGGCTTGTGCAACGGTTACCATTGTTGTAGCCAGTTATTTATTCAGCGTATTTTTTGTATTCAACTATTTTAGCTTGTAATCTTGTGTTCAGATATTCATTTTTATTTTTTAACATCTCGTTTATCAATTTGGCTTCATTCAGATAATTCAAGATTTTGTCTTTTTCCCAAAACTTTGGTGGTTCTTGAAGGTTAGTAATTCTGTCCGCTAGTTTAACGATTCCGACTTCTTTTTCTAATTGATTAATTCGGTTTAAACTATCTGTCATTTTCTCTTTTTTAGAAGTCAGATTGTCGTTTTTGGTCAAAGCTTGAATTCCCAAAGCTACTTTTTCTCCAAATTGTTCCTTTAGTTCTGAAAATTCAGTTTTGGTATCTTCTAAAGTATCGTGAAGTAGCGCTAATTGTATTGCATAATTTATATCAAAATCTTCATTTTCTTTGTGAGCTAAAATGATTTCCATTGCAACATTTGAAATATGTAACAAATAGTTCGCATCTGTTCCAGGTACTTTTTGATTTTTATGTTTTTCTCCAGCAAACTTTATAGCTTTCTGATATATTTCTTGTGTCATTTGCGTGAGTTTTCTAATTGGCTACAACGGTGCGTATAAGAAAAGTAGGGCTTGTGGTATGCGATGTCTTTTTGGTATAGTCACAAGCCAAAACTTTTGCATTTTGTTTTTACCTTATTTTTCTAAAAGCCAAATCAAAAGATTTGGCGACTTTCCAAATACGCCCAAGCCAATGGATTCAGCACTTATCGCCCTATTTTTTTTATACATTGTTGTAGTGCGTTTTTTCCGTCCCAACTTAAATTAAATAAGTTTAATGTTCTTTAGAATCGTTGAACTGCCATAGCACATTCACAAGTTGCCATTTCCCGTTAAGTTTTACAATGTGCATATAATCAATCCAATCATCCGCAATGAGTTTTACAGAAGCTACCTTGTCAAATACATCAAGAATAATTACCTCTTTTTTCGGGTTTTCTGGAAATTTGTCTTTCTCTAAATTATAAGTTTCGGCGAGTAAAATCATAGCATCAGTAAATGTTTCCCTCAGATATTCCTTTCCCGTTTTTTTATTTGTCCAAAATGTCCTTTTTACCATTCTTGGATGAGCTGCACGTTCAAATTGTTCAGGCTCTACATTATGTTGAGATTCAATATAGTCCAACGCAACCTGTTTAATATCTAAAGAATCCTGCCGAGTTTGTCCCTGAACATAAAAAGTCAAAAGGAAAAAAAGTGACATTGTAAGGATAATCGTTTGTTTCATAATTGATTTTTAAATTCTAGATGTTTTTTTAAATGCACTACAACGGCTGAGCTAAGCGTAGTGCGGAGGCAAGGAAACTTTTCGTTTCCGTCTACGCACGAAGCTAAAGCTTATTGTTTAGTTTTATTTTTTCTGACCAAAGCTAAATCCATAAGATTTAGCGACTTTATAAATATACACAGACCTTTCGGTTTTGCCCTAAAGTCCGCATTACGTTTAGGTTTTGTGCCTGTTGCACAAGTTACCGAAAAAAGTCTTTGTTGATCATTGCCGATCCAAGGATCGATCGTAACTTTAGGTATGCAGGGAAAAAAGGGTTACCAGGAAAAGCTGTTCGCGAGTTTCCAGATGAGCGAACGGATACCGAACAACAATTTTTACAGGAGGTTGAAAGGCGCCATCGACCTGGATTTCCTCTATCCCCTTACCAGGGATTATTATGGGGAGAGCGGCCAGAAGAGCATCGACCCGGTGGTGTTCTTCAAACTGTGCCTGGTGGGCTATCTGGAGAACATCATCAGCGACCGCAAGCTGATCGACCACTGTTCCATGCGTCTGGATATTCTTTACTTCATAGGTTACGATATCGACGAGGAACTACCTTGGCACAGTACGATAAGCCGTACGCGCCAGTTGTTCCCCGAATCGGTCTTCGTGGAAGTCTTCACAAAGGTGCTGGCCATGTGCGTGGAAAAGGGGATGGTGAGCGGGCATACCCAGGCCATCGATTCGGCCCCCGTGAAGGCCAATGCGAGTATGGACACTTTGGAGCTCAAGGTTCCCGAAGAAGACTTGGAAGAACACCTTCGAAAGGTACGTGCCCTTAGTTCGATGGACAGGGAGGAACCGCACAGAAAGAGCAAGGGCGACAGGTCCGACAAGGGCCAGCGCACTATTTCGGCCAACAAGAAGGAACTCGGTGCCATCGAGGGCCGCAACAAAAAGTGGGCCAAGGACCAGGACCAAAGGCCCGGTGCGGGCAACAAGGGCAGCAAGTATACCAGTAACAAGACCCATTACAGCCCCACCGACCCCGATGCCAGGATCAGCGTAAAACCGGGCAAGGCTAGGAAGCTGAACTACCTAAGTCAATTGAGCGTGGACACGGCACACCATGTGATCACCGACATCAGGGCCTACCATGCCGATGGGAAGGACAACCAACAGTTGCCCGATATCGTCGCTAGACTTAAGAAACGGTTGTGGAAACAGGGCCTTGTGTGGGAGAACTGCGTGGCCGACACGGGCTACAGTAGCGGGGAGAACTATGCCTTTCTGGAAGGAACGGGGCTGAAAAGTTTCATACCGCCCCACGGGACCTACAAGGGCGGGCCTACCGATTTCGTTTATAAAGGGGAACATGACCATTACGTTTGCCCCCAAGGGAAGGTGATCCCCTTCACCAAGGTCTTCAACGATTACCGGACAGGTACCAAGAAGAAGGAGTACCGTGCTCGCAAGCACGTTTGCAAAGGTTGCCCCATAAGGGAGCGGTGCCTTGGCAAGAGCGCACAGGAGAAGAAGTTCAGCGTCACCTACTACCGCGAAGAATACGAACGGAACATCGAACGGGTGAACGGTCCACAGGGCAGGTACATGAAGGGCAAGCGCCAGAGCACCGTGGAGCCCGTCTTCGGCACCCTGACCCAGTTCATGGGCCTGAGGAAGATAAATACGATAGGGCTCGCACAGGCGAACAAGGTGATGCACCTATCGGCCATCGCCTACAACCTGAAGAAGTACCTGAAATTCGACCAAAGACGGATAAAAAGTGGGGCGGGGAAACTTGCTTTGGCGGTATTGGTGAAAAGTATCCTTCGATTGCTATTTTGGCCTTGCCTGAAGTATCAAAAATTCAATTGCTACTTCTGACCTGAAAAGGAAAAGGCCCCGTAGAGAGACTAATATTCATCTATTATTTGACCGATTAGGGGCTTGTGCAACGGTTACTTTTGTTGTCATTAGTATTTTTTCACGGTTTTAAATCAGGAATATTGTCAATAATCGAAGGTCTTCGAATCTTCGAAAAATCTGGATAATCATCTATGAACTCCCCATATTCACTTTTCTTTTTAGACCAAATTGCCACTTCTTTTTCATAAGCCATTTGCCAGAGATATAGCTCAGCCGCAAACATTTGTTCTAAGTAGATTGAGTAACTCCATGCGAGTCCCACGTAAAAAATACAGATAAACCAACTCCAGTCTGGAAACTCCATTCCCTTGTCACTTAGATAAAACATGATGCCAGCGGGAAGAAATATTATAAATTCGACGGCTAACGAAAGTGTAAAACCTCCTAAAAATTCGGCTTTTCTTTGTCCAAGAATTTCAAACCCACGACTAAATGATTCTCTTATACCTTTGTTTTCCCATGCGAAAGCTGGAATGATAAGAAAAACGACCATTCTAATGCCTTTTAACATTAGGTCAATAGAAAATGTTGCAAATGAATCACTACCGCCAGCTAGGGTTCGAGCTACATTTTCGGCATTTTCTTCTTCCGACCCACTATTTTTCTTTTTGGTAAAAATCTTTATTACAACTAGTATAAACCAAACGAAGCTCCAAACTAAAGACAATAACATTATTGGAACTAAATTGTAAGAGAAGGTTATAAGGACCGCTTTAGTTAGATTAAACTTTTTTCCTGTTTCTTTTTGTTGCAATAACTCTAACATTACTGAACATGAAATTGAAAGTATAAAGGCTAAAAAGTAAATGATTAAAAAAAGAATCATGAACTGTGCTTTATTATTATACAAGTCCCAATTAAAATGCCATTTAAAGTATATTATTAGTGGTGCATAAATAAGCCAGACAACAAAAATTGGAAATAGTAAAATAGGATATTGGCGAAATGTCTTAAAAGATGCGGAGATTAGTCCAGCTCCATTTTTTATTCCTTTAAACATTCGGGTCAGCGTTTTTCAATTTGGTAGATTTCTGAATATTAATGACAACGCTTAAGCTATGAGTAGTGCGGAGGCAAGGAAACCCTTTTTGTTTCCGTCTATGCACGTAGCAAAAGCTTTTTGTTTTATTTTATTTTTTTGTTTTCAGTGCAAAATCCTAAAGTTTTTGCGGACATAGTAAACATACGCTTACCTTAAATTAAACACCAAACTCCGCATTACTTATAGCTATTGTTGCCATTTCGTTGTTTTTTCAGTTGGTAATTCAGTCCGTGTTTAATTTATTGATACAAAACATATCTTGGTGGTTTTAATCCATTCAGTCGCATGTAAACAAGCATTTGTCCTCTGTGATGGGTTATGTGGTCGGCAAGTAATAACAAAATCTGTCTTTTTGTTCTATCCGCCCCAAAATAGTCCAACCCTTCGTCAAGTCGATTAATGTCAAAATTAGAAATGAATTCGATTGTTTTATTAAATGTCTCGTCAATTTTGTCAATGATTTCCTGCTTTGATTTGTTATCCACTTTGAGTTCAGTATCGGTATTCCAATCTCTAGCCTCACGTCCGCCAATTAGCGATTGACTGTGCCAATCCATTGCCCAACCAATGTGCATTAAGTTTTCGGCAAAACTCATTGATTCCTCTGTTGCTTTATAGTCGTATTTGTCCTCCGGCATCGTTTCAGCAACAAGAATTAGGTATTTTTTTGAATTTTCCAATCGCTCCAAATATTCCTTTATCAAGTCATTTTCTTGAGCCAATATTGGCTGTGCAAATGAAGATAACACCATTATTGAAGTCAGAATTAATATGTTTTTCATAGTATTGTATTTCTTTTGGTTATTCAATATCCAATTGGTTTTGTCACAATGAATGGCAACGGTCTTGTGTATGAAACGTAGCGTATAAATAAACGCTAACTTTTCGGATTAGCACGAGCCGAATTTTTTATGTTTAAATTTCTATTATAAATATAACCAAATAAAAAATTTGGCGTACTTTGTAAATATGCAAAAACCTCTTGAAGAGCCTATAATAGCTATGTTTTATAAACGTTGTTGGGCACAGTTATTTTTAGAAAGCTTCTCTAGTTTCCAATTTCTTTTCTCCGCCAATATAACCCTCAACAAGATAATTTCTTTTATCAATATCTATCTCGATAAAAATTCCAAGCTGATAACCACAAACGTGTTCAGGATGAGCTTTTCCATCATATGACCAAACTCCGTCATAACTTGATTTCGTTAATGCACGTAGTCGTAGTTTATCACTTAATTTTTCTTCTTCTGGTCTTGTTGATTTTTTCATCTCAATTGCGATTAAATTATCGTTGCCCATTTTCTCGCCACGACTATGTAGAATCAAATCACAATTAATTGTTACAACCTCCATATTTTCATCCAGTATGGTTTTTACTCTTTCATTTTGTTTTCGATTATATTCAGTATCAGCATAATAGCCTTTTAATCCGTATTTTTCTAGTAAAGATTCTAAATATATTGATAACCTACCACATAAATTTCTTTCACTAATTCCAGAGATTATATTCCGTTTTTCTTTTTGAAAGAATTTTGTTTTTCCTTCATTGAAGAATTCTAATAAAGAACTTTGTTCGTGTGTCATTTCATTAGTTTGGTTTCAAATTTCTTAATTGGTTGGCACTATTCTTCTTCATCGGTAGCTTGCACCTCCAGTAAATCATAGTCTTCAAGTTCTTTGTAAATACTTGATAATTCCGCATTTAATTGTGAAATGTATTCAGTACTTATATGAAAAAATAAATCTTCTTTATCATCGTCTAATTCAAACTTAAATTCGCCCTTTTTAAGCTCCAGTAAAAGTTTGTTAAAAGTACTTTTAACCTCAATTGGCTTATCTTCGGTTAAATTTATTGCTAATTCGTTACCACCTATAGAAAATACTAAATCAGTTTTTGCATCTTCTCTTTTAATAGTTGCTTTATGAGTTTCCATATATTTTTCCTCTTTCTCCAAAGGCTTCTTTTCCACCTTCTAATGTTTTCATACTAAATTCTTTCCAATCCAAGTCTACTTTAGTAGCATCATCACATACCAAATTGTTTGAGAATGGATTACCTTGAAAAGTGTAATAACCGTTAATGTCGTGTTCTCGATAAATTGAATTGTACGGTAGGGTCCTAACAGCAATATTGGCGTCGTGTGTAGCAATTATTACTCTTTTACTAGTTTGTGCTTTTTCTTTTAGCATTGGAACGATAACGTTGCTTATGTAATCATTTCCTAAACTTTTTTCAGGTTCATCTATTATATAGATTTCCTTATCTTCTAATAGTTCATTATGAAGTAAAACCATTGAAGATTCACCAGTTGAAGGTGAATATTTTTGTCCGTTCAATGTAAAATGTCTATAAAAAATCAACAAGTCATTCAAGCTATTTATATTTTCAGAGCCTTCAATTTCCTTGAGTACAGTAATCTTTTCAAATAGGCTAGTAGCATATAAATGTTTCTCTACTTGATGCAAAGTTGTAGCAAAATTCTTTTGAGGATTTTTAGTAGCACTTTTGACTGGTTTAAAGTCTACATTAGTAAAATTTCCGTTTTGGATTACTAAATTTGTTTGACAATACAATTTTCCTTTTTCTCCAAGATTGCCTACAAATTCAATATTTGCTTCTATTGTTTTCGAAATATTATCTAAAACTTTTTTCAAGTCCTTTTCTATTCTAATTCTATTGCTTGCATAGACACTAAAACCTGTACTTACTGGTTTTTGTGGTAGTCCAGTTTTTTTTGCTATTTCTTCTACAAATACATTTATAATTTGATTGAAAAGGGAAATACTTCTTAAATTAAGAATCCTTTTTTCAGATTCCGACTTTAATTTGAGTAGTATTTTCTTAATAACTTCATTGAGTTCTTGATAAAGGTCATCTCCAATTATTTCTAAAATCAACTCATCTGATTCTATATTTTCAATGAATTCATTAACATATTCTAAACTTGAAGAAATATCTTCAAAATCACGTTCAGATGTTGGTTCATCCAAAGGTGTGTAGTTTTGAATTTTTAATTTCTTGGCAATTTTATTTGTTTGCTCTATTGCAAAATATTTGGAATAAGAACTTAAACTTGTTACATTTTTTTCACTTGAGTTTCTTATGTTTTTTATCTCTTGAAAACAGTCATCAATATCAAATTCGCTCAAATTTGTGTCAAATAAATTTCCTTTTAAATCGTAACTATTTTCTAAAGTTTGAGCACTTGACTGGTAAACTTTATTTTTTATTCCTAAATCATTATAGTGTTTCGAGAGTGCATGAAGTATATCCGACTTTCCAGTTCCTTTAGAACCGAAAATCACATTAATATCATTATAAACATTAATATTTACCTTTTCTAAAGGATTACTGTGAAAAGGAAATAATTCTATGCATTGTTTTAATTTTTTATCCAATACGGTATTTATGGTTGCTACATCTTTTTCTAACAAAAAGCAAAATTGGTCAAACGATTGTACTGGTAATCTTAAATCTGGTAATGTTTTTGAAATATTATGATAGTCATTCCAGTTTTGAACATCTGAACCATAAATTGAATTATGACCGTGACTTATGTAAATTCCTGCCGAAATAGAGTTAGTTGCTTCTTTAAGCACTCTTTTTTTGTTAGATACAAGACTAATTAGTTTGTCTACGTCTTCATCTATTAAGTTGGGTGTTTTACCATAGTAATGTGCAATGTAAATAACATCAAGTGGGTCAAACACTTTAACGGTTTCTTCTATAGAAATATTAAAATTATCAGCAGTCTTTCCAGCCAAAAGGGTTTGAACTATTTCATTAAATTTTTCAACATTTTTTGGATTCACTATAACAATTAGATGTGCTTTTCTTTCCTCTTCTAAAATGTCTAATTCAATACCTGGCCAAATTTTACAAACATCCTCCGATTTTGTTTTTATTTGTTCATATTGGTTTAAATCAAAATGATTATGGTTAGTTATAGCTAAAATTTTGACATCTGTTAATCTAATTATTTCATCAAATTTATCTGCATCAATATTCCTATTTTCAGAGTCTCCTCCTTTGCACTTTTTTGTATGTACGTGAATATCAATTTTCATTTAAGTTCTGTTGTTTCTTTTAATTGTGCCCAACGTCCCTGCTATGGCAAGTAGGGCCGGCAGGTAAACTTTTCGTTTCCGGCCAGACCCGTAGCCAAAGCTTTTGCATTTTGTTCTTATCTTTTTTATTTCAAGAGCCAAATCAAAAGATTTGGCGGACTTCGAAAACACGCCCAAGCCAATGGATTCAAGACTTAACGCCCTATTTGTTATAGCAATTGTTGGCAATAGTTTTGCTATTCGTACGGTTGATAAATTATAAATTCATTAATGTTTTTCGTATCGGGATCTATTTCAACTGTTAGACCTTTTTTTCTATAATAGAAATAAGGATAGTCTGGATTCGGAGTTCTGTCTTTATCTTGTTTTCCATATACATAGTTGATTTTGCCAGCTACACCACCAATAGCAAGTCCATCTGATGTTTTTGCTTTTGAATTTTCCTCAAAAATGATAACTTCTATAACTGCATTTTCAATATCCTCTCCTTTCGACTCATCAGTTTCAGTAATAAATGTCAAACCTTCCTTAATGTAAAAATATCTATTTTCAAAAGTTGCCTCTCGATTTGTATAATCGGTGATGCCTTGGGTAAATTTATTTGGTTTTCCAAGCTCGACAAATACATTTTTAATATTGGTTTTTCCGACTATAAATTTTTCGGTTCCAATCCCTGGCTGAACTATAGTATGTTGATCCTTGTTCTCCAGTTTTCTGATGTTGTTTTTTTCTTTACAACTTGAAAAGACTGTTATAAAAGTAAATAAGAAGAATATAAATTTCATTTTTTAAATTATTGCCAACGGCCCTGGCTATGGCAAGTGCGGGATTTTGAAACCGAATCTTTGTCCGCCAGACCGAATGTTGTTTAGTTGTAGTATCTTCATTTTTAAGCAGTCAGCCCGCATTTGCTATAGCCGATGTTGCCTGTAGTACTTTTTTTTTAAAATGGTAAATCATCGTCTTCTTCAATCTCGTTTGTCGATTGTGATTCAAAATTTTCAGTTCCATCACTCACAATAAAATTCGCTCTTTCGAAAACTTCATCATATGTTAGTATTTCTATATTTCTTGAATTTCGCCTAAAGAGTTCAAACGTCTTTCTTTTTATTAGGTCTGTTTTTGTCGAACCTGAAAATTGTTCTTTGTGTCCGACTATCAAGATTGTTTTTGGGTCGAATGTCTCTTGTTCAATACTATCACCATTTTCATCGAATTGCTGAGTCTGAGACTTAATCTCCCATTCAGCCTTTTGTGCTAGAATTTGAGAAACAGCGTAAGTCAAGTCTTTTGAAAGCCGCCAAGATTCAGAACGGTTTTTATCTTTTTCGAAAAGAGGTGTATCAGGTCTTTTTAGCTCTACCAAAACTGTGAAGTTCGAATCAGCTAGTAAATAGTCTGATTTTACTTGATTCTTTCCATCCAAATCAACAGAAGAAACTGAAGCTTCTCGTTGAAGAATACTTAAGAATCTATAGTCAAGTCCGTATCCAAAAATCCAAGAGTTTTGCTTAAAAAAGATTTGCCATTGAGGTTCTGTAATTTCGCTTTGTTGACTCAAATATTCCTTGAAGATTCGAAGCCCTTCTTTTCTTCCTGAGAGTATATTTAAATCTTCCTTTGTCAGAACACTGTCTCGAAGTGTTTCTAGGACAGAAAATCTCTTTTCTTCATTCAAGTCTGATAGTTTCTCAACCAAATCAGCAAGCTCTTTATCTACAAGAATTTTACTCGGGTCAGGTTTGGTTAAGTTCAGAACAATTTTTCTATTTGGTAAAGTCCCTTCTTCGACAATAAACCTTTCTTTATTAGAGAAATCAAGAAACTTTAAGTCACTCAAAAATTTAAGAAGTGCAGTGAATTCTTCTTGGCTGAATGAGAAAGAAGTGTCTTTAACGGGAATAGTCTTTTCGTCATCTTCTTCAATGAATTTTTGTAGTGTGAACTCTAATAGGTTAGTTTCCTTAATTGAATAGACGATTGCACTTATTTGATATTTCTTGTCAAATAGATTTGATTCACGCAGTACAAGCTCCCCCTTGACTTCAGCAAATTCGTTTATGGTCTCTTTCTTAAATACTTTTTTGACAAATCTTTTTTCATTGGTAAAAATGCTCCTAAACTTTAAATAAGGAAAAGATTTGCTTACATAGATCCTTGAAGGACTGCGCATTCTGAAATACTCAATTTCCTTTTTTATGTTTCTACGCATTTGTGTTGTTTTGTATTACAGGCAACAATTGTATATAGTAA
>CAWDOF010000003.1:0-196857 GCA_963803715.1 uncultured Flavobacteriaceae bacterium
AATTAGACTTCAATCAGCTATTGGTAAATTGCTCGAACTTAAAAACTCAAATTGAGGATGCAGAGTTTGGCAAAAATCAACAATTAAGACTTTTCAAGGTTTTTTTAAATATTCCAATGAATCAAGGTATTGTACTGTTGGAAAAATTGGAGGACAGAGAACCATATCCTTTGGGTATAGAATTGCTTTTGGATTTTAATTTGGAATACCAACAGTTGGATAAATCTTTAGAACTATCCATCATCGACCAAAAGCTGATTAGAGCAGAATATTTACCCACATTGAGCGCTAATTTTGGGTATAATTATTTAGGACAATCCAACGAGCTTGCTGATTTTGACACTAGTGTTTATCAAGGGCAATGGAACGGCAATTGGGGACTTTCGGCAAGTATTCCAATCTTCGATGGTTTTCAGCGTCGCAATCGCTTAAAGCAAAAAGAATTTGCTACTGAGCAATTGGAGCTTGACCGAGAAACATTAAAGCTGAACATTGAAAAAGATTTTGGAGATGCCTCAGAAGGATTTCGCCGTTAAGCAATTCGCAAATTGAAAGTCAGGAAACAAATATGGCGCTTGCACAAGAAAATTATGATGGTATCAATACATCCTACAATGAAGGAGTTGCAGACTTAACGGAATTATTGGATTCAAAATTTGCTCGCGATATGGCAATTGAATTACTTAAATGCTTTGTTACAATCTAAAGTTGCCGAAGTGACCCTTTTAAAAACAAGCGGTAAACTCTCGCAGTTAATTTTAAACCCTATCTCTAACAACTAAACATTAAGATTAATCAAAAGATACCCACTATGTTGGGCAATACTATGAAAACTAAAAATATCATCATCATCGTCGTCCTATTGATTATTGTAGCAATTGGTTACACCCTATTCAACAATAAAAAAGAAATGACCGCAAAAGCCGCAATGGTTCCCGAAGAATTTGCGATTCCTATTCAAACAGCAACCGTTGGCGAAAAAACCGTTTCAAACGGATTGACCGCCACCGGAGAATTTAAAGGTTGGGAAGAAGCGATGCTGGTTGCAGAATCGCAAGGCAGCATTCAATACTTAAAAGTCGAAGAAGGCCAAAAAATTAGAAAAGGGCAAATCATAGCAAAAGTTGATGTGGTATCACTGAAGCTCGCAATTGAGTGGTGCGCAGTCTGCATTTTCAAAGGCTGAAAAGGATGTTGAACGTTACGAACGTTTGTTAAAAGTTGGTGCGGTATCTCAAAGTGCTTTAGAAGATATTAGAATTCAAAAGGAAAATGCCATAGCAACATTGCACAAATAAATCAGCAATTAAGTTTTACGGTGGTGAAGTCCCCAATTGATGGTGTTGTAAATAAGTTGATGGTCGAAGAGTCAAGTTTCGTGATGCCAGGTAATGAAATTGCCGAAATCGTACAGGTTGACCCGATTAAAAATTCAAGTAAACGTTGCAGAAGATAATCTTTCCAAAATAAAGGAAGGTCAGCAAGTCGCCATCAAAACCGATGTTTATCCATTGGAAACTTTTAAAGGAAAAGTGAGCAATATTAGCGTGAAAGCAGATGTTTCACGAAAATTTGAAATTACTATTGAGGTTGAAAACACCAAGGACAATCAGCTACGAGCAGGACTTTTTGCCGAAGTAAATTTTGATGCGCTAAAAACCAATGAAACCGCAGCACTATTTATCCCGCGAAAGGATTGTTGGAAGTCTTCAAAATCCATCCGTTTACATCGTAAAGGATAGTACGGTAACACTTCAGGAAAATAAAGGTTGGCGCAGTTATCAATGGCGATGTTGCCGTTTTGGATGGCTTGCAATCAGGACAACAAGTAGTAACCAAAGGTATCATCAATTTAACCAACGGCACGAAAGTAAAAATTACAAACAACTAAGGAAGATGACTATAACAGAACTCTCAGTAAAAAGACCAACGCTTGCCGTAGTCGTCTTTACCATTATTGCACTATTGGGCATCATAAGTTATTTTAGTTTGGGCTACGAGCTGTTGCCTAAAATAACCTCGCCCCAAATATCAATAAGTACCGTTTATCCAGGTGCTTCGCCAGTGAAGTGGAAAATTCGGTAACTACAAATATTGAAGATGCGGTTAGTGCTATGGAAGGTGTGAAGAGCATTACCTCCAACTTACAAGAAGGTATTTCAATTGTCAACGTAGAGTTGACATATAATGCAGATGTTGATAAGGCACTGCAAGATGCACAGCGAAAAGTAAACAATATTATAGGCAATCTGCCAGACCAGGTTGACCAACCCACGGTTGACCAATTTTCGTTCGATGATTTACCGATTATGCGTTTGGGTGTGTCTTCCCAAATGGATGCGAATGCCTTTAACGATTTGGTTGATAACGAAATAAAGGAAAAATTATCACGTATTGAAGGTGTGGCGCGTGTTCAGGTTATTGGAGGGAATGAACGTGAAATACGCGTTAATGTAGATAGGGATAAATTGAAAGGCTACGGATTGAGTATTTTGCAAGTAACGCAAGCCATTTCAGCAGCAAATCTTGATTTTCCTACAGGAAATATTAAAGATGATAAACAACAGGTTACTGTACGCCTGACGGGCAAATTTAAAGATGTTGAAGATATAAAAGGACTTGAAATCACAACAGGAAACGGTTCAAGTGTACGGATTGAGGACATTGCGGAAGTTTATGATACTTCCAAAGAGATTACCACTATTTCACGTATTGATGGTATAAGTTCTATTGGGTTGACCATTTCAAAACAGAGTGACGGGAACACCGTTCAAGTTGCTGAGGATATCAAAACTGAAATCTCCAAAATCGAAGCCGAATACGTCGATAAAAACTTAAATATCGCAGTTGCACAGGATAGTTCCATATTTACATTGGAAGCAGCAGATGCGGTCATTTTTGACTTGATGCTCGCCGTTGGACTTGTGGCAATCATCATGTTGTTTTTCTTGCGAAGTTGGAAGGATTCAATTATCGTTATGGTATCGATTCCTGTTTCTATCGTCGCCACATTTATAGCGATGAACCAATTAGGCTACACGCTTAATCTGATGACTTTATTAGGATTATCATTGGTTGTTGGGATTCTGGTAGATGATAGTATTGTGGTGCTGGAAATTATCCACGCCGAAATGGAAAAGGGAAAATCCAGAATGGAAGCCGCTATGGAAAGTTGGAAGAAAATCGGACTTTCAGTAATGTCGATTACATTGGTATTAATCGCAGTTTTCCTTCCCATTACATTCGTGACAGGATTGATTGCCGATTTGTTAAAGCAATTTGCAGTCGTAGTCGCTTTTGCAACTGCCATTTCGCTGGTCGTTTCATTTACGCTAACACCATTGCTTTCCAGTCGCTTTTCCGAAGTCATCACGCTCGACAAAAAGAAACTATTACATAGACCCTTAATTGCTTTTGAACGTTTTTTAACTGGTGTGAATAAAGTGTATAAAGATATGCTGCAATGGACTTTATCAAGAAAACGTGTCACGGCATTTTCCCTGTTGTTTTTAGTATTTGCATCGTTTTCGCTATTGATTTTCGGATTTATTGGAAGTGAATTTGTAAAAAATGGCGACAACGGAGAATTCATTGTAGAATTGGAACTTCCGAAGGAATCGACCATTGAAGAAACCAACCTCGCAGCACTTGCAGTAGAAACCATTTTACTAAAAGATAATGTTGTTTCGTCTGTTTTTTCAACAGTTGGAACAGGAACTGGTGGTGGAGGAAATTCATCAAATTTGGCGCAAATCAATGCGAAAATGATAAGTCCGGATGAACGTACCATCACTTCGGAACAGTTTGCACGGGATATCAAAAATAAACTGACCAAAAACATTCCTGGCGTAAAATTTAAAACCGCAGCTGTTGGGATGGTTGGTGGAAGTACCGCTGGTCCTATTCAAGTATTATTGGTTGGTAGCGATATTGACCAATTAATGCAAACTGCTGAAGACGTAAAGCGCACCATCGAAAGTGTAAATAGTACAAGAGAGGTTGAATTGTCCGCTAAAGGTGGAAACCCAGAAGTTGCTATTACCGTTAACCGTGATAAAATGGCCACACTTAATTTAACAATGAGCACCGTTGGAAATACGATGCAGAACGCCTTTGCAGGAAACACACAATACAAATTTCGTGACGGAGAAAATGAATATGATATCAATGTGAAATTGGACCAGTTTGACCGTCAGAATACAGATGACATCAAAAAAGTAACCTTTCTAAATACTACAGGCGAACTGATTGAACTGCAACAATTCGCAGCCGTTGACCAATCTACAGGACCTTCAAAATTACAAAGAGACAATAAACGAAGTAGTGTGAGCATTGGTGCGCAAGTGGTTGGCCGACCAGTAGGAACCGTTTCCACCGAAGTTCAAACCGCAATTGAAGCGATGGAATTACCTGAAGGTGTGACATTTGAAATGGGTGGCGATCTGGAAAGCCAGACAGAAGCATTTGCCAGTTTAGGCTTGGCTCTTTTAATGAGTATTGTTTTGGTGTATTTGATTATGGTAGCATTGTATGAAAGTTACGCATATCCATTAGTAGTAATGTTTTCAGTACCTACCGCAATGATTGGCGCATTTCTAATTTTGGCATTATTTCAAGAAAGTTTAGGTGTATTTACATTTTTAGGGTTGATAATGTTGGTTGGTTTGGTCATTAAAAATGCAATTCTAATCGTAGATGCCGCAAATCAATTTAAAACAGAAGGAATGGATAGTGTTGAAGCCGTTGTAAATGCTGGACTTTCAAGATTACGTCCCATATTAATGACAACACTTGCCATGGTGATCGCCATGATTCCAATCGCTTTTGCAGCAGGCGCGGGAGCCGAATGGAAAAATGGTTTGGCAATGGTATTGATTGGTGGTTTGTCAAGTTCATTGATTTTTACGGTAATCATCGTTCCGGTAATGTATATCGTCATTGATATCTGGAAAGGCGATATAAAACGGAAAGTTGCAAAGCAAAACGCTAAAGATATTTCAAATTTGAAGGTGCAAACTGCACATTAGACTAAGTGGTTCTGAACCTTTCAGGTTTTGGTTAATAGTTAGTAGTGGTTAACTGGAAGGTTTTTGAACCCATAAACCCAATCATTAACATGAAACGAGCATGCTAAAAAGCTTATCACTCAAGGGAATGATTACCTGCCTGCCGGCAGGCAGGTTGGCGAACAGCATGTGACCTTCGATAACAATAAAAATAAACACATGAAACGAGCATGCTAAAAAGTTTATCATTCAGGGGAATGATTACCCGCCTGACCGTCTAGGCAGGTTGGCGAACAGTCCCGAAGCGTCCCAAATGTCCATTGAGAAACAATAAATATAAACACGTGAAAAAAATTGTCTATATCACAGGCGCTTTATTCAGTTCCATCATTTTGCTTTCAGTTTTATTCAAACTGCTGCATTTACAAGGCGCTCCAACCTTATTGATTATTGGAACCATAGGATTGTCATTGATTTTTATACCTCTTTTTGCCATTTACAAATACAATAAAAACAAACAGAAATGACCGAATTTTTCAACGCACATCAAACCGCCATCATTTACGCAGCCATTGTTGTTGTCGTAGTATTGGTGCTCATCTTTTTATCAAATTTGCTTTGTAGATGGATGATAAAAAAAGTGAAAGTAAAATACCCAACCGAAGAACCTTCTACCGTTATTTTGGTGAGACGTATTTTACGAGTGATGTGGATTGTTTTGGGAATTATTGCGATAAGCTTCATATTCATTGACAAAGATTCCTATAAGGTTGCTCAAGAAAATTTTTACATCATTCTCTATTTGGGAATCGTGGCTATTGTTACTATTGTCGCTGCATCTTCGGCAAACGTCTATTTTGAGCGTTCCATTAAGAAAAAGAGAACTGCGGAAAGCGATTTTACAAGTGATAAGTTCTTACGGAATTTAGTCGTTGTAGGCATATATTTTCTCGGAGGAATTTTAGGCATTCTCGCATTTCCTTCCATGCGCGGTATTGCACAGACAGCTTTGGGTGGTGCAGGTGTCATTGCCGTTATTGCTGGTGTCGCATCACAAGAGGCTTTGGCGAATTTAGTAGGTGGCGTTTTTATTATCATTTTCAAACCTTTTAAGATTGGAGACATCATAAAGCTGGATGAAACGATGGTTGGAACGGTCACAGATATCACACTTCGGCATACCATCATTAGAAATTACGAAAACAAAATGATTGTCATACCAAATGCCGTTATCAATAAAGAAAAAGTCATCAACTACGATTTGGGCGAACGTATGTGTTGTCAATGGATTGAAGTTGGCATTTCTTATGATAGCGATATAGACCTTGCCAAACATATCATGCGGGAAGAGTGTGAAGACCACCCAAACTTATTGGACCATAGGAGCGAGCTTGAAAAATACAATAATGCGAAAAAAGTAATCATTCGCGTCATCAAATTGGATGATTCCGCAGTCACATTGCGTGCGTGGGCTTGGGCAGGTAATTTTGGCGAAGCTTTTGAAATGAAATGTGACTTGTTTGAAAGCATAAAAAAACGATTTGATAAAGAAGGGATTTCCATTCCTTTTCCGCATCGAACTATGGTGTTTAAGGAAAGTCAATTAGAGCAAATCTCTCAAAAATTGAATGACTCAAAAATCAATCAAAATTCCTGATTCCAAAATCGAAGTGGTACAACTATAACATGTCCATGATTCTATCCTGCTTATTTATTGCATTGTGTGCACTCATAGGTGCTTATGTTACCATTGGCAGGATTAGATGTATTATGAAAAATAAAAAAGCGAAAAAAAAAGTTGATTGAATGTTTATTATTTGCCTGTTCATCATTTCAATCATCGTAATGATAGTTCTCATTGTTGTGATTGCTTTAATTCCACTCATCATTTCAAACAGAAGTTTACAGAAAGAAATCAATAAAAAAAGATAAAAAATACAAATACCTAAAAAATCCTGATGAATAGAACATTTTATTTGACTTCAGCACTAATAATTTCAGCTGTTGCCGTATGTTTTGGTCAAGACCAAACAAAATCAAATCAACAATCCGATTCACTTCAAAAAATTGCCGTGCAAGGTATAAAGGAAAAATTCCCAAGAGCACGGGTCTTAAACTTTGAATACGGTCAAAGTCTATCGCGAGATTTTGATTCTGAACTATTTGGTCAAGAATTTCAGGAAGGCGAAATCAAAACACAACGCACCTTCAACGCATCGGCCAATATTCCGATAGCCAGAACGAGAAAATGGAGTTTAACCGGTTCGCTTAATTATGAATTTAACGAGCTGGAGTTTGATAATATCGAAGCGACAGATGTTACCGTATTTGAACAAAACGGCATTGTTGACTTTCATTATTTCTCTACCGCTTTGAGTTCAACCTATTTTTCGACCCTATTTAAAAAACCGGTAATCTACAATGCCTCCTTGATAGTTGATGGTAACGACAAAGGCTTTGAACGTATCAAAGGATTAGTTGGTTTGTCATTTATATTGAAGCGGACAGAACGCACCACAATGACATTAGGTGCCATCGTCTTTGTTGACCCAACGGCCCAGATACCATTTTTCCCAACATTTTCATACAGCCATAGATTCAAAAACTCAAAATGGGAATTGGATTTTATACTTCCACAGCGTTTGTTATTAAGACGACCAGTCGGAGAAAACGGACGGTTTTCGATAGGCAGCAGTTTTGGAAGCACAGGATTTTATGTTAATGTTGACAATCCAAATTTCGCAGAAACTTTTGAATACAGCCAATTGGAAATAAAATCGGGCATCATCTATGAACACCGAATTAACGACTATATAATTGGAACTTTTCAAGGTGGTTTTCAAAACTTTATCAATAGTAGATTGACAGAAAAAGCTCAACCAACTCAGGATTTTATTTATGAGAATTCGCAAGATGCAACCGGATATTTTCAAGTAGGAATTTCCATTGACCCGTTTGCGAAACGAAAAAAAGGTTAGTTTATCTAAATAAAATAATCAGTATAAAGATTGCGAAAAAATAATTTATACTTTTTCTATCATGTTATTCAATTCAATCATGTGGTTTTTTTGTGATTAATTTAACCCTTTTTTGTATCACATCTGTACCACACACAAAGCCTTATCCCTTATCAATAGTATAGTGTAATATACTGCATCGGCAAATAATTGAAAATACCAAAACCTTTTACAACTGTAACTACCGCACCTAAAGCTTTTTTGCCTAAAATACATAACGTACTTAATTTCTTATTACTTTTAAATCCCCAAACAAAAGGTAAGAGTAACCATGAACGAACTGGAAGTTTCAAATACAGCTATTGAAAATTTTATTTACTGTCTCGAGGTCGTTCCCGACGTTGATACCGCCGAAAGCACCGAGGTGGTCAAAATTCTTGAAGACATTGCCTTGAACCAGAACATTAGCAGCATTTACAAAACGTGCGATACGATTGAGGGCCTTGAGGAAAGTCTAAGCTATTTGCTCTACAACGACCATAATTTTGATGACTACGAAATTATCTATCTAGTTTTACCGGGAGAGGCAAACAATATTTTAATCAATGGTTATTATTATAGCATAGAAGAGATTGCCGAACTTTTTGAAGGTAAAATGGTGGGTAAAATTATACACTTTGCCAATATGAAAGTTTTGGACCTCACCGACGAGGAGTCTCAATACTTTCTTGATGTAACTGGTGCTCGGGCCATTTCTGGCTATGGATTTCGTTCTGATAACATGTCGAGTGCATTTACCATTGATAGGGTGTTTTTTAGCCAGTTTTACGAAAATGATGATTTGAGGGAAGTGGTGGAGCGTATGTTTCGTAAACATTACAATTTGTGTATCAAGCTTGACTTTAGATTGTACTACTAACAACTTGATGGATTCTCTACCTACTAAATATTAGAGTAGGATGTAAGGTCTTTACGGAAGTGAAATAAACACTTAGTAAATTTAAAAAAACTGCTCAATTTTAAGGAGCAGTTGAAATTGGGGCTTCTTAAAAGCGAACGTACCATTTCTTAAAATATGGCAATACGGATTTAATCTTTTTTATGTTCTTCATTGCTGTGGGGAGGATGATCGTAACCGCCATTAGAATTTTCACGCTTGTCAAAATCTTTATTAACATCTATCTCATTGGAATTTTTTTCCTTATTCTTTTTCTGTTTGTTTTTTTCTTCACTCATTTTATTTCAATGTTTTAGTTCTACTCCAATATGAATATATATTGCCAGATGTATTATGGCAATTGCGATTATAATTGATTCATAAGCCAAAATATGGATAACGGGATGGGTCAAATTGACCTTTTAGTATTTTCAATGTAATTAACACTTAGGGTCAAAAGTTCTCACATCGAAATTTCTTAACCAACTAAAATCTGTTTCTTTTACATTTAATTGAATTTTGACTTTCTATTCTGCTTCAGATTATCATTTCAGCACCAAAATCATACTGAACATCCATTTTTTTTCAAAAACTAAAAAATAGTTAGCATTATTGCCATCCCTCCCATTGAGCGACCAATTTATCTCAATTTTGTAAATCTTATTACAAACCAAATACCAAAAATTATGAATTCGAAAATTACCTATTTGGCAACTATCGCTAAAAAACCGATTGCTGCATTTTTATTACTATTATCCACTACTGGATTATGGGCACAAACAGTGACCAATGTATCACCAACCAGAATTACCACTAGATCATTGATAACCGTTTCAGGTAGTGGTTTTACTGCAGGAACAAGCGTGAGTTTAAGTGGAATTGCAATTACAGACGTAACTGTTGTCAATGCTAACGAAATCACCTTCGAAATCTCGGCTAGTGGAAACTCTGATGTAATGAGTGACCTTATTGTAGCGAGTATCGATTCTAATTTTGATATTGAATACGTAGCGCCTACTAATAAGTCGCTAAGAAATGGACCTACAAGTAATGTTACTAAGATAACTGAGATATTTACTAATTATAACGGATTTTGGCGATCATCAGACTGGAAAGCAAATCCTGCAGATTTAGAATTATGGCCTAATAATAGGCATGAACTTTTAGCCTTTACCTATGACGGCACAACCTACTCTACGGGTGTTGATGACGCCTTGCTAACCGCAAATGGGGTGACTTTTGATACTCAGCTTTTCTATGCTTACACAACCGACGGTGTTAGTGGTATAACCCAAGGTTCAAATTATCTCGCTATGGCCGATTTGATTGATGGCGAAGTAGGTGAGGGTAATAGCATAACATCTGAAGAAATCGCTGGTGCTACTATTTACGATGTTCTAATTGATGGTGTAAATGGTCTGGATTTAGGCACTGGTGTAACCAATTTTAATCAAACTACAGATGTGAAATTTTATAGCGCTGGGGGTATTCTAGGCGCCATAGATGATAATATACCTGATTTTTTAATCACCCAGATAGCAAGAGCTGGTAGTACCGATGTGTATTATTACTCTGATGCCTTTGACAATATTGTAGGTCGGCCACTGCGATTGAGCATTCTACAAGAAGAAGAAAATGATGGAGATGCTTTATTGGCTAAATGGAGGCTGGATTTATATAACTTAAATAATGGTGCTAGCTATGGTGTTGCAACACCACAAAGTTTAGCTTTTTCAAATAATGAGATAAGACCTTTACGCATGGCAGCCTTTAAATTTGAGGATTTTGAAATTGATCCAACCAATATTGATAATATCAATAATATCAATATGGTAGCAGGAGGAACTGCTGATTTAGCCTTTCTTGCATATAATAGAGGTTCGTTCGATATAAAGACACCAGTTGTAACTCAATTTCCGGTATCGCGAAATGTATGTGAAATTCCCAGTTCATCAGATATCACTTTAGTTGCTGCGGCTGATGTTGCAGGTGGAACAACTGGAGATCCTTCTGAAGATTTAACCTACCAATGGTTTAAGTTCAACACGGCAATACCAGGGGCAAATTCACCAACCTATACTGTTTCAGAGGTTGATCTCGATGATTTGGGATTATATAGACTAAGGGTATCTAATGATTTTGGTGCATTTATTGTTACCGCGACAATTTCAGAAGGTGGGACACCTGTTTTCTGGAATGGAACCGAATTTGAATTGCCACCGGCATATCTTGACGCTGGTATTACATCAATACCAGATGAGGAACGTGAATTAGTGTTTTCAGCAAATTATAATCAGTCTGGTAATTTAGAAGGATGCGATTGTACTGTTGCTTCTGGGAGCCAGGTAACTATTCCTTCAGGTTCTACCTTGAAACTAATTAAGAATGTTACCGTAGAATCAGGTGCGAATTTGACTATTGAGGATAGTGCCAACTTGATTCAAGTCAAAAATGTTGAGGTTAATAACAACATAGGAAATATAAACGTAAAGCGTGAGGTAACTGATGTGGATTCTGGCGATTTTGTGTTCTGGTCTTCACCGGTACAAAATTATGATGTTTCAGAAATAACAGATCCGTTTTCCAGTAATGCTTTTGAGTGGGATGTTGATGCTGTAAATACAGAAGGAACAGTTGGTGATTGGACGTCGTTTACAGGAAATATGTCAGCTGCCGTTGGATATATTGTGGAAACTCCCGGCGATTTAGTTCCAAGTTTTACAACTACGTTTCGAGGAACACCACATAATGGAAATTACGATGTGAACGTTATTAAATCGGTAGGTTCAAATCAGCCCTCTGTAGGAAACAGACATTGGAACCTTTTAGGGAATCCTTATCCGTCATCTATAAACGCGCACGAATTTTTTAATGCCAATACTCAGATAGAGGGTCATGTTAGAATCTGGACCCATAATCCTGATATTTCAAACGCCTTAAATCCGTTTTACACTGGAGAGGTTTATAGTTATAACAATCCATATGTGACTTCAAATGTTACTGGTGCAACACCGCCAAATATTTTTGATGGAAATATTGCTTCAGGTCAGGCATTCTTTGTTCAAATGATGGAAAGTGCTCCAACAACATCAACGGTAAATTTCTCAAACGAACTGAGATTTGATGATAACGAAGAGGCTTACGATAATTCTTCATTCTTTAGAACAGAAAATGGTGCTTCGGAAACTTTAGATGACAATATCAACCGCGATTTAATCTGGTTGAGCATGGTGGATTCTAATAACAAGGCTTCAAGTGCTTTGGTAGGCTATGTAGATGGCGCAACTGATGCTAAGGATAGGCTCTTTGATACCTATTCTGAAGATGTTGATTATAATTTATTTTCGCTAATTGGAGCTGAGCAAATGAATATCCAAGGATTGGCAATGCCATGGGAGGATACAGATATTATTCCTTTGGGGATTACAGTGGCACAAAATGGAACTTACACCATCGGTATTGATGCGTTACAGGGTAGTGTCTTTGGAAATACCACAAACGCAATAATCCTTGAAGACACCTTACTGGATATAGATACTAATTTAGTATTTGGGTCATATGATTTTACTGCAAATGCTGGAACAGATACAGGACGTTTTTTATTGAAGTTCGCTTCAGACCAGCTTTCAGTTGATGATAATGATTTAAGTGAAACCTTTGCTTTCATTAATAGTGGAATGATTAATGTGAAATCTTCCTCGTTAATAAAAACGGTTGAGGTATATGATATCAATGGAAAATCGATTACTGTATATTCAGCAGAAAACGGTTCAACCGAAATCAGAGAGCCGTTTAATTTCTCTAAAGGAATTTATTTGGCGGTCATCAATTTGGAGAATGGCTCAAGTATAAATAAAAAGATCGTTAATTAGAATTAAGCACTATTTCAAATTTTAAAAACCTCTTCTTTTTGAAGGGGTTTTTTTATTCATTTTATAGCGACTTAATTGAAATTACTAAATACAGGCTTTCTGAAATAGACATCAATCCATAAAGCCTTAATTTTTTTTTAAACAATCCACACAACCGAAATTAAAATGAACTTATCAAACTTAGATAGTGGTGTTTATTTGATTATTTTAGTATTTTTAAATGATGCAAGAAATCAAATAAATTTAAAAAAAGTAAAATTTTACAATTATAAAAACCAATGCCAAATGAAAAATTTTAAACTCCTAATTCCTTTTATGATGTGCGTCGTATTTTCTTTGGGCGCTTTTTCCCAAAATGACGTTATACTTAAAACCGATGGTAGTGAAATGATTGGAACAATCAAGGCTATCGAAGAAAACGATATTAAGTTTGTTTATCAAAATGAAACTATTGAATACACGGTTTTAAAGAACAAGATTTCTAAGATTACATTTTCTTCAGGTAGAATTGAATACTTCAACGAATCTTCAGATTTAAAGGATCATCATAATAAAGTAGCTATTTTGCCATTTGCCTTTATTAAAAATCAAGATGATGGCTCAAACGCTATGTCCAAAAAGATTCAGCAGGAGACTTATTCTGTTTTTGAGGATAAGGGTGGTAATTTAACGTATCAAGACGTTATGACAACTAATAGACTGCTTGGAAAAGCTGGAATCGGAGCTAATGATGAACAGAATTATTCTATGGGTGAGATCTGTGATATTTTGGGAGTGGAATATGTAATACAGGGGTTAGTATCCATCGAGGCAAGTAGTCAATCTTCATACTCAGCAACCAGGACAAATATAAAAACCAACGACAAAAAGCCCGCAAAAACTTTTGTTGGTAAATTGTTTGATGATTCTGGTACAAATGTAACTTCGGGTGGTTATAGCTCCACACAGCAAAATTATACTACAACTATTTCAATGAATATATATAATGATAAAGGTGAAAACATTTTTAGTAAAGACCACGAATCGTTTTGGGAAAATGAAGACGCTTATAAAGTGACCTTGAATTATTTGGCCAAGAGAACCCCATTTTATTCGAAGTAGTCCTCTATTTTATTTTAATTATATGTTGGCTCAGCAAAAACAAAAACTATTTCAGAAAAGTCCCTTTATCTTATCAATAATAGGACTTTTCTTTTTGATGGGAACCTTCGTTTCTTCTGGTCAGGTAGATTCAAAATTAAATAGTAAAATCAAGGTAGGTATCTACCATAGTCCGCCGTTTGTGATTGCTGATCACGTGAAACCGACAGGTCTGGCCATTGAGCTTTGGGAAAAAATAGCTGAAAGACAAGAGCTTGAATTTGAATACTTGGAGTTTACCTCTTTCGAAGATTTGGTTAATGCTGTTGAGAAAGGTCAAATTCGTGTGGCATTATCTAATATCACTATTTCAAAAAAACGAGCCCAGCGAATTGATTTTACGCAACCTTGGTACGATGCAGGTCTTAGAATAATGATTGCGGAATCTAAAGCTACTACAACCTCAGAAGTATTAAACGGACTTAAGGAAGCTGGACATATCAAAGCTTACTTGTGGTTAATTGGAGTTATCTTATTTTTTACCATTGCATTAACTTATTTCGATAGGGTATATGACAAGGAGTTTCCTAAGAGATGGCGTGAGGGGATGGCCGAAAGTTTCTACACGGTAATGTCTGTTGCAACATCTGGAAATTTAAAGCGAAAAAATTTATTCGGCTGGAGAGGCAAGGTCTTTTCGGCATTTTGGTTGGTAATTGGTATTTTGATTCTCGCATATCTAACATCTTCTATCACTAGCGTAATGACGACTCTTTCCCTTTCTAACGAGATAAGTAGTCTGGAAGATTTGAGAGATAAAAAGATTGGTGTGCTTTATAAAAGCATAACAGAAGATTTTGTTTTAGAAAATGGTTATTCCTATAACAATTATAAGAGTTTGGAAGAGGCTGTTGATGCTCTGAATAGAAATGAAATCTCGGCTATAATTGGAGACGCCCCGGTCTTGGAATATTATGATTATAAAAATCCCGATAAATATGTCAAGGTTGTTGGTAAATTATTTGAACCAGATAAGTATGGTTTTGGAGTAAAGGTCAATGATTCAATCGAAAAACAACTCACTATTGAAATCCTACACGCTAAGGAGAACGATATCATTGAAGATTTAACGAGAAGATATTTTGGGAACGTAAATTAGTGCTAAGACATCAGCTAAATCGATTTTAAATAAACAGGCATCATCTAAATTATTGATTTTGCAAATAAGGGCTGTCTCTATTATTTTAGGATCATAGAGTGGGGAAAAATGAATCCCTTTGGAATAAACGTATCGATAAAATTTAAAAAAATCGATAAAACGCTTGTTTTTTACGTTTAATTGCATAAATTTGTCTCAATGAACCCTAAATTCTTAACGATGAAAACTAAAATTATACTCATCATTGCCGCTTTAACGTTGACTACTGGTAGCGTTTTCGCTCAGAAAAACCCTCAGGATATTATAAGTGGAAAAGTTTCCATTTCCAAGTACCACGATCGGGATGAACTCAATCGGTTTCAAAAAGGGAAACTTTTGGAACTTTACGTAGAACGTATTGAGGTTATAGTGAAAATCCTACCTAACATTGCGTTTGCCACTAAGCCAGGAGTTACCATGACATCCTTAGGAATACCTGATACAAAAGAACATAGAAAAGCATTAGAGGATAATATTGATGCCTCTAACGATTATTTTGAAAGTACTATAGAATTTCAAAAGAAAATTTTACCGTACTCAGATAAAACTAATCTCATTTCAGCAATCTTATTTTACGAGGAAACCCTGAAATCACTTCACACGTACAACGAATACAATAAATTCTAATTGGTAAGTTTAGCCATTTAATTTAAACGGCCTATCTAACCCAAAAAATTTAGTTTTCATTCCCGGTATTTATATCGGGATTTTTTAATATCAAAAATTGATTAAGAAGTAGGGCTATACTTCCATTCATCGAGATATTAGCTAGAATACTTATTCTGAAAATATAAAAACCAAGATAATATCGTTTAAATTGTTAAAAAAGTAGTCTATAGACTACAATTAGTGTTAAACTTTGTATTTGAACGATAAAACTTGTATTTCATGGAATTTAATGTTATGTTTGAATAGAATTTAAAACCCAAGTTTTTATTTAATAAATCTACTATGAAAAATTTTACTCAGATTATATGTTTATTTCTTTTGACATATGGACATGTAGATGCCCAACAGGAAAAAGGGATTATTGGAACCAACAACTGGTTGAATACCTGGACAGAATTCCAACCTAATGCTAAAGATTACGGAGAGCCAACTCAAATTCTTACTGGAAATATCAACAAGGATACTAAGTTGAATAAAAGAGATACTTATCTTCTTTTGGGTAACGTATTTGTTACAGATAGCACAACCCTTACCATTGAACCAGGAACGGTAATTATAGGAGACTACAAGACCAACGGATCTTTGATTATTTCAAAAGGCTGTAAAATTATTGCAGATGGTACACTAACAGATCCTATTATTTTCACCTCCAATCGTGGGGTTAAAAAAGAAGGTGACTGGGGTGGTCTTTTTATACTGGGAGATGCACCAATCAATAAGTACGGCAATGCCGCTTCCGTAGACTATGGTCTGCGTCCATCAGATTATGAAAACATTAGTTACGGCGGAAAAAACCCTGATAGCAACTCGGGTATTCTTCGTTACGTAAGAATCGAATATGCTGGTAAAAGAACCCGTGACTTTGGTTACTTTAATGCGCTTACCTTAGCAGGTGTGGGTTGTAAAACGGTACTGGAGAATATTATGGTAAGTTATTGCGAAGGCAATTCGTTTAACATTCTAGGTGGGGAGCTCAACTTAAATAAAATGGTGTCTTACCGAACTAAAAGCAATGATTATAAATTTAATTTTGGGACACAATGCAGGATTAGTAACTCATTAGCTATCCGATCACCATATGTCTCTGGCGCAGATGGCTCTACATGTATGTATCTCGAGTCTTACGAGCAAAAAGAGGAAGTTGATTTTACTAAGAAGATGACTAAAGTAGTAGCCGAAAATCTAACTTTGGTAAATGTAAGTGAAGACCTCAAGGCAGATATCAGCGTGGGGTTGGTTAAAGAAGGTATTTTCGTTGCCAAAGATGCTGCCATCGATATTAGCAAGAGTGTGATTTCTGGTTTTAAACCAGCCGTGGTTTTTGATAATGAAACTAAAATCAACAGCGAAAGCCTTGATAAGCTCAATTTCAGGGAAATGTATTTCAACAATTGTATGGGAAATCTTTTTACCGAAAACTCCACAAATAATGAAGATTTAGAAAATTGGTACGGTAACCGTGCGTTTTCTAATGTTTATTCCAAAGGGTCGGATGCCGAAACTTTCATCGATTTGAAAAATCCCAAAAAACCAGACTTTAGACTGAGGATCAATAAGATTATTGCTTCCAGTGATGTCAATTATGAAGACTAATATTTTAGTCGAATTCTTCGCAAATCAAGCGGCCTTAAATTGAGGTCAATTGGAGACGTCTAAATAAAACTACATGGTTAAAATTACTTTCTCAATAGAACATGCTATAATTCTGTGTTTACTGCTTTTTCCTTTAAAAGCAGTAATTGCACAGGTTGTTATTAGTTCGCCAAATTTTGAATTTAGTCAAGCTTGCGCTGGACCCTCCTTTAATGACTATAATGCCACGTTTATCTTTACACCATCAACTGGTATTTCGCCATCCAACCAATTCAAGATTGAACTTTCAGGACCAGACGGGGATTTTACTGATGCTGTGGTCATAGCCACTTCCAGTGCAGGAGAAATTACAACTTCACCTGCAACATTAAATTTTTCATTGCCTTCAGATACCGCTGGCGAAAATTATAGAATTCGGGTAAAGAGTACTGCGCCCGTTGCCACAAGTTCTGGATCGGCAAACTTCGCCGCTTACTATAAAATTCAGGATAGTCCATTTACAATTAATAATTTGGTTTCCACAGGAGCCTTTTGTTCTGGCGGAAGTTATTTATTGACCATAGATAATCCTGGGTTTGAGGATAACGATTCACCATTAAATTATCCAAACCTCACTTATAATTGGTATCGAGTAACGGGCCCAGCCACGTCGGTTTTTGTGGCAGAAGGCAACTCCTTAAATGTTAGCCAAGAGGGAACATTTTTTGTTGAGACCAATTATGGTACCTGTACATCAAATTCATTTTCTAATAGAGTTACCGTGAGTGAGGCCGTTTCAGGAGAGGCAAATGCCACCATTAGTTCAAGTCTTGGCAGCCCATTTTGTCCTGATCAAGGTATGACTACCCTAAATACCATTGCTGGTCTAGGATATCAATGGTTTTTGGATGGTAATTTAATTCCTGACGCCACAGATCAAAGTTATAAGACCGATAAGTCCGGTAATTTTTCCGTGCAAGTAGATTTAGGAGATTGCCAGGCATCTGGTTCAATTGATATTATAAGCGAAAACTTTGTAACAACTATTAATGTTTCCGAAGTAAATGAAATGGAAGCAGGCGAAAGTTTGACCATCATTGCTGAAACCGATGCTCAAAATGCCACTTTTGAGTGGTTTTATAATGATAACGTAATCGATGGCGAAAATACAGATACATACGCTGCGACCCAATTCGGAGCCTATAAGCTCATAGTGAGTCAGACTACAGGTTGCGAAGTTTCCAACGAGTTTCTTTTTGAAATTACCGAAATAATCGACATGTTCCCTGAGGTTGAAAATATTCCCAACGTTATCAGTCCAAACGGAGACACTATAAACGATACATGGATAATCCCTACCCAATACGTTACGGGCTCAAATACAGAAGTTACGATTTTTTCAAATCAGGGTGAAATTGTTTTACAGACTAAAGATTATCAAAACAATTGGCCAATAGAAGCACTAGAATTAACCAGCGTAAATCAGGTTTTTTACTATATCATAAATCCGCCAACAGGCAATGCTAAAAAGGGGTCAATAACAATAATTAAATGAAACTATACGTACTTACCATAGTATTGTTAATCTGTTCCTTACAGATGTTCTATTGCCAAGAAGGCGATGGGGTGGTTTCGCTTGCTTTACCCGTAAGAAATTCCTTGACTTTTAACCGATATCTAATAAACCCCACATTCAGTTTTGTGCGCGAACAGAACAAGTACATTAATATCACCAACAAACGGCAATGGGTACAATTTGAGGATGCCCCGACAACTTACTTTGCCAATTATTCAGGGAGATTAAAAGAAAACATTGGGGCAGGTATCGGGCTCTTCCAACAAGACTATGGGGTGCTGACCACCTTTGGAGGAATTTTGAACTTCGCCTATAATGCACAGATTCAAAGAGATAATAATTTAACCTTTGGGTTAAATTTGGGCGTTTATAGTAGTGGTATCAATACTGGGAGAACGGTAACCAATTTTTCAGACCCATCTTTGGAAAATGTACCTTCCAACCTTTTAGTTACCGTTAACCCGGCAATTAATTATGGTTTGGCGCAATTAGATTTTGGTGTTTCGTTAAATAATGCGGTTTTATATAACGTTAATACTTCAGAATTAATTCAAGACAATCCTGAGCAATCTCTTCAAGGTCATATAATGTACACTGGGTACATGAGCGGATCTGGCTTTTTTGATGAAACTAAGTTTTCGGCCTTGGTGCGTTCAGAATTCCGCACGGAAAACACTATCATCTCTGGGATGGCTATGTTGACGGTTCCCAAAGGTATTTGGGCACAGGCCGGTTATAATACCTTATATGGCGCATCTGCTGGCGTTGGTCTTAATATTACAGAGAACATCGCGGCAGAGTACAACTACGAGCAAGCGTTCGGTGATTTTACCGACTTTGGATCTTCACATGAAATTACATTGGCTTACAGATTTGTATCTAGGGAGCGCTATGATTATAGTAGCGGTGATGAGGTGACCGGCATATTTACAAAACGAAATAAGCGGGTTAAAAAACCAACTAAAAAAATCGATAAGGCGCAAGCTGAAGCCAATAGACTGGCTGCACAAGAGCGCAGAGCACAAGCCAAATTAGATGCCCAAGCAAAAGCCATTGCGCAAGAAGAAGCTAAAGTATTAGCTGAAGAAAATAAAATAGCGGAATTGGAGGCACAGAAACAAGCCGAAATCAAAGCGCAACAATCGGAAGAAGCTACAACCAATAAAGCCGAAGAAGAGGCTAATAAATTGGCTGAGACCCAAGCCAAAGAAAAGGAGGTTGCCAATGCGCTTGCCCAAGCTCGAGCCGAAGAAGCCCAAGCCGAAGCACTTGCTAAAGAGCAAGAACGATTAAGGTTGGTGGAAGAAGAACGAGCAAAAGAAATAGCGGAAGCTGAAGCTAAGGCTTTGGCAGCAGAAAGAGCGATGGCTAAAGAAATAGCTAATAAAAAACGTGATGCCGAAGAAAAAGCTAAACTAGAAGCGGAAGCAGCCGCTGAAAAAGAGCGTTTAAAGTTAGAAGCTCAAGCAATAGCAGAAGCAAAAGCATTGGAATTGGAAAAAGCGGAAGCAGAAGCAGAAATGAAGCGTGCCGCCAAGGAAGAAGAAATGCAATTAGCTGAAGATAAAGCTCGCGCCGAGGCCAAAGCAGTTGCAGAAGAACAAGAAAGATTGAGACTGGAAGCAGAAGCCAAGGCTTTAGAATTAGAAAACGCCAAAGCAGCTGCAGATAAAGCCGCAGAAGCTGAGCGTCTAAGACTGGAAGAAGCAAATAAATTAAAAGAACAAGAAGCTGCTAAAGCTGCTCAAAACAATATTGATGGCCCTACAGCATCTGATGCACTAGGTCAATCCTTGTCAGAAATTGCTGAACAGGCCGAAGATTCAAAAACAGAACAGCAAGAATTATTGCAACGTTTGTCTGAAGCAGTCGAGAATAAAAATCAAGACTTAAAAGATCTTAAGAATGAAAATGATTTGAGTGAGCAAGGTGTTGTCCTCGAGCCAAAACCTTTCAAAAGTGTTACGGCTGAAAATAACGCTATCGAAGCTTTAAAGAACGATTTAAATAAATCCATTTCTGAGCGTAATCAAGAAATTGAAGAACTTCAGAAAGTATATGATGAAAGAATTAGAATAAAAACATTAGAAAATGATGAAGTGAGTTTGTTCTACAAGAAAAAGATTGAACGCTTAAAAGCAGAGCAAGCTGCCGCGATAAGAACTAAAAATGAATTATCGACATCGTTGGCAGACATCAAAGTTGCCACTGAAATTGAACGCAAACGTCGTATAAAACGTGCGGTATATGATAGCGAGGCAGATCGTTACGAACAAGATCGTACAAAACTGAGAATTATCAAGCAGACCACACCGTTGAGTAATAAGCCATTAACGGAAGCCGATTTTGATTTTGGTGAGGCACAAAGTGATAATATCCAGATTTTGAAAAATGTTCAAAATGTAGAAAATGGATATTACTTGATTGTTGCCGTTCATGACAATACCGATAAAAGAGATGAATTTATAAAGAAAGTGGTGGCTTCCGGCAGAACTGATGTAGATTTCTTTTATGATGTAAACACTAGTAAATATTATATTTATTATCAAAAAACAGATTCGGTAGATCAGGCAAATACAACTTTAAAGTCTAAAGGTGATCGACCGTATAATAGTAAAATGTCAATTGTTAAAATAGAAAATTAAAATATAGATAGAAAATTAGTTTAGTCCCAATCTGTAATGCCCCAATGCCCCCGGGAATTTATAGATAAACAAATCTTAATATGATGAAAAAACCTACTAACCCGCAGTCAAAAAATTTGATAACTAATCTGCTGTCAAATTGTATCGAGAACTTTCCATTTTCGATTTTTCAGAAAAAAAATAGAAACTATTACTTAATTGTGATGCTTGGTCTTTTGTTTAGTGCCAGCGCATTTGCACAACTACCTGCACCATTTACTCCAAGATTGGAAGGGGGTAATATTAAGGTAAAGGGTGATATTGTATTTATTGGTAATAACATTGTAACCGCAGCAGATTTGCCATTGCCCTACAACGGCAATGAAATTAACAACAACAATACTGGGGCTTACGTCAATGTTGCAAGTGGTGGTGACCCAGATATTTTCAGCTCTAGTAGTGCCGATTTGTCTATTGATACAGATTGTAAGCGTATTCTATATGCGGGGTTGTATTGGGCATCGGTCTATCCTGTAGAGGTTGCCGATAACCGAAACGCAAATTTTCAAGGTACACCACGGTTTGAAGATTGGAACGAAGTTAAATTCAAACTACCCACTGGAGATTTTATCGATTTGGTTGCTGACAATGATCCAGATGATCCAGGTGAGGAAGATGATATTATTTTTGATGGTTACGAATACTATGGAGCAGGAGTGGAAAATTCTTTTAAGGATTCTCCAATAATTTGTTACAAGAACGTAACCAATTTGGTTCAGGGATTGGCCGAATCTGATGGAACATATACGCTTGCAAATTTAAGAGCCACACGAGGAATAAGAAACGGCGGTTGTTCAGCGGGTTGGACTATGGTCGTTATTTATGAAAGTCCGATTTTACCAAGTAAATATATTGCTCTTTTTGATGGCTATGCTGGTGTGCAGGGTAATACCGATTTAGATATCCCCGTATCTGGGTTTCAAACACTCCCAGCGCCATTTCCAGTAAACGCAAATATTGCGGTTGGTGCTTTGGAAGGTGATATTGGCCTTACAGGAGATTCATTTCGTTTTAAGGCGGCATCTTCCGCTGGTTTTACCGTTCTAAGCGATGCTATAAACCAACCTAACAATTTCTTTAACTCTACCATTACTTTGAATGGGGTGCATAATCTCAATAGAAATCCCGCTAGTACCAACACCCTTGGTCTTGATATAAATAACATCCAAATTCCAAACCCTTCGAATATTGTCATCCCAAACGATGAGACCGCTGGAGATTTAAAATTGACCACCAACGGTGATGGATATGGTGCATTTGTAACTTCTTTTGCGGTAGAGATTATTGAACCGGATATCACATTGACCAAGATTGTTGAAGATGAATTTGGAAATAATATTGGTGGGGACATTGTTAATCTCGGTCAAGAATTGAATTATGTTATCGGGTTTCAGAATACAGGAAATGATGACGCTATAGATTTTATCATCCGCGATATCCTTCCTATAAATATTGTTTTTGACTATCCAACCGATATTATCAATTTGCCTCCAGGAGTTACGGTGGAAAGTTACGATGCTGCAACGCGTGAAATAATTTTCAGGATTGATGATTCTGTTGTTGAGGAAAACGACCCTCTTCTCGAAATTAGATTTAAGGTAACTGTGGTAGAATCCTGTAGCCTTTTGGTGGATGTTTGTTCAGATAGAATAGACAACCAAGCTTTTGCATCTTATCGTGGTGGATTGAACCCAGATTTTTTAATATCTGACGATCCAAGTTATAGCACAAATACAGGATGTTTATTATCACCACAGGCCACTAACTTTTTAGCAGATTTAAACGATTGTATTTTTACCCAAAATGAAACGCTTTGTGGGGCTACACTGCAATTGACCGCTGCAAACGGCTACGATTCCTATTCTTGGTCAACCAGCCCGACGGGAACTCCAGTAATTGGAACTACGCAGTCTATCACGGTTTCTGATACAGGATTATATTATGTTCGTAATACGGCTGCAGCGCCTTGCCAGTCCATTGACCAAATTTTTAACGTAGAACTTTTCGGCGGAAACATTCCAAATCCGGTTATTCCATACGCAGATGAGGTTGTGATTTGCCCGAATGATGGTAAACAACTCCCAAACATTTATCTCTGTGGAGCGAATGATTTTAGGGACATTGAAACAAATATTGCTAGTGCGGCCTCTCTGGTGTGGGACAAGTTGGACGAATCTAGTTGTGCTGCGGTAGCCAATTCTGATTGCGCCAATGAAAATGATGCCTGTACTTGGAATTCTGTGGAAACTGGCCCTGACTTTGTTGCCGATGAAGCTGGACAATACCGTTTGACCGTGAACTTTGAAGGTGGATGTTTTGTACAGTTCTATTTTAACGTTTATCAAAATTTACTCAACCCAACTGTTGAGACTTCAGATATTATTTGTGCAACCCCAGGAAATATAACCGTTGGAGGTGTGCCAAGTGGATACGAATATAGCTTGGATGCCACAAATTACCAATCCAGTAATCTATTCTCTGTAAATACCGCTGGTTTTTACACGGTTTATATTAGACAAATTGGTGTGGATAGTAATCCTTGTATTTTTTCTGTACCAGATATTCAAATTAGAGATCGAAACTTTACTGGTTCAACCTTGGTATTGCAACCTTTTTGCCATGGCGAAAAAGGAAGTATCCAAATAGCCGCGAATGATGCCGACCCGCAATATTCATTCGCTTTATATAGTGGTGGAACTTTAGTAAATAGTGTAGGCCCGATTATAGAGAATAATTATACTTTCGAGAATCTAAATCCTGGAACTTATACAGCAACGCTAGAAACTGAAAACGGGTGTACGTATTCCGAAGAAATTACCATCATAAACCCACCGATTTTAACAGTAACGGCAGCTTTAACAACGCCTTTATCTTGTGAAGATGGTGAGATTACTATCTATCCGCAAGGAGGAACAGCTCCCTATTTTTATTTTGTAAACAGCACTACAGATTTTCAAACTAGTCCAATAATTACGGTTACTGAGCCAGATACCTACAACATATTAGTGGTTGATGCTAATAACTGTGAGGCAACAACAACAATTTCAGTTGATAGAATTTTGGCACCTGAGTTTACAGTTAATCCTAACAATATCACTTGTGCCGATGATGAAAATGCTGGGTCTATTACATTTAATGTTATTGATGCCAACGGAAGTTCTTTGCGATATAGTATTGATGGAGGGGCAACCTTTAGTAATTCATCGGTGTTTTCAGGACTTGCAGCAGGCGATTATGAAACTGTAATTGAATATAGTATTGGCGGCTCAAGTTGTTTAACCGATGCTGAAACCGTAACCATTACTATTTCTGATGCTATTGACCCTACTGCCGAATTGACCCAGGTATTCACCTGTTCAACTGACGGTACAATAACGGTGACAAATGTCGATGGTGGTGTTGCACCTTTAACTTATAGTATTGACGGTATTAATTTTCAGAACAATCCTGATTTTACAGGATTAACCTCGGGAACCTATACAATAACCGTTAAAGATGGCAATGACTGTACGGGGGTTTCAAATGAAGTCACTATTGACCCACTAAATCCAATTACAGATATGGACTTTGATGCATCCGCATTAGCTTGTCCCGAGTTGACTTCAAACGTAAGTATTATAAATGTTGTTGGTGGCACAGGTGATTTTGAATACCAAATTACGGCGCCAGCTTCAGCACAAACGCCTTATCAAACATCAAATACATTTGCCGATTTAGCACCAGGAACGTATACGTTCCGAGTAAATGATGAAAGTGGTTGTGACTTTACAAAAACCATGACTATTAATAATTTACCAAGACCTACGGTAAGTACGGTACTAACAAAAGATTTGGATTGTACAGCCTCTCCAGATGCAATAATTACAGGAACAATCTCAAATGGTACAGCTCCTTTTAGCTATGAAGTTTCTTTTAACGGTGGCGCTTACACTTCGGTTGGAACAACCAATAATACGTTCACATATACCACAGCAAATGAAGGTGATTATCAATTTCAGGTCACAGATGCAAACGGATGTATCGTAGAATCCGGAATACAAACCGTTGTGCAAATATCATTACCAGAATTAAGTGTGGTTACTCAAACCCAGCCTATTTTATGTAACGGCGAAGCAAATGGATCAATTGATATTACTATCGATACTTCCGTAGGCACCCCGCCATTTACAATTAATGTGTTTAATGATACTACGGGGACTGACTTCGGAACTCAAACTTCTGGACTTACTGCTGGTACTTATACCATAACAGTTACCGATGGAAAATCTTGTGAGGGTACAGATACCATAACAATTGATGAGCCAGACGCCATTAATGTTGATTACACTATTATTGATATTACCTGTAACGCTGGTACAGTTTCACAAGGATCTATAATTATCAATAGCGTAACTGGAGGTACCGCGCCTTATAACTATTTCGTAACAGGAACTAATGGATATGATGAATCAGAATTGAACGCCGCAGGAACAACCTCAGTAAGTTTTGATGTGGTCGATTTTGGACTTTACCAAATTAATGTGGTTGATGCCAACGGATGTTCTGTTCTTTTTCAAAATGTACTTGTAGCATCACCTCCAAATGATTTGGATATAGATATTGCTACTACGGTCGATTGTCTTTCTGGAGGTGAAGCCGTTGTAAGTGTCGGAACAGCACTTGCAAGTGCGGGACCATTCTATTTCAGTATTTATCAAGGACCAACTTCTGTTTATCCAGATCCACCCGGATCTTGGTTGCCAGAAGATTCTCCGGGTAGTCAATCGGCTACGTTTACTGGTCTAACTCCAGGTGTTCAATATACATTTATTGTTTATGATGCGTCAACATTATGTAGCTACTATGAACCTTCTGTGGCACCAATTCCAACAAACTCGACCTTAACGGCAGATGCGGTTAGCGAAAATAACATTACCTGTACGGGTAATGATGATGGAAATGTGTCTTTTACCGTAAATAGTGTTTATGCTACACCAACGTCGGTTACTTATGAAATATTCAACTCCCTATCGTTGATTTCAACTGGAATTACAGGTACGGGAATAGTACCAGCAAATGGAAATTTAGACGTTAATAATTTAGGGCCATTACCTTTCGGGAATTACTATGTACTAATAACTGAAACGGTAGGGCCAAATACGGGATGTAGTGTGGTTACGGTTCCTTTTAATATTACAGAATCGGCATTTCCATTGGAGCTTACAGCCTCGGTAGATAATAATGCCAACTGTGCCGATAGTTCTGGATTAATTAGTGCGGTTGCACAAAATGGTACCTCACCTTATCAGTATCAGGTTACTACTTCAGCTACGGCGCCATTGGCAACAGATACCAATTGGGGCAATGCGAGTACGTTCAACCTAAACGCTGGCGATTACTACGTTCATGCGATTGATGCTTATGGTTGTATTGTAACCAGTCCTGTACAAGTATTACCAATGGATCCAACACCAAATATTTCCGCAGTTTTAACTAATCAATGTGATGTTGAGGATGGGCAGTACGAAATAGAAGTAACGCTTGATACGGCTGGAATCGCTCCATATAGTTTCAGTATTGATGGTGGGGCTTTTCAGACGATGACTGCTCCGTTTATTATATCCGATTTAGTATCTGGAACACATTCTGTTGAAATTAGGGATGCTAATGGTTGTGGAAATTTAGTTACAATTGAGATTGTACCACCGTTGGATTTAGTTCCAGAAGTAACCGCTGAGCCAAGCTGTAATAATGATGATGGCGAAATCACAATTACTGGAACCGGAGGCTCGGGAATCTATACTTATACAATTCTTCCAAACGAACCATCGATTACTTTTGCTGGCAATACGTTTTCAGGTGTTCCTGCGGGAGATTATGTCATTACCTTGACAGATAATACAACAGCATGTTTTGAAGAAGTGTCAGTTACAGTGCCAAGTGCTTCACCATTAACCTTTACGGTAACACCTACAATTGTGATTTGTTTTGATGATACTGCAACTTTTGATATTAACGTCTCAGGATATTCCGGCCCTTATACCTATCAATTGTTTGATACTTTAGGCAATCCGGTTAGTGGAGCGGTTACTGCAAATACAGCTACCAACCCGTTGACGGTAAATGGAATTGCTGCGGGGAGTTATAATGTTGTACTGAACGAAACCGCTGCGCCATTCTGTTCGGCTACAGCTAGCTTGGTTATTAATTCCCCTTCGGAAACATTAACGTTAGACGCTTCAGCAACCTCAGATGTTACCTGTACTAACGATAAAGGAACTATTGTAGCCATGGCTAACGGTGGATGGGGAGATTATCAATACGAATTGACCGGGAGTGCCACAGTCGCTTTTTCATCTAATGGAACATTTAGTGATTTGTCTGCTGGAACTTACACCGTTAACGTGATTGATGCTGAAGGTTGTATTGCTTCCGAAACATTAACGCTCGAAGTTCCATTGCCAATTGATGCCACTTTTACAGCAAATACAAATCTATTAAACTGTTTCGGTGACCAGGATGCTAGCATTACAGTAACAAATGTAACTGGAGGAGAGGGAAGTAATTACTCTTATACCTTAAATACAATTGCACCTGTAGGCAGTACTTCTGGACCTCAGACGTCAAATGTGTTCAATAACTTAGCGGCAGGAACTTATAGTGTAGTTATTACTGATGGCTATGGATGTAGCAGAACTTCGGTAGATATTATAATAGAAGAACCAACTCCAATCTTGGCAAGTTTAGTTACAAATGTGACGCAGACCTGTCAAGATGAGGCCACTTTAACATTGAGTGCTTCTGGAGGAACTGGCGCTTATCAGTACAGTACAGATGTAACGTTCTCAAGTATTTTGGGTTCATTCACAGCTTCCACTACAATTGATGTTAGCCCAGGAACGTATCAATATTTTGTTAGAGATGCTAATGGTTGTGTGGCCAATGTTTCCAACGAAATTACAATAGAACAAATACCACCATTGGATCTTAACCTTGAACTGGTTAATGCTACTATTAATTGTGCTGGAGATACTACTGGTGCAATAACCGCTACGGCAACAGGAGGTCTTGGTGATTATACCTTCATCCTTCAAGATGGTGCTGGTGTAGAAATTACAGATGCCGTACAGGACAGTCCTGGTGTATTTACCGAGTTGGTTGCTGGAGATTATATCGTGGTTGTACAAAGTGCAGATTGTGATGATGCTTCAGAACAGGTTACAATAACTGAACCCGATGCGCCATTGGAAGTTAGTTTTGTAGTGGATAATATTTCTTGTCCTGGGTTTAACAACGGTTCAATTGTTATTACGGCAACTGGAGGTACGGGCGTTATCAAATATGCTATATCGCCGCAGCTCAACCAGTTTTTTGACGATAATGTTTTTGATAACCTTGCTCCTGGAACTTATGAAATCATTGTTCAGGATGAATTGGGTTGCTTCGTGACTTTCGAGTTTACTGTTATAGAGCCAGCTCCTGTTATTCTGAGTATTATTGGGGATTCGTTTTTCCCTGAAGTATGTGAAGGCGATGCCAATGGTGAGTTCACTATTGAGATCTCTGGGGGTACTATGCCATATAGTGTGAGTTTGGATGATTATGATGGTGTCTATACTGTTGGAGCGCCAGGTCAAACTGAATTTGATTTTACCGATTTATCTGGAGGTGACCATGTGGTTTTCGTCCGGGATAGTAATAATTGTGAATCTGAGTGGAACATTACCTTCCCAGAGGCAGTAAGCATTAATCCAGATGTCATTATAGAATGGGGCTGTGAGGCTAATTCTCCAGTCAGCTCAGTAACGGTTACTGTAGATGAGAGTAATGTTGATCTTTCTGAGTTTGACTACTCCTTAGATGGCGGACCCTACCAGTTAAGTAATGTATTCACAAATATTTCTTCGGGAATAGACCATTACGTTGACGTAAGACATACCAACGGATGTATCCAAACCACCAAGTTCTTTGAGATTCCTGAATTTGAACCGTTGACCCTCACCTTGGAAGAAGGAGAGCTTAATGAAATTGTTGCCATTGCCACAGGTGGTACTGGTATCTATGAATTTTTCTTGAACGGTGAATCTTACGGAAGTCAGAATGTGTTTTTAATTTCTGAAAGTGGTGAATATAATATAACTGTAAGTGATGACACCGGTTGTGAATTGAGCCTTGTTACTGAGTCTGAATTTTTCGATATCTGTATCCCGAACTACTTCACACCAAATGGTGATGGTGTTCAGGATGGTTGGGCGCCAGGTTGTATCAACGGCTATCCAAACCTAGAGTTTGACATCTTTGATAGGTACGGTCGTAAGGTTGCCTCTTTACGTCAGGGCGAATTATGGGATGGTAAATACAACGGAAATGAACTGCCAACAGGCGATTACTGGTACGTGGTAAAACCCAATAGTACAGATTCCGATAGGGAATTTGTAGGAAACTTTACACTATACAGATAATAACTAATTGCTGAAACGAAAATCCTACTAAAATGAAGAATTTATTAAAATATATAGTCGTGTTACTGGTCGCAAGTAGTTACGCACAAGAATTGAACTTACCCGTATTCACTCAGTATCTTGCAGATAACGATTTTGTGATTTCCCCGACCTACGCGGGCATTGGGGATAATTTTAGAATCAGGGCCAACGGACTCACCCAATGGGTCGGTATCAAAAATGCGCCTGATAACCAATCGCTCTATGCCGATTTTAGGATTTCAAATCGTTCTGGCGTTGGACTTACCATGTATAACGATAAAAATGGTAACACGCGTCAAAAGGGCATCAAATTTTCGTTTGCCCACCATTTAATTTTGGACTATAAGAGCAGACAATATTTGAGTTTTGGGGCTTCATATAATATAAACAACTTTAAAATTGATATTGATAACTTCAATACTACTTTTGAAACTCCAGTTTTAGATCCAAGTGTAACCGATGATAGAGGTCGCTCCAACAATAATTTCGACTTTGGGATATTATACCGTTATAGAGACTTTTTTATGAGTTTTAATGCCAATAATATTTTGCCAAAGGACATCGATAACTTTAATGGTATTGAGCCAGACCTCCTTTTGAACTTACAGGCATACACCGGCTACCGATGGAAATCTAAGCAAAACAATAAAGTCGAATTTGAACCATCTATTTTCTACCAGCATTTTGCTAGTGACGGCAGGTCAACTACAGATTTAAACTTCAGGGTCAGGCATTATCAAAGGGATGGCGACTATTACTGGGCTGGAATGTCCTACCGTTTTCTTAATGATCAGTTGTTAAAACCTCTTAATATTGGTCCGATGGCAGGTTTGATGAAGAATAGATTTTACTTTGCCTATTCTTATCAAATTACAACTAACGACTTATCCAGCTTTAACTCTGGTACGCACATGATTACCATTGGTTTTGACTTTTTACAAGGCATTAGTGATTGTCCGTGTACAACGTCTTTAAAAGGTAAATAGGCCTAGATACTAGTGTGTAAAATAGATAAGAGAATCAAAAAAATAATTTACTTTCTTTGATTTGGGCTTATTCAAACTTGTTTACTAAGGAATAGCTTGCTCTCAAATCTGCAATTTGCTAAGATTGTTTGCATAACTTGTGCTAAATGTTTTATAAATTAAAACACCTAGATTCAATAATATAAAAGTATCATATACACCAATCTCTAGTAATCGTCTGTCTTCAATTCGATTATCTACTAAAATGTAAATGATTGAATAGTCGCTAGTTTCCAATCAAAATTGAGAGTTAATTTAATTTAGGACCTATTTAAAAATTTAAATAGCATTTTACATTGTTTTAACGTTTCGTTATGCCCAGAAAAAACTATACAGCTCCCTAATAAAACTATACATTACCCATACAATCTTACTTTTTCACCTCACTACAACGTTGTAATCTCTTCTATTTAGATTTCAGGTTTATGCATTATAATTGGGAAAATTTAACAAAATGATAATATTCAGCCGATATTATTATGATGTATGTTTTTTGTATTGGTTTATTTTATCATTCTGTTAGATATATACAATAGATTTGTGGCACAACAATTAACAAATGATGAAAAAACTCTCTCTTATCCTAACCCTATTTTTCTCGGGATTTATTTTTGCCCAAGAATTGGATGTCACAGGAATTGTAACAGACGAGGCTTCGGGTTTGCCCGTGCCTGGTGTTAATGTAATAGTCAAGGGCACAAGTATTGGTGCTTCTACAGATTTTGATGGCAACTATACCTTGCCAAATGTGCCATCAAACTCAACATTAGTATTTAGTTATATAGGTTATCAAACTTTTGAAGTGTTAGTAGAAAACACATCGGTTATTAATGTAGCCCTAAAAGAAGATGCAGAAGCCTTGGATGAGGTGGTGGTGATTGGATATGGTACGCAAAGAAAACGAGATGTGACTGGTTCGGTATCCATAGTAAGCTCAGAAACACTTGAAGAATTTAAGCCCGTAAAAGTAGAGCAAGCCTTACAGGGTACAGTTTCAGGTGTAAACGTAACCACCCAATCTGGAGCTCCAGGCGCTGGGTTGGATATCAGGATTCGGGGTGTAGGTGGTAATGGCGTAAATGGCCCAACCGTAATTATAGATGGCTATGTAGGGGATTTGAGTGTATTAAACCCAAATGATATTGAAACTATTACTGTACTCAAGGATGCCCAAGCTGCAATTTATGGAACAATTGGAGCTAATGGGGTTGTTTTAATTACCACAAAGTCTGGCAAGAAAAATCAAAAAACTAAAGTTTCTTATAATACGTATACGGGATTTCAGGAATCTTCTAGGAAACTATCTTTATTGAATGCTTCAGAATATGCCCTCTTACTCAATGAAAGTTATGCCGCTGGAGGTCAGCAAATTCCTTTTACAAATGTTACAGGTTTGGGTGAAGGTACAGATTGGCAAAATCAAGTATTGAATGATAATGTGCCGATTATAAACCATGATTTTAGTATCACGGGCGGTTCAGAAAAAATCACGTATGCCATAAGTGGTTCGCATTTATACCAACAAGGTATTGTAGCTCCTAAAAAGACCGACTTTAGAAGAAACACGGCGAGATTTGGTTTGACCGCTGAGTTGTCTGATAGCTTTAAGGTCAATACGAATATCATCTATACGTATCTTGACCGTGATTCGGTTAATGATTTTGGATTAGGTTCTGTGTTGTTTAATGCACTAAACGCACCATCCACGATTAGGCCTCGCGATGCAAATGGTAATGCAACATTGTTTCCTTCCTCGCCAGGTTTAGGAATTGAAATTATAAATCCTTTGGCACAAATCGAAAATACGTTTAATGATTATGATTTAAGAAAATTAAACGGTACCGTCGGTTTGGAGTTTGAGCTCAACGATGCTATAACTCTTGAAAGTAGGATAGGATTTAACACGAGCAATAGTGAGGGTAAAACATTTGCTAAAGAAATTGATTATGGTGGAAAGGTTTTTGACGTGGCTCGAAGTAGTGTCGCTCAAAATGCCATAAACGATAATGACTATTCTCTGGATATTTTCGCAAACTATGAAAAGGTTTTTGCTGAAGCTCACAGTGTAAAATTTCTTTTAGGTACCACAATTTTTAAATCATTTGGAAACGGTCTATTTGCCACAGGATTCGATGTTCCCAATAACTCGTGGGATTTTGCAGATATCGCTTTGACTACAGGTACCAGTGAGGCTCCAGATGTTGGGTCTTACGCTTATGACGAAAGACGTTTGTCTTTTTTGGCACGATTACAGTATGATTTTAAAGGTAAATATCTGTTTTCAGCAATGTTACGAAGGGATTCTTCTACCAAATTTGGTCCTGATAAAAGAACAGGATACTTTCCATCTATTACTGCGGGTTGGGTAGTTTCAGATGAAGGGTTTTTAGAAGATTCCGAAAGTATAAATTTTTTAAAGTTTAGAGCCAGTTATGGTATTTTGGGTAATGATCAAATTCCTAATAATGGCTATGTGAGTCTTTTGGATGGTGAAGCCACTTATGTGCTTAACAACGCTTTGGTCAATGGTCAGGCTACTGGGGGTATTCCAAATTCTGAACTTCAGTGGGAAGAATCTAAAAAACTCGATATTGGTTTAGATTTGAGACTTTTCAAGAATAAGCTTGATATTACAGCAGATTATTTTCGAAATATTAGAGATAATTTATTGATTGCAAACATTCCAGTTTCGGGAATAATAGGTGCCGCTGCTCCAGGAGCTTCATCTCCAACGGTAAATGCCGGTGAGGTTAAAAACGAAGGTATTGAACTCGCACTAAATTATAAAGAAAATCTTTCGGAGAATTTTAGTTTCAATCTTGGTTATAATATTACCTATTTACACAACGAAGTACTGCAAGTTAATAATAGTACTGGTTTTCTCGAGGGAGGTAGTTTTGGAGTTGGTCAGCCTGCCGTAGCCAGAATGGAGGTAGGGCAACCAATTGGATATTTCTTCGGATACAAAACCGATGGAATTTTCCAAAATCAAGCCGAAGTTAATGCCCATCCTTCCCAAATAGATTTAGGCGCTAATGCTGCTCCTGGAGATATTAGATATGTTGACGTTAACGGAGATGGAAGTATTGATGTAAACGACAGAACCAACATTGGTGATCCCATACCAGATTTCACAATGGGTTTCAATATTAACCTTAAATATAAAGGGTTTGACTTTATTGCCTATACGTTTGCATCAATTGGCAATGATATGGTTCGTAATTATGAAAGAACATTGCCCGATGCTAATAGATTAAACTATAGGCTTGATCGATGGACGGGGCCAGGAACTAGTAACACAGTGCCCAGAGTAACCACCGCCGCAACTGCAAATAATGTGTTTTCAGATTTCTTTGTAGAAGATGCTTCCTACGTTCGTATTCAAAACGTTCAATTAGGTTATACTATTCCGCAACGTTTTACAGAAAAAATCGGCATTACTAAAGTAAGGCTTTACGGTCAAGTCAATAATCTTTATACGTTTACTGAATATAAAGGATACGATCCTGGTGCTTCAAGTGGTGCTCCTGTTGGTGGGGGTATTGATTTCGGATTTTATCCAATTCCTAGGACTTATTTAATTGGTTTAAATCTTAATTTCTAATAAGACAAACGATGAAAAATATATATTTTAAAATATCAGTTTTACTAATTTTGGTTACTAGTGTTTACACCTGTGGCGATGATTTTGTTGAAAGAACTCCAGTATATTCTATTGATTCTGAAAACTTTTTTAATTCTGAAGAGGACTATTATACTGCACTCATTGGTGCCTACGATTTATTACAGTCCACTTACCTCAACGTAATTTTAGGTGAAATAGCTTCAGATAATACGGTAGCAGGTGGAGAAAGTGCCACAGATGTTATTGGCTGGCAGCAAGTTGACGATATGATTCATACCCCGGTTAATTCAGACGTTCGTAACGTTTGGAACTGGATGTACGCAGGTGTCAATCGAGCTAATTATATTTTGGAGTTTCAAGATAAAACCGATTTTGAAGGCAAAGAAATTATTATAGCGGAAGCTCGATTTTTAAGAGCTTACTATTATTTTGAATTGGTAAAATGGTTTGGTGCAGTACCTTTAAAGGAAGTTAGATTCCAATTGGGAGATGAAACCAGTATTCCAAGAAGTCCAGTTGAAGATGTTTACGCCTTAATTGAGGAAGATTTGTTGTTCGCTTCAAATACCTTATCTTATACTGCACCGCAAATTGGACGCGCCACTAGGGGTTCTGCTCAAGCATTACTTGGTAAAGCATACTTATATCAAGAAAAATTCACTGAGGCCTCCAACATCTTCAGTAATTTAATCAATAATGGGCCCTATGATTTAGTAGAAGATTATGAAGATATATTTGAAAACGATGGAGAAAACAACGTCGAATCTGTCTTTGAAGTACAATATACCGATGCGGAGGGCGCAGGATTTGATTGTTTGCAATGTAGTGAAGGTAATGTAGCAGTAGGCTTCAGCGGCGTTAGAAATTATTCTGGACCACTATTTTCTTCAGGCTTTAGTTTCAATCTTCCTACTCAGGATGTGGTAGATGAGTTTGAGGAGGGCGACTTAAGGGAGGAAGTAGCCATATTGGATATTTCAGAATGGGCTGCCCAGACAGGAGCTTCATTTGGTACTGGTTTTGAGCACACGGGATATTTTAATAGAAAATATTTACCCCGAATTAGAAGTGAAGATGCTCAGGGTGATTTAAACTTGACAAATCCAAATAACTACCGCGCCATTCGATTTGCAGATGTACTACTTATGGCTGCTGAAGCCAATGCCAGGGGAGGTCTAAGTTTAGATAATGCGCGCACTTATCTTAATAGAGTAAGATCTAGAGCAGGATTAGGCAATGTAACGGCTTCGGGCAATGAATTGATTGATGCAATTAGACACGAAAGAAGGGTTGAGCTTGTAGGTGAAGGTCACCGTTTCTTTGATCTGGTAAGATCGGGAAGAGGTACAGAGATTGATGGCTTTTCAACCAATAAAAATGAATTATTTCCAATTCCACTTGAAGAAATTCAATTCTCAAATGGACTTTGGTCTCAAAATCAAGGCTACTAAAAAAAATGAAAACTATGAAAATATTGAAATTAATATTATGTACGTGTCTTTTGGCATTTACGGCCGTTAGCTGTGAGTCAGACGATGACAATACAGATTTTGTGGACGCCATCGAAGCTCCAAAAAATGTGTCTGCACTAGTTACCGTAACTCAGGATAATACAGGTTTGGTAACTATTACGCCCTTGGCAGAGGGCGCAACTACCTTCTTCATTAAATTTGGGGATGGCGTAGCATCAGGAGTAAATATAAACCAAGGAGAATCCGCTCAACATATTTATCAAGAAGGTAGTTATCAAGCCACTATTGAAGCTGTTGGACTTAATGATTTGACCACAACAATAACCCAAACCATTGAAGTTTCATTCCAAGCACCAGAAAATCTGGTTGTGGATATAGAGAACGATATGGCAGTTTCAAAACAGGTAAATGTTACTGCAAATGCAGACTTTGGTTTAAGCTTTGAAGTAGATTTCGGTCAAGCAGGAAGCGAGCCGGTAATGGGTAATATCGGAGAATCAGTCTCATTTGTTTATGATGAACCTGGGACTTACACAATTACGGTAACTGCTTTTAGTGCTGCCGTAGATACTACGGTCTATACTGAAGAATTTTTGGTTACTGAAATTTTACAGCCCGTAACTGCCGCTCCAACTCCCACCAGGCCTGCTGCAAACGTTATTTCGATTTATAGCGATGCCTATACACCTATTACTATCAATGAATTTCCTACCTCTTGGTCAAATACAGGTTTTGCTGAAATTGAAATAGAGGGAAATAATACTATCAATTATTCAGATTTGGCATTTACAGGAATTGTAACTGACTATGATAATCCAACAAACTTAAATACAATGGATTTTGTTCACTTTGATTATTGGACGACCGATGCTACAACTTTATCTTTTAAAATTGTAAACACGGCAGTTGATCCCGTACAAGAAGATATAGAATCAGCTGGAGATATTGTAGTTGGTGAGTGGGTTAGTGTTGACATTGCATTAAATGATTTTGATTTAGATCGGTCACAAATCACACAGCTATTATTTGACACCTTAGGGAATACGGCAAATGTATTCATAGATAACCTATATTTCTACATTGATACACCAACAGCGCCATTAGTTGCAGCGCCGACACCTACAATTAGCCCTGAAAATGTAATTTCTATCTATAGTGATGCATATACATCTATTACAGTTACAGAATTTCCGACATCTTGGTCTGATACTGGATTTGAAGAAGTTCAGATAGAAGGAAACAATACAATCAATTATTCAAGTTTAGCGTTTACGGGAATAGTAACAGATTATGACAATCCTACAGATTTGACGGGAATGGCTTTTGTACATTTTGATTATTGGACGCCTAATGCCACCACATTAGGTTTTAAAATGGTAAATACCGCATTGGATCCCGTACAAGAAGATATAGAATCTGTGTCTTCAGTAGAATTAGGGTCTTGGATAAGTGTTGATATTGAATTAGATGATTTTGATATGGACCGATCTCAAGTAACCCAATTACTATTTGATGCATTGGGCAATACAGCAGATGTTTATATAGATAACCTCTATTTCCACAATTAAAAAAAATACTATGAAAAATTTATTAAGATTAACAAGTCTCTTAACATTCGCTTTACTTGTGGGCTGCCAAGAAGAAGATGCCGAGTTTGGTACTGTTCAAGCCCCAACAAATGTGACTATAAGTACAGAGATAGTTGGCCAAGATGCCGATAATCCAAATGGTGATGGTAGCGGTTTTGTGGATATAACGGCTTCTGCTGATAATGCTTCTGGTTTCACTTTCAACTTTGGGGATGGTACAGAAGCTGTTGTCCCTTCGGGGGTAACCACTAAACGTTTTACACAAGTTGGTCTTAACACCTATACAATTGTTGTGAACGCTCTAGGAACTGGAGGTCTATCAACTACAATTTCGACTGAGGTTGACGTTTTTAGTTCTTTTAATGACTTAGAGGCTAAAGAATTTCTAAGTGGTGGTCCTGGTAATTCTAAAATCTGGTATCCAAAACTAGACCAAAACGGCCATTTAGGTGTAGGTCCCACTTTAGGACAAGATATTGCAGACGATGGTATGATAAATGGACATTGGACAACGCAATATGACACGACGGCTGCCTTTGGAAAATGTAACGATGAGCAAAGTGATTGTTTTTGTGAGTTAACTTTATCATTTTCTCTAGATGAAAATGAAAACTTAACCTATCAACAAAATAATGGAGGTTCAACTTTTTTTAATTGGGCACATGGTGGTGTCGTCGGTCAACAATTTGACGAGTTTGATGATAACTGTTGGCCTTTTAGTGTTGAGGGAAACAGTGAAGTTAGTATGGTTCCATCTGATACAGATTGGTCTCAAGTTCCAGAAGATGTAGATTTCCCTGAGCCAAGAGGTACAGTGATGAACTTCAGTAATGATGGTTTTATGGGATACTATACTGGGGTTTCATCTTACGAAATATTGCAAATAGATAATAACTTTCTTTACGTACGTTTTTATGATGCGGTAAATCCAAACCTAGCTTGGTATCAGATTTTTACAACTGATGCTCCATCTTCCGAAGAATTCAATTCTACTTTCGACAATTTGGTATTTGCCGATGAGTTTGATGTTGATGGTGCTCCTGACTCAGACAAATGGACCTATGATCTTGGAACAGGCGAAGGCGGATGGGGAAATAGCGAAGTGCAGACCTATACCAATAATGCTGAAAATGTTATCGTTGAAAATGGTTTTTTGAAAATCATAGCAAAGGCTGACGGTAGCGGATACACTTCAGCCCGTTTAAAATCTGAAGATTTATATGAATTCACTTACGGTAGAGTCGAGATTAGTGCAAAACTTCCCGCATCTACTGGTTCCTGGCCAGCGCTATGGATGCTCGGTGCAGACTACGAAACTAATCAATGGCCAGGATGTGGTGAGATTGACATTATGGAACAAACCGGCCAAGATAAAGAAACTGTATTGGCAACGGTACATCATCCAGCGGTTTCGCCCGGTTCTGGTGATACTGGTGAAACTTCCTTGCCTACATCCACAACTCAGTTCCATAAATACACTATGGATTGGACTGCTGAGCAAATTACATTTTTGATTGACGATGAAGTGTTCCGTACGGTGGATAATTCACCAGACCTTCCCTTTGATAGTGATTTCTTTTTGATAATGAATGTCGCTATGGGTGGTACTTTGGGTGGAACAATTGACCCTGCATTTACAGAAGATAGAATGGAGGTCGATTATGTAAGGGTGTATCAATAACTAAATATTTAATCTGAAACTATTTAAAGAGGCTGCTGTCGAAAGACGGTAGCCTTTTTCTGTATGAGACAAAACAATTTTGATTTGCAAGAAATACTTATATTGTGAAGTATTAGCTACCCCATAAATATTGGTTAAATTAGAAATAAATGGGTGTTAGTGTTCAAACAAAAAGTTTTTAAGCATTTAAAATTAGACAGAATTTTTAGCCTTTTTTATGTGTTGAGCTAATTATTTTATACAGTTCATAATAATTGGTTTCCTTAATTTTAAAAGTATTTAAAATATTTTGAGTTATTTATTCTATAATTTGAAAATAGTAATACCCAAAGAACATCTTTAGAAAAATAGAATTTTCGATTTATGCAAAATTCAATTAAACAGTATCTTCTTTTAAGTGTCATCTTATTGACTGTAAATTTGAAATGCTGGTCACAATATACCCCGTATTTCCAGAATTTTGACGTCTCACAATACAACGCAGGCAATCAAAATTGGGATATCTCTAAGGCCGAAGATGGTCGTTTATATGTTGCCAATAATAATGGACTTTTGGAATTCGATGGTCTCAACTGGGAGTTACATACTATTCCTAACAAGACAACTTTGCGTTCCGTTCTAGCTTACAAAAATAAAATATTTATTGGCTCGTATGAAGAATTTGGTTTTTTTGAAGCTGATAAACGAGGGATACTTTCATACACTTCTTTGAGTGAACGCATAGAGGAAAACAATTTTTTCAATCAAGAGTTTTGGGAAATTTTGGCGTTTGGTGATGATATTATTTTTAGATCTTTCCAAAACATATACATCTACAGTAAAAATGAAATTATAAAAGTCACGCCTAATTCTACCCTTATTTCCTGTGACGTGGTTGGAGAGGACGTTTATATTTCCACCTTGAAAGAAGGAGTTTTCAAATTAGTAGATAGGCAATTGGTGTCTGTAATTAAAAACGATCTTTTAATTGATTCCCGGGTCATTTCAATATCTAAAAAAGAAAATAAATTACTCATTACAACTGCCTTACAAGGTAATTTCCTATACGATGGTAAAATATTAAAACCATGGAATACAGACATAAGTCCGATTATTATAAAGCATCAACTTAATTCTTTCTCCGAGCTCAAATCGGGCAATATGGTATTTGGCACCATTCAAAATGGAATTTATATAACCACTAATAGTGGTAAAATCATATATCACATTAATAAAGAAAATGGGTTGATCAATAATACGGTTTTGGGACAGTATGTTACTCCCGATAATCAACTTTGGGTTGGATTTGATAATGGTCTAGCAACGATAGATTTAAAAAGCACCTCGTCATTCTATAATGATGTAACGGGCAAGCTGGGGGCCGTTTATGATGTGGCTAACTATAAAGGACAAATTTATATTGGCAGTAATACTGGGCTTTATTACCTAGATAAGAATGATGACCTCAAATTTGTTAATGGCTCACAAGGTCAAGTTTGGGATTTAAAGATAGTTGAGGGCGATTTACTTTGCGGCCATAACAATGGTACTTTTTTAGTAAAAGATAATCAAATCGAACTTATTTCGGCTCAGACAGGAGGCTGGGTTATCCAAAAAGTACCCGAAGAAGATGCAACTTACGTCCAAGGGACTTACGCAGGGCTGGTGAAGCTCAAAAAGGAAAATGGTAAATGGTCATCGAGTTATATGGGGAAAACCACTATCCCAATTCGATTTCTGGTTTTTGAAAATCCTAACGTAGCTTGGGCTGCTCATGCTTATAAAGGTCTTTACAAGATTAGATTTGGACCTAATAAGGATTCAATTTTAAGTATCGAGAACTACGAAAATAAAGGGCTTGCATCCACCTATAATTTAAGAGTACACTCAGTAAAAAATGATATTTGTATTAAAACAAACAGCGGCTGGCAGAAGTACGAGCCCTTGTTGGATAGTATTATACCTTTTGATTTATTGAACAAAACCTTTGGAAAAGGGTCCTATATTATATCTGATGAGGATACAGGCATAATTGCACTTAAAAGTCAAGATCTAATTACTATAAAAACCTTGGAAGGTGACAGAAACGAAAAATTTTTAGGAAGCAATTACATTAAGGAGAGACTTATTTTAGGTTATGAAAATATTTCTAGAATAGATAAAAACAGATTGGCATTGAATCTTAATGATGGGTTTATGCTAATAGACGATAAAGTGAGTCAAATGGAGTCTCAGATTTATAAACCGGAAATTAATGAGATACGATTAAACGGCAAATTACAAACATTTAATGAATCAGAACAGCTCATTATACCTAACAAATACAAGAGTTTGACTCTTGAGTTGTCATCACCGAAATCAGTTAACTATCATTTTGAGTACGCCATCGTAAACCTTGACTCCAGTCACTACTATAAAATAGAGAATGGAAAGCTTGAATTACCCAATCTGGGGTATGGGGATTATGACTTAAGGTTAAGAACAAAAAATGATTATAAAGCTACCTCAAAGGACATCAGTTTGAATTTAAAAGTAATGCCGCCTTGGTATAAGTCAAAAATGGGCTTTCTGTTATATGGAATTCTTGGATTACTGATTTCCCTTTTGATGTACTATCTGCACAAAAGAAAAATTAGAAAAGAGCAAAATTTCTTAAGGAGGAAATACGATGAAGATCAGAAAGAGTTACTTAGGGAAAAAAGTCTGGAAAACGAAAAGCAAATCGTTCAATTAAAAAATGAGTCTTTGGAAAGTGAGATAAAACTTAAAAGTAAACAACTCGCAAACACGGCAATTTCATTAGTAAAGAAAAACGAAACTTTATTAGAACTTAAAAATGAATTGGTAGTTCACAAGAATGCATTTGACAACTATTATGCCTATAAAAAACTCATTAAAAAAATAGATGGCTCGATTGGTCATGAAGATGAATGGGCAATTTTTGAATCTAACTTTAATCAAATTCACGAAAGTTTCTTTACACAATTAAGAAAAAAGCATCCAAATCTCACAACAAAAGATTTAAAGGTTTGCGCCTATATAAAAATGGATTTGAGCACAAAAGAAATTGCGCCACTTATGAATGTCTCCATTAGAGGTGTTGAAACGCAGCGGTACAGGCTAAAACAGAAACTAAACTTAGAATCTGACAATTCCGTTATAGATTACGTGAGAAATATTGAAAAACCTACGCTCTAAAAACAGATTTTAACAATTCAAAATACGTCATAACTACGTCAAAGGAGGTTATCTTAAACGTTTTCGTTACTTTTTTTGTATCTTAGACCTACGTCAGTAGCGCTTTTTTAAGGTTTTCATAACATTGACGTATATTTTATGTGAATGTCTTGTTAAGAGAACCTAAGATTCGTTTTATCTTGCTGATGCTAACATGATAAATCTAATTTCTTTATGAAAACAAAAATTATCTTATTTCTAATCCTGCTTTCAGGTACGTTAATGACGGCACAGGATATCACAGTTACAGGTCTTGTGACTACAGAGCAAGACAACCTTCCCTTGCCTGGAGTTAATGTTCTTGTTAAAGGAACATCAAGAGGTACGAGCACAGACTTTGATGGTAATTATTCCATATTGGTGAGTTCTGGCGAAGTCTTGGAATTCAGTTCAATAGGTCTCAGAACCCAAACTATAACGGTTGGTGAGCAGTCCATAATTAATGTATCTATGGTTGAGGATGCTGAATCTCTTGATGAGATTGTAGTTATTGGTTATGGTACGCAAAAACGATCAGATTTAACGGGAGCTGTTTCTAGTGTCAAATCAGAAGATATTTTAAAACAACCCGCTGCTAATGCCGTTCAGTCTATTCAAGGTAAGCTGCCTGGGGTAAATATTATAAACAATGACGCTCCTGGTGCGACACCTACCGTTATTATTAGAGGTATTGGTACAGCGTCAGCGGGTACTGAAGTTCTATACATTGTGGATGGTATTCAAACAAACGGAATAAGTAATATAAATCCGGCCGATATAGAATCTATCGATGTATTGAAAGATGCTGCTTCTTCTGCTATTTATGGTATGGATGCAGCAAATGGTGTTGTTATAGTCACTACAAAAAGAGGGAAGAAAGGTCAAGCAAAAATTTCCATCAGTTCCCAATATGGGGTTCAATCTATACTTAACCAAGTTGAGATGGCAAATGCTCAGCAGTTTGTAACTTATTTTAATGAAAATCAAGCGTTTTTGCCAGATGATACTAGATATTTTTTACAGGACGCAGTAAACCAACCGGCTGATACCGACTGGTATGAGGAGCTTGCGGATATTGGTACAAATAGTATTAATAACGTCGCGTTTTCTGGTGGTTCTGAAAATATCAACTATTTTTTTAGTTATAATAACTTTCAGGAAGATGGGATTTTAAATAATCAAAAATACAGTCGAAATACCATTAGAAGTAATAATACTTTTAAATTTTTTGACAACAAGTTAAAGATAAGTTCAACGGCAAGTGCTGCGTTCATAAAATCAACGCCCAAGCCCAACGGAGCCTTCAACCGAGCGTATAGACAGGCGCCAATTGTACCAGCATTCTATCCAGATGGCCATTTTGGTACGGGGGATGTCAATATTACTACTGGAATACAAGGTTTTATGGCTGGACCAGGCGAGTTGATAGGGGGTTTAAATAATGCAGGTAATGCTTTGGCAGATGTGTTTTATACAAATCAGGTTAACAGAAGCACAGATTTACAGGGAACTTTTGAGGCAGAGCTTCAACTTGCTAAGCCACTTAAAGTAACAACACGATTGGGTTTAACTAAAAGCTATTTTAGAGGTCGGGGGTTTAACGCTATTAAAGACCGATTTTTAAGAGCTGGAGACCCAACGCAGGATGAGGAAGATTTTTTGGATTTTAAAGCACAATTTCCCGAAAATGTTGCATATGCCAATAATAGTTTGAATTATACACAAAACGAAAACTTCAGGTACAACTGGGATACCTTTTTCTCATACGATAAGGTATGGGGCGAAAAACATACATTCGGCGCTGTTGCAGGTATAACAAGAGGCTTGAGAGATGATTTTTTCGAAAGTTCTATTACGGGTTACGAAGTCCCAGAGCAAGAACAGTATTGGAGTATAGAATTTGCCGAAAGTGGAACTTATGAGAATCAATCCAATCAGTTTTTCTCAACCCCAACAACTTTACTGTCCTATTATGGCCGGTTGGTTTATAATTATGACAGTAAATATTTTATTCAAGCCAATTTTAGAAGAGATGGGGTAAGTACGTTCAGAAACAGTTTGACTGAAGGGAGTGTTAACGAACAAGAATACTTTGGTAATTTTCCATCTGTAAGTGTAGGTTGGACGTTAACCGAAGAAGAATTTTTAAAAGATGTGAACGGTTTGGATTTCTTGAAAATAAGAGCTGGATATGGTGAAGTAGGTAATTCAAATGTGCCAGAGAATGTATTTCAATTTAATACAAGCCCAGTAAGTGCCGATACAAACTATATATTCGGCCCTAACCAAGATTTGGTGATTGGTGCTGGTCTAGGGTCTCCTATCCGTCCAATTTCTTGGGAGGTCACTAAAGAGATTAACGTTGCAATGGATTTTAGATTATTTAACTCAAGACTTTCTGGTAGTGTTGATTTATATGACAGATCTAACGAACAAGCCATTATTAATGTTCAACCTGTATTAAATTCTGCTGGGGACCAAAACTTTTTTGACACTGGCGTAGATGTGACCAACAAGGGAGTTGAAGTAGAACTGAGCTGGAGAGACAATATAACTCAAGATTTTTCTTATAATTTTGGTGTAATATATTCTTACAATGATAATGTTATAGAAAATGTCCGGCCTGCCTATGACGGTCAAACCGGTGGTAGTTTGGGTAACGGGGAAATTACCAAAAGACTGCAAGAAGGTCAACCTCTTTATGCATGGTGGATGTTTGAAGCAGAGGGAGTTTGGCAAACCCAAGAGGAGATTGACAATAATGCAGCATTTGGAAGCCCAAACCCAGGTCATTTGCGATATAAAGACCAAAATGGTGATGGCATAATAGATGATAACGATAAAAAGTTCTTTGGGTCTTATTTGCCTACCTACACCGTTGGTCTAAATTTAGGCTTCAATTACAAAGCGTTTGATTTTATTGTTGAAGGTTTTGCTGCTGGCGGAAATAAAGTTTATAATGCCTTAAAAGGTACCCGTATTAATGGTGGTGAGAATATTACTGCCGCTGTGTTTAATGAGCGTTGGACTGGTCCAGGTTCTACAAATGTCAATCCGGGAGCCAATAGAGACTCATATGCATCCAGTTATTATCTTGAGGATGGTGATTATTTAAGGATTAATAATATTACCTTAGGTTATACTCTAAAAGATGTAATTGATGAAATTTCTTCAATTAGACTTTATGCCACCGCGCAAAACCCATTCCTATTTACAAATTATACAGGTTTTACACCAGAATTAATTGGTGGATCAGGTAGTACGGGTGGTATAGAACTTTCAGCGTATCCAAATACAAAATCATTTTTATTTGGAATCAATATTGAATTATAATTAAAAAAAAAGAAATTATGAAAATTAACATGAAACAAATGAGTATGCTTCTCTGCACAGTACTTCTTTTTGCGGGCTGTAGCGAGGACTTTTTGGACGTTCCTTCTAGGGCAGATATTGAATTTTCTGATACTGGTATAGAAGTAACCCCAACCGATATGGTAACGGGTATCTACGGTAAATTTACGAGTTTTTCTTACGCCTTCTCTTATCTAGGTATTACTGAAATTATTTCAGACAACGCTGATAAAGGCAGTGATTCAGGAGATACAGGTACTGACAAAAACCTATTGGATGAATTGACCCATACCCCATCATCGCCATCTTCAAGAGCTATGTGGGCACATTGGTACAAATCTATTGGTAGAGCAACCATAGCCATAGAATTCACTAACAGCTACGCTCAACCCTTTGATGAGGGGCTCAAGGCACGTTTAATCGGCGAAGCTAGATTTCTAAGAGCTTTAAATTATTTCTGGCTGGTAAGATCTTTTGGCGATGTGACTATACAAGAAGTTGATCTTGTTAATCGTGCTCCAAAAAGTGAAGTTTATGAATACATCATTGCAGATTTACAGGCTGCAATTCAAGCCTTACCCTTAAAAAGCCAATATGCTGCCGCAGATTTAGGTAGAGCCACCAAAGGTGCTGCACAATCGTTGCTGGCTAAAGTATATTTATACCAAGAGGATTACCAAAATGCTTATGATATGGCAAATACGGTTATCAATTCTGGAGAATACGGTTTGCATCCCAATTATGCTGAACTATGGAGAGAAACAACAGAAAACGGAACTGAATCTATATTTGAAATGCAAGGTAGAGGTGAAGCGACTGTCCACGGTATACAGCAATATTCATCAACCCAAGGCGCTAGAGGCACTAGCGGTTGGGGTTGGGGCTTTAATACCCCAAGTCAAAACTTAGTGGATGCTTTTGATGCTCAAGGTGATGACATCCGTAAAAATGCAACTATCATTTTTGCAGGTGAGACCTTATTTGATGGCAGAGTTGTTAGCCCAGCAACGGTAAACCCTAGATACAACGAAAAAGCCTATTCTAGCATGAACGCTGGTGATGCTGATGGCGATAAAAACGTAAGGGTTTTACGTTTTGCTGAAATATTATTGATAAAAGCCGAAGCTGCAACTTATATAGGTCAGGACGCTGCAGGCCCATTAAACCAGGTGAGAGCTAGAGTTGGTTTACCAGCAATTTCAAGCCCAACCGTTCAACAAATTTGGAATGAACGCCGTTTAGAGCTAGCTATGGAGCATGACCGTTGGTATGATTTATTAAGAACTGGTCAAGCAGCTGCAGCATTGGCAGCAGATGGTAAAACTTTTGAGGTAGGAAAACACGAACTGTTCCCAATACCAAACGATCAGTTAATAGATACTCCAGAGATGACCCAAAATCCTGGATGGTAGTAAATTTGAGTTAGTCCTTATTTTAAAAATAGCTGCATTGCAACTTTGCAGTGCAGCTATTCTTTTTATATCACTTTTTTTTTCGAGGCGTTTGTCGATTTTCGTCAATTTAGCTTGAAGTTCAATTAAAAATTCTAATGGTAATGACATCTTCAAACAACATCATTAAATTAATGTTGGCAGTAATTCTCTTTTTCAACTTTAGCTGTAAAAACAGTAAAGACACTGAAAAAGAATCGCAGATTGCAGCAGCTAATATTGAAGCAGTATTTAAGGTGACTGATGAAGATGAGGCTCTTCTCAATCGCATTCAACAAGAAACATTCAATTATTTTTGGGAAGGTGCTGAGCCCAATTCGGGTATGGCAAGGGAACGTCTACATATGGATGATGTTTATCCGTCAAGTCCTAAAAACACCGTAACTATTGGTGGCTCTGGTTTTGGCTTTATGGCTTTGTTAGTTGGTATTGAGAGAGAATTTATAACTCGTGAAGAAGGCTTTAACAGATATATGAAAATGGTCGATTTTTTAGAGTCTGCAGACCGTTTTCACGGGGCATGGCCACATTGGCTAAATGGAGAGACTGGCAAAATAGTGCCGTTCAGTAAAAAAGATACAGGAGGGGATTTGGTGGAGACCGCTTTTCTTATTGAAGGCATGCTTACCGTTTCAGAATATTTCAAGGACGGAAATCAAGCCGAGCAAGCCTTATCAAAAAAAATAAATAAACTCTGGCAGGAAGTCGAATGGGATTGGTACACAAAAGGTGAAAACGTTTTATACTGGCATTGGTCACCTACCGATAATTGGGACATGAATTTCCCCGTGGGGGGCTATAATGAATGTTTAATTATGTATATTTTGGCTGCAGCCTCTCCAACGCATTCCATTTCAAAAGAAGTCTATACCCAAGGATGGGCTCGTAATGACAGTATTAAATCAACTGAAAAAATGTACGGCCATGATTTAGTGCTTAATTATTTTGAACATGATGAAGCAGCTATCGGCCCGTTATTCTGGTCACATTATTCTTACCTCGGTCTGAACCCAAATGGTCTAAATGATCAGTATGCCGATTATGGTAAATTGGTGACAAATCATGCCAAGATACATTATGATTATGCGGTTGATAATCCTAAAAACTTTGAGGGTTATGGACAGGATTTATGGGGACTTACCTCAAGCTATTCAGTAAAAGGGTATGTAGGTCATCGTCCTGGAAGGGATGTAGGAGTTATATCACCAACTGCAGCCTTATCCTCTTTTCCCTACACACCTAAGGAAAGTATGCAAATGCTTAAGAATTTATATAGAAATCATGACTCACTTATTGGAAAGTATGGTCCTTATGACGCTTTGAGTTTTGAAAAAAATTGGTTTACGCCAAGATATTTGGCAATTGATCAAGGGCCTATCCCAGTAATGATAGAAAATTACAGGACAGGTTTACTTTGGAATTTATTTATGAAAAATACCGATGTAAATAACGGCTTGAATAAGCTGGGATTTACAACAGAAACAAAAAATTAAAAATTACATGAAACATCCCTAACTAAATCTTCATCCCCAAGTGAATGATTAAAAGGATGTCTCGTGACTATTGAAAAACAATAAATATAAACACATGAAAAAGATACTATTGATATGTTTGACGATGCTGCTTATTTTTGCATGCTCATCATCAAATAATGAAGAACCAATTGTTGCAGATGATACTGTTGACGACATGGTAGATGATACCGTTGACGATGCAGTTGATGATGGCCCTTCTGGGGTTACACCACTCACAGATATTGAAATGATGGATTTGGTTCAAGAGGAAACTTTTAAATACTTCTGGGATTTTGCAAACTCTAATTCAGGCGCAGCAAAAGAAAGATACATTCCGGCCAATCCTACCCAAGATCAAAATACGGTTACAACTGGTGGTACTGGATTTGGTCTTATGGCTATTTTAGTTGGCATAGAGAGAGGCTATATTTCAAGGTCTGAAGGCGTAGCAAGGTTAAACCAAATCTTAACGTTTTACGAAAATGCCGATCGTTTTCATGGCGCTTGGTCACACTGGATCGATGGTAACTCAGGAAACGTGCTCCCTTTTTCGGCTCTGGATAACGGTGGGGATTTAGTGGAAACCGCATTTTTTGCCCAAGGTTTAATCTGTGTCAAGGAATACTTTAAAGAGGGGTCTGTTGAAGAAATAGCCCTAGCCAACCAAGCTGATGCCCTATGGAAAGGTGTTGAGTGGGATTGGTACACTCAAGGTGATGAATGCTCTGATATTGGCATTGGAGCCCTGATAATGGGTTGCTATTCAGACCTTAAATTAACAGGCTACAACGAAACAATGATTGCCTACATTCTGGGCGCTGCTTCACCAGATTTTCCAATACCAACGGCGGCTTATACTAATGGCTGGGCAGGAAATGGAAATATTATATCAGGTAACACGCAGTATGGTTTTCCATTAATTTTGAGGCACTCAGGTTCACCGCAACTTGGAGGACCATTATTTTTTAGCCATTATTCGTTCTTGGGCTTAAATCCCACAACGTTATCAGATCAATACGCTTCAAATTATTTTAATGTCGCTAAAAACCACACCGAAATCAATAGGCAATATTGCGTTGCCAATCCTTTAAATTTTGAAGATTATGGTCCAGATTGTTGGGGGTTGACTGCAAGTTATACCAGAAATCAAGACGGTTCTTTGGGATATACCGCCCACAGTCCCGGTAATGACAATGGAACAATTACACCTACCGCTGCCATTAGTTCTATTCCTTACACGCCAATGGAATCTTTGGATGCCATGCATTATTTCTATCAAAACAAGGATGATCTCTTAGGGCCAGCAGGTTTTTATGATGCCTTTAGCCCCGAATTTGGGTTTTGGGTTGCAAAAGCCTATTTGGCAATCGATCAAGGTCCAGAAATAATAATGATTGAAAATTATAGAACTGGACTATTGTGGAATTTGTTTATGCAAAATACCGATGTCCAAAATGGACTGACAAACTTGGGCTTTACCTATTAAAATGAACAAAACGATCTGCCAAATAAAATTATATAGCCTCACATTTATGATGTGTGCTTCGTTCCAGTGGAATTGTATAGGGCAGGATAGTTTTGAATTCGTGGTACTTCCAGATACCCAAACGTATCTCGATGAGTATCCTGAGGTATTCATGAGCCAAATGCAGTGGTTGTCAAATCATAGCGATCGGTTTGCGTTTGTGCTTCATGTGGGTGATGTAACCCAAAATAATTCTTCCGAAGAGTGGGAAATCGCTCAAGAAGGGTTTTCACTATTGGACGGAAAATTACCTTACAATATTGCGTTGGGTAATCATGATATGGGAAGTGCTCCTGGTAAATTTGCAGATACTAGGGACACAACTTTTGCGAACGCATTTTTCCCAAGCGATAGCTACACTTCAAATGCCAAAGCAATTGCTGTTTTTCCTGAAAATACCATAGATAATTCCTGCGCAGAGTACAATCTAATAGGGGAACAATGGTTGGTGTTTTCTTTAGAATTCGGTTCGAGAAATAAAACAATAGATTGGGCAAATAGGCTGATTGAAGCACACCCTAACCACAAGATTATTTTAAACACACATGCCTACCTCTATACTGATAATACCTTACACGACGAACCCGATTGGTATTTACCAGAAAAATACGGCGTCGGAAAAGAAGAAGGCGAGGAGGCAGTAAATAATGGCGCTCAAATTTGGGATAAACTCTTGAAATTCCGTAAAAATAGCATGTTTGTTTTTTCTGGACATATTTTAGGGTCTGGTGTTGGTACGTTGGTTTTGCAAAACAATCATGGTAAAAGCGTTTATCAAATGCTGGCAAATTTTCAAAAAAATGTTCAGCATTTCGAAAAAGGGGATTCAGGTTATTTACGTATTATAAAGGTAGATAAAGCCACTAAGGAAATTTCGGTAAAGACCTATTCTCCGTGGTTAGATCAATTTAATTCTCAACCAGAACATCAGTTTACGTTTAAAAATATAGAACTTTAATATTATAATTATGAACAGATATTTTTCCTCAAAATATATATTAGTGGTTGTTTTGATTATTTGTGGCTTTGGACTTATTACTGCCCAGCAAAACTCATTATATTCCGAAGAACATTTCATCCGTAATTCTGATACGCTCAATTACAGAATGATGCTGCCTAAGGATTTTGATGCTTCTAAAACCTATCCGCTTGTTTTGTTTTTGCACGGTGCGGGCGAGCGAGGCAGCGACAATCAAAAACAATTAGTACACGGCAGTTCGTTGTTCGCTTCTGAAGAAAACCGAATAAAATTTCCGGCTATCGTAATTTTTCCGCAATGTCCTAAAGAGGATTATTGGGTAAACGCTACGGTAGATAGAAGCACTAAACCCATTAGTTTAAACTTTCCTTTGGATATTGAACCCACCAAATCCATGGACTTGGTTATGGCACTATTAGAAGAGGTGTCTGCCGAAAACTATGTGGATACTTCACGAATTTACGTTGGAGGACTCTCCATGGGCGGGATGGGTACCTTTGAAATCTTGCACCGCAAACCAAATACTTTTGCAGCGGCCATAACAATCTGCGGCGCAGGCAACCCTGAAGCGACGGACAAATATGCAACAACAACACCACTCTGGATATTTCATGGCGCTAATGATGATGTCGTGGATCCGCAGGCTTCCGTAGATATGGTTAGCGGCATTTTAAAAAACGGTGGTAAACCTAGTTTCACGCTTTTTGCAAAAGACAACCATAACAGTTGGGACTCTACATTCGCCGAGCCGGGATTACTGGATTGGTTATTTTCAAATTCTAAAAATTAAAACATGAACAAAGCAATTTTCCTTTTTTTAATAGCAATATCAGTGAGTTTAACAGCTTGTAATGCGCAAGCAAATACTGCTACCAATTCCGTAGATAATCCTTTTGCGTCTAAGGTTGATTCGATATTAGCTTTGATGACTATAGAGGAAAAGTTAGGACAACTCAACTTACCATCCTCGGGAGATATTACAACGGGAGCTTCGCAAAGTTCTAACATTGCCAAAAAAATTCAAGAAGGTAAGGTTGGCGGACTCTTCAATATTAAATCTGTAGCTAAGATTAGAGAAGTACAAAAGATAGCTATAGAAAAAAGCCGTATGAAAATCCCATTAATTTTTGGTATGGATGTAATTCACGGTTACGAAACAACATTCCCGATTCCCTTGGGCTTATCGAGTACTTGGGATATGCCGATGATTGAGAAAACAGCGCGAATAGCAGCTCAAGAAGCCACCGCTGATGGCATCAACTGGACCTTCTCACCTATGACAGATATTTCCCGAGATCCTCGTTGGGGTAGGGTTTCTGAAGGTTCTGGGGAAGATCCTTTTTTAGGTAGCCAAATCGCCAAAGCTATGGTAAATGGATATCAAGGCGATGACCTTACAAAGAATAATACCATGTTGGCATGTGTAAAACATTTCGCATTATACGGCGCCTCAGAAGCGGGACGTGACTACAATACTGTGGATATGAGCCACATTAGAATGTACAACGAGTATTTTCCGCCCTATAAGGCTGCCATTGATGCAGGAGTAGGTACGGTTATGGCTTCCTTTAATGAAGTTGATGGTGTTCCAGCAACTGGGAGCGAGTGGTTATTGACCGATGTGCTACGAAAACAATGGGGCTTCAATGGATTTGTTGTCACCGATTATACAGGTATAGAAGAAATGATGTATCACGGTGTTGGAAATTTACAACAGGTTTCTGCACAAGCCTTAAAAGCAGGCTCTGATATGGATATGGTTGCCGAAGGTTTTCTGGGTACGCTAAAACAATCACTTGAGGATGGGTTGGTTTCCGAAGCCGATATCGATAAAGCCGTTGGTAGAATTTTAACCGCTAAATATAAAATTGGCCTCTTTGATAATCCTTACAAATATTGTGACCTCGACCGACCAGCAAAAGAAGTATTCACCGATGAAAATAGAGCCTTCGCCAGAAAAGTTGGCGCTGAAGCCATGGTGCTTCTTAAAAACGAAAACAACCTGTTGCCTCTAAAAAAAGAAGGGACCATCGCATTGGTTGGCCCTTTAGCAGATACTGCGGTTAATATGGCCGGTACATGGAGTGTGGCGACCAAACAGGAAAAATCCAATCCGCTATTGGATGGTTTAAAAACTGTAGCAGGAGAAAACGTCAATGTGCTATATGCTAAAGGAAGCAACGTTGATTATGATTTGGAATATGAAAAGCGGGTCACCATGTTCGGTAAGGGCATTCCTCGCGATGATAGAACCGATAAGCAGTTGTTGGATGAAGCTTTGGCAATAGCTGAAAAAGCAGATGTGATTGTGGCTGCCATTGGCGAAACAGCCGAGATGAGCGGCGAGAGCAGTAGCGTCACTAATCTTCAAATTCCGCAAGTACAAAAAGACTTATTGAATGCGCTTTTAGAAACAGGAAAACCCGTGGTTTTGGTTCTTTTTACAGGACGACCATTGGCCATTGTTACTGAAAATGAAAACGTACCCGCAATTTTAAACGTTTGGTTCCCAGGATCTGAAGCAGGGCTGGCCATTTCAGACGTATTGTTTGGCGATGTCAATCCTTCTGGAAAACTAACCATGACGTTTCCTAGAAATGTAGGGCAAGTACCAATGCATTACAACCATAAGAACACAGGTCGCCCATTGGGCAATTCTGAAGGGAAATTTGCTAAGTTCAAATCCAATTATTTAGACGTCCGCAACGAACCTTTATATCCTTTTGGTTATGGATTGAGCTACTCTAAATTCGAGTATTCCAATCTCACGCTAAGCTCAAGTAGTGTGGATATGAATGGTAAAGTAAAAGTGTCTGTTGATGTTAAAAACTCTGGCAATTATGACGGTAAGGAAGTTGTTCAGCTTTACATCCGTGATGTGGTGGGCACTGTTACAAGACCGGTTCGTGAATTGAAAGGTTTTCAAAAAGTGATGCTTGAAAAAGGAGAAACCAAAAGCGTAAGTTTTGATTTATCAGTAGAAGATTTGAAATTTTATAATAGCAATCTAAATTTTATCGCAGAACCCGGAGAATTTCAAGTTTTTGTGGGCACAGATTCTAATGCCAAATTAACAAGCTCCTTTGAATTAAAAAAATAAAAATTCCTTTTATGACTCAAAAATCAATTTTCTTAATCTGTACATTACTTATGATTGCAACAGCTAATCACAGCCAAAATTACGAAGCCAAAGTCGATGCCCTAATGGCAAAGATGACCTTGGAAGAGCGTATTGGGCAAACGGTTATGTATGGTGGTGGTTGGGATAAAACCGGGCCAATCATTAACACAGATTTTGAAAAACATATCACAGATGGTAATACCGGGGCCATGCTGAATGTTTACAGCGTTGAAGGCACCAATAAACTTCAGAAAATCGCTGTAGAGGAAACCCGTTTGGGAATTCCGTTATTGTTTGGATATGATGTAATTCATGGGCATCGTACGATTTTCCCCATTAATTTGGCGTTATCCTGCTCTTGGGATTTAGATATGGTTGAGCAAAGTTCGAGAATCGCTGCGGAAGAAGCTTCCGCCGAAGGTCTCCATTGGACGTTTGCGCCCATGGTTGATATTGCCAGAGATCCTCGTTGGGGTCGTATTTCGGAAGGTGCTGGTGAAGATGTGTACTTGGGAAGTGAAATTGCGAAGGCTTATGTTAAAGGATTTCAAGGCGATGACCTTTCTGCAACAAATACCATTTTGGCCTGCGCCAAGCATTATGTAGCTTACGGTGCAGCGCAAGCAGGCCGTGATTATCATACCACAAACATGAGCGAAGCCGAATTGCGAAATGTATATCTGCCACCTTTTAAAGCGTCAGTTGATGCCGGTGTGGAAACATTTATGTCTGGATTTAATGAGCTTAACGGCGTTCCGACTTCAGGAAATAAATTCACACTTCGGGATATTCTAAAAGAGGAATGGGATTTTAAAGGTTTCGTGGTTTCAGATTATACGTCTATCAACGAAATGATTATGCACGGTTTCGCAAAGGATTCTATTGCTTCCGCCGAAATTGGTATGAACGCAGGTGTGGATATGGATATGATGGGAGAGGTTTATCGTAAATATTTGAAGCAATTGGTAGATAATGGTAAAGTCGATGAAAAAACGATTAACGATGCCTGCCGAAGAATACTACTTACAAAATTTAAATTAGGACTTTTTGACGACCCTTATCGCTATTCAGATGAAAAGCGGGAAAAGGAAACCATCTATAAACCTGAGTTTTTAGAATCTGCTCGCCGCATTGCAGCAGCTTCCTCGGTGTTGCTTAAAAATGAAGATAGTGCGCTTCCTTTAACAAAAGATAAAACCATTGCCTTAATTGGTCCATTAGCAAAAGATGAATATCACATCAATGGTAATTGGGGTGGAGCGGGCGATAGAGACGGGAAGTCGGTTAGTATCTATGAGGGTCTTCAGGAATACGTTAGCAATAAGGCAATTTTCTACACCAAAGGGTGTGATATAGAATCTGAAGATAAAAGCGGATTTGATGCCGCAATAGAAACCGCAAAAAAGGCTGATGTGGTCATGCTCGTTATGGGAGAAAGTTACCACATGAGTGGTGAGGCAGCTTCTAGAACAAATTTGAAGATTCCGGGCGTACAGTCAGATTTGATTGCGGCTATTAGAGAGGCAGTTCCCAATAAAAAAATCATTTTGGTATTGATGAATGGTCGTCCGCTTAATATTTCCGAAGAAAAAGAAAACGTTGATGCTATTTTAGAAGCATGGTTTCCCGGTACAATGGGAGGGTTGGGCGTTGCCGATGTTCTTTTTGGAACTTACAATCCATCGGGGAAGTTGACCGCAACATTTCCAAGAAATGTAGGTCAGGTTCCTATCTATTACAATATGAAAAATACTGGAAGACCTATTCCTAAAGCGAATCCGAAGGAAGATTACAAATCTAACTATATAGACGTCCCCAACACCCCTTTGTATCCATTTGGATTTGGTTTGAGCTATACCACTTTTGATTACTCAGACTTCAAATTGTCTTCGGAAAGTATAAAGATGAATCAAACCCTTACAGTTTCAGCAAGTGTGACCAATGCGGGAAATTATGATGGGCACGAGATTGTTCAGCTTTACGTCCATGATAAGTTTGGTAGTATAACCAGACCGGTCAAAGAGTTAAAAGGTTTTCAAAAAATATTTCTTAAAAAGGGGGAAAGTAAAACAGTAACCTTCGAAATTTCAGTCGAAGATTTGAAATATTATAATAATCAAGGCGTGTTTGGGGTAGAACCAGGCGAATTTGAGATAGCCATTGCACCAAGCTCAGATTTTGAATTTGAGCAAGGATTTGAATTGAGAGATTAATTAAAAACCAATAGTTAAGTCCGATATAATTTTTACATCAACATCAATAATAAATTTATTACACTCAGAATATTAATCATTTAAACTTTATAAACATGAAAAAAGTTACCATTTTACAAGCAATTATTTTGTTTGCATTTATTAACCTGAATGCCCAAGAGGTATTCTTATTTGACCTCGGAACCATAATCCATCAGATGAAAATATTTCTGTTGGCAATTGGAATAATCATCTTGGAAGTGCTGTAGATTCTGAGAACGACATCATTGGATTTATCAATGATCAAGGCGTTGCTTCAGACCTATTCCTTTAGCGTTGACAGATGCTTTAGTGGCCGCTAATAATGTAGGAGCTACAAGTGCTAATAGTGACTTTTCCTGATACCGCACTTAAAGCTTCGATATGTACTTTGTTTCAAGAGGTGACGAACGCAACAGGGGCCGTTTCATTTTACTGGTTTGAACCCAACAACTACTATCAGTTTGAGATTACTGCATCACGGAATGGTATTAGCGATAATCGAGAAAGTGAATATACTGCAACGGGATATAACATTCTGGAACAGCAGCATTGAACACCACTAATAATACAGGTGAACACCGTTGACAATTATTGACATTCAAGCAAATGCTTCTGGCGAATATTGCTATTATCATTACAGAAGGGAGCTGGTAATACAATGGTGCTGGTTGTTGCTTATTTAGGAGCCATAATTCTTACAGAAACCAACTTCACCATTATCCTTAAACAATTTTGATTTTAACAACACCCTATCTGTATCTCCAAATCCAGTAAAGGATAACACTAACATCCGTTTTGAGTTACAGAAAAACACCTTTTTAAACGTTGGTGTTTATGACGTTAACGGCCGTTTGGTCTCTACAATTTTGAATGAAGATACCGCTGCCGGTCAAGTTGAATTGTCTTGGGATAGAACCGCAAACAGCGCTATTTCTTCAGGATTGTACATCCTTAAGATCAAAGCTGGGAATCAAGTTTCTACATCCAAACTTTTAGTTAGATAAATAAATTTTAAAACTGACAATGATAGCACAAACGACATATCCATTCAAACATCTATATTTATGGGTGTCATTTGTGCTTTTTTCATTGCCTTTTTATGGGCAAAATTTACTATTAAATTCAGGTTGGTACTTCAAACTTGATAAGAGTACAGAGTCAGCATGGCAAACCGTCAACATTCCTCATACTTGGAATGCTGAAGATGCCTTCGATGACGAGCGTGGCTATTTCCGCGGAAAAGCAACGTATAAAAAACAAATCTTTTTCTCACAAACAGCGAAAGATAAAATTCATTACCTAAAGTTCAAGGGGGTCAATCAAGACACAAAAGTCTTTGTTAACGGTAAAGAGATTGGCCAGCACAAAGGGGGTTACACCGCTTTCACTTTTAATATCACAGCGTTTTTAAACTATAATGCCTACAACATCATTGAGGTCAAGGTTGATAACTCGCACAATCTTGACATTCCGCCATTAGATGCAGATTTCACTTTTTGGGGCGGAATATACCGTGACGTACAATTAATTTCAAAACCAAAACAGCATCTATCACTTTCCGATTTTGCTTCGGAAGGCTTCTACATCAATTATCCAAACGTTTCTGAAGAAAAGGCCAGTTTTGAGGTCTCGGTTTTAATGGATAATTTCTCTGAAAATAGAGTCAAAAACAAGCTTAAAATTAATTTCTCCGACGCAGAAGGCCACCTTATCGCAATAGAGCGCAAAAATGTGAGCTTAAAAAATAATAGTTCAAAGGAATTAGTTGTCAAATTTCCAGAGGTTAAAAATCCAATATTATGGTCGCCCGAAAACCCGTATCTCTATCAAATCGAAATTCAGCTATTGGATAATGACAATAAAGTTTTAGAGACCAAACAGCAACACATTGGTTTTAGGTGGGTAAGCGTTGATGCCAAAAACGGACTTTATCTTAACGGTAAGCCGTATAAAATGATTGGCGTAAACCGCCATCAAGATTACAAAGGATTTGGCAATGCAGTACCTTTGAATCTTCAGAAAAAAGACATCCATTTAATAAAAGAAATGGGGGCAAATGTGATTCGGTTTGCCCATTATCCGCATGCTCAAGAGCTTTATCATTTGTGCGATGAACTCGGTATCTTGGTCTGGACAGAAATCCCGATTGTAAATAAAGTGACCAATTCTGAAGCCTTTTTTGATACCTCATTGAAAATGCAAGAAGAACACATCAAACAGTATTACAATCATCCTTCGGTGGTCATGTTTGGGTATATGAATGAAATATTGCTACGTATGCAGTTTGATAGAGACGTGCCCGAAGCCGAGAAAGAAGAGTTAAAAACTCATACCTACGATTTGGCGTCACAATTGGAAGATTTGACTCGAGAAAAAGCTCCAAATCGCATAACCGTAATGGCTTTGCACGGTAGCGAATTATACAACGAGACTAAAATTGCAGATTTGGCCATGTTGGTTGGCTGGAATCTTTATTTTGGCTGGTACACAGGAGAGATAAACGACTTAGGGAAATTTTTAGACGATCAGCACCAGCGGTATCCTGAACGTGCCATAATGATTTCGGAATACGGTCCAGGTGCTGATGTGCGAATTTCTGCAAAAGCACCCATTAAATACGATTACTCACAAGAGTATCAATTAAAACTCCACAAAAGCTATTATGAACAAGTGCAAGCACGGGATTTTGTAGCAGGCATGACCGCATGGAACTTTGCCGATTTTGGCTCAGAATTTAGAGGCGAAACTTTACCGCATATTAATCAAAAAGGATTGGTGCAATATGATCGTCAGCCAAAAGAAATCTACTATTGGTACCAGTCGGTTTTACAAAAGAAAACACCCACAATCCATATCGCTGATTATCAGAAGGATTTGACCTTGCTAGGGAGTGAAAGCTATCAATTAACCGTCTTTTCAAACCAAAATACAGGTAAACTATATTTAAACGGCGATTTTTTCACGGATTTGGTTTTTGAAAATGGCCTTACCAGAGTAGAATTAACTTTTGTTGAAGGCGTAAATACTATTAGAGCAGAAACTAAATCAACGGCAGACGAGTTGACGATAAACGTTAATCGTATCAATAAATTAAAGGATGAGCAATTTAAAACCATTGCCATAAATACAGGGACGCACATCAACTTTACCGAGAAAGAAACGGGTATCAATTATTTGGCAGATAGAACTTACTCCGAAGGGCTTTATGGCTACGTTCAAAATTCTGGAAAATGCTATAAAAAACTAATCCCGAACAATATAAAAACATCAAATTTAGAAGCGGTCTATCAAACTATTTTGATGGATTGTTCCACCTATAAAGTAGATATCCCAGACGGAGATTATAAAGTGACATTATATTTTGTTGAACCACAAATTAAGAGCAAGGAGCATCTGATTTTCAACCTGACTAATGAAACTGAGACTCTAATAGATTTAAAACAACGCATCTTTGATATTAAGTTGAATGATGAATCGATTGTCAACCATTTTAACATGGCAACCGAATATCCCGATAAATTTGGGATTGAAAATTCAGCTTATATCAAAATAAATAATAATGAAGGATTAACCATATCGCTTGAGCCTTTAAAAGGAGAGCCCGTAATAAGCGGCATTTTAATTGAAAGCCTGAATCAATGATATACAGAACCTTAATCGCACTATTTCTAATGTCTTGCTCACTTAACGCGCAGGATATGAAAACCTATACCTACGCCATTAAAGAATTAGACTCCTTAAAAATGGATGTCTATTCGCCCGAAAAAATAAAGAAAAATGATAGTCTGCCAGTGGTGCTTTGGATGCACGGTGGGGGATTTGCTGGTGGAAGTAGAGCAAATGGAGACGAGGTAAAGATGATGAAATACCTAACAGAAAAAGGATTCATCGGGATTTCCATAAGCTACCGTTTACTGAGGAAAGGCAAACCAACAGGTTTCGGCTGTGATTGTCCCATGGAAGATAAATTAGTCACATTTGCTAACGCTGCCATAGATTATTTGGACGCCGCTAAATTTGTAATTGAAAATAGTAAACTGATTCAAGCAGACCCCACTAAAATCATTGCAGGGGGAAGTAGCGCGGGAGCAGAGGGTGTTTTGAACGCCGTATACATGAAAGACTATTTTATTGAGGATGCTTCAGCCTATAAAAATATAAAGTTTGCTGGGGTGTTTTCTTTGGCGGGTGCTTTGGTCGATGCAAATTATATCACGTCTCAAAACGCAATTCCAACTGTGCTTTTTCATGGCTCGGAAGATAACCTTGTTCCATTTGGTAAATCGCCACACCATTTATGTGATGCTGCCAAACCTGGTTACATCATTTTACACGGCTCCAAGCCAATAGCAGAACAGTTGGATGAATTAGGAATATCCTACTACTTTCATAAGGTTATTGGTGGACGTCACGAATTATCGTCAATACAGTTTGACCAATTGGATACAGTCGTTGAATTTATGAACAAAACAATGATTGATACAGAAACTATCCAAACCAAAAAAACAGTTGTAAAATCAAAATAGCAATCAAATGAAAAAACTCTCAATCCTTTTCTGTCTTATTTTGGTATTTCAATCTTGTAAGGAAGAGAAAAAAACAGAATTGGCCGAAGCTCCAAAAAAGCGACCCAACATCATTTTTATTATGGCAGATGATCACGCCACGCAAGCCATAAGTGCTTACGGTCATCCAATTAGTCAATTGGCTCCAACCCCGAATATTGACCGTATTGCTAATGAAGGCGCAATTTTTAAGAATAATTTCTGTACCAATTCTATTTGTGGTCCAAGTCGTGCAGTTATCCTTACCGGAAAGCACAGCCACGTTAACGGATTTAGGATGAATGGTGACCGTTTTGACGGAAGTCAGCAAACGTTTCCTAAACTACTTCAACAAGCGGGTTATAGCACAGCGGTAATCGGGAAATGGCATTTACATGGGCTACCCCAAGGTTTCGACCATTGGAACATATTGACCGATCAGGGCAATTATTACAATCCGGACTTTATTAGTATCAAGGAAGGGCAAACTGTTGCCGATACCACTAGAGTTGAAGGCTACACCACCGATTTAATTACCGAGGATGCTGTAAGATATTTGGAGAAGGTCAAGGATGGTGACCAACCGTTTATGCTGATGGTACAACACAAAGCACCGCATCGTAATTGGATGCCTGCTATGCGCCATCTAAACAAATATGATTCCGTGCAATTTCCTGTGCCAGACACGTACTTTATCGATCACGAAGGTTCTACCGCTTCAAAAGAACAATCCCAAACCATTTATGTGGATATGTATGAAGGCCATGATTTGAAAATGACCAAGAAAAAGGGTAGCCCCGAATTGGCGCACAACCCTTGGAAAACAGATTTTGAACGTATGTCTCCAGAACAAAGAACCGCTTGGAACAAAGCCTATCAACCAAAAAACGATGCGTTTCACGACATGAACTTGGAAGGCGATGATCTTGCACTTTGGAAATTACAACGCTATCTTCAAGAATACCTCGCAACCATAGCTGCTGTTGATGAGGGCGTAGGTCAGCTCTTGGATTATTTAGATAAGAATAATCTAGCCGAAAATACCATTGTGGTCTATACCACAGACCAAGGATTTTATTTAGGCGAAAAAGGATGGTTTGATAAGCGTTTTATGTACGAGGAATCTTTAGCGATGCCAATGTTGATGAAGTATCCAAGTGTTATTGAACCGGGTACAGAAATAAACGCATTGACCCAAAACTTAGATTTTGCAGAAACCTTTTTGGATTTTGCACAAACCGAAATTCCAGCCGATATGCAAGGAAAATCCTTAAAGCCATTATTGACTGAAACTATGGATAATGACGAATTTCGGGATGCTATTTACTATCATTATTACGATTTTCCTGCCTTTCACATGGTTAAAAAAATGTATGGTGTTCGCACCGATCGGTATAAGTTAGTGCACGTTTATGATGATATTGACGAATGGGAACTTTACGATTTAGAGCAAGACCCAAGAGAGGTCAATAATCTTATAAATGATGAAAGTTATAATGACATTGAAAACCGATTAAGAAAAAAATTAGTGGAACTCCAGCAAAAATATGCTATTACTGAAAAAGAGTTTGAGCAAGCCAGCCCAGAATCTGTAGAACGAGCTTACAATAACTTCAGTAAATTACGCGGAAAGCCCATTAAATCATACAAACATTAAATTTTAGAATATATATATGATGTTCAAAATCAAACAATTCATTTTTGCATTGGGAGCTTTAGCACTTTTAAATTCTTGTAAGAATCAAGAAACAAAAGCAATGGATGAAACTTCAGATCTTTCAGAAAATGTGGAACGTTCCGAAGTCGAAAAAAGAGACTATCAAACCTATTGCAACCCAATCGATATTGACTATAGCTATATGTCCCATTACAGGGCGGAGAATAAAGTATCGTACCGTTCTGGCGCGGATCCCGCATTGGTAAACTTTAAGGGTAAATACTATATGTTCGTTACCCGCTCCCACGGTTATTGGGTTAGTGATGATATGAGTAATTGGAAGTTTATACGTCCCCAAAGTTGGTATTTCACGGGGAGTAATGCTCCAGCCGCTGCGGTTTTCAAAGATAAAATCATAGCTTACGGTGATCCATCTGGTCGGGGACCAATTATCGAAACAGACAATCCAGAGTTGGGCGATTGGACCACTAATTTTGCAGTAATAAATCCGCCAAGTGGCATTCAAGATCCAGACCTTTTTGTAGATGATGATGGAAAAGTCTATCTCTATGAAGAATCATCAAACCGCTGGCCAATAAGAGCGGTTGAGTTAGACCCAGAAAATTATTTCGTGCCGATGGGCGAACAAAAAGATTTATTCAATCTTGAACCTGAAAAGCATGGCTGGGAACGTTTTGGGCAAGATCACGACTCAGAATTGGCACCTTATATTGAAGGACCTTGGATGGTAAAACACGGAGACACCTACTATTTGGAATACGGTGCACCAGGTACACAATGGAATGTTTATGCCGACGGAGTTTATACCAGCAAAAGTCCGCTAGGACCATTTGAATATGCAGCCTACAATCCGATTAGCTATAAGCCTGGTGGCTTTTTAAAAGGTTCTGGTCATGGTAGTACAGTGAAGGATAACCATGGTAATTATTGGCATTTTGCAACCATGGCAATCTCGGTAAATTATAAATTTGAACGCCGTTTGGGCATGTATCCAGCGGGTTTTGAAGAGAATGGTCAAATGTACGTTAACACGGCTTATGGTGATTATCCACACTATTTGCCAGATACTGAAGTTGATGAGCATAAGAAGCGCTTTACTGGTTGGATGTTGTTATCTTATAACAAACCGGTAACCACCAACTCCCCATTGGTTACAAAAGAGATTAATGTGGTTGACGAAAGTGACAGCGGTTATATGTTGGGTCAGATTCGGGAATTTGATATTGAAAAAATAAACGATGAGGAAATCCGTTCGTATTGGGTTTCCGAAGAAAATAATGATAGTATTTACGTTCAGATTGATTTGGAAAAACCTATGACTGTAAATGCTATACAAATTAACTTTCAGGACTTCAACAGCGATATCTACGGAAGGCCTGATGATTTGAGACAGCAATTTGTTATAGAGTCTTCAATGGATGGCAAAAATTGGAAAACCGTCGCCGATTACTCGGAAAACAAACGCGATATGCCACACGGTTACATTGAATTGAATGACCCAATTGAAGCAAGATATGTAAGATACAATCACGTGTACTGTACCAATAATTATTTAGCAATTTCTGAATTTAGAATTTTTGGAAAAGGGAAAGAAGCAAAACCAAAAACGCCATCAAATTTCAAAACAGAACGTCAGTCCGATAGACGAAACACTGACCTCACTTGGGACAAGGTTGAAGATGCTACAGGCTATGTGATTTACTGGGGGATTTCTAAAGATAAACTGAACCTTTCTGCCCTGATGTACGATCAACCCAATTATGCTTTGCGTGCCTTGAATACAGACCAAGGATATTATTATCAAGTTGAGGCTTTTAATGAAAATGGAATTTCTGAAAAAAGCCCTATCTTATATACTGAATAAATTGAGTATGAATACCTTAATTAATTATTAATTTATAAAAACAATAATCATGAAAAAAATTACATTTTTAAGTATTCTGTGTGCTTCGGCCATGGGATTTTCACAGATAAACCCTGTAGATTTTGAAGCAGGAGGAAATGGCGCAGATTGGACTTTCACAAAAATATCAAATGATGGCACGTCTCCCGAAGTAATGATAATAGATAATCCCGATCCGTCTGGAATTAATACATCTGCAAAAGTTGCCCAATACACAACTCTCTTAGGTGATTTTGAATTTCAAGGTTTTTTTACGGATGATGCTGGCACTTTTACAATAGATGAAACCAATAATATTATTAAAATAAAAGTGTGGAAGCCAGTTATCAGCGATGTTGGATTTAAGCTAGAGGGAGGCAATGGTAATTTACCTAATGACATAGGCGAACTAAAAGTTCCAAATACGGTAATTAACCAATGGGAAGAAATCACGTTTGATTTCTCACCATATATTGGAGCGGCTCAAGCTTCAGGGCTTACGAGAATTGTGGTCTTCCCTGATTTTGCAGCTAGAACTCAAGATAACACGAATTACATTGATGATATCAAATTTAGTGCAACGTTGAACACCGAAGAATTTGAGATTTCAAATTTAAAGGTTTATCCAAATCCGGCAGTTGATGCTTGGACCATTTCTTCCAAAAGTGTAGAAATCAACCAAATTCAATTGTTCGATGTCCAAGGAAAATTATTGCGCACAATGCAACCTAACGCAGTTGAAACTATAATTGACGGTTCTCAATTGACCAGAGGCGTTTATTTTGCTACTGTAAATTCATCAAATGGAAGCGAGAGTATGAAACTGATTAAAAATTAAATATAAAATAGGGTAGAATTATAAAAACCGTCTGCCCTTTATAATTATAGACTAATGGATTAAATGCTAAAATTTCTAGTGGTTTTGGAAGTGATGTCAATGTTTTAGATACTTAATTTTAGTCAAGACGGTATCAATGTAATGACTTTTAACATCAAATTTGGATTACCAAAAGGGATTTAAAAAACAGTTGGGACATTCTCAAAAATTTCATGACCAACCAAATCAAATTTCACTCGGCTGATATTATGATTTTTAGAGGCTATGATATCCGTTGGGGATTTGCAACGGATAAGCGTAATCAGAAATGGTATGCCTAAGGTACTAATGAAGATTTTATGTAAAATGGATAGAGATAAATCCTATTGTAAATAATGATTTTAAAACTAAATATTAACTAAACAATTTAAACTATGAAAAATTTCAAAAAATTCAACTTAATGAAGTTGGCGCAATTTTGTTTTTGCGTATTCTTCTTGATCAATCTCAATTCATGTTCTAAAGAAGGTGATGAAACTCAGCAAAATGTAGAAACTGAAGTAACATTACCAGAAAATATATTATGGGCTACCTGTGGTCAATATAAAATTGCGCCAGAATTTGATAATGTTATTCTTCCGCAAAAAGATTATACTTGGTCAGCAGAACCGGCTGGATTAGTAGAATTCACAGTAAATCAAGTAACTTTTGAGATAACAGTTCAAACAATTGCCGAAGGAACCGTTACCTTGACTTTAGTATCAGGTGATGGTGAAGTTTCTTCCTCTGTTGAAGTTTTGATTGAAAATGAAGATGATGATGTTTTAAGAGTCTTAGCGATTGGCAATAGTTTTTCAGAAGATGCTCTAGAAGCACATTTTTGGGGAATAGCTAATGCAGCAGGTAAACAAGTTATAGTTGGGAATATGTATATAGGTGGCGCAAATCTAGATACGCATGCTTCAAATGCAACAAGCAATTCAAACAGTTATAGCTATAGAAAAATTGAATTAGATGGTACTCGTAATGTAACCTCAAGTTTTTCAATTTCTCAAGCTATAGCCGACGAAGATTGGGACTATATCAGTTTTCAGCAAGCAAGTTATGAATCCGGGCTTTATGATACATTTGTAACACCGCTTCCAATTCTTTACAATGTTGTACAGAGTGCTAATGCCACAGCATGTACAAATAATACGCAATATATTTTACATAAAACTTGGGCCTATGCTCAAAACTCAACCCATCCTGATTTTCCAAATTATGATAGTGATCAAATGATTATGTTTAATGGCATTATTGATGCTTATAATCAGGCAGAGAGCTTAATACCTGTTGATATGGTCGTACCCGCTGGAACTGCTATTCAAAATGGTAGAACTAGTTTTCTAGGCGATGGTTTTACTCGTGATGGATTTCACTTAAACGATTTAGGTCAATACACAGCTTCTTGTACCTGGTTTGAAATGTTGTTCGGTGAATCTGTGATTGGAAATTCTTATGCGCCAGACGGAATGTTAGATTTATATATCGAGCTGGCACAACAAGCAGCACACGAAGCAGTATTAAATCCTAATGAGATTACAGTTTTAACCGATTTTCAAGGTGCAGGAGGAACTGGTGTTTTCACAGAACCAGTATTTATCAATTTCTCTAGCGCAGACAATCCTGAGGGATGGAACGCTTACTCAAGCTTTTTAGAAGGCTCTGGAATACCTAATATTTTATATCCTGATGGAGGATTTAGTGGTGTTGCCGCTACAACAACTGCCCGCTTTAGAGGAATAAACAATACCGCCGGTGCAGGTTCTACAACCACAGATTTGGAGATGTCTGATGCAGTGTCGCAATCATTCTTTTATTCTCATGCACTATCTTGGGGATCAAATGAGCCAATTGAGGAAAGTGTAATTGAATTTACAGGTTTTGAGTCTGATGATGCTTATGAATTTTGCTTCTTTGGTTCAAGAAATAGTGTTAGCGATAATAGAGATACTAAATATACTCTTGCGGGTGCAACCGAGCAATCGGCTTCTTTAGACTCTGCAAATAATACAGAAAATATAATTTGCATTTCTAACGTACAGGCCGATGCTGATGGTAAAATTACCTTAACAGTTTCAGCTGGCGATTCTAATAATAATAGTAATGAATTCTATTACTTAAATGCCATGAGAATAACTCCAGAATAAAAATTAATTATAAAATAAGTCTCTTTATGTGTTAGTTTTTTCGCTATTGGTTTTGTGATGATAACAAAACGATTCTATCGCAACAAACTTCATTTAAAGAGACTTATATTTCATTGCAAAAAAAACAACAATATTGTTTTGATATTTAATTCTTAAGGATTTTGAGTGGGCTATTATGTCTCTAAAATAAGCTTGTAATTATTTAATTATCGAAACTTACTGTGAATCTGAAATTTCAGAAAAAAAGTGAAATTTTATACACCTAATAAACTAAGGTTCAATGCCATCAAATTGATAACATATTTCTCATAGAATTAATCAATTTTTTTTTGCATACATATTATCTTGTTTTTTTAACACCTAATATTTAACAAATGAAATTAATAGTTTCAATCTCAATCTTTTTAGTCTGTAGTTTTAGTTTCTGCCAGAACATATCGGTTATGACCTACAACATTAAACTCGACTATCCTAAGGAAGGAAAAAACAGCTGGGAAAATCGGCAGGTCTTCATGACTAATCAAATCAAATTTCACGAACCTGACGTGATGGGCGTTCAAGAAGCCTTGCCCAATCAAATGAAAGATTTAGACAGTCTGTTACCAAATTATAAATTTATTGGTGTTGGTCGAGATGATGGGAATAACGAGGGTGAGTACTCAGCGATTTTTTACAATTCTGAGGTTGTAGACGTTTTTGAAAACGGCACCTTTTGGCTTTCGCAAACACCAGATAAAGTAGGGATGGGTTGGGATGCCGTCTGTAACCGTATTTGTACTTACGGTCTATTTCAGAATAAAGAATCAAAGCAAAAATTTTGGGCATTCAATACCCATTTTGACCATGTCGGCCAGGTCGCTCGAATGGAAAGTGTACATTTGATTTTAAGTAAGATTAAAGAAATAAACTCTCAGGATTTGCCCGTTGTTTTGATGGGCGATTTTAACTTGGAGCCTGATACCGATAATATCAAGAAAATTGAATCAGAACTTACAGATTCAAAAGAGATATCTAAATTAACATTTGGTCCAGAGGGTACCTGGAACGGTTTCAATTTTGAAGAGCCCGTATCAAGACGCATTGATTATATATTTGTTTCCGAAGAAAATATCTCTGTAGAAAAACACGCAACCCTAAGTGATTCTTGGGAGGCGAGATACCCATCAGACCATTTACCGGTAATTGCCGAATTAAAACTAACTAAGTAATTAAACAATTTAATAATGAATAAGAAGACCTTTTTATTACTAATAGCCGCGGTTTCCGCTCTAGGTGGATTATTGTTCGGTTATGATACAGGTGTTATAAATGGTGCTCAATTTTATTTGAGCAAGTATTTTGAGCTTTCAGCAGCGGCTAAAGGCTGGGTTGTTGGTAGTGCGCTTTTGGGCTGTTTTATTGGAGCCATAGTGGCTGGGCCCCTAAGTATTAAAATAGGTCGAAAATGGTCTTTGATTATTTCGGCGATTTTATTTTCACTTTCAGCCTGGGGCTCAGGTTTACCGGACTTTCTGCCTGAAACCGTAAATGTTCTGGTCATATTTAGAATAATTGGAGGTCTTGGGATTGGGATAGCTTCAATGAATGCACCCATGTATATTGCCGAAATAGCACCTAGTGATATAAGGGGTAAAATGGTAACTTATTATCAATTGGCTATCGTTATTGGTTTTTTCATCGTTTTTTTAGTGACCTATTTTATTGGTAATCAGCTAACCGAAGCCGAAAATTTACAATTTGGATGGCGCCGAATGTTTTGGTCGGAGTTGATACCGAGTGGGCTGTTTCTTATTTTGATGTTCTTTGTGCCCAAAAGTCCGCGTTGGCTAGCACTTAAAGGTATGGAAGCCGAAGCTCTAAAAATTTTAAATAGAGTGCAGGAGAGCGAAGCGGCCGAAAAAGAAATGCAGAACATTAAAAACTCCCTGAATAAACAGGATAGTCGCAAAAAAATCAACTATTTCTCAAAAGCTATATTTGCAATTATATGTATCGGTACCGTTTTATCCGCACTTCAACAGTTTACGGGTATTAACGCAGTGCTGTATTATGGCGCGGATATTTTTGAGAAAGCACTTGGTTTTGGTAAAGATGACGTATTACTACAGCAAATATTATTAGCGTTTGTAAATCTTGTATTCACGTTTGTGGCCATGTTTACGGTTGATAAATTTGGAAGAAAACCGCTATTGTACATCGGTTCTATTGGTATGATTATAGGATTTTTACTATTGGCAGTTTCGCTACAAACCAATTCGGTCGGTGTGATTTCCTTGATTGGGGTGCTCATGTTTATAGCTTCATTTGCATTGTCGATGGGCCCAGTAGTTTGGGTTTTACTGTCTGAAATGTTCCCGAATAAAATCCGTAGTGTCGCAATGTCTGTAGCTGTTGCAGCGCAATGGGCGGCCAATTATATAGTCTCCCAATCGTTTCCGGTAATTATGGAAAGTGAGGTCAATAATAGTTCGCTATGGAACGGTGCTCTACCGTATTATATCTTCATTACTTTCATAATTATAATTGTATTTGTGACCTATAAGTTTATTCCTGAAACTAAAGGAAAATCCCTAGAGGAAATTGAAGAATTTTGGGATGTGTGAAAATGTAATAAATAAAGCGCTCTAAAAAACGTCTGTTTTTATTTGTATTATTGTAACAGGCATTTACATTTATAAATCATAGTTGAAACTGAAATTCCGGTTTTTAAGTATTCTAGTTTTTTTAATATCCTGCTCAACTTTCGGGCAGGAACTTCCCCCTATTGCCCATTATGACACAGATGATTATAAGGCAGAAAATCAGAATTGGGCGATTTCTCAAGCTCCTAACAAATTTATTTATGTTGCCAATAATAAAGGGCTTTTAGAATTTAATGGCGCTAAATGGCAATTATACCCTTCTCCTAACGAGACGATTATAAGATCTGTGCAGGTTGTAGAAAATAAAATCTATACAGGTTGCTATATGGAATTTGGCTACTGGTCCCACGATAGGTTTGATAAGTTAATCTATACTTCACTTTCTGAGAATATTTTTGATGATTTGGTTACCGACGAGCAGTTTTGGAACATCATCGCTATTGGTGATTGGATACTCTTTCAATCGTTTAATAGCATTTACATATACAACACTTTAGACCAAAGTTTCAAGACCATTAAATCAAGTACAACCCTGACTAAAATGGTTGAAGTTGAAGGGGTTGTCTATTTTCAGAAATTGAATCAGGGCATATATAAAATTGAAAACGGGGATGAACAATTGTTGTCTGACGATACTCGCTTAGCTAAATCATACTTGGTTAATATATTCGAAAAGGAACAACAGTTGCTGATTCAAACCCAGGATGAGGGCTTTTTTAAATTAGACGCCACTGGTGTCTCCAAATGGGAGATTTTAGCAAACGATTTGTTGTTAAAAACAAGTGTTTACAGCAGCATAAAACTTACAGATCAAAGTTTTGCTTTAGGAACGATTTCTGACGGTATAATTTTTTTAACCGAAACTGGAGCTATTGATTACACGATAAATCAATCTAAAGGCCTAAGTAATAACACGGTGTTATCTCTTTTTGAGGATTTAGATCATAACATCTGGCTAGGTCTGGATAATGGCATAGATTGTTTGAACACAAATTCACCATTTAGGATTTTTCAAGATGATAATGGAATGCTAGGTACTATTTACGCTGCGGTAATTCATCAAGGTCTTCTTTATTTAGGAACCAATCAAGGGCTATTTTATAGATCATACGGCAGTAACGATAGGTTTAAGTTTGTTGAAGGCACACAAGGGCAAGTATGGTCGTTGTTCAGCGATGTGGATACCCTTTTGATTTGCCATAATTTTGGCACGTTTGTCTTGACTTCAGGTGAGTTAAAAAAAATAGGAATAAATCAAGGGACTTGGGGTATAAAACCGATTCCTAACTATTCGAATCTCTTTGTCCAAGGAAATTATAATGGACTTAGCGTTATTGAAAACGATAATGGTAAGTGGAAATTTCGAAATAATATTGGTGGTTTTGATATCTCCTCTAAGTATTTTGCATTTTTAAATGATAGCCTCATTTTTGTTAATCACGAATACAAAGGAGTTTATAAGTTAACCGTAGATGAAACGTTCTCAAAAATTTTAAAAGTAGAGAAGGATTCAACCGTGGGAAAAGGCTTAAATTCATCTTTACTAACATTTGGCGATGATGTAATGTATGCCTACAAACCTGGAGTTTTTAGGTATGATATGCCTATGGGAAGTTTCCAAAGGGACTCTACGTTGAGTCAACTTTTTAGCGAAAAGGATTATCTCTCAGGAAAGCTTATTGCCGATGATTCCCAAAAACGCCTTTGGGCTTTTACTGAAAGCGATATTGCCTTTGCTTCCCAAGGCCAGTTGAGCAGTGTGCCAAAAATTACTAGGATTCCGTTTCCAAATACCGTGAGAAAGATGATGACCGGGTATGAGAATATCCTAAATCTTGGTGGTGAGCGATATTTGCTCGGCACGGCGGAAGGGTACATTATACTTGATGTTGATAAGGTCGATAAAACTGATTATAAAATTTCAATTAATTCTATAAAGAGTTTTTCAATAGCCTCCAACGGAAAGAGCCTCGATAAAAACCTGCAATTAGAGATTGAAAATAGCAACAATAATATTGAATTTACATATAGCGTACCGGCGTATAAAAAATTTATTAAAGCGCAATATCAATATCGTTTAGAGGGTATTTATAACCAATGGAGCCCATGGTCAACAAAATCTACAACACTCTTTGAAAATCTTCCCCATGGAGATTACACTTTTAATGCAAGGGCTAAAGTAGGAAATGTGATTTCTGAAAATGTAGCTTCATATATTTTTCAGATAAAAAAACCATGGTATGCTACTAATATGTTTATAGGTTTGGCTCTTTTGGCAGTTTTGCTTTTTTCCTTATTTATGCATAATTTTTATAAGATTTATTACAAAAGGCAAAAGTTGAAACTGATTCTTGCCAACAAACGGGATGCAGATTTAAAGGAATTGGAGACCGAACAACAGCTCATGCAGCTCAAAAACGAAAAACTTCAACAAGATATAGAAAACAAAAATCGTGAGCTCGCTATTTCTACGATGAGCTTGATTAAAAAGAACGAGTTTTTAAATAGTATAAAGGAAGAATTAAAAGTCTCTGATACTCAAAAAGGTCTTAAATCTGTAGTCAAGATTATTGATAAAAATATAAACAACACCGACGATTGGAAGTTTTTTCAAGAAGCCTTTAATAATGCGGATAAGGATTTTCTTAAAAAGGTAAAATCCATACACCCTAAGTTAACCCCTAACGATTTAAAACTCTGTGCCTATTTAAGGTTAAATCTAACCTCAAAAGAAATTGCGCCACTACTTAATATTTCCTCAAGAAGTGTAGAGGTAAAACGTTATCGTTTGCGTAAAAAGATGAATTTACCGCACGAGGCAAGTTTAACCAATTACATTTTGGAGATATAACGACCATACAGTCGCTGCACTCACCCATACATCCCCCATACATTCGCCATACATTTCAATATTTCATCTTTAATATAACGTTATAGTTGCGAATTTCATAATGGCTCAATCATCACTAAAACCTCATTATAATTATTTAATTCATAAAAAAATAAGCTTAATTTTATATTGTATGTTTATTGTTTGGGTGTAATTTATTAAATTACTAATATTTAACATTATATTTATAAACCCTAAAATACATCTACTCCAAAATTTAACCTATACCAATAAACTAACATTCCCAAAACTTTCATATTGAGTTGTTGAATATATGTTGGAAACTGATGTTTGGTATTTTATCAATCAATTTTAGATTAACCTTTAATTTTCATTTTAATGAATAGGATAATAAGGAAACACGGGCTCTTATTTGCAGCCTTTCTTTTTGTAATGATGGTCTCGGCGCAAACTGATAAAGTTTTTGTCCAAAATAATCAGGACGGTAAAACATTAATTGTCAACGGTGAGGAGTTTATGATAAACGGTATGAACTGGGATTATATCCCAATTGGTACCAACACGGTTGACGCCAATTTCTGGAATAAATCTGATGACGTCATCAAAGCGGGACTCGATTCCGAAATGTCACTGCTTAGAAATATGGGCGTTAATGTGATTAGACAATATACTGGTGTTCCTGCTCGCTGGATTCAGTACATCTATGAGAATTATGGAATCTATACCATGCTTAATCACTCTTTTGGACGATATGGTCTTACCTTAAAAGGAGTTTGGACGCCAGTTACTATTTACGACGACCCTTACACAAGGGAATTTTTACTTAATGAAATGATCACCTTGGCTAAAGAATATAAAGATACACCTGGTCTTCTATTTTACCTTATGGGTAATGAGAATAATTACGGTCTGTTTTGGCAAGGTGCAGAGACTGAAGATTTTCCAGACGACGAGGAGAAGAAGGCATTTATTGGAGAGTCAAGAGGCCGGCCCATGTATAAGTTGATGAATGAGGCTGCTCTAGGCAATGAAAGAAATTGATGCTTCACATCCGGTTGGTTTATGTAACGGTGACGTACTATTCATCGATATTATAGCAGAAGAATGTCCTGATGTCGATATCTATGGCGCAAATACGTATCGTGGTGTTTCTTTTGGGGATTTTTTCGAAACTGTTAAAAAGAAAACCGATATGGCTCTTGTATTTACAGAGTTTGGTGCAGATGCTTATAATGCTAAAGAAAATAGAGAAGATCAAAAAGCACAAGCCTATTATAATGTTGGAAATTGGGAAGAGATATATCAAAATGCTGCTGGTCTTGGTAAAGCAGGTAACTCCATTGGTGGTTTTACATTTCAGTTTAGTGACGGCTGGTGGAAGTATGGTTTTGATGATAGGGAAGGTGCAGATGTTCATGATAATAACGCTTCTTGGACTAATGGGGGCTATCAGATTGATCTGGCGCCCGGTCAGAATAATATGAATGAAGAGTGGTTTGGTATTTGTGCCAAGGGACCAACAAATTCTAGAGGTCTATACCAACTATACCCCAGAGCATCTTATTATGCCTTAAAGGAAGCTCATAAAATAAATCCGTATGGTGAAGGCGTCGATGGCGCTTTTATAGAAAATTACTTCAACAATATCAATTTAATGGATGCGGTTTTAAAGGCACGTGGAGATAAAGCAGCCCTGGACGCGGGTAGTGGAGAAAGTATAAGGCTTAGTCGTCTTTCCGCCGAATTTACAACATTCAGTACTGGAGGAAGTTTGATAACTACTCCAGATAATCCTGATGCTGATGATCCATTAGCCATACCAAATCAATTGGGATTTGACCATATGCAATCTTATTATATAGGTGTAGAGGCAAAGCCTGCCGCAAACGTGAGCGCTTCGGCAACTTTAAATTTAGTTGGTAATGTTGCTCGAAATCCGATTAATGAAATTTTTTATGAATCGATTACCAGGCCCATAGTTGTAGATGGTGATAACAATGTAATTGATAATAATAACCGACAAGTTAATTTATATCAAGCAGAATTTGAATGGAATGCCGAGGATTTTGATTTAAGAGGTTTTTATAGAACAGATCATTATCACTGGCAATATGAGGGCGATTTTTTCGGTTTATATCCCGAAGCTAACTATGGTCCTAATCTAGATATTTATGGTGGTGAAATTTTAGGTATAGAAATAGATGGAAAAAAGGCTTTAGATGGATTTAAGGCAGCATTTGGTCCACAACTGTGGTGGGGGGCAAATCCCACGGCCTTATTTAAATATCATAAGAAAGTTAAAGGTTTTGATGTAACTGGTATTTATCATCGGGATGTGGAGACCGAAGTCCAAGTTGACGAGAACGGACGTCGAGTCTTAGACCAAAATCAGCTTCGAAGTGGTGTTATACCGCCCTGGCCAACCGAACGAGCAGCTATTGCTATTGAAAAGGAATTTGGGAATTTTGGAGTTACTCTAGGAGGTCTATGGAGTGGAAGTCCTTTAAATGGTATAGGTTATCAAGATATTGAGAATGGCGTAGTTTATAGAGATAAAATAAACAGTAATGATAATTGGGGCGGTAAAGCAAAGTTTACTTATGCTGGCGGCAAATTTAACTTTTATGCGCAAGGTGCAATCATGGGCTTGATTGCTAATGGTGGTGCTGACGCAACTCAAACCTTTACCGGTTGGAAATTGAAAGATTCTGGTAGTGGTAATCAAAGTAATGTTTTGGCTGGTTTTACATACTCATTTGATAATTTTCAAATTGCACCAAATTTCATGTGGAGGAAGCCTCTAGTTGAAGCCATACCTAATGGTGCAAGCGCTCCAGCGCGACTTAGAAATATTATTGACGATCCATTTGCTGTGAGGCAAGGTAATCGTGAGGCTACTGCCGGTGAGCTTCTTTTTACCTTTGATCCAACACCAGGAACTTGGATGTATCAATGGGATAACGATCGGAGTGAGGATGCTAAATTTGCAATGAATTTAGGTTTTGTTTATCAACATTTACCAACAACCATGGATGCCGCAATTGGTTTTCAAGCAGATAGAACATTTTTTCCATTTGCACAGTCTGCTCCTGCGGTTGATTTGTGGGAGGTGCACTCAAGAATGGTATCCAAACCAAGCCGAGATTTAGGTCTGATTGGAAATTTCTACTATGGAAATGGTCAGGCAAATGGAGACAGCCAACGAACAATCTATCGTTTTGGTGGTGATGTTCGAGTTATTTATAACAAAATGAAATTTGAGACCCATCTCAAAATAAACGATTGGGGACCCTACGATTATCATCGCGATTTTAACCTTACGTTCCCAATTCAATATATGTTAGATATCTCTACTTCGTTGGGCAAGCCAGATTGGTTTATCCTGCCTAGTACGACGATAGGAATAAGAGGAATGTGGCGTTCATTAAATGAATTTTCGCCACGTTACCTGCCAAACCAAGCACCAGAGTTTGGTGAGCCGCCCGTTAGTGCGGTTGGTTTTCCAAATGGTGACGAATGGGAAATTAGGACTTACGTGCTTATAAACATTGGTAAATAAATAGAGTTATGATGAAAATTGATAATAGACTTTTAAAATATACTTTAGTAATTACAACCGTATTCGCTTTATTAGTGAGTTGTGAGAGAGAACTTTCTAATGATGCTGAATTTGAGCAATTTCCCAATACTTCTGAGGTTTACACAGATAACCCAGTGGGTTTGACCGAAGAGTTTTTTGTGTCTTTTGATCCAGTGGGGGGGGCAAATACTGAGGGCTTCGGAACAGATGACAAGAGGCTTATCTTGGACGAATCTTCAATACGTATTGATGTGCCTGCGCCAGAAGACCCAGAAGGAGATTTTATTGGTGGTATATTTTTAGATAGTGGCGAGGGTAGAAATTTAACCCAATACGATGCACTTACCTTTTGGGCAAAAGGTTCATCCACAGCAAATATTGATCAAGTTGGTTTTGGCACTGATTTTATGACCAATACCCATGCGGTCAATAGACAAAACATTCAATTATCTACCGATTGGAGAAAATATATTATTCCGATACCAGATGCTTCTAAGTTAATTCAAGAACGCGGTATGTTTTTATTTTCAACCGGCTCTGATAGTAACGGTGGTATGGGTTTTACTTTCTGGTTAGACGAAATAAAATTTGAAAACCTCGGTACTCTAGCCCAGGCCCAACCGCGAATATTTGGGGGTAATGATATCGAGCAAACAGGGTTTTTAGGTAATCCTTTGACACTTTTTGGATTGAGTCAAACCTTTAATGCCGCAAATGGTCAAAATATCACAGTTAATACAACTCCTGCCTACTTTGATTTTGAGTCCTCAGATACTAGCATAGCTTTTGTAAGTGAAACAGGTGTAATTACATTAGTTGATACTGGTACTGTGGTAATAACCGCTATGTTAAATGGGGTGCAGGCAGAAGGTTCTTTAACCTTAAATATAGAGAACGATTTTGATTTTGCACCTAATCCCCCAAACCGAGATCCTGAGGATGTCATTTCGATTTTTAGCGATGCATATACTAATTTGCCAGATTTGAATCTTGCTATTTTCAATGATTCTGATGTGCAAATTTCATCCTTAACAATTGATGGTGACGAAATTGCTGTCTATGAAAATTTGAGCTTTGTAGGCTTAGGTTGGGCTGGAACATCAGATATTTCAAATATGGAATTTTTACATATTGATGTTCAGATATTAAATACAGGAACTCTTACAGTTGAACTAATTGATTTTGGTGCTGATAATAGTGATGGGGGCGATGACGATACAGGCGGAGGGTACGTTGTCCCCACTATGCAGTTGCTACAAGATAATTGGGTTGGTATTGATATTCCAGTTAATGATTTTACAAATGGAACTGGAGGAGGCTTTTTAGGTTCTCCAAATTTAAATAACATTGCTCGTATAGCCCTTGTATCCAACGATGCATCTTTCTTTATTGATAATGTTTATTTCTACAGAAATTGAATTGCTTAAAATAATGAAAAACATGAAAATTAAAATATTAAACGGTTTAGTCTTGATATCATTATTTCTATGCATAGGCTGCGACTCAGACGATGCCCAGATTGTAACCACTTTTGATAATTTGGTTTTAGAGGATAATTTTGATATTGACGGCGCGCCAGACTCTAATATTTGGGGTTTTGATATAGGAACTGGAGAAGATCAAGGCCTTGATAGATGGGGCAACAATGAGTTACAATACTATACAGATAGAACAGAAAATGTCAAAGTTGAAAACGGATTTCTTCTTATTACGGCAAGAAAAGAGGATTTTCAGGGTTCGACCCATACATCAGCCAGATTGTTGACTAAAGGAAAATTTCAGCAGAAATACGGACGCTTTGAAGCACGAATCCGTTTGCCTTATGGTCAAGGCATGTGGCCTGCATTTTGGATGCTTGGAGATGACAATAATGGTGCAGATGTTTGGCCTCAAATTGGCGAAATTGATATAATGGAAAATCGTGGACAAGAACCAACGTTGATTACGGGAAGTGTTCATGGCCCAGGCTATTCGGCCGGAGAGGCAGAAGGGAAGGAATATGTACTAAACCAAGGTAGATTCGATACCAGCTTTCATATTTTCGGGATAGAGTGGGGCCCAAACTACATTAATTATTATGTGGATGATGTGCTTTATAATCAAATCACCCCTGAGGATGTGCCAGGAGATTGGGTTTTTAATGACCGGCCTTTTTACATACTCATCAACCTTGCTGTGGGTGGTAATTTTGCAGGCAATCCTAACGAAGAAACAGTATTTCCACAGACCATGCTGGTCGATTATGTTCGGGTGTACCAAGAATAAACTAAAGTTAAACCTTAAAACGTACCGTTGGTTGAAACCAAAATTTTTCTGACCAATAAAATATTAAAATTGAAATAAGATGAAAAAAATAGTCAAAGGAATTAAAATGGCTTGCGTGATAATCTTGGCGCTTACCTACTCAGGTTGTGAAGACGATGATGCGATACTTCCAAAGTTAAAAGCATCGTTCACCCATACCATTAACCAGGATGTTGGAGTTGTGACATTTATAAATACCTCAGAAAATGCCGATAGTTATGTTTGGGATTTTGGCGATGGTACAGATTCAAACCAAATAAATCCAAATAAGGTATATCCGACAGGGACGTATAGAGTGATTTTAACAGCGAAAAATGGAGCTGGTGCGTCCGATACGTTTGAAGATACCATAACTATCCAAATACCAGAAGATATTTCAATACCGATTACTTTTGATAATCCGCTGGTAAGCTATGACGCCACTACTTTTGAGGGGGTAGTTTTTGAAGTTGTTGAAAACCCCGATGCTTCTGGAGCAAACGATGTGATATCTAACGTAGGTGCAATTACTAACTCTGGAGTTGTTTTTGAAGGGCTGTTCTTTCAACTCGGTTCTCCATTAAATTTAGCGACTGATAAATCAGTGACCATGAAATTTTGGTCTCAAACCCCGGTAGATGTTCTAGTTAAGTTAGAAGATGGTAATGGCGACGACGTTGAGGTCTCAAGTGCTCACGGCGGTTCAGGATGGGAAGATCTATACTTCACGTTTGATTCTGCAGCAAGCTATTCAACCCTTACCATGTTTGTGGATGGGCCAGCAACTACAGCAGGAACGTTTTATATAGATGACATTGCACAATTAAACGCTACCGATGTGCCGTGCACAATTACAGAATTGGCACTTCCATTCGATTTTGACTGTGAGAGTACAGATTTCGCAACAAAGATTACTGGAGACGTGTCATTTACGGTTGTGGATAATCCAGAGCTTTCAGGAATAAATGATCAAGAATCTAAAGTAGGTCAAATCACCAATGTTGGTAATCAGTTTGAAAATGCCTTTTTCAATTTAGATACTCCAATTGATTTTTCAACCGATAAAGGAGTTAGATTCAAATTGTTTTCAAATCAAGCGCTACCTATTTTATTGAAATTTGAGGATGATGGTGCAGGAGGTTTTGTTGAAGAAACACAAATGCACGGCGGTACAGGATGGGAAGAATTGACCTTTACGCTTAACTCATCTGCGAGTTATAACGATATGGTCTTATTTGTAGATGGACCGGGCAATGCTGTAGGTACATTTTATGTGGATGATTTTGAACAAGTATTTGTCACTGTTGGCGCGCCGTGTGCCCCCGAAACTTCTCAATCATTAAATGCGGCAGATTTCAATTTGACCTTTCAAAACGACCCAACCGCAAGTATCGATTCTGATGGTGCTGGGTTTACATGGATTGATAATCCAGACTTTGATAACATGGTGAACACCTCCTGTAAAGTTGGTCAGATTGAAAGAACCAGTGCTGCCATGTTTGCCAACAACCAAATTACAGTTGATGCCAAATTTGACTTTAATACCAATAATGGATTCAAAATGAAAGTATGGTCACCAACTGGCGGTACCGAAGTTTTACTAAAACTGGAAGATCAAAACGCAGCTGGAACTTTTAAGGAAGTTTTTGCTACCACATCTGCCGGAAGCGCCATGCAATGGGAAGAGTTGACCTTTAATTTTGTGCCGAGTGATTCAGATAAATTCGACAAAATTGTTTTGTTTTTTGAATTGGGCACGTCCACTCAAGAAATTTATTACATAGATGATTTGAGACTGTTCTCTGATGGTGGAAGTTCTGGTGACGATTGCCCCACACCTCCTGCCGGAGAATTTATTACTGATGGTGACTTTGAAGCGAATGCAGAATGTTGGGCCCTATTTGATAATAATGGTTCTGCCACAATCTCAAATACAGTTAGTAATGGTGGTGGAACAAGATCTGGACAAATCCAATCTGCACCAGGAGCAAATCCCGGTATTAAGCAAGAGCGTTTTGGCATTGGTACGGTTATGCCAAATACAACTTATAACGTAAGTTTCGATGTCAAGGCAAATTCAGACAACCCATTGATGGCGGGTGCTATATTAAATGCCTTTATGTTTTCAGAAGTTGCAGAGGGTTCAACAGAGCCCGCAGTACTGCACGCCTTAGTTCAAGGAGATGGAGCAGTGTCCACTTCATGGGAAACACGAAATTATAGCTTTACTACCGCTGGAAACGTAGGTGGAGGCGTTTCAATATTAATAGAATTGGTTTGTGGCGGTGTTCCAGAATGTGCCGGTACAATCAATATTGATAATGTGTCTATGACTGCTCAATAATTCAAAAATTGGGATAAGATTAAAATTCAAAGTCAAAATCACTCTTTTATTGATGTTTTTGCATAAGTAAAAAGGATATTTTGACTTTGTTTTTTAAATATATTAGAATGCACATGTTATTGTTTTTTTAAGAAAAAGAAATCAGAACACTTTAAATGGAAAAAATACTACAAGACAACAAATCAATAGAATTAGTTCAAGTAGAGATTGATGGACAGGAATTTTTTAAGATTACCAATTCTAACGAAATGCGTCCATTTTTCATGAGTATCGTGAGTGATTCCAATCATTGGCTTTTTGTTTCCAGTAATGGCGGAATTACAGCAGGAAGAAAAAACAGTGAGTTCGCTTTTTTTCCCTATTATACTGATGATAAGATTACAGAATCTGTTGAGGTTACCGGAAGCAAATCTGTGTTTTCGGTGGAAACTTCAAAGGGTCCTAAAATTTGGGAACCCTTTTCAATTCGAAATGAAGATGCTTACAATGTTACCAGAAATCTTTACAAGAATACCTTCGGAAACAAGGTCGTGTTTGAAGAAGTTAACCACGACTTAAAACTCACGTTCAGGTACCAATGGAATTCTAGCAATACCTACGGTTTTGTAAAAATCGCTAATCTGATAAATACAGGTGCTTCAGAACGAAAGATTTCCATATTGGACGGGCTTCAAAATATAATGCCTTACGGTGTACCTTCAGAAACCCAAATGCGGGTCAGTAATCTTGTGGATGCTTACAAGCGTAATGAACTCGTTAAGGAAGCGGGCTTGGGGATATATGCCTTAAGTGCCATAATTGTTGATAAAGCGGAGCCTAGTGAAGCTCTTAAAGCCAACGTGGCTTGGTCACTCGGACTTGATAATGCAAAATACTTGGTCTCTTCTAAACAGCTGGATGCCTTCCGAAGTGGAAAAAAAATCACTCAGGAATTAGATATCAAAGCCGAAAAAGGAGCTTATTTTATCAATGCAGAAATTACCTTAAAACCTAATTCAGAGCACGAGTGGATGACCATTGGTAACGTGAACCAAAACCATTCTGCAATCGTGGCCTTAATTGAGCAGATTAAAAATAATAAAACACTGAGCGAAGCTGTTAAGCAAGATATTGAAAAAGGCACTACAAATCTCATAAGTCTTAACGCAGGAGCAGACGGCATACAACTTACTGCAGATAATCTACGAGACACCAGACACTTTGCCAATACTTTATTCAATATTATGCGTGGCGGAATTTTCGACCATAATTATCAGATTGAAAAGTGGGATTTTAAAAAGTATATCGAAAGAGCAAATTCAGATGTATATGCAAGTATGTCTCATATTTTTGAAAAACTTACCGAGACATTTACCCTGGGAACGTTAAAAGAATTAGCGAACACAAGTGACGATGCCAATTTTAAACGCCTTTGTTTAGAATATATGCCTTTAAAATTTAGCCGAAGACACGGTGACCCGAGCCGACCGTGGAACAAGTTTTCCATAAACACGACCAATGAGGACGACGGTTCAAAAATTTTAGATTACGAAGGCAATTGGCGGGATATATTTCAAAACTGGGAAGCCTTGGCGCACGCTTATCCCGAGTTTATTGAAAGTATGATTCATAAGTTTTTGAACGCTTCTACCTTTGATGGTTACAATCCGTATCGGGTTACAAAAGGTGGTTTTGATTGGGAAACCATTGAGCCAGATGATCCATGGTCTTACATTGGCTACTGGGGCGATCACCAAATTATTTACCTTTTAAAATTTCTTGAGTTTATTGAAAGCCATCAACCAGGTAAATTAGCCTCATATTTTAATCAGGATATTTTTGTTTACGCCAATGTACCGTATAGAATAAAAGGTTACGAACAGATTTTAGAAAATCCAAAGGATACCATTGATTTTGATTTGGATGCCCAGAAAGAAATAGAATCCAAAAGAGAAACACTTGGAGCCGACGGAGCGCTTTTAGAAGCGGGGAAAACCGGTATTTACAAAGTCAACTTTATAGAAAAGATTTTGGCAACGGTCTTGGCAAAGCTTTCTAATTTTATTCCTGAGGCAGGTATTTGGTTAAACACCCAACGCCCCGAATGGAATGATGCCAACAACGCCTTAGTGGGTAATGGTGTCTCAATGGTCACTTTATATTACTTGAGACGTTTCCTAAAATATCTCGACGGCATTTTAGTGGAAACCAAAAATCAGGAGGTTCATATTTCTAAAGAGTTACTGGAATTTTTCAACGGGGTACATGCCGCGTTTAAAAACCACAAAACCATTTTGGGCCATCAATTTACAGATGCCCAGCGAAAAACAATTATGGATGCGCTTGGAAATTCAGCAAGTGATTATCGATTGAGAATTTATGCGGAAGGTTTTTCAGGAAAAAAATCAATACTGAAGTTGTCTGACCTGAAGGATTTGATAGATGCGAGTTTAGGCTATTTGGACCATTCCATAGATGTCAATAAACGAGAAGATCATCTTTTCCATGCTTACAATTTAATGACGGTTGAGTCAGGTAAAGAAGTTTCGGTTTCTTATTTGGAAGAGATGTTAGAAGGTCAGGTTGCTGTTTTAAGTTCGGGTTATCTTGATTCAAAAACATGTCTTGAGGTCTTGGACGGGATGAAAAACAGTAAACTCTTCCGTGAAGATCAGTACACTTATTTGCTTTATCCAAATAAAGAGTTACCAGGATTTATGGTTAAAAATACCATTCCGAAACCTGTTATAGATAACTCCAAATTGCTCCAGCAACTTGAAGCTGATGGAAATACAAAAATTATTGAAAAAGATATTAACGGTGATTACCATTTCAACGGAAACTTCAACAACGCAAACAGTTTAAAGCAAGCACTTGCCGATTTGAAAACTACCGAATACAAAGAACTAATAGAAAAAGAAACACCTTTATTGTTAAAGGCTTTCGAGAATGTCTTCAACCACAAAGCCTTTACTGGGCGTTCGGGAACGTTTTACGGCTATGAAGGTTTGGGCTCAATTTATTGGCACATGGTTTCTAAACTGCAATTTGCAGTACAGGAAGTATGTTTAGAAGCAATAAGTGCTAAGGCAGATAAGGAAGTTATTGGACGGTTGTTAGAGCACTATTATGAAATAAATGAAGGTATTGGCGTTCATAAATCTCCCGAATTATACGGCGCATTCCCAACCGACCCCTACTCGCATACGCCAGCAGGAAAAGGCGCGCAACAACCGGGTATGACTGGTCAGGTTAAAGAGGATATTCTTTCAAGAATTGGCGAATTGGGAATCTTTACGAACAGTGGACAGTTGACTTTTAATCCGTGTCTTTTAAGAACCGATGAATTTCTAAGCGAACAAAAAACCTATGACTATATCAATGTGGCCCAAAAACAAGCTCATTTGACTTTAGAGAAAAATATGTTGGCATTTACCTATTGTCAAGTCCCTATAGTTTATGAACTCACCGATAAAATAGGCATCGATGTTCACTATGAAAATCGTGATATCCAGCATTTCGAGAGCCTAAAGTTGGATGTAGAAACGAGCGCAGAAATTTTTAAGAGAACAAAAGCAATAACTTATGTTAAGGTGTATGTCACCAAAGATATTTGCAATTAAACATAGCGATCTGTTTTGGAGCGGTTTAGCCTCCAGAACGATAAACCAAACTTAAATGAAGTTTTTAAAATCATCAATTATTTGTGTTATAGCTTTAATTTTTTGCTGGTCATGCAAAGAAGAAGCGAAAGACAAAAATCAACCAGAACCTGTGAAAAAAGAAGACAATCTTACCGCCAGAGATATTTTAGGAAATCCGGATTATCCTGCAATTTCTTTTGGCGCCTATCGAGAAAAATCCTTGGATATCGAGCCTACCTTAGAAGAGCTCAAAGATGATATGAAATTATTATCGGCCATGGGTATCAAGATGATACGTAATTATAAAGTACACCTTCCAGAAGCTACCAATATACTGAAGGCCATAAGCGAATTAAAGAAAGAGGATTCAGGTTTTGAAATGTACGTGATGCTCGGGGCTTGGATAGACTGTAAAAATGCTTGGACAGATAAAGTGCCCAATCACAATATTGAAAGCGAGGCCAACAAACCGCAAATTGAAAAAGCTGTAGAATTGGCAAATCTGTATCCAGATATTGTAAAGGTCATCGCTGTTGGTAATGAAGCTATGGTTAAATGGGCAGCAGCCTATTACGTGCAGCCCAACGTGATTTTGAAATGGGTTAATCATCTTCAGGAACTTAAAAAAGAAAATAAACTCCCCAAAGATTTATGGATAACCAGCTCCGATAACTTTGCATCGTGGGGCGGTGGTGATCCGTTGTATCATACCGAAGATCTTACAAAGCTCATCAAGGCCGTAGATTTTATTTCCATGCATACTTACCCAATGCACGATACCCATTACAACCCTGTTTTTTGGGGTGTGCCAGACCATGAGATGGATTTGTCTGATACCAAGAAAATAGAGGCTGCGATGTTAAGGGCGAAAAACTATGCAATGTCACAGTATGATAGCGTCAAAAATTATATGACGAGTCTAGGTGTTGATAAACCCATTCATATCGGCGAAACTGGTTGGGCATCAAATTCAAATGGTTTTTATGGACCAAATGGCTCAAAAGCCTGTGACGAATATAAAGAAGCCCTTTACTATAAGCACATGCGAGATTGGACCGACGGTGCTGGCATGTCCTGTTTTTATTTTGAAGCCTTCAACGAGCAGTGGAAAGATGCCGAAAATCCTGGAGGTTCAGAAAATCATTTCGGATTATTTAAAATAAACGGAGAAGCCAAGTACGCCATTTGGGATTTGGTAGATAAAGGTGTTTTTAAAGGACTGACTAGAAACGGCAATCCAATCGTAAAAACATATCAAGGTGATAGGGCAGAACTAATGAAAACCGTTTTAGTGCCGCCAACTGCCGCAGAAATTGCTGCAAAACAGCATTGATGATATTTTCGAAATACTAATTTTTAATAAATAGGTACAAGATTTTTAATCTACTACCAAAACCAATAATAACGTGATAAATGAAACCAACTCACTCTATCTTACTTATTTTTCTTGCATGTCTAATGAATAATTGTAAGGATAAATCAGAACCATCCGTTGAAGATTTAGAAGTAGAAGTTTATGAAACTTCGGCTAGTGGAAAAAAGCTAGAAAGAATAACTGATTTTTCTTCTTCTCCATCGAAGGACAATTCAGCAGGTGACTCTATCTCAATTCAATTATTTCCAGAGAAAAAATTTCAGACCATTACAGGTTTCGGTGGAAGTTTTACAGAATCATCGGCATACTTGCTCAATCAACTTTCCGAAGAAAAACGCAATGAAATTTTGGAGGCCTATTTTGGCAACGATGGCGCCAGATATTCTTTGACCAGAACCCACATGAACTCCTGTGATTTCTCGCTTTCAAATTATTCCTATGCTCCAGTTGCGGGTGATATGCAACTCGAGAATTTTTCGGTGGAAGAAGATCGAGACGATTTAATTCCGATGATAAAGGATGCCATGGCGATTTCTGAAGATGGTTTTAAAATATTGACTTCACCTTGGACAGCGCCACCTTGGATGAAGGATAACAACAGTTACGTTGGTGGTAAACTTCTTCCAAAATATTACGATACTTGGGCCTTGTTCTTTTCAAAATATCTTGAAGCCTACAAAGCTGAAGGTATTGATATATGGGGTTTCACAGTAGAAAATGAACCGTTGGGAAATTCCAACAACTGGGATAGTATGCATTTTACGGCTGAGGAAATGACCGATTTCGTTCAAAACCACTTAGGTCCAAAGTTAGATGCAGATGCTCCTGAAGTTAAAATTCTTGGTTATGACCAAAATCGTGGTGAGGAACTCAATGAGTGGGTAGATGTAATGTACGCCGATGAAGCCTCATCAAAGTATTACGATGGTACAGCCGTCCACTGGTACGCCAGCACTTATGACTATTTTCCTGAAGCATTACAGTATGCGCACAATAAAGCACCAAACAAACATTTAATTCAATCTGAAGCCTGTGTGGACTCTGAAATACCAAAATGGCAAGACGACGACTGGTACTGGCAAAAAGAAGCTACCGATTGGGGATGGGACTGGGCAACGCCCGAGAATAAACATCTTCACCCGAAATACGCTCCAGTAAATCGTTATGCCAGAGATATTATTGGTTGTCTTAATAATTGGGTCGATGGTTGGATTGATTGGAATATGGTTTTAAATAAACAAGGCGGTCCCAATTGGTTTGAGAATTGGTGCGTTGCGCCAGTCATTGTAGATCCCAAAACAGATGAGGTATATTTTACGCCTATCTATTATACGTTATCCCATTTTAGCAAATTTATAAGACCTGGTGCGGTAAGGATTGGCCTTGAAATTTCTGATAAAGACTTGATGGTGACCGCAGCTGAAAATCCTGATGGGTCAATTGTTGTTGTGGCGTTTAATGAGCTCGATGTTGCAAAGCAGTTGCACCTAACATTAAATGATAAAAAAGTAGAATTACAAATAGATAAAAAAGCCATTCAGACCATAGTTGTCCCAAACAAATAATATAATCTCAATCTAGCTATAAAATTAAATAAACATAGAATGAAAAAAGAAATTACACCGCTAGAAGATAGAGTGCCTTTAGGACAAAAGCTATCTTTTGGGGCAGGACATTTGGTCTTAAATTTACTTCCTGGGTCTCTTGGCATATTTATGTTCTTTCTATTGACCGCTTTTGGTATGGATCCTTTTTTGGCTGGATTACTCGGAGGTCTTCCTCGAATTTTTGATGCTATTACAGATCCCATTATGGGGTTTATTTCAGATAACACTAAGTCTAGATTCGGACGAAGACGTCCTTATATTTTTGTTGGTGCTATTTTGAGTGGAATTTTATTTGCGGTATTATGGCAATTGGACCCAGACAATTCCCAAAATTATAATTTTTGGTATTTCTTGATTCTATCCATGGTCTTTTTAATAGGGAACACCATGTTCGCAACACCGCTAATCGGTTTGGGTTACGAGATGACTTCAGATTATAACGAGCGCACCCGTTTAATGGCTTTCTCTCAAGTACTAGGTCAAGTCGCTTGGATGATTGTACCATGGTTTTGGGTTATTATTGCCTCTCCAGATATTCTTCCTATTTCTATGGAAGAAACCACTAGAATTGCAGCTTTAGGCTTAGGTGAGGAAGAATCTGCCAAGATGACCTTGCAATCGCTTCAAGCAAACGGCGTTCGTAAACTATCGGTCATCGTTGGCGTAATTTGTATTGTTTTGGGACTATTGCCAGCTCTGTTTTGTAGGGGTATTGACTCAGCACGCATGGAAAACAGAAAGAAAATCAGTTTCAAGACCTTATGGTCAAATATTAAAGATCTTGGTGTTGGTATCAAACAGGTCTCTAAAAGTAAACCATTCATGAAACTTTGCGGAGCCACATTTTTGGTCTTTAACGGGTTTCAGCTCGTGGCATCCTTTAGTTTTTTTATCATTGTTTTTTACATGTTTAATGGCGATTATGTTGCTGCTGGTAACTGGCCAGCATGGTTTTCAACAGTAACCGCAATAGTAACCGCATTTATGGTTATACCTGTAATTTCATGGATGTCAGATTTATGGGGTAAGCGCACCGCCTTTGTAGTTTCTACATTCATTTCTATTATTGGATATATTCTGAAATGGTGGGGTTTTGATCCTGAAAATCCATGGTTGATTTTCATGCCTATTCCATTTATGGCTTTTGGGCTAGGTGGCTTATTTACATTGATGATGAGTATGACGGCAGATGTTTGCGATTTGGATGAATTGGAAAACGGTATGCCGCGTAAAGAGGGCACTTTTGGGGCTATTTATTGGTGGATGGTTAAATTAGGGCAAGCATTGGCACTGGTATTGGGCGGATTGGTGTTGAAGGTTGTTGGCTTTAATCAAGATGCTATAACCCAAACCTCAGAAACAATGACGAATCTTAGAATTGCAGATATTCTGATTCCTTCTGTTACGGCAGGAATCGCAATCTTGATTATGTGGAAGTATAGTCTTGATGAAGCCAAGGCAAAAGAAATTAAAGCGGAGTTGGTAAAACGTCGCGGTAAGTTATAATAATTAGTAGTCAACAATAGAATCATGTCATACAGAAGAGCAAATGATTATGTGCTTGAAGGCGCAGATTATACAGAACAAGCGGGTGTTGATTTTTCAAAGCATTCAGAAAAAGATTTAAAATCCTTATGGAACGCCACTTTAGAAAAGGGTATGCACGGCATCTGTTTCAGCATGTATGAAGATGGGCAAACTCCTGGCGATACAATTACAGAGCAGCAAGTTGAGCGTCGAATTAAGATATTAAAACCTTATACAAAGTGGATTCGGTCATTTTCCTGCATTGAAGGTAATGAGCACATACCAGTCTATGCAAAAAAACACGGCGTCAAAACTATGGTTGGCGCTTGGTTGAGTGATGATAAGGAAGCTAACGAAAAAGAGATTGAGTCCCTTATTCAATTAGGAAAGAAAGGTGTTATTGATATCGCAGCCGTTGGTAATGAAGTGCTTTACAGAGAAGATTTGACTTTAGAAGAATTACTTGACTATATACAAAGGGTGAAAGATGCATTACCAAATGTAACTGTTGGTTATGTGGATGCTTATTATGAGTTTACGGTACATCCAGAACTCGTTGAGATTAGTGATGTCATATTATCCAATTGTTATCCTTATTGGGAAGGTTGCCATATCGAGCATTCTTTAAACCACATGCAACAAATGTTTGGTCAGGCTAGTGATGCGGCGCAAGGTAAAAAAGTCATAATAACCGAAACAGGTTGGCCAAGTGAAGGAGGAAGTCTCAATGGTGCATTTTCTTCGGAAGAAAACGCGATGAAGTATTTTATAAACTGCCAGAAATGGTCTGCGCAAGCGAACATAGAATTGTTTTATTTTTCATCTTTTGATGAGTCTTGGAAAACTGGAGATGAAGGCGATGTTGGTGCGTTTTGGGGTCTGTGGGATAAGCATGAAAAATTGAAGTTTTAAAATCATTTTGATTTAGAAAACACGTTAGTAGATTTTTCAAAAATGAGGCGTTAAAATGAACGCTTTTCTTCTAGATTGCCATTTTTGAGTAAAAATAAAGTGAGTGATACAACTAAAACGTTTTCGTTTACAACACATTCAGCAGAAAGACTACAACATTACCCATACAAAGCGATAATAAGACCTTATAAAGTTTACCAAAGAAAAGTCTAAGACGCCTTTTAAAATAGGGCAACATTACTAATATAGATTAAAACAAAAGCATTTTAAAATACCGTATGTTTTTTGTTGCGGTAAATTTTAAATATATTATAATAAAAGTACCTTATATTTGAATATATTATAAAATATTACCTTTAAAATTGAATTAATAATAATTAAACAAACTAGATGATTATGAAAAAAATTACTTTATCAATCTTTATGTTTGCGTTGGCGTTAGTGTCTTTTTCGCAAACAGAATTAGTAGTAAATGGAGATTTTGAAACAGGAGATGATACTGGATATATATTGTTTCAAAATGGTGGAAGTGCAATGTTAGATAATACTATCGCTAATGGTGGCACATGGTCTGGAAAGCTCGAAACTTCAGGTCCTAGTAATCCTGCCTTTAAACAAGAATTTATTGGTACTGGAACCGTTTCTCCAGGAGACGAAGTTACAATCACCTTTGATCACATAGGTTCGATAGTGCCACCTGGAGGGGTGTTTAACGTATTGTTATTTGGAGAGGGTGCTGGAGGTGCTTCATTTACACATGTATTTAATCCAGCCCCGGCATTAGTGGGAACTTGGACAACATTTAGTGGTACTTTTACAATTCCAATGTCCGCTGACGTAAGTGGCGGCATTTCCTTTCTCATTGAAGCCGTTTGTGGTGGTGATGCTGGTTGTAGTGTTTCTGCAAATATCGATAATGTTTCAGTTACTGTGCCTGATTCTGGTCCTAGTGCACGAGTACAGGTGATTCATAATTCAGCAGATGCCGCAGTCAGTGTGATTGATGTATATTTAGATGGTGTATTGACAATCAATGATTTTGCTTTTAGAACAGCAAGTTCTTTTATAGATGTACCAGCGGGTACGCCTATAAGTGTGGCGGTTGCGCCTGCAAATAGTACTTCGGTAGGAGATGCAATCGCAACGTTTCCATATACTTTAACTGAAAATGAAACTTATGTTCTAGTGGCAGAGGGAATCGTTAGCCCAACTGGTTATTCACCAGCAACTCCATTTGATATTGCGGTATTTGATATGGGTAGGGAAGCAGCAGCCTCTGCTGGTAATACAGATGTATTAGTACACCATGGTTCAACAGATGCGCCAACCGTGGATGTTGATGAAGTGACTGCTGGAAACTTAGTAGATAACATTTCTTACAGTGAATTTCAGGGTTATTTAGAGTTACCAACAGCAGACTACCAATTGGAGGTTAAAGATGAAACAGGAACAACCGTTGTTGCAAGTTATGATGCGCCTTTAGCGACATTAAATTTAGATGATGCAGCAATAGTCGTTGTAGCGTCCGGATTTTTAGATCCAGCTGTAAACTCTAGTGGTCCAGCATTTGGATTATGGGTTGCATTATCCACTGGTGGTCCTTTGGTAGAATTACCTCCAGCTGGTACTATTGTTGGTCCACCCACAACAGACGCACCTGAAATAGGATCTACAGGCACAGATTTATATGTCTATAGTGGTCTTCCTGGATCTTCTGTAGCCAATTTTAATTTTAATGCGTTTAATGGTCCTGCTGGTGATGTTACTGTTTCAGAAATTGATATTGAAGGAAATGGAAATAATGCTGGACGTATTGAAGGTACAGGAGCTTTCTTTTTCTATGGTGCACAATGGGATGCTGTAGATTTAGTTGCAGGGGGCTATCAGTTTGTTCATCTTAATTACTACGCTACAACGACTACTGAATTTAACTTTTTCCTCATTGATGCTACTGCTGGTATTGGAGGTGGAGATCCAACAGAACCAAGGTTTAGATTTGGAGGCGATACACCAGACGCTCCTATCGTTGCAGGATCATGGCAAAGTGTCTTTATTCCGTTACAAAATTTCTTGGACTTTACGCCGGCTAATGCAAATTATGATTTGAATGATATATTCCAATGGAAGTTTGATGGAAATGGAGAGGTTTTCTTCGATAATGTTTATTTCAGCACGTCAAATACCTTAACTTCAGAGCAATTTTCTGTATCAGATTTCAAAGTATTTCCTAACCCATCATCTAATGTATGGAAAATCAATTCAAACAAGCAAATCAATGAAATCCAATTGTTTGATGTTTTAGGTAAGACTATTTCAACAGTTAATCCAAACAGCTTAAATGCAGAAATTAATGCTGCAAGTTTAAATAAGGGTATTTATTTTGCAGTTATTTCAACAGCAAATGGTTCAGAAAGTGTAAAATTGATTAAAAATTAAATTGTTTATTTACAAATTTTTTCTAAAAGAGTGTACTTTTATCCAGTACACTCTTTTTTTAATTTAGGTCTATGGTTACTTTAAAGCATTTAGCAGAACAACTCAACGTTTCGGTTTCTACGGTTTCAAAAGCTTTGCACGATAGCGATGAAATTAGCCTAGATACAATAGAGCGGGTCAAGGCATTAGCTACTCACCTTAATTACAAGCCCAACAAACTAGCGGTCAGTTTAAAAAACAGAAAGACCTATACCATTGGTGTCATAATTCCTAATATTCTCAATCATTTTTTTGCTAAGGCTTTATATGCTATTGAGATGGAAGCAACAAAACAGGGCTATAACATTATTACCTGCGTTTCAAACGAATTAAAATCTAAAGAAGAAAATAGTCTCCAATTATTATCTAATGGTAGTGTGGACGGTTTTATCATGTCGCTCGCAGAGGAGACACAAATCATTGATAGAACAGATCATTTAAGTGCCATACTTAAACAAGATATTCCAATTGTTTTGTTCGACCGCGTGACTGATCAAATCAATTGCGACAAAGTTATTATTGACGATTTTGGAGCTGCCTATGAAGCTACAAGTCATTTAGTGAAAGAGGGTCGAAAGCATATCGCACTTGTTGGCAATATTGAGGAGTTGAGCGTTGGCAAGTTGCGAACCAATGGTTATCTCAAAGCGTTAGAAGAGGCTACCAGTTATCATAAAGAGCCGATAGTAATTAGCATAAAGAAGACAGATAATCTAGAAAATCAAATAGAAAATCTATTAGCCAATCATACTGAGGTTGATGGTGTAATCGCCATTGATAATATTTCTGGGGTTATTACTTTGCAAAAGGCGATAAAACTCAAACGAAATGTCCCTAAGGAATTATCGATTATTGGGTTTTCAGATGAGAATGTGCTTCAGTTTACCGATCCAAAATTATCCACTATTTCCCAACATACCTTTGATATTGGTAAAGCGGCTGTGGATTTATTGTTGGCAAGAATGGACAAAAAAGATACTACGGAAGCTACCACCAAAACAATCAAAACACAATTAATATTAAGAGGAACAACCCTTTAAACCTATTTATTGTCAACTAAGGCCATTGCTTTATATCGCAATCCGTTAAAAAAAGACTTCAATTACACAACGTATTTTAGAGCCTAATCAAATTGACTTATCTTAGTAAGAAAATTTCTAAGATTGAAAATAGTCAAATTCACTAAAAAAGGTATTTATTGTATTCCTGGTAAATTCTACCTCGATCCATGGTTTCCGGTCGATTACGCAGTTATTTCCCACGGTCATGCCGATCACGCTAGGTGGGGCAACAAACATTATCTTTGCCATAATGATTCCAAAGCCATTTTAAAACACCGTATCGGAGCAGATATTTCTATTGAAAGTTTGCCTTATAATTCTGAAAAAACGGTCAATGGCGTTAAGATTAGCTTTTTTCCAGCGGGGCATATTATCGGTTCGGCACAAATCCGCTTGGAATATAAAGGTTATATCGTGGTATTTTCGGGAGATTACAAAGTAAAAAATGATAATCTCACCACCCCATTTGAACCTGTAAAATGCCATGAGTTTATAACAGAGAGTACTTTTGGACTTCCCATTTACAATTGGCAAAAGGAAGAAGACATTCAAGAACAAATGCAAAATTGGGTGCTTAGCAACCAATCTAAAAACAGAACCAGTGTGTTTATTGGGTATTCATTGGGGAAAGCGCAACGCATCATGAAATTACTGGAAGGTTTAGGCGATATGTACGTTCATAGCGCCATTCATAATTGTAACGAGGCCATTTTATCTTCGGGCATAAAATTACCCGCTACCAAACGCTGGACAGCAGAATCTGATAAAAAGGAAATTCAAAATAAAATAGTGATTGTGCCTCCCGCGCTGTTAGGTTCTAACATGATAAAGCGAATCCCAAATGCGGCAACGGCAATCTGCTCAGGATGGATGCAAATTCGCGGTAATAAACGCTGGCAATCGGTTGATGCAGGATTCCCTGTGAGCGATCATGCCGATTGGAATGGTCTGCTTTCCGCAGTAAAAGCTACCGAGGCAGAAAAAGTTTACGTCACCCACGGTTCACAAGCCATTTTTTCTAAATATTTAAACGAAATCGGAATTCCTTCCGAAGAGGTCAAAACCGAATACGGCACCAATGAGGAAGATGCTGTTGAAGAGACTAAAACCGCAAAAGCTGTATGAAGCATTTTTCAAAACTTATATCTGCCGTAGAAATTACTAATAAGACCAACGATAAAATCGCGGCTTTTGTGGAGTATTTTCAAACTGCGCCAGAAAAAGATAAACTCTGGGTCATCGCCATATTTACAGGCAAACGCCCCAAACGTCCCATCAACACCAAATATATGAAACAATGGTGTATGGAAATTGCTGAAATTCCCGAATGGCTGTTCTTGGAAAGCTATAGTGCGGTGGGTGATTCTGGAGAAACCATGTCGCTGCTTTTACCCGATCCTACCCATCACATTGAAAAATCATTTAGCCAATGGATGGAGGAGATTATAGCACTTAAAAAAAAGTCAGATGAAGAGAAAGAATCCTACATTAGGAATGCTTGGTCCGGCCTTGAAGTGCAAGAACGACTCATTTTTAACAAATTGATTGGCGGGAGTTTTCGAGTTGGAGTGTCAAAAAAGACTTTGGTCAATGCCTTGGCAAAATTCTCCGGGATTGAAGCCAATCAACTTATGCACAGTATCATTGGCAATTGGGACATCAACAATATTTCCTTTGATGAATTGCTCAAGGGCGAACACATTAATTACGATAACTCCAAACCTTATCCGTTTTGTTTAGCCTATGCCTTGGAAAAGGAGTTGGTCGAACTGGGCGACATTAAAGATTGGCAAGTTGAATATAAATGGGACGGCATTCGCGGACAGATTGTAAAACGTAACAACGAAGTTTTTCTCTGGTCACGCGGAGAAGAATTGGTCACCGAGCAATTTCCAGAGCTCACCGAAGCCATCACCAAACTTGAGGGCGATTTTGTTATCGACGGAGAAATATTGGCTCTTAAAGACAATGCTATTTTGCTATTTAACGATTTACAAAAGCGTTTGAATCGCAAGAATGTTACGAAGAAACTATTACAAGATGTGCCGATAGGCTTTTACGCCTACGATATGATGGAATGGGATAATAAAGACATTCGCGATCAACCACTATCACACCGCCGGAAACTTCTCGAAAAGCTATTAGACAAAAGTGCCACGGCCAATAAAACCCTTTTTATTTCTGAAATTATCAGGTCGGAAAGTTGGGAAGACTTAATTCCCATTCGCGCGGAAGCGAGAGCGAGAGATAGTGAAGGCTTGATGCTCAAACAGAAAAAATCTCCATATCACGTCGGGCGAAAAAAAGGGGATTGGTGGAAATGGAAAGTAGATCCACTAACTATTGACGCCGTGATGATTTACGCCCAAAAGGGAAGTGGAAGGCGAAGTTCTCATTACACAGACTATACCTTTGCCGTTAAAAAAGATGATGGTTTGGTCACGGTAGCCAAAGCCTATTCAGGGTTGACCAATGAGGAAATAAAGGAGGTCAGTCGTTTTGTCAAGAAGAATGCCATTGAAAAATTTGGCCCGGTAAGAACGGTAAAACCAGAATTGGTTTTTGAAATCGCTTTTGAAGGTATTGCGCTCAGTAACCGTCATAAATCTGGAGTTGCCTTGCGTTTTCCAAGAATTTCAAGATGGCGTCGCGACAAACCCGTAGAAGAAATAGATACCATTGAAAACGTAAAACGTTTGATTACTTCCCCAAATTGAGATACCATTGAGCAAAGCATTTTTAAACTCCGAAGGGTATAAAATTATTGAGAATTGGATGGCCACTAATAATCAGTCGCCGTTCAAATTTCAGGAGCAAACTTGGGCAAAATATCATAACGGATTTAGCGGGATGGTGGTGGCGCCTACTGGTTTTGGCAAGACGTTTTCGGTTTTTTTAGCTGTCGTCATTGATTACTTTAATCATCCCGAACGCTATAAAAAAGGAATAAAGTTGCTGTGGATAAGTCCGTTGCGTTCATTGGCAAAAGATTTGGCGAAAGCGATGACTGCCGCTGTTGAAGACATAGGGTTGGATTGGGAGGTCGCCGTTAGAAATGGTGATACCCCTTCAAGTGTACGCCGTAAGCAGGAGCGATTAATGCCCGATGTACTTATTGTAACGCCTGAAACAGTACATCTTTTATTTTCTCAAAAAAAGAATTCTAGATGGTTTAAAAATGTGGCTTGTCTTGCTGTAGATGAGTGGCATGAGCTATTGGGTAATAAACGCGGCATATTGGTAGAGTTAGTCATAGCACGATTACTAAAACTTTCAGAAAAATTAAGAGTTTGGGGAATTACAGCAACAATTGGAAATTTGGAAGAAGCTGGACACGTTTTGATACCCTATCCAGAATTGAAAACCGTCATGATTACGGCAAAGGAAAATAAAAAAATCAAAGTCGTTACGGTATTGCCAGACGAAGTTGAGGTGTTGCCTTGGGCGGGGCATTTAGGTAAGAGTATGGCGTCCAAGATTATCCCGATTATTCACGAAAATAAAACAACACTCATTTTTACAAATACCAGAGGCCAGTCAGAATTATGGTATCAAATTATTTTGGAAGCCGATCCAGATTTGGCGGGATTGTTGGCGATTCATCATGGGTCTATAGATAAAAAATTAAGAAATTGGATTGAGGATAGTATTTCTGAAGGGATTTTAAAAGCCGTGGTCTGTACCTCGTCATTAGATTTGGGGGTAGATTTCAAACCTGTGGATTGCGTTATTCAAATCGGCTCTGCCAAGGGAGTTGCAAGGTTTATGCAGCGTGCGGGTCGTAGTGGGCATTCGCCTTATGAGGTTTCTAAAATTTATATGATTCCGACGCATTCTTTGGAAATTGTTGAAGCGGCCGCCCTTAAGGAAGCTGTACAATTAAAGCGAGTGGAAGCGCGACAACCCATGGTGCTTACCTACGATGTGATGGTTCAATTTATGGTTACCATAGCTGTGGGAGAGGGCTTTATAGCTAAAGAAATTTTCGATTTATTGAAAAGTACCCATGCTTTTGGTATGCTTACCGAGGATGAATTTGCTTGGGCCATTCAATTTATAACCCAAGGTGGAAATACTCTAAAATCTTACGAAGAGTTTCATAAGGTATTCAAGGATGACGATGGTATCTATAAAGTAAAATCCAGAAGAATCGCTATGTTGCACCGTATGAATATGGGAGCGATTGTTAGCGAAGCCATGTTGAGAGTCAAGTTTTTATCGGGTGGTTACGTTGGTATGATTGAGGAATATTTCATCTCAAAATTAAAACCAAACGATAGTTTCATATTAGCTGGCCGCGTATTACAATTGGTCATGATTAAGGATATGACCGCTTTTGTCAAAATAAGTAAGGCTAAAAAGGCGATTACGCCGAGTTGGTTGGGGGGGCGGCTTCCGTTAACGTCTTATATGAGTCATTTTCTTAGGAAGAAATTATCAGACGCTTTAAATCCAGGAATTCGTGAACGTGAACTTAAGTTTTTGCATCCTTTAATTGCGAGACAAAGTGAATATTCACATATACCGAGAGAAGATGAATTTTTAGTAGAATTGATAAATACAAAAGAAGGATTTCATCTGTTTATGTACCCATTTGAAGGCCGTTTGGTACATGAGGTGATTTCGGCATTGATAGCCTATCGCATTAGTAGAATCAAGCCGTTGACCTTCACCATTGCGATGAACGATTACGGATTTGAATTATTGAGCGATCAAGAAATGCCACTCGATGATGCTACCATAAAACAAATTTTAAGTAAGGAAAACCTAATGAATGATGTTATTGCCAGCATTAATGCTGCGGAAATGGCATCACGCAAATTTCGAGATATTGCAGTGATTTCTGGGTTGGTGGTGCAAACAATGCCTGGTAGAAACCAAAAAACCAAAAGTTTACAATCGTCATCTGGTTTGATATTTAGGGTTTTGGAAGATAATGAGCCCAACAATCTGTTGTTGCGCCAAGCATATACCGAGGTTTTTGACCAACAATTGGAAGAGGTTAGATTAAAAGAGGCTTTTGAGCGAATCAATTTGGGGAAACTTATAATTAAACGTACCGATAACTTTACGCCGCTAAGTTTCCCGATAAAAGTGGATAGCCTGCGACAAAGTTTAAGCAGCGAAAAACTGGACAAACGCATTGCCCGAATCCAGAAGGAAGTGCATAGAAAAAATAGAATTTCGACAAAATGATAAGAATGCAATTTGAATACGAAATGTTGACATTGATGGAGTCAACTCAAAATATGCCCTAGAATTACGAAGGAATTTTAAAAAAATTTAAAACTTAATTTAGACCTCACATGTTTTCAAAACCTGTGAGGTCTTGCTAACTTTGCATACTTTAAACTTGGCAAATTATTAATGAATTTTGTAGAAAAACCAATCTTACTTCGCGATGAAGAATTGATTTTAAATAACCTTCGAGCAATTTACTGGCCAAGGGAAAAGGCTTTGATTGTTTCAGATTTGCACATCGGGAAGACTGCACATTTTAGAAGGCATGGTATTGCATTATCTTCCAATGTTCAACATAAGGATTTAAACCGCTTATCTATATTGGTTGAATTTTACAAACCCGAAAAGTTATTAGTTGTCGGTGATTTGTTCCATGCCGAAATCAATACAGATATGGATGTCTTCAAAATATGGCGGGATGACCATTCAGATTTAGACATTGTTTTGATTAAAGGAAATCACGACAAACTTGCCGACTATATTTACGATAGTTTCGATATTAACTGCTGCCAAAAACAATTGGAGGTTGCCCCCTTCACTTTTATCCACGAACCAAAAGTATCGCGAAAGAGTTTTATGATTTCAGGGCATATCCATCCTGGAGTTTTGATAAAATCTAGAGGACAGCCTCGTTTAAAACTACCTTGTTTTCAAGTTTCTGCTGCACAACTTATACTTCCGGCTTTTAGTGAGTTCACAGGATTGGCAACCTCTCGGTCAAATAAAGGCAAAGTGTTTCATGCGTTTACAACAACATCTTTTTTTGAATTCTAGTTTGCTTCTTGAGTTTACTTCTGCTTTGGAGAGGTCAAAACTACACTTTCATTTGTTTTGAATGAGGCTTTCAAATTCAACTTCGATTTCGGTTTCAACTTCAATTCATTAGCTTTACACCCATGGATATGTATCAAGTTTTAGGCTACTTTGGCGCTTTACTTATTGGGGTGACATTGGGTTTGATAGGTGGTGGGGGCTCTATTTTAACCGTTCCTATTTTGGTGTATTTAATGTTTGTAAATCCAGTGACCGCGACGGCCTATTCCTTATTTGTGGTAGGAGTTTCAGCAGCAATGGGGGCGATTCAAAATATTAAAATGGGTCTGGTTGATTTTAAAACATCGATTGTTTTTGCCATTCCATCACTTATTACCGTTTATGTGACGCGACGATATGTTGTGCCGGCTATTCCTTCTGAAATTCTCAACTTCGGAAATTTCATATTGACTAAAGATGTTGCCATTATGGTATTTTTTGCCATCATCATGTTATTGGCAGCAGTATCCATGATCAGAAACGAAAAGTCTCAAGCACGACACATTTTCGCAGAAAAGAAATTCAACTATCCATTGATTATTACTGAAGGTGCAATTGTCGGTCTTATTACCGGTTTGGTTGGCGCAGGCGGCGGATTTCTCATCATACCTGCATTGGTACTTTTAGCAAAATTACCGATGAAACAAGCAGTAGCGACTTCGTTATTAATAATCGCGATAAAATCTCTCATTGGTTTTATAGGAGATATTCAAAATCTGGATATCGACTGGAACTTTCTACTCATATTCACTTCAATTTCCGTAATTGGTATTTTTGTAGGAACCTATCTTTCAACATTTGTAGATGGTAAAAAATTGAAGCGAGGTTTTGGCTGGTTTGTGTTAATTATGGGTTTATATATTATTTTTAAGGAACTTTTATAAAGACGTAATGGAAAAATTATCTCAACAATATTGGGAACAACGCTATCAAACTTCAGATGTTGGATGGGATTTAGGAATGGTTTCCACGCCACTGAAAAGCTACATTGACCAGTTGACCGATAAGTCAATTAAAATTTTAATTCCTGGGGGTGGTAACAGTTATGAGGCAGAATATTTAGTTGATAGTGGCTTTCAAAATGTGCATGTGGTTGATTTTTCAAAAACCGCATTGGATTTTATTAAACAACGAGTACCAGAATTTCCTACCAGTCAGCTTTGGCAAAAAAATTTCTTTGACTTGAAGCAGGAAAATTATTTTGACCTTGTATTAGAGCAGACCTTTTTTTGTGCACTTGACCCGACTCTAAGACCAGATTATGTGTCTAAAATGTTTGCCCTTCTAAAGCCTAAGGGTAAATTAGTCGGGGTTATGTTCGATCAATTGGTAAATGATGTACCGCCGCCTTTTGTTGGGGATAAGGAGGAATATTTAGATTTGTTTAAAAGGCATTTCCAAATTAATAGTATGGAGGCTTGTTACAATTCTGTAGAAAATAGGTTGGGGAAAGAGTTGTTTGTAAACTTGACCAAAAAACAATGGGAATAAACTCTGTATTTAGTGTAACAAATTGAGGACTACTGCGTCTTATAAAGTGTAAATCAAAAAACCATCAATCATGCGAAACGATAATCAACTCATTGTACTTACCCATTTAAGCCAATTATTAACATTCATTACAGGTTTCGGGGGGCTTATTGTGCCTCTGATAATTTGGGCTTCTCAAAAGGAAAATGTCTACCAATTGGACGAGCAGGGAAAACGGATTCTCAATTTTCAAATTAGCTTAATTCTTTGGACGCTCATCTGCATCCCATTAATATTGGCATTAGGTCTTGGACTTATTGGTTTGCTCATCTTGGCTTTGGTTTCATTTATATATCCCATTATCAACGCGGTAAAAGCGAGTCGTGGCGAAACACCAATTTATCCTCTATCGCTTAATTTTATTAGTTAGTTATGTTCAAACAAGCGATAGGATAGAACGCCCACTTTAAATAAGTGGGCGTTTTCTTATTGGAAGTTTTGAAGGAATTATTTTTTTATTCTGACAATCAACCTTTTTAGCTCTTAGAGTGAAGCTCAAAATACAGTACCAAATCTTTCAAATTTAATGAAAGTATTTCACGCTAAAATCTTTGTTCGATTTACCAAATTTTAATAGTAATCTTTTGGTATTAATTGACTTGTGCTTTAATTTAGTAAAAAAAATTGCAGGATGATTGAAAGAACTAACATTGAAACAAAGTTGCGTAAGCAACGTTCCCGGTCTCGAAGTAACGAATCTGTGGACAAATTGCTTTCTGATTTGTTGGCTGAAGCAAAGACAGAGCATAGAATAGAGACAACATTAACATCTGGTATTAATGATGTTACCAATAATTTTAATATTGACTTGTTGGAATCTGACAAAGTTTATCATATCGACAGCATTAAGAAAATATGTATTGATTATCGTTTACGTTTTTTGGACAGTAGATATTTTAAAAATGAATTCCCAGAAGAAGCTATTTCAAAAATTAAAAACTTAGAGGAGGAACACGAATTAAAGTTAGCGGGTTTTAAAGTGATGGCACCTTCTAAATTATTTAGATTGGAAAATCCTGATGACCCATTGCTCTTTGCTCCGATTGGGAATGGTTATTATTATTTAATTCACAAATGGGGAAACGATCTGGCGCCATTGCGAAAACTGATGGTTTTGCCCTTTAAGAGTCTCGATACACTTATGATTGCGACTTTTTTCGCTTCATTATTAATTACGTATTTATACAGTTTTACCTTGGCAGATAATGACCAATTTTTAAGTCATTTTGGGCTTTTATTTTTGTTCTTGTTTAAATCTGTAATTGCTGTGGTTATTTTTTATGCAATCCCAAGAGGTAAGAACGTAAACGAAGCTATCTGGGATAGTAAGTACACAAAGTAGAAAGATTCTGTGAAATCTGAGCCAGGACTTTAATTATAAAAAAAGCAATCCTTAATTTGAAGGATTGCTTTTTTTATTTTTAATAATTTCTTGGTTAAGAGATGTTTGCTTTTTTTGAACTCTTAGTTGTTCAACATCACTGGCATAACCAACATGGTTACTTTTTCGCCTTCGTCAAGACCGTCAACGGGGGTTAAGATACCAGCCCGGTTTGGTAAGCTCATTTCTAATTGAACATTATCTGCGTTTAAGTTGTTTAACATCTCCGTTAAAAAACGAGAGTTAAACCCTATTTGCATATCGTCGCCTTGATAATCACAGGTCAAACGCTCTTCGGCCTTGTTGCTATAATCTATATCTTCTGCTGAAATATTCAACTCTGCACCAGCAATTTTTAAACGAATTTGATGCGTAGTCTTGTTAGAGAAGATACTTACTCTTCGGACAGAATTTAGAAACTGCGTTCTGTCCATGGTCAATTTATTTGGATTCTCTTTTGGGATTACGGCTTCGTAGTTAGGGTATTTTCCATCGATTAGACGACATACCAAAACAGAATTTTCAAACGTAAATTTGGCGTTAGATTCGTTATATTCGATAGTAACATCTTCATCGCTTGCCGCTAAAATTCCTTTTAAAAGATTCAACGGTTTTTTAGGCATTATAAATTCTGCAACTTGATCTGCCATAACATCTTCACGTGTGTATTTGACCAATTTATGGGCATCTGTTGCCACAAAGGTCAAGCCTTCCGTAGAAAATTGAAAGAATACGCCGCTCATTACGGGACGTAAATCATCGTTACCAGCAGCAAAAATAGTCTTCGAAATAGCTGTTGCTAAAATTTCGCCCGAAATAGTCGTTTTGCTCGGGTCATCCAATTCCACAGCTTTAGGAAATTCCTGACCATCCGCATAAGCCAAAGCATATTTACCGTGATTGGAACTAATTTCTACCGTGTTGTTGTCTTCGACCACAAAGGTTAAAGGCTGCTCAGGGAAGGTTTTTAAAGTATCCAATAGCAAACGTGCTGGCAGCGCAATACTACCGTCTTCATCACTTTCTACTTCCAAAGACGCAGACATGGTGGTTTCTAAATCACTTGCGGAAACCGTTAAGTTTGAACCACTTATTTCGAATAAAAAATTATCTAAAATAGGGAGGGTGTTGGAGTTATTTATGACACCGCCTAAAACTTGAAGCTGCTTTAGTAAATATGTACTGGAAACTATAAATTTCATGTGTTTATTTTTATTGTTTTAATTTGTTCCCGAAGCTTCGGGACTGTTCGCCGATAATCATTTCCTTTAATGATAACCCTTTTTAGCATACTCCTTTCATCTATTATAAAATTGTGGATTATAACTACTTTTTAAGAAAAAAAGTTTAACAAATATATCCCAAACCGACTGTTTTCTAAAACAAACTTATTAACATTGAATTACCGTAAAAGCGCTGAACCCATAATGTATTATCGAGAAGGTTTACCATAGCGTTTTCTTCGTAAAAAATTAAAGACTAGACCAAACACAACAAGAACAAGCAAGGGGAGTGCAATATTGATTAATTGCCATTTTGTTTTTTCGTCTGCTACTTTATTACTATCCAAAAAAGCCAGTTTAACCTCTTTGGTTCTTATGTTTATAAGTCCGTCGTCATTCAGGAGATAGTTTACCGCATTAAGCAAGAATTCCTTATTACCGAATGTCCGTTTGGTCAAAAACTCAAAGCCAAGTTCTTGGGGTTTGTTGCGCACTACTTCGTTTTTAATGACATCGCCATCTGCAATAACAATTATTTTTGTGGGAGAACTTTTAGTAATGTCACCAGCCTTTGTATTAGGCAGATTAAAAATCTTGAAAGGTTTTACACGGTTGTTATAGACCGAAGTAAATTCGCCCTCAAGCAAGACCGCTAGGGTTTGAAACGGTTTTGTATAGGTTTCTGTATTTGGCTCTTGGGTTACTACATCCAAATTAATATCTTTTGGAACGCCATCTAGTTTTGAAAGTTGTGAACTTCTCAACAAAATAGTTTTTTCTATGGAATTTTTAAGAGTGTCTATCTGGCTGGCAAAATCAAATCTCACGGGGTCAAGATTTGTGGTAATAGGATGATTGGGGTTATTTGCCGCCAAAGGTGAGTATGGCCATTGCACCGGCTGGAACTGTGCATTGTTTCCTTCTCCAATGGCTAAGGTTATTGGCGCCGAATAGAGGTCATTCACAATTACAGGATTGATACGCACGCCGTATTTGAAGAAAAAATCATTGAGGTTGAGGTCTTTCATAATCGCAACCGCTTGACCGTTATTGTTGAGCAAACTGTCTTTATCCATTACGATACTTTCGGTAAGCCAAAGACTTTTGCCACCGGCCATTGTAAATTGATCCAAGGCGTATTTCTCTACTTCGGAAAACGGAATGCTTGGCTTAGCAGAAATAATTAAATCATAATCATTAAGCTCATTTAAAGTTTTCTGGGGGCTAACCGCTACACTATCCAAAGTAAAAGGCGCCAAATAATAATGTTCACCAAGTGTCTTTAAAAAATCGGCAAGGTAAATATCTTTGAGCTGTCCGTTTCCTCTAAGAATAGCAATTTTCTTTTCCTTGGGTGTGGTTAGTTTTTTAAAGGCATCGGCAAAAACATATTCTAAATTTTGAATGGACGAGTTGACCAATTCTTGATCTGTTGCACCGATTTTATTTTTTATTAGAGGAATGATTACGGTCTGTTCATTGTAACTTGCCAAAGCCCATGGAATGATAACTTCTTGTGAGGTTTTTCCGTTTTCCTGAATGTTTATTTGGAAAGGCTGCAGACCACGTTGGGAAAGCTGTTGGATGTTTTGATCACGTGTACTTTCATCTTCCAGCGGATTTATAAAATTGAAAGTCACATTGCTATTATAAACCGAAAATTCTTCAATAATCTGTTGGGTCTCGTCACGCAAACGTCTAAATTCTGAAGGAAAATTGCCTTCCAAGAACACATCTATAATTAATGGCGAATCGACTTCATCAACGGTTTTCAATGCTGCACCAGAAAGTGTATAACGTTGGTCTTGAGTGAGGTCAAAGCGTTTGTAAATTTTGGATGAGACTACGTTGACCAAAACAAGAACGCCCAAAATGGTTAACGTAATAAGTATAGGTTTTTTCTTAAAGCTCATCATCTCAATTAAGTGGTTCTTGATACTGCAAAATATGGCTAACTAGGTCATTTTTGAATTCTAGTTCTACACACTCTTTTTTGTTGTTAAATGCACCAGGTTCAATCCCTAAACCATAATTCCACCTATTCTCATCGTGCGATGCTGTGGTCTTATTATAAGATAACCATTCTGGCGGGCCTAAAAGTTTGGTGACTTCATTTTTAGATTTTTTGATTAAAATTTCCGACGTTATCAGATTATCAGAAAGTTCATAACGAAGCGAAGGTTCTTCTTTCCAGATTTCTGCGGAAAAATACTTTTGGTGATGGTAATTTGTAAATATATTTATCATGGGATAAAGCATATAAAAATAAACCAATGGCGTGATGGCCAGACTTACCAAAATAGTTAACCATTTGCGATTATCAATAGTTTTGACAAACAGGAATACAAAGACGAAAACAACAACCATCAAAATTACCAAAGGGATAGTTACAATCATTAGTTTTTATATTTGAGACTGAGTATGGTCAATAGTATGTAAAAACTGGAAATGCTCAAAAAATAAACAACATCCCGAGTATCTAAAATACCTCTACTAATGCTTTTGAAATGCGACTCCATTCCCAATTTTTCAATGTAAAAGGCATCTCCAAAAATTTTGTAGTTGGAAAGCCCTTCAAACCCGAAATACATAAAGAAACAAAGAAATACGGCGATAATGAACGCTACGATTTGATTATCTGAAAGACTTGAGGAAAATATACCAATAGCACTATAGGCGGCTACCAGAAACAAAAGCCCAAAATAGGACCCGACAATACCTCCCGTATCTAAATTACCTTCTGGGTTTCCCAGTTTTGAAATGGTATAAACGTATAATAATGTTGGTACGAGTGCAATTATTACAAGTACGAGCGATCCCAAATACTTGCTAAAAACAATATCAAAATGGCTGAGTGGTTTGGTCAACAATAGTTCTAACGTGCCCTGTTTTTTCTCATCGGCAATACTACGCATGGTAACGGCTGGTATAAGGAAAATAAGAATCCAGGGCGCGAGCAGAAAGAAACTGGATAAATCGGCAAAACCATTATTCAGTATATTGAATTCGCCCTTAAAAAGCCATAGGAACAATCCGTTGAGCAATAAAAATACAGCAATAACCAGATAGCCAATTGGCGAGGCGAAAAAGGTATTAATCTCTTTTTTTAGTATGGCGAGCATTTCTGGGATTTGAGGTTTAAGTTGACCTAGTACAAACGATAATGTCCAAAGTTAAAATTAAATGTGTGTTTGCCATGAATTCGCTAATTTATTTGATAGAGATTTTATCGCGAAAAAATTTAAAAATTAGGTAAAGAATAGACTGAGAACAAGGATATTTACTCGTTTTGTTACATAAAAAAGGCGAATCAAATAGAATGATAACTAAGGATTGAATAGGTTTTTGAAAAAATATTATTAAATGAATTAAATTTCTATTTAACTCTTTAGATTGGATGATTCAACTTCAATCTTTCAACTTCAACTTCAATTTCAACTTTAAATGGATTCAATTCTATCCACACTCCAAGCCTGAGGTTTCTGGTCAAACAACACCTTAGTCTTTGCCCAAACACCTTTGAACAAATCTGAGTTTCTGTAATTTTCTAAATCAGATTCTGATTGCCAATAGCTATAAGTGAAAAAGACGTTTGTGTTTTGTTGGTCTCGATAAAGCTCAAGACGTTCACAACCCTCAAAAGCACGAATGTGTTTTTTATTGGCTTCAAAATTGCTCAGAAATTCTTTGATTTTAGAAGGTTCAAAACTGAGTTTTACGATTCTTATGAGCATCTTATTGGTTCAAGGTTCAAGTCTTAAAAATACTACTTTCGGGAAAGCAGGATTCAAAATTTCAAGATTAAAAAAGCATTACGAGAATGAATAGTTAACCTGTTGTTTTTGAAATGTTTTTACGTTTATCTGTTTGTGCTGAGCTTTTCGATTTCATCAGGTTCATCTTCAATAGGTCAATCCAATCCGTTCGCGTACCGTATCTAACAAATGCATCAAATTCCTGCTAAAATCGAAGGTCATGATGTGGCTTTCAGTTTTATGTTGCCTTACGAGTTTATTAAAATGGATAGCTTCATAATTATAGCCAATTGTATTGTAACCAAAGTCTAGGGTTTTTTCTTCTGTTTCGGAAATTAAGGTTACTGTTGTAGGTTCGTGAAATTGAGAATTGATTTTTATGCTCCCCTTTTCACAATGAAAAATGGCTTCGGTTTTTGTGTCCTCAATAAGTGTGCTTTTTAGATGTGCTTCAACACTATCTTCATACCCAAAAATCATGGAGCAGGATGAATCTGCACCATTATCAAAAAATGTAGCTTCGGCTTCGATGGTTATTGGCATTCCTAAAGATGATAAAGCGGTGAAGATGGGATAGATTCCTATATCTAGTAAGCTGCCACCACCAAGTGATTTCTTAAATAGTCTTGAGCTCAAATCAATTTCAGGATTGAATCCGAAATCGGCTTCTAGTTTCAGAACTTTGCCAAAGGTTTCCTTTTTTAATTCATCTAGAACATACTGATAATGCGGTAAAAAATAAGTCCATAATGCTTCCATCAACAACGTATCATTTTCTTTTGCTATGGCAATCATCTCGGTCACTTCTTCCAAATTCATGGCGAAAGGTTTTTCGCAAAGCACAGACTTTTTATTTTGAAGACATAATATAGCATGTTCTTTATGAAAGCTATGGGGAGTGGCGATATAGACAGCATCGATATTTGGGTCATTCGCCAAAGCGTCGTAATTGCCATAGGCATTAGTCGCACTATACTTTGAACCGAACTGATTAGCTTTTTCAAGAGATCTAGAAGCTACGGCATATAATTTAGCATCAGGAATTGTTGCCAAATCGGTAGCGAATTTATGTGCAATTTTACCAAGGCCAATTATGCCCCAGTTTATGGTTTTAGTTGCTGTCTTTTCCATAAGATTCATTAGTTTTTAAACGTTGTATTATTATTGCAATGGTCATGACGATAACGCAGCCCACAAAATTAAGCCAGAGAAATGGTAGGTTGATTACCTCGTATTGATTCAGGAAAAATAACGCGATGACCAAAACTTGAGTAATTAAGGCGGCCGTAAATACTGCATTTCCTTTAACGTATTTTACAAAAAATGCCAAAAGGAAAATTCCAAGGACATTTCCATAGAAAATAGAGCCAATGATATTTACAAGCTGAATTAGATTTTCCGCAAGATTTGCCACACAAGCTACACCAATCGCCATAATTCCCCAGAGTAAGGTAAACCATTTAGAACTATTTACCATTTGGGTCTCTGATTTTTCGCTGACGTTTCTCTTATATAAATCCATCGTTGTGGTACTGGCCAGTGCGTTGAGTTCACTTGCGGTGCTGGACATGGCTGCACTCAAAATCACGGCCAATAATAAACCTATCAATCCACGTGGTAGATTATTTAAAATAAAGTAGATAAACACGTAATCCTTATCGTTACTCTCTACCTTAAGATTTTTGGATTCACCGGCCTTATCTATCAATACCTGTGCTTTTTGGCGTAACTCATCCTGTCGATTGTTGGCTTCGGCAATGGTTTTAAACGCTGCTGGGGTTTGAGCTTTGCTATTGTTTTGAAAAAACGTTTGCTTTTCGTTGAAAATATCCCGTTGTTTTTGCTGAAGGGTTTCGTAGTCTTGAGCGTATTCTGAACTTAAAACGACTTCCGTCGCAGTGGGATTAAAATTTACAGGTGCTTCGTTAAACTGATAAAAAACAAAAACCATCACGCCAATCAGTAAAATAAAAAACTGCATCGGTACTTTAAGAATGCCGTTAAAAATAAGACCCAACTGCATTTCCCGAACGGATTTCCCCGACAAATACCGTTGCACTTGACTTTGGTCTGTACCAAAATAAGACAGCATCAAAAACGTACCACCAATCAGACCTGTCCAAACCGTATAGCGATTATCCAAATCGAATGAAAAGTCGAGCACTTCCATTTTTCCGCTGGCTCCTGCAATATCCAAAGCGTTGCTAAACGTAATATTTTCAGGAAGTTGATTTAGGATGATAATAAAGGCTACAATCATTCCTGCGAAAATTACAATCATCTGGTGCTTTTGAGTCACGTTCACGGCTTTTGTTCCGCCAGATACGGTATAGATAATAACCAAAAAGCCGATGAGGATATTAAGTAGTAAAATATTCCATCCCAAAACGGCAGACAGGATAATAGCGGGTGCAAAAATAGTAATCCCAGCTGCCAAACCGCGCTGTATTAAAAACAGAATCGCTGTCAACGTTCTGGTTTTTAAATCAAATCGATTTTCGAGAAATTCATAAGCCGTATATACCTTGAGCCGATGATATAAGGGAATAAAAACCATACAAATTACCACCATGGCTATTGGCAGGCCAAAATAAAATTGCACAAAACCCATCCCGTCTTGATAGGCTTGCCCTGGTGTAGATAAAAAAGTGACGGCACTCGCTTGGGTTGCCATTACCGAAAGGCCAATCGCCCACCAAGGCGAGTTGTTACCACCCTTTAAGTAGTCTTGAACGTTCTTACTACCTCTGGTTTGGTAAGTGCCATAAGCGACAATGAGTACCAAGGTACCAATTAAGATAATCCAGTCTAGAGTCTGCATTTTAAAAGTGGTTGGTTATAAGATAAAATGCGATAATGTAAACGAGATTAGCCACCAAAACAATGGTGTACCATTTATTCCATTTGTATTTTTCTAGAGGTTCTTTTGGCATTTCTTGTTCAGGTTTTTATCTAAAATTATGGAGTATAACCAAGTATCTATTTTTTCATATCATCGTTCTCGCGAATCTCATTTTTACCCAACGATAACATATTTGCAAATAAGCGATATGCTCCCGAAACACCCGCAGGGAATTCTCTAAAGAAACTTAATCCTGTATAAACGTAATGCCCTTTCCCGTGTTTAGCAACCAGTAGGCTTCCCGTTTTTGGGCTCTCGCCGACGTCGTTCATCGAAAAAATTGGGGTAAACTCATCGGCCCATTCATCTGGGAAATAAAGACCTCGTTCTTGGGTCCAACCCTCAAAATCTTTTGAAGTGATTTTATTGGGCGCATTTAAAACTTCGTGATTGGGGGCAATCAGTTCCACTTTTGCGGCTTCATCTGTAACACGGTCACGGGATAATTTTAAGGCATAAGGTGCAAGATTATCTGTTTTTAAACCGCGGCTGGTATTGTATTGCACTATCATGTTTCCGCCTTGAGCGACGTAATCAAAAAGTAGCTGCTGTTTATATTTTAAATCCTCTACGGTATTATATGCTCGAATTCCAACAACAATAGCATCAAACCGTTCCAAGTTTTCTGTGGAAATATCCTCAGGTTTCAAAAGGGTGACATTATAACCAATCTGCCTTAAGCTCTCGGGAACCACATCGCCCGCACCTTCAATATAGCCAATATTCTGGCCTTGTTTTTTAATATCCAATCGTACTACTTTGCTTTCGCTTGGCATTAGCACTGTTTGAAATGGAATATGGTCATAATCAATTTCGACCAAGGCTCTGGTATATACATTATCCCCAACATGAACCATTGGCGATAGCAATCCTTCACTTTGGTCTTTTGGCGGGATAAGCGTAAATACTAAGGCTTGGTTTTCGCCTTTATTGGTGATGGCGAATTTTTGTTTTTCAGGATATACCTGCCAATCATTGGGATGCGCCAATTGCACGTAGCCTTCAAGCATTTCTTTACTTGCCGTTACGATAACCTCAATGTCCCGCTGTTGTTCGCTATCTAAAATAATGACACTTTCGGTAATTTTTGCCGAGGCTTCTGGTACAATGTCAAAAGGTTTATAAACCTCGCCTTTAACGGGATCGTTGGTTTTGTAGATAATTGGTTTTTTGAATGAAATGGCAACTTTTTCGATATTCAAATGAAATGTGATATTTAGATTTCGGGGCGTTTCTGGTTTCCCAATAAGTGATGTATCATCGACATTATACATGCCCAAGGTGCCTTTTTTTGTCAGCCAATAAGGGGTGGTGTAACTCTGGTCTTTTTTAATTTCCAATGTTTCCTTAAATTCAAAATCGGTATTATTATCGAGTGTGATGTTTTTTTCGATATTAATGCCGTTTGGGTTTTCAATTGCCGTTAAAATTACATTGGCCTTACTTCGGTTAATGGCCTCAATGTTCATTCCTACTGTTTCACCTGGGGTTGCGTAGTTGGTGTTGGTTACTGCTTCGAGATATAGACCTGCACAAGCTGAGATAACGTTTTTAATTTCTTCAGTTTTATAGTTACGCCAATGTTCATTTTCTAAATTTTGAATTAACTTAAAAGCACGCATTAATTCAATAAGTGATGCTGACGGATCTCTAAAATTATAATTCTTTTCTACCTTGGTGAGTATGGCGCCAATTGCTGCTCCGCCCTTAATGCGATTCCAAGTCGTATCGATTCCTTCAAAAAGTTTTGATTTATCTGAAGGTAATTCACCGTTGATCAATTCAATATATTCTATTTGTTCGCCACGGCTTCCGGTACTTCCGAAGCCTTGGGATTTATGTTGGCTTCTGCTTAATGCCGCAATTTCAGGATTGCTTAATCCGCTTGACGGAAAATAAACGCCTGTATCTATAGACAGTAGGTTTGTTTTATCGGCTTTATCAAATGCTTCCTGACTTCCGTAGAACCACCAGGATGTGTTGAAGAACTGGCGAGTGGGTTGCCAAATATCCACAGTTTCAAGTTGTTTGGGGAATGCTGTTTTGGAACCCGACAATTTAAAAGCTTCAACGCTCAACATGGCTGAACTGGTGTGATGCCCATGTGTACTGCCCGGACTGCGATGGTCAAAGCGGTTGATAATGATGTCTGGCTGGAACCGTCTAATCGCCAAAACCACATCACTCAAAACTTTGTCCTTATTCCAAATCTCCAAGGTTTCGTCGGGATGTTTGGAGTAACCAAAATCATTAGCTCTGGTAAATAACTGCTCGCCGCCATCGATGCGTCTGGCCGATAATAATTCTTGGGTCCTAATAACGCCCAAAAGTTCCCTGATTTCAGGCCCCACTAAATTTTGCCCGCCATCACCGCGGGTCAAGGACAAATAAGCTGTTCTCGCTTTGACCTCATTGGACATATAGGAGATGAGCCGAGTATTCTCATCGTCGGGGTGTGCAGCGACATACAAAACCGAACCTAAAAAATTAAGTTTCTTTATCGATTCAAAAATTTCAGAAGCGGTTGGTTTTTCGGGTTGCTGTGCGTTGAGAAAGGTGGTGGTCAATAGAAATATGACCAATAAGCTTAAGGTTTTATGCATGGTGTATGGGTGAATGAACAGATTCTCAAATATAGGGAAGTGGGTTAGGGTAGCGGGGTGGTTTAGAGTTTCTTTAACAATGCAGAAACGAGTTTAAGATTAAGCCTTAGAGGCAAATTGCGTAATGTTCCTATTTTTATTTCCTTGTAAATTTTTATAGTAAAACTATAATTTTATAAGCTTACCAAAAAACCTATCTATGCGTCGATAGAAAGATTGTTTGATAGGGATTAAAGCAAATATTTTCAATTTATTGCACCAAAACCAGATAGTCCCAAGGCTCAAAAGTCATTTCAGTATTACCTTTTAGTTCTTGAACATCTCCCGAAAACGCATTGGTGTAAGTTCCTATTTCATTTTCGGCGTTGAGGTTTACGGTAACCTTCTCATTACTAAAATTAAAAAGCGCAATCACTTTATCCTCATTTTTTTCTCGAGAAAATGAAATGATTTTATCCATTTGGTCATTATAAATACGAACCATTTCGCCACCGTATTTTCCGTTCCAAAGCGCTTGATTATCATGCTTTAATTCAAAAAGTGTTTTGTAAAGTTCAGCGAATTTATGGTCGTTCCATTTGATGACATCCTTATCAAAAAACTTTAGGGAACGGTTTAAGCCCGCTTCTTGTCCGCTATACACCAACGGCATTCCACTTACTGTTGCGGCCATAACCATACTGGTTTCCAGTCCTTTTCCAAAATTAGAAAACGGTGTACCTTCCCAAGAATTTTTATCATGATTGTCAATGAACGTCATGCGATAGCCATTTTTTGGAAAGGTGCTAACGTCGTGCGCCATGTATTCAACCAAGCCATTTATTGATTTACCTCCAACCGTGGCGTCGTGCAACTTATTCCAAAGACTCCAAGAATAGGTCATGTCAAATGCCTTTTTGTGAAGGTCACGTGATTCCCATTCGGCGAGCATAAAAACGGGTTTTATGGCATCGAGTTCTGTTCTTGCATTATCCCAAAAATCTAAGGGCATAAAACCGGCGACATCACAGCGATAACCGTCAATATCAAATTCTTTTACCCAATATTTTAAGGCCTCGGTCATGTACTTTCGAATACCAGGTTGCTCGTAATCAAAATCAATAATATCATCCCAATCGTACCAAGGTGTTGGCTGAAAATTACCCGTCTTGGTCTTGGTGTACCATTCGGGATGCTCAGTTGCTAAGGGATTATCCCACGCCGAATGGTTGGCCACCCAATCTAAAATGACATACATGCCCATCTCGTGGATTTTATCAACCAGATGTTGAAAATCTGCTTCGCTGCCAAACTCTTTATTGACGCTGTAATAATCTTTGACTGAATAATAACTGCCCATGCTGCCCTTTCGGTTTTTTTCTCCGATGGGATGTATTGGCATCAACCAAATAATATCGATTCCCATATTTTTTAATCTGGGCAAATGGTTTTCAAAAGCTCTAAAAGTCCCTTCCTGGGTATACTGACGTAAGTTGACTTCATAAATTGTAGCTTTTTTGCTCCATTCTGGGTGGGTCAATTCTACGTAGGGCATAGGTCGAAAAGTTTTGATTTCTGTTTTGTCTGAAGCGTTTTGGCCAGTTTCTTTTTTATCTTCGGAAGAATTGCAAGTAAAAAACAGACCTAAAAGAAGAAGCAGTTTAAGAGTTGTTTTCATTATAAAAATTTTTGACTATACCCGAAAGAACTAAAACTTTCGCATATAAAAATAAACAAAATTAAACAGTACTCCTGAATTATGGTTGTAATAGGAAAGATTACAACCTAGCGAAAAATCGCGGATGTCGTATCCACTCGAATCGTAAAGATTTATCCTGCCTCTTCCTCAACTTCGTTAAAAACATCAATAGCATCTTTCTCTACTAAAGTAATCGCCTTTTGTAGCATCAGGTTGTTGGGGTAGGTCACTAAATCGCCGTTGTCGCAACGCAGGTGAAGCTGAAACGCACGAATATCCTCAACAATGGCTTCAATAGGGAAATCCTTATCGTGGATTTTTATCTTATCTCCAACTTTGTAAGGAAACGAAAAGAACATAATAATCCCCGAGGTGACGTTGCTTAAAATAGACCAAATAGCAAAAAGCCCAATGCCAATAACTGCAAAAACCGAAGAAAATATAACTGCCATTTCTTTTAGGTTTGCCCCAAAAACAAATGCCTCTAATAGTAAGGCCACTAAAAAAAGAGTCACTGAAACATACCGACATATTAACCTTATTCGGGCTTCATTGAGGTTATTTCTTCTACCAATTTTTTTAATGAGTGTATGGGTAATTATCCTTATGATCAATAGGAAAAGTAGGATGAATCCCGATACGATAAGATGATTTTGATAGATTTCAAAAAACATGCAGGAAGATTTAATAATAAGCCGACAAAGATACATTTCTATACTGTGGCGGCAAATTTAGTTAATACTATCTATAAAAATTTCACACTAAAATATAGTCCACTGCATTTTGTGCTATCAATTCAATTGCAATGTGTCTCTCATAACATCATCGCTAGTTTTGTTTTTGGTCCAGTATGCAGATTTGATTGTTTTCATTTTGGTGGCTTTGGTGGTCATGGTTTTTGCATTTCCGCCAAATCCGCTAATAAACGTTTCCTCCCACGATATAATCTCAAAAGGAAATTTTTGATTGAAGTTAATTGTCAGTGACCTTTTTAATTCGGGGTAGTCTAACACGTATTTACCATCCTTTAAACTGGCTTTGGCCGAATACGCTTTTGTGACAACATGCTTGAGCCTGATGAATTCCAGTGAAGGAATAACCTGAATATCCCCTGTAGGTAATGATTTTGGGTCAATGCGCAATTGAGTCCAAAGTTCATTCTCGAGTAAGGTTTTATCCATTTTAAAGTTCTCATCAGCTTCAGATTCAAAATAACTGTGGGACATGATTTCAAAGCTATCGCGGTTATTGAGCTGAGAATAAGCGTGGCCGCACCACTCCTGCACTGAACAGCTCACTTTCATGGCATGTTGATTATTTGAAACTGGATAGAACGTAGATTGCATAATCGAATAAGGGTAAATGCCCGTATTGAAGTTTTTAGTTGCATTCAATTTTAAAACTGAGATATTATCGGGTTTATTCCCATCGGCCTTAACCTGTTTGTTGGGCAGAAATGGTTCGGTCACAAAAACTAAAACGGCTGTGCCCTCGCGAAGTTCGCCATAACGGGCTTGCTCTAGTTTGTAAGAGGAAATTTCCGCCTCGCCAGCATACCAATAGTCTTTAAACTGCGAGTTTGCTATAAATGTGTTTTGCTTCGGAAGGGTTTCAGATGTTGCTTCTACCGAAGTTTCAGTATTTAAAGCTTGGTCTTTATGGTTACTATTTTCTTGACAAGCGGTCAACATTCCGAAGAATAGTGCGGAAAATACAATTTGGTTTATAAAAGGGTAAGCGTTTTTCATTGTATTGATTTTCAACTAAAAATACAACCAAAGGACTAAAACCCCATATCGTTTAACGTTTTATAGAGCAAATCTGTGGGCAACCCAACCACATTGGTGTAAGAACCTTCAATGTTTACAATTCCTATTTGACCAATCCATTCTTGAATGCCATAACCTCCTGCCTTATCAAATGGCTCGTAATTGGTTATATAATAATTGATTTCTGAATCTGTTAATGGTTTAAACGTCACTTTTGTAATTGCGTTGACTGTTTTTTGGGACTTTTTTGTGGTAAAACAGATAGACGTTATGACCTCGTGAGTTTTGTTGCTCATCGATTCAAGCATTTCAAAAGCTTCTTTGCTATCCTTAGGTTTGCCCAATGCTTTATTATCGTGCCATACAATGGTGTCACTTGTTACCAAGATATCTTTGTTTTCCAATTCATCTTTAAAAGGTTCAGCTTTTAATTCAGATAAATAATCACTGATTTTAGAATGGGTTAGATGCTCAGGATATACTTCATCAACCAGTTTTAATCGTATTTCAAAATCTAAACCCAATTCCTTAAAAAACTGCTGACGTCTCGGCGATCCAGAGGCTAGAATGAGGTGGTGGTTTTGTAATTTTTCTTTTAACATGTTAAGGTTTTGATGTTCAAGGTTGAGGAGTCAGGGTTCAAAGTTTAGAGTGGCATTTTTTGAGCATTGAGAAAATTTCGATTTAAAATTTTGTTTCACAGCCTTACCGTGAATTCCAGAAATAGATTCACTTATTTTAAAATCAAAGGATATAACAACAATGACAACATGCCTAAGAGCATGACTAATTTATAAATGTTGCTCAATTTCTGATAGTCTTTTTTTGTTTCCGCCGAAAAAATTTTGATGGTGGCGTAAATTAATGGGGCAATCACAAATATGAGAAAATAGAGTATGGCCAATTGCTGTTTGTACAGATAGGTAACAACGTAATAAATGATTGCCCCGATAGGAATCATGCTCACAGCAAAGGCAATCTTTTTGGCGCGTTCACGACCTATTGCGATGGGTAAAGTGTTCATTCCAGATTTGTAATCGCCATCAATATCTTGGATATCCTTAATCAATTCCCGAACTAGATTTATTATAAATGCGAAAATAGCGTAGTCTAAAATAATTTTTACAAAAGTCAATTGTGACTCTTTATTCTGGGAAAATGTTGCAGGAATTACATCAAATATTCCCACAATTAAAATACTCATTCCCACTAAAACCGAAATAACCAAATTACCAATAAGAATGGTCTGTTTTAAAGTGGTGGCATACAAATAGAGTAGGAGGGACGTAATTACAAAAATCCCGAAGAATGGTTGTTTCCCAATGTGGTTAGCGAGGTAAAATCCCAGTAGTACTCCAACAACATTAAACGCAAAGAATAAATTATAAGCTGCCTTTTCTGAAATTTTATGACCTACAATAACTTGATTGGGCTTATTGATGGCATCTGTTTCTACATCATTGATATCGTTGATGATGTTTCCAGCGGCTGCTAAACATAATGTGGCAAAAGATAGAATGGCAAAATGCAAATTATCTAAAGCCGTTAAGACTCCAAAGGCCTCTAATAAGGCAAATTTAAGAAGGATATGTACCAGCAGGATTAACAGCAGGTTCTTCCAGCGAATAAGATTTAGGATGTACAAAGGTTGATTAGGAATTAATTTAACACAAAGAAATTACAAATATTAAAATTTCCGTGGGACTTAAAAATATTCAAATAATTAATTTTCAAAAAAACCAGTACTACCGCCAACCCAAGTTTTGTCTTTGTTATACTTGACACCTACCATTTCGCCTTTGCTCAAGCGCATCAGGTTGCTAACAATTTCAGTATTGTTGGTTTTTGAGTTGTGCAAAAGCATCATTCGCACTTCGCATTTTGCAGGCACATCCATAGTTTCTATGACGGGAGCGTATGCTACTTTTTCTTGTAATAGATAATTGGATTTATCTGAAATTTCATCAATCATGTCTCGAGTTACGTTAATTTGAACTCCTGCACCAGCAAAGGAATATAAAGGTTTTAAAACGTAGTTTTCTAAATCTTCAGGAATGGTTTCTAGCTTATCTAGATAATAGGACTTGGGTACATAATCGCCGTGTAATAATGGCATGGTGAATTTACTAATTCTAAAAAACCAGTTAGGATGACCAATCCATTGGACGTCCACCTCATCGGTAAAACTGAATTCTGTCTTGAGGTCTTTGCGTTGGTTCAGTTCATCAAAAATAATACGGTTGTAAATTTTAAGTACCTGAATTTTTTTGCCCGTTTCATCGAGATAAAAAAGTTTTTTGCCTTCTTTCTTTAATTTGGAAATGCAAAGTACCTTAATTCCTAAAACACCTTCAGTAGCATAAAAATCGATTGCTGTGGCTTGTTTTTCGGGTTCAATTTCTAGTAAAATGACCTGTTTAGGGTCAGTGTCACCAACAATTTCCTGTCTTAAAAGCTCCAAATAGCTTTGTGGCGTCATGCCATCAATATGTTGAGAATACGCTGTTGGTATGGCATCACCAAAATGCTTTCGGTACATGCGTCCTAATAATTCTTGAAAACAATAGAGCGAAGGGAACCCTTGTAACTCAATCAATTTAGGCACTAATTCACCTTTTTCATCCTTGCAAATTCCAAAATCCAATTGAATGAATTTTGCATTGGCATCTTCATTGGGAACAATATTATTTTTATCAAAAAACGCACCGTCGGTCAACTCCTTAAAATTAGGTTTATTGATCACTTTCATGATATCATGACAAGCATCAACTAATTTTACTCGGAGTGCTTTGGGAATAAATGCAGGCGTTTCCGCTACTTTAAATTGTGGTTTGTAATTGTAAGACGCTTCAATATCTTTTAAAAAATCCTGATATTTTTCTTCGGAAAAATTCTCATTATAAATTTTACGTTGCTTTGGAATCATCTTAATTAAGAGATTAAAGATTGACTTAATTTATGAATGGCGTTGCTGATAAATTTTGGCAGAATCGTTTTATAGGTCAGCATCAATTTTTCTGGGTCATCCATTTTTTCCATCATGGTGTTGTACTTTTCTTCGCCAAAATTTGTGATGACTTTTCGTCGGTTTTCTTCGGCTAAAAAATGAGCTTTCATACTTAACGGGTCTGCCTCAGGATGAAATTGGGTGCCTACAAACTCTTTTGTAAACCGAACCGCCATAATAGCACGCTCGTACTCAACGTGAGTTCTGATTTTCTCAAGACTAAGAATTTTTGAACCATGCTCTTTAAATACAGCCAATTTTGGCTGTACCAATTGCCAATCTCTAGAATCAACCGCAAAAAACGGATCATTTAATCCTTCTAAAAGTGGATCCTTTAAACCTTTTTTAGTTTTGTGAATAGGGAGGATTCCAAAGGAAGTACTTCGTCTAGGCTTAATGGTGCCCAATTCGAAATAATGACTGATGACCTGAAACGAATAGCATATAAAAAACACGTACTTTTTTTGAAAGGTGGAATTCGTGTTGTAGTCTAAAAGTTTTTGCATTAAATCCAAATACGGTTGGCGCCACTCGCCTTTATCCAATGGGCTTCCGGGGCCGCCACTAGATAGGTAAATATCATAGGATGTGTCTGGCAGTTCGTTTTGCCCTCTTACATTAAAAACCGTGCTTGTGGCTTCTTCATTAAAAAGTGCAGCGATTTCCTTGATACAACGAAGCCCCTGATTGGGCTCGTCATTATTCATATCTAAAATTGCGATTTTTACTTTGTCTTGCATCATTATCATATCATCAAGAAGGCTCTAGAGTCCTAAAATTGTCTGTTCAGTAATAAAATCAACCACTTTTTTGAGGTCATTTGTTTCTTTAAAAACAGCAAGTTGTCGGTCTGCACCGGTGCCATTTTTAAGCATTTGCTCAACGTATTCAACCTCTTTTCTAGATCCAAGATCATCGACCACATCATCGATAAAATCAAGAAGTTCTCGCATTAGTGATCTCGTTTCTACTTCGCATTCTTTTCCGAAGTCAATCATTTTGCCGTCGATACCGTAGCGACTTGCGCGCCATTTATTTTCATTTATTAAAGCGCGGTGATACCAAGTAAAGTTTAGATTTTGACTTTTCAGCTTATACAATTTTGCAACCAAAGCTTGAATTAGAGCCGCAATACAAATCGTTTCGTCAACCGTTAATGGCACATCACAAATTCGAACTTCCAACGTTGGGAAAAACGGGTGGATACGAATATCCCACCAAATCTTTTTAGGATTGTCGATACATTTCGTTTTTACCAAAAGGTCGATATAGTGCTCGTACTCAGCTACGGTATGAAAAACACCAGGAATCCCAGTTCTAGGAAATTTATCAAAGACCTTAGATCTAAAAGATTTGAAGCCTGTGTTTCTACCTTCCCAAAATGGAGAATTGGTAGAGAGGGCATATAAATGAGGTAGAAAATAGCGCAAAGAATTTACTAAATGTAATCCCATTTGCTTGTCCTCAATCCCAACGTGTACATGTAGTCCAAAAATTAAATTAGAGCGAGCCGCATCCTGCAATTCGTTGATGATTTCATCATAACGCGGATTGGGCGTAATAAGTTGGGTTTCCCATTTGGTAAAAGGATGCGTACCTGCAGCGCCAATTTTGAAACCAAGCTCATTGGCTGTGTTTGAGATGGATTTTCTTAAATGTGAAACTTCCGCTCGAGCTTCAGAGATATCGTTACAAATATTTGTACCCACTTCAACTACCGCTTGGTGCATTTCTGCCTTTACTTGGTCGTTGAGCGCGCGTGCGGCATTTGTAACAATTTGCTGGTCATGTGAAATCAACTCCCGAGTTTCGGGGTCAATGACCTGATATTCCTCTTCAATCCCTAATGTAAACTTCATAAAAATGCCTCTAATTATTCGCCTTGATACTATTTATTATTATGATGTGACCTTTATTTTTTAGTGGTCTTTTTTGGTGCTGTTTTCTTTGCAGGTGCTTTTGCAACCGTTTTTTTAACAGTTGGTTTTTTCGTTGCAGGTTTAGAACTTGCCGCTTTTTTAGCCACTGTTTTTGCAGGTGTTTTTGCTTTGGCAGGAGTTGCGGTTTTAGTCGCAGCTTTTGTTGCTGGTTTCTTTGATGCGGTTTTTGCTGCTGCGGGTTTAGTCACTTTATTTGCTGAAACTTGGTCGGTTATAAAAGTACCCCAAGTTAAATTCATCTGTCCTTTTTTGTAAGCTTTTGCTTTTTTAATGGCCATATTTGCTGCATTCTCAACAATCCAGTCAAAGTTATCTTGACCTACAGAATGAATATCAGCATCTGGAGCTGGGTTGCAAAAATCAATAGCATAAGGAATCCCGTCTCTTACAGCAAACTCCACCGTATTGAAATCATAACCTAAGGCTTTGTTCAATTTAATACAATAGCTTTCAATTAAGGCTAAAAGCTTTTTATCGGTTGGTGGGCCATCAATGACGTAACGTAAATGAAACGGATTTCTAGGCTCATATTGCATGATGTGAATATTGTCGGTATCTAATGCGTAGCATCTAAAATATTCTGTAAATTGAATTTCCTCTTGGAGCATCATCACCAAGTTTTCGGTCTCGCCGTGTTTTTTCCAAAGGTCATCTGGATTTTCTACTTTATACACACTTTTCCATCCACCACCATCATGCGGCTTCATGTAGGCAGGAAAACCAATGGTCTCAAACATTTTTTCCCAATCGAATGGAAATTTCATGTTTCTGAATGAATTCTGGTCGGTGTTTGGAGGACGATGCGAGGTTGGTAGAATAAACGTTTTCGGTACGGGAACTCCAACTTTTTCCGCTAAAGCGTTATTGAAGAATTTTTCATCTGCACTCCACCAAAACGGATTATTTATAACCGCTGTCCCTGTAATAGCTGCATTTTTAAGATATGCTCTGTAAAACGGAACGTCTTGTGAAATCCGGTCAATGATTACAGCGTATTCGTCTGATTTTGCCTGTTCAACGGTATCAATCATAACCGCCTCAGCGACCATATCCTTGATGCCTTGTTCTTTAATTTTTTTATTGGTGTGGTCTATAAACGCCTGAGGAAAGGTGTTTTCTTGACCGAATAATATGCCTATTTTTTTCATAATGTATGTTTATTTTGTGGTTGTACTTTTTATTAAATAGTTGATAAATAATGCGGAAACATATCTCGCCAGATTGGCCAATCGTGAACAGCCCAACGGCGTTCGTCAAACCAAAATGGAATATTTTTATCGTTAAGGATTTTTGCCAGTCTATGGTTAGCATCCAAACAGATGTCCCATTCGCCTACACCTAGAATTATTTTCATGTTCCAAAGCTCGGGATGGTTGTTTCCTGGTAAAAAATCGACTGGATTATTAAAGAAGACGTTGTCATCATAATAGCCATTTAGAAAAGATGTAATATCAAACGATCCGCTTAAGCTGAACATATGGCTTACCTTCTCAGGATGCTTAAATGCGAAATTTGCCGCATGGTAACCTCCAAAACTTACGCCTGCCATGGCCACTTTTGAAACACCTTTTTCGTGGCAAATAGCATTTACCACTTCATCCATGATAAACTTATCGTACCAAAGATGGTTTTTGACTTTTTCGGCAGGATGGATACCTTTATTGTACCAACTTAATTCATTAATACTATCTGGACAATAAATTTGAATAAGTCCTTGGTCCAAAAACCATTTGGCGGACTCAATAAGCTTAAAATCTTTACACTCAAAAAAACGGCCCATTGTAGTTGGGAATAGAACAACAGGATATCCGGCATGGCCAAACGTGAGCATTTCAATATCCTTACTTAATGTTGGTGAATACCATTTGTGATAATCTTCTTTCAATAGAATAGTTTTAAAATGAAGTAAATTAAACGTTTAAAATTTATAAAAAATTAGTGATTCTTAGCTGTCTGAAGACTTTTTATTTTGCGTAGTAGCACTACGTAAGTTAGAAAAGACGAAAAAACAGTTTAAAAAACATAATTTTCAGCAATGGGAAAAATTAAATATTCGCAAAGCTTAAAGTGCGTAAAATTATACTATTAGCGTTAATTTAGTTTGAATTTTTTTTAGGAAATTAATAATAACAACAATATCGTTTTTTTCCAATAAAAAAGGGAATTTTACAGAACTTAATCTAAGTTTTTAATATTTTTTTAGATAATTTCCCAACTTAGAGGAAGATTTGTTAGATAACAAGGAGTTGTAAATTACTATTCCAGCTGAAACATAAATTCATAGTATAACATTTCATCCAATAAAAACTACATTTCGGTTATTTGCTTTTTTAAAATTCGGCATTACGTTTGATATTTGATGTATTATTAAACACTTACAATTAAGACCTAAAAGAGAACCATTATGAAAACTATATTCAATTTTACTTTGATGTTTTTACTGTCATTGATGGCTTTGGAAGCGCAAGAAAATTCTGGAAACGATGTAAAGGTCTTCGTCAAGAATTTAAAGAGCGATCAAGGCAAGGTTATTATTGCGCTTTACAATAAGAAGTCCGCTTTTTTATCTGAAGATTTTAAATCTGAAAAGATTAAGATAACAAATAGAAGTTGTGAGGTCGTCTTTAGCAACATACCTCCAGGAACCTACGCCGTTTCGCTTTTTCATGATGATAATGATAACGGTAAAATGGACACTAATTTTTTAGGGATTCCTAAAGAAGACTACGGCTGCAGCAATAATGCCCAGGGTTTTTTAGGACCTCCAAAATGGGAAAACGCAAAATTTGAAGTCTTACACGAACCAGTTACACAAACAATAACCTTATAATAACTTACCATGAAGACAGTATTTTACAGTTTAGTATTTTTATGTTCAGCGTTTGTTTTTTCTCAAACCAATTTTGAGAAGGGAATGCAAAAAGCTTTTGAACTTTGGAAAACAGATAAAACCGATGACGCCCAAAATATGTTTGAACGTATTACGTTCGCCGAACCAGATGAATGGCTACCACATTACTATATAGCCCAAATAAATAGTTTGAAAAGCTGGAATGAAAAGGACCCAACGATTTTAAAAGCCCGGTTGGAAAAGGCCCAAGAACATTTAAATACCGCCATGTCCATTAGTAAAAATAATCCAGAGCTTATGGTCTTACAGGCAAATGTCTGGACCAATTGGGTGGCTTATGACGGGATGACCTACGGTATGAAATATAGCGGAAAAATCTCAGAACTTTATCGAGAAGCAGCTGCAGTAGCTCCAAATAACCCAAGAGTGATTTTTGGCAAAGCCGAATGGGATATGGGGAGTGCTAAATATTTCGGGAAGGATACAAAACCTTATTGCAAGGATATCGAAAAATCAATTGCGCTTTTTGACACCTTTAAGCCAAAGAGTAAATTTCACCCTGATTGGGGAAAAGACCGAGCAGTCGAGGCGTTGAAGAACTGTGAAGAATAATATTGAGTAGATTAAATAACAACGATTAAGAGAAGAAAAAAATGACCTCATGAAGCAAAGAAGCTTGCCGCGGCAGATTTTAATAACATTTATTATAGGATGTGGTGTTTACATTATAGGTCAATTATTATCTAATAGATTTAGCTACGACTCCGTAAATGAATTTCTGATTGATTTTTCTATTTGGCAGTTGTATGCTTTCGTCCTTGGGTTTTCTAACAATTATTTTTTCAATTGGATGGAAGGTAAGCGATGGAATCAAAATGACGCCGTTAAGCGTGTCTTGCTGGGTATTTTTGGATCTACCTTGATTACGTTAGTTTTTTTGTTTTTATTAAGATTGACGGTGAACGTATTCTTTTTCGGAATGCCCTTTGAAAAGTTTATTGTAAAGCAATCCTGGGGTGATTATTCTTTCGGATTTTATATCACGCTGATCATCTTTTCTATTTTTCACATCGTTTATTTTTATAATCAGTACCAAAAAAATAAAATCAAAGAACAGAAGGTTATTGCTGGTGCAGCAAGTGCTAAATTTGATGCCCTCAAAAATCAACTCGACCCTCATTTTCTTTTTAACAGTTTAAATGTATTAACGAGCCTAATTGATGAAAACCCCAAAAATGCACAGAAATTCACAACCTCCTTATCAAAAGTGTATCGTTATGTTTTGGAGCAGAAAAGTAAGGAGTTAATTACGGTTGATGAAGAATTGGCATTTGCAAAAACCTACATGTCCTTATTAAAAATGCGTTTTGAGGATAGTATTGTTTTTGAAATCCCTGAGCATGCTTCAAACCCAGAAAGTAAGGTAGTGCCATTGTCCTTGCAGCTTTTGCTTGAAAATGCCGTAAAGCACAATATTGTAACGAGCGGTAAGCCATTGCACATTAAAATTTATGAGTCTGATGGTGCTCTGGTCGTAGAGAACAACCTTCAGCCCAAACAAATCGTTAAAAAGAGCAGCGGGGTTGGACTAGAAAATATAAAGCAGCGTTACAGTCTGTTATCAAAAAGAACGATACAAATCAACCAAAATAAAAACAGTTTTAGCGTGGCAATACCCATGTTAACCAAACAAGTTTCCATTATGAAAGCCATTGAACCAAAATCACAATACGATGACCGTTATGTACGCGCCAGAAAGCGGGTAGAAGAATTAAAGGAATTTTACTACAGCGTTTTATCTTATTGCCTGGTTATCCCGTTTTTGTTTTTTATTTGGTATCGCTATACACCAAATACTATTCAATGGTTTTGGTTCCCAATGTTAGGTTGGGGAATGGGTCTCGCGTTTCATGCCTACAAGGTGTATGTAAACGATGGGATGTTGGGTAAAAATTGGGAGCAACGGCAGATTGAAAAATACATGCAAGAGGAAAATGAAGAACAACGCTGGAATTAAAACCCCTCTCTAACATACGATAGCTCGCCAAGAGAAAGAAATATGTGCAATAATTGAATGCTATAAAAACCATGGAAGAATTCACAACAGAATACAAATACAAATTGGCAAAAGAAAAAGCTCAAAAATTGAGAGCTTTCTACATACACTTGGTTGCTTATATTCTGGTCAATATCCTAATTGATGTATTAAAAATTATTCGCAATCTAAATAACGGTGAAACCCTCCATCAAGCAATTTTTGATTCGGCCACTTTCGGACTTTGGTTGGTTTGGGGTGTCGGATTACTGTTTCATGCGTTTTCTATTTTTGGGATGGATTTTATCTGGGGAAGACATTGGGAAACAAAAAAACTAATACAATTTATGGAGGAGGAAGCGTTTCGTTTAGAGGCTATAGAAAAATCAAAGCCATTATAAACTGAGATTGCTAAAATGTTTGTTGAACAATCAAATAATGAGGAACTTAATGCAAGTCTTCAATGCTTTGTTAAATTAAGTCTATTGACAAATAAAAATCAAACAAATGAAAAATTACAAGATAGAGCCATACAGTGATGAGACAGAGAAACAACGCTATTATAAAGAAGAAGCCTATTTGAGGGCACAAAAAAAGGTTAAGAAACTGGTCGGTTTTTACTGGCACTTTGCGAGTTATGTCATCGTGAATCTTTTTATTATTGCAGTTATAGTGATGAGCGGTGGTGATCTTTGGTCGTTCGGTACATTTTCAACCGCTATTTTTTGGGGCATCGGTTTGGCATTTCATGCTATGGGCGTTTTTGGTCCTGATATTTTTTTTGGAAGCAACTGGGAAGAACGAAAAATCAAAGAACTTATGGAAAAAGATGAACAAAATTGGCAATAAGAATGATTAAAAATTGATGGTGCTGATTTAAAATCATCTCAATAAAAAAAAGTCAGCGAGTATCTGCTTGACTAACCTTGCTTTTGTTTTACAACATATAAAATCAAACTATGAAAGTACTAATAATCGAAGATGAGAAACCTTCAGCAAGACGACTGCAACGCATGCTTGCCGAACTTAACCTTACCGCAGAAACGATGTTGCATTCTGTGGAAGAATCTATTGAATGGTTTCAGAATAATCCGCATCCGGAGTTGATATTTTTGGATATTCAGTTAAGTGACGGACTCTCGTTTGAGATTTTTGAGGCTTTGGAAATTAATTCCGCAGTTATTTTTACTACAGCTTATGACGAGTATGCTTTACAGGCTTTTAAGCTTAATAGTATTGACTATTTGTTAAAACCCATCGATGAGGACGATTTGAAAAAGGCGGTCAATAAATACAAAGAGCGAGCGCCGCAACAACAAGCCGTGACTTTAGATTTTGAAGATATTAAAAAATTATTGGTAAATCCTGTAGAACGCGAGTATAAGAAACGATTTTCGGTAAAGGTCGGGCAACATCTTAAATTAGTAAACATAGATGATATCGAGTGTTTTTATAGCGAAAATAAGGGTACCTATGCTTTTACAAACGAAAATCGAAATTATTTACTGGACACTACCTTAGAACAATTGGAAGAGGAGTTGGAACCACATAAATTTTACAGAATCAGCCGAAAATTCATAGTGAACATCAGTGCAATCAAGGATATGATAAGCTACACTAACTCCCGTTTAAAAATAAAGCTAAACACCTTTAGTGATTCCGAAATTATCGTTGCCCGAGAGCGGGTCAAGGAATTTAAGGAATGGCTGAGCTAAGATAGCGGTCACTCAGTTTTTAATCCTTTTAGCATCTTATTATTTGTATAACATGTGGGTTATCGTTTTAATATCTTGATATCTTTTGCAGTAAACCTTTGTTGGACTTATAGAGAAAGATTGGGTTTTAAGTTCTACACAACCCTTACTAATCATAGGTTTATAAAAAATTTGAGCAGCACTCAAAATTGAGCTGATTTTAGACCGTTTCGGGCTTTTATTTTTGAATGCGATTATCATCAAAGGCAGAGGGCAAGATATTAGGGATGAGTTTGGCAAAAAGTGGTAGCAAAATCATTCCGCCTGGTAACATAAAAATTGCTAAGCTAGGTATGGTTTTAAGTAAATCCACCATCTGGGCGTGCATTTGCTTTTGTTCTTCCTTTGTAAGTTCCGTATGGGTTGCTTTGCTAATTAGAAATAATAGCTCTTTACTTTGTCTTAACTCCTTTACCAAGCGTTTGCTGTTTCTTCTAATGAGTTTAACCACTAGTTGCGACGAATTATCAAAAAAGTTGTGGATGGGGTTAGTTTGCTGAAACAGCATAATGATCTTTCTATTTTTCTTATGAAAACTAGATACTTCAACCAAAGATTGATGAATTTCTGCTGTCTTTAAATCCAGACGTCTTGCTAAATTCAATAAAAATTGAAACTCTGTCTTCTCAAGGACTTCATCTTGCCAAACCGAAAGGCACATTAAATCAAGCAGATATTTTTTTTCGTTGGTTTTGATGTTATAGTCAATGTCATAAATAAGGTCTTCGACTTCTAGTTCTTCATCTTCATGAATGGTTGCCGTTTCAATTATTTCAATCACTTCTTTATCTTCAGCAGTAATATCGGTTTTCGAATTTAAGGATTGGTATAATGTACCAACAATCATTTGTTCTAGATATGCCGAGGCTGATTTTACATCAATGGTATCTTCCAAATACGATTCAAAAATCAGGACATCAACAAACAATAGCGAATTTGTTATAGACCTATTGAAATTTCCTTTTAGTAATTGATCATTTACGTGAACACGATCATTAATCAATCGCTCAAGTTTACTTTGGGTGCTTTTTCCGATTAGTAACTTGTCCCAACGGGAAAAGTCAGCAACTTCCAACTCCTCATAAAAACGCAATAATATTTTTGAGAACGCATTGAAATCGACCTTACTATTTTTAAAGGCATACACGTGAAAAAGGGCCGTGATTAAATTGATTTTTGCCAATTCATCTTCACTATATTTATGAATCTTTTTAAACGCATCGGTAGCATTCACATTGACGCCATAGATAAAGCCATAAGTTTTTAAGGCTGCATAAAGTTGGTGGTAATCTTTAAAAGGTAAAGTGGGTTTTGAGATCTGTGAACAAAGATTCTCAAGCCAGCCGTTGGTTGAAGGGTTCATTTTTCTTGTAAATAAACACAAAGGTAATTCTTTATATTAAATAGAGCGATATATGTAATTGCCATATACTTTACAAAACCGAAGCGTTTATTTTTGCGTATATTATAATAATTCACGGTGCTTAACTAAAAAAATCTTACTTTTAATTGCGTAATTTAAATTGATAAGCGCAACTGAATTAGGTGATTGGGAACTTAAGCTTCAATTATTTGACTATTGCTAAATTTGATTTGTGAATAAAGAGCATGAACAACTTAGTTGATGCGGGGAACATGAACGAAAGTACGTTTTCCGTCTGTATCAATGTTCAGATTATAAAATGAAGGTTCCAAAATTTGGACCATCAAAATATAGGTAACATTAATTAATGAATGTTGTCAACGATATACCATGTAGAGTATACGTGGTATTTTTAGAGTTTTTTTGTTAGTGGAAAGCACCTGTTCTATGTCTGTGAGCAGGTGTTTTCTTTTTTGGTCGTTAAACGCTAATATTTAGCCTTTGTCGAAAAATACGTTCAACTCATAAGTCAGGGTTTAGAAAGTTGAATTCTTTTTTATCTTTATGTCAAAAGCTTTACATGAACCGATTATTACTTCTACTCATTTTTTTGGTTTCTGACATTGCGCTTCATGCCCAACCAGATACTGAAGTATTTCTGTTTGACTTTACTTTCAGCAAAGACACTTTAAAACTTAGTAATATTAAGAATATTTCAGAGAGCCCAGGTTATGATAATCAGCCCTCATTTCTCAATGATAGTATCATTCTCTTCGCTTCCACTAGAACAGACCAGACCGACATCAAGGCCTATAATATAAATACGGGCAAAAGCAAATGGCTCACTGATACTGAGGCAAGTGAATATTCCCCGTTGGACATTCCAATGAAAGAGGCTTTTTCTGCCGTAAAATTAGATAAAAATGGGGAGCAACGTTTGTATAGTTATAGTTTAGAAAATCCTAACGAATCATCAATATTGATTGATGATATCGTGATTGGTTATCATTTATGGCTTAATAAAGACATTGTTATCTCGTCGATTTTAAAAGACGAGAACTTAACTTTGACGGTATCCGATTTTCGTTTTAAAAAACATAAAGACCTGGTGGATAACGTTGGGCGTTCTTTACACATCATTCCTAGTGATGAACAAGAGCCGTTGTTCAGCTTTGTAGATAAGAATACTGGTCCCTGGCAGTTAATGAGTTTTGATTTGCAAAAACTCAAGGCCAAGGCGCTTTTTGAAATGATGCCCAATGTTGAGGACCTTATTTGGCTGAATGATAAGATGGTACTATCAGGGAAGGGTCAAAAAATTTTTATGCATACCGATCGAAAACGGAGCGATTGGGAGCCTGTAGCAAGCTTAGAAACTTACGGTATTACCAATATTACCAGAATGGCTCTAAGCCCAAACGCACGTCAAATTGCAATAGTGGGTGAGTACGTTGTCAATTACGACCCGAGTACGCCAGAAGCTATTGTACAGCAACAACTGGACGCCTATAATTATCAGGATATTGATTTGTTTATGGCTACCTACTCCGAAGATATTAAGTTATATAATTATCCAAATGAATTAATAAGTAGCGGCAAACAAGAAATGCGCGACCAATACGCCACCCTCTTTGAAAACACCCCAGACCTTTTTGCCGAAATTGAAAACAGAACCGTTATTGGCAACAAGGTCATTGATAAAGAAAAAGTGACTGTAAACGGAAACACTATTTACGCTGTTGCTATTTATGAAGTTGAAAACGGACTTATAAAAACCGTAACGTTCTTAAAATAAATGCTTGAAAATATGAAATACTTGATATCGTTTACCTTAGCAATTCTCACGGTGACCAGCTTTTATGCCCAAACGCCAGAAGCACTAGAACCTAAATTAGAGAATATCGCGTGGATTGCTGGTACGTGGAAGGGTGAGGCCTTTGGAGGTATTATCGAAGAAATTTGGAGCGAACCTTCAGGAGGCTCAATGATGGCAACCTTTAAGTTGATCAACGATGATAAGGTTTCATTCTATGAAATTGAAATTATTAGAGAAATTGAAAACACCCTTATCCTGCAGCTTAAACATTTTGATGGCGAGCTCAAAGGTTGGGAAACCAAGGACGAAACTGTTGATTTTCCTCTGAAATACCTCACTACTACAAAAGCCGTTTTTGAGGGGATGACCTTTGAAAAAATAGGCGATACGAAAATGAATATTTTCGTTGATATTACAAACGAAGCAGGCGAAGCTGAGGTGGTTGAGTTTAATTACGAGAAGGTTGAATAGCCCAATGTTTTGAATTAAATTTTTTCTTTGGAAGCCGTTTAAATTATTTTTTTGTTCAAACTATTATTATTTCATTTTCGAAATTAGGTTAGTTCTATTTTCTCGTCCATCTTCAATTTAATTTTAAATAGCTGATTTGGTTATGTAAAATCATTTCCAAATCAGCTATTTTAAGATCAGTACACTAATTTATCCTTAGGCAAAACTTATTATCACTTTTCCTTGTGCTCGCCCTGTAGCTAGATAATCATAAGCATCTATACCTTCTTCAAAACTATAAATTAGGTCAACTATGGGTTTGATATCATCAGCTTCAACCATAGCACTAATAGCGTTTAATTGTTTCCCATTGGGTTGCATCCAAGTAAGCTTATAGGTAGCTGATTTTTTTTCAATCAATTTTGATAATTTTTCGGGTAAATTATAGTCGGTCATACCCATTTGCTTTGCAGTTTCCGCGTCAGGTGGTCCAACAATTGTTGACACCTTTCCGCCTTCTTTAATAATGTCGAAAGCTTCAAAGGTGTAATCGTCTCCTAAGGTATCAAAAACGATATCTAAGTTATTAGCAACTTCTTTGTAGTCTTCCGTTTTATAATCGATGACACGATCAGCCCCTAATGCTTTAACCCAATCCACATTTTTACCACTGGTAGTGGTATAGACAATTGCGCCTTTGGTTTTAGCATATTGAATCGCAAAACTCCCTACACCACCTGAGCCAGCGTGGATAAGGACTCTATCATTTTCTTTTATGTCAACCCGCTCTAGAGCCTGGATTGCAGTGAGGCCAGTTAAAGGTAAACCAGCTGCTTCTTCAAAAGAACTATTTTTTGGTTTCTTGGCAACAACATCGGCATTGATGGCCACATATTGAGCGACAGTGCCCATTTGTTCTTGTGGTACTCTAGCAAATATGTCATCACCAATTTCAAACTTAGAAACGTCTTTACCCTTTTCTAAAACCACCCCGCTCACATCAAAACCAATAGTACAAGGAAAGTTCAACGAAATCATATCTTTTAGATGGCCCTCAACCAATTTATAATCAATGGGGTTTATTGAAGCTGCTTTTACTTCAACCAAAATATCGTTTGCTTTAATATTTGGTTTGTCAATTTCATTTATGGACAAACTGTCTTTGATTTCACCGTACTGTGTTATCTGTAGTGCTTTCATATTAATATTTTTTTATTGTAAATTATTATAAAGATTATTTTTTGGAATTTCGCCATGATTGCCAAGCCCCTGAGGACCAAAGTGCCCAAACTATAAGAACCGGTTGAAAGAATAATCTAATCAACCGCGCTCTGTCACTGTCTAGAGCGCCAAATGCATCTCGACCTTCGATATATTGTGAAATATTTCCTGGAAATACCAGAATAAAAAATATGGCCAATGCCCAACCCACTTTCTCACGATGCTTTTTCCAAAGTAATAAGGCGAGACCTAATAGTATTTCAACAATTCCCGATGAAACTACAACAATGTCCTTACTTAAGGGAATCCAATCTGGAACTTGAGCCTGAAAATCGACACGGTTAAATGTCAAATGGCTATAGCCTGCATAAATCATGGTGAGTGCTAACAAAATTCTAAAAATATTTTTAAGCTGTTTCATTTTTAGGTCTTTCTTATAGATAGGTTATTTCAGATTGATTTATGTTTCCTTTAAAAAGAATTATTAATCCATTCGAATATATTTTGACAACTACTTTTTCTTACAGACTTTATTCAAAGTGCTAAATCGTACACTCCACACTTTGGACTACCGAACACTTTGTTGAAGAGGTAGAACAAGTTAGAAGAGCCCTCAACTTAACTAAAGACAACTTTTATTTACTTGGTCAATCATGGGGTGGAATATTAGCCATGGAATATGCTTTAAAATATCAGGAAAATCTAAAAGGACTCATTATTTCTAATATGGTGGCAAGCGTGTTTGAATACAATAAATACGCTCAAAATGTTTTAGGCCCACAATTACCGGAAGATGTCTTAAAAGAAATAAAAGAAATCGAAGCCAATAAAGATTATGCCAATCCCAGATACGAAGAACTCTTGATGAAGAATTTTTACACCGAACATATTTTACGCAAACCGCTGGACAAATGGCCAAAATCTGTGAATCTTTTATTTGAGCATTTAAATACAGACATTTATGTCTATATGCAAGGTCCAAGCGAATTTGGAATCACTGGTGATGCCACTTTAAGCAATTGGGATGTTTCGGATAGACTGAAAGAAATTAAAGTCCCAACTTTAATGATAGGCGCAAAACACGACACTATGAATCCAGAATATATGCAGTGGATGGCAACAGAAGTACAAAATGGCCGCAATATTACAACCAATGGTAGCCATATATCTCAATTTGATGACCCAGAAACCTACTTCACTGGATTGATAAATTTTATTAAAGATGTAGACTCTGGAGAATTTCAATAAACGATACCCCAATACAGTATATAATGTATTGCTTTGTTCTAGCCTACCTACAATTACCAAAGCTTCAGGACTAGAGGTTTTTTATCTGTGATATGTTTGCTAACTTAGTGACTTAACCTCGCAACTAAACTCATAAAACCACGTTCAATGCAAGTTAAAAAAATCACATTCGAATATATAATCTGATTTAATGGAAATAAAATTTATAAATAGGTCAGATAATAGCATAGAAATCGAAAGTCCCCCAGGAGAAGAATTACTAAATTTTCTATATCATAATCCCTTTGGAGAAAAACTAATTTTGCCCATTGCAAAGCAAAAATTTATTTCAGAATGGTACGGAAAATTAATGGATAGCTCAAGTTCCAGAAAGAGAATTGAGCCTTTTGTGACATCTTTAAACATTGATATGACGGAGGCTCAAAGGAAAATCGACGAATTTGAATCTTTCAACGATTTCTTTTCTAGAAAATTAAAGCCAGGAGTTAGAACGATAGAAAACGGACTTGTCTCACCAGGAGATGGCAAACTCTTAGCATTTGAAAATGTTTCAGAAGTCAACACGTTTTTCGTTAAGGGCGAAAAATTTACTTTGAAGGAATTTTTACAGAATGACAACTTATCTGAAAAACACTCGAATTCTTCAATGGTAATTTTGAGGTTAGCACCAAGCGATTACCATCGTTATCACTTCCCATATGACGGAGTTCCATCAAGAACAGAAAAGATAGAAGGTGTTTATTATTCTGTATCGCCTATTAGCGTAAACAAAAGATTTGCCGAAGTTTTTTCTGAAAATAAAAAAGAGATTTGCAAATTGAAAACAGCAAACCGAGGCGAAATTTTGATTATCCCGGTTGGTGCAACGATGGTTGGTAGTTTGAATTCAACATTTGAACCCGAGTCATTGGTCAAAAAAGGAGAAGAAATGGGTTACTTTGCCTTTGGGGGTTCTTCCGTTGTGTTGTTATTCAATTCTAATTCATTTAAATTAGACCAAGATCTAATTGAGAACACTAAAAATAAAATAGAAACCTACGTTAAAATGGGAGAAAAAATAGGAACAGCAATTAGAGAGTAACCGTTCTTTTTGGGTTAATGAAATATTCCAGAGCTTATAATGCAATCAGTAATACATTATTTTTTACATTTCGGTTTTCCATTTTTTATAGCATTTATGTTTTTTAGAAAAGACTGGAAAAAAGCCTATTTGATTTTAATAGCTACAATGTTGGTTGATTTAGACCACCTGTTAGCCAATCCCATTTTTCAAGCCAACAGATGTAGTATTAATTTTCACTTTTTACACACCTATTATGCAATGATAGTTTATGTGGTACTACTGTTTTTTCGCAAACCAATTAGGATAATAGGAATTGGATTGCTATTTCATATGCTAACTGATTTTATTGACTGTTTAATGATGTATTCAAACTGCAAGGCATGTTTTGCAGATTCGCCAGCCGTAGAACTGTTAAGAGGAACTTCAAGATTAATCGGATTTTGAAGTTTGAAAAGGTGATTGAGTATTAATTATAATTTTAAAAAAACCGGCGTAAAACAGCGTATATCTCATACATAGATATCAGGACGCCTTTTGTTTAATGGAAAATGTATTTCTCATTTTTACACTACAAGTCATATATATAACTCTGGAGCTTCATTAAAAACAAAACGTTATAAACAGAAGTCAAAAACTTTTTATCTTGTTATAACTTTTCAGCACGCATTGGAAGGAACAAAAAAAGAGCAAAACAAAAAAAACCAAACAAGCAATGGAAAATGATGAACCTAGAGTAACAGGTGTCGGTGGAATATTCTTTAAGACCAAAAATCCTGATAAAACAAAAGAATGGTATCAACATAATTTAGGACTAAACACCGATAAGTGGGGAACAAATTTTGAATGGTTTCAAGCTCGTGATGCTTCAAAAAAGGGATTTACCCAATGGAGTCCATTTACTGAAAAGACCAATCATTTTGAACCGTCTTCAAAAGAATTCATGATAAATTATAGAGTGGTTCACCTCGAAAAACTTTTGGAAAAGTTGAAAAAAAATGGAGTGACTATTTTAGATACTATTGAAACTTTTGAATATGGAAAATTTGTTCATATAATGGACCATGATGGCAATAAGATTGAGTTGTGGGAACCAAATGATGTCGAATATGAAAAGTTAGTTGAAGGACGAACAAAATGAATGACTTCTACTATGACGGTTGTAATTAATTGTTGTAATCTAGCCTGCTTCTTAAAATTACTGCAGATAATCATCCAGTCTGAAACTTTGGTTTGTAATTAAATTATGGGTTATTCAAAATAACTATTCGTAAATCGACATGTTGTAATTAATAAAGAAAAGAATGAAATTTTAAGACTTAAAAACGCAGCTTCCTATCGTGGGGTCTAAAATTTTCACTGACAATTAGACGTTGAAAGAAAGTTGAAATCAATCTATAGGTTAAAGAATTAGGAATAGAAGTTTGTTAGTTCTCCACACCTGAAACCATAAGGCGTACAAAGAAAGACGAGTACTATGTTTTAAAATAAACTCAGAAAATTTTAGTTGTGATTATACACTTCTACCAAGATATCTTTTAACTTTTCTTTAGAGACAGGCTTTACAATATAGTTCTCTAAATCTTCATATTCTTTTGCGCGGTCTATATCTTTTTGGCGATTTGAGGATGTCACAATATATATGTAAACTTTACTATTGAGGTTTGGTCTCAATTTTTTATATTCATCTAAAAATCCCCAACCATCTAAAAACGGCATATTTAAATCTAATAATAATACCTCTGGCGCTTTCATTTTCAAAGCGATACATTTCTTAAAATAATTAACGGCCTGTTCTCCGTCAGGAAGTGTTTCCACTACGAGATCTGTTGCTATTTTTTCTAGTATATGTGTGGCTAAAAACAAATAAACATCATCATCGTCCACAATGAGAATATTAGAATTGGTCTTCATCTTTTTGAAATTTTATTTTAAATACAGATCCTTTATTTACCTCGCTTTCTACAGTAATAGATGCATCGAGACTCTCCAATTGTGATTTTACCAAGAACAAACCCATTCCCCGTCCTTGGACATCACGATGAAAGCGCTTATGCAATTTAAATATATCATTACCGTAACGGGCCATATCGATCCCTCTACCATTATCCTTAATATACAAAATCTTTTGTTCATTTTCCCATGCAGCTTCAAACACAAGAAACGATTCAGCATCTTTTCTTCGATACTTTAAAGCATTGGACATTAAATTCTGAATGATACTTTTAAAGTAAAATTTTGAAAACTCGATTTCTTGCCAAGCTTCTAATTTAATTTCAATTTTAAAATCAATTTTTTTTAGCACGAGATCAGAAAATTCGCTGGATACAGTTTCAATAATTGGTCTTATTTCGAGACGCTCTATAAGAATTTTATTATTATTATTTAGGATTGTGACATATTCTCGAATATCTTCAGAAATCTGTGTAATACTCTTTGTAATATCTGAAAGTTTAGGAATTAATATTTTCAATTCATTAAAATCATCTGACTCTTCTATAAGGTCAACTACCATAGACATGCTGGTGATAGGAGCTCTCAAGTTGTGGGAAACTAAATAATTGAATTCTTTTAATTGCTGATTTCTTGTCTCAAGTCTATTGTTAATTTTGATAATAGTGGCGTTGTTTTTTTCCAAGATTCTTTGACTTTCTTTTAGCTCTTTATTCTTGATTTCTAAAGCTTTGTAGAATTCTTGGCGTTGCAGACGTTTTCTTATTAAGAAAGAGGATGATAATAGTATAGTAATAATAGCGAGTAAATTTATTATAAGAAAATTACGATATATAGGCCATAACTTTTCATTTAAAACACTATTTGGGATTTGATGAATTATAGCCCAATTTGCTGATGTGATAATTTCTTTTGTTGAAATATAATTAGAATTGGCACTTCCATATTCTGTATTTAAGTTGATTTTACTAAAAGACCACAAGCCTTCTGAATTAACAAATGAAGTATCTTTAAATTGTTTAAAATCATCGATAACGAGTCTTACCGTAGGATCATTCTTATCTGTTACCAATTCGTAGGCAAGTCTTTGATCTGTGGTGTTAGACGTAATAATGTTAAGATCATTATCTACGAGATATAGATTGCTTGCTGTTATTTTTTTCTCGAGTTGATCAAGCAGTGTTGATACCTCAAAATTAATAACTACTAGCCCTAACTGATTGGCCTCATCATTGTAAAATGGCGCAATCCCTCGAATTACTGGCGCTAAACGTTTTTCGATTTCGCCATATTCTTGGTTAAGATTTAATTTTGATAAATAAATTTCTCCTTTTTTAAGATCTTTAGTTTCTTTAAAATAGTTCCTGTGGCTTTTATCTTGTAGTTCACCCTCTCTTAAGCGATGGGTAACAGAATCCCTTTCGTATCGTAAAATCTCCTTCCCATTTAAATCTATTAATCGAAACTGGTCATAATCACTTACCCCTCCCATAATATCATAAAAAGAATTCATAAATAAAGAATCCTTTCCGTAAGGTTCAAAGTTTTCAGGATAGTCTATTTCAGACCAGTAATCTATGTTATGAACCAATTTTTGAAATAAATTGTTAAAGGCGTACTTCCTGTAGCTAGCGGCTCGTTTTTCTACATCCCGCAGATTTTGAAACTGGTGGTCTCTATCAATTTTACAGTACAAGAATGAGACTAAAAGTATAGGCAGATAAAAAAGGAGGAATATGCGTAAAATCTTTGCCCACATAAGTTAGATGATTCTTTTAAATAACTATTTGTAAATTATTTTAAATGTAAATCATGTTTTTTGTTAAAACTACTTTGAAAGCTATAACTAAAAATAGAAAAACTTTACTTCAATTTAGTCATGCGCTATAGAAATCTCAATAATAGTATATTGTTTTTGATAAAAGCTAATTTTAGACTTCAATCTAAAAGAAAGTTTAATCAACTTTAAAATTAAATTTAATTTGGCAAAAAGCCTCGAATTCGCCAATACAGATGTATTTATGAATTCGAGGCTTTATAGTTTTTCCTAAAAAAAAGCTATCTATTGATTGACTTCATTACCGCTTCTTCGTCGGTTACTTTAGATAAATTAAGCGCAGTTTCAATCAAAGCTAAATGAGAATAGGCTTGTGGAAAATTACCCAATAAACGTTTAGTCTTAAAATCTATATCTTCGCTAAACAGGCCCAAGTGATTACTGTAGCCTAATAATTGATCAAATAACTTTTTAGCTTTTTTCTCTTCCCCAATCTTGAAAAGTGCATTGATAAACCAAAAGGTGCAAATTGTAAAGGATGAGGATGGCAATCCAAAGTCATCCTTATTTTTATATCGGTATAGAAGACCGTCGTTACTAAGTTCTTTTTCAATAGCTTTTACGGTGCTAATATACTTAGGGTCTTTAGCATCAATAAAATCGTAAGGTTCCATGAGTAAAATTGCGGCGTCCAAATCGGTAGTACCATAGCTCTGTGTAAAGGCTTGAACGTCTTCATTCCAAGCTTTATCCATAATATCCTTTTTAATTTCGGCTTCAATCGGCAACCAATTTTCCAACTTATGGGTCTTACCTAAAATCTTAGCGACTTTGATGGCCTTATCCACAGCAACCCAACATAATACTTTTGAAAAGGTAAAGTGACGGTCTTCGGTTCTAAATTCCCAAATGCCCTTATCTTTTTCTTTCCAATGTTTATTGACTACCCAAACAATTCCTTTCGTAATCGCCCAAAGCTCCTCTCCGTTTTCAATATCGGTCTTAAATCTTACCAATTGCTGGTGAATGACATCCATTAAAATGCCGTAAATATCATTCTGTCGTTGTGAGTAGGCAGCATTTCCAATACGAACGGGTTTAGAACCCATGTAACCGCTCAAATGATCTAGCTTCAGCTCGGTCAGGATTTTTTCACCGTTGATACCGTACATAATTTGAAGCTTTTCATCCTTATCGGGGATTAAATTTGTTATAAATTCCAGATAGCGTTTGGCCATACGTTTGTGCCCAAGGTGTGACACCACTTTAATGACCATCGAGGCATCCCTGATCCAACAGAATCTATAATCCCAGTTTCTAACCTCACCAATGGTTTCTGGCAATGAGGTAGTTGCAGCAGCCAAGACAGCTCCCGTTTTTTCATAGCTTAGGAGTTTCAGGGTCATGGCACTTCGGCTAATATGTTCACTATATGCTTCATAATGGGGAGTGCGCTCCATCCAATTTAGCCAATACACCTTGGTGCGCTCCAGCTCTAAATTGATTTTGAAAATAGTCGGTGCGAATAATTTTTCATTGTATCCAAATTGAAAATAACTATCAGACTCTAGCGTGATTTGGTTTCCGTCAACCACATCGGTTTTATCAAAATTGGTATAGAGAAATAGGGTATCGTAACGTTCCTTATCGGTAAGACTCACAATAAAATCATTCTTTACAAACGTATTTGTATTGCCTAGAGCATATTCGAGTTTTGGGTCGTAATTAACCTTAAATTGAGGTTTCCCCTTGATTAATTTAATGTATCTAACAACTTCTGGAGGTGCATAATAGTCTTTATTCTCTTTTTGGTAGCGTGGCATAAAATCATGAACCTCAAAAGCATTTTTTTCCGAATAAAAGCTGGTTACTAAAATACAGGTGTTTTTTATGTAAGCTTGTGAGATTTCATAATCTTCAGACACCGAAAAACTAAAACTCCCGCCAATATTTTCGTCCAAGATTTTTGCGAAAACCGACGAGGAGTCAAACTCTGGCAAACAGCACCATTCTAAAGACCCCGTTTTTGAAATGAGTGCTGCGCTTCTACAATTACCAATAATACCGTAGTCTAAATTATTATTCAAATTTTATTATTTTAAGGTGATACGTTGACTGATTTAACTTTAATTTTAATTCTAAACGAAGAAATTAACGAGTTCAAATCAATTTTTCTTAAATTAACGAAAATCCTTTTAACAATCAAAGCAGACCAGATGAATAAAACAATAATTATTTCAAATCGACTTCCACTAAAGGTAAATATAGACAATGGTAAACTTAATATCGAACCAAGTGTTGGCGGCTTGGCTACAGGTCTAAAAACGGTTCACAACGATGGCAACAGCCTTTGGATTGGTTGGTCTGGTCTTACCGAGGAAGAAATGGATGAACATCAAGCAGAGGAAGTTAGAAAACTAGTAAAGGAAGCCAAGTGTGATTCGGTTTCCTTGACCCAGAATGACCTTGAGAATTTTTATTACGGATTTAGTAACCGCACGTTATGGCCATTATTCCATTATTTTATGGAGTTTACTGAGTTTGAAAAAGAGTATTGGGAATCCTACAAAACCGTTAACCAAAAATTCGCCGATAAAGTTTTGGAGCATGTAGAAGACGGTGATACTATTTGGGTACACGATTACCAATTATTACTTGTGCCAAAATTAATAAAGGATAAAAAACCGAACACGACTATTGGTTTTTTTCTACATATACCTTATCCGTCGTACGAGATATTTAGAACTTTTCCTTGGCGTGAAGAATTATTGGAGGGGATGTTGGGAGCCGATTTAATAGGATTTCATACCTATGATTATGAACGTCATTTTTTAAGTTCGGTAAAACGAATCTTAAGATTAGACGTCAATTTTAATGAAATTACCTATCACGACCGGATTGTAAAAGTGGATTCTTTCCCCATGGGAATTGATTACGATAAGTTTCATGATTCTGCAATCAAGCAAAAATCTGAAGAAAATAGCGAATTACAGAAACGTTTAAATGAGCATATCGATTCTAGTCCTGATGCTCGCATGATTTTGTCAATTGACCGTATGGATTATACCAAAGGAATTCCTAATAGGATTAGAGCCTTTGAATATTTTTTGAATAAATATCCTGAGTATAAAGAAAAAGTAAGATTGATTATGTTGGCGGTGCCTTCAAGGGAAAATGTACCTCAATATCAAAAACTGAAACGGGACACCGATGAATTGGTGGGTCGGGTTAATGGCGAATTTTCCACCGTGAGTTGGACACCGATTTGGTATTTTTTCAGGTCCATGCCATTTAATAACTTAATTGACTTATACTCTTCATCACACGTTGCCATGATTACCCCAGTAAGGGATGGTATGAATTTAGTCGCCAAGGAATATGTTGCTACTCGAACGGAACAAGATGGCGTTTTGATATTAAGTGAAATGGCAGGCGCATCCAAAGAGATGAATGAGGCCATGCTCATTAATCCAAATAATTTTGAAGAAATTGCCGACACGCTGAAGTATGCTTTGGAAATGCCTTTGGAAGAGCAGAAGTCCCGCATGAAAATTCTTCAGAAACGATTGAAGCGTTATACGGTTGAAAAGTGGGCGGAAGAATTTATGAAATCCTTACAGGCTACCAAACATCTTGGCGCTGTGATTGAGGCTTCAAGATTGGATGAGGAGGTTCAGGAACGAATGTATTCTGGCTTCGCCCAAGCTGAGAACCGACTGTTTTTGTTGGATTATGATGGTACCTTGGCTGGGTTTAAAGATAATCCCAAAGAAGCGAGTCCAGACCAACAACTTTATGAACTATTGGATACTTTAAATTCTAACCCAAAAAACGATGTGGTCATTATTAGCGGGCGCGATCGCGAAACCTTTACGGAATGGTTTGGTAATAAAGATTATAAATTGATTACTGATCACGGCGTTTGGCTTAAAACAAAAGATACTGACTGGGAAGCTCTCGAGCGACTTAAAAATGACTGGATGGAAAACATAAAACCCATTCTCGAAACTTTTGTAGATAGAACTCCAGGAACTTTTATTGAGGAAAAAAAATATAGCTTGGCTTGGCATTACCGCAAGGCCGACCCAGAATTGGCGCAGATTAGGGTCATAGAAATTGATACTGTATTAACCAGTTTAACCTCAAATAATGATTTGACGGTTCTTAAGGGCAATAAGGTTATCGAAATAAAAAGTAGTAGTGTTAATAAAGGTCGGGCGTCATCTCGATTATTGTCGGCAAATAATTATGACTTTATGTTCTGTATTGGCGACGATTGGACCGATGAATATATGTTTCAAGAACTTCCAGAAACCGCTTATACGGTTAAGGTTGGTTTTAAGAAAACTGCAGCTAAATATTATGTAAAGAATACCGATGAGGTTCGAGTGGTCTTGAATAAGTTTGTGGAGTAAAAAATGAAGTGGAAATAAATATTGGCGCTTTCTATGGTTTTGTTAATTGATAAACCATAGAAAAAATAATACCGTGTTAACTTTTCAGGTATCGAAAATCTATGTCATATATATTTTTCTTCTAAAATGAAACTCATAACTTACGTTCTAATAATTCTTTAATATCAAATAATGAAACTACTCATTTTATTTATTTTTTCTGCAGTAAGCCTAAGTGCACAAACCAACCAAAAAATCTACAATATTATAGATTCAGTTTCCGAAGAACGTTTAAAAAGCGACGTCAAGACTCTAGCCAATTTTGGGACGAGACATACCTTGAGTGACACCGTCTCTCAAACCAGAGGTATTGGTGCCGCTCGGCGATGGATTAAAAAGGAATTTGAAACCATATCTTCTCAATGTGATAATTGTTTGGAAGTTTTCTATCAGAAAAATTTAGTCAAAAAAGACGATAATGCTCGGATTATTAAAGACGTGATGGTCGTTAACGTTGTCGCTATTCAAAAAGGGACAAAATATCCTAATCGTTATATCATAATGAGTGGCGATATCGATTCTCGCGTGTCTGACCCAAATGATTTTACGTCTGACTCGCCTGGCGCTAACGATAACGCCACCGGTATGGCAGGAGCGATGGAAGCGGCCCGAGTGCTATCAAAATATAAATTTGAAAACAGTATTATTTACACTGGGCTTTCAGGGGAGGAGCAAGGACTTTTCGGTGGAAAAGGTTTAGCAGAATACGCCAAAGAAAACAATTGGGATATCATTGGTGTTCTTAACAACGATATGATAGGAAACATTGAGGGTGTTGATGGTGTGATAGACAATCGCACCTTTAGAATATTTTCAGAACCCGTACCGCCAACCGAAACTGAACGCGAACGAAACGCACGCCGATATTATGGTGGTGAGGTTGATGGGATTTCAAGGCAGCTTGCACGTTACGTTCACAAAACTGTTGAAACCTATATGCCCGAAATGAACCCGATGATGGTTTACAGACTAGACCGTTTTGGACGCGGCGGACATCATAGACCATTTAACGACGTAGGCTTTCCAGGTATTAGAATTATGGAAGCCCACGAAAATTACACCCAACAGCATCAAGATATCCGTACTGAAGATGGTATTGCTTACGGTGATACTTTTGAGCACGTCAATTTTCCGTATGTAACAAAACTAACTGCTGTAAATGCTATTAGCATGGCTAGTCTGGCCTCTGCGCCACCATCACCCTCGGAAGTTGCAATTGGTGGTATTGTGGAACCTTCAGTAAAATTAAAATGGAATAAAGTTGATGGCGTAAATGGCTATAAAATTTACTGGAGGGATACAACGTCTCCAACTTGGGACAATAGCCGGTACGTTGGCGATGTTACCGAATTTACTTTAGAGGGTATTGTCATCGATAATTTTTATTTTGGAGTTACTTCCGTTGGAAAGGATGGCTTTGAAAGTGTGGTCGTTTTTCCAAATCAAATAATGAGATAGATTGCTGCGATTTTTATTCATATTCGGTTTGGCCTTGATGCTAATGTCATGCTCAAAAAAAACAGTAAAGCCTGGCTATATTGTGTTTGACAAAGCAACAGACTCTATTAGGGTTTTAGCTATAAATACCTTAAAAGCACCTTACCAGATTGCGATGGAGTATCCTCAGAAAAAGATAGATACCTTTTTACTTTTTCCGGGAGACACTATTTTACTGTCTAGCTTCAGTGCTAAAAAGATAGATACGTCCCAGATTCTAAAAAAATCTGTTTTTAAGACTGCCTATGGCAATCCCGAGATGAAAAGATATGATTCTGCATATAATTATCAGCTCCCGTTTCCGAAGAATAAAAAATATAAAATCTTGCAGGGCAACGATACTGATTTTACACACGACAACGATTTTTCAAGATATGCCTTAGATTTTAAAATGCCTATTGGAGATACCATTTGTGCCGCAAGAAATGGATATGTTGTTGGCATTGTGCAAAAACATTCAAAGCACGGCAGCGATAAATCCTACCGAGATTTTGCCAATTATATAACCATGTATCATGAGGATGGTACATTTAGTCAATACGTACATTTAGATAAAAACGGGGTATTGGTTGAGGTCGATGATTATATTGAAAAAGGTCAACCCATCGCAATATCTGGCCATACGGGATGGTCAACCGAACCTCATTTACATTTTGCTGTTTTTAAGGTGGTGCCATTTGCATTTCAATCTGTACCCATAATTCTCAACTCAAAAAACAGTAAGGATTATAAAAAATGGGAACTCTCTGAGCATGATTGAAGAACTTTATTTCGAATCTGATTCCGAATGGCGCCAGTGGCTTTCAAAAAACTACGATAGCGACGATGGTATTTATCTCATATTTTATAAAATGGACCATGAAAAACCTTCAATGCGTTGGGAAGAGGCCGTAAAAGTAGCTTTATGCTATGGTTGGATAGATTCAACGGTAAAAAGTTTAGGCAATGGCAAACGCCGGCAGTATTTCTGCAAAAGAAAACCCAAGAGTGTTTGGAGTGCATTGAACAAATCTTACCTAAAAGAATTGAAAGCTGAAAACTTAATTCATGATAGCGGCCTTGAATCCATTAAGATAGCCAAAAACAATGGAAGCTGGTCAGCCTTGGATGATGTCGAAAGTGGAATAATTCCAAAGGAACTTCAAGTAGCCTTTGATAAAAGCCCATTAGCTTTTGAGAATTACAATAATTTTGCACCGTCTTATCGAAAGGGCTATCTATATTGGCTCAACCAAGCGAAACGGAAAGAAACGCGGCAAAAACGAATTGCTGAAATCATTGCCTTTTGTGAGTCAAACACAAAATCCAGAAGTACTAGATAAATGATAAAAAGTGAAGTTTTTACGGTTGGATTACTGGATAAATACCGATTGTTTGTCCCAGCTGATAAGGTCGAGATTTTTCCGTTAGAAAAAAGAAATCGGTTTAAGGTTAGATTCAAGCATAATGATAAAACCTTGGAGGTTTTTGCAGCGCTGCGAAAAGATAAAAACTCAGGCGATTACAAAATGATGTTCAGCAAGGGCAACCAAAAGAAACTGGGTTTATTTCAAAACGATTATTTTGAGATGCAACTCCTTGAAGACACCTCGAAATATGGCGTTGACATGCCAGAAGAATTGGATGCCGTCTTTAAAAGTGATTTTGAAGCTTTCGAGATTTTTGAAAATCTGACTGCAGGTAAAAAGCGAAGTGTAATTTATACTATAAAACGCATAAAAAACACACAAACAAGAGTTGACAAGGCTCTGATTTTGTGCAATAATTTGAGAAGGGGAATTACCAATCAGCGGGAATTGTTCAAATAGAATTAATCAAACCATAAAAAAACGATTGCAAATTTAGTTTTTGATTTGCAATCGTTTTATTCAAGTTATTTTTTTTTGAATTGTGAATTATTATATGCCACTAATAAAACTTCCGTAAGGATCTTTAAACTGAATACCTTCTGTAAATCTAAATTTACTTAACTGTTTAAATTCTACTAAAGCCCAAAGCACAAATTCCTTAACGAAATAACTTTCCTCTTTTTTAAGCTTTGGTTGGTGTTTTGCTAATAAGTCATTAAGAGGAGAGACTGCGTCCAATAAAGATTTATATTCTTTTTCCCTTAAATCATCTAAAATTTCAAAACCTTCCTGTTGATTAAAAAACCAAGATACAATGTCATCATAAGGTGTATCCTCAGCATCTTTTTTAAGCTTTTCTATCTTAGGGAAAAATTCTGGGAACAAACTTTTTACCGCTTCACCAATCAAATTATAGGCAACCATGGCAGCGCCTTCTTGCTCGCCTTCATAAACCAGTTCCACTTTACCAACAATTGCGGGAATAATACCTACAAAGTCACTCAATCTAACCGTGGTTGTATCATCGCCTGCTTTTAAAGCTCTTCGTTCGGCAGTGCTCATCAGATTTTCTAAGGCTGTAATTCCCAATCTGGCACTAACTCCGCTTTTCGCATCGATGAATTCACTTTCTCGGGCTTCAAAAACAATCTGTTCCAATAAATCTCTAGCCAAATCTGGCACCATGATGGACTCTTTTTGGCTTTTAATAAGTTTGGCTTCTTGCTCAGTAATAAGTCTTGCGGTCTCGATATCGGCCGGGTAGTGAGTTAAAATCTGGCTTCCTATTCTATCTTTTAGTGGGGTTACAATGCTTCCTCTATTCGTATAATCTTCAGGATTTGCCGTAAACAAAAACTGAACGTCTAACGGCAAACGTAACTTAAATCCTCTAATTTGAATATCGCCTTCCTGTAAAATATTGAAGAGTGCCACTTGAATTCTCGCTTGTAAATCGGGCAATTCGTTAATCACAAAAATGCAACGGTTTGCTCTCGGTATCATTCCGTAGTGGATGACGCGGTCATCGGCATAACTTAATTTAAGATTTGCTGCTTTTATAGGGTCCACATCGCCAATAAGGTCAGCTACAGTAACATCTGGAGTTGCCAATTTTTCAGCAAAACGTTCGCTTCTATGCAACCATGCGATAGGGGTGTCATCAGCTTTTTCATTGATGAGCTCTTTGGCAAATCGTGAAATGGGTGCCAAAGGATCGTCATTGATTTCTGAGCCATCCACATAGGGGATGTATTCATCCAAAATATTGAGCATCAATCTAGCGAGACGTGTTTTTGCTTGCCCCCTCAATCCCAATAAATTGATATTATGTCGCGATAAAATGGCACGCTCCAATTCAGGTATTACTGTATTTTCATACCCATGAACACCTTCAAAGGTGGTCTCTTTATTTTTAATCTTTTTAATCAAATTATCCCTCAGTTCATCCTTTATAGACTTAGATTGATATCCTGATTTTTTTAACTCTCCTAATGTTTTTATTTCTGAAATATTCATTCTTTTTTATTTAGCTTTTTTTCCTTTACCTAACCCTCTCCAAATGAAAGTGTACTGTTACGGAAGCGTTATTTTTCATAAATTTTTGACCCCTATTTATTCTTAATAGAGCAAGTTTAAACAAGCTACACATTTAGTACTCATCTTTGGCGAAGTTGGGTGTCCATTACTTTATCCGCTTCTTCCTATTCGTTTCATAATCTTCAAAAATCATTTCGCCCAATCCTTTAAGACCCGTGTAAAACGCTTTGCCTTGGTTTGCACGCGTAAATTCTTGAACAAATTGCTGTAAATATTGATCTTGCGCAATCATAAAAGTGGTAATGGGTATATGCAATTTTCTAGCTTGGCCTGCCATAGCATAACATTTGTTGGTGATATATGGGTTAAGGCCGTTACTATCTTTATAATATTGACCGTCGGGCAAACGCAAGCAACTTGGTTTCCCATCGGTTATCATAAAAATCTGTTTGTTGGTGTTTCGTTTACGTCGCAGTAAATCCATTGCCAACTGTAATCCCGCAACAGTGTTTGTATGGTAGGGACCTACTTTTAAATATGGTAAATCCTTAATCTCGATTTGCCAAGAATCATTTCCAAAAACAATAATATCCAGCGTATCTTTTGGATAGCGCGAGGTAATCAATTCTGCTAAGGCCATAGCTACTTTCTTGGCCGGTGTGATGCGGTCTTCCCCATAAAGAATCATACTGTGGCTTATATCAATCATCAAAACCGTGCTCATTTGAGATTTGTGCATGGTTTCTTCAACCACAAGGTCATCTTCGGTTAAGTTAAAATCGCCAATACCATGATTAATTTGGGCGTTTCTTAAACTTTCGGTCATAGAGACTTTATCCAAAGAATCACCAAATTGGTAATCTCTCAAATCGCCAGTATGCTCGTCGCCAATTCCAGCACTTTTACTCTTATGATTGCCTTGCCCGGAACGTTTAATATTACCAAATATATGCTCCAACGCTTGTTGCCTTATGGCACGTTCAGTTTTAGAGGTAATAGCCATTCCGCCTTTACCATTTCCGTCAGGGTCTATTTCTTCTTTGATATAACCTTTTTGTTTCAGATCTTCAATAAAATCGTCTATCGTATATTCGGCGGTGGTCAATTGATATTCTTTGTCCAATTGGCGCAGCCAATCAATGGCTTCGTCAAAATCGCCAGAAGTGTGCGTGATTAGTTCCTTGAATATTTCAAAGAGTTTTTCAAATGGAGATTGATTTGGAGCCTCATAAGGTTTAAATACAAAGCCCTTTTTACTTAGATTTTCTTTTTTCATTGCTTTATAAAATTACGACTTATTTACTACGGAAAAAAAGGCATTAACATCAAATTTAGGAATGCAGTTATCAATTTTGGTTATCTTTAAAAATTCGGAAAGATTCTATCAATTTCTGAACATTGCACTAAATTTATTGAAACTAAACCAAAAAAATGAAGAACACTTTTCTAGGACTGCTCCTTTTGGCATCTTTTTGCCTTTTTTCACAAGATATCCCACTCGATTTACTAAAAAATATGAAACCCCGCAGTATCGGTCCTGGCGGTATGTCGGGTCGTGTAACCGCAATTGATGCAGTGCACTCAAATCCTGATATTATTTACGCGGGAACAGCTTCTGGCGGGCTCTGGAAAAGTGAATCGGGCGGTATTACTTGGAATCCTATTTTTGATGATCAAGTCACGGCCTCTATTGGAGCGGTCGCCATTCAACAATCAAATCCTAGTGTAATTTGGGTAGGTACCGGCGAAGGTAACCCTAGAAACTCCTTGAACGGTGGCTACGGCATTTTCAAATCTTTAGATGGAGGTAAAAATTGGATGTCTATGGGACTTGAAAAAACCAGACATATCCATAGGGTTGTGATTGACCCTACAAATCCTAATATAGTTTACGCGGCGGCAATTGGCTCTCCTTGGGGCGAACATCCAGAACGTGGTATTTTTAAAACTGTAGATGGCGGTTTGAACTGGAGTAAAATACTCTTCGCTAATAATAAAACAGGTGCCGCAGATTTGGTCATGGACCCCACAAACCCAAATAAATTGATTGCAGCCTTGTGGGAACACAAGCGTGAGCCTTGGTTTTTTAATTCGGGCGGCGAAGGTTCAGGATTGCATATAACTTATGACGGTGGTAAGACATGGAAGAAAGTAACGGAAAAGGATGGTTTCCCAAAGGGAAATCTTGGAAGGATAGGCGTTGCAATTGCCCCGAGCGAACCAAATATCATTTACGCTTTAGTAGAGGCAAAAAAAAATGCACTTTACAAAAGCACCGACGGTGGGTTTAATTGGAAAAAAATCAATGATAAAAATGATATCGGTAATCGCCCTTTTTATTATTCTGAAATTTATGTGGACCCCCAGAACGAAAATCGAGTTTATTCCGTGTTTACTTACATAAATGTATCAGAAGATGGAGGTAAGAATTTTGAACAGCTCATGCCAGCTTATGGTGTTAACAATGGCGTACATCCCGACCATCACGCCTGGTGGATTAACCCTAATGACGGTAATTACATGATTGATGGTAACGATGGCGGGTTAAACATCACCAAAGATGGCGGAAAGTCTTGGCGCTTTATCGGGAATTTACCTGTTGCCCAGTTTTATCATATTAATGTTGATAATGAAATCCCATATAATGTTTACGGTGGCATGCAGGATAATGGTTCATGGAGAGGCCCCGCATACGTTTGGCGTTCCCAAGGCATCCGCAATAGTTACTGGCAAGAAATCAGTTTTGGTGATGGTTTTGATGTGGTACCAGATAAGGACGATTCACGCTACGGATGGTCCATGAGTCAGGAAGGTTCTGTGAGACGTTATGATTGGCAAACGGGAAATAATTATTCGGTAAAACCAACGCATCCAGACCCAGAAGTCGATTTGCGTTTCAATTGGAACTCAGCTATCAACATCGATCCTTTTGATAATAATACACTTTACTTCGGTAGTCAATTTGTTCATAAATCGACCGATAAAGGCGAAACCTGGACAGTAATTTCCCCAGACTTAACCACCAACGACCCAGAAAAGCAGAAACAATCCGATAGTGGTGGATTGACCATAGACGCCACAGGTGCAGAGAACTACACCACCATTTTGGTGATAGAACCATCTCCCGTTGAAAAAGATATGCTTTGGGTGGGCACCGACGATGGTAGAATACATTACTCCACAAACGGTGGTGCCAACTGGAATGAGGTTACTAAAAATTTAAAGGATTTACCAGCAGGCAGTTGGATCGCCCAAATAAAAGCCTCTAATAAAAATAAGGGCGAAGCACTTTTGATAGCCAATGATTACCGTCGTTTTAATTATACCCCCTACGCTTATCGAACTAAAAATTACGGAAAAACTTGGGAACGAATCGTTCAAAAAGATGATGTTAAGAGTTATGCGCTTTCTATAATTGAAGACCCTTTAGAACCTAATTTGATGTTTCTAGGCACGGACGACGGACTTTATATTTCCTTCAACGCTGGAGAGAAATGGCAAAAATACGCCAACGGGTTTCCAACAGTTCCAGTTAAGGATTTGGTAATCCATCCTAGAGAACATGATTTAGTGATTGGGACGTTTGGCCGCGCCGCTTGGGTTTTGGATGATATTAGACCGTTGCGAGCCATAGCAAAAAATAAGGATATTTTAGATAGAAAAATAGAACTGTTCGAGCCGCCAATAGGGTATCAAGCCGCGTATCAACAACCAACAGGGAGTCGATTTGGAGCTGATGCAATATATCAAGGCGAAAATCGGGCGAATGGTGCCCAGTTTTCCTATTATGTTAAGGTAGATTCTACCACGATGTCGAGTCGTAAAAATGATAACTCTGCCGAGCGAAAAGCGTTAGATAAAAACGACGAAGAAACGGAAATTGATAATGAGGATTTGACAAACCCTTCCGAAGAAGATTTTAGAGATGAAGATGTCAACGACTCCAGCTCCAAAACAAAAAAAGATAAAACAGTGAAGGATACCAAATGGGATTCCTTGTCCTTAAAAATATACGATGGTAATCGATTGATTCGAACCTTGAAACAAAAAACACCAGATTCCACAGGGTTCTACAAATGGTCATGGTACATGGATGAAGCTGGCGTTGAGCGGCCATCAAAAACCATCAGAAAACGCAGAAATGAGCCGGGAGGAGTTTCTGTAAAACCAGGAACTTACAGGGCAGTCTTGAATTTTGGCGACCAAACTTCCGAAGAGAATATAGTTGTTAAGCCTGATCCTAGATTAAACGTTTCCGAAGAAAACATTAATGCAGTTTATAATACCATGAAACAACTAGAAGACTTGCAACAAACCGCTGCCGATGCTGTAAAACAATTGGTGGAAAGCAAGAATATCGCTGCAGATTTTCAAAAACGATTGAAAAAGCTGGGCGAAGACAAAGATGGAGATACTTACAAGGGGCAAATCAAAGCTTCGAAGTTGGTGATAGAACGAATAGACAGCATTATTGCAGTTTTTTTAGGCAAGGAAGATAAACGTCAAGGTATTAATAGAAATCCAGAAGTGACCGTAATGCAGAGATTGGGGCAGGCTAGAGGCTATGTGAGTTCTATGCAAAATGGGATGACGAGTACAGAATCTGATTTAATTAAGAATGCAAAAACTGCTCTGGAAGCTGCCTTAATTAATACCAACAATTTTTTTAATCAAGAGTGGAAAGAATATAGAGTAAAAATTGAGGCATTAGAAATGAGTCCTTTTAGAGAAACGAAGCGTTTTAAATTAGATTGATTAAATTTAACTCATCTTATATAAAGCGAGCAAAAGTTAAAAGCTTTACATAATTAAAAAATCAACTAACCAAAATCAACTAACCAAAATCAAAAAAATGAAATCCAAACTTTTAGTATTAGGCATTGTTTCTCTGTGTCATATCCTGCAAGGAAGACGCCAAAAGATGAAAAACTTGCGCAGCGTGAAGTTAAAAATTACACCATCGAACAATTTATGGATAATGAAGCCGTGGGAGGTGGTAGTTTTTCCGCAGATAATAGCAAATTATTGGTTTCGAGCAACCGCTCAGGAATTTATAATGTCTATACAATAGCTGTAAAAGGCGGGGAGATGCAGCCCATAACCGCATCAGATAGTACGTCTTATTTTTCGGAATCCTATTTTCCAAATGATGACAGGATGCTTATCAGTGCCGATGGAAATGGTGATGAAATTGATCATTTGTACGTTAAGGAAACTGACGGAACACTCAAAGATATTACCCCAGAGAAAGGTGCAAAAGCAAGTTTTTACGGATGGTCTGAAGATAAAGAACATCTTTATTACGGCTCCAACAAAAGAGATCCGAAATATTTTGATGTGTATAAAATGGCCATTGATGACTATACGTCTGAGCTACTTTACCAGAATAACGATGGACTTGATTTTAGCGGAATGTCCAAGGATGAACATTATTTTGCCTTATCGGAATCTGTAAATACCAATGACTCTGATCTGTTTTTATACGATGCCGAAACTGAGGAAATGCTCAAAATCAATGATACACTAAGCGCCAATTCTGCTCAAGACTTTTCCGAAGATAATAGCACTTTTTACTACACGACTGATGAGGGCGGAGAGTTTTCATATCTAATGAGTTATGATTTGAAAACTAAAGCAAAGAAAAAGGTTATTGAAAAATCATGGGATATTTCTGGTGCTGGATTTACTTCCGAAGGTAATTATATGGTAGTGTATGTCAACGAAGACGGAAAAAACGCCATTGAGGTATTAGATGCTGAAACGATGGAACCGATTGAACTTCCCGATTTTGGAAATCAAAGTATTACAAGTGTTGCGTTTTCAGATGACGAAAAATGGATGCGTATGTATGTGGGTGGCTCAAATTCACCATCTGACCTGTATTCTTTTAACATGGAAACTAAAGAAAAATATAAACTGACCAATGTACTTAATGATGCTATTAACGCTGAGGATTTGGTTACAGCGAAAGTGATTCGATTTAAATCCTTTGATGGCACAGAGATTCCTGCAATTTACTACTTGCCTCATCAAGCCTCCGAGCAGAATAAAGTCCCAGCAATGGTTTGGGTTCACGGAGGGCCAGGAGGGCAAACACGCCAAGGATTTAGTTCGCTTATGCAATATATGGTCAATCAGGGATATGCGGTTTTGGCCGTCAATAATCGTGGAAGTAGCGGTTACGGAAAAACATTTTATCAAATGGATGATAAGAACCACGGTGAAAAGGATTTACAAGATTGCATAGAAGGTAAAAACTGGCTTGCAGAACAACCTGAAATCGATGGTGGAAAAATTGGAATTATCGGTGGAAGTTACGGCGGTTATATGACGATGGCTGCTCTAACCTATGCTCCGGAGGAATTTGATGTGGGCGTTAATTTATTTGGTGTTACCAATTGGATGAGAACTTTGAAAAGTATCCCTCCGTATTGGGAGTCTTTCCGTGAATCCTTATATAAGGAGTTGGGCGATCCTTACTCAGCAGATTCTGTTAGATTAAAACGCATCTCGCCCTTATTCCATACCGATAAAGTAACCAAACCATTAATTGTTTTACAAGGCGCTCAAGACCCAAGAGTACTTCAGGTTGAGAGCGATGAAATTGTAGAAGGTGTTCGTAATAACGGTGTGCCTGTAGAATATGTGTTATTTGAAGACGAAGGGCATGGTTTTGTGAAAAAAGAGAATCAAATTGAAGCATACAGCCGAATTATCACTTTTTTGGATGAACATCTTAAAAAACAAAATATTTCAGATGGAACAATGACAGATACTGAAATTGAGGCAAAGAAAACAGAATAGTTAAACTAAAAAGTTTAATTAATAAATCGCTTGTGAGTCAGTACAAGCGATTTTTTTATTTCTAATTTCTAGCCTTTAATGAATGAAAGCTCAAATTTGAAAAATGAATAATACGGTTTCAAAAATTTAAGTCAATGTTTTATTATTTGAGGGCTTTTAGTTTTCTATTAGATTTTTGTGGCCAAAATCAAGCAATTTGAAATCAGTTCCCTTTAATATTAGCCCTTAAAAGAAATAACTAAATTTATAAGATCCACATCAATAAGGTAATAAGGTGTATCAAAATTCATCTTTTTAAAGTTAGAATTTCTTCTGAATGGGATAAATTGATTACTATGAAAGCATTATATTTTCACCTAATTATAATAATCATTACATTTCAACTATGAATAACTATAAAATCAATAACATGAAAAATTACATTCTCAGCGCTGCGTTAATAGTATTATGTTTTTGCGTAAGCTGCAAAACGGAAAAGAAAGAAGAAGAGGTATCTGATACCGATATGGAAATTAACGAGGCAGATAATATGGATATGGAAGATGAGGTGAAAGAAGTAGCATTTATGCTAGAATCTAAAAGTGGAAGTAATGTGTCTGGTAATGTAACCTTTACGGAAGAAGACGGAAACGTAACTATGAAGGCCAATCTTACTGGTTTAGCTGAAGGGGAGCATGCTATACATATTCACGAAAAAGCAGATTGCTCTTCAGATGACGGTAAATCTTCTGGTGGTCATTGGAATCCTACTGGTCAACCACATGGTAAATGGGGTGATGAAGCAGGTTATCATAAAGGTGATATTGGAAATTTTAATGCAAATGCAGAGGGTATGGCAGAAGTTACTAAGACAACCGATGAGTGGTGTATAGGTTGTGACGATGAAAATAAAAATATTATGGGTAAGGCCATTATTGTTCATGAAGGTGTTGATGATTTTACATCGCAACCCTCTGGAGCTGCTGGAACACGAATAAGTTGTGGTGGAATTATTCAATAATTAGAAAATAAACTTACAAATTTTGTAACTTCGACCTAAAATCGTGCAACTTACGATTTTAGGTTTTTATATGACCTAACAGTTTTTTTATGCAATTAGATATTTTAGTTTCAAAATTCCAAGAGAAAGACGAGAGCGCTTTTGAGGAATTATATAACATGTATAGTGAAAGTATGCATGGTGTTATTTATAATATTGTGAGAAATCATGATATTGCCGAAGAGGTTATGCAAGATGTATTTATAAAAGCCTGGAAAAACTCCGGCAGTTATGATGCTTCAAAGGGGCGGTTTTTTACATGGATGCTCAATATTTCTAGAAATGCTGCCATTGATAAAACACGGTCGAAGGCATTTAAGAACTCAGGTAAAAACCTGAATTCTGATTTTTTCGTAGATATCCTAGAAACAAGTGATAATCTTGACAGACAAACAGACGCTATCGGAATTAAAAAGTTTGTCGAGATCTTGGAGGAAAAGTGTAAGAAAATTATAGAATATCTATATTTCAAAGGCTATACTCAAAAAGAAACTTCAGAAGAACTCAACATACCAATCGGAACCATTAAAACAAGAAACCGTAATTGCATTATGCAACTGCGAAAAATGCTGGTAGAATAATATGGATATAAATGCCTACATAGAATCTGGAATTTTGGAGCTTTACGTCGCTGGTCAATTAAATGATAAGGAAAGCAAAGAGGTTTATGAAATGATGTTAAAGCACCCTGAAATACTTCAGGAAGTTTTAGAAATTGAAGCTGCAATAATAAAGCTGACTGCTGCTGTTTCACCAAAACCAAGTGAGCACATTTTAAACCTGATAAAGAATAAATTAAATTTTGGTGGTGATGAAGCCCGAGTGGTCTCTATGACTAGTAGTACCTACAATTGGGTCACTTATCTGGGTTGGGCCGCTGCCATTATCATTGGTGCTGGTTTACTTTGGAATGTCAATCAAAATAATCAATTGGAAGAAAAAGTGTCAAATATTACTATTGAAAGAGATTATTTGGAAACCCAATTGGAAGACACTAAAACCGATTTGGTAACCTCAAAAGAGGTCTTAAATGCGTTGCGTGATAAAGATGTGATTGCAGTACCTTTGGGGGGGCAAGGTCAATTTGAAAATACCTACGCTAAAGTGTATTGGAATAAAAAGGAAAACACCATTTACTTAGATGCCCAAGGTTTACCAGAAGCTCCAGAAGGTAAAGTGTATCAAGTTTGGTCATTGACTTTAAACCCCTTAACTCCAACAAGTTTAGGCACAATTGCTGATTTTAATGAAGATGAAAACAAAATCTTTAATATTGAAAACACCAATGAGAGTCAAGCTTTCGGTATCACTTTAGAACCAGCGGGTGGTAGTAAAACTCCAACCATGGAGCAGCTCTATACGCTTGGTATGGTGTCACAAGCATAAAACATCTAAATAGTATTTAAATAAAATCGTCTAAAGGTTATTCTTTAGGCGATTTTTTTTGTCCATAGAAATGATTTTTATAGATTTTTTTGGGATGAATTCCTAAAGAAATTTTGATAAATCAATTTTATTACTACATTTGTAGTATTAAAACTATAATTGTGGATATAAAACAATTGAATAAGTCCGAACTTCAAATCATGAAATATCTATGGCATTTAAAGCTAGCTTTCATGAAAGATGTAGTTGCCCAGTTTCCTGAGCCAAAACCAGCTTACACAACGATTTCTACATTACTAAAACGAATGTGCGATAAAAAATATATCGGTTTTAAAAAGTTAGGGCGAGACAAGCAGTATTTCCCCATTTTGAAGAAGAACGACTATTTTTCCACTCAGGTCAACGGCATGATCCGTCATTTTTTTAATGATTCTAAATCTCAATTCGCCTCTTTTTTTGCTAAAAATGCAGATTTATCTATGGAAGAAATGGAAGAGCTACAAGACTTATTGCAACAAAAAATCAATCAAAAAAGAAAATAAATGACGACCTATATAATTTATACCTTTATTAGTCTAGGCCTATCTTATGCTGTTTATGTTTTTCTTCTAAAAAATCAAAAGACGTTTCAATTTAATCGTTTTTATTTACTCATTACTCTGCTATTATGTTTGCTGTCTCCAATTTTAGAGATTGAAATGTTTGATGCCATCCCTAAGATTTCTGCCGTTAATTTTGAAGTGCCATCGAATTTAAATTTGACAAACGATTTTAGTGATGAGGGCATTGCTGGCGCAACTGCTGCAAAACAGATTAATGCCTATGATGTGATTTGGTGTTTTTACTTTGTTATTTCTATTGCCTTTATCCTGAGATTTCTAATAAACCTCTTTTCTATTCTGAAATTAGTGCGAAATTCCAATAAAAGGTTAGGTAATTTAATTCAGGTTGAAGTTGATGAAAATGAGCAGGTTTCAAGTTTTTTAAATTACATTTTTATCAATTCATCTAAATTAGTGAATGATGATTTTGCCGAAAGTATAATTGCCCATGAAGGCATACACTACAAACAATTGCACACGTTAGATCTTATTTTTATAGAATTTGTATTGTGTTTCTTTTGGTTCAATCCGTTTTTGTGGTTTTACAAAATAGCAATACTTCAAAACCATGAATTTATAGCAGATAGTCAGGTTGTAAGTTCTGGTATAGACTTAAATCATTATGCAAAAGCAATCATTGGTTTAGGGCAAAAGGAACACCGCGTTCCTCTCACTAGCGGATTTAATTTCATTCAAATCAAAAATCGAATCATTATGTTAAATCAATCAAAATCTTCAATCTCAAAACGAGTCTTAAGAATCATCACAGCGGTATTACTTTTCGCAGGCATATTTATGTTTAGTGCCTTTAAGGAAATTAAAGAACCATTAATAGTTGTCATCGACGCTGGTCATGGTGGCCGTGATCAAGGTAACAGTAATGAAAAAGAAGTTGTTCTTCAAATTTCTAATCTGCTTAAAAGTTTAGAAGACGATAAAATTAAAATCATCCAAACAAGATCAGAGGATGAATTTTTAAGCTTAAAAGAGCGCGCGCAATTTGTTAATAAGCAGCATCCAGATGTGTTTATAAGCCTGCATTGCAACACATCAATAAATCCTGAATCGAATGGCGTGGAGATTTTTTCTTCCAATAAAGGCGCATATAATAAACAATCTCTTGGTTACGGGTGGTTATTATTAGATCAGCAATTGAAAAATAAAGTGGTTTCAAATGGTAAAATGAAAAATGCCGAGTTTTATCTTTTAAAGACTATTGAGTGTCCAAGATTAGTTATGGAACTTGGGTTTTTATCTAATCCTAATGACAATTCAAGACTCAATAACAAGGCACATCAAGAGGATATTGCAAAAGCACTCTACGAGGGGCTAATAGAAATAAGAGATAAGAAAGAGCTTATTGCACTTTTGGACAATCGTTAATTTATTCATTAAGAAAAAATAATAAAAAGCCAGTTCAAATTAATGAACTGGCTTTTGTTTGTGATAATAGTCGTGGTGTATGCGCTTCAAATAGATTTTCAAATCTAAAATAAACACAATACACATGTATTCAGTTAAGGCAATTAAGCAATAAATTTGCAATAATCTTAACATTTCTTTATGTTTATAATTATTTTATTCTAATCAATTATAAATTAAAATCATATGAAAAAATCATTTTTATTGTGTTTCATGGCTTTAATAACAGTGAATTTGCTTGTTAGCCAAGAATTGCTGGTCACGTACTATGATGACCAAGAAACCGAAATTAATACAGAGACTTTAAAAGTAGGCGATTTTGTGGTTATTAAGCATGGCACTGAAGGAAAAAATCCTCACTACTTTCAAGGTAAAATCACTGGTCTTCTAAAGGACAAAGGAGAAATAAGGGTATTTGATTACGCGCGCTCAACTCGGGTTATGCCTATCGTCGGAAAAAGAATAGAATTAAAAGAAATCTTGGCAATATCCAAACTAGACGATAAAAAGTCTGAAGGCAGACAAGACCGAGCGATTGTCGGAACGGCCGCAGGTGCTTTGGGAAGCCTTGTTGGTGGAGGTGCCGGTAATACCTTATTATTTGGTTCTGCAATTGGTAAAGGTGTTTCTGATGGATTGTCAAGAGAAAAAATAGACAACCAAAACGTAAAATGTGAAATAATTGATAAATAATATTATGAAACTGAAATCTACAACTATTATCATCGTTCTATTTGTTACTCTTATTATCTCCTGTAAGGAAAATGCTAAAAAAGAGGATACGACAAGTAAGGAAGAAATAGCCCATAACTGGTCTGAAAAAGACAAAAGTCTATTTACTGACAACTGCCTAACGTTTATGAAAACAGAGGGCGTGGAAATGTCTAAGGATTATTGCGATTGTCTTCTCGAATCAACTTTAGAGGGTCAGCCTAATCCAGATGAGGCTTTTGCTTTAGAGCAAAAGGATATGGCTCAACTTTTTAATAATTCTGACTGTCTAAAAGATTTGAAGTCTGAAAGAGAATTAAGTTCTTGGGACGAAGCCATCGAAAATGAGTTTTCAACAAGTTGTTTAGAAGCACAAAAAGGAACTGATAAATCAAGCGAAGAGCAAGAGGCATACTGCGATTGCGCTCTTGCAAAAGTAAAGGAAGTCATTCCGCATCCGCAGCATTTTATTGCTTTCACCGAACAAGAAATGAAAGAGATTACTGAGGGTTGCGAATAATCTTATCCAGCTTCAGCTAATTAAATTATGGTCTTTTTCTCAGTCCATAATCAAACTAAATAGGGTTAAAGACTCTTATGTTTTATTTAAAATAAAAAGCCAGTTCAAATTAATGAACTGGCTTTTTTAGTATTGATTCCTAACGGAATCATTTGAACTAGTCTAAAATCTTAAAAACAATATTTCTCTTCTTCCTTGACTTTCTCTGCAATTTCTTTTCGCAAGTCAACGATGTCCGGATAGTTTTGATATTTGGTAAATCGCTTCAAGCCCATAAGCATCATACGTTGCTCATCGCCCTCAGCAAAAGAAATAATACTCTCTTTACCTTTCTCTTCAACAATATCTACCGCTTGGTACAAATATAATTTAGACATGGCAATTTGTACCGATTGTGCTTCCTCACCAAAACGTTTGGCGTTTTTCTCGGTTCTTAAAAGCGCCGATTCCGCCATATAGATTTCAATCAAAATATCAGCAGCAGCTAGCAATAACTGTTGATGTTCTTCTAAATCCTGACCGTATTTCTGAACGGCACCACCGGCAACCATTAAAAAGGCCTTCTTAAGTTTTTTGATCATTTCCTTTTCTTCAGCAAATAATTCGGAATAATCAGGGGTATCAAAAGATGGGATTCCCATTAATTCCTCTTGAACGGCTTGTGCAGGTCCCATTAAATCCACGTGCCCTTTCATAGCTTTTTTGACCAACATTCCCACAGAAAGCATTCTGTTGATTTCGTTAGTACCTTCGTAAATACGAGCGATTCTCGCATCTCTCCAAGCCGCCTCCATTGGTGTATCTTCTGAAAAACCCATGCCTCCAAAAATCTGAATACCTTCATCTGCACAATTTTGTACATCTTCAGAAACCGCTACTTTTAAGATAGAACATTCAATAGCATATTCCTCAACACCTTTAAGTTCAGCTTCTTGATGTGAATTTCCAGCTTCTTCCCGTAGGGCAATTCGGTCTTCAATATTTTTTGAAGCTCTATAGGTTGCAGATTCACCGGCGTAGGCACTGGCTGCCATTTCGGCTAATTTTACCTTAATTGCTCCAAAATCTGAAATACGGGTATTAAACTGCTTTCTTTCGTTGGCATACTTAACCGCAGTCGTTAAAATACGACGTTGGGAATCCAAGCACGCAGCAGCCAATTTAATTCGGCCAACATTTAATGCGTTCATTGCGATTTTAAAACCTTCGCCTCGTCCTGCCAACATATTTTCCACTGGTACAACCGTATCATTAAAAAACACTTGACGGGTAGAGGAGGCACGTATGCCTAATTTATGTTCTTCCTCACCCATGGTGATTCCGTTTGAAGGGTCATTCTCTACAATAAAACCAGTAATGTTCTTGTCTTTTTCCAAACGTGCAAATACGATAAATAATTTACAGAAACCTGCATTTGATATCCACATTTTTTGTCCGTTGAGGGTGTAAGTCTTACCATCTTCGGAAAGTGTAGCAATCGTTTTTCCAGAGTTGGCATCGCTACCTGCACCAGGTTCGGTTAAACAATAAGCACCAAACCACTCACCAGTTGCGAGCTTAGGGACATATTTTTTCTTTTGCTCTTCAGTGCCATATAATGTAATTGGCATCGTACCAATCCCCGTATGGGCACCAAAAGCGGTACTGAATGAACCTGTACCGGATGAAATGTAATCACAAGTCAAAACGGTAGAAACGAATCCCATGCCCAAGCCGTCGTAGGCTTCAGGAACGGCAACGCCCAGAAAACCTAGCTCACCTGCTTTACGCATACATTCTTCAGTGTAGGCATAATCCTTATTCTCAAAACGCTCGCGATGCGCAATGATTTCACGTTCATTAAATTCCATGACCGCTTCTTTCATCATGGTTTGTTCCTCAGTAAAATCTTCTGGCGTGAAGACATCTTGACAATCGGTTTCCTTTACAAGAAATTGACCACCTCTAAGTAATTCTTTTTTTTCTGTTGTTGTTTCCATAAGCCTCTCCCTAATCCTCTCCAAAAGAGAGGGAACTGTTGTGGGATTTTAGATATTAATAATTTCTATTCTATTTTAATTTTTGTTTTCAAATGTTCCTTCCCTCTGGGAAGGTTAGTATGGGCCTCTCTAGTTAAGAAACTCAAACACGCCACAAGCGCCTTGACCTGTACCAACGCACATGGTTACTGCACCATATTTTCCTTTCATATCGCGCTTACGCATCTCATCCAATAATTGTACGGTGAGTTTTGCACCGGTACAACCTAATGGATGTCCTAGAGCAATAGCGCCACCATTGACGTTTACGATGTCTTTATTCAACCCTAACTCTCTGATGACTGCCAAAGATTGTGAAGCAAACGCTTCATTCAATTCAATCAATTCCAAATCAGATTGTTTTAAACCTGCTTGTTTTAATGCTTTTGGTATTGCTTTTACTGGACCGATACCCATAATTCTTGGCTCAACACCAGCGGCTGCATAATTGACTAAACGTGCAATTGGTTCTAGATTTAATTCTTTTACCATAGCTTCACTCATCACCATAACAAACGCAGCACCATCGCTCATTTGTGAGGAATTACCAGCGGTAACGCTTCCGCCCTGGGCGAAAACAGCACGCAGTTTGGCAAGCGCTTCAAGATTTGTGCCTTGATCGTGGACCTTCATCTTTATTGACCGTATATTTTTTTGTTGCTTTTTTTCCGTTGGAATCCACGTAGGTTTCTTCAACATCAATGGGTACAATTTGGTCTTGAAATCGGTCTTCAGATAAAGCCTTTAATGCTTTCATGTGAGAATGGTAAGCAAATTCATCTTGGTCTTCACGAGACACCTTAAATTGTTTGGCAACCGCTTCTGCAGTATTTCCCATGCCCCAGTAATAGTTTTCGTGACCAGATTTTACGGTTTCGTAATTTAGTTCTGGTTTAAACCCGGTCATGGGTACGGAACTCATGCTTTCTGAACCTCCTGCGATAATACAATCTGCCATTCCTGCCTGGATTTTTGCCGTTGCAATTCCGATAGTTTCTATACCTGAGGAACAAAACCGATTTACGGTTACGCCTGGCACGTCAACACTATTCAATCCAATTAAAGATATGAATCGCGCCATGTTAAGACCTTGCGATCCTTCTGGCATGGCGTTACCCACAATGACGTCGTCAATTCTAGACACGTCTAAATTTGGTAATTCCTTCATCATGTATTGAATGGTTTCTGCACCCAATTCATCTGCACGTTTAAAACGAAATACGCCTTTTGGTGCTTTTCCTACTGCGGTTCTGTATGCTTTTACGATGTATGCTGTTCTACTCATTTTAGAATTAAGATTTTTAGAATTAAGTATTAAGATTTAGCTAGTGATTTTTGAAGCGAATAACTCATTTTGGTGACTTGCAATACTTCATTTATAATAGGCCTAACACTTTCTTCTGTTATAAGATTTAATCGTTTTGATAAATATAATTGAGTTAATAATTCAAAAGATGACCCATTCGCAATCCCCAAAAATTGTTTGAATTCACCATTTGTATTTCTTCCTGCACCCTCTGAGATATTCGATGGAACTGAAACTGCACTTCTTCTTAATTGGGATGTCAATCCATATTTTTCCTCCTTCGGAAAATTCTCTGTTGCTTTATAACAATCAACTGTAATGTCCATTGCCTTTTGCCATATTTTTAAATCTTCAAATTTGTGCATGATGAAAGTATTTAGAATTAAATTTTAATGTTAGCCTTCTGATTTCACAAAATTTTTAAAAAAGTCATAAGTAAAATTTTAAGAATCTCATTTTGTTATAATTGTAAAGTTGTCATCTTTAATACTTAATACTCAATACTCAATACTCAATACTCAATACTCAATACTCAATACTCAATACTCCATTCCTATTACAGCATTTAGTTGCGCAACGGTTTCCCTGTTTTCAACATGTGTTGAATACGTTCTAGCGTTTTACGTTCGGAGCAGAGAGATAAAAACGCTTCTCGTTCTAAATCCAGTAAATACTGCTCGCTCACTAATGTTGGTTCAGATAAATCACCACCTGCCATGACGTAGGCGAGTTTATTGGCTATTTTCTTATCGTGCTCGCTAATATAATTGCTGTCTTCCATGGAGTCGGTGCCCACTAAGAACATACCTAAAGCTTGTTTTCCTAAAACTTTAATATCGGTACGTTTCACGGGTTGGGTATAACCTATATCGGCCATCAACTTGGCATGCGCTTTGGCGACTGCGATTTGTCGGTTCTTGTTGACTACAACAATATCTTTTCCTTTTTGAAGGACGCCAAGGTCAAATGCTTCATAAGCTGAAGTGGATACTTTTGCCATACCAATAGTGAGGAAATATTCTTGAAGTGTATTCAATTGAACGTCCCCTTTTTTGAATGTATCCTGCGCACGAACGGCCATTTCCTTTGATCCGCCACCTCCAGGAATCACACCAACACCAAATTCTACGAGCCCAATATAGGTTTCTGCCGCTGCGACCACCATATCTGCGTGCATTGATAATTCACAACCACCACCAAGAGACATGCCATGAGGCGCTGCAACGGTTGGGATTGATGAATAGCGCATTCGCATCATAGTATCCTGGAAATATTTTATAGCGGCGTTAAGTTCATCATATTCCTGCTCGGCTGCCATCATAAATATCATTCCGATATTGGCGCCTACGGAAAAGTTTTTTCCTTGATTTCCTACAACAAGTCCCGCAAAGTCTTTTTCGGCAAGTTCAATACCTTTGTTGATTCCAGCTAGAACATCACCTCCAATAGTATTCATCTTAGACTGAAATTCCACATTAAGAATACCGTCGCCGATATCTTCAATGACAACACCTGAATTTTTGAATACTTCTTTGGATTTTCTAATGTTATCCAATATTATAAAACTATCCTGTCCTGGGTATTTTTTCTTGTTTTTTCGAGGGTATGTTATAGAAATAAGAATTTCCGTCTTTTACTGAATAAAACGAATCGCTGCCACTCTCTATCATGTCATGCACCCATTGTGCAGGCTTATGGCCTTCCGCTTTCATCATTTTTAAACCGTTCTCAACACCAATGGCGTCCCATATTTGAAACGGGCCGTGCTGCCAGCCAAAACCAGCTTTCATGGCGTCATCAATTTTATAAAGTTCGTCTGAAATCTCAGGGATTCTATGTGTTACGTAGGCAAAAAGCGCGGCGAATGTTTTTCGGTAGAAATCGCCCGCTTTGTCTTTACCGTTTACTAATACTTTAAAACGATCTTCAACTTTATCAATGGTTTTGGTTAGTTCTAAAGTTGCAAATTTTGCTTTTTTTGAATCTCTATAATCCATAGACTCTAAATCAAGCGTTAGGATTTCTGAAGAGCCATCGTCTTTTCTTATTTTTTTATAGAATCCTTGTCCGGTTTTGCTGCCCAACCATTTGTTTTCCACCATGGTATTGATGAAGTCGGGAAGTTTAAATAACTCCAAACGTTCATCTTCTTTACAATTCTCGTGGATACCATTAGCAACGTGCACCAAAGTATCCAATCCAACAACATCAACGGTTCTGAAGGTTGCCGATTTTGGACGTCCAATCACGGGACCGGTTAATTTATCAACTTCTTCAACCGTCATATCCATTTCCTTGACGGCATGGAACAAACTCATAATGCTGAAAATACCAATACGATTCCCAATGAATGCAGGCGTATCTTTTGCTATCACAGACGTTTTACCTAAGAATTTTTCGCCATATTCATTTAGAAAATCTAAAACATCTTGGTCGGTTTTAGGTCCGGGAATAATCTCAAAAAGTTCTAAGTAACGTGCCGGATTGAAAAAGTGTGTTCCGCAGAAATGCTTCTGAAAATCCTCGCTACGGCCTTCGCTCATAAACTTGATGGGAATACCAGACGTATTTGAAGTAATTAAAGTTCCAGGCGTTCTGTGTTTTTCAAGTTTCTCAAACACTTGTTTTTTAATATCCAAGCGCTCAACAACCACCTCCATAATCCAATCTACCTTCTTGACCTTGGCAATATCATCTTCAAGATTACCAGTTTCAATTCTGCTGGCAAACGATTGGTGATAAATAGGGGAGGGCTTTGATTTCAAGGAATTAGTGAGTGAATCATTAACGATTCTATTTCTTACAACTTTATCTTCTAAGGTTAAGCCTTTCGCTTTTTCCTGTTCGTTTAGTTCTCTTGGTACAATATCCAGTAGAAGGACATCAACGCCAATGTTTGCGAAATGGCAGGCGATACCGCTTCCCATAATTCCGGAACCGATAATTGCGATTTTATTTATTCTACGTTTACTCATCTTATTTTAGAATCTGTTCTTTTGGTTTGTAAATCTGTTTGTTTGAAATCATATTATTTATGACTTCGGTCACTTTCTGGAAATTTTTTAGTTCCTCTTCTGAAACATTATCTTTTATCTTATTGTTGAAAGTCAAAACCTTTTCTTTGGAAAACTCACGTTTCTCACGACCAAAATCAGTCAAATGGATTAATACACCACGTCCATCTTCAGGATTTGGTTTGCGTTCTATAAGGCCTCTACTTTCCATGGTTTTGAGTGTTCTTGAAAGGCTGGTAGCTTCCATTCCCATTTTAGGACCTAGCGATGTTGAAGGGGTGCCATTTTCAGGGTCGATGCTCAAAAGCGCAAAGCCAGTTGCCATTTTCACGCCAAATTCGGCAGCCTCTTCGTTATACATTTTATTTACAGCAAGCCAAGTGGTGCGTAAAATATAATCAATGGTTTTTTCCTTCATATTTGTTTTCCACGAAAGTGGAATTTTCTCCTACCTCCAAATTTTAATTTCAAAATCAAATATACAAAAATATACTATGCATGCATAACAAATTTATGGAATTTTTAATACTTGTTATATACATTACTTATTTCGCAATTATACGAGGTTGAAATTACCAAAATATCGTTTGCAGTCCTCAGTTTTGTTAAACCCAGAAAGGTTATTTGGAAAGCTGAACCGCTTGGGAAGATGTTTAAATTTATGATTTCAGGGTTTTCAATATATCCAAAATCAATTATCTAAGACTGTGAGTTCATTGTTGAATTGATTCATGGTATATAATACCAAAAAGTACCTTAGGTTTCTGAAAATGAAAAATTAGAATTATTTGGAAAGATGAGATTCATTTTAAAGCTGGGGACAGATTAATAGTGTCAAGTATTTCATGAAGCGGAATCTAAACGTAGATAAATAGATTCTGATTGTATTATAAATTTCTTTCATTAAAACGTTCAAATCTATTCGACCTCAAAAAGTTAAAGTAGAATATATGTAATAGAGATTGTTTGAACTTTTCAAATACTCATTTATAAATAGACTAAGCATATTTTAGGACTATTTAGTTTAGTCTATGGAAAAGTGTAAAGTGCAGATTTGAAATCTCTACCTATAAATTTTATTATAAAGATCTTGATAAATTCCTTTAATTATCTCCCGTTTCATTTTCATGGTTGGGGTAAGATGGCCGCCATCTATAGACCAAATTTCTGAAGTTAGTTCAAATCGTTTTATCTGTTCCCACTTTCCGAAGTGAACATTACATTTATCAACTTCTTTCTGAATGCGGTCAATGACTTCCTGTGATTCAGAGATTTCTTTGTCTGTGGTTCCAATGTTTTTCTTTTTCTTTTTAATCCAGTCCTTAATAAATTCAAAGTTGGGCTGTATTATCGCGGCAGGCATTTTTTCACCCTCACCAACAACCATGACTTGTTCTATGAATCGCGATTGTTTAAGTTCATTTTCCAAAAGTGTTGGGATAACGTACTTTCCACCAGAAGTTTTGAACATCTCTTTTTTACGACCTGTAATTTTCAGAAATCCATCGGCATCCAATTCGCCTTTATCTCCCGTATGGAAATAATCACCGCTCATAACTTCGGCAGATTTTATAGGGTCTTTAAAATAGCCAAGCATCACGTTAGGGCCTTTGACTAAAATTTCGCCATCTTCGGCAATTTTGACTTCTACATTTCTAATAGGTTTCCCGACCGTACCCACTCTAAAATGATGGTTATCATACATGCCAACGCCAACAACTGGCGAGGTTTCGGTAAGACCGTAGCCTTCCATGACCTGCATTCCAGCAGCGCAGAATAATCTGGTAAGTCTTGGTTGTAGAGGAGCACTTCCAGAAACCATGGTGTGTAGCTCACCACCGAGAGCTTCCTGCCATTTGCTGAAAATCAGTTTTCTGGCAATTTTCAATTTAAACTCATACCAGCCGCCATTTTCGCCGTAAGGTTTCCATTGTTCTCCTAAACTTATGGCCCAATGGAATAATTTATATTTTATACCAGAAAGCTCTGAGCCTTTTGCATAAATCTTATCATAGACTTTTTCAAGCAAACGTGGTACAACGCTCATTAAGTTGGGATGAATCTCTTTGGCATTGTCACCAATCTTATCTATAGCTTCTGCATAATAAATGCTAGTTCCAGCGTGTTGATATATATATATGAGTACGCGTTCAAAAATATGGCAAATTGGTAAAAAGCTGAGAATTCTAGTTTCGCCATCAATCAAAGGTAATCTGGGAATGCTGTCCAAGGCATTACTGGTAATGTTCCAATGGGATAGCATTACGCCTTTGGGTTTTCCAGTAGTCCCAGAGGTATAAATAATTGTGGCTAAATCATGTTGATCCACGGCATCTTTTCGGGCTTGAACTTCTGCTTGATTACTTTCATCCTTTCCAAGCTCAAATAATTCAGAATAATGCTTACAACCCTCGATATGGTCAAAACAATAGACTTCTTTTACTTTTGTGTTTGCTTGGACCTTTCTAACTTTCTCCAAAACCTCAATGTCTGACACAAAACAATAAATAGACTCACTGTGGTTGAGCACGTACTCGTAATCTTCGGCAGAGATAGTGGGATAAATAGGAATATTCTGTGCGCCCAATTGCAGAATTCCAATATCCATAATGTTCCATTCCGTTCTATTGGAGGTGGAGATTACCGCAATTTTATCGTCTTTTTGTACGCCCATCCGCAATAGCGCACGGCTCATGGCGTTAGACTTGTCCACGTATTCTTGAGTGGACATTGGTGTCCATTTCCCGTTATATTTTGTGACCAGAGCGGATTCTAAAGGTTTATGCTCCAATTGATAGTAGGGGAAGTCGAAAAGTCTTTTTATATCTGTCATAAGTTGTGGGAAAGTTTGTAGTCATGCAAAGTATGAAAATTGAAGGGATTTTCAAATATGGGTGTAAAAAAAGGGCATTTTGTTAAAATGCGCCTTTTTTTATTACGAAATCTCTAATTCAGTTTTCCTCGACCCACTTCCTGGCATTCACAAACGCCTCCAACCATGGCGAAACGGTATCATCTTTTCTATCCTTAGGATAATGCGCCCAATTCCATGGAAATGTGGAACGTTCAATATGTGGCATGGTCACCAAATGACGACCAGTCTTGTCACAGAGCATTGCCGTGTTAAAATCTGAATGGTTTGGATTGGCGGGATATTCGGCATAACCATATTTGGCGACGATATCATAATCGCTCTCTTTCTTTGGAAGTAAAAACTTACCTTCACCGTGAGAAATCCAGACGCCCAATCTACTGCCCGCCAATGATTTGAGCATTACTGAATTGTTCTCCTGTATTTCGACAGAAGTAAATCCGCTTTCATGTTTATGGGAGTCATTATAAGTTAACTTGCCGTGCACATCATGGTCAGGGTTTATCAAATCTAACTCCATAAATAGTTGGCAACCGTTACAGATACCAACAGAAAGCGTATCTTCTCTTTCAAAGAAATCCTTGATAACCTTATTGGCTTTTTGGTTGTATTTTATGGCACCCGCCCAACCTTTGGCAGAGCCAAGAACATCTGAATTTGAAAACCCACCAACTGCACCCAAAAATTGAATGTCCTTTAAATCTTCACGCCCCGAGATCAAATCGGTCATGTGGACATCTTTTACATCAAAACCAGCGAGGTACATGGCATTTGCCATTTCACGTTCGGAGTTGGAGCCTTTTTCGCGTAAAATTGCGGCTTTGGGAGCCCCATGCCTTTCTTCTCTTGAGGGGAAGGAGAAATGCCCTGAAAAATTTTGTGGAAATTTATATTTTAATGGTTGTTTCTTATAATTTTCAAATCTCTCTTTTGCCAAATTATTGGCGGTTTGCTTCCGGTCGAACAAATATGAGGTCTTAAACCAAGTGTCCCTAAGTTCTGAAATATTAAACGTGGAATTCTCGTCGCCGTTAGTGATGTTAAGCAAGTCACTTTCGGTAACTTCCCCAATTTTAAAAAACTCAATACTTGCTGCGGAAAGTAGGTCTTCAACGGAATCATCTTCCGCCTGAAATACAATACCAGCGTTTTCAGCAAATAGAACTTTTATGGAATCTTCTTCGCTTAATCCTGAAATATCGAGATTTGCTCCTAAATTATTATCAGCAAAACATAGTTCCAGTAGCGTAGTAATCAATCCTCCTGAAGCTACATCATGACCGGCAACAATTTTATCAGATTTTATTAATTGCTGAATGTTATTAAACACATTGATTATAAAGTCTGCATCCTTAATATTCGGCGCTTTATTACCAATTTTACTATGAATCTGCGCAAATGAACTCCCGCCTAATTCGTAAGAACTTTGTGATAGATTAATATAATAAATGGAGCCTTTCCCTTTTTGTAAAACCGGCTCTACCACTTTTGTAATATCATTGCAATGCCCGGCAGCGGAAATAATTACCGTTCCTGGGGAAATTACATCGCCCTCGGGATATTTCTGTTTCATGGAAAGTGAATCTTTTCCTGTAGGAACGTTGATACCTAAGTCTATCGCAAATTCTGAAATCGCTTTTACCGCTTCATATAATCGAGCATCTTCGCCCTCGTTATTGCAAGGCCACATCCAGTTGGCGGATAGTGACACACTTTTCAAACCATCTTCCAAAGGCGCCCAAATCATATTGGTCAATGCTTCGGCAATGGAGTTGCGACTGCCAGCGACGGGATCAATCAATCCTGAAATTGGCGAGTGGCCAATCGCAGTAGCTATGCCTTCTTTGCCTTTAAAACCCAATGCCATAACACCAACGTTATTAAGCGGAAGTTGCAAAGGGCCAACGCACTGTTGCTTTGCTACTTTTCCACCAACACAGCGATCTACCTTGTTGGTTAGCCAGTCTTTACAAGACACAGCTTCAAGCAGCAATAATTGATTAAGGTATTGGTGGAGTTTCTCGCGATCGTAACTTACAGCGGTATAATCTCGGTTTACCGTTTTATCGGTCATGATGGTTTTAGGCGAACTACCAAACATATCCTCCAAATCCAAGTCCATCGGTTTGGAGCCTCTGGTTTTAGATTCAAAGCAAAAATGTTTGTCATCAGTAACATTCCCAACGGTGTAAAAAGGAGAACGCTCGCGCTCAGCAATTTTGCTGATTTGATCTAGATGCTTTTCAGCAATTAAAAGTCCCATGCGCTCTTGGGATTCATTACCAATAATTTCCTTATCGGAAAGTGTCGGGTCTCCAACCGGTAATTTATCTAAATCGATGTGGCCACCGGTGTCTTCAATTAATTCTGAAAGACAATTCAAATGTCCGCCAGCGCCATGGTCGTGAATGGAAATGATATGATTTTCAGCACTTTCTACCATACCGCGAATGACATTGGCAGCACGTTTTTGCATTTCGGGGTTGGAGCGTTGTACGGCATTAAGTTCAATCCCAGACGCAAAAGCACCAGTATCTGCCGAAGATACTGCAGCACCGCCCATGCCAATTCTGTAGTTATCGCCACCAAGAACCACGATTTTATCACCTGCTTCGGGTGTGTCTTTTAGGGCTTGGTCCAGTTTTCCGTAGCCAATGCCACCGGCTTGCATAATGACTTTGTCGTAGGCTAGAGAAGTCCAAGCCCCCTCCGGCTCCCCCAAAAGGGGAGTGCCACACTCTGAGTTGGATTCCTTACGCTCTTTGTGCTCGAAGGTTAAAATGGAACCGCAGATTAAGGGTTGACCGAATTTGTTTCCAAAATCTGAAGCGCCGTTGCTGGCTTTTATCAAGATATCGACTGGGGATTGGTAGAGCCATTTTCGGGCTGGAAATGTTTGTTCCCAAGGCTTATCTTTTCCAGAATTTTCATCTTCCAATCTGGAATAAGAGGTCATATAAACGGCTGTTCCTGCTAATGGTAATGAACCTTTTCCTCCGGCAAGCCGATCTCTAATTTCGCCTCCAGAACCTGTTGCTGCACCGTTGAAAGGTTCTACGGTGGTGGGGAAATTATGGGTTTCAGCTTTTAAGGAAATGACCGATTCAAAATCTTCAGTTTGATAAAAATCTGGAACATCAGCCCGCTTTGGCGCGAATTGCTCTACTTTGGGTCCTTTGATAAACGCAACATTATCTTTATAAGCGGAAACTATAGTATTAGGATTTTGCTTTGCAGTTTCTTTTATGAGTTTGAAAAGTGAACTCGGTTTTTCTTCTCCGTCAATTATAAAAGTGCCATTGAAGATTTTATGTCGGCAATGTTCTGAATTGACTTGGGAAAATCCAAAAACTTCAGAGTCTGTTAACGGTCTGCCAATGCGTTTTGAAACGCTTTCTAAATACTCAATTTCTTCATCGTTTAGTGACAATCCTTCTTTCTGATTATATTCAGAAATATCCTTAATCTCAAAAATAGGTTCTGGCTGAATGTTAATGGTAAACATGTCTTGGTTCAAGCCATTATATTTCTCTGAAATCATGGCATCAAATTCAGAAAAATCCTTTTTGACAGATTGAAACTCTTCAATTCTAATAATGCCTTTGATGCCCATATTTTGAGTAATCTCAACGGCGTTGGTGCTCCACGGTGTAATCATAGCAGCACGAGGGCCAATAAAAAAATCCGCAAGGGCGGACTGTTTCAGGATGGGTTGGTTTCCAAAGAGCCATGTCAATTTTGAAATGGTATCTGGTGTAAATTCTTTTGTTGCTTGAACAGCATAAACTTTACTGTTTTGGTTTCCGAAGAAATGGATCATTGCGTTTCTTTTTGGTAAAATTAGCGAAGCACAAAGTTAGTTTTTTTACCTAAAGATAGGGCAGATTACTAATAGGTTTCTTAACAGTTTAATCTAACTTTTGAACATAAAAAAATCCCGAACACTTCGGGATTTATGGTTTATAAAATGAGAAATTAATTTTATTGACGAATTAGCTTTTTTGTAATTGCGCCATTTTTGTTTGTTAACCTTACCAAATAAACGCCCGCATTCAATGATGAAACATCAAGCTTGTTTTGGTTAGGAGAGACTGTAGCTGAGACTATCTTTTTCCCAAGAATATTATAAATTTCTACTTGGGTCTCTAATTGAGACTGTATAGTAATTTGATTAGTCCTTACAGGATTTGGGAACATGGATATTTGAACAGGTACATCTTGATTTTCCGTAGATAATACACTTTGCCATATTTGGGAAACGTAACCAGGATTATCAATAAAAGGATTTCTGTTATTCTGCTGTGCAAAAATTGCGTTATTCCTGTCAATCTCTCTCTGTGAAACTGGGTCTCCAATATGCCAATTATATAATACATCGAGAAATGGTTGGTCAATAGCTTGGTCAGAAGAACCATCAAACATTACATAATCAAAACCTGTAATTTGCGCTTCATATCGAGTTGCGAAGTAAAAGTAAAATCTTGCGATATCGCCCTTAAATTCATCAATCGGTTCAAAAACGTCTCCAGAAAATCCGGCAGCAACCCCAGTGTTAATACTTTCGCCTCGTCTAGTACCATTTGAATATTCATCAAATTGGGCCGACGTATTTACAAAACCATAAGGCAAATTACCACGTTGTGCATTAACATATTTATCTGTAGGGATTACAAAGTGGGCATCATTTCGCATTGGTGAGCCGCTATTAAAAGCCGATTGTGGGATGGTATGCTCTCTGTTATAGCGCTGACCTTCTTGTGTACCGAGTGTGCCATCATCCTGATTAATGCCGTAGGTATATTCATAGGCATCCGGTAAATTGGTGTTGGTATTGTCAGCATTGTGCATCACACCTTCTGAATACATATCTAAAAGTGTCCCATTATCTTCGTAATACAAATCAACATCAGAATTTTCAAATGTATCATATAAGGCGTTGTAGCCTAAATCTAGAGCGATGTACTCGTTGGTAAGATTGTCATCATTGTCATCGATAATGGTTTTGAGTTGCGTTTTTAAAGTGAAACCACTTCCTGTTGCTGCATCGTAATAACCAGAAGGCTGGGCCAATGTGATTAAGGAAAATAATAATAAGGCTGTAAAGTAAATTTGTTTCATGTGTATATATTTATTAATTTTTTATGGCTTTCGAAACTTCGGGACTGTTCGTTATTAATCGTTTACTCAAAAAAATAGAGTTTAGAACAGGCTCTTTTCATGATTTAATCGACTTTCTTTTCTAATAATGCCATATAGAATCCGTCGAAACCAGATTTGTGGGCATATAAAATACGTTCTTTGGCAAAAGTAAAATCTTTTCCGGATTCTGATGTTAAGAACGTGTCAATTTGTTGTCTGTTTTCCGAAGGGAGAATTGAGCAAGTAGCATACACCATTTTTCCGCCAGGTTTTACCATACGTGAGTATTGCTGAAGAATTTCTTGCTGTGTCACTATAATCTTCTCTAAAAATTCTGGTTGCAATTTCCATTTGGCATCGGGGTTTCTGCGTAAAACGCCCAATCCAGTACATGGTGCATCGATAAGAACCCGATCGATTTTATCGTAAAGTTTTTTTATGACCTTAGTAGATTCGATTGCTCTTGTTTCAATATTAAAAGCACCGTTGCGTTTGGCTCTGCGTTTAAGTTCGTTGAGTTTGTTGCCGTAAATATCCAAGGCTATAACCTGTCCTTTATTTTCCATTAATGCGGCGAGGTGTAATGCTTTCCCACCTGCACCAGCACAAGCATCGACCACACGCATTCCTGGCTCTACCTGTAAAAATTCTGCCACTAGTTGTGAGGAAGCGTCCTGCACCTCAAAGTGTCCATTTTTGAATTCTTCGGTCTGAAAAACATTGGCACGTTCTTTCAATCTGAGTGCGTCGGGATAGCCCTTTAGTTGCTCGGTATCTAAATTTTGGTCAAATAAAGTGGCGTATAGTTTTTCTTTAGTTGTCTTTAAGGTGTTGACTCTTAAAATAACGTCGGCTTGCTGGTTGAGCGCAGCTATTTCTTTTGTCCAAAGATTTTCGCCTAAAGCATTTTCGCCAAGTTCATCCATCCAATCGGGAACGGATTCTCGGTATTTACGAATTTGGCTCAACTCATCAAAACGCCCTTTAATTCGTCGAGTTGGGGTTTTTTCAAAGTACTTCCAATCGGGTAATTTTATACCTTTTAAAGTAGCCCAAACGGCGAAGATGCGCCATAGGTTATCACGATCAAACGGTTCTTTGACTTCGGCGATTTCGGCGTAGAGGCGTTTCCAACGTACAATATCATAGGTAGTTTCTGCCACAAAGCCACGGTCACGGCTGCCCCAGCGTTTGTCCCTTCGCAAGAGTTGTTGAATCACTTTATCTGCATAGTTGCCCTCATTGAATATAAGCGTTAGCCCATCAATAACGGCAAAGCATAAATTTCTGTGTAATCTCATTGTCTTAGTTTTCAGTCGTTCCCGATAACTTACGGGAGAGTCTCAGTGTATAATTTTCAGAATTCTAAATTCTGTAAAAATTTGAGCGTGCAAAGATAGCTGAAATAAAGTGTATTTTTGGATTAAACTTAAATTCAATGGCTAAGAAATTATTTTCAATACTATCATTGCTAATTTTAACGATTTCATCTTGCGCAAATAAACAGAAACCAATCCAAAATAAAACGTCCTTAAATGCCCAGGTGAAAATGGAAGTCGAAATTGAAACTCTTCTTGCCGATTCTACTTTAAATGTTAGGGCTTTGGAAATTGATGAAAATAATAATGGCGCATCATTTGCTTTATCGAATGGAAAAATTGGTGGTATTTTGAGAAATGAAATTAGTGGAGAAGCTAGGTTGACTTTTCAATTAAAACACGATTCTATTATTCCAAATTTTCGCTCATTGGCAATAACAAAAAAAGCAGGATTTGTCTTAAATATTGGCTCACCGGCTGTTTTGTTCAAAATTACTGAGGACTCAATAAAAACTGTTTACACCGAAGACCACCCTAAGGCCTTTTACGATTCCTTGGAGTTTTGGAACGAACAAGAGGGCATCGCGATTGGCGACCCAACAGATGATTGCATGAGCATCATTATTACTAGAGACGGCGGAACAACTTGGAACAAATTATCTTGCGAAGATTTACCAAAAGCCAACGAAGGAGAGGCTGCCTTTGCGGCAAGTGATACCAACATTGCAATTGTAGATGACCATACTTGGTTAGCTACTGGTGGGGTGTCTAGTAGAATTTTATATTCTTCGGATAGAGGAAAAAATTGGGAGATTTTCGAGACTCCTGTTAGTCAAGGCGAACCTACAACGGGAATCTATTCTTTGGATTTTTATGATAAAAACAACGGATTTGCCATTGGCGGTGATTACACGAAACCTGCGGATAGCTCTGCTAATAAAATAAGAACCGAGGATGGCGGAAAGACTTGGCAGCTCGTGGCGGCAAATAAATCTCCTGGCTACCGAAGTTGTGTGCAATATGTCCCCAATAGTAATGCTAAGAAATTAGTTGCCATTGGCTTGAAAGGTATTGACTACTCTCAAGATGCTGGAGATTCTTGGCAGCATCTAAGCGATGAAGGTTTTTATACCATTCGTTTTTTAAATGATAGTATTGCTTTTGCTGGAGGTAAAGAGAAAATAGCAAAACTCACTTTTAGATAAGTCAGTCTTGCTATTCTTCCAAATTGAATAATAACTTGCGCCTAGTTTACAGTAAAATGGAAATTCCCAATGAAATATTAGAAGAAGTGAGGTTAAGACCAAATGTACTTGAATTATATTCTAAGGTATTGCCATCGTCAGAATTATCAGTTTCAGTATTTCTGTTTTGGAAACTCAATAATCCTATATGACTTTGAATAAGGAAATTGTCTGAAATTTTAAAACTTAAACCTGGTCTAATCCCAATTAAGAAAACGCGTGACTCTGACTCCGTAAGAGAATCATCTCTCTTAGATTCATTTTTGAAATTGCTGAAACGTGCTTCCCCTTGTAAGTGAAGGGAAAATTTATTTCCTATGGGGAAGAATTTTTTTACATAGGGAAAAAAGGAGATTGAATTGGACTCTGAAATAAGGGGGAAATCTTGTCTAGAGTTATCTTCAGTTTCGGTCTTGTTATAGCCATACCCTAAGCCTAGGCCTAAAACCAAGTTGTCATTTATGAAATAGCCCGCTTTTGGCGAAATATCAAAACCAAAACTATCTCCATTTCGGTTATTGTTGGCTAGGTTGGGACCGTTGGAATTTTCAAAATCACTGAAACTAAGTGATAAATCTGTTTCAAGATTCCAAGTTCCTTTTTCGATTAAAAATTTTTCGGTTTCATCTTGGCAGAACACCAAAGTAGTTGATAATGTCAAGCAAATAATTAAGAGTTTTTTCATTTTGATAAGTTTATGTTTATAAAACAAATACCTTATCAATTCACATGCCACTGAGCTTCCTTAATATGAACTTAAAGTTAAATTTCCCTTCACTATAAATTCATTTTATCTTCAGCTAGGTCCAATTATTTGTGGTCTAGCTGACTAAAGGTTAAGTTAATCTACCATCGCACTAAAACTATTAATTGCCCCGTCGTCTCTTAAACTCTTCTAACATGCGTTTGTTAAATTCGTCATCAGCAATTTTGAGTAGAATTATTTTTTTTGCAGGTATTGCGGTCAAGAGGCTTTCTACAAAATCTGTTTTAAGTACAATTTTTTCTTCTTCAAAAGCAACCATTTCGGTTAGTAATATTTTAGCGTCGGCCTCAGTCATGTTTTCGATGTTGAGGTTTCTTTTTTTCTCTCTGATTGTTTCCCTAAGCATATTGCGTTCTAATTCATGGGCGTTGTAGATGGGCCAGAACTTTTGGGCCTCGGTCTGGGTGAGCTCGAGTTTTTCTGTAATAAAAGCGATTTTCAAGGCTTTGATACGTTCTCTTTTAGTACGCTCTTGAGCTAAACCTGTAAAGGATAATGTTAAGAAGAATAGGACGATGGTAAGGTTTTTCATAATATTTATTCTATAATAAGGTCTTCGATATCAGTGGTTTCTAGAAGGTAATCCTCTAATTGTTCTTTTTCAATTGCGTTGTCAATAAAGTTATCTTTTAAAAGATTTTCGTCAAATAACACTGTTGCCAATTCATAGCTGCTGTAATCAGAATCTTCAAGATAGCTTTCTATCGAGGTTAATTCAAGACTTTCAAAATCTAAAGTTTCCGACGGTTTCAAAAAAAGGTTGAACATTAAAACCAAACAGGCAGCGACTGCAGCGATGGACAATGTTTTTTTCCAACTCAACAATGAAATCACTTTTGTTTCTTTTTGTTCAGGAAGCTCACTAATTAGCCGTTCATCAAAGGTTTCAAAATATGCCTTAGGAATTTTGAATCCATGGCTGCTGGCTTTTTCCTTCAATTTAACTGCATCTAAAATTTGTTGGTCAAGGCCTGAAAAATAGTTTTCTGGGACTTTAAAGCCAGATTCTTTTTTAGTATGTAATTGGTTCTTTTTCATTTGCATTTAAGACTTTGTACTCTTTAAATGGTTTAATCTTCGGTTAGGTAAGCTTCGATTTTTTTAACAGCTATATGGTATGAGGCTTTAAGGGCGCCTTCCGAAGTGTCTAAAATTTCTGATAGTTCTCGATAAGTTATCTCCTGAAAATATTTCATATTAAATACCAATTGCTGTTTTTCGGGCAAGGTGGCAATCGCTTTTTGCAATTTCAATTGAATAGCATCGCCTTCAAAATAGACGTCTGCCTGCAAATTATTGATGGCGTAAGATTGCATTTCTTCCGAAGAAAAACTTAAACGTTTTGCATTTTTATTGATAAACGTGATGCTTTCATTTGTTGCAATGCGATACATCCAAGAATATAATTTACTGTCTCCCTTAAATTTGTCGATATTTTTGAAAATTTTTATAAAGGTATTTTGCAAAACATCGTCGGCATCGTCGTGTGATTTTACGATATGTCTTATATGCCAATACAAGCGCTCTTTATAAAGTTTTATCAACTCCTTAAAGGCGGCCTCCTTACCATTGGTACTTTGCAACTGCGCTACGAAAGCTTGTTCTTGCTCCAAGAATTCTTTTATTTTTTTAGACCGTTAAAGTTAGGAAAGGTTTAATTGAATTTTATTTCTATGAGAATCTATCTGGTTCTAGGTGCTGCAGATTTTATAATAAAAGGAAAAGCCGCCTTGTTGAAAAATCTGAACTGTCTAATAATTAGATTTTTCTATCATAAAAAATTATTTTTATATTATTGAAAAACAATATATTACAGGCTTAATGTAAATTTAATGTTACTTAAACGTAAATTAATTGTAAATTATTTTTAACTTTGGGTTCAATCTTATAATTATGATTATTCACAACACACCTAAGGGAAGTGATATTTCCCAGTATGAAAGATTTATTTTGCAGCTCAAAGCCTATGCATCAAATTGTAGGTATTGCTACGAATTAATCTGGAATTCTTAAGAAGTTCATCTAAGACATCTTAATTTCTAAATCGCTTGGCTAATAGCCTGTAGATTATCAATTTCCTGATAAATTTTCTTACTTTTCAAATTTTACTCCAAACTTTTTTTAATATTATTTATTGACCGCTGCCATTTTTTAAAGACTTCAATTGGCTCTGGGTAATTTACTTCATCTAGAAAATTCTGGAACAGCCACGGTGCGTGGATTCTGTTATCGTCAATATTTTCCAGTTCTGCAATCCATTTTGCTATATAGGTGTTTGCCTTGTACTTTAGACTTTGGTGAACAGGATTTGTATAGTAAATTTCAAATGCTTGCACGTGCCAGTTCAGCCAATTTGCGCTCACATCATAATCAATCAGTTTACTCTCAAAATAAGCTGCACCCCAAGTCCAATCAATATTTAAGTCATGAACAAAATAGCTGGCACAATTTACACGACCTCTATTGCTCATATAACCGGTTTGATTGAGCTGCCGCATGTGTGCATCTATAAAAGGAATACCGGTTTTACCCTCTTGCCAGCGTTTAAATTTGTCTTTGTCGTTTTCAAAATCTATAGACTTATTCTTGAATCCGCTAGAATGGAAAATCTTGTCGCCAAATTTCATGCCCTTAAACGTGAAGTAATCGCGCCAAACCAACTCAAAGACAATCCACCAAGTACTTTGATTCTTTTTTATTTTTTCCTCATAGGATTTAACAGTTTCGTAAATATGACGTGCAGAAATACAACCTAGGGCGAGGTAAGGCGAAAATTTAGAACTATAATCCATACCGAGTGACTTGTTTCTAGACCATCGGTATCCGGTTAGGTTTTCAGATTCAAAGGTGTAATAGTCTAAGACGCTTCTTGGCATTATCTTCGCCTCCTTCTAAAAAGGGATTGGCGTTTTCATATTCATTTTTGGTAAAGCCAAACGTTTCAAAGGAAGGAAATTCTGTAGAGAAACAATCCATTGGGCCAACAATCTGATCGGGAACTTTTAAGGTTTTACGCGGTTGGCTCTCTTTTGAAGTTGGAATGCGATAGGCCTTACTGGTCAAAGGGATATTTTCAATAGAAAAAGGAATATCCTTAATATGGTATAACGTTTTACCCCAATAGAAATTGAACTCTACATTCGGCAATTCTACTTTTAAATTTGAGATTAGGGAAAGCTCTTCCGTGGCATATTCCTCTTCTGCATAAACGGCGGAAATCTGATATTTCTTTATTAATTTCGGGAGGTCCACAACTGCGCCTTCCGAAGTAATTATAAGATGACCGCCGATTTTTTCTAAATTCTTTTTAAGATTTTCAACCGATTGTTTCAAAAACTTGAATCTATTGATATCTGCTTTCCTGAACCCAAGCACCAAATCTTCAAATTGGTAAGGCTCCACACAAAAACAGCAAATAACTTGGTCACATTGCGAAACAGCTTGACAAAGTGCTTCATTGTCATAAAGTCTCAAATCATTTTTAAACCAAATTAAGCCAGTTTTCATGGTCTTACCTTTTGTATGAATATCAGGTTTTGTTAGCTTCTGTTTTATCAAAAAGCTGATTCCACAGCTCCGCCATCAATCCTGATATTGCTACCGTTGATATAACTCGCATGTTCTGAACATAAAAAGGCAACAACACCAGCAACTTCATCGGGTTGGCCTCTACGTTGCATGGCAATATGTGGTCTTTTATTTTTGACGAACCATTTTTCGGCTTCCTCCATTGAGATATCTTTCTCTTCAGAAATTTCAACCATCATGGCATCTGTCATTGGTGTTTCAACAAAAGCAGGAGAAATACAGTTGAATAAGATATCTTCTTTAGAATAGGATCTTGATAGACATTTCGATAAATTAATGATTGCTGCTTTACAAGCGTTATAGGGACTTTCCTTCTCGTAAGGCTGAAAGGCATTTTCTGATGCCACTAAAATCATTCGTCCCCAATTGTTTTCTTGCATCTGCGGAATGAATGCTCTGGCGACTCTAACTGCACCCATCAAATCTATGTCAATGGTATGCATCCAATCCTCGTCGGTTAATTTTAAAAAATCATCTGCTGCACCTCTTGCTCCTGCCGCATGAAACACGATGTTTACACCTCCAAAATCCTCTTTTATATATTTGGCAAGCTCCAGCACTTCTTCATTTTTAGAAATATCCGCTGCTTTAATCGCGACCTTGGCACCCATTTTACAGTATTTCTCGACCTGTTTTTTTGCATTATCCAACTCTTCTCCACCTTCTTTATCTGATAGGATAATATGAACACCGGCTTCAGCTAAAACCTTCGCGGTTTCTAATCCTATTCCAGAATCTGCTCCTGTTATTAATGCTGTTCTTCCTTTTATTTTTAAATCCATAGTTTTAATTATTAGTGTTAGTATTCTTTTTTTTATTCAAATTCAACATTCAACATTCAACATTCAACATTGTTTATCCATTTGTCGTAAAACCAGGGTAGCAGGTCATGCCGCCATCTACAAAAATAGTAGTGCCGTTGATGTACTCAGATTCGTCAGACGCCAACCAAGCGGCAACGCTACCAATTTCTTTTGGTGTGCCAATCTCTTTATAGGGAATCAATTTCATTAGATCCTTCATACGTTTTTCATCATTCCAAACCTCTTTGTTGATGTCTGTTTTTGTGGCGCCTGGAGCGATACTATTACAACGAATTTTATATTGAGCGTAGCCTTGACAAATACTTTGCATAAGCATATTCATGCCGCCTTTAGAAGCCGCATAGTTGGCATGACCTGACCAAGGAATGACTTCATGTACCGAACTCATGTGTATAAATTTTCCTGCAGAACGCGAAACGCCATCTCTAATTCCAGTTTTCATAAACTCATTTAAAGCAGCTCGGGCGCAGAGAAAATGTGAGGTTAAATTAACCGAGAGTACGCGGTTCCAATCGTCTAATTTCATTTCGTGGAGTGGTGCGTCAATTTGTATTCCTGCATTAGCGACGCATATATCCACATGGCCGAATTCAGCTTTAGCCAATTTGAACAGCTTATCCACATCCGCTTCTTTGCTGACATCTGCTTTGCAAATAATCGCTTTTCCGCATTTGGAATCTTTCTCGATAGCATGAGCCGTTTCTTCCGCACCTTCTTTATTACTATAATAATTGACCAGTACGTTTGCTCCTTCAGAAGCAATCGCTTTTGCAACGGCACTTCCTATCCCACCGCTTGAACCTGTTACGATACAAGATTGCTGCTTAAGTCTTTTGTTTGGTTTTTGCATATTAAAATAGAGATTGGTTATTAAATTTTATTGTTCTAAATATTAAAGTAACAACACTTCAAGCCATTTTTCTGTCTCTATTCAGTAGTATGTTACTTCAAAAGAAAACCGTATTTTTTCTTACATAGGCTCACTGTATAACTTGAAAAGAATTTTTTTTACCGCAATTAATACGAATTGCAGTTACATTTGGATTAGCCGAGGATTTTGTTTTAAATTGGATGTTTATAGCATATAATATTATGAACAAGACGAGACCTACCCTTATTTTTATCCATTATTTTGGAGGTGATGGCGGAAGCTGGCAATGGCTTTCAAGGAAGCTGAAAAAAAAGTATAATTGTGTTTATTTAACCTTACCCGGCTTTGATAATACCGAGCCGTTGCCTGAACTTTCCATAAGAAGTTTTTCAGAATGGATAGCCAATGAGATTAAGGCACTAAATATTGATAATTATATCTTAATCGGGCATTCAATGGGAGGGAAGTTGGCTCTTTTTACAGCTTTTGTATTGAATGATTTTCAGCCGTCAAAATTAATATTGATTGCGCCTTCGCCACCAACTACAGAATCAATGGATGATGATGAAAAGAAGCGCATGCTAAAACATCCAGACCGGGAAGAGGCAATTACCACGGTCTATAATGCGACCAATAAAAAACTAAAGCCCAAAAGATTTGATTATGCAGTAGAGAGCCAGTTGCGTATAGATTCTGCTACATGGAGGTGGTGGATTCAAAAAGGAATGAACAATGATATTTCCTGGGCGGTAAAAAATTTAAAAATCCCAACGCTCGTTATTTGCAGTAAAAATGATGAGGTCATTTCCATAGAAAACATTCATGATGACGTTTTGCCCTATGTGCATGATGCTAAACTCACAACGTTCGGTAAATCCGGACATCTAATCCCAATAGAATCGCCGAGAAAACTGGCTAAGGTTCTACATAAAATGGTTAAGGCTTAATGCAGTAGTCAAATCTATACTTCAATGATAGTTAATCGCACTAAAAAAGGTATTCATATTATTTACCATGCTGCTCACGGTCTATTAGCGGGAAAAATTGCGAATAACATTACCAAGGATTTTAGACCTAAACTATGGTTTGAAACATTGGTTGCTGTAACCGAACATGACGACAGACAACTTAATTTTAATGAAAAGAAATATCTTTCAGAAGCTGGAATCCCAATTGATTTTACCGAAGAAAACCCAACGATAAATGAAATTGTCAAACGCATGAAACGGGTTATTTCCGAAACAAAAAATAAGTCTGCTTATACACGATTACTCATTACCTACCACTTAGAATTTCTCTACGGAAATTTGAGATCTAGGAGTAAAAAGATAAAACGCTTTTTTGACGACGAGGAAAAGGTCAATCAAGAAACGCTAAAAATTTATGGTCTGTCTGAAAGTAACAGCAGGTCAGATTACCAATTTTTGAGATTCTGCGATCGTTTGTCCTTAATATTGTGCACAAACGAAACTCCAGAATTGGGAAGAAGTCTGGAGATAAATAAGTCAATAAAAAATACCACTTATACTATTAGTAAAAACGAGGACGGCATTTTTAATATTGAACCTTGGATTTTTGAGAAGGATAATTTCCAGTTGTTAGTTGAAGAGCGCATATTGAAACAAACAACTTTTAATTCGTCCAAGGCATTTGAGGCTACACTGACTAAAACTTTACCTACGCTCCAATGCTTTAGTTTAGAAAAATAGTTTAAGGGATTTGATTGATGATGATTTCTTTTACCAAATCTTAATGTCTATTCATAGAAATCATTCTTAATATTTGATTTGCGTCAATCCATACAGTGTATTGACAAAGAAAATCAATGAATTTCCCTTATATTAATAATGAACTTAAAAACCAATTATCATGAAAAATTTACAAGAATTATTCGAAAATCAAATAAAAGATTTATATAGTGCAGAAACTCAATTAATCAATGCATTGCCTAAAATGGTAGAACATGCAAACGATTCTAAATTGAAAGATGCATTTAAAAAACACTTAGAAGAAACTAGACATCATCAAACAGTATTAAAAAATATGTGCGATGATATGAATATTAAGCCAACTGGTGAGAAGTGCAACGCTATGGAGGGTTTAATCAAAGAAGCAACTGAATTTATGTCCGCAGCAGAAAATGATGAAGTCATGGACGCTGGATTAATTGCAGAAGCTCAGCGAATTGACCATTATGAAATTAGTGGTTATGGAACAGCAGTTAGAATTGCAAAAGAATTAGGTCACAACGAAATTGCAATGAAATTGCAAAAATCGTTAGATGATGAATATAATTCTAATAAAGCTTTGGATAAATTGGCTGAAAGTCGATTGAACCAAGAAGCAATGGCATAATTCTCAAATTCAAATTGCTAAGAAAGCATGATTGAAAATAATTTCAATCATGCTTTTTTATGTTTACTTTATTCTTAAAAAAACCAAGCTAAAAACCGACCCTTCACTTTTAATACTTTTCACAAAAATTTTTCCATTTTGTAATATCATGATGTTCTTGCAATGGCTTTAATCTGTAAGCCTTTTTGGTGCTGACAAGCATCAATCGCTTTAAAATTAGATTTATTGATCTTTGTTCAAAAACAGGACATTTAAAATATTAAATGAGCTTATTCTTAAAGCATGTCAAGTCTAATTTTAATAAAATTCGCCATCCTAACGGAATCTTAGAATACAAGTTTGTCAATTTATTTAATCTTGTTTGATTACCCTAAAAACTTGGATTGATTAGTTTGCCATTCTTATAAATATTTAAAATATTGCTTTAGCCTAGTAAAAAATAAATTCACCATTCAAAATTTTTAAAATTGGATAAATCAATTTCTCAATAATCAATCAATTACATTAATTTGCTTAGAATGTAAAATGGCCTCCTTACTATCTTTATGGTAGAAGGTGTCGATACCTTGGTTAGTAATATCATTTAGTACAGTGCATACTTCTGTTTTCTTGTTCTTTTCGGTTTGTCTTATGTAAATAACCTTTATTTTTTCTGGAAAAAGCTTACATATTTCAGCATAGAGATAAGGATCCTTCTGTGAATCATCACCAAGAAGCACATACTGTGATTTTGGATAGAAGGATATGATGTCCTTTATTTTTTCGAACTTATGATTGTGGTTACCACGACCGGTTTGAAAAAAATCTAAAAGTCCAGTTTTAATCTTTTTCAGTTTTATGATTGCCTTCGGTAAGTCGTGCTTTTTGGCTATGGCGACAATAAATGAATAAAGATTCCACTCGCTACTTGATACATAAAAAAATGAATTGGAAGCATCATCATTTTCTTGTCCCTTTATGCTAAGTGCCTTATAATGATTTGAAACATCATCGAATACACGCCTTTTGTTCAAATTCTGAGTAAGCATAACTAGCAATTTTTTTAAAAAATTCGAGCTGTATGATATTAAAAAGGTATCATCAATATCAGATATTATGTTATACATCCCGGCGTAAGGTTTTAATATCTCACCCGTTGCAATCATGTTGAATTTACCGATTTCATGTAAAATTGAACAAGAATGCCAACCGCTTTCCAAATTCTCCATATATGGAATTTTAAAATCGAAAAAGCCATCATTTGAAGACGTTGTTGTGACCGTTAAATCTTTAAACTTTAAGGTAATCGGTACGTTTTTTAAAGGAGTAATGGTAAACATTCTAAAAATGGAAAACGCATGCTGAATAGCAGGTTTCTGAATGCTGTATTGACTTGGCGCCCAAGATTTGAAGATATGTCCTGAAATGATTAATTCTTTATCATTAACATATCCCCGATAAACGCTAATATCAATTTTCATTATTGTAAAATATTTATTTAAAATTAGTTAAATTTCAATAACTGTTTAAAGCAGAAATAAAGATTATATAAAGATGGTATTATTTGTAATAAATCCAGTAGCAGGAAATGTAGATTTAGACGTGCTCAATTCTACAATTGAGCAAGTATGCAAAGAGAAAAATATTTCTTATGAAATCATGAAAACTTCTGGAGAGAATGATAAAGCTAAGATAGGAGCGAAAATTGAAAAAACATCTTATGAAAGGATAATTGTTGCTGGTGGTGATGGTACTATAAACCTGCTTGCTTCGGTTATCAAAAACACTAAACTAAGTTTAGGTCTTTTGGCTTGCGGTTCCGCAAATGGTTTAATTTCAAATTTTAATATTCCAGATGATTTGGAATCTCAAATTAAATTGGCTTTGGAAGGCACAACTTGGTCTATGGATATGATTTCTGTCAACGGTCGTGAGTGTTTGCACATAGCAGATTTAGGTTTGAATGCTGAGTTAATTCGAAGTTATGATAATTCTAGTATTAGCGGGAAATGGGGTTATTTACTTAATTCTATACCTACAATTTTCAATTCTAAGTATCCCTATAATTTTGAGATAACAGACTCTAAAACCACCAAATCCTATAGCGGTGTTTTACTGGCTTTGGCAAATGCCCAAAAATTTGGAACGGGCTCTATTATTAATCCTGATGGCAAAATGAATGATTGTAAATTTGAAATCATTCTTTTCAAGAAATTGAATTTTTTTCAGGTACTTAAAACCTTTTTTAATACCCAAGATTTAAATAAAGATTTTGTTGAAAGACATAGTTTAAAAACAGTCGAAATTGAATGTAAGCAACCTTTGTCTCTACAAATTGATGGCGAGTTTATTGGAGAAGTAAGCAATGTTAAAGTTGAAATCTTACCTCATGCCATTAATGTGGTCGCAACTAAAAATGAGTCAGTATTTATTAATAGTAAGTCCTAAAATACTCAATTAGGTGATTTGAGCTTTTTCTTATGTATGAGCTTATCATTAAAGGACTTTGGAGAAAAATAATCGAAACATAAAGATCCTCTTGATTTCAGTAAAATCAATCTCAAAAAACCAAGCTAAAAACCGACCCTTCACCTTCAATACTTTTCACTAAAATTTTTCCTTTGTGTAGCATCATTATTTGCTTGCAAAGGCTTAATCCTATGCCGCTCCCGGCTGCTTTGCTGGTAAAAAAGGGCACAAATATATTTTCTAAAAGGTCTTGAGGAATGCCAGAGCCGTTATCATAAACCTTAATCATGATATCGCGAGTTGGACTTTGGGATGCAACGACTTTAATTTGCGCGCCTTTTTGGTCCTTACAAGCATCAACCGCATTTAAAATAAGATTTATCAAAACCTGCTCTATCAAATGAACGTCAATATCCAACTCTAGTTTTGGAGGGGTGATATCAAATTCAATAGCAATAGATTTCGCTTCTATTGAAGGTTGCATCAATAATCTAATGTTTTCAAACAGCGCCGAAACGCTGGTTCTTTGTAATTTAAGTTGTGTGACCTTACTTAAACTTCGATACGTTTTTGCGAATTGCAATAAGCCCTCGCTTCGATTTTTTATGGTCTTAATGCCGGCATTCAAATCTTCCAATTCTAATTTTGATTCGGGATTTGCGATGTTTATTTGCACATTCCGTTGCAACGTATCGGCTAAAGATGAAATAGGGGCAATGCTGTTCATGATTTCGTGGGTCATTACGCTTAGCAATTTTTTCCATGATTCCGATTCGTTTTTATTTAAGGTGTCGTCTATATTCTGAATCACGATTAACTTAAAGGCATCAGCTTCCACCTGAAACACCGTATCGGAAATCAATATTTTTATGGTTTCATTTTGAAGTGCGATAGACATTGAGTTCGGTTCGCGATGATAAGTCTCAAAAACGATATTGAACAAATCTGGTTTTCGATTTTCAACAAAACGAATGTTTTTAAAAGAAGGCATATCCAGAATTTCTCCAAACGTTTCGTTGCTCCAAAGCACATCACCACTTTCAATATTAAAAGCAATGATACCAATATCTACCATCTCCAATATTTTCTGTAAATAGACGTATTGGGCTTCATTTTGGGTGTTTATTTCCTTTATGGTTCTATTGATTTCGTTAAAACCTGTGTAAAGAAACCTAATATCGCTTGGACCTCTATCTTCTGGAAACCAGCGTGAGAAATCTCGATATTTTACCGCTTCAAAAAAATCATCCATCGCTAAAAAACGACGTTTTACAAACGAATACAGGTTTGAAATAAGATATAAGAGCGCCAAACTAACAATGCTAATATAGACCGTTTGACCGTTATATATAAAATAGGCTAGCCCGAAAAGTGCAGCCACCAATAGAAGAATCCTAAAAAAAAGTTTGAAAATGTAACTTCTATAGTTCATACTTGTCGAGACGTCTATAAAGTGCAGCCCTTGTAATACCTAAGTCCTTTGCAGATTTAGAAACATTGCCCTTATTTTTTTCCAATACCTTAACGATGGCATTTTTTTCAATGTCATCTAAATTGGTTGTAGATATGCCAGAATTTGGAGTGGAGGCCCTTTCAATAGTTGAAAACACCAAGTCTTCCTCGTTTAAAACATTGCCATCGGTCATAATGACTGCACGTTCCAACACATATTGAAGCTCTCTTACATTACCGGGAAAATCGTGTTTTTTTAATTTTGTAATAAACCCAGAATCAAAGCTAAACGGACTCTTGTTATATTTTTCGGCATAAATCGTTACAAAATGTTTAGCTAACTCTGTAATGTCTGTCCCTCGCTCTCTTAGTGGCGGCACAACAATATCAACGGTATTAATACGATAGATTAAATCTTTTCTGAATTTTTTCTCATCGGCCAGAATTTTTGGGTCAATATTAGTGGCGCAAATCAATCTGATATCTATTGGGATTGGCTCATTAGAACCTAGAGGTGTTACTTGTCTGTTTTGCAAAACAGTTAACAATCGCGCTTGTTGACCAAGACTTATGTTTCCTATTTCATCGAGGAACAGCGTCCCGCCTTGAGCGGCTTCAAACCGTCCTTTTCTATCTTCTCTGGCATCGGTAAATGCTCCTTTTTTATAACCGAATAATTCACTTTCAAAAAGTGAAGATGTCAATGCACCTACATCTACCTTTACAAATGGATGATGTCGTCTATTGGATTGGTCATGAAGTGCTTTGGCAACCAAATCTTTCCCCGTCCCGTTTTCGCCTAAAATTAAGATGTTGGCTTCGGTGGGGGCCACTTTTTTTAGTTTGGTAAAGACGTCATTCATTTCATCGCTACTCCCAATAATATCAATACCTCCAGAAATGAGTTGGTCTTTTTTTGGTTGTGTGGATTTTTTGGATTCTAGAATATCCTTGATAGTCTGAATGATTTTTTCGTTCTTCCAAGGCTTAACCAAAAAATCCGACGCGCCTTCTTTCAAACCTCTAATGGCCAAATCGATATCGGCATAAGCCGTCATTAAAATGACTTCGATTCCGGGTTTTTCTTCTTTTATATGATTAAGCCAAAAGATACCCTCGTTCCCAGAGTTTACCAATCCGCTAAAATTCATATCTAAAATAACGATATCGAACAGTGTACGATTAATTAGGGAATCTATATTGCCAGGATTTTTCTCTATCACTACCTCCTTAACAAGTGGCTTTAACAACAAACGCAAAGCAGTTAGCACGTCCTGGTCGTCGTCTATAATTAATATGTTGGCGTTTTTTATAAGCATCATTACAATAATACAATGAAAAGGTCTAAACCACTTCAAAAATAATACAAACTTCAAAATGAAAATTTTAGCTTCTGCAAACTGTACATTAATGAACATAAACTGTATCAAAAGCGGACACTTCCAATTTTGGTGAATTATATAAAACACTTGTTTTTAAAGGATTATGATTTTGGCATTATCTTCACTATAGATATATCAAAATCAGAATATAGTATATGGACGTTCCAATTCAGAAGAAAACATTTACAACCCAGAAGATATTGACCATCGGTGGCATACTGCTGCTCATAGCTTTAATTATATATGTCATATTGCAAACTTCGGGTGGTTCTAAATTGAATATCGAAAAAGAACGAATTTCCATAAGCACCGTAACCAACGATGTATTTCAAGAGAATATTCCTGTAAACGGAATAGTGCTGCCTATAACCACTATTTATTTGGATGCTTTGGAAGGCGGCCGCGTCGAAGAGAAATTTGTTGAAGATGGGGCCATCCTGAAAAAAGGCGAGCCTATTTTGAGATTGTCAAATACCGATTTAGAGCTTAGTCTTATCAATCAAGAAACGTCAGTTTATAACTTATTGACCCAGATGCAGATTTCCCAAAATGCGGCACGACAAAATACCATTAACCGTCAAAATCAATTTACCGATGTCGAAAATAATTTGATTGAAGCCAAACGGGTTTATGATTTGAATAGCCGTTTGTATGAAAAGGGGGCAATCGGTCGCCAAGATTACGAGTCCTCCCAAAATTTATATGAATATCAAAAAAATCGAATGGATTTGGCAGAGCAGGTTTTAGCCGAAGATTCTGTGGCCACAAAATTAGAGGTCAGTCAAGCGCAGAACTCCTATGCCAGAACCCAAAGCGCCTTAGAATTGATGCGTAAAAAAGTAGGAGACCTCGTGGTGAAAGCTCCAGTTGATGGGCAGTTAACATCACTAGATGCTGAAATTGGCCAATCTAAAAACAAAGGGGAACGCTTGGGACAAGTCGATGTTCTTAGCGGATTTAAAGTACGTGTCGATATTGATGAACATTACATTTCCCGAATCTATAATGGTCAAAAAGGAACATTTAAATTCAACGATACTACTTATGTGTTGGCAATTAAAAAAGTATTTACCCAAGTCACAAACGGAAGGTTTCAAGTAGATATGCAATTTGAAGGTGACGTGCCAGAGGGTATTAGACGCGGACAGAATTTACAGATACGGGTTGCGCTTAGCGCAGAAAAGCAGGCGTTATTGATACCCAAAGGTGGATTCTTTCAAAAAACAGGAGGCAACTGGATTTTTAAAGTGAGTGAAGATGGTAGCACCGCATATAAAGTGGACATAAGATTGGGCAGTCAAAACACAGAATATTACGAAGTCCTTGACGGGTTGAATCCCGATGATAAAGTGGTGACGTCGAGTTATGATTCTTTTGGGGAAACTGAGGAGCTAGTTTTGAAGTAGGAAAGCGATATTGAAATCGAAGCTGAAGATGAATTTGAATACAAAACATAAACCAAACAGAAAAAAGCCCAACGGGTCGCTATAAATTAGATTCCAACGCAATTGGATTTTTAAAAATAAAACGAAAACAATCAAAAAAAGCCAAAGGCTCTTAGCTCACGGCACAAAGCTAAATACTAAGTTATGATACAAATTACCGATTTAGAAAAATATTACCGCACCGAGGAAGTGCAGACCATAGCGCTCAACAAATTATCCTTTAATGTGAAAGAGGGTGAGTTTGTAGCCATCATGGGGCCTTCGGGCTGTGGTAAATCTACTTTACTGAATATTCTCGGGTTGTTGGACGACCCAGACGGTGGTAGTTTCAAATTTAACGGAGAAGAAGTCGCGGGATATAACGAGCGTAAACGTTCACAATTACGAAAACATAACGTTGGGTTTGTTTTCCAAAGTTTTAATCTTATAGACGAGCTTACTGTTTTTGAAAATGTAGAGCTTCCGTTGATTTATACTGGCGTCAAACCGGCAGACCGAAAAATTAAGGTAGATGCCGTTTTAGAAAAAATGGGGATTATGCATCGCCGCAATCACTTTCCGCAGCAATTATCTGGAGGTCAACAACAAAGGGTTGCCGTGGCAAGAGCCGTGGTCAACAATCCTAAACTGATTTTGGCCGATGAGCCAACCGGTAATTTGGATAGCACTAACGGTAATGAAGTTATGGATTTATTGATAGACCTTAACGAAGCGGGAACGACAATCATTATGGTAACCCACAGTGAGCACGATGCGAAGTACAGCCATAGAATTATTAGAATGTTGGATGGTCAAAAAGTAACCGAGAATATTTTAGCACTATAGAGGGCTACATCATCCACCCGCCAACCGAAGTGAAACGAACGTGGGAAATTGAGTTTGAAATAAAGTTTTAATGTGAAGCATCATCATCAATCAAAAATCGAACAGTTTAATCAACCATCAAAATAGGCTGAATTCACTTCAGTATAGGGACTAATCAACCCATAGAAATATACTGAAGTGTTAAGGCCACAATCAATCAAACCTCCTTTTTTCGCCAATACCGAATTAGAAGGATAAAGAAAACGATCAGGAAATAATAACACCATGAACTTTCTCTATTTAAAAATCGCTTTTAGGTACTTGTTTAAAAATAAGATGTATTCATTCATCAATATTTTTGGACTTTCATTGGGTATTGCGGCATTTATAATCATTTCACTTTATGTGGGTTATGAAAAGAGTTATGATTCTTTTGAGGGGTCAGATACGGTTTACCGCGCCTATATGGATTACGTAAAAGGTGATACTTATGAAGGTGGCGACGCGCAGACTTATAATCTATCTGGCCCAACGCTTCAAAAGGAATTTCCAGAGGTTATTGATAACGTTAGGCTTTACAGACTAGATAAAGTAACCTTCGTCAATCAGGAAAAAATTATTGAGCAACCCAATGGAGCCTTAGTGGATTTCTCATATTTTAATATTTTCAATACAGAGTTATTAAAAGGAGACATCAACGCCTTTAAAAAACCGAATACCATCGTATTGTCCCAAAGCTTGGCCAAAAAAATCTTTGGTGATGAAAACCCGATATCAAAAACAGTATCCGTTTTCTATGTTTCAGAAATTGTATTGGAAGTTATTGGTATTATGGAGGATGCGCCTGAAACGACCCACATGAAGCTCAACTATTTAATATCCTTTGAGACTTTAGAAAATTGGGAAACGCTAAGCAAGCAGGCGGAATTGAATTGGAATCAAAACAATTTTTTCACCTATCTGAAAGTAGATGAGACCACCAATTTTGAAGCGCTACAGGCAAAAATCAAGAGTAAGGATATTGAAAATGACCCAGATGAAAGACATAATATTGAGCGTCTTTCAGATATTCACTTGCATTCAGATAAACCCTATGAGGCCGAAGCAAACGGAAGCAGTAGCCGAGTAAAATTTTTATCTGTCATTGCAATTATAATTTTAATACTGTCTTGGCTCAATTATATTAATTTATCAACTGTAAAGTCTTTAGAGCGCTCGCGTGAAGTCGGTATCAGAAAAGTAGCTGGAGCCCAGCGGTCGCAACTTATTTTTCAGTCGCTATTAGAATCTTTCTGTTTATTTTTTATAGCCCTTCTAGTTGCGATAATTCTTGTGATTACATTATTGCCCATCTTTAATGGATTTGTAGGTAAATCTTTGGTATTGGGAATTTCTAATCTAAAATCATTGTTACCTTTTGTTGGATTGATGATAGTGGGAAGTCTTTTGGCAGGTTTTTACCCAGCACTTATTTTAAGCAATTTTTCGCCTGTAAAAGCTTTAAAAGGCAAAATAGTCAACTCATCAAAACGGCTGAATATTCGTAAAGGACTTATTACAGTTCAGTTTTTCGCAACAATAATCCTCATCATCGGGACATTAGTGGTTGCGAAACAAATCAATTTTTTAAAAGAACAGCCCATTGGTGTAGAACTTTCCCAAGTTTTGGCATTTAAAGGATTAGTACTTGAAGCTGTACCAGATTCACTTTTAATAAAGAAAATAGAAGTATTTGAAAATGAACTGAGAAACTTAGCCTTTGTCGATGAGGTTGCCAGAGCTTCAACCTATCCCGGTGATGGTTACGATAACTTATCATCTTCAGTTGGGATTGAATATCCCGATGGTACTGTAGATGAGCGCCAAATATTTTATGCTTACGGGGCAAGACCTAATTATTTTAAGGTGGTTGATATTCAATTTATAGCGGGTCAAGCCTTTAAAGCCAGTAAAAAAGATAATAATCTTGAAAGTATTGTGATTAACAAAAAGTTTGCTGAACAAATGGGATATCCAGATGCGGACAATATCATCAATAAGCAAGTAAAATTATGGGGAGAGACCTGCACAATTACTGGAGTTATTGAAGATTATCATCATTTTGGATTAAAGAATGAAGTCCAACCACTCATGATTTATCAGAACCAACCCGACGATAATGTCCTTGTAAAACTCAATGCTTCTTCGGGTTCAGTTGCGGGAATGCAAGCAAGTTTGGATAAGATTGAAACCCTTTACAAATCCATTTTTCCCAACAGTACATTAAACTATACATTTTTAGATAAAAAGTTTGAATCCCAATACGCCGAAGACCGAAAATTCGGTATCGCTTTCCAGATTTTTACAGTGCTGGCAATTCTTATAGCAGCTCTGGGATTATTTGGGTTGACATCTTACATGGCCTTACAAAGACGCAAGGAAATAGGAATTAGAAAAGTAACTGGAGCGAGTGTTTTTCAGATATTAAAATTATTGAACAAGGATTTTATTGCACTAATCATTTTGGCGCTGGTTATTGCAATTCCGGTGGCATGGTACATCATGGGGCAATGGCTACAGGAGTTTGCCTATAGAACGGAATTGAGTTGGTGGATATTTGCATTATCTGGAGTGGTTACCATTATTATTGCTTTGGTTACTGTAAGTTTTCA
>CAWDOF010000004.1:0-6929 GCA_963803715.1 uncultured Flavobacteriaceae bacterium
AATCGAACACTTTATAAACTAGCAAAATTTGAGTTATTTCACAGAGTAACCCAAAGAAGCACTAAGACATTTCCTGATTAACTATTTTATCAGTTTAAACGCGTTCAGTGCTTAAAAGTCGAATAATCATCGAAGCTGAAAACTGTGAGGTCTAAAGAGGTGCCGTATCAATTTTAATCAATCCTATTACCCTTTATTGATTAGGGAATTACTCAGACCTCAACGAATCCACCGGATTTGCATTTGCCGCTTGTAAGGTTTTGGCGCTTATAACCAAGAGGGCAAAACCAATCATGGCAAAACCACCTGCCAGAAACACCCAGACACTGATGGTGGTTTTATAGGCAAAATCCTGCAACCAATTATGAACGCCATACCACGCGAGCGGAGATGCCACAATAAAAGCAACGGCGACCAATACCAAAAACTCCTTACAAAGCAGCGCATTGATTTGAAGTAGCGATGCACCCAAAACTTTACGCACACCTATTTCTTTTACGCGTCGATTGGTGGTGTAAATGACCAGACCCAAAAGTCCAAGACAACTTATTAAGATGGAAAGACCTGTTGCCCAATTGAGCAGTTTTGATACTTTTTGCTCTCGGTTGTAAAAACGTGCTACCGTCTCATCCAAAAATTCAATACGGTAATCATCAGTTTCAGAATACACCGTTTTATAGGCTCCTTTTATTTTAGATAGTGTACCGCTCAAATTTTCGGCAGACGTATTTTTAAAAGCTATATGAACAGCCTGAAATTGACTCCAATCTGGTCTGTACCAATCGCCTCTTAATGCCATTGATTTGATATCTGATTTTAGTAAACATTGATGAAAATCTGCCATAGACGCCAACTATTGCGACCTGTTCGTCATCAATTTCCAACATTTTATCAACGGCGTCCTGTGGCGATTGAAAACCTAAAATTTTTCTATAGGTGTCGAACACTTTATAAACTAGCAAAATTTGAGTTATTTCACAGAGTAACCCAAAGAAGCACTAAGACATTTCCTGATTAACTATTTTATCAGTTTAAACGCGTTCAGTGCTTAAAAGTCGAATAATCATCGAAGCTGAAAACTGTGAGGTCTAAAGAGGTGCCGTATCAATTTTAATCAATCCTATTACCCTTTATTGATTAGGGAATTACTCAGACCTCAACGAATCCACCGGATTTGCATTTGCCGCTTGTAAGGTTTTGGCGCTTATAACCAATAGGGCAAAACCAATCATGGCAAAACCACCTGCCAGAAACACCCAGACACTGATGGTGGTTTTATAGGCAAAATCCTGCAACCAATTATGAACGCCATACCACGCGAGCGGAGATGCCACAATAAAAGCAACGGCGACCAATACCAAAAACTCCTTACAAAGCAGCGCATTGATTTGAAGTAGCGATGCACCCAAAACTTTACGCACACCTATTTCTTTTACGCGTCGATTGGTGGTGTAAATGACCAGACCCAAAAGTCCAAGACAACTTATTAAGATGGAAAGACCTGTTGCCCAATTGAGCAGTTTTGATACTTTTTGCTCTCGGTTGTAAAAACGTGCTACCGTCTCATCCAAAAATTCAATACGGTAATCATCAGTTTCAGAATACACCGTTTTATAGGCTCCTTTTATTTTAGATAGTGTACCGCTCAAATTTTCGGCAGACGTATTTTTAAAAGCTATATGAACAGCCTGAAATTGACTCCAATCTGGTCTGTACCAATCGCCTCTTAATGCCATTGATTTGATATCTGATTTTAGTGAACGTTGATGAAAATCTGCCATGACGCCAACTATTGCGACCTGTTCGTCATCAATTTCCAACATTTTATCAACGGCGTCCTGTGGCGATTGAAAACCTAAAATTTTTCTATAGGTGTCATTGATGACTATCTCCTTAATGGTATCGTTTCTGTAATTACGGCCAGCTAATAACTCCAATTCAAAAACATCGAGGTATTTCCGGTCTCCAAATATAAATTGCAACTCTGTATTAATTTCTTTTTTACCATCGCGATAGGTCGCCATGTTTGAACTTGTATTTAATGATGCTGGGGGAACGCCTCCAATACTTAAATTCTTTATCTGTGGGATGGTTCTTAACTTTTCAGCAAATCGTACTTTTTTAGATAATTCCCGCTCTCCTCTTGGCTGAAATACAGAAACAATTGCTTCAGTTTTAAATCCCATATCTTTATTCAGAAGAAAATTAATCTGTTTCCCAACCAGGAGTGTGGCGATGATAAAAACTTGCGCAATAGTAAATTGAAACACCGTTAAGACTTTTCTCAATTTCGTTTTATTCTCACCAATCGCTAAATTGTTTTTTAAGACGGAAACGGTATTGAAACGCGATAAAACCAAGGCCGGATAAAACCCTGAAAGAAAGGTGACCAGAGCCAAAAGCAGAACAATTCCGAAAATAATTAGCAGGCGACTTAAATAGTTCAAATTCTAAACCGTCTGGTACAAAATCTGAAAACACGGTTATTAGCCATTTTGAAAGTCCTAGTGATAATAGCGACGCTATTAAAACCAATAAAAACGTCTCGCCCATAAATTGACCTATCAACTGTTTGCGACTACTTCCCAAGGTTTTTCTAATCCCGATTTCCTTGGCGCGTTGTGTAGCCTGAGCGGTGTTCAAATTGATAAAATTGATACAGCCCAGCACCAATAAAAACAGCGCAATCAAGGCCAAATAAGTCAAAAGCGATTTACTGGCTTGACCTTTAGTCCAATCATAAATGCCGTAATCTTCATTAAAATGAATATCTGCCAATGGCTGAAGTTTAAAAATCTGCTCATCCCCATATTTTATGGCTTCTTCGCTTCGGTGCTCTTTTGACAAGGCATCGAAACGAGATTGAATAGCGCTTAAATCGGCATTATTGGCAACTTTTACAAATAGCTGTGCATTAGAGTTGGTATTATCCCAGACTTTATCCAAAAAATTTCTACGAAGTCTGGTCTGTAAAATTGTAGGGCTTGAGATAAATTCTTGAAATATAATATCGGTGCGTTCTTTATAATCTTCAACAATCCCAGTGACGGTAACATTTAAAGAATCATTATAAACCAAGGTTCTGCCAATAATTTCTGATGAGGGTATCTTCGGAAAGTATTCTGAAGCTCGCGCTTTGGTCAATATAACAGTATTTGGCTCTGAAAGCACATTCGTTTCATCTCCAGCCAAGAATTTGTATTTGAAAATATCGAAATAATTTCCATCGGCAAACACGATAAAATTAGGCCATTTGAACTCTAATTCTTGTTCTCTGTTCTCCACTATCGCTGGGCGCTCGATATAAAACCCAGCAACGGTTTCAAAATTTGAATTATCCTTAATAGCATCTTCCAAAGCCAATGTTACTCCTGCGATTTTCCACACATCATCAGGACTCTTCAAATCAGTCACCACACGATAAATCCTATCGCCATCCTTATGAAACTTATCAAACGTGGCATCATAATAAATCATCAGTCCAATCACAAAAGCTGCACTTAAACCAATGGTAAGACCGATGATGTTGATTAGCGAGAACACCTTGTTTTTTAAGATATTTCGCCAAGCGATTTTAAGATAGTTTCGTAACATACGATTCGTTTTTTGTAACTTTATGAATAAATATTTTGACTATGGAACGTATTGTTATTGAAGTAACGCCTGATACTGCAAAAAAATGGCGTTTGTCTTCCCAACAGCAAAAAGATAGAATCACGCAAATAACCAATGTGATTTTGGCTAAAGAACTCATGCGTGATTCGCCCAAAGAATTTAGACAATTTCTGGATGAGATTGGAGCACAGATGGAAGAAAGGGGACTCACGGAAGACATCCTTCAAGATATTTTGAGTGATGACTAAGCGTCTATTCGTATTCGACACCAATACACTTATAAGTGCAACACTTTTAAAAAATTCAATACCGAGAAAGGCTTTATTGAAAGCTTTTGAGATAGGTATTTTATGCATTTCCAACGACACATTAAATGAACTCATTGCGGTTATTTTTCGTAAAAAATTCGATAAGTATTTCCTAAATGACAACGAACGATTGTGGATAATCGAAAAATTGGAAACTAATAGTAAAACCTTTAAACCAACTATTTCCATTACCGATTGTCGCGACCCAAAGGATAATAAATTCCTTGAATTGGCCGTAACCGCCAAATCCAATTTCATTATTACTGGCGATGATGACTTGCTCGTTTTAAATCCGTTTCGTGGTATTTCCATTTTAAGTGCTTCAAATTTTTTAAAAGAATTTTGAATTTCTATACCATTTTTTTCTTTAATGATATGAACGATTTTAATCGTTAAATCCTGCGATTATAGTCTATTGAACTTTAAATTTTAGCTTTAATATATTCTGCAGGTTTTTACTTGTTTCAATCCTATACATTCGAATTCCATCATCTTCCCATCTACGCAAAAGCTTCCGCGGGCAAACATCTTCAACTTCATCTTCGTTTTCATCTTAGGGTTCATCTTTGGATTCAACTTAATCTTCATCTTCATTCCACCTTAGGTTGATTGAAGGGGGATTATTCTGTTCTCAAACTCTTCACAGGATTTGCTGCCGCAGCTCCAATAGTTTTTCCGCTTATGGTTATTAAGGCTATGATTAGCGCCAATCCGCCAGCCGCAAGAAATATCCAAATATTTAAATCGATACGATAAACGTAGTCTTGCAACCATGCGTTGGTTGCCCACCAAGCGATTGGTGTCGCAATCACAAAGCCAATAGCTACTAATTTTAGAAAATCCTTGGTTAATAAATAGGTGATGGCGCCTATGCTTGCCCCTACCACTTTGCGAATGCCTATTTCCTTTCGGCGCTGCGCAACAATCAATAAAGACATGGCAAACAATCCAATGCAACTTAACACGATGGCGAGAACAGAACCGCTGCCTATCATTGTGGTCATGGTGCGCTCGTTGCTGAGGGTTCGTTCGATATTTTCGTCTAAAAATGAACCTTGAAATTCGGCGTTTGGTTCAATAGTTTTCCAAGCAGCTTTAACATCAGAATAGGATTGTTCTAAATTTTGTGAGGCAACTTTCACGTAGGCGTTGCTTAAGTTCGAATTGGGAAATGCAAAAAGGGTCATCGGTGCAATGTCTCTATCCATTTCCTGAAAATTAAAATCCTTGATTACCCCTACCACAGCATACACAATAGAATCATCCAAGACTATTCTGGAATTTAGTATGTCATCCTCATTCATTTGTTTCGCCATAGATTCATTGATGATAATCGAGAGACTATCGCTTGCCAAATTTTTACGGAACGAGCGGCCTTCAATCAATTTCAAATCCAATGTCTCCACATAATTCGCATCTACCACTAACTTGTGGGTATCAATGCCTCGACCTTTGTATTCAAATCCCAAAACGCTTGTAGAACGTGTACCGTCTTTACCCAGACCCAAAATATTATTAGATGCGGTAATGTTAATTATATTAGGCCTATTCTGTAATTTATCCCTTAACAGCTGAAGTGCTTGCTGGTCGTTACGTTTTCCATTGAGCGGAAAAGCGATGACCTGCTCCTTGTTAAATCCTAAATCCTTAGTACGCATAAACTCCACCTGACTCCAAAGTACAAGAGTGCCGCTAATCAATAAAATGGCAATCCCAAATTGTAAGACCATTAAACTATTACGTAACCGATTTTTTCCACTAGTCTCAATTTTTCCTTTTAGACTCTGCAATGTTCCCAAACGACTCATCAGCAATGCAGGATAACCTCCCGCAATTAGTGTAATTAGCAGCACACTAAAAACAATTCCTATCATTACTGATGGCGACATTAGAACCTCAAAATTAGCTCTGGTTTTAAATAGGGTCTGGAAAGGCTTTAAGACTAAAAAAGACATTAAAATTCCACTACTAATAGAAACCAAGAACACAATAAAGCTTTCGCCCCAAAACTGAAAGAACAGTTGTGCCTTTTCTGCACCCAAGGTTTTTCTCATACCGATTTCACGCAAGCGTTGTGCACTTTTGGCAATACTCATATTGATGAAATTGACACAAGCAATAAATAAAATCAAAATGGCAATACCCATAACCAAATAAGGCATCGTTCGGTTTACAACTACTGCACCCTGATTAAAATTGGCAAATCTAGTATCGGCTAAAGCTAGTAATTTTAACTGTCGATAATTTCCACTGGCATCGGGTTGGGCACCGTCGCGTTTGGCATTTTCGATTTCATCTTTATAGTGAAGTTCTGTAAATGCCGTTGTACCGTTTTCAAATTGTTCTGGCGTCATACCCTTTGCTAACTGCAGGTAAACTTCATGGTTTTCCTTATCCCATCGTCCAATGGTTTCCGCATAGGCTGATTTGGACTGGCTCTTAAAATTAAGAAGGACGTCAAAACCTTGGGAACTTGTTTCCGGAAAATCTTCAATAATCGCATTTATAGTAAAGGGCACATCTTGACCGTCCCTAAGAATAGTGACCGTTTGCCCTATAGCATTTTCTCCATCGAATAAAATTTTTGCAGTTCTTTCGGTTATGGCAATGGTCGTTTCTGCAGTAATCGGATTTTGTTTATCACCTTTAATGACAGGAAAACTGAACATCTCCAAATATTCAGGGTCAACGTAAGAGGCATTCATTTGAAACTGTTCACCTCTATGTGTCAACAAAATATTCTTGCCATTACGTCGTGTAATTTTCTCAACCCCTGCCACTTCCTCTTTTAATGCTGCTGCAAAAGGCTCTGATTTTGAGGTATTGGCATCAAGACCATCTGGAGTACTATCTTGAGTATAAACCAGATAGAGCTGTTCTATGTTTTCATGAAATTTATCAAAAGACAGTTGATAGATGGCAAACATGGCCAATAATATAGCCACACCGAAAGCAGCAGATAGCCCAATAATATTTAATGCTGTAAACGTTCTGTGTTTCCAGAGG
>CAWDOF010000005.1:0-438587 GCA_963803715.1 uncultured Flavobacteriaceae bacterium
TTGATATTTCGCAATCAGATATTTCAATAGGCGAGCTGGTTTTCCGTTGTATAAAGCTATTTTGTCAAGCCAGATTATAAAGGATATTACAAGAAAAAAGGTAAGAGTTAATGTCAATAATTTTGCGGAATTTTGCATCCATATTGAGTTTTTCCAAAATAATGGTTCGGCACCTGCAATCAAAAAGGCAAATGATGCGATAGTGAAGAACAACAGCCATTCGAAAGTGGTAACTTTCCTGCTCCGAAATGGCAAAATGCGACCATATGCCCGTTGTGGAAATTTCTTGTTCAAAAACTTCGGAAAGATAATTTGAGTCATACCTATTCCCAATATTCGATATTTTATCAATTATTATAGGATAAGCGATACCAATAATGGCAATATCAATCCCAATGCATATTTCTATTATATATTTTAGATTCATTTCTTCATATTTATAGTAATTCCACAGCCTTATACCAATAATAAAAAATGCTTTTATCTGGTTGTCTTTTCAGTTTATTTAAAAATGCCCAATCTGCTTTTTCAATGTTAAGTTCACTTATGTCTTGTCCTTCGTAATATTCAATGTCTGTTATTTTTTGTTGCAATAATATTGCATTCAAATAAGCTACTCTGGCCGAAGCTGCCAGGGCTTCTTCTATTCTGAAATTTCCCGTCATAAAAAGGCACTTCCAAAACTGCGTATGCCACGGTTTAATTCTTCAAACTTCTTTTTTGTTTCCTCGGTGGGGTTTCGTTCCCTTTTTGCAATTATGGCACAGGTGTTTATGGCATCCCAACAGCACCTCTGTTTCTGTAGGTCTTCTGTCGCTGAAATTTTTTTCCGAACTTCTATAGGATAGTTCCGCTTTCGCGAAAGCTGAAAAGCTTTTTTAACTATTGCATAGCCGTAATGTTTTCAAATAGCTTTCCTAAATCGAACAATTGCTTACAGATTTCCATTGCAAAGAACTGGTCGCCCTTTAATATGGAATACCGATGGTTTCTGGCGCAAAAGCAGTAAGCTTGTCGCCACAGATGGAATTTACCGAGGTGTTGTAATGAGATTATAGGCTCATTAACCAATAGCCAAGGAATTTCAATGGAAGATTCTATGAGCTCTGGATAATGTGGGCTGTCAAAAAGAATATCCAACAGAATGGTTCCTGTAACGTTCGGGTTATAAACCGAATCAAATTCAAAAGTATAATGTGCCTTTGGCACGCCTTCTTTGTAGCTTCTGCGTTCATTCAAAGTGTGGCTTTTAAAATGTGAGTTGGCAACAACTGTATCAAGGATTTTTTCCAATGCGTCACGTTTTATACTTGAAATGATGTCGATATCAATTGAAAACCGATTGCCTTCTTCAAGTAAAAGCACGAGTGAAGTGCCGCCTTTAAAGACAAAATCAAGTCCTTCTTTTTTTAGATTTTCCAACAATGAAAATGCGTGAACCATTTTTTCCAAAATGGTCACATTAATGCCTTTATGTTCTTTTTTTGACCGAAAAATATCCAGCCACTCTTTTGTGAAGCTTTTGTTTTCAATCATTGATTATGTCCTCTAAAATATTTGGTATGTGGTTATTCATAAATTGCTTGATTTCCTGTTCTTTTTTTCGTCTTTTCGCATAGCTAAAGAGCTTTGTGAAATTAATACTGTATCGCTCAAGTATCTTTTCATAAATATTTATTAGTTCAGAGCCTTGGTAAAAATGGAACAGGTTTTCATCGGCAAACAAGTTCACCATTATTTTTTCAAGCGTGGCAATTGGACTACATTTTTTTTATCTTTCAATTTACTTATCGGAGCTCTTGTAACGAGACGTTTTATGACCACGGGTACAGCACTCTCGGAAATGTAGAATTCAATTTCCTTGTCATCGGGATTCAAGAAAAAATCCATTTTCAAGGAATCGTTTAGATAATAGTATAGTGATTCTGTAAATTCCTTTTCCACTTCTACTATAATCATTTGATTGGATACTTGATGCTGCGTAAATTCATTGAGCCATTGGTTTTCCCATATAGCATATTGGATTTCCTTAAACCGTTCATTGGTCTTACTTGCTATTTTTAGAACACTATCAGACAGTACTGGTCTATACTTGGGTTTATAGGATATAACATACAATCCACGCCCAATAGTTTTGATGATGTCTTTTTTCTTCAGGTCGTAAATGCGCCAACTAAATGTACTTTCCTTCAAATCCGGTTCAAGGTTCAAATAGAACTGAAATAGCTGGTCCCTATCAAAAGAACTTTGCTCTTTAAATGCTTCTATAAGCTTATTTTCTACAATCTTTGGCATAATATCTATATCAAAACTTTACCAAAAGTACAAAAAAGTGGCGAATATTTGAAAACTAATTATTGCCACTGTGTAAATAAAGTGGTAAATATTTGAAATTATCGTTAGAAATGGTATTCAAACTGACTTAACTCTAAAGATTTATATTGCCAATGAAGTATTTACCTCTTTTATTTCGAAATGTAGGGGAATGTGCTGAATGGGATTTGGCAAATGATTACATAAAAAAACCTCCCTACCAAAGTAAGAAGGTTTTGCAGTAATAATCAATCTGCTAATTTTCTTTTTTCATAACTAATTGATAAACACAAGGAATAACTACCAAATTCAAAATAGTAGCAGATAACAAACCACCTAATATAACTACCGCCATTGGGCTTTGTATTTCACTACCCGGTTCGCCACCTTTTAAAGCTAATGGAATTAATGCCAAGCCTGTTGTAAAAGCTGTCATTAAAATTGGATTCAATCTATCTAATGCTCCTGTTTTTATCAACTGAAACCCTTGCATTCCTTCTTTTCTTAAATCTTCATATCGTGATACCAATAAAATACCATTACGAGTAGCAATCCCAAAGAGACTTATAAATCCTATGGTTGCGGCAATACTGATAATTCCCGATGTGAAATACACAATCAAAATTCCACCAATTAGTGCCAAAGGCAGGTTTATCAATACGACAAATGCCAATTTTATATCCTTGAACTCATAATACAGCAAAAGGAAAATGATTGCTATGGCAATAATTGCAGTTATCATAAGCAATTGTGAAGCTTTGGATTCACTTTCAAACTGTCCGCCATATTGCACACGATAGCCTTCTGGCATATTCACGTTACTTGAAACCACGTCTTTGATTTCTTCTACAGCACCACGTAAGTCTCTGCCTTGCACATTGGCAGCGACCACAATTTTACGTTGCACATCTTCACGATTAATGGTGTTTGGACTACTCACGGATTGCACGGTTGCCAATTCGCCCAAAGTGCTCTGACCACCATTTGGCAAACTGATTAAAGTATTTGTGATGTTTTCAATATTATCCCGAAACGGTTTTTCATAACGAACCACCAAATCAAAATACTGTTGTCCTTCATAAATCTCGCCTGCTTCTTCGCCTGCAAAAGCAATGTCCACCTGTTCCATTAAATTACCAACGGTCATTCCATAAGCCGAAAGAATCTGGCGTTTGGGTTTGATGCGTATTTGCGGTACTTCAATTTGTTGGTCAACCGCAACATCTGCCAATCCTTCAATATTCTTGATGTTCTGCTCTACACTTTTTCCAACTTCAAAAAGACGCTGTAAATCTGACCCAAAAATCTTGATGGCAATATTGGCACGCGTACCCGAAAGCATATGGTCAATACGGTGTGCGATTGGTTGTCCCAAGGTAATATTGACACCAGGTGCGATGCTCAATTTATTTCGGACTTCTTCAAAAAATTCTTCTTTGGTTTTGTTTTCGAGGACAAAGGGAACATCAATTTCCGAAGCATTAACGCCTTGTGCGTGTTCGTCCAGTTCGGCACGACCTTGTCTTCGGGTTACGACTTCCACTTCGGGCATATCCAGTAATATGGTCTCTATCAACTTTCCAGTCTTATTACTTTCTTGCAAAGACATTCCGGGCGGACCAACCACACTAATGACCAAAGAGCCTTCATTAAATTCTGGCAGGAAACTTCTTCCCAATTGCGTTACAACCAAGAGACTTAATACAAATGCAATGACCGTTACGCCTATAATGGTTTTGGGTATTTTAGTCGCACGCACCAAGAGGTTGCCATAATGTTTCTGTAGCCAACGTTCCACACGAGTACCTTCTGCTTGTTTATTGAGTAGTTTTTCATTATCCAATAAATAAGAACACAAAATTGGTGTTACCGTTACAGCGACAATTAATGAGGTTAAAACAGATGTTACAAATGCTATTCCCAGCGGTTGCAACAAACGTCCTTCCATTCCGCTTAAAAAGAATAACGGTACAAAAGACACAATAATAATCAAGGTTGCGATGATGATTGAGCTTCGTATTTCTACGGAAGCATCTCGCACGACCGTAATCGTAGATTGACGTTCTGCCTTTGGTTTTCTAATATTTTCGCGTAAGCGTTTATAGACGTTTTCCACATCAATAATGGCATCATCCACCAATGCACCAATGGCAATGGCCATACCGCCCAAACTCATTGTGTTTATCGTATAGCCCAACCATTTTAAAATGATGATGGACACCAACAATGAAATAGGAATCGCCAACAAGGAAATTAAGGTTGTTCTCCAATTCATTAAAAAGATGAACAGGATAATCATTACAAAAAATGCACCTTCTAACAAAGTTTGATTCAAATTACTGATGGAAGCATCAATAAAATCGGACTGTCTAAAGATTTGACTTTTGATGTTGACACCTTTTGGCAAGGTTGTTTCCAAGTCCGCAATCGCTTCATCCAATCGGTCAGTCAACTCCAATGTGTTCACATCGGGTTGTTTTGAAATGGTTAAAATAACCGCAGGTTTTGCATTTAATGAACCATCGCCAATTTTATCGGCAGCGCCTATTTGAACCGTTGCCACATCTTTTATTTTAATAGTTTGACCATTCACTTGTTTTAGGACAGCTTCTTGTAAATCTTCCAATGCATAGGCTCTACCGCTTCCCTTTATGATGTATTGATTTCCATATTGGTTTATCACACCACCAGGGGCATTTTTGTTTGCCTCCTTTACGTGTTCTACCAATTCAGAAAGGCTCACATCGTAATACTTCATCTTTTCAGGATTGGCAAATACTTGGTATTGCTTATAATCGCCACCGATAACCACCACATTTGCGATACCACCAATCGCTTTAATGCGTGGTCTGATTGTCCAATCTGATAAGGTTCGTAATTCCATAGGGGATAAACTATCGGACGTTACGCCCAATAACATTATTTCGCCCATAATGGATGAAATAGGTGCCATTGTTGGTGCACCGATGCCTTCGGGTAAATTTTCCCGTACCATCGGGATGCGTTCACTTACAATTTGTCGTGCCCGATAAATATCGGTTCCCCACTCAAATTCTACCCAAACAATGGAAACACCTGCTGCCGATGACGAACGGATTCGTCTCACATTGGGCGAACCGTTCATTGCAGTTTCCAGTTGATAGGTTACTAATTTTTCTACTTCTTCAGATTCCATTCCGTGTGCTTCGGTAAGAATGGTTACCGTTGGTGCCGTAAGGTCTGGGAATACATCGACGTTCATTGTACGTGCATAATACACGCCCAACACACTAAATGCAACCGCTCCCAATAGTATGAGCAATCTGTTTTGAAGTGAAATTGATAATATTTTGTTTAACATTTCTCTTCGTTTTTAATGTTCGTGACCGTGTGCACGTGTTGAACCCGACACTGAAGCCATTTTAACTTGATATGCTCCTGTAGTTACCACCACTTCGCCAACTTGCAGACCTTCCAGTATCTCTACATTTTCGCCATTGCGCTTTCCAATCTTAACAGGTCGTCTTTCAAAACTTTCGCCTGATAGTTGAACGATAACGGAATAGCTTCCATAGTCTTCCAATAAGGCATTTACAGGTATCATTGTATTTTGGGTGGCATTTCCCATCGCTATCTGAACAGGTGTTAGACTTCCTATTGGCATACCGACGGTGGCATTGACTTCTGCAAAAACAGAAATCAAAGGGTTTTCACGTTCCACGTCCTTTCCAATCGAAAGGATTTTGCCCTCGGCATCAGTTGCGTCTTTCCAAAGGTTATCATTATCCTGATACCATATACCTTGTACATTACCCATCGTAAGTCCGTAGTTGGGTGCTAACTGCGCTTTTAAAACTCTGGATTGATGCGTTCCAACGGTCACAAGCGCAACGCCTTGTTCTACGTAATCGCCATTTGAAACTGTTATGGATTTGATAAAGCCATCAAAAGGGGCGCGGATTTGTTTGCTTCCGCCCGAAACACCAGATACCAATGATTGATAGTTGGCTTTGGCTATCTCAAAACTGCTTTCTACTTTTTCAAATTCAGATTTCGGGACTATTTTGGATTCGTATAGCTCTTTCTTTCGGTCATATTCAGATTTGGTCTGTTGGTATTTCGCTTTCGCGGAAGCGATATCCGTACTCAAATTATTGGATGCCAAACCTTGGCTATTCAAACTCATTAAGAGCTGACCTTTTTTTACTGCTGTGCCTTCCGTGAGATTACTTACTTTAAAATCTACCACCCCATTGGATTTTGCTGCCAAGGACTTTACAGAACCGGGCGAGGGCATCCAAACACCAGAGGTGTTGATGACATCGTAAATTTTACCTGAAACCACAGGTGCGGTTTGAAAATCGATTTTCCAAGCTTGTTCTTTCAAAAACGAAATGCTCCCATCATCTTCGGCTGCACCCAAAGCTTTTATGGCTTCATCTGCATTAGCATAAACCGTAACATCATCAATCGTTATTTTATCTGAATAGTCTGGCGTTTTCAATTCAAAAACAAGTTGGTAACTACCCGCTTCTTTCGGTTGAATGGTAGGCGAAAATATGCCTGGTGATGAAGGTGCTTCGGCAGTATTGCGAATACCATTATCGCCTTTAATCAAACTAACCGTAACCGAACCTTCACGAACAGGCTGATGCTTGTCCAACACAGTAAAGTGGGCTGCAAATCTGCTTGGATTTCCAACGATTAAGGCTGGAAATTCTACGAATAATTCTGTGTTGTCTGTCCAAATGGTGTGGTCCAAGCGTGGAATTTCTTCTCCTTCGTGGCTACCATCGGGATTGTGTGCGTGTGCGTCTTCTGCCTTGTTACAAGACATTGCCAAAAAGGCAAGCACTATGAGTATATATTTCATATCGTTATATCTATTTGCTTTTAGTGGTCGTGGTGTTCAGCGCCATCATCGTGTTTGTGAGTTTTTGAATCATCATCTGTATGATTCCCTTCTGAATCGTGGTCGTGTCCGTGTTCCTCTGTCTTTGTTTCCATAGAATCTTTTCCTACTTTAAACTCTTCTTGCTCTATGGTTTCTTCCGTATGACTACCATCCTCATTATGTTCGTGACCGTGGTCGTCAGTACTTTCGGTTTTTGTTTCTCGACAAGAGGTTACTAAAAATGTTGATGCGATTGCTATTGCGAATATTGATTTTGAAAATTTCATAATTGTATGTTTGAAAATTTATAACTGATGTTTTAATAATTGTGCTTGAAGCAGTTGCAGTTCCTTTTCCATTTGCAGCATTTTATCTGATGCATTCCGATAAAACTGAAGCTCCACGTAATAATCCATAAACGAATACTCGCCCAACATATAAGCCTTAAATAGCAGTTGCTCGCTATTTAAATTGCTCATAGTGGTTTGATACTCATTAAATTTTTCGAGCATCAATTCGTATCGATTATAGGTTTCTTGAAATTGTGTATAAAGCGAAGTGGTAACTACCTGCGTGTTGGACTGTTGATACTCATAATTTGCTTCGGCAGCTTTTACTTTGTTCTTGCTACTCCAAAGTGGAATTGAAACACCGCCATAAAAACCAGAATAATTACTACCGCTAACGCCTTGATAATTATAACCAAGTGCGAGATTTGGTAGCACTTTGTTCTTTTCTAAAGTCACTTTTTGAAGTGAAGATGTCTCATTGGCCTTTAACTCTTGTAGCAAAGGGTCTTTTGCTAATTTTCCCAGCCAGAGGCTTTCTACCGTACCGACTGCGATAGGTAATGCAATTCCTGATGTAACACCATCAATTACATTGCCTCCATTCAACGTTTTAAGTTTGGATAGCAAAATTTGGATTTCGCTTTCAATCTGTTCCACGACAAACTGCTCTTGAATCCAAGCAATTTTTGCTTTATTCAAATCTAAAATCCCAACTTGTTCTGCATCAAAAAGTTTTTGGATTTGGTCAAAAACCTGTTTGCTCTGGGTTTTTCTTTCCGTTTCAATAGCTTTTCGCTTTTGCAAGAAAGCAAGTTCTAAAAGCGTGTTCTTTGCTTTTAATAAGACTTCCAGCCTCTTGTTAGCGTAGGCTGCCGCTAACTGTTGCGATTTAGATTCGTTCCATTTGCCACGTGCAGCATATACCGTTGGGAATTCAAAAGATTGGGATAGTTGATATTCGGTATAATCTCCAGTTGCATTATCGCCAAATGGCAAATAAAAACCAGAAAGCTGTGGGTCGGGCAAATTGTTGTTGCTCCTGTTTTCGAGTTGTTGGCTTTCAATAAATGATTGATAGCTTTTTAACTCTGTGTTGTTCTGTTCTATTTCGTTAAGCAGTTCCCCAATGTTTTTATCCTGCGAGAAACCATTAACAAAGAACAGGCATCCGCAAATTACGGACACGATGTATTTATTCATTGTTTGAAATTTTAGGTTTAATCTGAATTTATATAAGGAAACAGTACCGTAGCGATACCATAGTCCTAAACGATTAACCTAAAGATGGTGGGCCTCGTGAGTCGAGGGAAGAGAGGTAGGGATTAAAATATGTATTGGGTGGATGATAGACAGGCGGTTTACTATTTTGCCTGTAGTCAATCAAAAAGGTTTTTTGAGTTTCAAAAGAACTTTTTACTATATCCTTATCAACATTGGTCTGCTGCTCTACCGTATTCCTATTAAGTAATACTATATCGCTGGATACAGTAGAATGGATATGCATATCCATAACGAATCCAAAAAATCCGTAAGGAGATTCTTCTTCGTGGGAATCATCATCGTGATGATGATGTTCGCCATTATGGGCAATATCTGAATGGGAATGAGCGTCCTCGTGCTGATGGTGCAAATGTGGAAAAACCTGATGCAGCATCATTAGGCTAAACAAGCCTAAACAGAAAAATGCCGCTATTTTATTTGGTTTTTGCATTAATTACAAAGATAGCAATATTTCTTGTCTGGGAAAATTGGAACTCAACTAACTCTAATTAAGTGTCTTTTTGTAACAAGAAAAAATCCAGTTTGAGGTACTAGACAAACCTTTGTTTATGTTTATGCCATTGCATAGACTTCATCGAACAATTTCTTATCCAACCGTTCTTGTTGGCCAAAGCTTTTCTTTAAGACATTATGAAGTACTGAATTAAACGCATTGTAACCTAACCACAGATTTGGTTTTTCATTGAGCAACAAGGCTTCATAGTTCAAGATTTCTATGACCTCACGAGATTTTTTCGACGGGTCGCTGTTTTTGTCGCTACATTCATACCGGAACAGTTTCGTTTTGTCAAGAATCGCCTTTACAAATTCCTGTGTATCGATGATTTTAAATTCCTTCATCTTGTCGAATTTCTTGATAATGGTATAGAATTCATTGTCCAAAAATTTATCGAAGAGATTGTTCAACCTTGGCATAATCAAGTGTGTATTGTTCTTACTGTGCTTGATGGAAAACTCTATTTCTGCCTGAGAAACGTGCAGACCATTAGAACACACTTCTCTATAGAACCCGAAGTGCCCAGAAGTTTTTTCGCTACCGTCATACGAGTTTTTAAACCGAAGCATTGGTAGTATCAAATCTTTAACGTTCTTCACGGTAAACTGGCTTTTGTCGTCGATGATAAAGTCAGTAATAAACGACCTGTCATTCTTGTTGATAGTTCGCTTATGAAAGTTCAGTTGTGCATCGGTCAACATTTCCTCGGCTTTTTTGAAAAACAGTTGATTTGGAATATGGCCATAGCTGTTCGAGACTACGTTGACAATTTTACCATTGGAAATTATGGCGTTTTCAAGCCCTCTTCTGGATTCCATTTGAGTTATACTTCTCAAAGACTTCATTTCATTGGAAACGAAGATTTCATCTTGTTGTAAATTTTGTAAATACATAATATTTGAATTTAGATTAAACAATATTTAAGCTAAACCCAAACGGAAGATAAAATCTCGGCTCAAAAGGAAACGGAATAAATAGTGAGTGGGCGAACGGCTTTATGCCGTTTCCTTTTGATGGGTGTATTTTACGAGTTTACCTTTGCGCTACTATTGATTGATTATTTTTTCTATTTGGCTCCTCATTTTCAAATAAAAATTATCTAAATAAAAAAGAAGAGCCAGCACGAATGCTGACCCTTCCTTCCGACAACAAAAGCTACGCTGTCAATTCCTGAATTTCTTTTTCAAGAATTGCTATTCGCTCTTTCAAACGTTCTTCACGGGTATCTCTTTTTTCGACATATTCCCTTTCGATATCGGTAATCTTGGTTTTATGATATCCTTGTATGGCATTGTAGAATGATACATTCGTTAAGTTGTTGATATGATTACTTTCTCCAAAATGTACTTGTTTTGTGAGCATATACCGTATAAGCTTATGAAAGATTTCTTTCTTGAACTTTTTCTTGAAATTTTCGACGATTTCAACTTTGGACATCTTTGACGTATTGCCCAATAATCCTGTAAAGTGCTTTTGTTGACTACAGTAGTCCACATTGTTTTCGTAGAGCGAAATTGAAAAGGCGACCATTTCGTCCACCGAAAGCGTTTTTTTGGTCTCGATGTACTTTGTCTCTCGAATCATTCCGACAACTTCTTCAAACAGTCTGTTGTTCTCGATTTGCTTCTTCCGGATTTCCCTTTCGTTAATTTTGATGATTTGTTCATCTGGTGTACAATCATCCATTTTTCTGTTCGATAATGGTACGGAACACACTTCGCTTTCATCTTCAGATTTTTCGAGTACTTTCAAATACACTTCTTTGTGTATGTATGATTCAGGATGAAAAACGATGCCATTTCTAAATCCATTCGCTGTAGCCGAATTGTACTTTTCCAATTCCTCGTTATAGGTCTTGGTAGCCTCGTCAAATTCTTCTTTTAGCTCGTCTTCATTGTAGTCGTAATTCTGATATTCTTCTTTTACGGCTTCCAATGTGGGCTGAATCGGTTTTTCAATGATTTCAACATCGTCTAGCAAATAGACCTTCAAACCATTTTTCTCTAGCTGTGAAATGACCAGCTGATTACGTTCATCATCTGCCCAATACTTTCGTATTTCAGGAATCAACAGTACATTTTCTTTCTTTGATTTTTCAATCAGGTTTAAGAACGATTTGTTTTTCTTGGATTCGTAACAAGATGATTTTGTACAGACCATCTTTCCATCCCCAAATAGATTCCCTTGATTGGCTGCGTTGAACGGACATTCGACACAAGACCCTGCTTTCGGCACTAATTTTTTGTCGGTTACATCAAAGGATACTTTTTCCAAATCATAGGTCTGGTCTTTAATCATCCTGTTTATCTGGTGCGCATTGAAATCCTTGCCCATCGTTTCCAACATCATCTGCTGTTCTTCAGGTACAAAGAGCGCGACACCTACACCCAAGGAAATGGTCATTTCGCCATTGCGGACAAAGTGTTTAAAGCCTTCTATCAAACCTGCGAGCTTTAAGCGTTGTCTGATAAAGTTATCCGTTCTGCCCAATCGTTTGGCAATTTCAGTAGGCGCATATTTTTCTCTTAGATAGGCAATCGCCTCGGCTTCTTCGGTAGGCTCAACATCCTGTCTTTGCAGATTTTCGATGATTTGTACCTCCAGAACATCACTGTTCTTATAAGTCCTCACAATACAGGGTATGGTATTTTTCCCTGCCAGCATACTTGCACGATACCGACGTTCGCCCATCACGATGACATAATGTTCATTTAGTTGCCTTACCGTAATCGGTTGTAATACACCGTGCTTATCGATACTCTCTGCAAGCTGCTGTAATGCATCCTCGCTAAAAGTTTTTCTTGGTTGTTCTGGGTCGGGCTTTATTTTGCCTATAGCCAGGTTCTGAATTTGAAGTGCGGATGCTTCCATTCCATTCACTTCTTTTTTGACAATAGATTTCGCTCTACTGCGCTTCTTTGTGGTACTCGCTTTTGTTGTCATAATACTCAAATTTTAGATTAAACAATATTTGAGCAGGAACCAAACGGAAGATAAAATCTTGGCTCAAAAGGAAACGGAATAAATAAGCGCTGGCTGAAGAAATGGCTTTATGCCGTAGTCTTTTGATGGAAGTATTTTACGAGTTTAAATTGCGGTCATATTGTATGATAATAAACTCCCCTTACGAAGGAATAAGGTTGCTAATTAGCAGAATTTATTATTTTACTAGAAAATTAATAGGGTTTAATAACAAATTGAAACATTTGACATTAATACAAATGTTGCCCTGAAATTAGCAAAATGTTGTACCTATGTTGTACCCGACCTTTTTTTCGAGAGTTTATTAAATGGAAAAAGCCGAAGATTTCTCTTCGGCTTTTGTACGGGCGGGGAGACTCGAACTCCCACACCTCGCGGCATCAGATCCTAAGTCTGACGTGTCTACCAATTCCACCACGCCCGCATTTTAATATTTTAACACTTTATATTTCGCTATGTCCTAAGTCTAGCGTGTCTACCAATTCCACCACGCCCGCATTAACTTAATGTTGAGTACTAAGAAATATTTTTTCTACAGTGGGGTGCAAATATAATACAATATTTATTTCAAAATAATATTTATTTGAAAATATATAAATCAGTTTACGGTTAAATTTTCTGAGAAAACAGCTAGATTATCAGTTCCATCTCCCGTTAGACGCTGGGCGTATATTTCTATATAGTCATCTGTATTCATCGAAATAACAGTATTTATAGACACCGATTGAATTTCAGTATCGTTATTAATTCTAATTACTGAATCAGAATCGTCCACTACTTCACCGTTCTTTGCAATTAAAAAGCCATAAAAATTGCCATCTGCTCCGATTACGCGGACAGATAGAGAAGCCGCCACATGAAATTTTCTACTTTTTGCACCTTCGTAGATGAGCCTATTTTTAGAAGTACTTGACCTAAATCTAAATAATTCAGTATTTGCAAACGTTCCATTTCCTTTTATCGCCACGGCATTATTATTAGAAAAAGTTTGGGTAAAACCGCTAGTTATATTTGAAGTGCTGTAAAAATTTGCGGCGGCTTGTTCGTCAGCTTCTGAAGGTATCCCAGAACAATTTACGCTCCAATCATTGTTGAAATTAAATCCATCGCAACTCCCAGATGTATATCCTGTTACCAATGAGCCTTCGCCTACAAAACTTAAACCAGACAAATTCGCCTCATTTACAATAGTAGGATTACCACTTACATCTATACCGGTTTCACCGTTGTTGGAAATAATACTACTGAATCCATACAATGAGAAGTATTAAAAAGGATTTGAAAATCTTTTTTAGGTGTCTATTCCAACTTTTTACGTAGTGTTACCTACCCGACACCCCAATTACTATTTTTAGTAGGAAATAAGATTGTTATTAATCGTCTCCTACTGCTTAAAAATTATCATTAAGTAGCTTTAAGTTTAACTGCTAAACAATTGGTAGGTTCTCCCGAATTTATATGGCGCTTAAATCAACAAAACTCATTTCTATCATTCAGATTACTAACTCATTGCGTCGAACGGTTTCAATTTATTCCAGATAAATGCTTCCGTAAAGATTTTCGATTGAAGCATATGACCAATACAAATTCGAGATTTTGTACTTTTGCCCATCTAAATAAAGCACAGTGCAAAACATACAAGATTACATTAGTCAACATAAAGACCGTTTTTTATCAGAACTTATTGAACTACTTAAAATTCCTTCGGTAAGTGCCGACCCAGCTTTTAGGGATAACGTTTTCAAAGCAGCAGATGTCATTAAGGAAAGTCTTGAAAAAGCGGGTTGCGAAAATGTTGAAATTTGCCCAACACAAGGTTTTCCAATCGTTTATGGCGAGAAGATAATAGATAAAAAATTACCCACGATTTTGGTATATGGCCATTACGATGTTCAACCGGCAGATCCCGTTGAGCTTTGGCATTCGCCACCTTATGAGCCCGTTATTAAAAAGACAGAAATCCATCCCGATGGCGCAATCTTTGCCCGAGGTGCTTGTGATGATAAAGGACAAATGTATATGCATGTTAAGGCCATGGAATTGATGACCAAAACCGATCAACTGCCTTGTAATGTCAAGTTTATGATTGAGGGCGAGGAAGAGGTTGGTAGCGTTAATCTCTCAACTTTCGTCAAAAACAATACGGATAAATTAAAAAATGACGTCATCTTGATTTCAGATACAGGTATGATTGCCAAAGATGTCCCTTCAATAACTACTGGCCTTCGGGGAATGAGTTATGTGGAGGTAGAGGTGACTGGTCCAAACCGTGATTTACATTCAGGACTCTACGGTGGTGCGGTTGCGAATCCTATCAATATACTTGCAAAAATGATTGCCTCTCTACACGATGAAAACAATCATATTACAATTCCTGGGTTTTATGATAAAGTGGAGAATCTTTCCGATGAGGAACGCGCTCAAATGGCAAAAGCACCTTTCAATCTGGAAAACTATAAAAAATCTTTGGAGGTCGATGCTGTTTATGGCGAAAAAGGATACACCACTAATGAGCGTAACTCCATCAGACCAACTCTAGATGTTAATGGTATCTGGGGCGGTTATATTGGTGAGGGTGCCAAAACCGTAATTGCCAGTAAGGCCAATGCAAAAATATCTATGCGTTTGGTGCCGCATCAGGATTGGCATGAAATTACAGAACTTTTTAAAGCACATTTTGAACGTATTGCTCCAAAAGGGGTTACCGTAAAAGTAAAACCCCATCATGGCGGTCAGGGTTATGTTACCCCAACAGATAGTATTGGTTATCAAGCGGCATCTAAGGCGTATAAGGAAAGTTTCGGGAAAACACCAATTCCCCAACGCAGTGGCGGTAGTATTCCCATTGTTTCCCTATTTGAACAGGAATTAAAAAGCAAGACTATTTTAATGGGTTTTGGTTTAGATAGCGATGCAATACATTCGCCAAACGAACATTTCGGGGTTTGGAATTACTTTAAGGGTATTGAAACCATACCGTTGTTTTATAAATATTTTACAGAACTTAAATCAAATAATGATTAGTTGTTTAAGATTTTTTTCCTCGGAGTTTTTGATTCTGATGAATTATGGCAAAAGAAAAATTTCAATTCTTTACAGTAGTTGAAAACCCATGAGCGTTAGTATTGATTGCATTAATACAATGACAAACTACTTACCTTTATGATAATTTTTAAAAGTTGGCTTTCTAATGAATTGGAGACTTCTTTTATGATTCTTACTTTTTTACGAATTTGAAGGTTCCGGTTTTTTCTTTTGAAACCAATTTCAGAAAATAAATCCCGCTCGGTAGGGTTTTGATATTTAATCGGGTTTTTCCTGAAATGTTTTTTTGCTTTTGAAGTTTCCCACTAAGGTCAATTATAGAAAGTTGAAGTTCATTTTGAGAATTGAAATCGACCGTAATAAAATCTAAACTTGGGTTGGGGTAAATCTGTAATTCTTCCGAAGAAAACTGCTCCAAACCTAAAGTATCCACCTCGATAACGTCGCTTCTTTCGGTACAGCCATCAAGAGTCACTTCAACCAAATAAAGCCCATTGCTAACTGGTATAAAAGATTGATTGGTCTCTGTTGTGATAGGCAAATTGGTTTCGGCGTTGAACCATTGATAAACTGCAGACTCTTGATTGGCCATCAATAGGGTTTCGGCCTGGGTGACTGTATTGTCAATACGACCAAACTGGCTTTGGTTGCCATATAACCAGTAACCAACTTTACCATTTCATGCAAATATGGAAGGTCTAAAGTTGCTACTCGATCTAAAGAGGTATGATAAAAAGGAGTTTGATCATTAGTTTCCCAAGACTCGCCGACTAAAACCGCAGAATAACCCTGCGCCCAAAAACTGGCATGATCACTTGCGGCAGTTCCGGGATTTACCTCAATTACGCTTAAGTTGAAGTTATAAGTATTCAATACCGTTATTATATCGTCTTTCATGGTTGGCGACGCCGCAATATTCCTATAATCTATGTCAAACTCATTATCGCCAATATCACCAGGATTATCGCCATCATATCCAATCATGTCCATGTTTAAAACACCTAGAATGTTATCATTATTAGCTGCAGCCTGATTGGCGTAAAATTGCGAGCCGAGCAAACCAATTTCCTCTTCGTCCCAAAGGGCATAAAGAATCGTGTTATCCAAGCATTGGGTTGAAAGAATTCTTGCTATTTCAAGCACGGCGGCTGTTCCTGAGGCATTATCATCTGCGCAGAAATCGGCTACGGTATCGTAATGTGCGCAGACCATATAAATATTTTCGGGCGTGGTTTTGCCCAATTGGGTAGCTATGATATTGCGCCCGTTGGTGTTGAACGTTTGATTGGTTATTGTTAGATTTCCGAAGGTCTCAAATTGCTCTACCAGATAATCTGCGGCGAGGTCATTATTAGCTTGTTGTCTATTGGTAATGTTGGTACTGTTTCCATCTATTGTCGTAGGAATTTCTCCTGAGAACTCGTTTAAGGTCTTGGTGAGCGTGTCAATATTAACGGTATTAATAATATCTTGAATAGATTGGGAAAAGATAGTTTGGTGTACAATAAAACTAAGGATGAAAACAATTACCTTAACAAATTTCATAGGTTCTTTTTTGACAAAGATAAACCATTTATAAAACAGGATTTAAAGAATACAGCATTTGCACTAAGACGTTGAATTTTTCCTAGTCATATTTTCATTGAGTGTTAGAAAAAATAAAAAATTTACTTAAAAGGATATTTTTGATTTCGAACTATCGAGCTTTATGCGTTCTTGTCAATACGTATCTTATATCGTAAACCTGAACTGCGTGCGTCGATCTAATAAGAACCCTACCGCCATTAGCTTCCCAAGTTCCTAATGTATAAGCGTTAAATGAACTTAAATAATAATGCTCTTGATTCTGTCCCCGAGTAAGCACGAAGTCCCGTGTATATATTTCACCTACAGTGCCACCTATATCAATACCTAAAGTAACTCGTGTATCATTATTTGTTGTCGGTCTCAGTTTAAATTCTATAGTTACATTAAGTCCATCACCATTTCTTCCTGTAATCGTCTGGGTTGTGGTGTCATAAAACGTAGTAATATCAATTGGTTTTTGAAAATCTACGGTATTTCCTGCATTGTTTGGCAGAAAGTACAATGTGTTAGCAGCTACATTTCCCGGAGCTGCTGAAGTGAATTGCGTGTCTACATAATCACCCCAGCCTGTATAATCGCTACTAGATTTAGAACTTGTTATTTTAGCCCATTCAAGTCCGTCCCAGAAGTAAAAGCCAGGTTGGACATCACTAGTTGAATCAGAATTATCAGATGAATTTGTGTTGTAAACCATTAATCCTTCGTAACTACTATCAAGAGTGACCGATCCTAAAGTATCATCGTTGGTGCCATCTAGTGACACTCGGTTAATCAAAACCCCAGAATCAGAGCCGTCTATTTGAAGAGATGTCGCTGGTAGCGGGTTCTCAGTATTAATACCAACTTGAGAATTTAGAGCAACGCTAAAGAGCGTAAAAAAACTAATAGAAATTAAATATTTCATAGTAAAAGATTTGGGAGGGAGTATAATAAAGGTCGAAAGGTACATTTTATCGATTAAAAAACAACTTTAATAAGTTAAAAAAAATTTTAACTATTTCAATTTGAGAAATAATATAACATAATTGTAGAATATTTGCTTAAATCCATTTTTTACTCTACATTTGTAGAGTACATTCTAAAAACGTAGAGCAATGCAGCTATCAAATTCCGAAGAACAACTTATGCAATACCTCTGGAAACAGGAAAAAGCATTTATGAAAGATTTATTAATTGCTTATCCAGAACCTAAACCAGCCACAACAACGGTTGCCACGCTTTTAAAACGCATGATAGGCAAGGGGTTTGTGGATTATAAGGTCTATGGAAAATCTAGAGAATATTATCCATTGGTCAAAAAAGAAGATTATTTCTCAAAACACGTAAACGGTTTAATTAAAACTTTTTTCAATGATAGTGCAAGTCAATTTGCGTCCTTCTTTACCAGAAAAACAGATTTGACAAAGGAAGAGTTAGAAAAGCTTAAAAAAATTATCGATAAGGAAATTGAAAACAAACCAGAGTAGAAGCGTGGCATAAAAAATTTATATATATAATTTAAGAGAGTCAATAAGACCATTAAAAAATATAAAAATCAACGAATAAAATAATTATGGATATTTACCTATTAAAATTTTCGGGCAGTCTCTTTGTATTTTGGCTGTTATACTATTTACTTTTAGAGCGAGAAAACAGGCATGTTTTCAAGCGCTTTTATCTTCTAGGTACTTTGTTTTTGGCGCTCGTGATTCCTTCATTTACAATTGTAGAATTCGTAGAACCTGCAACGCTATCCTATCAATCTATTACATCTGATTTTACTGCTATTCAACATTCTGGCGTCAACAGTATTAACGAAGACCAATCGATTTGGACTTTAGAAAATATTATCTGGTTAATTTATGTCTTGGGTGTTGTTTTGTTTTCCATTCGATTTGCCTTGAATCTTTCAAAGATTTACGGTCGAATTGCCAAAAATGAAAAAGTAGTAAAAAACGCTTTTATTTATGTGCTGCTAAAAGATTATCGTATTCCACATTCATTTTTCAAGCATATTTTTCTCAATAAAACTAAGTTTCTTAAAGATGACATACCTAAGGAAGTCTTGCTACATGAAGAAACCCATGCTAAGCAATTACACAGTTTGGATATTCTTTTTATAGAGCTATTTCAAATCGTGTTCTGGTTTCATCCCTTGGTTTATGTTTTGAAACATCATATCAAGCTCAATCATGAGTTTTTGGCAGATCAAGCTGTATTAAACTATGGCACCAATACAAAAACCTATCAAAATATTTTATTACAATTTTCATCAAGCAGTCGGTCTCAACAACTCTCGAGTGCCATCAATTATTCATCAATCAAAAAACGATTTACAGTTATGAAAACACAAACATCAAAAACCAGAACTTGGTTGAGCACGTTGTTGCTCCTCCCAGTAATTGCTATTTTATTTTACGGTTTTGCCGGAAGGACGTATGTTGAAAAAGAAACAAATGAAAATCTCTTTTTAGTTTCTGTTGAAAAGAAAGATAACGGATTAGAGCTTAAATGTGAAAGCGGATGTAGATGGGCCCAAATTAAAATCGACCCGAAAGGACAGGCACAAATCATAAACAACTTCGGTTTTTCGGAAGGTAAAACGCCCGACACAGATAAATTCACTTTTTCAATTTTACAAAATGAGAATGGGATAAATCTGGTTGGATTAAAAGGAACGGCCTGGGAAAACTTGAGTTTCTCTTTAGATCAAGACGAAACCGTAACATTTAACCAATTTGGAATGACTGAGGCTTCTCAGATTGAAGCAACTAGAATAGGAGAAAATAGGGGCAAAACAATAAGCATTCGCGCAATCAACGATAAGCTCAAAATCAATAATTATAAATCAAGTTTGAATAATTATAACATCAATTTTAATGCAATTACCGAAAATTGGAGCCGAGACGACTTCAAAAACGCAAAAATCGATTTGGAAATTAAGGATTGCTCACAGGATTTTCTCGATAGATTAGATGTTGAATTCAGAAAAACCGACTACTTCTTAATTAATTTAGAAGGACATCCCGAAACTGTAAATCACTATTTTCAAAGCAAGAATACAAATAGGAATATAAAACAAAATACGCCCACCCCAAAAGAAATTGCATGGTACGATAATTTAATCAAGGATTTGAACTCAAAACCTGAAGGACAAAGGATTTATAAACAAAAGAATATCGCAAAGTTAGAAGATATCTATAATAGAATGTCTGAAGAACAAAAAGAAACTGCACAGCCTTTTCCAAATCTTCCACCGCCGCCACCTGCGAAATCAGCAATGGTTTACCAAGACCATATATTGATGATTCTATTAAATAATAATGGCAAATTTTTGGTAAATAACGATTTGGGAACCTTAGAATCTATTGAAAAGAAATTTAAAAAGATCGCCAATACTAAAGGAAATTCGAAAAAAGTTGCTTTTAGATATGAAAAAGACGCTCCAAAGCAAACGATAGAGAAGGTTAAGGGCTTAATTGAAAAGTACGACTTAGAGGATGTCTCGGATAATATTCACCACCACCACCACCACCTCCAGCGCCACCCTCTCCAAAAAAAGAAAAAGGAGGCCCAAATGCCTTTTCCAAGCTAGTTGATACCAAGAATATTAATATAGTAGAAGCACCAATGATATATCAGGAAGAAGATATCAAAACTGGATTTATCAAGATTAACAATAAACCACATTATTTTGTGACCATTAAGGATAATACATTCTATTACAATCATCAAGGTTATGAGGTCAATCTTAATGGTATCGTTGTTAGTAAATCCCAAATAAATGCTTCGGATGTGATACCTGGACAATACATCACAAAAGTATATAGTGACAATAAACTTGTGGCATCGTTTAAGGATAATCGCCCAGAAACGCCAACTGAAACCATTGATATTCCTTCGCCGCCTTTACCCCCAACTCCAAAATCACCTATAGACCATCTTATCGAAATGGCAAAAAAAGATGCCAAATTCTTTTACGAGGGCCGACCCATCTCATCAGATAGAGCAATTAAACTTTTGAAGTCTAATACTGAATTAAATATCTTTACGAAAAATTCAGACAGTAATAGTCCGCGCGTTTTTTTAACAAAACTTACCGACCCTGATAAAATTATTATTGATAAAAATCTACCAAAGCCCACTTCAGAAAATATAGTGAGTCATATCAAAGTAATGAACCGTCATGGCGCAAAATTCTATTTTGGTAAAAAAGAAATAAGTTTTAAGGAAGCATTAAGCTACGTGAAAAAAAATAAGGATGCTGACGTAGATAAGTTCTGTCGATAATCATACAGTGATAATTACAAATCCTGTTTTGAAAAAAGAACGATAGACTAAAACTAAGCATTACGCTAATTGGATTTCATAGGTTCAACCTTGGCTGAGTGAAGCTTAATGTGCGAAGTTGAAGCAAAGCCTAAAACAAGTTTAGATATTTTATTCGTCTAAAATTGTAACAAAAAGCATATTTATGCGTTCTAATGAACTCATCATCAATTCATTTAAAAACGCACTCATCATGCTCAAAAAATTCTTCATCATTTGCTCTGGAGCAGATACCGATATCCTTGAAAATTGCGCCATAGGCGAGCAAAACAAATATGCTGGCATTGGCGCAACGGTATTTTTTACTGCTGTTATGGCATTTATTGCTTGCAGTTTTGCACTTTATACCGTTTTTGATAATGTATTTACGGCTATTGGTTTTGGCTTTATTTGGGGGCTGCTGATATTTAATCTGGACCGTTTTATAGTTTCTACCATAAAAAAGCGGGACAACGTTTTCAAAGAAATCCTGCAGGCTTCGCCGAGATTAATATTGGCCATAATTATCGCCATTGTCATTTCGAAACCTTTGGAGCTAAAGATTTTTGAAAAGGAAATTAATCAAGTCTTATTGGAACAGAAAAACGACTTAACCCTCGCCAATCAAAACCAAATCGCAAAACAATTTACACCAAATGAAACCGTTTTGGCAAATGATATCGCAATGCTCAGATCGCAAATTTCAATTAAAGAAGCTGAGGTCAATGCCCTTTACGATACTTTCATTTCTGAGGCTGAAGGAACTGCTGGAACACAGCTTTTAGGCAAAGGCCCAGTTTACAAAGAAAAGAGAGAAAAGCATGACGTCGCTTTAGCTGAGCTATTAAAACTTAAAAAAGAAAATAAGCTAAAGATTGAAACGATTGAAGAACAAATAGCGCAGTCAAAATTAGACTATGAAACTCAGGTCGCAAACTCACAGCCCATTATTGATGGCTTTGATGGCCTGATGGCGCGCATCGACGCTTTGGGAGAATTACCATGGTTACCATCTTTATTTATTCTCTTATTGTTTTTAGCAATTGAGACTTCGCCGATTTTCGCCAAACTCATATCTCCAAGAGGTGAGTACGACTATAAGATACAAGATGCCGAAACCGCTATCAAAATATGGGTGGAGCAAAAAATAAGTCAGCGAAAAATACTCTTACAAACCGACCAAAAACTTAATAACCGCATCTATTCTGATATCGCTGAAGAAGATGAACTTTACAACTATAAGCATAAAAAAGCACGGGAATTAATGCAACTGCAAGCCGATGCCTTTTTTGAGCATCAAAAGAACGCACTTTGAGAATGTTGCTATAGCAAGGTTTTGCAATCGAAGTAGGGCATTCATAATCTTCATTATTTTTGACTAATTTAAGCATTCAATAATCTCTTAAATTATAGACTTATGAAAAAGCAAGTGTTGAGCCTTTTACTAGTTAGTTTCATTTCATTGAGCAGTTTTTCTCAAAACCCTGAAATAAAATCAGCTTCGGAAATTGACCACATCGATACCATTTCTAAAATAAAAAAAGTGATGCAAGATCAAGAGGTGGCTTGGAACAAACATGATCTTGAAGGCTTTATGCAAGGCTATTGGAAAAATGACTCATTAAAATTCTACGGTGGTAGCGGTTTAACCTACGGTTGGGATAACACCCTGGCCAATTACAAAAAAGGATATCCCACAAAAGCTGAAAGTGGCACTTTAGAATTTGTGATCAATGATATTTCTAAAATTGAAGACAACACGTACTGGGTTATGGGCGAGTACCATTTAGCCAGGGATATTGGCGATGCCAACGGTGTATTCATGATTATTTTTAGGAAGATAGAAGGCGAGTGGAAGATAATTGCAGATATGTCTTGCTAGCCCAAAACCAAATTTTTAAGTATTTATAAGTGGTTGCAGTTTCTAATATGTTTTTGTCGGTGTTTTTTAGCAGCAAAGTGAACCCCAAAAAATAATTTAAAATTTTGAAATTGAATTGTTTTAAGAGAATCCAGATTTGAGTTTAAAATCAAGCTTCTGTTTCCGCAGCCTTGAAATAACTGTAAAGATTGCTGTTGCCTGTACCAATAATCGCCAATCGCTTATTCTGTGAAAGCGCTTCATTCTGTAAACGCTCAATAGCTTTTAAACCATGACGGTCTATATTAACCAAGTCTTCTAAACTTACGGTAATGGCATTAAAAAGTTCTAAAACAGATTTGAATTTGTTTTCGAAGAGAGGAACATTTTTCTTGTTGAGCGTTCCTTTTACTTTAAAAAAATTGTTGGCGTTTTTAATTTCAAGAGTCATGATATTTAGATTTTGGGGTTAAAAAAGTTTTAAATTTATGCTAGATAAAACTTCAATATGCTAAATATCATAAATTTAGAGCAGACCTTCACTTACTTTTCGACCAGCTGCTAATTTGATTCGACCTTGGTAACTAAGTGGTGATTTTTAACGATAAACAACAAGTGTTTCACCTATAATACTTTGGATGTTAAATGTTTCCGTAGTAAAAAATAGAGATTCCTATTTAGTGTTGAATTTCTCAAATTAGTAATTCACGGTATAGCAAATACCAAAATCATTAATGAACAATTTATATACTTGATGCTAGAATAACGGTTCTGATTGGTTCTTAAACTCAATACCAAATAAAATAAAGGTCAGAGCTTTTTGACGTATTGCGTGATAATTACAATTTGTTGGCCGTCAACTTTGCCTTCAATATAATCAGCATTTTCATGGTCCAGTCTAATATTGCGCACTGTAGTACCTTGTTTGGCTACCATGCTAGAGCCCTTCACTTTTAAGTCCTTAATAAGCACAACATTATCTCCATGTTCTAAGATAACTCCGTTAGAGTCTCGATGAATAATTTTATCGGCAGCATCTTCGTGTTCTCCTGTAGCTCTTGCCAGTGCCAATGCTTCATCATCAAGATACATCATGTCTACTAAATCTTTTGGCCATCCCTCTCCTCTTAAGCGTTGTAACATTCGCCAAGCCATAATTTGTACAGCAACGTGCTCACTCCACATGCTATCGTTAAGACAACGCCAATGGTTAGGATCCATGACCTCAGTACCTTCAATCTGGTCTTTACATGTTTTGCAGACCAGCACATCATTGGCCACATTTTCGTTTAAAGATGGAGGGATGGTGTATTGTGACAACTCAGCTTCTGAACTACATAGCTCACATTTATTGTTACTTCTATCTTGAAGGGTTTGGAGAACGCTCATATCCTTTTTTTTTAATCTATTGAGCGCAAATATAGGTATTGTAAAAGGTTGTAAACCCTAAAATTTTCAATTTAAATGCGCGCGTTTAGCCTTGGGGTCTATATAGACTTCTAATAATTTTGCTGAAGTTGATTTCACCATCACAGCTGTTGTTACTGCTGGCACTAAAATGGTCTCTCCAGTATTTAAATGTTCGTTGTAACTGCCAACCGTAATGTCTGCAGTTCCCTCGACACACATAAAGATAACAAAGGAATCTAAGTTTGTATAATCCTTCTGCATCTGCTTTTTGACCTCTAAAATGTTGGTCGTAAAATAGTCACACGATACAAGGTTAGCATAACTGACTTGCTCCAAATTGTAAGCCGCCTTTCCGTTGGAAGGAAATGATTTGGTAGCTTTTTCTGCAAGTTGGGTGTGCAGTTCACGTTTCTGTCCGGCATCATCCGTTCTGTCCCAATCGTAAACTCGGTAAGTAATGTCTGAGGTTTGTTGAATTTCTGCCGCCAATACGCCTGCGCCTATGGCATGTATTTTTCCTGCGGGAATAAAATAACTATCGCCTTTTTTAACTTGCTCTCTATTAAAAACAGACGTGACATTGTCCTCATTGATATGGTTTAGGATTTCAGTATTGGTATTTTCATCTTTGAGACCTAACACAATGCTAGCGCTTTCATCACTATCCATAATGTACCACATTTCTGTTTTTCCGAAGGAATTGTGATACTTGTCAGCCATGGCATCATCTGGATGCACCTGTACAGACAAGTCTGATTGTGCATCTAAAAACTTGATCAAAAGCGGAAAATTATATCCAAACGTATTGAAGTTATTTTTACCTACAAAATCGGCTTTATACTCTGCAATTAGCGCTTTAAGCGAAGCCCCTTTATACTCGCCGTTGCTCACTACGGAAACATTACCGTCAACATCAGAAATTTCCCAGCTCTCACCTACAGTATTAGAGTTGGTTTGTTTTCCTAGAATTGAATTTAGTTTGTGTCCGCCCCAAATCTTTTCTTTTAAAATGGGATTAAACTTTATAGGATATGGTCTCATCGTGTTCATTTTTATAGGTTATCTTTATGAAGTAGTTCCTCCATCGCCAACTTCAGATCAAGCTCATTAATGCGATCTGTAATGGCGTATAGTTTGTGCATAAGTGCGTGTTTTTTCTCGTAAGGTTTTAGAATATAGGTTTGATCTTCATAAAGTAGATCTTGATGGTCTCTTAATGCTCTTAACAAGGTGTCTAGCGTTAGAAACGTTCCACCAATAGCGTTGGCGTTAATATAACCTATGCTTTTAATGTCAAATTCGTTTATCATAAATCTGGCACCTGCTTTTACGGCATTGGCTTCAGATTTCTTTCGTTTGATATTTATTACCGATACATTTTTGCAATCTTCTTTAATGTCTTTAAGCAGGTAGTACGTATAATCTGTACTGTTATTGTTAACTAAGCAAAGCTCTATGTTGCGGAGGTCATTGGCAATCTCAAGAAATAGAGGTTTGTTAATTTGATCTTCAAGGTCATAAAATATAATGACGAGTGCGGTTTTCATGGGGTTTGCCTTAAACGTATCAAGCAGTAGTAATTTTTGAAGAGACCTCAATATTTTTTATCCCTGAACTTTTCTTTCCTCTATATACCCAAGCAATTTGAGCTAATTGGCCTACAATTTTTACGGAGTCTTTCATCGACAACTTAGAGCCATCAGCATGAATCCATCGCTTTAAAGGTTGCTCACAAAGCATGGCTTTTGCAGATTTCAATCCGAAATGCTGGGTCATTCTCTTAAAAATCTCAACATCAAAGATCCATTGGGTTACAAATTTTTTGCTGAAAGCGACGTCTATTACATCTTTGTGAAAAATCTTAGCACCACATTGTGTGTCTTTAAAATCCATAGATAAGATTTTTCTAATGATGAAATTAATGGTCAGACTAATAATCTTTCTCGCCGACTCTTTTGTGATATCTGCACCCATTCTTGCGATACGAGATCCGCTCACAATTTTAAATTCCGAATTCTCTATGGTCTTTACCAAGTCATCAAAATCGGCAAGGTCTGTAGATAAATCGGCATCCAAGAAACCGATGTAATCTAAATCTTCTTTTTCCTTCATATGCAACATTCCCAAACGTACGGCCTCTGCTTTACCACCATTTTTTTCACAATCATACACTGTAATAAAGTCTTCTCTTCCTTTTTGAAGCTCATGTAACACCTCTAAGGTTTTATCTTTACTACCATCATTAACAAAACACAAATGATACCCAGAGTGCTTATCGATATAAGTGATAAATTCTTCACTCAACAAGCGTTCTTCTTCGTTATAACAAGGAATCACTACCCCAACGCAACGTTGTTGAATCATGACGTTGCTAGAACTAGATGCCGCATTTGTTAACTCTGGTAAACCAATTAAACGTTTTACACGAGCACAAATCTCATTTAGACTTAGAGGTTTTTTCATGTAATCGTCAATTCGCATTTCGAATGCCTCGGTGATAATGGCATCTTGCGTATTTCCTGACAGGACCATTATGAAGGTTTCAGAATGCTCTACAGATCTTATGTGTTTTACAATCTCTAAACCAGAAAGACCAGGCATATTGATATCTACAATCACTAAATCTGGATTAAAGGACTTATAGGTCTCTAATGCGCGATTCGCATTTGTTTCAATTTCTACATCGTAGCCTATTTCGGTTAAACGCTTTTGTAAGGGTAACAATACGAGTTGCTGATCATCAATTGCTAAAACTTTCATAATTGGGGTGTTTTAATGTTTTCGTTGGGTCAAAATTAGCGGGATTGACGTTTCGAAATTAGATATTTAGGCAATCAAACCATTAGTGTAGATGAATGGTAGATTACTGTAGATGATTAATGAATGCATACCTGTCTCAATTATTTACCTTTACTTTATTAAATTGGTCTTACCAAAACATGAAAGAAACCACTAATAAATATTTAATCGGCGCGCTCCTTTTAGGATTGGCATTTCATGGAACTTCCATATTTTTTACTTTGGAAACCACTTATGATGCGTTGATCCATTTATTTTTTGCAGACCATTATGCCAATAGTTGGTTTGAGCCATGGAACTATGAGTGGTACACCGGCTTTACCGTGATGAGCTATCCGCCGCTTGTGCATCAGTCCATCGGATTGTTTTCTCTTATTGGTGGTTTAAAATTCGGGATGTTTACGGTGGCACTTATTAGTATTGTTTTATTTATAACTGGGGTCTACAGATTCTCCTTATTAATAACAAGTAATAAAACAGCTGCAGGCTATGCGGCTTTGCTAGCCGTATTTTCATCGTCTTTTGTAGAAACCTTACATGTATTTGGCCAATTGCCAAGTATTATAGGGATTTCTGTATTAATGCACGCTTTACCAGAAATATACCTGTGGCTAAAAACCGGTAAGTATTGGTATTTGGCGACTTCGCTCTCCTTAATCTCTGTTACGGTAACCTCCCACCATGTGACACCCATATTTGGGATGGTCTTTTTTATCTTTCCATTGATTGGAACCGTGATTATGGATGTTTCCCGTGAAAAAGTGAACTCTATGAAAGCCGTGACGTTTAGGGTTTTTTTTGATAGCTTTCTCAAACTATTTAAGCGAATTGTAAGTTTTGGGCTATTATCTCTTATGATTATTGTAGGATGTATTCTTCCTTATTGGATCAACTCTAAGGCTAACCCCATTACCCAAGTTCCAATTCCGCACGGCTCAAGAGATAATTTTTTAGAGATCACATCATCAGGATTAGTATTCTTTCTTATTCCTTGGGGTGTTTTACTCATTTTACTTCCTTATATATTTTATAGATATTACAGCAAACGCTATTTGTTTTTTGGATTGTCCATAACCATCTTAACCGTTTTAGGAACTGGTGGCACAACACCCATCCCACTAAAGGTTTTGGGCGAAACGGCTTTTAATATTCTCACCTTAGACCGTTTTACGCTTTGGGCCTCAATCATGTCCTTGCCGCTATTGGGTGAATTTACCTATCGGTTTGTACAGGGCGATTTAAAAACGTTGATTCAAACTCGATTTGGAGCCATCTACCATAGAATTTCTGGCGGCATTCTCGCAGGCCTTTTTGTCTTTATGACCATTTTTACGATGAGTCTCGGATATTTTAGACCATCCCAGCCACAAAAAATAAAGATGTTGCCCATTGTGAATTTTCTAAATCAAGATGATCATGATAAATGGCGATTCTTAACCCTAGGTTTTGGAGACCAAATGGCATGGCTCAGCGCGCAGACCAATGCCATGACCGTTGATGGCAATTATCATTCTGCCAGACGCCTTCCCGAATTAACCACAAGGCCTATTGAGCGCTTAGAAAATTCTAAATTTAAGGGCGTTGCCGGCATTGGCTCATTGCAGCAGTTTCTAACCACCCCAGAAAAGTACAATCTCAAGTACATCTTTTCTAACGATAAGTTTTATGATCCCATTCTCTATTTCTGCGGATGGCAGCGCTTAAGACAATTAGAAAATGGCATTATGGTTTGGGAGCGTTTAAACGTGCCACCAGTCTCTTCGATTCTACCCAAAGACGATGTGTCTAAATGGCAAAAAATACTTTGGGGCATAATGCCGTTCTTAACCGTGCTGATTGCTTTTGTTTTAAACATTCAAATGCTTTGGGTCAATGCCTTAAAAACGAAAATCAAAAAAGCGCCCGAATTTCTAAAATTTCAAAATAACTATACCAAGTTTTCAAGAACAGTACTTAGAATCACGCACATCTGGTTTTTGATCTTAGCCGTTGTTTTTAGTTATGGATTTTATTTGTTTTACCTTAAAAATGATTCGCAACGCAGTCCAGAAAACGCCATCATAGCCTATTATGACGCGTTGGATTTTAAAGAATTTGAAACCGCTTTCAGCTTAGTAAATCCCGAAAGTGACTTAACCATTGCGCAATACATGCTGGAGGTTTCTGTAACCGATGGTCTTTTAAGCAGCTACGCCAAACTAGATGCCATTGAAACAACCATACTGCACCAAAACGATAGCTTAGCGACAATAAGAGTAGATACCAAGTGGATTACACCTTTGGAGAAAATTAGTAAAGCCGAATATAAATCACTCACCAAAAAACGCGGAAAATGGTATATAGAACCCGAAGATTTTGACAACGACTTGCCGCCAGATCAACTCTATTCAGATAATGTGACCGCTTATTTTAATCAAGGCCGACGACGCATTACCACAGAACAAACACATCATGAAGATGTTTTAAAGCAACCTGTTCTCGAGGTACTTTCTGCTAAGCTCGTAAAATATGATGGTCACTATGCCATTATTGGTAATATCCAAAATATAGATAACGTCCCGGCCGATGTGGTGCTAAAAGGAACTTTATATAATGACGAGAATAAAGAATTGGCCACCTACAACGCCAAATATCATGTAAAGCATAAATTAATGCCTAAAGAAACTACTAGCTTTAAGATTAATTTTGAAGGGATTGCTTGGTCAAAAACCAAAGACTCTATTCCCGACACCTTTAATCCAGATGAGTTTACACCCATAGAATTTGAAGAGCAACCCACTAAATTTAACCTTCAAGCTGCTGGCAATGTTTCGGGATCAGATTTATATAAGAATATCGTCATCAGCGATTTAAACGTTAGTGAAACTGTTGTTGAGGGACATTTATTTAATAGCGGTCTTCAAGAAATCACCATTCCCCAACTTCTGATTACGTATTTTGATGAGAACAAAAACATGATTTGGGTAGATCATATGTTCGTAAAAGAAGGTGTGAGGCAACAACGCAAACAAGATTTTGAATATCAAATTCCGTATAATGGTGCTGTTGAGACTATCAACAGTAGCATGGAAAACATTTTTGTTAATGGGCTTCCAAACGCTCCTATTTCAGATAAAATAGTGCCCAACCGGATTATGAATCATAGTAACTCTGTCTTGCAACCCATCAAACATCCAGATTTTAGCTATATTAAAATAGAAACTAACGCATATATCGGTAGCCCAAATTGAAACGATTTAAACAAACATACCTTTACCTCCTCATTTTGTTGATGGTATCCTCATTTGCTAGTATTCAAAAACTGGATACTTTTGATGCTATACAACTCATGACCACACAAACTCAGTTTGAGGCTAGCCGCCGTATTGTATTAAAATTTTCAACCTCGGGGAATTCCCAACCCGATTTATATTGTACTAATAGCTATGGTTCTACCTTGATAGCTCCTACACTCAAGAACAACATTCTGTCTTATGAAATCCCTAAACACATCAGCAAAAAACTGGGTAAGGTACAGTGGACGCTTTTAAACGGAAGCTCTCGCCTTTTAGGTCAGTTTGAAATACAACCGTTAGAGGAAGTGAGCTCTTTAGAAACCTACATTGGCCCACCGAGTATTGAAGCTGGGGGAACCGATTATACCATGCTCGTCGTCATCCCAACCGATTCTTTGGATAATCCTCTACCCGAGAATACGGCAGTTACCGCTAAACATCAATTTTTAAAATCCGAGACCTCCGAGGTGATCTTTACCGAACATCTCATCGCTTATAAAAACATGTTTTCTAAACGAGAAAGCGGCCGTATGTTGGTTTCTTCGGAAAGTTTAAAACACAACTCCAAAGAGTTCGTTATTAACGTATTTCCGGCCATACCAACCAATTTTAAAATTTCCGCAACACGGCCACACGATTATGCCGATGGCAATCAAATGACCACTTTCACGACGACCATCATCAAGGATAAACAGAACAATATTGTAAGTGATGGTACTTTTGTGGATTTTTATATAACCACGCCCAATGGTAATGTTTTGAAGACTTCTGGAACTACTGTAGATGGTATTGCCACCTCCAAAATCATCCATCCAGATCATGGCACCCAATGGTCTATAAAATCTTTCGTAGAAGGTATGGCAGAAAGTAATACCCTATCTATTAGTTACAAACAAGTCATTTCAGAATTTAACGTGGCATTTTCAAAAGACAATAGAACCATAAGTGTTGGGCCTCTACAAAGTTTTATGCAACAAATGATCCCCGACGGGTTGCAGGTAAAACTTCTTGTGTATAAAGACGGAACGCTTTTAGAAACTTGGTCCGAAACCTCAATTAATGGTTTTGCTAATTTCTATCTCAAACCCGATGTTTTAAAGAAAGACAGGTATGACATTATAGTAAAAACAGCAGGAATCACAAAAACGTTAAATAAAAGAACGCTATGGTAGGTCTTAACAAAAACATACTGCGTACCATTTTAATTGCCTCATATATTATGATTATAGCCTTGATTATTTCTGGCGTTAGCGCGCTGTTTGGGTATTTGAATACTGGAGCAGACCGAAGCGCCATGCTTCATACCGAAATTAAAAAAGTAGAACAATATCTGCCTGATATGATTTGGAGCCCACTAAAAAACGAGGGCAGACCGATGGACGATGAAAACCTGAACGCGATAGAAAATGACTACCTAGATGCTTGGTATGTAAAACATGTGGCCTATAAAACCAATACCACAAAAGGCATCAAAGATTATTACACCGATAAGGCCAGAACACATTTATATAATTTTGTTGAAGACAATACTGCCAAAAATGTTACGGTAGAATCTACCACTCTAGCACACCATCCCACATTGGAGTTTTTTAGTGAAGACGGACAATTGGTCGTACTTACAGACCGTGATGTTGTGGAGTATAAGCGTGTATTTAAAAACAAGCAGTTGGTTTTAGAAACTACGGAAATGAGCACTTATAAGATCATCATGTTGCTTGAAGATGGTTTTTGGCGCATTAGACATTTTGTAAAAACGACCACAGAGCCGTATCAAGCCGAACATAATGCCGTTGCCACAAATGACCTTAATATTAAGGGGATCAATTACTATCCGCAAGCCTCGCCTTGGGACATGTATGGCGATAGCTTTTCAAAAGATACAATTGCTCGAGATTTCAAGATCATTAAAGAAGCGGGGCTTACTTCGGTGCGTTTATTTGTGCCTTATGAAGACTTCGGAAAAGCCGAGGTACGCCCAGATAAACTTGAAAAATTAAAGCAAACCTTAGATGCTGCAGAAGCGAATAACCTCAACGCCGTTATTACACTCTTTGATTTTTATGGGGATTATTCGGTATTAGATTGGACTCTAAATATGCGCCATGCCGAAATCGTGATTAATGCCGTTAAAGACCACAAAGCACTTATAGCTTGGGACATTAAAAACGAACCCAATTTAGATTTTGAATCTCGCGGAAAATCAAATGTAGTGTCTTGGCTTGAGAATATGATTCATCATGTAAAATCCATAGACGCTGTACATCCAATAACCATAGGATGGTCTAACACCCAAAGTGCAACCATTTTAAAAGACCAATTAGACCTGATCTCGTTTCACTATTATGAAGACCTGCAAGATTTGGATGCCGCTGTAAAAGCTTTGCGAAAAGACATACCCAACAAGCCTTTAGTACTTCAGGAATTTGGAATTTCCTCCTACAGTGGGTTTTGGAAACCATTTGGATCTTCAACCGAAGACCAGGCCAATTACCACAAAAAAATCCAAGAAATCATTGCAAATAACGATTTGCAATTTATGTCTTGGACTTTATACGATTTTACTGAAATACCAAAGGAAGTCGTTGGGAGACTTCCTTGGCGAAAAAATGCTCAAAAGCATTTTGGCTTTATCAATGCTGAAGGCGAAAAAAAGGAGTCCTTTAAATATATTTCTGGACAGTAGACGACTCTAAAACCACGTCTTTTTGAGGCGATTTACGAGAGATAATCGACTTAAAATGTTCTAGATACATAGCTGTAATTTTTTCCATAGGATACGCTGTTGCAGCTTCATAATTTGCTTTTCCTAAAGCGATACGGTGCGCATCGTTAGTAACAATAGCCTCAATGGCACTCGCTAAACTAGCTACAGAGGTTGGGTCAAAAAACTCCCCTTTGTAACCTTCATCTTGCACTAACAATGCTAAATCTCCTAAGTCTGGCATCACTACTGCTTTACCATAACTTCCCGCTTGGTGCAATACGCCAGAACTGCCTGTTGTAGATGTATATGGAAATACCACCACGGCACTTTCATTAAATAAAATTGGCACTTCAAATTCTTCAACGTAGCCCGTAAAACGCACTTGTGGAACATGCTTATAATCTTCTTGTACTTTAGCCAAATACCCAGGCACATTGGGATTATCGGTACCTGCAATAACAACCTCTAGGTCGAGACCTGTAGATGCTCTTACTTTTTCTACCGCTTCTATCATGGACTCTACTTTTTTGTAGGTTCCAAATTTTCCGAAGGTCATGACCTGTAAAGGGCCTTCCGGGATACTATAGTTGGGAGTAACTTCAGAAATTTCAAAAGTACCGTGTGGAATTAGAGTGACATTCTTAGCATTGTACTTTTGCTCTAAAATGTTCACATACTTTTGCATGGTCACCGCCACAGTATCGGCCTGTAAAATCAATTTGGTCAAGGTGGTGCCTATAAAACCATATAGTTTTTGCATTAATTTATTTGAGGTAAAACCAGCCGATCCTAGATCAACTTCCTCTAAAATATTATGTAATAACACGATGTTAGGGATGCGCTTTAATTTACACACCAATGGCAACATCAATCCTAGCGCTGCTGCAATTTTCTTATCGCCAAACTTCATAAACTGTAAATTAAACAATACGGCATCTGGCGCAACGGCGTTAATAGCCTTAGTTACATTTACAATATTAGCGTAACTATTAAAGGCCCAACATTCCTTAACCGTGATCTTACAACCGTCTTCGGTAAAGGTGATGTCTTTTGCACCTTCGGTTTTGTCGGTTAATAGCACCACTTCGGTCACGGCCTCTTGTTGTCTAAAATGTTTTACTAAATGATATGCATATTCGTTTAAGGTGACCTTACTTGGTGGATATGCTGTTACAATTGCTAGTTTCATTTTCTTTAAGTTTAATATGGGGTTCGGTACAAATTTGGGCAATAAGTTGCATTAAAATTGGCCAATGTAGACGGAATGCTTTTTACTGTAGACCAATGGAATAAAGGTTTCGATTTTGCTTAAATAGCTTTCGACTTAGAGTCGTAAATAAAGTATATAACTTGAAAAATAAGTAAGGCAAACATGGCTGCAATTTGCATGTGCACCACTTGCTCTAGACTCTCGTGGAAAAAAATGACCAGTCCCATTTGTAACAATCCAAAAAGACCAGAAAACACAACAGGCAGATAGTGATCAAGAGATAAGTAGTAATAAGCGAATATGTTTGAGATGGCAAAAAGACCTGTAGCTAAGGCATATTTCCAAAGTAAAGGTGCCATAGCCAAATAGCGCTCTCCAAACAATAGGTTAATTCCTGTTTCAGGAAATAAGGCACATCCCAACACAATAACAGCAGCTATCGCAGCGATGTAACCTACATATTTAAACAAGATTGGCGCTGTAGCTTTTCCTTCTTTTTTAAGCTGAACGACCGTTGGCAATAACAACATTACAAACATCCAGGCTATAAAGTAAACAATCCTTCCTATTAAGGCTAATGAAGCATACAATCCGGCATCATAAGATTCAAAATAGTGCTTTACCAAAAGGATGTCACTATTGTTAATGATAATTTGGGTAAGTTCATAAAACGCAGTGATTACAAAAAAGCTGCGCACTTGTTTAGACTTGGTAACTTCTATAAGTCCATCGCTTTTGAATTGAAAATATTTCAGCTTGAAAGGAATCAAACCAAAACCAAAAGAAACCAAAATACCTATAGCAATCACTACGGAAGATTGAATGTCAAATAGAAAAATCAATCCTAAGGTAATAACCAATCTACTTAACATTTCGGCTTGATAAGTAATCGATAAATTTTTAAAGGATTTTTGCCCTTGATAAATGCCACGATTCACGCTCATTAAAAAATAAAGTGGCACGCCTATTCCAAAAATCACAAACATGCTTGATGAGGAGGTATGAAAAAGCTGTTGTAATTGATTTGAAAATGCTATAATAAAAACACCTAACCCAATACCTACAACGGTGGCATTTTTATAGATTTTAGAGATGAAACTAAGGAAAGTGTGATTTTCGAATTCAACTGAAAACTTAGCAGTTACCAATTGAAACGTCATGGCCACAAAAGATAAGACCAATAAAAATGTGATGAGCACTGCAGCATCTGCAAAATGCTCTGGTCCTAGAATTCTGCCAAGTATAAGATTGTACAAGTAATTTCCACCGTTAACCGCTAAAACGCTTAGCATAAACAATTGCTCTGGAGATATTCGTTTTGGTATTTTAATTGAAATTGCTTGCATGGGGATTTGTTTTAATAGGTTATAAATTAAGCAGCATAGTTTGGTCTGAGATCTTGAAAAATTTCCTTACAGCCATTTCCTATAATATAGAAGGGCTTATGCCATGACGTTGCAGTGTTATAGAGGCTCTTAATAGCATGCATACCGTTGCGATCAATTTCAGTCACCTTACTAATATCTATAGTGATATCGCTCATAGAATTGAGCATTAAGATAAAGTGTGTTTCGAAGTTACTCGCGGTACATGCATTAATTTGTCCCTCTAATGTAAATGTGTTGTCGTTACGTGTAATTTTAAGTGCCATAATAATTATTTTTAAGTGATTATTTGTTTGTATCTGACGCAAATATCTAGACAAACTCCACGTAAACCCGATTGATTTCGACGGATGGCAGTTTGCTGTAGATGAATGAAGCGGAATTCGTGCCTAACTTGCAATCAAGCAAATCAAACAGATATGAAGACTATAAAATCACTTATTTATTGTTTCTTTTTATTACTTGTATTTATAAGTAATGCCCAAGACATGCAAGAAGGATTTACCTACTTAGAGACTGGTAACTACGCACAGGCCGAAACCTTTTTTAAGACCATATTAAAAGACTACCCAGAAAACAAGACGGCTCGATTGTGCTACGGAAGAGCAGTTGGTCTTAATGGTGATGCCGAAAAAGCAAATGCCCTTTTTACCGATTTGCTAAAAGACTATCCTAACGATTTTGAAGTAAAGCTTAATTATGGTGAGTCCTTATTATGGAACAAAAACTTTACTGCCGCAAAAGACTACTACCAAAATTTAGTTAAAGAAGATCCAGAAAGTTTCCCGGCACTATTGGGTTATGCCAATACGCTTTCTAATTTAAAGGAATATGAAAGTGCTTTGACCTATGTTAATAAAGCTTTGGATGTATCTATAGGAAACCCAAATGCCCTAATTTCTAAAAAGTACATCTATTTAGGGTATGCGTACCAAAACCAACAATCTCAAAATTATACCGAGTCTGAACGCTTATTGACTAAGAACATCGAGTTATTTGGTGAAGACAAAGAAACTCTAATGAACCTTGCCAATCTCTATCTTATCACCAACGAGCTGGATTTTGCAAAAGGTACTTATGATAGACTTGCCGAAGATTCCTCAAATCAATTAGAAGCTTTAAATGGTTTAGCGCTGGTATCGCATTTAGGCGGAAAAGAAAAAAATGCTTTAAAATTAAGTAAAGAGGCCTTCAGTAAAATAACAGATAGCACTAGTATAGCATTGACACAACAGACCAAAGAGCGCTACATACAAGCCTTAATCTGGAACAAGAAATTTAAACAAGCCAAAACCGAAATAGCAACCCTGGTGGAGCAGCAACCCAATGAAAATTGGATTTTAGCCTTAAGAGCGACCTTAAATATTTACAAAAGTAATTTTAAACAAAGTTTAGAAGATTATGATCGTATTTTAGTAAATGACAGCACCTCTTTTGATGGTAATCTTGGTAAGGCAAATGCCTTAAAAGCCATGGGATATTACGACGACGCCTATACCTCCGCCGAAAATACGCTTAAATTTTATGACAATCAGAAAGATGCCAAAAACTTCATAAACATTTTAGACACTTACTTCTCACCAGCATCAGATTCTAGAGCTTCTTATACCTTTGATAATGGAGACAATAGAGCTTACTCCTTTAACACCAATGTGACATTCCCGTTATCAACGCGATTTAGCCTTTTAGGAAGTTATAATTATAGAACCACCAATAATACGGTGACCAAGAACAAAGCCAACTCTAATGACCTATCTGTGGGTCTTTCTTACCAACTGTTACACAACGTAACTTTTACGGGAACCACAGGCTTGACCTCAGCAAATGCTCAAAGTACGGACTATACCCAATTGCTCACCAATGTATTCTTTAACATAAAGCCATTTAAACTGCAAACCTTAGATATTGGATACAAACGTGAGATCCAAAGTTTTAATGCCGACTTGCTAGACCGTGAGATTGTTCAAAACAATATTTACACCAACTACAATCTTGGTACTAACTTTAACTTGGGTTGGTTTACGCAATATATTTATACCACTCAAAATGATGGTAATGCAAGAAACCTATTATTCACGTCCTTATATTATAACCTACTTGCTAAGCCTTCTCTAAAGGTTGGGTTTAACTACCAGTACATCACGTTTAAGAATCAAGTGCCCACTATTTATTTTAGTCCAGAAAAATTTAATGCTGGCGAGGTCTTTTTAAACATCATTAAAGATGAGAATACCTCTAAATCTAATCAGTTATTTTATGAGTTGACGGCTGCTACGGGTCTTCAATATATTGAAGATGGCGCCAAACAGAGCACTTACCGTATACAGGCAAAATTGGGTTATAAATTTTCAGAGCGTTGTATGGCCAATGCTTTTGGCACCCGAAGTAACATTGCCTCGGCAACTGCTGCTGGTTTTACCTTTACTGAAATTGGCTTACGTTTAAAATGGATCTTAACAAAAAAACCGGTTTATAAGCGTTAAAAGCTAAGCATGTTTAGGCAATATGATATCTGATTTTAAATCAGGCCATCTGTATTTCAGTTATTGATTAACTGAAAAAACACCAGCTAATCAAACACAATTCCATACCAAGGAGTATCGGCAATTCTCATTCTATTTGATTTCTCAATCAAACCGCAGTATATCCGCCATCGATTAAGTAGTAACCACCGGTCATAAAAGACGATTTTTCCGAACTTAAAAACAGCACCAATTCTGCAACTTCCTCTGGTTTCCCTAATCTCTTCATCGGATGCTTAGACTTGAGGTCTTCTAACATTTCAGAATCTAAATTTTCTAATAATGGGGTTTTAATATATGCTGGTCCAACGGCATTGCAACGAATGTTTTTTTGACCATACTCTGCACCAATGTTTTTGGTCAATCCTACAACAGCGTGTTTTGTAGCCGTATATGGCGAAGACATTGGTGCAGCTACTGTACCATGAATAGATGCCATATTCACAATAATGCCGCCTCCATTTTTTTCCATTTGCTCCAGTTCATATTTACATCCATAGAACACCCCGTTTAAATTGATATCAACCACTTTGTTCCAGCTCTCTATAGAGTAGTCGCCCGTAAGGTTTTGTTCGCCTCCTATACCAGCATTATTGCAAGCAATATCAAGGCTGCCATATTGTTCTACTGTTTTTTGAATCAAAGCTTGAACTTCTTTCTCTTTAGATGCGTCTGCCTCAATAAAAAATGCCGTTCCACCTTCTGAAGTAATGTGGTCAACAACTGATTTTCCGTTTTCTTCATTGATGTCATTCACAATGACTTTGGCACCCTCCTTAGCATATAGTATGGCGATGGCCTTACCTATTCCTGATCCTGCACCCGTTACCAGGGCAACTTTGTTTTTTAGTACTTTCATATATAATATTTTATAAAGTAATGGTCTTTATATACAACCAATAGTTCCATTAATAAGCCGTGACAAAACATCGAGCTTCTTGAAAATTACGAATTTCTGTAGGAAGAGAATTAGTAAAAACCTATTATCTGTTGCTCTTTAAATATTTATTTTAGCAGTAATACGCCAAACCATAGAAAGATAAAACATCCAGATGTTATAAAATACGTTTTATGAAGGTAAGCCCATACTTAAGATGATTTAATGTGCATTAAATAAGTTCAGTTTTCAAATTGTATGGCATTGTCACCACTTATAATTTGCTGAAAACATTGATAATAATTACAGCCTTTTTGTGTGATAAGGTGCATTCCATCTAATTCAATAATCAAAATTATCTCGAATACTTCTGTAAAGGTTAAAAGAAGACTTTGGTCATAATGAAAAGAGTAAATGTTATCTTATTCAAAAGATACATTTAGGAGCATTTTTTGCAATAAAAAAGGCAAAAGCTTTCGCTTTTGCCTTTACTTGAACCCATCTTCATGTTCAAATCTCTCATTAAGAAAATGGGTCAAGAATCAGCCTGAGGGATTATTTTGCTATTAATTTCAAAGGGTGATAACTTTGATGTTGGCTGATCACTTTTACGATATAAATGCCAGAGTTTAGACTCTCCTTTTTCCAAACAATCTTATTATTACCTGTTGCAATCTGAACTTCGGTTTTATAAACAATTTTTCCCAATTGGTCATAAACCATGACTGTAACTGTGTCGCTTTGGTCTGAAGTTAGTTGTATCGTGGTCTCTGCAATCATTGGATTAGGATAGGCCGATAGCCTAAGATTGGTTTCGACTTCGACAGTTTGAATATGTAATGTTTCCGAAGCATTAAAAGCCACTTGATTTACCTGTAATGCAAAAGGTGCATAGGTACTATAATTACCGTGTAATGAAAACACGATAGTCTTTACATTGGTGAGTAGTGCTGGGTTACCATTACCATCCACAAAGTCTGTAAAAGGGATGCTGTATAAGGTAGCTTCTGCATGAGTTGGAACTACATAACGCAAACGGTCGTTCCAATCATCTAAACCCTCTGGCACCAAAATAACTTCGACTGGATGCGAATTTTGGATCTCAAATTGAAAGCCTTGATACGCTTCTACAGAGAGCGCTTGGTCTCCTGCCAACAAATGTCTAAACAAATTGATGGTACCTTTTGCCTGACCCGTAACACTTGGCTCACGTTCTACAGGGTAAAGATTAGCATCAGTTTCTAGTGCTGTATTGGCGATATCAAATTGCGCTACATCTACAGCGTCTTCTTGATAATCCAATCCCCAAGGGCCATCTGCTAAATACAAAGCATCTTGTTGGGCCGCGCTATCGGTGCTCAATGAAAAGCCAATATCGAACAACTGCCCTGTGGTAATGGTTACACTCTCAAACCAATCTCCGCTCAAATTTAGGATTTGTGTGTTTGTAGTTCTTTCAGAGACTTCGGTAGTGGCAATACTTCCTTCAAAAGTGACTGTAGTTGCATTTATTTTATTGATGATGTTTAAATGTAAGTTTCCATTAGCGTAGTACCCAGAACTAACAAATACTGGGGGCGCCACGTTACTTAAGGTTTGGCTGGTCAATGGTTTTTCTTCTGTTAACGTATCTATGATATGATTGCCAATGGAAAACACTTGTGAAAATGAGCTTCCCCAAATTTGAAAATTGTAATAATTCCCTTCTGGATATTGTGCAATGTTCCAAAAGCTGAACAACTCGTTTGATGCTTCTCCTAACTTTACTGAAAAACTCAATGAAAACTCTGTTTCTCCAGAAGCACGCACTAATTTAGAACTAATCACCTGATGCCCTCGTACCATAACGGTTCTTACATCTTCTAAACTTGAACTGTTCAAGCGATCACAAATTACCTTAGAATGATCATAAACTGCGCCTTGAGTTGCTGTTGCCAGTACTGCCGACACGCGCTTGTCTGCTTCATAAAAATCTACCGAGAAAATTTCCGAAGCGTTGGTAATACTCAACAAATCAGTAGGACTTGAGATATAGGCGCTCTCCGTACCGTACATACCAGTTTCTGGCAAGTAAGAATCTAAAGTTACTTCATCTGAACTATCGCTGCCGTTACGCATGGCAAGAACAGCTTGTTTGTTATATTGGATTTGTAACTGTTTTTTATTAAATACATTGCCATTTTGCTGGCGTTTCAGATTTCTTTTGGCAATAGCCTGTGCCAAATTACCATTGCTTTCTAAACCGCCATCATTGGCAGAACTCACGTCTCTTGCGCTAGCCACATCTGCGTAATTTACTGTTTTGATCGCCTCATAAGGATTGGCGGTAACATAGAAAATAGCGTCGTTAAAATCATTATCACAACTTGCCCAATCTCTTCTAATATCTTCGAAACCTAAAATTACTCGTTCATTTTCAGGATCATTCAAAAGAACGTTGTGGTATCTCAAATTTTCTTCTGCCTCTGGGTTATAATCTGTATTAGAATATAATTGCCAAAGACCACTGCCAACAGCACTCGTACTCGGGTCCCAAGCATTGGCTAGTAATACCCAACCTATGCCAGTACCGGGCGAAAAATTACCGATGTTCACTTTATCTCCTGTTAATAATCCGCCACCACTGCCATATGCGGAGGCATTTGGAAAAACAATGGTAATGTCTTCTGGCTCTGGTGCCGTTGGAGATGGATTATTAACGTCATAGGTATAAAAACCCAATACGTTTCTATAACCTGCTCCTTCACTCACAAAGGTGACCCAAACGTCTGCGGTTTGATTGATGATGACATCGGTATCATATCCTGCGGAAATGTAATGCGGATTGAAATCTGGAACGGGATAGCCTTCTGGCAACGACCCGTTGATCATGTCCATGGTTTCTTGAGAAACGATATCTCCGGGGCTTTCTAAATAAAGCGGCGTACCTTCTGTAGTAAAGTCTCCAAGGTATTGATAGTTTTGCGCGTAAGTAACTGTCGAAAAAATTGTAACTACTAATAGTAGGATTTGTTTCATGATATTTATATTTATATCACAAAGGTATCCTCAGAACCGCTTGTTTTTTCTAATTTTCGATGGTTGCAGTTTTACTGTAGGTGAATGGAAATCATAAGAAGTTAAGACGTTTCATCAGCTCTGGTCGATTAGAACGACTCACAGGAATGACATCTTTTTTGATGAGTACACTATTATCTTCAATATCTATAATTTTTTTAATATTGATGATGAAGGAGCGATGTACTTTTAAGAACAACTCGTCTGGGAGTTTGTCTTCAATTTTTTTTAAGGTAGAATGTACGGTGTAATTTTGCGTTTCGGTCTTGACATTAATGTAATCGCCTTTGGCCTCAATGAGATAAATACTGGGAATATCTATTTTGATGAGTCGTCTATCGATATTAACATAGAGATCATTTCCAGAACTTACTTCCACTTTTTCGTTGGCTTCGGTAGATGACGCTGCAATGGTTTTTGAATTGGCTTTAATAATCGCTTTCTCAAAACGTTCTGGAGTAATGGGCTTGACCAAATAGTCTACAATGCAATCATATTCAAAGGCTTGAATCGCAAAATTGGGATCTGAAGTAGTAAGTATGATTTTTGGTGGATCCTTGAGCGTTTCAATAAAATCAAAGCCTGTAAAATCTGGCATGTGAATGTCTAGAAGAATGAGATCTACCGAATTTTGATTTAAAAACTTTATGGCCTGAATGGCATTTGGAAACTCTTCAACCACATTGAGGTTACCTTCTTGCGCGCACAATTGATGGATGATAGCTCGGGCCGTTGCTTCATCATCAATAATTATACAATTCATAGTAATTAATTAAGCCGTTCTATATATTGAGTCATTTTGCTTAAGATCGCTTCAAATTTATCTTGAAGCGCAGTGCTCCCTTCCAAAAGTTCCATTTCAAAATCTACTGCAACTTCATAACTCTTCTCTAGGCCTAAAATACTAATTTTATGTTTAAGTTTATGAACGCTTTCTGCAGCGAGTGTAAGTTTACCTGATGCCATTTGGTCTACATAGGCCTGTTTCTCTTCAGGAAATTCACTTTTAATAATCCCTATAATTTTTTTCTCAAAGACTTTATCTCCTCTACACATGCTGTGTATATAAGACATGTTAGGTTGTTCCATCTAGTTGTTTTTTTAAAGTAAAATAGAAGGTGGCACCCTCTCCAACCTTAGAGTTAAGCCAAATCTTGCCACCGTATAAATCGACTATTTTTTTGACAATCGACAGACCTATACCTGTAGAATTACCTGTATTTTCAAGCTTTTCAAATGTTTTAAATATTTTATTAAAATAGGCTTTATCAATGCCCTTGCCGTTATCTTTTACGTAAAATTCCCAATACAACTCTGTGCCGTTAACACCAACCTCTATGAGGCCTTGGTCTTTGTCATTATAAGCAATGGCATTGGTAATAAGATTTTGAAAGAGCTGCTGTAACCGAAATTTATCGCCTTTGATGACAGGAAGCTCCATATATTTTACAGTAACATGGTCTGGAACTTGAATTATTTTTAATATCTCATCGACCAGTTTATTGACATCAACGTCGTAGACTTCTAACTGTGTTTTTCCTATAGTAGAATATTCGAGGATGCCGTTAATGAGCTTATCCATTTTTTCAACATTGTTTCGAATGAGTTTGAGACTCTCATTTCCGTGGGCATCAAGTTTATCAGCATAATCATCTTTTAGCCAAGTGGTCAACGTATCAATACTTCTTAAGGGCGATTTTAAATCATGGGATACCATATGGGCATAATCACTGAGCTCTTGGTTTTGATGGGCAAGCTCACTCATCAATTTCTCGCTCTGTTTATTCATTTCGATAATTTCTCTCGTTTGATTATCGATAAATTCCACCAATTTGAGTCCGTCAAGTTCTACCTGTCCTGATATCTTTTGATCAGGCAGATTATAGAATTTCAAGGTGTTAATGACCCGTTTTAATTTATCAATAACTTCTTGCTGGGCTATAGCTTCTTGTCGTAGTTGTTGGTTAGCCTTGTATAATTCATCGGAACTGATCCCCATAGCCCTTTGAATCATGGCAGATTGTTCATCGTAATTATCGTAAGAACTATTGACGACATTGATAAACGCAGAGAGTTCTTCTTTGTTTTTTAGATCTTCACTTAAATATTTACGTATTTGACGTTTTAGCAAAGAATTCATTATTCGCTCATTAGGGTTATGGTCATCGTCTGATTGTGCAATTGACATGCTACCTCACCATGAAATGGAGCAATTTCACCGTAGGAATAGAAACCGCAAGTTACTGCCTTATTGCCAATGACCTCAATAACTTCTTCGATTTCCTCTTCTACCCTTTGGTCCAGGACTAATTTTCTGCCTATGCAACTGACCAAGATGGCGACTTCAGGTTCATTTTTTCGAAACTCTAGTGCCTGTGATGCTGCTCTTTCTGATGCGTTTGCTATGTTATCTACATTGGTCATCATCAGCTGTACTTTAGAATGTTCTGGAATATCTCCAGCTAAAATCACAGCATTATTGGCTTCATCAATATTGAGAATGGATCTTACAATCGACTGTGTCTCACTTGCCGAAGTGACATTTAAGGGGTATAGCAACGCAGCTCCAGGTAGGTCTTTTGCTTTATCTCCCAAATAGGTTTTGTATAAGTCTAATGCTGGTTGACCATCTAATTCATAAAGCGTATTACCTTTTGATTTTGTAACAATGCGTTCTGGACCAAAGGGTGTCCATCCACCATGAATGGAAAAGGTGATTTCTAAAGACTCACCATAAAAACCAATGGCCACTAATTCACCTTGCTTAGGGTTCTCATTGTAGGAGGCGAGTGTTTTTTCAAATCGTGTATCATCTCCACATAGACCTCCGGTGATTAATAGATTATCTTCGGTTACACTGCTCATGCCTTTGGTAAGCTGACTTCCATTAATAAAACTCCCCTCAGAAACTACAAACACATACTCTCAATCCCTCTTCTGGAAATTGCTTGATCAAGTCACTGCCCGTTTTAAAACTGTCTAGATCTGCATTGAGAACATTACTGGTTTTAATTTGAAATTGGCTTTTTTCAAATTCAATTGCAGTTACTGTAATACTTTCCTCATTGACCGTATTTGAAGAAATCCCAGCGCAAGCCGAAGCAAATATGATATGACCCTCAGGAAAAAACGCCCTAACCTCGTTATAAATGTTTGCATCTTCCAACATCAATCTATTGCCAAAAACCAATACTAATGGTGCTTTTAAGTCCTGTTGTTCTCCAACGTAATGCCAATCTTGATCTTTATGTTTTACAACTTGTACTGCTTTCATAATTATTTTTTTAATGTGAAATAAAAGGTAGTGCCCACATTGGGTTCACTCTCCAACCAAATATCACCATCGTGCAAGTCGACGATTTTCTTAACAATCGACAATCCTATACCCGTAGAATCTTTACTTTTATTTAATGCGTGAAAAATCTTAAAGATTTTATCATGAAATTGTTTTTCAATTCCCATCCCATTATCCTTGACTGAAAACTGATAAAAATTCTTTTTCTCTAGAACATCAATTTCAATCAATCCTTCTTCTTTATCACAAAATTTGACCGCGTTACTAATCAGGTTTTGAAATAATTGCTGCAATTTTGCCTTGTTACCTTGAATTTCTGGAAGCGTATTGATTAACGTGATTTCTATATGCTCTGGAACGTATAGTATTTTAATCAACTCCTGAAGCAAATTATTGGTATTCACCATTTCGGTCTCCTTAGCATCTGCCCCAACACTTGAATAATTTAGAATGTCTGTGATCAACTGTTCCATTTTTTCCAAGGTTGTTTCTACAAGATCAATATTTCGTAAGCTGGTCTCATCCAGGTTTCCAACATTATCTTCTTTTAACCAACTAATTAAAGCATGGATACTCCTCAAGGGCGATTTTAAATCATGGGACACGACGTGAGCGTATTCCTGAAGTTCGTCATTATTTTTCTTGAGATCTTTTAAAAGTTTTTCTTTTTGATTTTGAAGTTCTATAATTTCGGTAATATCATAGTTGATGCCTATATACCCAACAATATTGCCATTAAGATCATAATTTGGCGCTCCACTAACCGACCAATACCTTATCTGCCCTGCTTTGTTTCTAATACGCACTTCGTAAGAATCGGATTTTCCTTTTCGGTGTTTTTCAAGTTTGCCTTCAATAACCTCTTTATCTCCTTCGTATGGTAAAAAATCTTTTCCCCTAAAACCAATAAGTTCTGCCTTAGAATAGCCAGTCATGTTCACCATACTCTGGTTAACCATTATGATGCGATCATCCATATCCACTTCCACCAAGCCTAAGTTCATGTTAGAAATGATACTGTAATATTTATGCTTTTGGGCTTCTATACTTTCTCGGTATTTACGCTTAAGTGTGATATCTCTATAGCTCCACAGATGTCCCTTATAAATATCATTTTTGAATATAGGAATGTAATCTCGCTCTAGAATTTTACCACATACCATTTTAACTTCATCCCCTAAAACAAGCTCTTTATTTTTTATAAGTGTATTGACATCTTTTACAAAACCCTCAGGATCTTGAAAAAGCGATTTGGTTTGCTCGGCAGACTCAGAACAATCTTGACCTATGAGCACCTCTGGAGACACGGGAATATTAAAAAGTTCGCAGAATTTTTTATTTGTTAAGATAATCTTTCGGTCTTCATCCTCTAGCAAGCGTACCACTGTCTAAATTAAGTATTACTGTAGACAGTCTGTTTTCAGACTCAATAAGCTTCTCTTCAGCCTCCTTATCTTTTGTGATATCTCTTACAATACCTTGAGCAGCTACTGCAATGCCTTCATCATAAATGACACTGGCATTAATATGTACCAATTTACGTGCATTACGCTTGGTAATAATTTCAATTTCGAGGTCTGTTGCTGCGCCCTCGGTCAACAAGGTTTTAAAAGCTTGTTGAACAGTGGCTTCTTCGCCAGGACTTACCATCTTCATAAGATTAAAATCTTCTTTGGAATCATCAAAACCCAACAAAGACACTGCCGCATCGTTCATTTTTAAAATGTTTCCTTGTAAATCGATGATGACATATGCATCTACTATATTCTCAAAAACACCTTGGAGTTGAGAATTTGTTTGAGCGAGAAGAATCGCAAGATCTTCATTAGACTTAACAAGCTTCTGGTTGAGCTCATATAATTGGGTAGATTTTTGCTCTAATATTTTTTCAGCTTCTTTTCTTGCGGCTTTCTCTCTATTTAAAGCACGCTGTAAGATCTCAATTTGATTTTGACTCATCTATCCTATTGATTAAAAACTTGACTTCAGTACCGTCTGCTTTAATTTTCTCTAAAACTATAGAGGCTTTTGCATTAAAGTGATTAAACGTTTTATTCATTAAACCCAATCCAAAATGATGCATTGCTCTGCTGGACTGGTAATTCATTATTAATGAATCTTCTGTTTTCTCCAAGATTTTAAATGTAGGTAATTCCGCGTCTGGATAAATTTTTCTTACCTCAACGTGAATATGATTCTCTATAGAAGCTAACATCTCTATAGGATCATGATAGGTCGCTAAAAGACCTGGATAACTTTTTTCTATAACTGAGAAAAAATGTTCTCCATAGACCAGTAAAAGGTCATCGGCCGAAATTGCAGTATTGTCACTTAGATTTTGGAGCAGTTGTAACATTTCTGAAAACTGATAGGTTCCTACAGAAGTATAGGCACCGTTAGATTCTAAATCAGATTGTTCTATAATGGTATCAACCATCTCTAAACCAAACTTATCTTCCACGAGCTCTAAGAATTCTGTAAAAACTATCCCTTTCATTAAATTTTCTTTAATTCATTAATACTCCAATATGCTAATAATTTTTCAATTTTAGACACATAGTCTTCGTATTTTAAAGGTTTTAACACGTAACCTGCCACACCTATTTTATAACATTCCTCTAAATCTTTTTGATTATTGGAGGTGGTTAATATGATGGTAGGAATATATCTTAAAAGCTCATCCTTTTTAAGAATCGATAAAAATTCAATCCCATTAATCTTGGGCATGTTCAAATCTAACAGAATAATATCTGGCAGATTGTCCTTTTGCTCAAGGTGTTTTAAGGCTTCTTCTCCATTGTTGACTTCAATGGTTTGATGTTTGATTTCAAGAGATGAAACAACTCGGTTGAGTTTCATCACTTCTATCATATCATCTTCGATTAAAAGGATCTTTAATGCTTTAGTCATTTTTGAGGGTTTTTTTGGATCTTGTGAAATATAATCTATCATATTCCTTTGTATTTAATATTACGTCCAAAATTGTTTTTGTATAGACCAATCACTTTTAACTGTCGACCAATGGGAACGGCAATTCGCTATTATCTTGGCTAAAACATAAACGTGTTATGATCTCTTTTTTGATAATTTTTAAAATTCGCAGGTATCTCTCGAAATACATTTGAAGTTCTAATTATTACTCAAAGTTAGTCCAGTTGTTTCGTTTGGAATCGATAAATCGATACACTCCGCTTAAGTGTAGATTAATTAACAATAAGTGTCGACGAATAGTTTTTAACGCTCTAGGTCCTGTTTGAGCTTTTTAGGCAATCCCTTTACCACCAAATCGTAAGAATGGTCAATAAGTTCCAGAATCAATTTTGGTGGGACTTCATTTTTATAAACATAGATAGTGTTCCAATGTTTTTTGCTCATGTGCCAGCCTGCCGTGATACTTTCATATTCACCTCGTAACTCTCTGGCGTAATCTGGATCACATTTAAGATTGGTCGAGCCTTCACCCGCTTCCCATTTTTCTAACGGAAAGAGTGCAAACATCTTTTCCATAACCTTAAACACTAAGGTGTCCTGATTAAAAGGAAAATGTTCGGTCACGCCTTTTTTGTTAAGGCAGTAGTCTCTGAGTTGGTCTATGTGCATTTTTGTTTCCTTCGAAAACGGGAATACGTTTATTGTTAAACTCTTATTATATTTAAATTTAGCGAGCAAAAAAATCGCTCAAATACTTAGTAAATGTCCTCCCAATTCGGGTGGGCTAGAGGGAGATTTCATTCGAGTAAGCGTTCTCCCACTCCGGGGGAGCTAGAGGGGGATTCTAAAGCAGAATAATCGAGTTTCCAGCCAATAGTTTCTACCATACCCTCAATTAACTTTACTGATTCTAAAGCCTCTTGTTTAGCGATGTCGTACAGTCCGCTTTCTGGAACTTTGTTCATAATGTGTAATTTAGCATCGTTATGTAAACTGGTTAAATCTGAGGCTTCAAACCGGTTGAACATCCCATCGCGTTTATCGTAATAATTAAGGTCAGTCTCAATACTTAAAATTTCAGGTTCAGGAAACTGAAACAGTTTTACGGTCTTACTTTCTGTGTTGGCATCCAATTTTATTTTGGATAAATCAAATCCAACGTGCGCCTTAGCTTTGATGACTACCAACGCTTTTTTTCGGCTAGAGACCAATTTCATAAATCGTTCCTTAACATCTTCATAATGGTAAATTTCAGCAAAATCTCCTTCTACTGTAATGAACTTGCAAACTTTTTTGATCTTATCCAAAAGGATAACAGATTGGGAGTTGACGCGTTTTTTCTGCTGTATTTGTTTCACTAAGGTCACTATGGCCAACGTGACCAAAATACTTATGATGATGATGAAAAAAATTTCCATTTTTTGTGCTGTTTTGCAATTTGAGCGCTTGATAGTCTAATACAACTTCAATCAATTATTTTGTATAATATCGGTTTGCTAGGTGTGGCATCGTTCTCAAATGGTGCAATCTGTAAATTCAAAAAATAAGTGCCATCAGCGATAGAATTTGAAACGTAAATAAATTCTGTAATGGTGCAGTCCTTTCTCAGTTTCCCATCAAAATTCCAAAACGCTTTATGACTTCTTAACTCGCCACCATCTTCTTCTCGATCAATACTGGGTAAATCTATAAGTAGGTGCTTAATACCTTTTTTAACCAAAAAAGCAACAGCTTCTTCCTTTAAATAAGTCCAGTTGGTGTTGGAATAATGCTTCGATTTTTTCTCTTTTAGATTCGGCATGGTCCGTATTACCAGAGCATCGCACTTTTTGTTACCAAGCGCAAATTTTAATTGCGCTTCAGAAATCATGGTGTCTTTCATATACTTTTCAGGAGCGACCGAAATCACTTCCGCTAAAAAGAAAAATTGTTTAAGGTGTTTGTTTACGCTGTATATTTTTTCGGAAATATGCCCAACACATTCGGTATGAGTGCCGTGGGCATGGGGGTTAAAATGAATGGTATTAAAATTGACCGATGCGCCTTCGCTTACCCTTATTTTTTTACCATCCATCTTTTCGGGGAAGATTTTTGGCTCATCGATATACCAGGCGTTTACATTCTCAATAGAGGCTCGCATGGGTATTGAAATATCCAAAGGTTTGGACAAATCAATTTTTAAATGTTTAGAGTTATGCGCAATGGTCGCAATCAAGATAAATTGAGTTTAAAAAGGTTTGAAGCAATGCCGTCGGTTAAAAATTCTGATTGTTTTGTAACGTGCAAAGTCGAATCCTCAATATACAACAAATGTTCTTTTATTAAAGGCGCTGCTTGCTCCAAAAGGTATTTTTTGTACTGCATCCCGTAATCTGTTTCCACTTTATCCAATGAAACTCCCCACATGGCTCGAAGCCCTGTCATAATGTATTCGTTATATTTATCGGTAGTGCTGAGCGACTCTGTTTCCTTTGGAAGTATTCCTGCTCCAATTTCTCTAATGTATATTGTGTTGTTCTTTACGTTCCAACTGCGCTCATTTCCATTAAACGAATGTGCAGAAGGCCCAATCCCTAAGTACGGTTTGCCTTGCCAATAGGCCGTATTGTTTCTGCTGAAAAATCCTGGTTTGCCAAAACTGGATAATTCATAATGTGTGTATCCCTGAGCCTCTAAAGTTTTTACTAAAAATAAGAATTGCTCCTGTGCCAAATCATCATCAACATCCTTTACAATGCCTTTTTGAATAAAGGTCAACAGCGCGGTATTTGGTTCAACCGTCAACACATAACTTGAAATATGAGGAACCCCAAAACTCAAGGCCATATCAATGTTAGCTTTCCATTGCTTTAAGCTCAATCCCGGAATACCATACATTAGGTCTATGGAGATATTATCAAAATATTTAGTCGCTTCCTCCAAACACCGTTTTGCCTCGTCAGCATCATGAGCACGGTTCATAAGTTTCAGTTCTTGCTCAAAAAACGATTGTATCCCTATGGAAAGGCGATTGATACCAATGCTTCTATAGGCTTCGAAAATTGACTTCTGGTGAACGGTTCTGGAAGGTTCTGGAGCGTTAACTTGATCTGTATTCTTAAACGGGATAAGTTTTGCCAAGTCATCTGGATTGGCTTCTAAGGTAATTTCGGGCTTTTCAGAAACATTATAATTACGGTAAACCGTCTTTATCAAAATATCAAGTTCTTCAATTGTCAGTAAGGAAGGCGTGCCGCCGCCAAAATAAATAGTCTCAATCTTATGGCCTGGTAATTCATTTTTTCGCATCTCGATTTCTCTGGCCAAGGCGTTCACCATGGCATCTCTTTTTTTCAATGAGGTCGAAAAGTGAAAATCACAATAATGGCAAGCCTGTTTACAGAACGGGATGTGGATATAAATCCCCCCAGCCCCCAAAGGGGGAGAACTGGACTCTCCCAACATCTCCAAAGAAGAGGAGCTTTTACTTGGTAAAGCCCCCTCTAACTCTCTCACCTTTTGGCGGGGAGAAACCTCACTCGGGTAATGTCTCTCTTTGATTAATTTCTTAGGTTTCAATAATATCCTATTTTTTTTTGCGACGTAAATCCACAACCGTTTGCGCATTTTTTTTCTCCCCCTTTGAGGACTGTGGGGCTTTGCTATTATCTTTCACAAATGCACTCCAACCAGAATAACTTTTTCCTATCTCAATGCGGCCCGCGTTGTAGAAATGGCATACGGCGGCGGCAAGACCATCGGTGGCATCTAGGTTTTTAGGTAGGGTTTTTAGTCCCAAAAGACTTTGTAGCATTTTTGCCACTTGCTCTTTGCTAGCGTTTCCGTTTCCTGTGATTGCCATTTTTATTTTTTTTGGGGAATATTCAGTAATCGGAATTTCGCGGGAGAGTCCGGCAGCCATAGCAACTCCCTGAGCACGGCCTAGTTTGAGCATACTCTGTACGTTTTTTCCAAAGAAAGGCGCTTCAATGGCAATTTCATCGGGATGATGAGTGTCTATGAGTTCGATGGTACGTTCAAAAATTAGTTTGAGCTTGAGGTAATGATCAGAATATTTTTTAAGGTCCAGCTCATTTAACTGTAAAAACTGCATTTTTTTACCAACAATCTTTATTAAGCCGAAACCCATTATCGTTGTTCCAGGATCTATGCCCAATATGATTTTTTCGTTAGCCATTAATTGCAGTATTGGCAGCCACTCAATGAAAACGTAACCCCAAATGTTACGGTGAGCAGGTTTCCGTTGAAAGCACCAAATCCTTCAGATACCGGTTCAAAATCCTTGGCTAAACCCATAATATATGAGACATCTGTATAAACTGAAAGGTATTGTGAAAGTCCGTAATGGAATTCGGCGCCTCCCATGATGTTCAAAAAACTGAGATTATTATTTCCAAATTCACCTAAAGGTTTTATAATGGAATACCCTGGGCCAGCATGAGCAACCACGCCAATTCTCGCCGGTAAAAAATGGAGAGACTCAGTTGGGTCATAAACAAACTGGGCATTGATTCGGGTGTAGTTGGTTTTAAATTCGAAAGATTTATCAGAACTCGAAAATCGATTAAATCCAAAATCCAGCTTGGCACCAAACTGCCGTTTGAACATTCGCTGAATACCAAGATTTACGGTGGGAAAATTAACGGGCTTGGCTTCAAATCCTTCAACAAAACCAGACTGTGAGGGCATATTAACTCCAAGTGCCACTTGGGCTTTCCATTCATTGGTTCTACGCTGTGAAAAGCTCAGTGCACAACAAAAACAAACAAAGATTACAAGAGTCTTTTTTTTAATCCCACTCGTGGATATAAATGCCAGAGGCTTGCCTAAAGTGAAAGAATAGTTTTTCAATTTATACTTTGTGAGTTTGCGCCAATGGATTTGATTTGGAGTATTTTGGTTTATCCTCATTTTAAAGTTTTAATTTGCGTCGAAATTATGGGGCATTCTGCACACAAAATTAAACAATTCTTTTTTGTACTCATCAAAATTGGTATCGTGGTGCTGGCTTTTTATTTTATTTATAAAAGGGTTGCTAATGACCCAGCTTTGGAGCTAAATACTTTTTTAGAATATTTAAAAAAGAACCATCTATTTGAGTTGAAAACCGCTCTCATACTTTTCACTTTGACTATTCTTAATTGGTTTTTCGAAATTTTAAAATGGAAAACCTTAGTTGCTGCGCTCACGAAAATATCCTTTAAAAATTCTATGGAACAAAGTCTTGGGGCTTTAACAGCTTCTTTGTTTACACCAAATCGTATTGGCGAATATGGTGTCAAGGCATTTTACTTTCACAGGTCAAATCGGAAGCAAGTTGTTGCCATAAATTTTATGGGCAATATGATGCAAATGGCTGTAACTACTATTTTTGGAAGTGCGGGTCTCATTCTATTCGAACAGCAATACAATACAAAATTATTTTATATCGACATCTATACCGCTATTGTGATAGTATCGATTTTTACAGTAATATTTTTTTTAATCTTGAACCGCAGTAATTTTCAAATCAAAGGTTTTACCTTGGATAAATTGAAGCATTTTTTCGAAAAAATTCCACAAAGGATTTACATACTAGGGATGGTGCTTTCGACATTGCGCTACTTTATTTTTTCATTTCAGTTTTACGTGTTACTCAATTTTTTTGATGTACAACTTGGCTATGGGCAGAGCATGATTGTTATTACAAGTATGTATATTTTGGCCTCTGTAATTCCATCATTAGCTATTTTTGATGTGGTTATAAAAGGGAGTGTAGCCCTTTTTCTTTTTAGTTTTGCCGGAGTGGGAACTTTAACTATTTTGAGTATTACAACACTCATGTGGATTCTAAATTTTGCTCTGCCCGCTATCTTTGGGAGCTATTTTGTGCTTAATTTTAAACTTCCAAAATAAATCTTCGAACATGCTCATTATACTTTTAGTGATTACACTGTTATACCTTGCCATAATTGGTAGTTTTATTTATGGTTTTGATAAAGTATCTGAGTTTGAATTAAGTGATGTTGCACCTAAAGTTCGTTTTTCTGTAATTATTCCGTTTCGTGATGAAGAGGTTGGTTTACCAAAATTACTCGCATCAATTGCAATGCTTAACTATCCTAAATCTAAATTTGAAATCATCTTTGTAAATGATTCCTCTACAGATTTGTCGGAGACTATTATAAATGGTTTTTTTAAGAACTGAAAATAAAATTTCTGAGATTGAATACCGGGTTTTACAAAATGTAAGAACAAGCGGTTCTCCAAAAAAAGATGCCATAACGCTGGGCGTTGATCAGGCAAAATTTGATTATATCGTGACCACAGATGCCGACTGTGCCGTTCCAAAATTTTGGTTAGATGGTTTAGATGAATTTATTCAAAAAAATAAGATGGATTGTGTGGTTTTGCCAGTTAGCTATGAAAACCAAAGCGGTTTTTTAAATCGTTTTCAAATGCTGGATATCTTGAGTTTGCAAGGCGCAACCATTGGTGGGTTTGGAGTGCATAAACCATTTTTGTGCAACGGCGCCAACTTTGCCTATTCTAAAAAAGCTTTTGAAGAGGTCCATGGTTTTAAAGGGAACGACCATATTTCCAGCGGAGACGATATTTTCCTTCTGGAGAAATTTATAAAACGGAATAAAAAATCAGTTGACTATCTAAAGTCCGGTAAAGTGATTGTGTTGACCCAAGCCCAACCAAACTTGAAAGCTTTGATTTCACAACGTTTGAGATGGGCTGCAAAAACCACTAATTATAAAAATAATTTTGGAAAAATAACGGGCCTAATTGTTTTTGCCATGAACGGTAGTTTGGTCTGTTCACCCTTGATATTCTTGGCAGGAATAATTTCCTTAAAAACCTTAACTTATGTTTGGCTCATTAAAATTGCCATCGATTTTCTTCTTTTGTTTAAAACGGCTCGTTATTTTGAGCAAGAATCCGTTTTATCTTCCTATTTTTTGTCCTGTTTGATTTATCCTTTTTTCTGTGTTTACATTGCTTTTATCTCGATGTTTGTTGGTTATAAATGGAAAGGGCGTAGCTACAAAAAATAGCTTTGTTTAATTTTATTTTCGTTAGATTTACTTGAATTAAAACTGAACTAAAACCTTATTTCCGATGAAATATTTTGCCTTTCTCTTTATCCTGTTTATCTCCTGTTCTGAAGTTTTTGCCCAAGAGCAATATACCGTCAAAGATGAAGTATTAACTGCTGAATAAAGAAACCGAAGGAAAGCTTGATTTGCTTTGGTCGCTGGATAATCGTAATTATCGCTATTTTATAAGAACTGAAGATGCTAATATTCTTGAAATTACCGGTGAGAATTATAAAGAGGTATTGGGCCAGTTGACTAGCGATACAAACCTTTCTACAGATAAGGTGAAATTTACAAAAATTGGATTGAAAAAGTATATTGATGCTTACAACAAAAAAACCGATGCCAATTACCAGCAAACCGATACCAAACGTATTGAATTGCGGCTCATGCCTTTTGCGGGCATTACAAACAACCCATTTATAACCAATGAAGATAACCTTCTTTTTGCCCAGTTTGGTGGGGAATTGGAACTGCGTGAAAATAAAACCTCACCGCGTTCTGCGTTATTTATAAAAGCGAGACATGTACTTTCAAATGATGAGTTGGATTTCTCCACTACAGAAATTTCCTTGGGCTATAGATATCGTATTATTAACCAGGACAAGTTCAGTCTTTTTGCTGATGTGAAATTTACCACACTCAATTTTTCAAATGCCACCATTCCTGTTGCTGATGAAGAAGGCGTTGTTACCGAGCAGAACTTTAAGGATACCGCTTTTGATGTCCCCTTTATTTTTGGGATTGGTGCCGATTATAAGGTGGCGTCCAACGGTTATATTACGCTAAATTATAATGAAATTTTTGCCGCGAATCTAAAGAATCAAGGTAATTTTTCTACCAACTTGACGCTGGGGTATCGGTTTGAGTTGTAAAGCAAAACCTATTACTAGAACATAAATCTTCAACAACTACTGATGAAATCCATATATAATTTTAAAATTAAAAATCTAATTATTCTTTTGAGTGTATTGCTAATCACCTCCTGCGGACTAAAACCTATTGCACCTGAATATACCTTTGTAAAAACAAATTTTGAAACTGTTGAACTTGAAAAACTTGGGCAAGGAACTATTTTAATTTACAATGGTGCGGATATTCTGCACAAAGTTGATAATACAGCCCGATTGAATATCTGGATTAACGATAAAGCTCTAGGACAATTGAAACCTAGCGAGTATGTGATTTTAAAATTAGATGAAGGTAACTATAAATTTAGAGCATTGCATCTTGACGTCGTAAATATGAGAAGCGAACATGACGTCATTATAGATGAGAAAACCAAGGTTATAAAAATCAAGCCCAACTTGACTTCAAATAAGTTGTGGATTACCAACGAGTTACCAATAAGGTTTGAAAAGTTCAAATACGCGATGAGTGCAGATAAAGAACCGTAAAATTCATTCTTAGGAAATTAAGTGAATTTAAACCCATTTTTGAGAATGAATATGATGTGAAGTACATTGGACTTTTTTATTCTTACCCGTCAGATGCTGCAAATAAAGTTAGCCATAATGAACGTCTCGAAGAATTACAGAAATTGATTGTTTGGAGACTTCTTCCTTAGAAATCTATTTAGAAAAATTATTTAACTCACTCAATCTTCACTAAAACAGGCAATGTAAATTCTGTAGCGACCTGCTGACTTCTTTTTATAGCGGGATAAATTTTTGGAAGCGAATCTAAACTTTTTCGAAGTAAACTATCAAGTTCGGGGATTTCAGTGGCGGTTTGGGCTGAACTTTTAATACTGTTGATGCTAAATTTCCCCGTGTTATCAATCTTTATCTTGAGTAATACCGTATCGTGAACATCTTCAGTAACAACAATAAGGTGCTCAGCTAAATTTTTATCTAGGATAGAACGTAATGTGTTTTCAAAACAGGCTTTGCGGCTTTCTTTTCCAGAAGTAGTATCGCAAGAGGCAAAGGATGGGTATTCATCAACATCTTTCCAATCGAAAGTTTTCAGCTCTTCTTCTAATAATTCTTCAGAATACACCTTTTTCTTATCGAAATAATCGCAAGAGAAAACGAAAAAAAACACCAATAAAAACAAAACTTGCTTCATGTAAAAAAACTGAAAGCGAAAAGTACAACTTTTTAAAATTCCATTTGGAAGTGTCGGGCCATCAATCCCTAAGATTTTAAACCAAATTTTAGATTTTTACGTTAGTTGTCTGCATTTTTTGCTGGAGTTTCAGCCGAAGTAAATTTTTCTTCTTTGAGTTCCTTTAGTCTGCGTTTGGCAAAATGGACGGTAAACTCGTTTTCGGGTGTTTCTTTAATAAAATCTTGGTACACTTTTATCTTGGCATCAATATCTGCATAAAAGGCATCTTTAGTAGTGACAATGTAGAATTTTGCCGAAATGTTTTCTGGATTTTCCCTGACCGCTTTTTTGAATGCCGCAATAGCTTCCTCAAACCTATTTTGCCGATTAAGCACATAACCCAAGCTTTGATATTCATAATCTAAAGGCTTGTCCTGCAGTTTCAAAGCTTGATGATAATATTTTTCTGCCTCTTCATAGTTTTGCATGTCTTTATAATATGTCCCTAAAACAAAAATCCCAGTAGCATCGGTAGGATTATATTTTAAAGCGAGTTTTCGCTGTTCGACAGCTTTGTCAAATTCTGAAAATTCAGCGTATATCATACTCAGCTTTTCATGGATGAATTCTGAGGATTCACCGAGTTCAATCAGTTTTAAGAACCATGGTTTTGCTTTTTTGTAATATTGCTGATGATAATAATTTTGAGCTTTTAAACTGATGAGTTCTAAATTGTTTTCATAGTTCTCTAAGCCCTGATCTATAAACTGGTGTGAAAGTTCATGTTTACGCCTTATTAGATAGTGCTTGGCAATTTTGAAAATTGCTTTTTGGTGTGTGTTATCTAACTCAAAAGTCATTAAAAACCGGTTGAAGGCGGTGGAATCTTTCAATTGCTCCAAAGCCAACCCCATCTCATATTGGTAGTTAGGATTGCGGTCGTCAATTTTAATTAGGTCATTGAATTGAGCAATGGATTTATCAAATTTTTTGGTTTTAGATAACAGCTTTGCATATTCGTATTTGCTTAATGCATCGTCGGGATAGGCCTCAATATTCAAACTGTAAAATTCTAAGGCTTTGTCGTAGTTACCTATGGCCACATAGGCTTTTGCCATTTTATCGTAAACAGTTTTGGGAGTTTCGGCGGTTTCGTATATAGCGATTGCTTTACTGTAATTACCATTAAAATATAGACTATCTGCCGTGTCAATGGCTGAAGATTGTGCTTTGACAAAAACACTTCCAAAGAGAAAAATTGCTATAATACATTTTAGGCGCATAAAAGATTATGATTTAAGGATTTGGTTTATATACTACTTCTTTAAAATTAAGACCATCTGAAATCAATAAAACATTAAAATAATCGTCTCTTTTTAATAATCCATATAGAATATCATATTGCTTTTGTTCCTCTACGCTAAATTTATCTAGGTTTTTGACCAACATCTTTAAAACACCATCTTGGGTGCTAAGCTCCCATTGTTCAATGGCATCTTCGGTTGCTTTATAATCTAAATAGTCCTGATAATTTCTGTTCAACATGGGAGCATTGAGTGGGCTGTCATCGTCAATTGGATTAATATCCTCTTCCATTTGCAAATCTCTTATTTTTCCTTTCATCCATTGCACATGAACAATGAACCTATAATAATCTTCTCTGGTTTGTAAATAAGATTTATTGACAATCACAAAAGCGTCAAATATATCTTTAATGGTCGCCCCTTGATTTTTCATGGTCTCCAACTCTTTATTCAATTGGAAAATAAGTGCATCGTCAGATAGGTTTGCAACACCTTCAATCTGTGCAATCAAAAATGGTGATATACAGACAAAAAACAAAAACAACACTAATCGCTTCATAGAGTAAAGATATTATTGAACCGAAAACAAAATCGGTAAAGAATACGGCACAACAACTGTTTGACCGTCTTTTTTTCCAGGGGTAAACTGAGGTAAACTCCTTATAACCCGAATAGCTTCCTGCTTCAAAGCCTTATGGGGTGCTCGAACTCTTACTTTTGAAACCTTACCTTGTTTGTCTATTTTAAAAATGACGTTGATGCGTTGGCGACCGGTCAAACCATTTTGTTTGGCAATATCCATGTTAAAGTTTGAATTGACATAAGAAGCTACTCCCTGACTGGTGCAATTTTTTATAGCATCATTATTAGTCAGCTTTTCACAGCCTTGAAACCTTGGAGCTTCATCGGTTACTGAAAATGGCACATCGGATGCATCATCATATTTAAGGGAATTTTGGTTAAAATTGTCTATGCTATTGCCATCGGCAGATTTATCTGTAGTATTTGATTTTCCATTTACCTGAAATAAAATTGGGAGTGAGTAGGGTACAACTACGTTTTTACCTTTTTGCTTGCCAGGTATAAATTGCGGAAGGGTTTTAATAACCCGTACGGCTTCTTCCTGCAGACTCTCGCGTTGTACTCCCTCTTCAGCATCATGGGCTCTTGATTGAACATCTACAACATTACCTTCCGTATCGATTTTAAAAATAACGTTGATGCGTTGTCTGCCGATTATTCCTAATTGAGTTGCTAGGTTTGTATTGAAATTCATGTTCACGTGTTTGGCTACAAAATCTGACGTACATTGTTTACGTTGTTCATTCGTAGTAAATTGATTGGCGCATGTTTCTAGGGTGGGAACTTCCTCTATCACTCCGAATGGAACTTCAATAGCGCCATCGTAATCTTTAACCTCAATTTCTTCAATGGCGATAAGGCGTTTCCTCTGGGTGATCTAAATTCATGAACATGACGTAGGATGCCGTTTTCTTCGATTCAACTTTCATTTTCATTGTAAGCCATTCTGGCACTTTTTCCTCAATTGAATGAACGGAATAGAAAGCAGACTTTATTCCCATTCTATCAATACTTGCCCAACCCACATAGTTGGGATGTGATTTTAAAAATTTCTGGTAAGCATCGTGAATGATTTTTGTTTCCTTGGTCATTTCTGTGGCTCCAATTTTCAATGGAATAAGAATATTGAGATAGATCAAAAGTAGCCGGATCGTCCTCGGCCAAGGATTCTTTATGGCAGGATACGTAAAATAACATTCCCGCTATTAATGGAATTAATAAAGCATATTTAAAAATGTTTCTTTGTTTTGATTTTGATTGACTTAACATAACGATTCGTTTTTTGATTAATGATTGTTTAAAAAATGGATTGACGAAAGAGAACTGTCTGGTTTCAAAAACCTGGGACAATAATTGATTGTAATACTCTTTTTTGTTCTGAAATTTTACGGCCTTGGCATCGGCAATGTATTCGTGGAGCGTGGCCATTCGGTTTTGGTACATATAGACCAAGGGATTAAACCAAAATACGATGCGCATCAATTCAAAAAATAACAGGTCAACGGAGTGTTTTTCTTTAACGTGAACTGATTCATGTTCTAAAATAGACTTTCGGTTTTGTTCAGGAATACGCTCGCCTAAAAACACATAGTGAAAAAAGGAAAATGCAGTGGTGCTGTTCAAGAGTTTGACGATTAGTAAATCACCTTCCCATTGGCCATGATTTTTAATCCGCATTGCAGCGAGCCGTACCATTTTAATTAGGAAAATAATTGCAGCAACACTCATCCCGACAATTAAGATTATTTTCCAGAGAGGCGTAGTTTGCTGCGTAATTGTAATGCCTGCAAGCTCTGCAACAGCAGGGTCTAAAGTAGATGCAGGTTTACCGATGATAACTTCCGGTAGCCTTACCACAAATCGATTGGGGGCCATTACGTTAAGACTATCAATTTTCATAAAGGGCAAAACCATTGATAAAATGGAGGTGATGAGCAAATAAGCTCGGTTCCAATTAAAGAAGGTTTCCTTCCGGAGGAAAAGGTCATAGATGAGAAGAAAAAATAACTGAAATGCGATAATCTGAAGAAAGTAGTGTAACATATCAGTGGTCTTTAGAGTTAATATCTTCAAGTATAGACTCCATTTCTGCCAAGTCCATATCATTTTTTTTCACAAAAAACGACACCATACTTTTAAATGAACCTTGAAAGTAATTGTCTACCAGATTATTAATGGAATCATTGCTGTAATCGGTCTTTTTTACCAGCGGAAAGTAGAGGTGACCCTTACCCTGTTTCTCATAATCCACGAAGCCTTTGTTTTCCAAAATCCGGACAATGGTAGAAACCGTATTGTAAGCCGGTTTAGGTTCGGGCAGTTCTTCAATGATATTTTTTACAGTGGATTTTTCTAATTTCCAAAGCACTTGCATGATTTCTTCTTCGGCTTTTGTGAGTTGTTTCATGTGTTTATATTATTGTTTTTTAACGGTCACATGCTGTTCGCCAATAATCATTCCCTTGGGTGATAAGCCTTTCAACATGCTCGTTTCATGAGTTAATTTTTATTGTTTTTTAATCGGATTCCGACGCCTCGTGCACTGTTCGCCAATAATCATTCCTGTGGGTAATTAACTGTTTAGCATGCTCGTTGCATGATTAGCGATTCAATTTCGAACAACAAATATAACTAAATATTTAGTTTAAACTAATATTTTAGTTAATAAATTTTGTGTTGACCGAAACTTTGAATTCGTCTGAAATAGAATTAATTATTTGTAACTAAGTGTAGGAGATAATACTTCCAAAAATTATGTGAGCAGCAGCTAAGAGAAGCAACTATTTATAGAAGTTTCTCCAAAACAGAGCAGCATCAATTGAATCCTTCAAAAGCATTTGAAACAATGTCTCGATAAGTTTTAATTTTCAGATTTAGCGGAGGAGTAATTCTTAAAGTTTTTGCCAATCTGGAGAAAAATAGGTGGTACGTCCACCCACTTTTATTTTTTCAATTTTAGCTCCGGTATGATGGCAGGTTGTATCATCTTTTCTAATGTGTATAAAAAAATCGTTTGGAAAATCATCATAGTGGGCATCATATTTTATGGCGACCTCGATTACATTTTTCATGGCATCAAAAACGGTTTTAATGTCGTCTGCCGTCATATCCTCAACTTTTTTCTTGGGGTGAATTTTTGCCTGGTATAAAATTTCATCGGCCATCCAATTGCCCACACCGGCAGCAACACTTTGGTCCATAATCACTTTTTTGATATGGGTCTTTCGTGTTTCAAAAGAGTTTTTGAAATCTTCAAGCGATAAATCCCGTGCATCATTGCTTAAGTTATGTTCCTTTTGAAAGTCTTCAACAGAATCTACCAATTGCCACCATCCAAATTTCCGTTTGTTTTCAAAAGCAAAATGAAATCCGTTTTCAAAGGTAAGAACAATATGTCCAAACTTTGGGCGGTCATCTTCCTCCTTATAATAATTAGGTCGACCGGTCATACCAAAATGCATTAAGAGTATTTTTTCTCCAGTGGTGTGGATAAAAAGGTATTTACCGATTCTTTCAGTCTTGGTAAGTTCCTTACCGATGAGGTGCTCTTCAAAAAGTGTTTTGGAATTTTTAAGCAGTCTATTATCACGACAGTCAAAAGCCGTAATCTTTTTATGGAGTGAGGTGCTATCTATATAAATTCTGTATCCTTGTACTTCTGGTAATTCTGGCATTTTTAACTGAATTTGTTTAAAGGTAATTTAGAAAATCAAAAGTTTAAAGTTTTTACTCCATTGATATGAGTTTTATGTTGAACTTATCTTGGCTGAATATTCTAAACCAGATTTGCAAGTTAGGCGGTTGCCGAAAAAATATAGTAATTATAGGTTGATTTAATATTTAGTTTTCCTTCTAATTAAAGAGTATTATTCCTAAAGTTGAATTGTGCCATAATCTAAATGCATGCGACTAGCACCTTTGTTATTGGAGAATTTGTTAGCATTGATGTCAGTTCCCACAGAACGCCTCGATTTGGCACCAAATTTTCACTTTCGTTAAAGTAAAATGAATTGGCATCGTAATAGAAAATTTCAGAGTTTAAAATTTCATTTTTAAATGGTTAGTAAATGATAACTTCATTATGAATAGTTCTTTTTCCGTTTTCAGAATTTAAAAAGCAAAAAAGACATGACAGATTCAAATGCGTATAAAGAGAGGTATGAAAAAAATCAAGACTTCATTTCAATTTATAAAAAATTCTCTTGACGGAATAAAAATTAAGAGCCCCTTGAAATATTTCAAGGGGCTCAAAAAACACTAACACTTGTTTAAACTAACACTTAAATCTTAATCAGTTTAGAGGTTGAGGTTGCTTTATTTTTATCTTGAATCTTGATTAAATAAACACCTTTGCTCAAGTCTGAAATATTATAATCTTCGTTTTGACTTGAATTCCCTTCAAAGGACTTAACCAACTTTCCTGTAATATCAAATATCTCAAGTTTGCTGATTTCTTTATTAGTTTTAAAAGAATTGTTTGCAGGATTAGGATAAATACTGAATGATGCTTCCGAAGAAAAATTCTCAACATTTAGTGTGGAAGGTTGATTTCCAAAGATTTTGAATTCCCCAGGCTGTAAAGTAATATTGAAGCCGCTAAAAGTAGAGTTTCCAGTGTTATCCATTAAGTCATACCAAGTTCCAGAAATTGGAAAATTGGTATCAACATTACGCACAATATTATCAAAATTGGCAAGTACTACAACATTACGTAATTCTGATGTGGGAATACTAGTATCAAAAATATCTATTCTAGGGGTTAAATTTCCTGAAGAAATCGTGTAATCTCCTTCAAAAACCGCTTCATTTATTTTGATGTTGATCATTCTGGCCCAGTCTGCATAAATCTGACTTCTATCGTTATCGCCTAACCAGTTTTCAGTCCATTGTGGTTGTGGTTTTGTAGCTAATTTACAACCGTCATCACCAACATTCACAGTAACTCCATCGCTACAAGTCCAGATAGAATCATCCATACCTAAATCAGCAAAATGCCAAACCATTTTAGGACCTGGAACCAATAAACTAAAAGCTCCAATTGCAGACATTCTCGATAAGGCGACGTCTAATTCTCGAACATTATGGCTGGCATTTGTGTTATCACCAAATTGAGTAGCTCTATACATAATGCGCTCCTCATCATGACTTTCTGGGTAGCCGATAACTCTAGGGCCACTAAATTGAGTTCTTGATTTGTGCCCAATGCCGTTAATATTGCTATTATCACTAAAGCTCATTAAGAGTTGACTGTAAGGATCAGTCATTTTCCCCCACATCATTACACCTTTTCCTTCATTTAAGCGGTAGTTGGCCCATTCCTTTTCCTCGTTTGCAGTGCCAAGATGCTCAAAAATTACATAGTGTTCGGGGTCAAGAAGCCATGAATAATCAGCATACTCTTTAAGAATATCAACTCGATCTTGTTGATATGCATTAGTACAACCTTCATTTGAACCAGTACACACTTGGGTAAACCCTTTGGTTAAATCCCAGCGAAAACCGTCAATTTTAAAATCTTCAATCCAGTGTTTTATGACTCTTTTAGTATAATCTTTTGTAAACTGGCTATCGTGATTAAAATCTGAACCAACACTGTAACTGTGTCTTGGTGTTGTATTGAAATATGGATTTTCAGTATTTGGACCACCCCATCCATCACCATCTGGATCATCCATCCACATACGTACCATTGGGTTTCTACCATAGGCATGATTTAATGCGATATCCAAAATCACTGCAATGCCGTTTTGATGGCATAAATCAATAAACTCCTTAAACTTGGCCTCAGTACCATAATATTTATCTAGTGCCATATGGAATGCTGTATTGTAACCCCAACTTTCATTGCCTTCAAATTCCATCACGGGCATTAATTCAATGGCATTGATATTTAAACTTTTAAAATAGCCTATTCGGTCTATTAAATCTTGGTAATTACGTCCTGCATCGAAGTCTCTAATTAATACTTCGTAAACAATTAAATCTTCTTCCACAGGCGGAATAAAGTTTTCCACCTGCCAATTGTATTCTTGATCTGTTTGCAATAGAGTTACCTCTCTCTCTTGTCCCGTTGGATAAGCGGGTAAATTTGGATAGGAAGTAATCGGAATAAAAGGATCATCAAAGGGGGAAAGCACCACAGTTGAGAATGGATCAGATGTTTTAACCAAGGTAGGTGCATTGGCAATTGGTGTTTCATCCACGACCCAGTATTGATAGGTATAGATTTCACCTGGAACTAGATTTTCTATTTCGACCCAAAATCTATCTCCGTCCCTTTTCATTGCATAATCGCTATTGGGTTGCCAATCGTTAAAGGTTCCAGCAACATATACAAAGTCTTTAAGTGGTGCGTCAATGACCAATGTTGCTTTAGTAGCATCAGAAGGGTCATAATTTATCCCCAAGTCTAAGTTAGCGGGAACACTTTCATTGTTAGTTCCAGGATTTACAACCACTGAAAAACTTTTTGTTATGGTTGTTCCTGCCTGAGTAACCTCCAGGTCATAATTTTTATTAGAAATAATGCCAGTATCAGTGTAAGAGAAGTTTGTTGTACTAGAATTAGCTGCTGCTGTGATTTCAGTTTCATTCGCAAATAATTTATAGGAAGCATTCCCATTAGTATTACTTGCAGAGATATTCAAATTACCGCCAGATGGGAGTATTGTGAAACTATTTTCAGCAGGAGTGTTTAAAGTTGCTTGAAAATCTCCAACCTCAAATAGAAAATCTGAAGTCTGACTACTGCCATCCTGTGATTTCCCTATAATTCCAATACGTCCAATTCCAGTAGCATTATAAAAAGTTGAGGGCGTAAAAGTATAGGTATAAACTCCAGCTCCTTGGTTAGTGAATTGCGCTGCAGCAGGGGAACTGTCAAAGTTATTACCGGTCACTGGGCTATTTCCAACAAAATTATCATTAATATCAAAATACCAAGCCCAAAGGTAAACGTCAGAAGGATTCCAGGTCACACCAGTAAGAGTTATCGTTATTTCGTCATTTTCATTAAATGTAGTTGGGCTGACTGTTATGTTTTGTGCTATACCAATTTTCAGTATTGATAAAACGAGTGTCAGAAGTATAATTTTTTTCATTATTATTTATATTTAAAAAAAAACCGAAAACTTTTGTATAAATAAAAAGTTTCCGGTTTTTATGACATGTTAATATTCTGTGATTTATAAAGGCATTACTGCACTTGGTTCAAAGCGTACTCATTGGTCGTCAAATCGATTTTCACACGATATTCTCCAGCGGTTACTGCAATGTTAGCACCACCTGGCTCTAAGGTTCCATCAGCTCCATTATCACCGTAATCTGTATTCCACTCATTATTAACCCTGAATTTAATCTCTCCGTCTACTAAGGTTACAATATCGCCAACCCAAACATCAGGTTGTATCTGCGTCAAAGAGAAATCTGGACTCTCACCCCAGTTATTGAAACCTGAACCAACAATACCCAAAACATCATCGGCAATGATGGAATAAGTTGAATTGTTCAAATCTACGGTCACCAAATAATGCCCAGCCGTTGAAATTATATTATCTCCTCCAAGTGCTAAATTACCTCCTGAACCTCCGTAGTTTGTTCCCCAATCATTATTGAGCCTAAATTTAATCTCACCTTCCAAAAGTCTTACTCCTCTTTTAAATGTATTGGTAGTATAATCATAGTAAAATTTAGCATCAGGTCCTGCACCGCCCCAATCGTTGAAGCCAGAGCCTACAATACCTAAAGAAAAAGGTTCTAAACTATAGGTGTTATCGTTAAGATTCATGGTGATTTTATAGGTGCCTGCAGTGACTGCAATATTTTGTCCACCAGCATCCAAGGTTCCATCAGCGCCATTGTCGCCAAAGTCACCACTGTCCCAAGAACTATTTTGTCTAAATTTGATTTCACCTGTTACCAATGTTAGATAAGTAATATAAACGTCAGGTTGATCAGTGGTATAAAAAGTACCATCTTCAAAAGCTCCCCAATTATTATAACCTGAACCCACAACACCCCATGACGCAGGAGTGGCTCCGGCATTGTAAGTGGTTACATTTATGGATATCGGTTCTGAAACACGATCCATATTACCACTAGCCATAATAATACTAGCCATAATTCTCATGTCTAAAGACCCAGTGGTCTCTGCTTCGATTCCAGCGTTTAAGGCAAGCGTATTTAATTGTGCGTGGGTAAGTGATAAAGATGTTTCGTTTTCGGCACTTTGTGTAATCAAAGTAGCGAAGTCTGTACCTCCTTCTGCAAACTGAACTTCATACATGACATCTACCGAGCTACTTTCTCCAAAGTCTGGATCGTTCCATTCCAAATTGAGCACTACGTCATCAGCAGTATCACCGCTTAATACATAACTGCTTCCATCGGTAGGATTAACAACAACAGGCGATGCTTCTGAATAAGAAGACACGCTAAAGCTTACGCTGTTTGAAGCTTGGCCTTCAGAGACAACCCTTGCAAACAAAGTAAAAGGTTCAAATGCATTACCCCCCGCGTCCAAAACTGTAGAGTTAAACTCGTTAACGGTCATTGTGAATCGGTTTGTTGTTGAAGTCCCGATAACCATCGGGTTCTCAAAAAGTGCATCTGGTGACAATTCAATAGTGTAACCTCCTGTGCCACCCGTTAATTGATCATTCCAAACCAAAGTAAGGGCAGGATTGTCTGGGAATCCAAAATTCAAGTTAATATTCGATACTCCTGGCTCTAATAATCTTAGCTCAGCTTCTGGAGATGTAATTTCGAGACTTTCTTCAGTCTCACATGCTGTGAATATTAGCAAAAAGCTAAAGATTGCAGCACAAATTTTAGTGATTTTCATAGTTTTCAATTTTTATTATAGGTTTAATGGAATCATGATATAATCCCCAGTAAGGTCGTTAAACCAAACTTCGTAGTCATCAGGTACAACTACTGGTATGCTCGCACCACCTTCGGTTGCGACTCCTGAAAATGCATTATCGGTTCCCCATGTGGTTCCTGCACTGGTATTGAAAGCAACTTCACCGGACTGAAGAGCAACACTATTGATATACCAAATGTGAGAATCAAAAGGTAATTGTGTCATTTGAGTACTTTCAGTTAAACCAGAACCCTGAAAAGAAATACTGGTAAATTCGGTCGCTCCAGATGCATCAAACGGTTCAATTGAAAAATCATCTTCTCCACTAGTTCCATTTGGTCGGGAAAAATTGATGGTAAATGTATAATAACCGTCAGCAGGAACACCAAATCTTCCTGGGTCCCCATCTTGGGTTATTGGATTTCCAGCTATATCACCTTCTCCAACAATAGCGTCATCTCCTTCGTTAGCAGTAACACCCCATTGTGGTTGCCACATTCCTCTTTCTTCTAGCACTTTCCATCTTCCATCGTCAAAACCGCCACCGCCTTTTGAGAAAAAGCCAGTGTAGGTATAAAGATTATTGTTTTCGGCATCCCTAAACAAAGGAGGATTATTGTTGTTGTTGTTCCAATCTGCTGCTGTACCATTGCCTACAAGATAAAAATCCTTAAAGTTGTAGTTGAAATACGGTTGTACAGAAAAGACGATGCTATTTGATGCAACTGGCAGTCCTGTTTGCGTTCCTATGGAACTTTCCACTCTTGCATATAAGTTGCTAAACTCAAAAGCGGTTAGGCCAGCAGAGCCGGCCACCGAGTTGAGTTCGTCAACTGTTAGTGTTGTAGACGTTGTTCCGCTTACAGATGCGGCGTTTACAGGATTAGTAAACGCTTCGTCATTAGCAACTACAACTCTGTAATTTTCAACAGCTGGTTGACCGTAGTTAGCCTCATTCCAATTAAAAGTTACTGCGGGATTGCCTGGATTGCTTGCATCCAAGTTTATTGTGGCAATTGGCAAATCAAATAACGTAATTGGATTTGTTGGTGTTGCAGTAAAAATTTCTTGATCATTCTCACAAGAATTGATAAATGCTCCTAGCGAAAAGATAATCGCCAAGAAGGTAAATAATTTTAGTTTGTTTTTCATAATTATAGCAATTTTTAGTATCCTGGATTTTGAGTAAGATTTGGATTTGAGGATAAACTCAAGTTTGGAATTGGAAATACAGCGAGATTTGCTGGTATGGCAACACCATTTTGTGCATTACCTTTCCAAGTCCAATTATAGTTTCCACCGGTAAAAAGTCCATATCTAATAAGATCTTGTCTTCTATGGGCTTCCCAATGAAGTTCTCTAGATCGCTCGTCAAGAACAAGTTGAAGGTTAAGGTCAGCAGCTGAAATTAAATTTGGATTACCTGCTCTACTTCTAAGGGCATTTACCAAGTCAAGTGCTTCAGAAGCAGTACCGCCACCTCCTCTTAGATGGGCTTCAGCATACATCAAGTGTACATCTGCCAATCTAAATAACGGAAAGTCTGTATCAACGAAAGTTTGGTCAATACCAGCAACTCCGTTAGATGTTACATTTGCGTATTTTGTTATAACATATCCTGTATCTCTATCTGCAATATCAGGAATTGTGATTGGTCTATTTTCAGTAATCAAAGTGTTTCGATCATCATCTATAAAATCACCTCCTTGAAATAATTGTGCAAATTCTTCTCGTACTCTAAGAGCACCGCCCCAACCGCCGTCGGTAACACCAAGTGCAACTCCATTAACCTCTAAACTTCCAACCTCACCATTAATCATAACCGTTGTAGGACCAAAATTTTGAGTGGTTTCTCCGTCGGAAATGATTGGGAAAATAATTTCATTAACTGCTGAGTTAGTATTATTATCTGCCAAAAAATTGTGCCTGTAAACATCTGCAAGACTATAACCTGAGTTAAGTAGCAATTCACATTGTGCTAAGCAATCGGCATATCTATTTTCGCCAATGTAAACTTCGGCATTTAAGTAGATTTTGGCTAAGAGCATATATGCAACTCCTTTATCAGCTCTACCATATTCATTTTGGCCAGCATCTATCAAATCAGATTGGATTTCCAATAATTCGCCTTCTATAAAATCGAATAATTCTGGTCGATTTGCAACAGGAAGAACAGCATTTACTGGATCTGCCTCTGTTCCAAAATTAGCTTTACCAAATAAATCCATCATATAGTAATAAGACATAGCTCTAAGCAGTCTTGCTTCAGCTCTATAGGCCACAATATCCTGCCTTACGCCATCAGAAACCCCTCTGCTATTGAGTTTGTCTTCGGTAGTTTCACGTAAAAAGTTATTTGCCAGACTAATTGTAAGATGGGTTCTACTAAACATGCCTGTAAATAATGGATTTTGAGCCGTCCAAATATTACGTTGAATTTCACGAGTTCCTGGATCGTTCTCATAGGACCAAATCATTTGATCTGCAGATAATGTTTGCAAATACAGCAATACTCTACCAAATTGACTGGTACCGGCATCGATACCTTCGAGATTTGATGAAGTAGCACCTTCAGTACCTGTGAGCGCTAAATTACCGTAGACTCCAGCTATTGTTTGTCTATAAGCATTTTCATTATCAAAAAGTTCTTGACCCAATAACGTGTCGTCATCATTCGGTGTAATATTCAAGTCATCAGTACACGATGTTAGCGTAAACACCAATCCAAGTACGATTAAACTAAAATTTTTAATTTGTGTTTTCATAGTTTTTTTAAAATTTAATATTTGCACCAACTAATATGTTTTGTGGTCGCGGGTAAATTCTATTATCAATACCGTTAAAAACCTCTGGGTCTAATCCGCTGTATTCTGTAAGTACAAAAACATTCGTCATACCCGTCCAGATTCTTACTGATTTTAAAGTCTTTGATAAATTATTAAAAGTGTAGCCTAAAGTAATGTTATCCATTCTCAAAAATGATGCATTTTCTAAATAAATATCTGAGATAATCACATCTGCCGTTCTTTGAAAGTTTGTATCCAAAACTGAGGTAGGTATATTCCCTAGTACTGAATTATCCAATAGTAATTCGTATTGAGCTCTTGACGAATTAACATTATTATAAACATAATTTCCAACGCTAGCCCTTAAGTTAAATGCAAAATCAAAGTTTTTGTATTGCATTGAGGATTGAAAGCCGAAAACCGCGTCTGGATCAGGATTGCCTCTTATATAGCGATCATCTTCATTGATGACATTATCACCGTTCAAATCTGCAAAAGCTCCTTCAATTGGTGCTCCATTAGTATCATATAATTGTTTGAATACGTAAAAAGAACTCGGTGCTTCTTCTTCTCTTTGCAACTGAATAAAGTTACCGGTACCTCCTTCAATTCCACCAGTTGTCACATCTTGACCAAAGGCCAGTTCAGTTATTTCACGGTCAAACAATGTGGTATTAAAGTTGGCGTTCCAAGTGAAATTTTCGGTAGAAAACAAATCGGCACTTAACGAAAATTCAAGGCCTTGGATTCTTAAGTTACCAATATTTTGAACAATTAAATTTGAAAAATTGCTCCCATCGGGAACGGGCGCATTAAATAGCAAGTCCTCTGAGTCTTTTTGGAATACATTTAGACTACCATTTATCTTATTGTTAAACAAACCGTAATCTAACCCAACTTCAATAGTTCTTGTTTCTTCCCATTTTAAATCTGGATTAATTTCAGATGGAATAAACAAACGTACGGGTTGGTTTCCAAATTGATAAATTGAGTTCTCATTACCTCTACGATATCTACTTAAAAACAAATCACGCTCGCCAATTTCTTGCTGACCTGTGATACCATAACTTGCTCTTAGCTTCAAATTTGAGATTGTTTCTGAATCCTTCAAGAACTCTTCGTCACTAATTTGCCATGCACCAGCAACAGACCCAAAATCGCCAAATTGATTTTCTTCACTAAATCGCGAGGTTCCATCGCGACGATACGTTGCTGTAAATAAATACTTTTCGGCAAAGGTTAAATTAGCTCTTCCAAAAAAACCGATAAGCACTATGTCTGGATCCGCGAAAGTGTCTCCAAAACTCTGAGGATCAAATTGATTACCTGTGCCAAAACCACTATTAGTGAATCTTTGGTAAGAGTAACCTGCTGTAAGGTCGGTTAGGATTGAGCCGAAATCTTTTTTATAATTTAAGAAGCCATCCAAACTTTGATTCTTTCTAATTTGATAACTAACTGATTTATTTGCGTCAACCACATCATTGGTTGCAAATTCAGAAAAATTATTTGTAAATCCCGAGGACTGATCAAATCCTAAATTTAGCACCGCCTTTAATTCCGGTAAAAAGTGAAATTTATAATCAAAATTCAAATTACCGAAAAAACGTTCTGTATCACCAGTATTATTTGTTTGTAATAATGAAGCTACTGGATTTGTAGTTCCATTTAGTAGAGTTTCCCCATTTCTGTGTTGGTAAAATCCTCCAAACGGTGAGTCGGCATCGTAGATAGGCTGGGTTGGATCATATCTTAAAGCTGCACCAATAATTCCGCCTGCATCAACAAACCTGTTATCTTCAAAAGCTAAATTTGCATTTAAATTTATTTTCAAATGGTCGTCAAACAGGGTAGGATTTAAAGAGACAGATAAATTGCGCCTTTCAAACTCAGAGGTTAAAATTGGACCTTCTTGGTCAGTTACATTGAATGAAAACCGAGCAGGTAAAACGTCAAACAGAGACCCTCTTAACGTAACGTTATGTATAGTACTTGTTGTTTTTCTAAAAATTTCATCTTGCCAGTTTGTATTAGCATCTCCAAGTTGTTCTGCGTTTAGTGTTGAATTATTTATAGGTTGTGAGTTCACTAAATTTCTAAATTCGTCCGCGGAAAAAACATCAACTTGATCATCAAGATCTCCAAACGTATATTGAACATCATAATCTGCACTAAAAGTTGAGCGTCCTTTTTTGGTAACGATTATAATTACACCATTTGAAGCTCTAGACCCGTAAATAGCCGTTGCAGAAGCATCTTTTAACACCGTAAAAGAATCAATATCATTGGGGTTAATACTAGATAAAATACCTCTGGAACCACCAATACTACTATTAGAAATTGGAAGACCATCAATTATAATCAAGGGGTCGTTAGATGCATTTATAGATGAGCCACCCCTAATTCGAATTTGCGATCCAGAACCCGGTGCACCACTCGTATTGACACTTACACCAGCAACACGACCTTGTAATAAGTTTTCGGGAGTTACAATATTACCTTTTGTAAAATCTTTTTCGGTTATCGATTCTATAGAACCTGTAGCATCCTTTTTAGTTGTAGTACCGTAACCTACAATAACTACTTCGTCCAATTGCCCAGCATCTTCGGTTAAGGAGACATTTAATTGAGGCTCTCCAGCGTAAACTATTTCTGTGGTTTCATAACCCAAATAGGAAAAAACAAGAGTTTGACCTTCAGATACAGTAATAGAATAATTTCCGTCAAAGTCTGTGGTAGAACCTGTGGTTGTACCTTTAATTAGAATATTAACGCCCGGTAAAGGCAAATTGTCTGTCTTATCTGTAACTGTTCCTGAAATCTTAACCTGAGCAATAAGCGTGGAAGACATCAAAAAAGTCAATAGTAATAAGCCATTGAAAATTGTTTTCATAGAAGAATTTTAAAAGTTAGTCACTTAATTTTTTGTTATATTTTCACTTCTCGGGGTTAAAACTATGTAAATTCTATGTATAAAAATGTTTAACAAATTGAATTTGAGCAGCGAAAACGTTTTCGTGTTAAAAACTTTTTTGAAATTGAGGTATTATAAGAAATTTAGAGGGCAATTTAACAATATTGTAATTTAATACTACCTTTATTGTCAGTTTGGAAATTAAAGCTAAGCTATTTTAGTCGAAAAATACTAATTTTCTAATACAAAAAAGTTGTTTTATTGCGATAAACTATAAATTTTATTTTAGTAATTTACAGATTTTACAGCTACAAATATTGAATGTAATTATTTTCAATTATTCCCCATGAAACGAAAAATAACCCTTAAACAAATTGCCAAAGAATTAGATGTTTCCATTTCAACCGTTTCTAAGGCACTTCGCGATAGTATCGAAATTAGTGAAGATACCCGCCAAAAGGTTCAAGCATTCGCTAGGCTTTATAACTACCGGCCGAATAATATAGCGTTAAGCCTAAAGAACAGAAAAACCAAGACTATTGGGATAATACTTCCAGAAATCTTGCAGCATTTTTTCTCTGAAGTTATCATGGGCATTGAACTTGTTGCCAATAAAAGAGGTTACAATGTTATTGTAGGCTTATCTAACGAATCTTTTGATAAAGAGGTTTTGAATATGCAAATGCTCGCCAATGGAAGTATAGACGGTTTTATCCTATCGATTTCAAAGGAAACCTTAAAACAACAGGATTATCATCATTTCTTAGAGACTATAAGTCAAGGTATGCCTATAGTCATGTTTGATAGGGTTGTTAATGAAGTTGCTTGTGATAAGGTGATTGTAGATGACGCGGAAGGCGCTAAAAAAGCAGTTGAGAAATTAATAACCAATGGATGTAAGAACATCGCTATTATTACTACCAAAGATTATGTAAGTGTTGGTAAGTTGAGAACGCAAGGGTATCTCAATGCTTTAGAGTCTCATAAAATCGAAGCTAAATCGTCCTTAATTTTAAAAGTTGAAGATAAACTGCTTTCAGATGACCATCTCGATAGATTAGAGTCTGAAATAAAAAAATTGTTTTTAAGTAATGAAACTATTGATGGTGTCTTTGCGGTCAACGAACTTTATGCCGTTACTGCCATAAAAGTAGCCAGAAATTTAGGGATGAGCATTCCGGAATCGCTTCAGGTTGTGAGTTTTAGTGATGGCGTGCTTTCAAAACATTCAACGCCGAGTTTAACTACCGTTAGCCAGCACGGTCAAAAAATTGGAGAGCGTGCTGCAGATTTACTGATTAATAGATTAGAGCAAGAGGAATCGGATTATAATGATGAAAACTACGAAGAAAATTATCAGACCATTGTAATAGAGACCGAACTGATAGAACGGGAATCGACGAGGTAGTTGTGAGTCTGTGAGCCATGAGCCTTGTGTTTTTGATTGGTTTTCAGTCATAGTGGCAGTTTTCAGTAAGCAGTTGGTCGTCTGAATTTGTTGAAGCTTGGGCTTTTTTTGGAATTGTAGCTAAACGTTCCAAATTCCAATAACTAAATTCCAAAGCTATACCAACGTGTTTACAATTAAATTGAACTTCCAACTACAAATATTTTCCTTTTAGACTAACAACTAACAACTAAAAGCTCACAGCTAGCAGCTCACAAGCTCACCTCTCATCTTTTTAACTTTATCTAATTCCCTATTCTCTATTCCCTAGTTCTCATCTCTCATCTCTATTTTCTCATTTCAAAAACTTTACTATATTTACAAAATATTCAAAACTTATATTTTCACTCTCACCAATAACTAAGTTTTGATAAGTCTTATCGCTTGTCAATAGTATAAATAAACTCATACTATAATGAAAAAGCGCACGTTAGGGTTTTGGGAAATCTGGAACATGAGTTTCGGTTTCTTGGGAATCCAAATGGGTTTCGCCCTTCAAAATGCAAATGCCAGTCGAATTTTACAAATTTTTGGAGCCGATGTTCACGAGCTGTCGTGGTTCTGGTTAATCGCCCCTATCATGGGTTTGGTGGTACAACCGGTTATTGGCCATTATAGCGATAATACCTGGACGCGATTTGGCCGCAGAAAACCATTCTTTCTAATTGGTGCTATTTTGGCATCTATAGGAATGGTGCTTATCCCGCAAGCCGATTTTATGATTGCTATTCTTCCCGCCCTTTGGGTTGGCGCAGGGATGCTCATGATTATGGACGCTTCCTTCAATATTGCCATGGAACCTTTTAGGGCATTGGTTGCCGATAATCTTCGTGACGAACAAACCACACAGGGCTTCAGTATTCAAACTGCATTGATTGGCATTGGTGCCGTTATAGGTTCTTGGTTACCGTGGATGTTGACCAACTGGTTTGATGTTGCAAAAACAGCTCCCGAGGGTTCTGTTCCTTCCAATTTATTATGGTCTTTTATAATAGGCGCCATTGTTTTGATAGTGTCAATTTTAGTTACCGTAGTTACAACCAAAGAATATTCTCCAGAGGAATTGGCACAATTTGAAGATGAAAAAGCACACCTAGAGGCCGTAAAAGTTGATGGTGAACAGCCCAAAGCAAAACTCAGTGACATCTTTGAGGATTTTAGAAAAATGCCCGAAACGATGCGGCAGTTAAGCTGGGTACAGTTTTTTTCTTGGTTTGCTCTTTTTGGGATGTGGGTGTTTGCTGTTCCTGCAATAGCGCAACATATCTACGGACTTCCGCCAGAGGATTCCAGTTCAGAAACCTATCAGGAAGCAGGAAACTGGGTGGGTATTCTATTTGGTATATATAATGGAGTGTCTGCAATCTTTGCTTTCGTTCTACCAATAATCGCAAAAAAAATCACTCGTAAAATCACACACGCTATTTCACTTTTTATTGGGGGATTAGGTTTGATTTTAGTATATTTTACTGGTAGTGAATATGGACTTATTCTACCCATGGTGTTTATTGGTATTGCCTGGGCGAGTATATTATCAATGCCTTATGCCATGTTGGCCGGATCTATTTCGCCAAAAAAGATGGGCGTTTACATGGGGATTTTCAACTTTTTTATTGTTATTCCACAAATCATCAATGGTGTTATTGGTGGGCCTTTGGTAAAGTACGCCTACGGTAATCAAGCTATTTTTGCCATCGTCATAAGTGGCATCAGTTTTATCATTGCTGGCTTTTTAGCCTTTAGAATAAACGACAAACTAGATACAGCAACGCAAACAGTAACTTAAATCAATGACTAAAAAAGGATTTATATTCGATCTAGACGGTGTTATCGTAGATACCGCAAAATATCATTTTCTCGCCTGGAAGAAACTCGCAAACACCATTGGAGTTGACTTTTCAGAAAAAGAAAACGAGCAACTTAAAGGAGTGAGTCGAAAGCGCTCTTTAGAAAAAATTCTGGAGTGGGGTAACAAAACGCTTTCTGAAGCGGAATTCAGTCGCCTCATGGGCCTGAAGAATGAAGATTACCTAAGTTTTATCGATAAAATGGATACTTCGGAAATCTTGCCAGATGTCTCAAAAACACTCGATTTTTTAATTAATAAGCAGCAAAAACTGGCATTGGGCTCTGCAAGTAAAAACGCCAAGCCCATTTTGAAGAAAGTGCATCTTTTGGATAAATTTGAAGCTATTGTTGATGGTAACGACGTTTCTAAAGCAAAGCCAGACCCAGAGGTGTTTATGATTGGTTCAAAATTGCTCCATGTCGAGCCAAAAAACTGTATCGTATTTGAAGATTCGGTTGCTGGAATCCAGGCCGCTAATATCGCCAATATGCTATCTATTGGCATTGGTAAGGAGGAAAATTTACATGAAGCCGATTTCATCTTTAAGGATTTCACTGAAATATCCGAAGACTTTTTAACCGATATTATTGAGAATAGAGTAAAAAAGAACGTAGAACGTTAAGAAAGAAAATATTATAGAAATGAACCATAATTATATAAAACCAGATGCCTGGTCAATCATAGAAGAAGGATTTGATGCCGAGCGAGTCAAATCATCAGAAAGTTTAATGAGTATAGGTAACGGTGCCATGGGTCAGCGTGCTAATTTTGAAGAGCATTATTCTGGCGAAACCTTTCAAGGCAGTTACATTGCTGGTGTGTATTATCCTGACAAAACACGAGTAGGATGGTGGAAAAACGGCTATCCAGAATATTTTGCAAAAGTACTTAACGCACCAAATTGGATTGGTATTGACGTCACGATTAATGGCGAGCAATTGGACCTGGCGAAGTGTACAAAGGTTGAAAATTTCCGTAGAGAGCTAAACATGAAAGAAGGCTGGCTATCTCGAAGTTTCAACGCTACGCTTCAAAATTCAGCCGAGATAAAAGTCGAAACCAAACGATTTTTGAGTATGGATATGGATGAGGTCGGGGTTATTCAGTACAATATCTCAGTATTGAATTCAGATGCAGAAATTTCCTTTTCGCCGTATTTGGACAATGGGATTACTAATGAAGACACTAATTGGGACGACAAGTTTTGGGATATATTAAAAGTTGGTCACGATGGTGAACAAGCTTTTATTACCTCCCGAACTATGAAAACACATTTCAACGTCTGCACAGCAATGCAATGCCAAATTTCTTTAAATGCCGACGTTTTGGATGTTCAAAAATCGGTTGAGGAAGCATCAGATAAGATTATCTTTAACTATAGCCAAAAAATTAATCAGGGAGACACATTAAGTTTAACAAAATTTGGAGGATATACAGTTGACCGAAATCACAATAAGGATGAGTTAATTTCAGTAGCTAAAAGAACTTTAAAGAAAGCTGTTGATTTAGGATTTGATGCCCTACTTCAAGAACAAAAAGAGGCATGGGCCAAGATTTGGTCGATGAGTGATATTACCATTGAGGGTGATATTTCCGCTCAACAGGGTATTCGATTCAATATCTTTCATTTAAATCAAACGTATTCGGGTAAGGATGCTAGCTTAAATATTGGTCCAAAGGGATTTACGGGCGAGAAATACGGAGGAAGCACCTATTGGGATACTGAGGCGTATTGTATCCCATTCTACATGGCAACAAAAGACCAAGAGGTGGCGAGAAATCTTTTAGCTTACCGTCATAACCATTTGGAGAAAGCCATTGAAAACGCAGAAAAATTGGGCTTTTCAGGAGGAGCTGCTTTGTACCCAATGGTAACCATGAATGGTGAGGAATGTCACAACGAATGGGAAATTACCTTTGAGGAAATCCACCGTAATGGCGCTATTGCTTTTGCTATTTTCAATTATTATAGATTTACGGGCGATTTTAGCTATATCCCAGAAAAAGGACTGGAAGTTCTCATCGGTATTTCTAGATTTTGGCAGCAACGGGCAACGTTTTCCAAAGCAAAAGATAAGTATGTTATTTTAGGCGTTACGGGCCCAAATGAATATGAAAATAACATCAATAATAATTTTTACACCAATTACATCGCTAAATGGTGTATCGATTATACCCTTAAAACAATTACTAAAGTAAAGGAAGGCTTTCCCGATGATTACGCCAGAGTAAAAGGCAAAACGAAAATCACCGATAACGAATTGGATCTCTGGCGAAAAGTGGCCAATAACATGTACTTTCCTTTTGATAAAGAGCGAAATATCTATTTGCAACAAGATGGCTTTTTAGACAAGGATTTGATTACAGTTGCCGATTTGCCAAAGACCCAACGCCCAATCAATCAAAAATGGTCTTGGGATCGCATTTTGCGTTCGCCGTATATTAAGCAAGCAGATACTTTACAAGGATTCTATTTCTTTGAAGATCATTTTTCAACTGAAGAGCTAAAACGGCATTTCGATTTTTACGAACCCTTTACCGTTCATGAAAGTTCCTTATCACCATGTGTCCACAGTATTCAAGCCGCAAAACTCGATAGGATGGATCAGGCCTATACTTTTTATTTAAGAACCTCCCGATTGGATTTGGACGATTATAATAAGGAAGTTGAGGAAGGATTGCATATTACCTCCATGGCAGGAACTTGGATGAGTATCGTAGAAGGTTTCGGCGGGATGCGTGTCAAGAATGATATGCTAAGTTTTGAACCTAAAATCCCCAAGCAATGGGATGCTTATTCCTTTAAAATAAACTTTAGAAATCAGATTTTAAAAATAAATGTGAGCAAAGCCAAAACTCAATTTCAATTGGAAGGCGATACCGAGATTAGTATTTTGGTTAACGGAAAAGCGGTTTCTGTTGGTCCTGATAACTTGGTTACCGTTTAAAATGAGTCATTTACCCTTATAGATTTCTCGCTTTCTGAGCCTGATTATTTAGAGAAGTCAAAGTAAAGTCGAAATAAAATTTTTTGAGGTTATAATTAGGCAAAAGCCAAAGAATAAGTATTTAATGAAAACACTGAAATACATCTTTTTTCTCTTTCTGATCGGCATTACATCTTGTAAGGAAAACCCAGAAACAAATAATCAATTGTCCGCGACAGAAAATTCTAAAGCAGAATTGGTTCAACAAAACGACATAGATCGCATTGAACCACCACACTGGTGGACAGGATTTAAAAGTGATTCTTTACAGTTGATGGTCAATCATCCAAATATTGGAAATTTTGAGCCATCAATAGAATCTGGGGGAGTCTCCATAGAGAAAATAAGTAAAGGAAATAATAGCAATAATTACCTGTTCATTAATTTGGTCATTACTGAAAATATGAAGGCTGGGAAATTCAATATTTTTTTTGAGGACAGCAATGGAAATAAATTGATTTCGGTCTATGAATTAAAAGAGCGTCAAAAAACAGCAGACAAATACGTTGGCTTTGATAGTAGTGATGCTATTTATTTAATCACTCCAGACCGTTTTGCTAACGGTAATCCTGACAATGACACTTTTGAGAATCTCAATGAGAAGACTATCGACCGAACCAATGATTATGCACGTCACGGTGGCGATATTCAAGGGATTACCAACCATATTGATTATATTTCAGATTTAGGGTTTACCGCAGTTTGGCCGCAACCCATGTTGACTAATGATTCTAAGCGTGGCTCCTATCACGGTTACGCGATTACTGATTTGTATCAGGTTGACCCAAGATTTGGAACTACCCAAGAATACATCAATCTCTCAAAGAAGCTCCAACAAAATGATATGAAACTCATCATGGACCAGGTTGCTAACCATATCGGGTTGAATCATAAATGGATGAAGGATTTACCATTTACAGACTGGGTGAATAATCAAAAAAACTACGAATCCAATATTAATAATTGGAACAATGATGTAAACATTAACTCCAACCACAGGCGCACAGCCAATCAAGATACTTATGCCGCTGAGATAGATAAAAAAGGCTTGACCGAAGGTTGGTTTGTTTCAGGAATGCCAGATTTGAATCAGCGCAATCCATTTTTAGCGCGTTACCTTATTCAAAATAGTATTTGGTGGATTGAAACTTTAGATTTGGGAGGTATTCGTCAAGACACTTATCCTTATCCAGATAAAGATTTTATGAGCGATTGGGCAGGAGCAATCATGACCGAATATCCTAATTTTTCTATTGTTGGAGAGGAGTGGAGCTACAACCCTTTGTTGATTGGCTATTGGCAAGATGGCGCACATAATAAGGATGGGTATGATTCCAATTTAAAGTCCTCGATGGATTTTGCCATGCAACAGAATGTAGTTGATGCCTTAAATGAAGAAGAATCATGGGACAAAGGTTTGGTAAAAATCTACGAAGGTTTAGCCAATGATTTTCATTATGCGAATCCAAAAGATATCATGGTCTTTCCAGGAAATCATGATATGAGTCGCATTTTTACTCAGATGAAAGGGGATGTGCCCAATACTAAAATGGCCTTGGCTACTTACGCCATGATGCCTAGAATTCTTCAAATGTATTACGGCACCGAAATAGTAATGAATGATTTTGATAAACCAGGCGACCACGGTTTGATTCGTACCGATTATCCTGGCGGTTGGGAAGGCGATACTAAGAATGCATTTACAGGTGCGGGACTGTCTTCCGAAGAAAAGGACATGCAAAGTTTCGTTTCTAAATTGCTCAATTACCGTAAAGAAAGTAAAGCCATTCACGATGGAACAACCAAGCACTTTGCCCCCAAAAATGGTGTGTATGTTTTGACCCGAACCTTGGATGATGAAACTGTGGTATTAATTCTAAATAAAAATCAAGAACCTTACACCTTAGATTTGTCGCGATTTATGGAGTTGGGCTTGGAAGGAAAAATGACAAAAAACGTTTTTTCAGATGAAGAGGTGCTATGGAAAAATGAAATGAGTTTGAAACAAAAAGGGGTTCTTCTATTAACTACTAAATTATAGCGAAATTCAGACCTCACAGTCCCGAAGCTTTGGGATTAAAACCAGTGAAGTTATATGCAGCCTTCAAATGAAAAAAATTAAATTTCTAATAGTTTGTATAGTTTTGGGCCAGCTTGTTTGTGCCCAAAATCCTGACCGTGTTTACAAATCCCATAAACAGGAAAACGGGAAATTGACGGTTCAAACTAACGATGGTGAATATCTATTTCAAATTTATTCCGAAGATATTATAGAAACTACATTTATTCCTAAAGGGGAGAAATTAAATGAAAAGTCACATGCCGTTGTTATGCGACCAATAGCAGTGGTCAACTCATACGGTATCTTCGACAATTTAATTACTTACGGGAGCAAGGGCCTTTCTGTCAAAATTGCAATTGACCCTTTTAAAATTACTTATATACACAAAGAACGTCCTGTCATTTCAGAAAAACTAGGCTACGTAAAAAACGATAGTTTGGAAACCATTCAATTTAATCTCACAAAAGATGAGGTTCTCTATGGTGGTGGCGCCAGAGCTTTGGGTATGAATCGTCGCGGCAACCGATTAGAACTTTATAATAAAGCCCAATACGGTTACGAGACCAGAAGTGAGTTGATGAACTTTACGCTACCTATCGTCATGTCATCTAAAAAATATATGGTGCATTTTGATAATGCGCCCATCGGTTTTTTGGATTTAGATAGCAAAGGTGATAATACACTAGCTTACGAAACTATTTCTGGCAGAAAAACCTATCAAGTGATTGTTGGGGATTCTTGGTTAGATTTGATGGATAATTATACCAATTTAACCGGCAAACAACCCATGTTACCTCGCTGGGCTTTGGGTAATTTTTCAAGCCGTTTTGGTTATCATACCCAACAAGAAGTTGTGGAGACTATTGGTAAGTTTCGAGAAGAAGAGATTCCTGTTGATGCGGTTATTCTCGATTTGTATTGGTTTGGCAAAGAGCTAAAAGGTACGATGGGCAATTTGGCTTTCGACAGGGATTCCTTTCCTGATCCACAACAGATGATAAAAGATTTAAGGGCGAAAAATGTGGAGACCATTCTAATCACAGAGCCATTTGTATTGACCACTTCCAATCGTTGGGATGAAGCTGTGGAGAAAGATGTTTTAGCAAAAGATACTATTGGTAATCCTGCGACATACGATTTTTATTTCGGAAATACTGGTATCGTGGATATCTATTCTGAAAAAGGAAATCAATGGTTTAAAACCATATATAAAAATTTAGCCAAAATGGGCGTTAACGGGTTTTGGGGCGATCTCGGTGAGCCTGAAGTATTACCATCGTGGGTCAATTTTGCAAAAGGAACTGCCGATGAAGTCCATAATATTTACGGTCACGATTGGGCAAAATTAGTTTACGAGGCTAGCTTGGAGGCCAATCCGAACCAAAGACCATTTATTTTAATGCGAGCCGGATATTCAGGTTCCCAACGTTACGGCCTTGTGCCATGGTCTGGAGATGTGAGTAGAAGTTGGGGCGGATTGCAGAGCCAACCAGAAATCGCGCTTCAAATGGGCATGCAAGGTTTGGCTTACATGCATTCGGATTTAGGGGGTTTTGCTGGTGCTAATTTAGACGATAATCTTTACGCACGATGGTTGCAGTACGGCGTGTTTCAACCCATCTTTCGTCCTCATGCGCAGGAGGATGTGGCGAGTGAGCCTGTTTTCCGAAGTAAAAAAGCGAAAGCATTGGCAAAAGAAGCCATAGAATTACGTTACAAGTTTCTGCCTTACAATTACAATTTAATGTTTGAAAATAACCAGGCCGGTGCGCCTTTGATGCGTCCATTGTTTTTTGAAGAACCTGATAATCCAGATTTATATGATTACTCTGAAACCTATCTCTGGGGTAAGGATATTTTAGTATCGCCTATTTTAAAGGATAGTGTTTCAGAGAAGGAAGTCTATTTTCCAAAAGGTTCTAATTGGTATGATTTTTATACCGATGAAAAGTTTGAAGGTGGGCAGAAGAAGAGGGTAGAAGTCAAAGAGAGTTCAATCCCAACTTTTGTTAGGGGTGGTAGTTTTATCCCCATGGCAAATCCTATTCAATCTTCAAAACAATATAATCAAGACGAGATTGTGTTGCATTATTATTTCGATTCATCAATTCCAGAAAGTGAACAATTATTTTATTCCGACGATGGAAAGGAGGTCAATCCCATTGAAAAGCAGGCTTATGAAATCTTAGAATTTGAATCTGAATTTAGTGGCAATAACCTGGAGTTTGAATTAGAATTTGAAAAAGAGCTCAATCAAGAATATAGTGAGATAATCACTATAAAATCTCAAGATAAATCTATTGATTTAGTTATTCATAACGTTCAAAAAGAACCTAAGGCTGTAAAAGTGAACGGTAAAAAAATGAAGGTTAAATGGAATCCTGATACGAATATATTAAATATTTCAGCGACGATAAAACCATCTGAAGAATTGAAAATTAAAATCAAACTGAAAAAATAATTAAAAATGAAACACAGTAATTCCATCATAATCATTCTTATTGTGCTATGTTTTTTTGGTTGTAAAAATGAAACTCAAAATCAGGTAATTGATCAAAACCAGAGTGCTGATACTATACAAAGTTCTATGAAAAAGAAAGAAGTCGTTTATCAAGTTTTTACCCGTTTGTTCGGAAACACTAACACCACAAATAAACCTTGGGGTACGCTTGCCGAAAATGGTGTTGGCAAGTTTAATGACTTTACAGATAAGGCACTTAACGAAATAAAGGATTTAGGCGTTACGCACATTTGGTACACAGGCGTGCCACATCATGATGTGATTACCGATTATACTAAATTTGGTATTTCAAACGACGACCCCGATGTGGTCAAAGGCAGAGCGGGTTCACCCTATGCGGTTAAGGATTATTATAACGTGAATCCTGATTTAGCGGAAAATGTTGAAAACCGTTTAGCCGAATTTGAAGCATTAATAGAAAGGTCTCATCAAGCAGGCCTTAAAGTCATTATAGATATCGTCCCTAATCACGTTGCCAGAAACTACCAGAGTCTAACTAATCCAGATGGTATTTCAGATTTCGGTGCTGATGATGATAAAGCGGTTACCTACAAGGTCAACAATAACTTCTATTATAACCCAGGTGAGCCTTTTAAAGTGCCTGAATGGAAAAATGGCTATCAACCGTTAGGTGGCGAAAACCAAAAACTGGCTGACGGAAAATTTGATGAAAATCCAGCAAAATGGACGGGTAATGGTTCACGAGCGGCACAACCTGATATGAATGATTGGTACGAGACTGTAAAAGTGAACTATGGAATTTCGCCAGATGGGAAAAAGGATTTTGATTCGCTTCCAGAAGGCTTTGAAAATGAAGATTACAAGACGCATTTGAAATTTTGGAAAGATAAAACAGTTCCGGATTCCTGGAAAAAATTCAAGGATATTGCATTGTATTGGACAGAAAAAGGTGTGGACGGTTTCCGTTTTGATATGGCAGAAATGGTGCCGGTTGAGTTTTGGAGTTATATGAACTCTTCAATAAAAAATGCCAATCCCGATGCTTTTCTTCTGGCTGAAGTTTATAATCCGAGCTTATATCGCGATTACATTAAAAGAGGCAAAATGGATTATCTCTACGATAAGGTTCAGTTGTACGATACGCTAAAGCACGTGATGCAAGGCCATGGTAAAACCGATAATATTCCGCCAATCCAAAAGGATTTAATGGATATTGAACACCACATGTTGCATTTCCTCGAAAATCACGATGAGCAACGCATTGCAAGCCCAGATTTTGCGGGTTCCTCTGAAAAAGGGAAACCTGCGATGGTGGTTTCGGCAACGATAAGTACTTCACCCACTATGGTATATTTTGGACAAGAATTGGGCGAGCCGGCTAAAGAGGATTTAGGCTTCGGTGATCCGACCCGAACCTCCATATTTGATTACGGTAGTGTACCGAGTTACGTACGTTGGGTCAATGATAAGAAATTTGATGGAGGTCAATCTACTACTGAAGAAAAAAAATTACGTGATTTTTATAAGCGATTATTGAATTTCACGATAAGTAGTTCAGCCTTAATGGGTAATTACGCAGATATTCACGCTTACAATCAGCAAAATACCGAATGGTATAACGATAAAGTTTTGAGTTTTGTACGCTGGGATGAGCATGAAAAACTAGTTGTTGTTTCCAATTTCAATGCTGAAAATACCTACGGTTTTGACCTTCAAATTCCCAAAGACATCATTTCAGAATGGGGTCTTGAAAATGGAGAATATTTATTAAAGGATCAATTATATAACCAATATGAAACCACTTTAAAAATAAATGATGATCAGGCATTGTTACGGGTTGATGTTAAACCACTAGAGTCTTTTATTTTGAAATTGCACCCTAAGTTTTGGGCTAGACCTGTTTTAGCGTCAAACTAACAAAAAAAATAAAGTTGAATTAACAAGACTCCCTTTTTAAGGGAAGATAACTATGAAAAAACTATTATTATTAACAATCCTAATTTCTATGATAGCTTGTAAAAGCAATGAATCAAAAAGCTAAAGAAACGCGAAACCGAAGACAAAAAAGAGATTTCCATAGTGAGCGAAGGCAGTCCTTTTGTTTGGGAAAACGCCAACCTCTATTTTCTTTTGACCGATAGATTCAACAATGGCGATAAATCTAACGACGTTAATTTTGGCAGAACTAAAGAAGCGGCAAAACTACGTGGCTTTCAAGGAGGCGACTTAAAAGGTGTAACTGAAAAAATAGAGGAAGGTTATTTTTCAGACCTTGGTGTCAACGCTATTTGGATGACGCCAATAGTAGAGCAAATCCACGGTGGAACTGACGAGGGAACCGGTTTGTCTTACGGCTTTCACGGCTATTGGGCAAAGGATTGGACAGCACTAGACCCTAATTTCGGTACTACTGATGATTTAAAAGCCTTGGTGGACGCTGCTCATAAAAAAGGGATAAGAGTTCTTCTTGATGCCGTGGTTAATCATACGGGGCCAGTTACCGAGAAAGATCCCGTTTACCCTAATGATTGGGTACGTACCGGCCCGCCATGCACTTATAAGGATTATGAAAGTACAGTAACTTGTACCTTGGTTGAGAATCTACCCGATATACGTACCGAAAGCGATGAAACCGTTAATCTTCCACCTATGCTTGAGGAAAAATGGAAAGCTGAAGGTCGGTATGACCAGGAAATGCTTGAGTTGGATGCCTTTTTTCTGGCTACAGGTTACCCTAGGGCACCACGCTTTTATATCATGAAATGGCTTTCAGATTACATCAAAGAATTTGGAATCGATGGTTACCGCGTAGATACGGTAAAACACACCGAGGAATTTGTTTGGCAGGAATTCAGGACGATTTGTGATGGTGCTTTTGAGACATTCAAGGAAAATAATCCAGAAAAAATAATAGATGATAACGACTTTTACCTAGTGGGAGAGGTTTACAATTATAACATTTCAAACGGAACAGCTTTTAACTTTGGAGATAAAACAGTAAACTATTTTGATAAGGCATTTAATAGTCTCATCAACTTTGAGCTCAAGTGGAACGCCCAACAGCAGTCAAAGGAGGAGGTTTTCAAACGGTATTCAGATAGCTTAAACGGCGATTTAAGAGGTTTTGGTGTGCTCAACTATCTAAGTTCTCATGATGATGGTCAACCATTCGATGCCAAAAGAGAAAAGCCCTACGAAACAGGAACAATCTTAATGCTTACCCCAGGCGCAGCCCAGATTTACTACGGCGATGAATCTGCGAGGAGTCTCGTGGTTGCTGGTACAGAGGGTGATGCTACTTTGCGCTCGTTCATGAACTGGGAGGCCATTGCCAATAATACAGAGACTCAAAAAGTATTGACCCACTGGCAAAAACTAGGTAAGTTTAGAGAAGCACATCCTGCGGTTGGCGCAGGAAAACATGAAATGATATTCAAAAAACCCTATATGTTTAAACGTAGTTATACAAAAGGGGATTTTAATGACGTAGTTATCATCGCACTGGATATTAAAAAAGGTGAAAAAACCTTAAATGTAGCCTCGGTTTTTGAAGATGGTACTAAATTAAGGGACGCTTATTCCAATCAAGAAGCTATGGTCAAAAATGGAAAAGCCGTCATTAACTCTGAGTTTGATATCGTACTTCTAGAAAGAATATAAAATAATGATTTACTTAAAATCGAATGGTTATAGCAAATCACACACCTAGCTTAACGAAAGGTAGGCCATCTAATCTATTTTGAAAAGAGATTTGAACTGATAAATACATTTAATAATATGAAATATATATCCTTGATTTTAATTACTGCTCTGATATCCTGCAATTCTTCTGAAGTACCAGAAAAGAACGAAGTAACTTCACCAAATGGGAAGATTATTCTGAGTTTTAATATTTCCGAAGACGGAAAACCTAGCTATAAAGTCGTTAAAAACAGTAAAACGATTATTGATACATCCTATCTTGGTTTTGACTTCAAGAATGTTCCTTCGATAACCGACAGTCTCCAAATTGTAAGTTCTAAAAACACCAGTTTCAACGAGACTTGGCAGATGCCTTGGGGTGAGCAATTGGATGTTGTAAATAATTATAATGAACTGAAAATCGAATTAGAGGAAACGTCTGAAGACAAACGAAAACTTAACATCGTATTCAAGGTGTATGACGACGGGATTGGATTTAGATATGAATTCCCTGAACAGGAAAATTGGAATGAGGTTTTGATTACAGATGAACATACCGAGTTCAATTTAAACGAAGACTATAAAACATTTTGGATTCCGGGCGATTGGGATATTTATGAGCACTTGTACAATACCACGAAACTTTCAGAAATTGACGCGCTTCAATTTGCAAATCATAAAAATCTGGCACAGACTTACATTCCTGAAAATGCGGTAAACACGCCGGTGACCATGGTTGGGAGTGACGGCACTCATTTGAGCTTTCATGAGGCAGCTCTAGTCGATTATTCGGGTATGACCTTAAAGGTTGATACCGAAAATTTAAACCTGAAAAGTAATTTGGTAGGTTCACAAAATACCGACTATAAGGTGAAGCGAAGTCTGCCGTTCCATACCCCTTGGCGCACCATTCAAATTGCCGATAATGCACCAGATTTAATTGAATCAAAACTTATTGTCAATTTGAATGAACCAAATAAACTCGGTGACGTCTCGTGGTTTAAACCCATGAAATATACCGGTGTTTGGTGGGAAATGCATTTAGGTAAATCCACCTGGGACTATGGAATGACCCAAGACATGAACACATGGACAGACACCGGCGAATCAATCGGAAAGCATGGTGCAACAACTGAAAATGTAAAAAGCTTTATTGATTTTTCGGCAAAGAATAATATTGGAGGAGTTTTGGTAGAGGGCTGGAATACGGGCTGGGAACATTGGATTGGCTTTGAGGACCGAGAAGGAGTTTTTGATTTTGTAACACCTTACCCAGATTATGATATTGATGAAGTGGTGCGCTACGGAAAAGAGAAAGGGGTTGATATTATTATGCATCACGAGACTTCGGCAGCTACCGAAACTTATACAAAACAACAGGATACCGCATTTGCCCTGATGAAAAAACACGGAATGCATGTCGTCAAAACGGGTTATGTAGGTAAAATACTTCCGAAGGGAGAATACCATCACGGTCAATATATGGTCAATCATTATAATAATACGGTCGAGAAAGCGGCAAAATATGAGGTAGCCATTAATGCCCATGAACCAATAAAAGCCACTGGATTAAGAAGAACTTATCCAAATACAATTTCACGGGAAGGCTTACGTGGACAAGAATTTAACGCCTGGGCAAGTGATGGTGGCAATCCACCCGAGCATTTACCAATTGTTGCATTCACTAGAATGCTATCTGGACCTATTGATTTTACACCAGGTATTTTCAATATAAAATTTGATGATTACAAACCCGATAATCAGGTCAACACCACTTTAGCACAACAGTTGGCATTGTACGTTGTGATTTATAGCCCCGTACAAATGGCAGCCGATTTGGTAGAACACTATGAGGCTAATCCAGAGCCACTTCAATTTATAAGGGATGTTGGTGTAGATTGGGAGCAAACTAAAGTTCTCAATGGCGAAGTGGGTGATTATGTCACCATCGCCAGAAAAGAACGTAAAACAGGTAATTGGTTTTTAGGAAGCATCACCGATGAAAATGCCAGAGAACTAGACATCTCCTTTGATTTTCTTGATGATGGTCAAGACTATACTGCAACTGTTTATAAAGATGGTGAGAATGCGCATTGGGATGATAATCCAACGGCTATTGCAATTGAGACCATGACGATTAATAAAAATTCTAAATTAACCTTAAGACTTGCAGAAGGCGGTGGTACTGCGATAAGTATAATAAAGAAATAAGCAATGAAAAATTTTATTACAGTTTTATTATTATTTGGCTTTTTCTCAATAAATGCCCAACCCGTTGATGGTGTTGGTATTGGGACAACAGAACCTAAAAGTACTTTAGACATCAATGGTAATTTGTCGGTCAAAGTTGTTGATTTAAATGGCGGACCAAGCGGAAATGCAACCCGTATTGATGACGGTGTCTATATAAATTTAACGCCAACATCAGGTAATCCAGAATTTATTTTACCTGACCCTAGAGACAGTGCCAGGTAGAATCTATATATTAAGAAATATATCAAATTCCGCAAGATGCCATTATATTTACTTTTGGTAATCCTGAGGTAGTTGGCCAATGAAGTCTCTTTTTTGCTGGTGATAGCTCTGGGAGTTCACCATTTGTAACAATGACTACCAATACTAGATGCTGCGGTTATGAACCAAACCAAAACCCTAATCTTTGTTAGTGACGGTAGTAATTGGACCTATGGTATTTTAGGATTTTAAAATTATTCATATTGTAAAAGTCACTTTCAATTCAATTACAGCTTGCCTATTTAGAGGAGCCGCTGAAAACCTACTAAGCATTTAATTTCGTAAATTTGCCGTAGAAATTGAGTAATGAAGTGAACATGAAAAAATCCTTATTACTTGAGGAGTGCTTATCTTCTCTGTTGGTAGGCAGATGGAGGGCAATTCGGTCCCAAACCTTTTACACTGGGGCTTTTTGAAAACAATAAATAGGTAGAGGTGAAAGACATCAACGACAACATAGAATTACCATTTGAGCTCAAAATAAGCTTTGATGTGTTGTTGCGCTATTATGAGAATTTGGCGAAAGGCGATAATGAATTTCAAGCTAAAAAAGCACAACGCATTTTAAGGGTTCAGAAGGATATTCCTATATTAAGAGATGGTTTTAGTGAGGTTAAGTATCTTGAGCAATATGCAAACGAAATCAAACTTATATTACAGGATTCCTTCAGCGAGGTCTTGACCAAAAATGAAATCAAAACGGCATCTGTTCCCTTCCATAGTTTGATTTTTAATTCATCTGAACGTTTTAAGAATATAATCAAAGCCGCCGGTAAGGATTTTGAATTGAGTGTTATCAATCTCCCCGAAAACGATAAATACATCATTGCCTGTACCATAATTCTTAATGCTGTTTACGGCTATGACCTTAATTTCAAAAGGCCTTTCTTATACGAAATCCCAGATAAAAATGGACATTTACGTCAGTATAAAATTCTATATAATGCTGATTTCACAGAAGTTATAAAGAAAGATAATGCTCCAGATATTTCAACAGACGACTATCATGAACTTTTGGATAACTTTGAGAATATAGAGCTTTGGCACAAAAAGTTCCCTCCCAACAGCTATACCTTTAAAGGTTTCGTAATTAACAATATGTTTGATATCACAATCGATACGGCTATTTCAGAAATAAAATCAACACTTTTGGTTTCAGGCAAAAGACAGAGCGACAATTTTATAGAGAATTTTCAAAGTACGTTTAGGTCTTTGTTTGATATTCATGACATTGAAGTAGGCTTTGTGATTTACAATAAATCTGATGACGTTTTTGAACAGGTGGTTGGTAAAGGGATTAACAGTTATTTGTTGTTTAACCAAAATAACACACCCTGCAAAACTGCACTTTGTACAGGTTCCTACCAAACCATATTGAAAGATCAAAACTTTTACGCCATTTCTGATGTTGATAAATTTTATGAGCTTTCTAAGTCCACCCCACAATATAAGACTTTGCATGCTCAACAAATTAAAAGTGCCATTTTCGCACCTATTTCACATAAAGGAGAACTTATGGGCGTCTTGGAGCTGGTTTCAAAAACACCCAAGGCATTAAATAGTGTCAATGCTAACAAACTTCACGATGTGATGCCCTTTATAGTATCCTCGGTGTTGCGCTCTAAGGCCGAGGAAGAAAATTTGATTGAAGCAGTTATCCAACAGGAATGTACCTCTATCCACCCAAGTGTCTATTGGAAATTTGAAGCGGCCGCACGTCAATTTTTAAAGGATAAGCAAAAGTTGGGCGATAAAGCCACTTTTGGTGAAATTGTCTTTAACGATATTTACCCCCTATTTGGACAAATGGATGTTAAAGGCTCGTCTGACGCTAGAAACCAAGCGACCCAAAAAGATTTATCGCTTCAGCTTAATTACGTGGTCAAAATATTTGAACAGATTATAGCATCGGAAAAATTACCTATCTATGAGCAGATAAAGTTTCAGTTAAATACCTTTTCCGAAGAATTAAAGAATGATTTTAAAGTGGACAGTGAACAACGTATTGTCAACTTTTTAAGAAAAGAAATAGAGCCTATCTTAAAATTTCAATTAAAAAAGAATTCCGTTTTAAAGTCTGAAATTGAAAGTTATTTTGAGAAGGTGGACAAAGACATTGATCTTATCTATTATTACAGGAAAAATTACGATGATACCGTGGCGCTTATCAATAAAAACATGGCGCTTTTATTAGACCAAAAGCAATTGGAGGCTCAGGAGATGTATCCTCATTATTTTGAACGTTATAAAACCGATGGGGTTGAGCATAACATGTACATTGGAGAATCGATTACTCGAGAAGACGGTTTTAGCAAGGTCTATCTTTATAATCTACGTTTGTGGCAACTGCAAGTGATGTGCGAAATGGAAAATATTTATTACCAAAATAGACACGAATATCCTATGGCTTTGGACGTTGCTTCTATGATTTTGGTATTTAATCAACCATTGTCCATACGGTTTAGAATGGACGAAAAACAATTTGATGTTGACGGCACCTATAATGCAAGGTATGAGGTGGTTAAAAAACGGGTAGATAAAGCATTTATAAAAGGTACAGAAGAGCGTATTACCCAAAATGGTAAAATAACGATTGTATATTCTCAAAAGGAGGATGAGCAAGAGTATCTCCAATATATCGACTTTCTCCAATCTAAAAATATCCTAGACGAATCTGTAGAAATATTAGAACTTGAAAATTTACAGGGTGTTACCGGGCTAAAGGCTATAAGGATAAAGGTACTTTACAATGCGCCGAGCGAAAATGCTGAAAGTAAGGAACTGTTTACTTACGACGATCTCCTTAAAGAAATCAACTCCTAGATGTTATAAATTTCTTGTTGCTCAATTGATGCGGGTACAAAGGATGTTTCAGATTGTTCTGGTAGCAATTGTGGAGGAGGAAGTACATCATCAATATCCTTTCCGTTTGTTTTTAATGCTACCGCAAAGGCAATGACCGAAACGACAATCCCAATCATAAAAACGGTATAGGTAATACGAAGAATTCTATACTTTCGTTCTAGTACAACCCCTAAAAAGTAGAGATCCTTGGTCAAGGATTTATAAACATATTCTTTGTCTTTCAGAAGTTCGGTAATCGCCCATTCAAAATCCTCTAATTTCATTTTATGGAAATTTCCGAAGAACGTTAAATTGACGTCTTTGTTTTTAACATCTTCCTTGGTAAATTCCCCACTAGTTACGTTAGGCCTTGTAGCTATAATAGATAAAATCATTGAAATTACACAGAACAAGGTGAAGATAGCCGTCGGGTAAATAAGATAAGCGTTGTTGTCTAACGTGGAGATTAAATTAGCCAAAACTAGGGATATTATAATGGCGTTGACCGATAGTAATATGTTGGCTTTAGTATCGGCAATATCACTTAATTTAATATGGTTTCTCAAAGCTACTCGGTAAAATGTTTGAATACCTCGCTCGGGACTTTCGTTTTTATATTGGGCCTTGTACTTGGCCTTCATTTCTTCCTTTTTATACTTTTTTTTGAGTTTTCTTTTGTCTTTTAAAAGACTGCCAAGATTATCGTTTTTGACCTCTTCCCAATTTTTTAAAGCATAATCAGTATAAAATTGATGTTTTTTTGTGAGTACCTTAATATTTTCCTCACGCCATTCTGGTGCGGTATAGCTCTTTATGTTTCTTAGCTCTAGTTCTTTTCTTAAAAATTCACTGGCTTCCTCAAAGTATTCCTTACCAAAATGTGAAGAATCGGCATCTCTTATTATTTTGTCGAGCTTAGTCTTTGGCGAGTCTTTGAACTTAGTTGCCATGATACATTTATTAACCTCTTTAATGATAGATTTGTCAACATTCTGCTCATTTAAATAAGCTGTTGCAATTTCTACACTTCGTTCTTCGTGGTTTTTAGTACCTTGGGTGTAGCCTGTATCGTGAAGTAGAGCAGCTAATTCTAAAATATGTTTTTCCTCATCGGTCACTTCGCAATTTTCGATGAGCTCTCGGGTACTTTTTAAAACACGTTCAGTATGTTTATAATTATGATATAAAAAAGAAGGATCTAGTTCTTTTTTGAATAGCTCAAAAACAAAGTCTTCCGTTTTTGAAATAAGGTCTGATGCCATATAAATTTGTTAAAATGTGAATGTAAATTTACAAAAATAACCTGATAACACTTTTGATTTTTAATATAGACTTGTGGCCTTTAAGTTGAAGCTAATATCTCTTTGAGACTAAAGATAAACGCTATTACATCAAGATATATGTATAAGAAACCATTGTTTTGTATTTTTGATTAAACTTTAGAGCTTTTATTTAAACAAAATATGAATCTTAAAGAACAATTTAATAATACTCGAGCACGATTTCTTCATCTATGCAAAGACTTAAAGGTTGAAGATTATTCTGTGCAGCCCGAGATATTCGTGTCGCCACCAAAATGGCATTTAGCACATTCCACTTGGTTTTTTGAACAGTTCGTTTTGTTGGAATTCATGACCGATTATAAGGTTTATGACGACGATTTCGCGTACCTGTTTAATAGTTACTACAATAATGCTGGGAAACGCGTGTTGCGACCAAATAGAGGTCTGATGACCAGGCCAACGGTTGAACAGGTCTATGAATATCGAGAGTTTGTTAATAATGCCATGAACAATTTTCTAAATGAGAATACTACTGAAAAGATAAAGAACGTAGTGCGATTGGGAATTCAACATGAGCAGCAACATCAAGAGTTGTTTGTTTATGACATTAAATATATCTTGGGAAATCAGCCAACGTTCCCGACCCTGAAAAACGATTTGAAAACTTCTGAAATTCCAAAACTTAAAACATGGTTATCTGTAGAAGAAGGTGTTTATGATATTGGTCATTCTGGTGAAGGTTTTTGCTACGATAATGAATTAGGAAACCATAAAGTATTTCTCAACTATTTTGAAATTAGCGACCAACTGGTAACAAATGCAGAATATATAGAATTTATTGAAGCAGGCGGTTATCGTGATTTTAATCTTTGGCACGCCGAAGGCTGGGATTTTATTCAGCAACATAAAATCAAAGCTCCAGAATATTGGCATAATGTTGAGGGAGAATGGTTTTGCTACAGTTTTGAAGGATTTGCTAAGGTCAATCCCAAATTACCCGTCATGCACATTAGTTTTTATGAAGCCTACGCTTATGCCGAATGGAAAAATCTTAGGTTACCAACAGAATTTGAATGGGAAGTCGCATCAAAACATTTTGATTTTGGTCAACTTTGGGAATGGACCAATAGTGCCTATTTACCTTATCCCGGTTTTTCGAAAGCACCAGGTGCACTCGGCGAGTATAACGGTAAATTTATGATTAATCAAATGGTACTTCGAGGTGCTTCGGTGGCAACCTATCAAAATCACAGCAGACCTACCTACCGAAATTTTTTTCATCCCCAAATGAGATGGCAATTCTCAGGAATAAGATTAGCAAAATAAATGAATACAACTTTCGCCCAAGATATCAGTAAGGGACTTTCCGCAGTAGAAAAATATATTCCATCTAAATATTTTTATGATGACAACGGCAGCCGCATTTTTCAGGAAATTATGCAAATGCCAGAATATTATCCAACCGACTCTGAGTTTGAGATTTTCTCACTTCAGGCAAAGCAAATCATAAATAGCCTTCAATTTAGTAAACCATTTAACATTGTTGAATTGGGTGCAGGCGATGGATTTAAGACTTTTAAGCTTTTAGAATATTTGGAAACTGAAAAAGTAGATTTTACTTACATGCCAATTGATATTTCCCAAAAAGCAAATGATTTGTTGCAAAATAAATTAAAAGAGCGCTTGCCAAATTTATCTATTAAACCTAAAACTGGAGACTATTTTGAAATCATCAAAAAAATCGGAAAGAAAAACAAGCCCAATCTATTATTGTTCTTAGGAGGTAATATTGGTAACTATCCTAAAAAAGAAGCCGTAAATTTGCTTAAGCTCTTTAGCGAAAGCATGAATGTTGGCGATAAATTATTGATTGGTATTGACCTTAAGAAGAATCCACTAATAATTAGCAAGGCCTATTTTGATCCTAGCGGAATTTCAAAACGGTTTAATCTTAATCTATTGATTCGTATTAATCGCGAATTGGAAGCCGATTTTAAAATAGACGATTTCGATTTTTATAGTCATTATAACCCGATAAATGGTGAGGTAAAAAGTTTTCTTGTAAGTTTAAAGAAACAAATCGTCTACCTGAAAACAATTGAAAAAACGATACATTTTGAACAAAATGAATTGATTTGGACCGAGCTTTCAAAAAAATACGATTTTGATGAGATTGAACAATTGGCGAAAAAGTCAAATTTCAAATTCAAGAAAAATTTTCTGGACTGTAAGTATTATTTTACCGATAGCTTATGGGAGAAGTAATCAATAATTAAAACGCACACAATAAAAATTTGTGCAATATTGCGTTTACCATTAAAAGCACTTAAATGAAATTAATTAAAATTATAATAGTGCTATCGCTGCTATTGTTAAATGCCTGCGCAACATATAAAGCACAGTACAAAGAAGAAGAAGAAAAAAACAATCAGCTACCTGAAAAGGAAATTGATAAGACTTTTTACTTGGTAGGCGATGCAGGCACCTCACCCAAAGGAGGTATGTCGGTAGCCCTCTCGATATTTAATCAATACATTTCAGAAAAAGAAACCAAAGGAGATTATACGATTTTTCTCGGTGATAATATTTACCCTGCAGGACTCCCAAAAGAGGGTGAAAAAGGAAGAGATGAAGCAGAAAACGCATTAAACGGACAAATAAAATCGGTTAAAAATTTTAAAGGAGAGGTCGTCTTTATCCCAGGCAATCACGACTGGTATGCAGATGGCGTAAGTGGTCTAAAGCTCGAAGAAAAATATGTTGAAGATGCTCTGGGTAAAAATACGTTTCAGCCAGAGAATGGGTGTCCGTTAGAGAGTATCGACATCAATGAAAACATTCAATTAATTGTTATTGATACCCAATGGTACCTTGAAAACTGGAATAATCATCCCACTATTAATGATGAATGCGAAATAAAAACGAGAGACCGTTTTTTCTTGGAGTTGGAAGGTGAGCTCAAAAAAGCCCAAAATAAGACCATTGTTTTCGCCATGCACCATCCCATGTACACTAATGGGATTCACGGCGGTAATTATGCCATTTCAAAACATTTGTTCCCAACACAACGCAAAATTCCAATCCCAATTTTAGCTTCATTGGCCACCCAAATTAGAACACAGGGTGGTGTATCGATTCAAGATCGTTATAATGAGCGTTACAATAATTTAATGAATCGTATTGAGACCATGGCATTGGATAGCGATAAATTGGTTTTTGTTTCGGGACATGAGCACACGCTTCAGTACAACGAAAAAAATCGAATTAAGCAAATAGTTTCGGGATCTGGGGCTAAGGAGTCTTACGCGTCATTATCTGATACAGGTTGGTTCTCCTATGGAAAACAAGGTTTTGCAGAATTGACCATTTATAAAGATGGTAGCTCTTGGGTCACATTTTATGGAGAGGAAAATGGAGCGCCCAAAAAACTTTATGTCAAACAAGTATTTGAGCCAACCAAAGAATATGACGTCTCCAATTTGCCAGATACGTTTCCGCAGGAAGTAGAAGCTTCTGTCTATACCGAAGAGCAAACTGAAAAATCAGATTTTTTCAAATCTGTTTGGGGCGATCATTATCGCGAAGTTTATAGCAAAAAGATTAAGGTAAAAGTGGCCACTCTAGATACACTCTACGGTGGGCTTGAGATTGCACGTGCAGGAGGTGGGCACCAAACACGTTCGCTAAGACTCATTACAAAAGACGGTCGTGAATTAAATATGCGGGCATTGAAAAAAAGTGCCACCCAGTATTTACAAACGGTACTTTTTAAGGATACTTACATACAAGATCAATTTGAGAAAACAGCTGTTGAGGGCCTTATTTTAGATTTTTACACCGCTGCCCATCCCTATGCCTTTATGGTGGTTCCAGATTTATCTGATGCTGCTGAAATATATCATACCAATCCACGGTTGTATTTTATACCAAAACATAAATATTTGGGTAAATACAATTTGGATTATGGTGGAGAACTCTATATGATTGAAGAAAGACCAGAAGAGAATTATACCAACGAGCGTAATTTTGGTTACGCCGATGATATTGAAAGTACCCATGATATTATTGAAAAAGTCCGAGAGGATGAAAAGTATAAAATTGATGACAACGCCTATATAAGAGCAAGATTGTTTGATATGCTCATCGGGGATTGGGACCGTCATCAAGATCAATGGCGATGGGCCCAATTTGATCAAGAAAACGGAGATAAATTATTTAGACCCATCCCAAGAGATCGCGATCAGGTGTTTTCTAATTTTGATGGCAATCTTTTAGATGTCATGCGGGTCATTGCAGATGCCACAAATCAGTTACAAGTTTATGATGAAGAACTGAAAAATATTGGTTGGATGAATGCCGCCGGAATCAAATTGGATCGGGTATTGGTTCAAGGCTCTAAACGTGAAACATGGATTAAACATGCTAAGTTTCTTCAAGAAAATATTACAGATGCAATTATCGAAAAAGCTTTTAAGAATGTGCCCGAAGCCGCTCAAGATCAAACTTTGGAGGAAATTAAAACCAAGCTAAAGGGCAGGCGTGGTAATTTAGAAGATATTGCAAATCGTTACTATGATTTCCTCAATAAGCTGGTTATTTTATCTGGTACAGATAAGGACGATTATATAGAAGTCACTAGAACTGGCGATAACGAAACTCGGGTAAAAATATCGAGGATTAAGGATGGCGAAAAAGGCGAGGTCATTGTTGACAAAGTGTTCCATAAAGAAACCACCAAGGAAATTTGGGTTTATGGATTGGATGATAAAGATGTTTTTGAAGTGACTGGGAAGGCAAATAATCTCATTTTTGTGCGTTTGATTGGAGGGCAGGAAAACGACACCTATAAAATCAATAACGGAAGACGCGTAAAGTTTTATGATCACGAGAGCAAAAAGAATACGGTAGAAAAAAACAAGGGGGGAACAAAACGATTTACAGATGTGTATAAGCTCAATCTGTTTGACTATGAGAAGAACATTACAAAAACATCGGTTATCTCTCCAGCAGTTGGTTTTAATCCCGATGACGGCGTCTCTTTGGGAATATCCTATTTTATGACCACAAATGGGTTTCAACGCAATCCGTTCTCCCAACAGCACCGTTTTAAAGGTGGTTATTTCTTTGCAACCAATGGTTTTTCATTAAATTATGATGGGGAATTTGCCAATATTATGAACGATTGGAATTTGCACATTGGCGGCCAATTTACTTCAGAGAATTTTACCAATAACTTTTTCGGTTTTGGTAATGAAACCATAAATCTAGATGACGAGTTAGACTTTGACTACAACCGCGTAAAGACCAGTATTTATTCAGCACATGCAGGAATTTTAAAGAAAGGAAATTTTGGTAGTGACTATGGCTTTAGAGCCATTTTTGAAGCTATTAAAATTGATAATACGAGTGATAGGTTCATTACTGAATTTGTACCAAGCGAAAACGCAGAATTTTACAAAAGACGTTTATTCGGAGCTTTAGAAGCAGAATATAACTATGAAAGTTTTGATAGAAAATTAAACCCTTCACGAGGGATGACCTTTTTGTTTAATGCTGGAGCGAAAACCGAACTTGAGGACGTTGAAAATGTGTACGGTTATATTAATTCTAATTTAGGATTTCACAATGCCTTATCAAGAAACAGGAAGCTGGTTTTAAAAACCGATTTGCGAACCCAATTAAGATTTGGCGACGATTTTTTATTTTATCAAGCGTCTAGTATTGGTAGCGCAAGCGGATTGAGAGGTTATCGTGCGCAGCGATTTACGGGTCGTAATTCTTTAGTGGGCAGTAGCGATTTCCGTTATACCTTCAACTCTATCAAGACCAATACCTTGCCCATTCAAATTGGTGTGTTTGGCGGTTTTGATGTTGGGCGTGTCTGGTTGGAAAACGATTTTTCAGACAAATGGCACAATGATTATGGCGGAGGTCTTTGGGTTACCGCTGCAGAAAGTATATCTGGTACGCTCAATTTGTTTCATGGCGCAGAAGGTTTTTGGTTTACATTTAAGTTTGGGCTAAATTTTTGAAAATAGAAAATGAAGAAATACTATTATAATTTTTTAAAAACACTCGAAAAGCTAGAAAGCAACATTGCATTTTACCCTTCACTAATCAGTTTGTTTGGTTTATTGTTTGCTTTTTTCATGATTTATCTCGAAAGTATTGGTGCCTCACGTTATTTGGTTGAACATGCCCCAATTCTTGTGGTTAACAATACCGAGACTGCAAGAAGCCTGCTCACAACGTTCATAGGTGGATTGATATCTATAATGGTATTTAGCTTTTCATTGGTCATGATACTTTTAAACCAAGCCTCAAGTAATTTCTCTCCCCGTTTATTACCCGGTTTAATTTCAAACCGAAGACATCAGGTTATACTAGGGATTTACAATGCCACTCTACTGTATTGCATTTTTACATTAGTATCTATTGCTCCAGATGGAGATAAGTACCAAATGCCTGGCTTTTCGGTGCTTTTGGGAATTATATTTATGACGCTCAGTTTAGGCGCGTTTATTTATTTTATCCATAGCATCTCCCAACAGATTCAGGTCAGTACCATAATGGAGAAAATATTCAAAAAATCCCAGGAGCGATTACTAAAGCTTATAGATGACGAAAAATATCAAGATACCAAGTTCGGCGATACTTCAAATTGGGATACCATTATGTCATCAAAAAATGGATATATGCAGGATGTACGTTTAAAAAACTTAGCTAGCCTAGCGGAAGAACATAAACTCAAAATTGAAATTGTACCAATCAAAGGGGTTTATATCTTAAAAGGTATACCGGTGCTCAAATACAGCGGCAATATTGACGATGATATTAAGAAAGAACTATTAGAAACCGTGATTTTTTCTCAAAACGAATTGATTGAGGATAATTACGTTTTAGCATTCAAGCAAATCACTGAGATTGCCTTAAAAGCTATGTCCCCAGGGATTAATGATCCAGGAACTTGTATAAATGCCATTGACTTTCTTACTGAGCTTTTCGCACTTAGATTGACCAAAAAAGACAAGAGTTTTTATTTCAATGAAGCCGATGAGGCCATTATTTATATTAAAACCGTAAGTTTTGAGGAGTTGCTATATAATGTTATGGCTGCCATGCGAACCTATTGTAAACATGATATTATTGTTTTGCAGAAATTATTTATAATGCTACAATATCTACTTCAACAGCAGAATGTCCTTCATGAGGATTATAAAAAGGCTATTATTGCAGAAATTCAGAATCTAAAAGCAGATGCTTTGGAAAACCATACTAATGAAGCGGATTTAAAAGTCATTAACAAGTATATCGATCAGCTGGAAAGGAAGAATCCATCAGACTTTGTTTTTGACTCATAACTTAAAACTATATAGATTACCGCCTACACTTCCATCGTTTTCATCAGTAATAAATACTTCGGTTTCGGTTATAAAAACGATGCCTTCTTTTTGTGAGGTGTGCTCAAAATCTATGGACTCAATGTTTCCGCCGAAAAAATCGTCAGTTTTAAAATTGGTCAGTTTCCAGAGCTTATCGTGATTTAACAATAACACCGTCTTACCATCTGCACTTATTGCGGCCGATGTTATCTTATCATCTTTACCATCAAGATTAAATTTGGTTTCTAATTTAGCCTCTTGTTCGCCAATCTTATTTTCTACTGAAATCATTACGCCCTTCTTATCATCTTTACTAAAAATATAAAAACGATTCTTAAATAGAAAAAAGCTCTCAAAATCGAGTGATTTCATGTCTTTTGGAAGCTTAAAGTCTATGATTTCTGCTTTGGCACTGTCTTCAGACTCTGAAGGTTTATTGATTTTATAAATAGTAAAATCAGCTCTCTTTTTATTATTGTTACCAAAATCGCCAATGTAAATATTGCCTTCTCTATCTGATGTCAAGTCCTCCCAATCCTCATTTTTTGCATTTGTGATTTCAATGGTTTTGGTCAATTGAGCTTTAGCATCTAAAGCATAGAGATTATTAGCATTGCCTGAATCTTCAATAATCCAAAGCAGGCGATCGGCTGGGGTATACTCTAATGCAGAAACTTCCTTTAGTCCATAGGGTAAATCTCTGAGATTATCAAGTTTACCCGTTTGGCAGGCGCTAAGTATGAAAAGTGATAGAATTAAGCAACGGACTATTTTCGTCATAAAAGTTTAATTTTAGGACAAAATAAACCCATTTTATTAACTTCTTAAAACTTAAAGTCATAAAGATGTTTTAAAGTGGGAACCTTCGTAAGTCTTTCAATAATCATTTTATATTTTTACAAAATTAGAATTATTTCAAACTAGATATGATGTTTGATTATGAAAATGTATGATGTCATTGTTGTTGGGGGTGGAGCAGCAGGCTTTTTTGCAGCCATTAATCTCGCAGAGCAACATCCTAAATTAAAGGTTGCCATTTTGGAGCGAGGTAAATCAGGACTTCAAAAAGTAAAGGTTTCTGGAGGCGGTCGTTGCAATGTCACTCATGCTGAGTTTATCCCATCAGAATTGGTTTTGAACTATCCAAGGGGCGAAAAAGAATTATTAGGCCCATTTCATCATTTTATGACCGGCGATACCATAACGTGGTTTGAAGACCGTGGTGTGGCATTAAAAATTGAAGATGATGGTAGAATGTTTCCCGTTAGCAATTCGTCTCAAACCATTATTGATTGTTTTTTGAACGAAGCCGAAAAGCACAAGGTTGCCGTGCATTATAGCCAGTCCTTAAAAGGGTTGCAAACTGTTGACGATAAATGGAAAATAGAAACCACTACCGACCATTATTCCGCAGAAAAATTAATTATGGCAACGGGGAGCAATACCAAAGTGTGGTCTCTTCTAGAGTCGCTAGGCCACACAATCATCAATCCGGTACCCTCTTTATTTACCTTTGATATTAAGGATGAACGCCTAAAAGACATTCCAGGGGTTGTGGTCAATGATGTTTCTATAAAAGTTGTTGGTTCTAATCTTGAAAGTGATGGGCCTTTGCTTATTACCCATGTAGGATTGAGCGCGCCATCTATTTTGAAACTATCGGCCTATGGTGCTTTGGAACTTGCAAAAGTTAAATATAATTTTGAGATAGCGGTTAATTTCGTAAAGTTATCCTTAGCTGAAATTTTAAAACAGCTTAAAATTTTGAAACACAATTTGGCAAAACGTATCATATCAAAATCGGCACAATTCGATATTCCCAAACGGCTTTGGAAAAAACTGGTTTGTGCATCAGTTATAAATGACGATTTGCGTTGGGCAGAATTAACGAAAGAGCAGTCCAATAATTTAGCGTTACAGCTTACATCGGCTACTTTTCAGGTTAGTGGAAAGAGTACGTTTAAAGAAGAATTTGTTACAGCGGGAGGTATTGACCTTAAGGATGTCAACTTTAAAACTTTTGAGAGTAAGGTTTGCAATAATCTTTATTTTGCCGGTGAGATTTTGAATATTGATGCGGTAACTGGAGGGTTCAATTTTCAAAATGCTTGGTCAAGTGCCTATATTGCGGCACAACATATCAATATTGCTCAAAAGCAGCAATAATTCGAGAATGGCTTTTGATAATATTCTTGAAATTCTCGAAGACGTAAGGTTTTGTGATAATATGGTTCATACCGCTCATCGTCGCTTTTCGACCTATCTCGGCAGAATTTAATGCTGTTAAAGCTAAAATTGGGATATCGGGATTAAACAACCTAATATGCCTTGTGACCTCAAAACCATCCATATCTGGCATGTTGATATCCATGAGAACCATGTCGAAATCTTTTTTCTTAACGAGTGAAAGTGCTTCGCGGCCATTAGAAGCTGTTTCACAAGTACAACCAGGAATCTTTTCTACATTTTTCTTGGTGATTAGAAGATTGATTTTATTATCGTCCACAATTAGGATGTGATTGTCCATCTGTTGTTCAACATTATCGCTTGGAATATTATTACTAGGTTTTTCGCAGAGTTCGAAATTTACCGTAAAGAAGAAATTACTACCCACGTTTGGTGTAGATACAAAATCAATATCTGTATCGTGGCTTTGTAAAAGCGTTTTTACAATGTAAAGTCCAAGTCCCGAACCACTGCTATTTTTTTGTAAAAAAAGTTTGTTTTCAAAAGCATTGAACACTGTTTTACGATGCTCATCTTTAATGCCTATTCCAGAATCCTTGACTTCAAAAAGTAAATCTATATTAGTTTCATTTCTGTTTTTTACGCTTACGTCAACTGAGACAAATCCCTTTTTGGTATATCTAATCGCGTTGTATGCAAGATTGATAAGTATTTGTGTAAAGGCCACTTTATCTACCAAAATAAATTCGTTCTCATCAGAATGCTCAATGTTGGTTTTTAGCTCAAGTCCCTTAGTCTCCGCAGCCACTTTTACAGTACTCAAAACACTTTGTACAATATCCTCAACCCGTCCAGGTTTTGGTCTCAGCTTTTTATTTTCAAATTTAAGTCTGGTAGCTTGTAGAACATTATCAATTAAAATTGAAATATAATTGCTTGATGAAATCAATGAGGCGAGATATGATTGTTTTTTGGCCTCGTCTTGTTCTTGCTCAATTAAAACGGCCAGTCCGCTAATTCCGTATATTGGGGTTCGAAGTTCATGGCTTAGAATTGAAAAGAATTCCAACCGCTCTTTGTCCTGTTTGATGAGCTTATCATTACTTACGGTAAGGTCTTCATTTATGTCTTGAATATTCAGCTTTGTTCTGTAATAGTAAATGCAAAATAAAATAACCATTAGCAGAAGAATGCTAGAGATAATGGTAGAGGCTGCATAAGACTGTGATATTTTGACATCTTTTTCCCTAAGTTCGTTTGATGAATTTAGCTTTTCCTCAGTCTGAATTATTTTATAAATAAGCTCACCGTTTCTACTGTTTCTTTTTTCGTAATCCCTTAGGGAATAGTATTTATAAGTATCAGATTTTAAAAGGGACGCAATTGCAGAATCTGCCTGCTTATTATGGTCATTGAAATAAAGAAATTTATAATAATTGAAAGTCGCAAGCTGTCGGTTAGAGCTCTTATCAGATTCTATCGTTTCTTTAAATTTAATTTCATCTATATCAAATAGTAAATCAAAACCTTCGTCAAATTCTTTAAGTTTAATGAGGGCTATAGCTTTGTGATACTGATAAGTATACTCGAGACGGTTTTTTAAATTTTCTGGTACGTAGTTTCTTGAATAATTTAACTCTGAAAAATCTGTGGTTTTCAGTTTCTGCAAACCATCATTTGTTAAACTTAACAGACCGTTGTTTTGATTGGTATAATAATAATTCTTGATTTTATTTTCAAGATTCAAGAAAAATAGTTCACTGTTTAATTCATTTGAAGAGTTTTGGGCAATAGTGTAAATGCTGTCGAACTTAGTATCATTTCTGTTATTAAGGTAAGAGCTGGTTAAATTATAGAGCACGTAATCCCTGCCTCTAAGGTCGTTTATAGAATCATATATCTGTAGGGATTTATTATAATATAATTCGGCATTTTTACTGTTTCCCATTTCAGAAAAAACCATGCCCAAGCAATTGTAAGCTTTAGCCTCATATTTTATATAACCGTATTCCTTGGTAAACACGAGAGCTTCGTTGAGTAATATTGTAGCCTCGTAAAGGCTATCATTTTTGATAAGCCCATTTATACGCTGACTGTCAAATGAACATTTTGAGTTCTCATCAAATATGAATAACTCCTGAGATTGCAATGACTGCAAACTAAACAGAAGTACCAACATTAAGGAAGGTAGCAATTTGGTGAAATTCATTGTTAGGGCAATAAATTGAATTAACTTTGAGCAAACATACAAATTTATTGTTCAAAAGCAAACAAAAGTAAGTTTTGGATTACAAATAAAGTCTTAAATTTTCAATTTGTCCCTTTTCAGCTATTAAGATACTCTAAATTATGACCAAGATAATTGCTCTTCTTTGAGGAATTAAAGTGGGAGATTACAAAATTATGGCAATGGCAGAGCTAGGATAACTCTAAAAGATGCAAGACTAAAAGCGGTAAAACCTATATCCAAAGCGGAAACATTTTATTTGAAATTTCAGAAGTACCAAAAAATGAATTACAACAACACGTTAAAACCAAAATCAAGAATCATTTTGGCTTTGATGTTCTAACTATTATAAAAACTTAAGATGAAATGCAGCGTATATTTGGTAATTGTCCATTTTCCGAAGAAAGAAAACAAGAAAGCCAGTTGAATATTAAATCAAAACCCAAAACTAGAATTATTGAAAAATTTTGAAATAAATTACTTCTAATGGAAAGAAACCTTTAAAGTATTTGATGATTGGCTCTACTTATGTTTTAATATACGTTATGGCCGCACCAAATTTAATATGAAAAGTATTGAAAAAAAACTTGGTGTTTCCGCAACATCGAGAAGTTATAAAACCATGTTAAAGTTATTATCTTTGGCGTCTCAAAACCCAACCGATGATTGAAACACAGTTCGAGCCTAAGCCCTACACAAAAAAAATTAAATCGGGTGCCTTCACTTGGTCAGCACCCAGTAATATCGCTTTGGTGAAATATTGGGGTAAAAAGGCGCATCAAATCCCGCAGAATCCGTCTATCAGTTTTACATTGAACAACTGCAAAACCACAACAACATTACATTTTTCTGAAAAAGAAAATGAAGATGAATTTTCATTCGAAGTTTATCTTGACGGTGTTTTAAACGAAGGTTTTAGACCAAAGATTGAACTATTTTTTAATCGTATTGCCGTTTATTTACCGTTTTTGAAATCCTATCATTTTAAAATTGAAACGTCTAACACTTTTCCACATAGCTCCGGGATTGCCTCTTCTGCTTCTGGAATGAGCGCCTTAGCGTTGTGTTTGATGAGTATCGAAAAAAATGTATCAGAAACTATGACTGAATCTTTTTTTATTAAAAAGGCATCGTTCTTGGCAAGGCTTGGCTCTGGTAGTGCTTGCCGAAGCATTGAAGGCGATATTGTAGTTTGGGGCAGTCACCATAAAGTAGGTGGCAGTTCAGACTTATTCGGAGTCAAATACCCAAATAATATCCACATTAATTTTAAGGGATATCAAGATACAATTCTCTTGGTCGATAAAGGGGAAAAGCAAGTAAGCAGCACAATAGGACATGATTTAATGCACAATCATCCCTATGCCGGACAACGCTTTGAGCAAGCCGATACACATCTAACCAAGTTGGTTGATGTATTTGAATCTGGTAATCTTGATGATTTTATAGCAATAGTTGAAAGTGAGGCGCTGACTCTACACGCTATGATGATGACGAGTATGCCCTATTTTATTTTAATGAAGCCAAATACATTAAATATCATAAACGCAATTTGGAAGTTTCGAGAAGAAACCAACTCAAAAATTTGCTTTACCCTGGATGCCGGTGCCAATGTACACGTCCTTTTTCCGAAGCAAGAAAAAAATATCATTGCTGATTTTATTAGAAATAAATTGGCACAATATTGTCAAAACGGACAATTTATTGAGGATGAAATTGGTTTTGGGGCATTACAACTTAGTAATTAAATAGGTAAACATTATTAGTCCAATCCTTTGAAAATGTTGAGGCTATTAATTGGTATTGTATAAACATCTAAAAAATTAGTATTAACTTTGCACTATTAATTTTTCATTATCTATATGAAAGGACCGCTTTTCTACTCAAAAATTTTGCTCTTCGGTGAGTATGGTATTATTAAAGATTCCAAAGGATTATCTATTCCCTACAACTTTTACAACGGCGCTTTAAAAACAGATGGCAACAAATCTGAGGTTTCAAAAGCTTCAAATAAGGGCTTAGCAGATTATGCAAAGTATCTGGCAAAAATAGATGAGGCGCTGGTATCATTTGATCTGAAAACACTTTTTCAAGACATTGAAGCTGGAATGTACTTTGATTCCTCCATACCACAAGGCTATGGTGTTGGTAGTAGTGGTGCTCTTGTCGCAGCTATTTACGATAAATACGCCCAAGATAAGATTACAGTCTTGGAGAATCTTACCCGAGATAAATTACTAAGACTCAAAACTATTTTTGCCGAAATGGAATCCTTTTTCCACGGTAAATCTTCTGGATTAGACCCGCTTAACAGTTATTTAAGTATTCCCATTCTTATCAAATCTAAAGATAATATTGAGGCCACAGGAATTCCTGCACAACAAACCGATGGAAAAGGTGCGGTGTTTTTATTAGATTCTGGTAGTGTTGGCGAAACTGCGCCAATGGTTAGCCTGTTTATGGAAAATATGAAACAGGAAGGCTTTAGGAACATGCTAAAAGACCAATTTATAAAACATACCGATGCCTGTGTAGATGATTTTTTAAATGGCGATATCAAATCTTTATTTAAAAACACAAAGCAGTTGTCTAAAGTGGTCTTGAGAAATTTTAAGCCTATGATTCCGAAACAATTTCATGAGCTTTGGAAAAATGGTCTCGACACTAACGACTATTACTTAAAACTTTGCGGCTCAGGTGGTGGTGGTTACATCCTTGGATTTACCGAAGATATTGAAAAAGCAAAACAAGCACTCAGAGGCCATAACCTTGAGGTAGTTTATAACTTCTAATCTACAATTATTAAATATATACGGTGTTTGCGGCAATTCTAGATTTGCTGTGAAATAGTAATTTCAATTTAAACGCCATGCTCTCGAGACAACAAAAGCATATTTTGCTTAAATTTTTTAGTATGTTTTCTGTAGTAAGGGGCTACAATGTTTTAATTGTAGTCATAGCCCAGTATCTAACTTCGGTTTATATTTTGGCTCCCGATAAAACGCTCAGATCTGTACTTTTTGATCTTAATTTATTGATGTTGGTTTTGGCATCTTCTGCCACAATTGCTGCTGGCTACATTATCAATAATTTCTACGATTCTGAAAAAGATAGTATTAACCGCCCAAATAAATCAAAACTTGATAGGCTTATAAGTCAAAATACAAAGCTGTCCTTTTATTTTGTATTAAATTTTTCGGCAGTCGTCATGGCGAGTTACGTTTCATTTAACGCTGTCGTATTTTTTTCTGCTTATATCTTTGGCATTTGGTTCTACTCCCATAAGCTCAAAAAATTACCATTCCTGGGCAATATAGTCTCGGCTATCTTAACCATTACCCCGTTTTTTGCCATCTTTTTGTATTTTATGAATCTTGACACGGTTATTTTTGTTCATGCCATATTCCTGTTTTTTATAATTTCAATGAGGGAATTGACCAAAGACTTGGAGAACATTCAGGGCGATCTATTACTCAATTATAAAACCATACCTATTTCTTATGGCGAAAAGGCCTCTAAATTTATGTTGACGGTTTTGGCCCTTTTGACTTTATTGCCTACATTTTTATTGCTTTATAAATATCAGATCGGTTATATGTATTTATTTTTTTACCTGTCAACACTTTTATTGCTCGTATTTTTAGTGATGCTCTGGAAATCGAAGCGAAAAATACACTACCTTATTTTGCACAATATTTTGAAATTTATCATAGTGGCTGGCGTTTTCTGTATTATTTTAATTGACCCTGATGTAGTTTTAAATAGAATTTAAATGACAGAGAATAGTCTTAAAGTATCCATAGCTCAAATTTCTCCTGTTTGGCTCAATGCTTCGGAAACTTTAAAAAAAGTGGAACGATATATCGAAGAAGCCTCAGAGGCTCAAGCAGAATTAATTGTATTTGGCGAAGCATTAGTACCAGGTTATCCGTTTTGGTTAGCATTGACGGGAGGAGCAGATTGGAACTCAAAAGTAAATAAAGAATTGCATGCCCATTATCTTCGCAATGCTATCAGTATTGAAAACGGCGATTTAAGCACAATTTGCAAACTTGCCAAGCGCCATAAAATGGCCGTCTACCTCGGTATTATTGAAAAACCTTTAGACCGTGGCGGGCATAGCATCTATGCCTCTTTGGTATATATAAATAATGAAGGCGAAATAAAATCTGTTCACAGAAAACTACAGCCAACCTACGATGAACGTCTAACTTGGGCGCCTGGAGATGGTAATGGTTTAAAGGTGCATTCACTAAAGCAATTCAAAGTTGGCGGACTCAATTGTTGGGAGAATTGGATGCCACTTCCCAGAGCAGCGCTTTATGGTCTAGGTGAAAACCTACACGTTGCAGTTTGGCCGGGAAGCGAACATAACACAAAAGATATTACTCGTTTTATCGCGCGGGAATCACGATCGTTTGTGATTTCTGCATCATGTTTGATGTCATCGGAAGACTTCCCAAAAGATACTCCACATCTAGATAAGATTTTAAATAAAGCCCCCAAAATACTAGCCAATGGCGGTAGTTGTATTGCAGGCCCTGATGGCGAATGGATTGTACCACCAGTTATCAAGAAGGAAGGATTGATTTTTGCAGAATTGGACCTTAATCGTGTTTTAGAAGAACGGCAGAATTTCGATGTCGTTGGGCATTATTCAAGACCAGATGTTACAAAATTGACAGTCAATCGAGAACGCCAATCCACAGCCAAATATATTGATTAATCAACCCAATTATTTTACCTTTGCAAAAATTGACTAATTATGAGCAGACATCAGGGAGCAGGCGGAAAAGGAAAATCTTCTGGAAGCAGACAGAGTAAACCTATGAACAAGAAATCGGGTAGAGTTAAAGATTTTACTAAAGAAAAGAGTTTTGCACGAGGTAATGCACCGGTTAAACCAAAAACAGTTGTAAAGACACCTTCAAACCCAAATGAAATAAGGCTCAATAAATACATTGCTAATTCTGGGGTATGTTCGCGCAGGGATGCCGATACGCATATCGCGGTAGGATCAGTATCTGTAAACGGAAAGGTAATTACAGAAATGGGTTATAAGGTAAAACTCGATGATGAGGTTAGATTTGATGGCGCACGTATTAACCCTGAGAAAAAAACGTATGTGCTTCTAAATAAACCAAAAGGTTTTGCGACCACAACGAGCGAAAACAAGGGTAGAACGGTCATGGACTTGGTAGCCAACGCAACAACGGTGCGTATAAAGCCTATTGGTCGTCTTGGTCGAAACTCCACGGGTTTATTATTATTTACCAATGATGATACTGTAACCAACAAATTTGTAAACTCTAAAACCGGAGTAGCCAGATTGTTTGAAGTAGAATTAGATAAGAATCTTAAATATGAAGATTTTAAAAAGATACAAGAAGGCATCAAGGTTGCAGGAAAAACTGTAGTTGTTGAGGAAATAAGTTATGTGGATGGTGCTCCAAAATCTTTAATTGGAATTAAAATTAAGAATACGGGCAATTCTATTTTACACACCATTTTTGAAGAGTTGAAATATGAAATTGTAAAAGTGGACTGTGTAGCAATCGGTCATCTTACCAAAAAAGATTTGCCTCGTGGCCATTGGAAACATTTAACCAATCAAGAAATAAGTACACTAAAAATGTTGTAAATTTTAAATAGAATGGTGATTAAAATTTCCATCTGTTTTCAGTTTTCAATTATTTTATAAGGATTTCTAACTGAACTGAAATTTTGAAAACACCTAGAAATTAATATTAACTTTATATATATCTGTCTTCACCTTTGTATATTTATTGTTTTAACTAGCTTAAATGAACACAAAATATTTCGATTTAATTGATCAAACCTTTGAATTTCCCCAAGAGGAATTTTCCCTAGAAAATAAAACTTTAAAGTTCCATAATATAGACCTTATGGAGCTGGTTGAAACTTACGGTAGCCCTTTGAAGTTTACATATCTTCCGCAGATTTCCAACAATATCAACCGAGCCAAGAAGTGGTTTGCTGATGCCATAAAAAATAACGACTATAAGGGCCAATACAATTATTGTTATTGTACCAAAAGTTCGCACTTTAAACACGTTTTGGACGAGGCGTTGCAAAACGATATCCATATTGAAACCTCTTCGGCCTTTGATATTGATATTGTTGAAAAGCTGAAAGCCAACGGTAAGATTACCGATAAGACTTACGTAATCAGTAATGGCTTTAAACGGTCCCAATATGTTACTAACATTGCACGGCTTATCAATAACGGACACCAAAATGCCATTCCCATAATTGATAATTATGAGGAGATTGAGCTGCTTTCAGAACAAATAAAGGGCAAGTTTAATATAGGCATCAGGATAGCATCTGAAGAAGAACCTAAATTTGAATTCTATACCTCCCGATTAGGTATTGGTTACAAAAACATTGTGCCGTTTTATAAAAATCAAATTCAGGAAAACAAACAGGTCGAGTTGAAAATGCTTCATTTTTTCATTAATACAGGCATTCGAGATAATGCGTATTATTGGAACGAGCTGGCCAAATGCCTAAAAGTTTATACGAGCCTTAAAAAGATTTGTCCAAAGCTAGATAGCCTTAATATTGGAGGAGGTTTTCCTATAAAAAATTCTCTAGCTTATGAGTTTGACTATAATTACATGGTCAACGAAATCGTATATCAAATCAAAAATACCTGTGAGCAGGAGGGTGTTGACGTGCCCCATATCTTCACAGAATTTGGAAGCTTTACGGTAGGCGAGAGTGGTGGCGCTATTTACGAGGTGCTTTATCAAAAACAACAGAACGATAGGGAGAAGTGGAATATGATTAATTCTTCTTTTATCACAACTTTACCAGACACTTGGGCTATCAACAAACGCTTTATTATGTTGCCCATCAACCGTTGGTACGATAGCTATGAGCGTGTTCTTTTAGGTGGATTGACCTGCGATAGCGATGATTATTACAACAGCGAGCAGCACATGAACGCCATATATCTACCAAAATACAACAAGGATAAACCCTTGTATATTGGCTTTTTTAATACGGGAGCCTACCAAGAAAGCATTGGCGGTTTTGGAGGATTGCAACATTGTCTGATTCCTTCCCCAAAACATATTTTAATCAATAAGGATGCGGATGGTAATTTAACCACCAAATTATTCAGTGAACAACAAAAAAGTGAGGACTTACTTAAAATTCTAGGTTACAATGAGCAATAAAACTTACGCAGGTATTGATGAAAATCATGCAAAATTAGACACGGCAAAAATCGTATTGATTCCAGTACCTTATGACGGTACTAGTACATGGCAAAAGGGCGCAGATAAGGGGCCAAAAGCCTTTTTAGAAGCCTCAGATAATATGGAGCTTTACGATATTGAGACCAAGACCGAAGTCTATAAACAAGGTATTTTTTTGGCGGATGCCATCACCGAAAATAGTTCTCCAGAACGTATGGTCGGTCAAGTTCATCAAACGGTCAAAAAGTATATAATGCGAAATAAGTTTGTAACCATATTTGGTGGCGAACATTCGGTTTCAATTGGGTCAATTCGTGCGTTTAATGAATGTTTTGACAATCTTACGGTTTTACAAATTGATGCTCATGCCGATTTACGCCATGAATATAATGGCAGTAATTACAATCATGCCTGTGCCTTATATGAAGCGAGCCAAACCACAAACCTAATCCAAGTTGGTGTTCGTAGTATGGACATTATGGAAACGACGGTTATGGATCAAGAAAAAACTTTTTTTGCACATGAAATGGCAGAAGATGATGTCTGGGTGGATGCTGCTGTTGATCAAATGACCGAGAACGTTTATATCACTATAGATTTAGATGCACTTGATCCTTCTATTATGCCCTCAACCGGTACACCAGAGCCCGGCGGATTATTATGGTACGAACTTATTGATTTTTTACGAACCGTGTTTGAGGAAAAAAACGTGGTCGGGTTTGATATTGTAGAGCTCTGCCCAAATAATAATAAATCTTCAGATTTTTTAGCGGCAAAGCTTTATTATAAAATGCTGACCTATAAATTTGTAAATGATGATGCCGAGGACGATTTTCAGAGTAATTTTAGCGACTCTAAAAGCGGTAGTAAAATAACAAAATTCAATGACGACGAAGACAATGAGTAAAGGACAGATTTCACAATTTATCGAAAAATATTATCTACATTTTAATGCAGCTGCACTCGTTGACGCTGCAAAAGGGTATGAGGAGCAATTGCAAAAAGGCAACAAAATGCTTGTCTCTTTGGCAGGCGCAATGAGTACTGCGGAGATAGGAAAAATTTTCGCCGAAATGATTCGTCAAGATAAAGTGCACATCATTTCTTGTACGGGAGCCAATCTGGAAGAAGATATTATGAACCTAGTGGCACACTCGCATTATAAACGAGTGCCAAATTATCGCGATCTAACGGCTAAAGATGAATGGGATTTATTGGAAAAAGGTCTAAACCGAGTTACCGATACTTGTATCCCTGAGGAAGAAGCGTTCCGAAGAATTCAAGAACATATCGTGAAGATTTGGCAAGATGCTGAAGCCAAAGGCGAACGTTATCTGCCTCATGAGTACATGTATAAATTATTACTTTCAGGAGTGTTGGAGCAATATTATGAAATAGATATTAAAGACTCTTGGATGTACGCTGCTGCGGAAAAGAACTTACCTATTATTTGCCCAGGTTGGGAAGATAGTACCATGGGGAATATTTTTGCAAGCTACGTCATGAAGGGGGAACTAAAGGCAAGTACAATGAAGTCTGGAATTGAATACATGACCTTCTTGGCAGATTGGTACACCGAAAATACGAGTTCAAAAGATTCTGGTGGCATCGGGTTTTTTCAAATAGGAGGCGGTATCGCTGGCGATTTTCCAATCTGCGTTGTCCCTATGCTGTATCAAGATATGGAGCGTACCGATACCCCATTCTGGAGTTATTTTTGTCAAATAAGTGATTCTACAACGTCTTACGGATCTTATTCGGGCGCCGTACCAAATGAAAAAATTACATGGGGAAAGTTAGATATCGATACCCCTAAATTTATAATAGAAAGTGATGCTACCATAGTGGCACCTTTGATTTTCGCTTACTTATTGGGCATGTAAGGAATCAGAATTTGAGCGTTGTTATAGATGTATAGCAATAGATTTTTTCAATAATGTTAAATAGTAGATATAAATAGTATGGGGTAAATACCCAACAAATAGAAGATGGAAGACCAAAAGATAGAAAATATAGAATTAAGGTACCTTACAGTTGATAATTTTCAAGAGCTAAAGGATGCCACCTTGGAATCTTACGGGGGCATAATGAATTCTTTTTGGGAAAAGCAACACATAGAGCGCTTAACTAGTATTTTTCCTGAAGGTCAAGTGGTTTTAATCATAGATGGAAATATCGCAGGGTGTGCGTTGTCGCTTATTGTAGATTACGCCAAAGTGGATGACAATCATACTTACAAAGATATTATTGAAGGCGATAAATTTAAAAACCACGACCCCAATGGGGATATTCTATACGGTATTGATGTTTTTATAAAACCCGAATTCCGGGGATTAAGATTGGGCAGACGTCTTTATGATTATCGTAAGGAACTCTGTGAAAACTTAAATTTAAAAGGAATTGTATTCGGCGGAAGAATGCCTAATTATCACAAATTTCAAAGTGAATTTACGCCCAAACAATATATCGAAAAAGTAAAGCGTAAGGAAATATATGACCCAGTATTGAATTTCCAAATCTCAAACGATTTTCATCCGCTTCGTATCATTAAAGGCTACTTGGCTGGCGATACGGCATCTAATGAATATGCTGTATTAATGGAATGGGATAATATTTACTACCAAAAGAAGAGCAAAAAAGCCAGTAGTGTAAAAACGGTTGTAAGGTTAGGTTTGATTCAATGGCAAATGCGACCTTATAAAAGCCTTGAGGAATTGATGCAACAAGTAGAGTATTTTGTAGATAGCGTTTCTGCTTATCGCTCTGATTTTGCTTTGTTCCCAGAGTTTTTTAATGCACCACTTATGGCAAAATACAATCAACTTCACGAGCCCGATGCTATAAGGGAACTTGCCAAATATACTAAGGAGATTGTGGAACGGATGCAACAGTTATCTATTTCATATAACATAAATATAATAACTGGGAGTATGCCAGAATTGGTAGGTGATAAGCTCTTTAATGTTGGCTATTTATGCAGACGCGACGGAAGCCTAGAGCGTTACGAGAAAATACATGTTACACCAGATGAGGCAAAGGTGTGGGGGATGCAGCGAGGGCATAAATTAAATACCTTTGAGACCGATTGTGGGAAAATTGGTGTCTTGATTTGCTACGATTCTGAATTTCCTGAACTGTCTAGACTTTTGAGCGATGAAGGCATGGATATACTATTTGTACCATTTTTGACAGATACCCAAAACGGTTACTCACGTGTTAGGCTTTGCTCTCAAGCCAGAGCTGTAGAAAATGAGTGCTACGTTGCCATTGCTGGAAGCGTTGGTAATTTACCGAATGTGAATAACATGGATATTCAATATGCACAATCGGCAGTTTTTACACCCTGTGATTTTTCGTTTCCGAGTAATGGGATTAAGGCCGAAGCTACTCCAAATACAGAAATGATATTGGTTGCAGATGTTGATTTAAGTTTGCTGCGGGAATTACATTCGTTTGGAGCCGTAAAAAATTTGAAAGACAGACGAAAAGATGTCTATAACGTTATTCGTGTTTCAGAATAAATAATATATTTGAAAATCAAATCTAGTACAACATGAAACGAGCCTGTTGAGATTTCATCATCCACGTGAATGATTGATAGCAAATAGTCCCGAAAGCTCGAAAACCATCAAAAAAAATACCTATAAAAATGAAACAAAAGGACGCACATTTAAAACGAGTAATTGTTGATTTTAAGAAATTGACCCCTGAAATCTTATCACTACTGGTAGAACGCTATCCAGATGGTTATGATGATGATAATGTTATCGTTTTCAAAAATGCCAAAAATGAAACTATTGAGGCCATAGAAGTAACTACTGAGGATACCAAATATCTCGTAAAAGTAAGCACCAAATTAGAGACTACAATGGAAAATTACGACGAGGATGATTACGAGGAGTTTGAAAATGACGATCCAGAAGCTGTTCAAGATCCAGAATTAGATCCAGAATCTGAAGAGGATATAGATATTGATGAAGATTAACAGTTTCAGTTGCCTGATTACATATTCAAAATAAAAAGCTAAATTTAAATATTCAGAGTGTACTTATGTAAGGTTAGGTTTTAAATGTTTAATTACTAAGCTTTGGGAGTTCTAGAAGACTAATTAAATTTAGCACCTATGAAAATCCTTAGAACCAAAGCAATTTTATTACTTTGTTTTCAGAGTTTAAATAGTTTTCAGACCTTTCAGTATTCGAAAATATATCAAGGAATTTACGATGGCCACCAAGACTACGGCTACAATTTTATCGGCGAGCTTAAGGATAAAACAGAAAACACCATAACCTTTCATAAACTTGATTATGGGGTAAGCTCAACAATTAACTTAGATTCAAAGAACTTATCGGTAGAACATTTAATTTAACTTATACTTCAAAAACTGAAAAATTCAGGGATTTAGATGAGCTTGATGATGAAAGAGAAGTGCCAACAATTACTAAAGTTGTTGGGTAATAAGTAAAATCTGGGGTATTCAATATAGAGATTGTTATTCTATTAATTTAAAGATTCTTCATCCAATAGGCCATATAATGTCAAGCTAAATATTATGTGCTGAAACTTAAATATTTCGACCAAACAATTTACAGTGGTCTTAATAATGTAAATTATTTTTTAAGCCTATTTATAGTAATACATTTATAGTAGTGGCTGAAAGCGTAAATTTTGGCAGGCAGCTTTTTTCAGTAATTTTCCAACTTCTTCAAATCTAAATTTCTCAACTCTCTTAAATAAGTGCATTTAAACTTAATGTAATGGATTTGGATAAATGTAGAGTGTTATTCGGTATTGCGTTAATTTCTTTTGTTTTAAGGCGCGCCCGTTCTGATTTGATTTTCTAAATTGATTTAAATTAAAAATTAGAACTCATGAGCATAGAAAATAATAAAGAAGAAAAGAAAAAACACGAAACAAAAATATCGGAAAACGCGATTAATAAAAAAGAGGTTGATGGCAGAGATATTAATCATCAGCAAAAAGACCGTCGAGAAATTCACCAACCCAGAGATAACGCATAGTCTAAAAAGTAATTAAAAAAAACAATAATGATTCTTACAAAAATATTAGGCCTTTCTTCGGCACTTACAAAAAATAAGAAAATAAAAATTGCCATACTTATATTAGAGGTAGGTATCTTGGCTTTTGCCTTAGCATCAGATAGTGATGATAAAAAGAAAAAAAGGAAGAGGTTGCCTCAACACTAACTTTAAATTTTTTATATCCAAGTAAACCGTATCATTTCTTTATGCGGTTTTTCTTAGTGCTTTTTATTCTTTACAAAAAAAGAGTATTACTAATAATAGACTAAAATAAAATTACCAAATGTTTTGAGTGTTCATTCACCTTCTAGGTTAATGTTTTCAATCAAGATGTGTTAAAGTATGTTAATTATAAAACCGAACCTTATCTTATTTCGTTTATATTATTGAAGTTGGTTTTTTATTATAGTTTTTATCGATAAAGAATCTACCAATCAAATGTTAGTTTAATTTAAATTCAGAGAAAATGAAAAACAAGAATGTTTTAAAAGTAAGTACTACGTCAGCGAGGACTTCCAAAAATAGACGTCAATTCCTAAAGTTAAGTGGGATGGCCGTTTTGGGATCAGGTCTTTTAATTGCATGTAGCGACGATGATGACATTATTAATGATGGGCCACCACCAGCTGTGTTCGATTTAGGAGCAAATGATTTGGGTGTTTTAAATTATGCTTATGCCTTAGAGCAATTGGAAGCAGACTTTTACACCAAAGTAGTTAATGGAACTTATTATTCTAATGCAAGTTCAGTAGAGAAACAAGTACTTCTTGATTTGTATAATCATGAGGTTAATCATAGAGAATTTTTTAGTGCGGCAATATCAGCTGCGGTAGGAAGTAATACGGCGGCTAAGTTACCAACCCTAGAATTTGACTTTTCAAGTGTAAATTTCGGAAATAGAGATTCGGTTTTAGGAACTGCAAAAGTGTTGGAAGATACTGGAGTATCTGCTTACAACGGTGCGGGTAAATTACTAACTAATCCTGATTATTTAGTATTAGCTGGTAAGATTGTTTCTGTAGAAGCAAGACATGCTTCGGCCATCAGAACACTTATCAATCCAGACTCAGCAGACTTTGCTGGCGATGATGTAGTTGATCCAGTAACAGGTTTGGATTTAGCACGTGACCCATCAGCGGTCCTTACTGCAGTAGGAAATACTGGTTTTGTAGTGACTCCGTTTACTGCAAACAGTTTACCGTAATTAATTACTAATCATTAAAAAAGACATATTATGAATATTATAAAATTTTTAGACGAATTTACCAATGAGAGCCTCACGACGAAAAAATCGTCAAGACGTGATGTTTTTGGTCAATTTGGATCGTTCAGTAAAAAAGCAGCTTTAGCAGCAATACCATTTGGCATGGCAGCTGTACCTACAAAGTCTCATGCATTTCAAACTACGGCAGACCCTGTAGGTGCTTTGCAATTAGCTTTAACTTTAGAGTACTTAGAAGATGAATTCTATGATAAGGCTATTGCCTCGGAGCTAATTACAGACCCTGGAATTATGGCAGTTTATCAGCAGATTTCAAAACACGAGCAAGCTCACGTAGATTTTTTGAGAGCTGGTTTGATGAATGCTGGTGTTGATCCAGTTGAAAAGCCTGAATTTGATTTTACCGCTGGAGGGGCATTTGACCCTTTCAATGAAAATGGTGTTGGACCAGAAACAGCCTATGCTCAACTTCTAGCGCTTGCCCAAGCATTTGAGGATACTGGCGTTAGAGCCTACAAAGGTCAAGCTGGTAATTTACAAGGTTCACCTTTTTTAACTGCTGGTCTTCAAATTCACTCTGTAGAAGCGAGACACGCTTCAGAAATTAGAAGAATAAGAGGTCTTAAAGGTTGGATTACTGGTAGTGAAAGAGGAGCAGGCATGCCCGAAGCAACTCAAGCAGTATACAATGGAGAACAAAACCTTATGCAAGGAGGTTTGGACGTTACAACGTTAGGAGATGGTTCGCCATTTACCGTGGCTGCATCTACCGAGGCCTATGACGAAACATTAACTGGTGATGAAGCAACTGCAATTGCAAGTTTATTTATTGTTGCTTAATTAAATTTCTCTGAACAAAAAACTGTCCTTAGGGACAGTTTTTTTTTGACCAATTCTGAAAGTTTTTAAAAGCGACTAATCAAGATTTTAAAGTGTTCGGAAATTTTATGAATTTACGAAGCGCCCTATTTGGTAATCAAATATATAATCGTAAATTTGCAAACTCTTTTGGAAAGAGAAATGTTTAACTTATCGCGCCATTAGGCGTGGTGCAAATCAAAATGTGTGGATACAATAAGCTACAAAACGGTTTCAGCAAACAAAGCTACTGTCAATAAAGAGTGGGTTTTGGTTGATGCTGCAGATCAAACGCTAGGGCGTTTAGCTTCTAAAGTAGCAATACTTTTAAGAGGCAAACACAAGCCAAACTTCACACCACATGTTGATTGTGGAGATAACGTAATCGTTATCAATTCAGAAAAAATCAACTTAACTGGAAATAAGTGGAATGACAAGTCATATATTCGTCATACAGGATATCCAGGTGGTCAAAAAAGTTTAACTGCGACAGAATTGTTTGGTAAAGACCCAGCAAGACTCGTAGAAAAATCAGTAAAGGGAATGCTGCCCAAAAATAAATTGGGTGCAGAGCTTTTCCGTAATTTAAATGTTGTAGTTGGTAGCGAGCACAAGCATGAGGCTCAAAAACCAAAAACAATTAACCTAAACGAATTCAGATAATGGAAGTAATTCACAAAATCGGCCGTAGAAAGACGGCTGTTGCCCGCGTGTACCTTGCCGATGGAAATGGTAAGATCACCATTAACAAAAAAGACTTGGCGGCTTATTTTCCTACTGCAACCTTGCAGTACAAAGTAAACCAACCTTTAGCCTTGACTAACAATGATGGCAACTTTGATATTACTGTAAACGTTTTTGGTGGTGGCATTACTGGCCAGGCCGAAGCGATACGTTTAGCATTATCCCGCGCTATGTGCGAGATTGATGCAGAACACAGATTAATATTGAAGCCAGAAGGATTGTTAACAAGAGACCCAAGAATGGTAGAGCGTAAAAAATTCGGCCAGAAGAAAGCGCGTAAGAAATTTCAATTCTCTAAACGTTAATATTCAATCACGATTTTCAGGGTTAATTGAGATTGTTCAATCTCAAGCTGGTTCAATTAAATTAAAAGTCCGTTTTCCAATAGTTTATTGGGAAATGGATTTCATTACCCTAACAGGACACAATCAAGAAATCTCAAAATAAATTTGGGACAAAGTTTAGCATCTAAATGATAATGGCGATTCGCCTCGGTGGAGACCACTTTATCATTGCTAATTTAACAGAACGTAAACTATTAAAACATGGAAAAAGCAGAAGTAAAAGACTTACTTGAAGCAGGTGTACATTTTGGACACCTTACAAGAAAATGGGATCCAAACATGGCGCCCTACATATATATGGAGCGCAATGGCATCCATATTATCAATCTCTATAAAACACAGGCTAAGATTAAGGAAACTGGAGCAGCACTTCATAAAATTGCTGCCTCTGGAAAGAAAATACTTTTCGTGGCTACTAAAAAACAAGCCAAGGAAATCGTTGCTGATAAAGCAGCAAGTGTTAATATGCCTTATATCACAGAAAGATGGCCTGGCGGAATGTTGACCAACTTTATCACTATTAGAAAGGCGGTTAAGAAAATGGCAATGATCGATCGTATGAAAAAAGACGGTACGTTCAATTCTCTTTCCAAAAAAGAACGTTTACAAGTGGATCGTCAACGTGCTAAATTGGAAAAGAACTTAGGTTCTATATCTGATATGACACGTTTACCTGGGGCTTTATTTGTAGTCGATATTAAGCGAGAGCATATCGCAATCAAAGAAGCGCAAAAATTGAATATTCCAATTTTCGCAATGGTCGATACTAATTCTGATCCTCGTGAGGTTGATTATTTGATACCATCTAATGATGATGCATCAAAATCAATAGAGAAGATTATGTCAGTTGTTGCTTCAGCAGTTGCAGATGGTCTTGCAGAAAGAAAATCTGAAAAAACCGATAAAGAGGCGAAGAGCGAAAAATCTTCCGCAGCTAAAAAAGAGGCGAAATCAGAAAAGAAAGCTGACGATAAAGAAGAATCAAAAAAAGTTGAAGATGCTAAAGCAGACGCTCCAAACACTGAAGAAGTAAAGGCTAAAGCAGAAGCGAAAAACGATACTCAAGCTGAGTCTGAAACTAAAAAGGAAACCCCAAAAGAAGAAACTTCTAAGGCAGAACCTAAAAAAGCTAAGGCTGTAGCAAAAGACGAAGAAGAATAACAAACAATTTCAAAACATTTATAAGTCGTTTAAATTTTTTCTTTACCGAAATTAAATTGAACGACTTTTTAATTTTAAAATATAAAAAATTATGGTTAAGGTAACAGCCGCAGAAGTAAATAAATTGAGACAAGCAACCGGTGCAGGAATGATGGATTGCAAGAAAGCCTTAGTTGAGGCTGAAGGTGATTTCGACAAAGCAATTGATGTATTGCGAAAAAAAGGTCAAAAAGTTGCGGAGAAAAGAGCCGATAGAGATTCTTCCGAAGGTGCAGCAGTGGCCAAATTAAATGATGATAACACTACAGGTGTTGCCATTGTTTTAGGTTGCGAAACCGATTTTGTTGGAAAAAACGATGATTTTGTAAAACTGGCAAATGGAATGGCTGATGTTGCAATCAATCACAGCAAAAAGGAGGAACTTCTTAATGCAGATTATGATGGTATGTCGGTTTCAGAAAAATTGACTGAGCAGACAGGTGTTATTGGAGAGAAATTGGAAATTACTGCTTTTGAAAAATTAGACGCTCCTTATGTTGGCCAATATGTACATATAAACAAGATTGCAGCTTTAGTTGGTCTCTCTGCAAAAGTTGATAATGCCGAGACATTGGTTAAGGATATTGCAATGCAGGTGGCATCAATGGGAGCAACCACTTTGTCTTACAAGGATTTTGATGCTGCTTATATCGCGTCAGAAACTGAAGCGCGTATAGCAGTAATAGAAAAAGACAATATTGAGTTGGAGCGTTTGGGCAAAACAAAAAAGAATGTCCCAAAATACATCTCAATGGCACAATTAACTCCAGAGGTTTTGGCACAAGCAGAAGCCGATGCCAAAGCAGAATTGAAAGCTGAAGGAAAACCAGAGCAAATTTGGGACAAAATCCTTCCGGGTAAAATGGAGCGTTTTATCTCTGACAATACAACTTTAGATCAAGAGCAATGCTTGTTGGATCAAAAGTTTATCAAGGATGACAAGAAAAATGTGGCCGAATACGTTAAAACTTACGGTGATGTTGAAATCACTGGGTTTAAACGTGTAAGTGTTGGGTAAATAAAATCAGTATTGAATTTAAAAAAAGCTTCTCATTATTTGAGAGGCTTTTTTTGTTTGATGTAGTCTAAAATTACAAGGCAGACTTAGAAATGTTTTTATTTAATTGACGTTTCAAACATTTTTCGGTCAATTTTTAAAAAAATAGAATCACTAAAATTGTAGTAAACTATACTTCAGTCATTTAAAACTAATTTACTATCTTACTGCGCTGTAAGTATGTAAGAAGTCCTGAAACATCTCCTTTTACGATTATTGCGGTCAATTTATTTTTGAATGAATTTCTACGGATGGCAGTTATAAAAATAAATAAAACCTTAATATTAATTTTCTGGCTTCTGCTTTTTCAGCTTTTCATTTTTTCACAGAATAATCAGCACAAAATAAAATACTACACCTTAGAAGACGGGCTCTCACAAGTTTCTTCAAATGATCTTTTGCTCGATAGGTTAGGATTTATCTGGATTGCCACCCAAGATGGATTGAATAGGTTTGATGGAAATAATTTCAAACATTACAAATACGACAGGCAAGATTCGCTAACGCTCTCCGGCAACCTAATCAACAAACTCCTTGAAGATGCAACGGGTAAAATCTGGGTGGGCACCATTGGCAACGGATTAAACTTTTACGATCCCAATCTGGAAATATTTCACCGGATACAACTTAAAGCCTCAAAAGATAAGAATGAGATTATATCTGGATTAGCGGAGGATATACATGGTAATATCTGGGTTGGCTCTCGGTTATCTGGACTTCATAAATTGAAGTACTCTGACAAAGGCGATCTATTGCAGGAAACGATTCTGGAGGATATAGCGGTTACCGGTGTGCATTACGATGATAGGCATACACTCTGGGTTGGTGATACCGAAGGCTTAGTTTACAGTGTTAACCCTTTGTCGAAAACCAAGTTAGATCTCATGCCAGTGGTTACCGTGCAGGGTAATGCACAGGTATTTTACCGCGCCGAAAATCAATTGTTTATAGGTGGTGACTTTGGTTTTCATATTTATGATTTAGCTACTCAAAAATTAGAATTATTCGAACTTAGTAGTGGTGCAGAATTGCCTACAAAACATGTGCTGACATTTCTAAAGAATGACGCCAGAAGTTTATGGATTGGTACAGGTAATGGTATTTACCTTTTTGATTGGGTCAACCGGCATGTTATAAAAAAGATTCTATATTCAGAAGATAAAAAGAACGGTCTTAGCAACGGCACAGTACAGGCCCTATTGCAGATTTCAAAAGACCAACTGTTAATAGGTACCGCCAATTACCCCAACTTAATCGATTTATCCCCACCCCATTTCAACAACATTTCAAAAAACTTGAAGGGTGATCACTTACTGAATGACAATGTTATTTTTTCAATTTTTAAGGACGATGATGATTTATGGATAGGTACTTCTGATGGAGGGCTAAACCTTATTAGGCAAGGAAAGGTTTATTACTTCAAATATGATAAAAACACGCCTAATGGCTTTTCAGGGACGGTGGTCAGAGCCATCGTGAAAGATGAACAAAACAATCGACTATGGCTAGCCACAACACGAGGCCTGAACATGATTGATCTAGAAACATTTGATCCGAATCATCCTAAATTTTCAGTCTTTCAGCATGATACTGCCAATAACAATTCCATAAATGGTGATTTTTTAAAGGACATTGTGCTTGACAAGCATAACAATCTATGGGGTGCCACCTACGGCCATGGTATTTTTCGTTTGGAATATTCCAACGTTAACGATTACCAAATTATCAGATACAAAAATAATCCTGATGAAGTAAACTCCTTGAGTAATGATTTTTCAGATTGTATTAAAGCAGATAAAGAAAATAATATTTGGATTGGTACCCAATCGGGACTTTCAAAACTCACCTTTAGTCCTTCAGCGTATGAAAATGCGAAGTTTACTAATTTTTCGAAAATCGACGATGATGAGCATTCATTAACTCATAATTCCGTTTACGATATACTAATCGACAAAAAAGAACGCATTTGGTTAGGAACACGACATGGTTTTAGCCAGTATCTTGGAGAGGGAAGGTTTGAGTCATGGACTCAGAGAGAGCAGTTCAGTAATGATGTCGTGTATAGTATTCAAGATGATTTAGATGGTAATCTTTGGATGGGGACAAATGAAGGTATTGTAAAATACAACCCAGAAGACCAAACTTTTAAACAGTTCACCATTGAAGATGGCATCCAAAGCAAAGAGTTTGACATACACGCTAGATTCATCGATAATGAGGGGTTTATATATCTTGGTGGTATTGGCGGCGTGACCTATTTTCATCCCGATAATTTGGAAAATATTGATAGGCCGCAACCATTGTATTTCTCAAATCTTCAAATAAAAGGTGATATTGTAAACGTAAGTACGGCATCTGGTTCTCTATTAAAAAAACCTCTTAAAGAAACCGAGCACCTTGAATTTAAGCATAATGAATTCCCATTTTTCCTTCAGTTTTCTTCAATCGACTATCGAATAAATAAAAATGTGGATTACGCCTACAAACTTTTGCCCACAGATACTGAATGGACCTTCTTAAAAGAGCCAGAGATTCAGTTTTTGAATCTTCCTTCTGGTAGTTATACGTTGCGGATAAATGGATTTTCAAGAGGAGAGGAATGGGAGAATGCTCCGTTAGAAATGAGCCTTTCAATACTACCGCCTTGGTGGTCCACCTGGTGGGCCTATTTTATATATGCCTGTTTAGCCATCGCTTTAGCTTACCGCTTTTACCGTTTTCAACTTTCAAAAAAACTGGCAGTTTCAGAGAGTATGCGATTAAAAGAGGTCAATCAGCTCAAGACCAGTTTGTACGATAATATCACCCATGAATTCCGAACCCCACTCACCGTTATTCTCGGTATGACTGATGCTTTGGAGGGAGAGTTGAAAAAAAAGAAGCCGCCGTCTGTAGTCAATGCGTTAGAAATGATACGCAGAAATGGCAACAAGCTGTTATCTCTTGTAAACGAAATGCTCGACCTTTCCAAATTAGAAAGTGGACATCTGGAGACGAACATGACGCAAATCAATGTGGTTCCATTTGTAAAATACCTCGGAGAAAGTTTTCATTCATTTGCGCAGGAAGACGATATCCACTTTACGGTATATTCCGAAATAGATGCCTTGATGATGGATGTAGATACCAGCAAACTATCGGCCATAATTTCCAATCTACTATCCAACGCCATCAAGTTCACGCCTCCGTTTGGAAAGATTGTACTTCATATCCATAAAGAAAATGATACGGCTTTGGCCATTAAGGTCAGCGATACGGGAATGGGTATTTCAGAAAAAGAGCTACCCCACATTTTCAATAGATTTTATCAAACCGATTCTTCTGTTACCAGAAAAAGGGATGGCACGGGTATTGGCCTTGCCTTGACCAAAGAATTAACGAATTTGTTGGGTGGGAACATTTCTGTGGTAAGCACGCCAAATGACGGTAGCGTATTTAAGGTCGTTTTGCCTATTTCTCAAAATGCCCCAATTGTCACTATGGAATCATTAGCCAAAGTATCCAATTCGGAGGTTGCCAATACAGCATCAAAATTACTTTATAATGATAGGTTACAAATTGATGACAAATTACCTATAGTACTCATTATTGAAGATAACACCGATGTTGCGTATTATTTAAATCAATGTTTGAACGGACATTATACGACCATGCATGCCATTAATGGGATTTTAGGACTTGAAATGGCCTTTGAACATATCCCAGATATCATCATTTCAGATGTGATGATGCCCGGTAAGGACGGGTATGAGATTTGTGGAATGCTGAAGGCCGATGAGCGAACCGACCATATTCCCATTATTTTGCTTACCGCCAAAGCAACCGCAAAAGACCGTATTTTAGGCCTTAACCAAGGTGCAGATGCCTATCTGGGGAAGCCATTTATTAAAGAAGAGCTTTTTGCAAGATTAGAACAATTGCTTTCCCTGAGGAAAAAATTGAACAATAAGTTCCAACAGGGTCTGGTATCAAAAATAATTAAAACGCAACCAAAAAATGCGGAAACCAAATTTATCGCGAAAGTTATTGATCTTATCCATCAGGAATTGGACAATTCTAGTTTTGGCAGTTCTCAGCTGAGTCTCAAACTTTCTTTAAGTGAATCACAGGTGTACCGAAAACTGAAAGCAATCACGGGAAAATCTACTGCTGTTTTTATTCGTACCATTCGACTGGAAGCTGCAAAAGAACAATTAGAGGATACTGATAAGACAATTTCTGAAATTGCCTATGCCGTCGGTTTTAAAGATCCCTCTTGGTTCAGTCGGGCTTTTAAAGATGAATTTGGTTGCTCTCCAAGCGACATGATTAAATAACTGAAAACAAATAAATCAACACTTTTTTTGTTCATCTTATTTGCATTTCATTGAATAATTTCTGAAGCCGATTCATAAATACTCCTAGAGAATGAACAAATAGTGAAAGACAATCCCTAGAGTTCGTTTTAAATTTGTTCAAACAAATACCAAGCCTATTTCCCCGCAACCGCTTACACTAATTACTAATTAAATTTTCCCTAATAACTCCGAAAGAAAAGGACGATTAACGCAGTCGTTCTAAATATTAACCAAGCATACCCTTGTGTAGGCTGAAAAATGAATCAATTATGGAATTAAACGAAGAAAAATTACACGCCTTATTAGGCAAGGTAGTCACCGAAATGGGAGCGGCCGCTAATGGCCCGCTAGTAACGATTGGGGATAAACTAGGTCTTTATACCACCTTATCCCAATCAGAACCGTTGACCTCTACAGAGCTGGCCACCAAGACCCGCACCGCAGAACGGTATGTTAGGGAATGGCTATCTGCCCAAGCAGCGTCTGGGTACATAGATTATGACCCAAAAGAACAGAAATTTTTTATGACTCCTGAACAGACCATGGTTTTTGGAGACCGGAAAAGTCCTGTTTTTATGACCGGGGCCTTTTACGCCATTTCTTCGGTGTATCATGACGAACCCAAAATGGAAGAAGTATTTAAAACGGGCGAAGGTGTTTCTTGGGGCGACCATAGCACTTGTCTTTTCTGTGGAACGGAGAAATTTTTTAGTCCCTCTTACGAAGGAAACCTAATTTCTAACTGGCTTCCTTCCTTGGAAGGCGTTGTTGAGAAATTGGAAAGTGGAGCGAAAGTGGCAGACATTGGCTGTGGCCATGCCGCCTCGACCATTATCATGGCAAAGGCGTTTCCTAATTCCACCTTTATAGGTTATGATTACCACGCACAATCTATTGAACAGGCCAAAAACCGGGCTGCCACAGCAGGTGTAACCAATGTTACTTTTAATGTGGCGACCGCTAAGGATTATCCTGGAAAGGACTATGACCTCATCACCTTTTTTGATTGTTTGCACGATATGGGAGACCCTGTTGGCGCTTGCAACCATACAAAATCGGCGCTAAAAGCAGACGGTACGTGTATGATTGTAGAGCCTTTTGCAAAAGATAACTTGGAAGATAATATGAATCCCGTAGGCAGGGCATTTTATGCGTTTTCTACCATGCTTTGTACGCCCTGTTCCCTCAACCAGGAAGTTGGGATGGCCTTAGGAGCTCAGGCCGGTGAAAAGAAACTTAAAGAAGTTATTACCCAAGGTGGTTTTTCAAGATTCAAACGAGCCACAGAAACTCCCTTTAATTTGATACTGGAGGCTAGACCTTAATAATACAATGGTCAGTATTGCTGAGGGATTGATATATTTTAGATACACCGCATCTGAATTAACCTTAGCTATAAATCTATCAATGTTTCTAAAAACACCGATCATTCTATTCTGTAAAAAAATTAGATACTTAAAATATTATAAATCAATTGAATAAACAATCATGAACACTACAATACATACAACATTGAAACTTGTACTACTTACAATCTTTGGATTGTCTATGCTGAGTAGCAACTCGCAAACAGATTTAATAAACAACGAATTTCCCGAAGCCAAGCAAGAGGTCATGGAAACTTTTGGTGCCATTGCACAAAGTATAAGAGATGGGGATATGGACAAATTGATTTCATTTCACGCCTATGGTCCCAAGTTCACCGAATTTCAAAACGGAGAACCTCGAAATGGCAGTAAGGCAAACGAAACCCACGAGCGTTCAGTCTTTGGAGCTGTTACTGAAGTCGTGAAATTTGATGCTAATGATTTAAAAATTGCGGTCTATAATGACGTTGCCAATTTAACCTTTCACTCAGACTTTCACCTCAAATTTGGCGAAGACCTAGTTGTAGTAAACAATCAGTTTACTCTATTGTTCGTAAAGACACCTAAGGGATGGAAGATTGTGCACGAACATCATTCCCCTTTAAAGAAAGAAGGTGGTTTATGATGTAAGGCCTTCAGCAACTAGAAATCATGAAAAATTTTAAACCTACACTAAGTGTATTGATTTTGTTATTGAGCTTGATAGCTTCTAGAAATATCAAGCTCAAGACCTAATCCAGCTATAGTCTAGATATATTTTAATGAGAGACCTTTTGCTATATTACGACGAATAATTTAAAGCATAGAAGCTATTTTGCAATTGTGGAACATAGCGATTTATGCATACGGGATTTTACAAACTTCGCAAACTTCGTTATGGTAAATCCTAAAAACAAACACCGAATATTTATGAGGTTATGGTTGGCAAACAAGAAATTCAACCACTAAATACTGATATATAGATTTTACTCGATTGATTATAATATCAACTTCCAGCAATTCACTTGCAAGCAATCCTCTTTTTATAAACAAATTCTACTTTTGAAAATGGCAATAATGATTATATTTGCCAAACTTTAATACCTTAGCTATACATGAAATATAAAAGAATTTTGCTGAAACTTTCTGGGGAGGCACTTATGGGCTCACGCCAATACGGAATAGATCCAGAGCGATTGGCAGAATATGCTATGGATATCAAGGCTATTACCGAGCTAGGGGTTGAGGTAGCCATTGTAATTGGAGGAGGAAACATTTTTCGTGGTGTTGCAGGTGCAATGAATGGAATGGATCGCGTTCAAGGTGATTATATGGGTATGTTGGCAACCGTCATCAACGGATTGGCATTACAAAATGCTTTAGAAGATGCTGAAGTAAAGACCCGTTTACAAACTGCCATAAAAATCAATGAAGTTGCTGAACCATTTATTAGACGTAAGGCGATGAGCCATCTAAATAAGGGCCGCGTTGTTATTTTTGGGGGAGGTACTGGTAATCCGTATTTTACTACAGATTCTGCAGCAGTATTGAGAGCAATCGAAATTGAGGCCGATGTAATTTTAAAAGGCACCCGTGTGGATGGTATTTACAATACCGATCCAGAGAAAGATATCAATGCCATAAAGTTTGATCATATCACTTTTGATGATGTTTTAAGAAAGGGACTAAAGGTTATGGACACCACGGCTTTTACGCTGAGTCAAGAAAATAAGCTACCCATAATAGTTTTTGATATGAATAAGAAAGGAAACTTGATGAAGGTTGTAACCGGAGAAAAGATTGGAACAAAGGTTAATCTATAAATACCAAAACAGTCGGCTCAAATTTTACCGCTTTAAGTAAAATCAAAAAATTTTAAATAATGAACGAAGACATAAAATTTATATTGGATTCCACCAAGGAAGCTATGAATAATGCTATAAAACACCTTGAAAAAGAGTTTGTTAATATCCGCGCGGGTAAAGCAAGCCCAGCAATGTTAGGTAGTGTCATGGTTGACTATTATGGATCCCAAACACCATTAAGTCAAGTTGCCAATGTAAACACTCCAGACGGAAGAACTATTACAGTGCAGCCTTGGGAGAAGAGCATGCTCCGAGAAATAGAGAGAAGTATCATGAATGCTAATCTTGGTTTGAATCCAATGAATAATGGGGATACCATTATTATAAACGTCCCGCCATTAACCGAAGAACGAAGGGTTACCCTTTCAAAACAGGCAAAGGCTGAGGCAGAGGACGCTAAAGTGAGCATTCGTGCTGCAAGAAAAGATGCTAACAATGATATTAAGGCTTTAGAGGATGTCTCTGAGGATCTTCAGGCAAACGCAGAAATTGATATACAACAAATGACAGATCGCTACGTTAAAAAGGTAGACGATGTTTATGAAATCAAGGACAAAGAAATAATGACCGTTTAAAAATTTGAGAGGCGACTAAAATAGTCGCTTTTTTTTGCTATTTAATTAATCTCTTTTTCCTTCCATGCGCAAGTGCTTACTTCTTCTTTTTGCTCTTAGTCTTACCGGCGCTGTATTTGCACAAACTCCAACCACCGAGATTGATTTGAAGGGTACAGATCAGGATTCCCTCAGTAAGAAACGTTTTCTGAAGCAATTGGGAAACGGTTATTTTCCCACCAAATTTTTAGATATAGATTTACGATATCTCGTTAAGTTTAATCAATACGAAGGCCTTAGAACAGGATTGGGTGGTGTAACCAACGATGCGTTTTCAGAAAAATATCGTATAGACAGTTATTTAGTATATGGTTTTAAAGACCATCGATTCAAATACCGAATAGGTGGAGGCTTTAGGATTAATGAGCCAACCAACACTTGGATAAATTTATTTTACATTGACGATCTTACCGAGACGGGTAGCTCTAATTTTTTAACAGACAAGCGTTTTTTCTCATTTTTTGAACCGAGATTACTCAACATTGATTTATTCCATAAACACATTACCAAGGCAGTTTCCGTGGAACATGAACTTTCAAATCATTTGTTATCTGAAACTGAATTGGCAATAAGTAAAATTGAGCCCACTTACGATTATATCTTTAATGTTGATGAAACGGATTTTAGAAGTTGGGATGTTTCAACAGCGAGGGTTTCTTTACAATGGAGCCCCTTTAGTGAATTTGAGGTTAATGATCAGAACGTTTCCGAAGTAAAAGACGGCTACCCTAAGTTTACCATACAAATGACCCAAAGTTTTAAGGATGTAATAAAAGGCGACTTCAATTTTTTCAAAGCAGACTTCAGAACGATACACCAATTTAAATATAATGACGAAGTTTTTACTGAGGCAATACTTACAACAGGGATTGCCACAGGAAAGACTCCACTTTCACATCTCTATCACGCTTACCCGAATAACATTACCAAAGAAACAATTTTACAACGGTTCTCTGTAGCGGGTATTAATAGTTTTGAGACCATGTACTTTAATGAGTTTTTCTCTGATCGCTTTGCTACCCTGCAACTTAAGCACTTTGTAAAACCTTTTAAAATCTCAAAAAAATACCGCCCGCAACTTGTATTGATTTCAAGGTTTGCCCTCGGTAATATGCACGATATTGAACGGCACCAAAATATTGATTTTGGTACATTGGAGCATGGTTATTCTGAAGCAGGGTTTGAACTCAATAGACTCCTTTTTGGTTTCGGGCTAAGTTTTGCCTACCGCTACGGGGGTTATCACTTACCTAATTTTGATGATAATATTGCAGTAAAGTTTACGTTTAACATTACACTTTAGCCTCAATAATTTATCTAAATAAATAGCAGGTTATTTACTGGGCTTTTCTCTACCTTTGCCCTTGTTTCAAAAGGCACATGTCTAAATTAATCACAAATAGATTTTGGGGAGTAGTCGCTAGGCTTATTCTTCGTAATAAAATTGGTATTCTCGTTGGCATTATCTTGGCAACGATTTTCTTCAGTACCCAATGGAAACACATGCGCTTTACTTTTTCCGAAGCCAACCTTTTGCCAGATGACCATGAGGTAAATCTGGTTTACAACGAATTTTTTGAAATTTTTGGCGAGGAGGGAAACCTCGTTGTAATCGGTGTCAAGGATTCTTCTCTATTTACGGTGGAAAAATTAAATGCCTGGAACCGTCTTTCGGAAGATTTCAAGACTTTAGACGCTGTGGAAACTGTGGTCTCTATAAAAGATCTGCAAAAACTTATAAAAAATAAATCTGAAGGGAAATTTGACCTTGAGCCATTTATAAAAGACAGTCTCTCCTCCAAGGCTCAAGTTGATAAGCTTCAAAACGAACTTTTTGAACAATATCCTTTTTACGATAATTTCCTATTTAATAAAAAGACTAAGACGGTAAGAACCGCTATTTATATTAAAAAGGACATCGTAAATACCGAAGCGCGAAAGGTGTTTATTATGGATGAGCTAATCACGAAAGTAAATACTTTTGAAGATGCACAAAATTTAGATGTCCATATTTCTGGTATGCCTTATATCAGGACATTGAACTCTCAAAATATAGTGGATGAAATTGGCTTGTTTATCGGTGCAGCTTTATTAGTTACCTCATTGATTTTCTTTCTTTTTTTCCGCTCTTTTAGAGCCACTTTCATTTCGCTCATTGTGGTTTGCATCGGTGTGATGTGGACCTTCGGAATTTTAGGTTTGTTAAAATATGAGATTACGGTTTTAACGGCATTGATTCCGCCTTTAATAATCGTTATTGGGATTCCAAATTGTATATTTCTTATCAATAAATACCAGCGGGAAGTAAAACTTCATGGTAATAAAATAAAGTCGCTGCAACTTGTTATCACCAAAGTAGGTAACGCTACTTTGATGACCAACGTAACCACGGCATCTGGCTTTGCCACATTTATTTTGACCCAAAGTACCTTGTTAAAGGAATTTGGTATCGTGGCCTCACTGAGTATTTTGGCCATTTTTATACTATGTCTTTTTATTATCCCCATCCTTTACACCTTTTTGCCCTATCCAAAGGAACGGCATTTGGAACATTTAAACAAAAGGTGGATTGGCGGTTTTGTTAATTGGATAGAGCGTATGGTCAAAGAGCAAAAAATCGCTATTTATGCCACGGCTTTAGGATTGGTAGTTGCGGGAATCATCGGCATCTTTCAAATAAAAATATCAGGAAGTCTTATTGAGGACATGCCGCAAGAGGCTGGATTTTTTAAGGATATCCGATTTTTCGAACAAGAGTTCAACGGTATTATGCCGGTGGAAATCATGATTGATACCAAACGCAAAAAGGGCGTTATGAAATTGAGCACCCTAAAACGAATGGAACGCTTAGAGGAGCTTATAGGCGAAATACCCGAACTTTCCAGGCCGATTTCTGTAGTGAGTTTGGTGAAATATAGTAAGCAGGCGTATTATAACGGTAATCCGAAATACTACCAATTACCTTCGGCCCAAGAAAATAGTTTTATTCTTTCTTATGCAAAAAATTCATCATCAGATGTGGATATGCTCAGAAATTTTGTCGATAGCACGGGTCAATATGCGCGTATCACAACGTTTTTAAAAGATGTTAGTACGGAGAGGATTGAACGCATAGAGGAAGACCTTCAGAATAAAATCAATAAAGAATTTCCCACAGAACGCTATAATGTCGTCCTTACAGGAAAGGCATTAGTGTTTCAAAAGGGGACTAAGTATTTGGTCAAGAATCTGGCTATTTCTTTGTCGCTTGCCATTGTTCTCATTTCCTTGTTTATGGCGTTTATGTTCCGTTCGTTCAGAATGATAATTGTATCCCTAATCCCCAATATTTTGCCATTGGTCATTACGGCAGGGCTTATGGGGTATTTGGGTGTACCTATAAAACCATCTACCATTTTAGTATTTAGTATTGCTTTTGGTATTTCAGTGGATGATACCATTCACTTTTTGGCAAAATACCGTCAGGAGTTGCAGGCCAACCATTGGAAAATCCGTAAATCTGTATTTGCAGCTTTGAGAGAAACAGGCGTTAGTATGTTTTACACTTCAATTGTTCTGTTCTTTGGATTTATTGTATTTACCATTTCCAGTTTTGGCGGTACCGTAGCATTGGGCGGATTGGTCTCGGCAACCTTATTATTCGCCATGCTATCCAATTTACTACTTTTGCCAGCCCTGTTATTGGCGTTAGAAAGAAGCATTGCTAATAAGGATACATTAAAGGAACCTAGTATTAATATCATTCCTGAAGAAGATGAAGAAGATGAAGATGCTGACCTTCCTTTGGTATAAGTGACAGTTAGAATAATAATATTTTAGTTTAGACTATTTATAAAAAATAAAATACAATGAGTTTTTCCGTTTCACAATTATTGACCCAAGACATTACACATCAGCCCATCGAAATAAAAGGCTGGGTAAGGACTTTTAGGGCTAATCGCTTTATTGCACTTAATGATGGTTCCACGCTTAATAATATTCAATGTGTTGTCGATTTTGAAAACACAAGCGAACAAACTCTTAAACGCATCACGACAGGAGCGGCGGTTCATATCAAGGGCGAATTGATAGAAAGCCAGGGCAAAGGTCAAAAGGTGGAAATTAAGGTCAACACGCTTGAAATTTTGGGCGATTCACACCCAGATGAGTATCCAATTCAGCCTAAAAAACATTCCTTTGAGTTTCTAAGGGAGAATGCCCATTTGCGCACCAGAACAAGTACCTTTAGTGCAGTAATGCGTTTGCGCTCTTCATTGTCTTTCGCCGTACATAAATATTTTAATGACAATGGTTTCTATAATATGCATACCCCCATAATTACAGGCAGTGATGCAGAGGGTGCGGGAGAGATGTTTAGGGTAAGTGCATTGGATGCCAAAAACCCACCGTTGACAGATGAAGGTAGCATTAATTACAAAAAGGACTTCTTCGGAAAAGAGACCAACCTGACCGTTTCGGGACAATTGGAAGCTGAAACTTACGCCATGTCGCTTGGCAAGGTATATACCTTTGGCCCCACGTTTAGGGCTGAAAACTCTAATACCTCACGTCATTTGGCAGAATTCTGGATGATAGAACCTGAAGTCGCTTTTATGGACTTGGACGGAAACATGGATTTGGCGGAAGATTTCATGAAATCCGTTTTGGGCTACGTATTAGAACACAACCGCGAGGATCTTGAATTTTTGGAAACCCGCTTATTGGATGAAGAAAAAACCAAGCCCCAGGCCGAACGTTCCGATATGAGCTTGATCGAAAAAATTAAATTTGTGGTCGATAATAATTTTAAGCGGGTCACCTATACCGAAGCTATAGACATTCTAAAAAACAGCAAGCCCAATAAAAAGAAAAAATTCAACTACATAATAGAGGAGTGGGGTGCCGATCTGCAAAGTGAGCACGAGCGATTTTTAGTTGAAAAACACTTTAAATGTCCTGTGATTTTATTTGATTATCCTGCAAACATCAAAGCCTTTTACATGCGTTTAAATGAACCCGACAAAGAGGGTCGAAATACGGTAAGAGCCATGGATATTCTTTTTCCCGGTATTGGCGAAATGGTTGGAGGATCTCAACGTGAAGAGCGTTTGGAAGTTTTAAAGGAAAAAATGAAAGCCTTGGATATTGATGAAAAAGAACTTTGGTGGTATTTAGACCTTCGTAAATACGGCACTGCAGTTCATTCTGGCTTCGGACTTGGATTTGAAAGACTGGTCATGTTTGCCACCGGTATGGGCAATATTAGGGATGTGATTCCCTACCCAAGGACGCCACAGAATGCGGAGTTTTAAAGAAGAAAGAACGCTGTTTACGCTGATTTCTCATAGATAACTCGATTTTTTATAAAAATTCCAAAGGTTTTTTTCTACCAAAATCCTTAGATGGGCTTGTGGAAGATTTCGGTTTTATTTTTCAACTTTGGTAATCTTGATGTTCACCATCAGCCAGATTTATTAAAATTCTGATACATTTATTTTTTTGAAATTTTTTGACAATCTTTAATCAAGTCATAAAACTATCTTATCAAAACGGCTAATCCCAATAGTTTTTTTAACTTTACTTTACGTCATATATTTAAAATAATAGATGCTAAAGCAATTTCTTCAATTTAAATTATCGCAAAAATTATCGCCTCAACAAATCCAATTGATGAAGCTGATTCAATTGCCCACTCAGGCATTTGAGCAACGCTTAAAACAGGAGATGGAAGATAATCCTGCGCTTGAAACGGGCAAGGAATCTGATGAGTTTGAGGATAATTTTGACGAGTTTGATAATTCTGATGACGAATACAGCGACAATGAAACCATTGAGGCTGAGGATATCAACGTTGATGATTATCTTAGCGATGATGAAATTCCCGATTACCGAACTCAAGCCAATAATTATAGTGCAGACGATGAGGAAAAACACGTGCCTTATGCTGCGGGAACATCTTTTACGCAGCATTTGAGAAATCAGCTAAATACCTTCAGGCTTTCAGATGATGAACGTGAGGTTGCAGAATTCTTGGTGGGCAGTGTTGATGAGAGTGGTTACATCCGTCGGTCGTTGAGCGATATCATGGATGATCTTGCTTTTACCCAAAATATTTCAACCACCGAAGCTCAAATTGAGAAAGTACTCCACAAAGTACATAGTCTCGATCCGGCAGGTGTTGGTGCGCGCAATTTACAGGAGTGTTTAAGCATTCAGCTGCACAGAAAGGAAAAGAAACCGGATATAGAATTGGCAATCGATATTATAGATAAAGCCTTTGACCAATTTACCAAAAAACATTACGCAAAACTACTCCATAAATTTGATATTACAGAGCCTCAATTAAAGGATGCCATTGAAGAAATTGAGCGGCTTAATCCAAAACCAGGAGGTTCTTATTCTGGGAATAACCGAATGGTAGAACATGTGGTGCCAGACTTTGCAATTAGAATTGTTGATGGAGAATTGGACTTAACCCTCAACGGGCGAAATGCTCCAGAACTTCATGTGTCTAGGGAATATAGTAACATGATGAAAGGCTATAAAGATTCGAAGGAAAAGAGCAAGTCACAGAAGGATGCCGTGATGTTTATTAAACAAAAGTTAGATGCCGCAAAATGGTTTATAGAAGCTATTCAACAACGCCGGCAAACATTATTTGTCACCATGAGTTCAATAATGAACTATCAAAAAAAATATTTTTTAACTGGTGACGAACGTAATTTGAGACCGATGATTTTAAAGGATATTGCCGATGAAATTGAAATGGATGTCTCAACAGTCTCACGCGTTGCTAACAGCAAGTACGTGGATACCCCTTACGGTACAAAACTCATCAAGGAATTTTTCAGCGAATCCATGACCAATGATCAAGGAGAAGAGGTTTCAACAAGGGAAATCAAAAAAATACTCGAAACCGTCATTGAGGATGAAAGCAAGCGAAAGCCTTTAACTGATGAAAAGCTGGCAAAAATGCTGAAAGATAAAGGATACCCCATTGCCAGACGAACCGTTGCGAAATACAGAGAGCAATTGGATATACCTGTGGCGCGGTTGCGTAAGAAGATTTAATGAACAGACTGCTTAAATCCATATCCTACATTTTTCACCCTTTGTTGATGCCTTTATTGGGTGTAATTTTCTATTTTCATAAAACGCCAAGATTTACACCTGAAACCACTGTTTACGCAAAGATTTTTTCAGTGACCATACTGACCGTTTTATTGCCGATACTTCTTTTTTTCTTATTAAAAACCATAAAAAAAGTAGAATCCATTCATTTGGAAACTACTACCGAACGTCGATTGCCCTTGCTCATTAATTGTATACTTATCCTTTTGATAGTCAACCGGGTGCTTCCATTTGATGAGATTCCGGAATTATACTATTTCTTCTTGGGTATTTTAATTTCAACCATTACCTGCTTAGCATTGGCATTGGTGAAATTTAAAGCGAGCATCCACATGATTGGAGCGTCTGGTTTTTTTATGTTTGCCGTAGCGCTTAGCATTCATTTTAAAATAAATATAAATGCAACAATGGCTTTGATGTGCATTATTCTTGGAGCTATTGCTACTTCAAGGTTGCATTTAAAGGCGCATACACCAACAGAGTTGGTTGTTGGTTTTTTTGTTGGATTATTGCCCCAGTTGACCATTTTAAATTACTGGATGTAGTTTTAAAAAAAAAGAGTAAAGACTGCCGTTTTCTAAGAGGCAATCATCAAGATTCTATTTTAATCTAAAATAATAGCCATAGGTTATAAAATTGAAAATTCTTCATTCCCTCAACTGAAATTGTAATTAAGAAAAGTAAGGATACATCAAAAAATTCACGAAACGATCTTATCTGGACTTGTAAAGCTTTTGATTAATCAATCAAGACCATAAAGGCTGCAGTTTTACAAAATGTAGAACATAAGTCCTACTTTTATAGCCTTCATGTCTATCGACGCTCCGCTCTGTTCAACTTTCGCATCTGAGTTGAACATAGAATTCAAGGCGTAATAAATATGAAAATTGATATTAGAATAGCCTGCACTAAATGTCAATCCGTATTGAAGCCTATTGATATCATCTATCTGTGAAAGTTTGACGTCTCTAGAATTACTTACAAACTTTGAAGTGTTGTAAACAATGTAACCCAATTTGAATCCTGAATAAATGCGCCAGAAATTATAACTTGTAGAATTAGAGGTACGCCATCTAAATTCTAAAGGGAGCTCAACAAGATAGTTTGTGAATTTATTTTTATCATAATCTACATTATCTTCTTCCAAAACCGTATAGGCATATCCATTATCTACAGCAGTTATAAGTAAGGTGTTATTATAGGAATTTGTTGATAAACCAAGCCCTAAACCGATGGCTACATTTCTTTTTTTATTGATTGGCATATCTCTAATAAACCCGAAATGGTAGCCAGTTGAGAATCCACTTTGACTTACACGATCCGGTTTATTTCCTAAAAGGTTATAGGTAATTGACGCATAAAATTGATCTTCCCTATAAAAGTTATCTACTACTTTTAAAGTATCATTCTCAACGGTTAAAATCACGGCATCCTTATCTACCTGGGCTAAGAGATAACAAGGGAACAAAGGGATTATGAAAATGAATATAAAATATCGCATTAGATAAAGATAATTTAATTGCAAGAACTTTATAAATACTTACAAAAAATAAAAGAGCATCCAATTAAGGATGCTCTTGAAATTCTATTTACTAGAAATATGTTAATCCATATTAGTTAAAGCGTCTCCAGTACCTGTAGTGTAATTAATTTTGAGTGCATTGGCTTTTCTTAGCTCCTGTTTTACATCACCAACAATACCCATATTTGCTTCCCTATCTACTTTTAAAGATACAGTAAGGTAAGGAATTAATTCTTCTCTTAGAGCGGCACGTTCGGCATTAATAAAAGCTTGTACTTCATCAATTTGAGCAAACTTATCATTAAGCTGTAATCTCGCTTCAGAACCAAATTTTGCGTAGCCACTACCTGGTTTACCCATATATATGTAGCTTATTGGATTTTTTTTGTCCAACTTTTCAACCTGATCTGCAACTGGTAATCTGTTCTCAATCATTAATGTGTCTTCTCTCATAACTGTAACTACCATGAAAAAAAACAATAGCATGAAAACAATATCAGGCAATGACGCCGTATTTACCGCAGGTAAAGCATTATCACTATCTTTCTTAAATTTAGACATCTTTTATCTTAATTTTTTTATTGAACTTCTGAGAGCTTTTCAGGGTACTCATCTCTAATTTGATCAATTAACTCTTCTAACTTCTCCTTATTTCCATTGAATTTTGGATCTTTATAATTTTTCTCCATCTCAACAAAATTCATTCCAGGAAAACCGCGTTGTGGCCCAATCTGTTCGGCTCTTATATTTCTGAGTTGGTTATATGCTGCAACCAATTCATTTTGAACAGAAATGTAAGCTTTATAGGATGTTTCACGCTCATTTTTTAATGAGATAATTGCTTTATCTGGATTGTCAGAAGATTTTGGGTCTTTAGCCCCTTGGCAATAATTACAAGAGCCATCACCTCCATTATCTAGAAAAGCAACCGCGAGTGATCTTACATCCTTAAGTTCGGTAACTTCATCTTCAACTAATAGCTGATCTTTGTTATTTATCATAACCGTAAAGATGTTCTTTTCTTTAATTACTGGCGGTTCAGTATTTTCTTCAATGGGTGGCAACTTTCTATTAAGTCCTGAATCTTTAGGAATTGTTGTGGTTACCAAGAAAAATATAAGAAGTAGAAATGCTATATCTGCCATTGAACCGGCATTCACTTCTGGTGCTGATCGTTTTGCCATAATTTATTCTATTATTTACTGAACATCTTTTTTACTCCAAATATGAGCATCAAGCCTGCTGCAGTTAGTATTAATATATAAAATGCCATAATGCCCGCTTCAATTATCTGTGACTGCGTTGCTGTTAACGTTGTGCCATCACTTAATTCTCTTGCCTCACCAGATGAGATGAAAAAAGCTACCAGTAAAATAACTGCGAATACCCCAAATGAAAGCAACGATTTTTTCAGTTTATCTGGATTGCTAACCAAATTAATAAGGCTAAACACAACTGCAGATATTGTTGCTATTGCTAAAACAATATAGGCTAGTGTCGCAAAGTTAGATAATACGCTTTGATTAGCGACATCCATTTCAATAGCTTCATCTCCGATCATCATTATTCTTACTAGGAAGAACACGGCAATCAATCCGATGATTAGAGCTATAATTTTAATTATTTTTTGAAAAGTCATAATTACTTATGTTTTTACTACTATTCTACTTCTTGTCAACTACTACAACAGTAGGATCTTTTTTGTAAGTGTGTCTTACCAATAAATCCATTAGTGTAATGGATGCATCTTCCATATCATTAACGATACTGTCAATTTTGGCAATAATGTAATTATAAAAGATTTGAAGTATAATTGCAACAATAAGTCCAAATACAGTTGTTAAAAGGGCGACTTTAATACCACCGGCCACTAATGACGGGTTCATGTCTCCAGCAGCTTCAATCTTATCAAAGGCATCAATCATACCTAATACCGTTCCCATAAACCCAAGCATAGGTGCTAAAGCGATAAATAACGAAATCCAGGAAACATTTTTCTCTAATTGACCCATCTGTACGCCACCATAAGCAACGACGGCTTTTTCAGCAGCTTCATTGCCTTCATCTGCTCTATCCAGACCTTGGTAGAAAATAGAGGCAACAGGTCCTTTTGTGTTTCTGCAAACTTCTTTAGCAGATTCTATACCGCCAGAATTTAAAGCATCTTCCACATTTTGAGTCAGTTTTTTAGTGTTTGTAGTGGCAAGATTTAAATAAATGATTCTTTCAATAGCAATCGCTAATCCTAAAATCAAACAAAGAAGAACAATACCCATAAAGAAAGGTCCGCCTTCTATAAAACGTTCTTTTACTGCTTGAGTAAATGACACTTCAGCCTCCTCAGGAGCTGCTTCATCTGTTTCTTGAAATGTAGTTGCAACAGCGGTTGTAGCTGCAGCTTCTACTGCGTATGCGTTATTGCTAGCATTTACAGTACCGAAAGCCATTGTGGTTGCTATGGCTAGGATAGAAAAAAGTCTTTTCATCGTTCTTGATGTTATTTTATTAGTTAAAGTGTTAAAGATATAAAAATTATTATAATAATATAAAAGTGCAAAATGCTAAACAAGGTTTAAACATTGTTGAAACTTATAAGGGACGAATTTAATTAAAATGTTTTGGATATAATGCGAGACTGTTTAAAAATCTTTTTGAACACCTCATTTTTCTTTTTTTTTGGATGAACGGTTCACTAATTAGGTTCTAAGGGATAATGAGATGAAAGATTATGAATTTTAAAAAATGTAAATAATTGAAATATTTTAAAGGAGAGGCTGCTCCTTGAACTATTGTTCAGGTTCGGTATTATTTTCAGGTAAGGTTGCGGGTACTACTTTTTCATCGTGAGCATTGTGGTACTCTTCCAAGAGATTCATTGTAGCCTTTAGTAAATCTTTGGTTTCTAAAAGTAAACTGAAATACAGTGTCGTGTTTTTAGGACTGGATTCTTCGCTACGGGTTCGTTCTACTTGTTTTTGGATTTTTTCGGTCACCATGTTCATAATGGTTGTTTTTTCGGTCAAGATAATACCGATGTTTGAAAATGAATTTTCATCAAACGCCGCTTTGACATCTCTAAAGAGTTTATCCATAATCAAGTCAATTTCCTTGAGTTCCTTTATTTGACTGAACTTCAATTTTTTATGATTGTTGTTCACGTGCTTATAGCTTACCGTAGAAATATAAGTAAGGGATTGCGCCATGTCTTGTAAGTAGCTCAAAATATTGATATAAAAATTACTGGCGATCATGCTTGGCTCTTCCAATTTTTTAATAAAATAGAAAATATTATCTCTAAGGTCATCAATCTCGTTAGAGAGTTTATCGATGTTTTTCTTGTTTTTCTTGAGGGTTTTATAATCTTGAATAGATAATCCATTAATGGCGCTGGTATAAATTTTATTACCACGCTTTACTACGTTTGAGATGTTTTTGGCGCTTTCTAAAATAACACCTTGTGTAGAACTGCTTTCGGCACGTTCCAATTGATCGGCTTCTTGAAGTTGCTTGGATTGTTTTTTATGACTCAAATAATTTTTAATCAAAAGCACAATTGCCAGAACTAATAATCCTGTCAAAGCGTAGGCCCTTCCGTAGTATAAAATAACGGCCATGATCGCGGCAGCAACAAATGCGCTCAATGCTGTAAAGAACCAACCCCCAATCACATTTAATACCCCTGCGACTCTGTAAACCGCACTTTCACTTCCCCAAGCACGATCGGCCAGAGAGGTACCCATGGCAACCATAAAAGTGACATAAGTTGTGGATAACGGCAACTTCATCGAGGTGGCAATTGAAATCAAAACACTCGCTACCATGAGGTTTACCGCGGCACGAATTAGGTCAAAAGCAGGTGCATCTTCCGACTTCGTTTTTATGACCTGCATTGGTTTTGCAAATTGTTTTTCTATAAATCGTTTTGATTTGGGTGTTAAAAGTCTATTAAAGCCTTCCGAAGCGGCCATACTCAATCTTACGATGCTCCGGGATAAATAATTGGGTTCAAAACGCTCTTTTACATCATCTTGTCTTGACAGATCTACAGATGTTTTTACAACAGCTCGTGCCTTGGTTGAAAACCAAAGCGTCAAGACCATGATCAGACCAGCAATCAATAATAAAAAAGGTTTTGTGCCAACGGGTTGACTTAGTGCCACCATTGCGTAATTGGAAGGCAAAACACCACTTGCAGACCAAGCTTCGTAAGAGTTAAATGCAGCTATCGGCACCCCTATAAAGTTAACCAAATCATTACCTGCAAAGGCTACTGCCAGTGCAAACGTGCCTATGATTATAATTATCGTGTAGATATTGGATTTACTGAATTTCACGATACCATAAGAAATGATAGAAAAAACTACAAAACTGATCAAGATGAGTTTCAACGGATGGTCATTAACAATGACCTTTAGTTCGCCACTCATAAAAGCGGCATTCTTTACACCTTTGATTAAAATGAAATAGAGGATGGATGTTACGGCCATTCCACTAAAAATAGCACCGTACCAAGAGGGCTTATTTTGAAAATTAAATGTCAATAATAAACGTGCGACAAATTGAATAATAGCACCAATACTAAACGCAATAACTACTGATAATAAAATACCAACTATAATTTCTATAGCTTTTTCGTTATTAATGTAATTACCAAGGTTTAAAAAAGACTCGGCATCATTAGCCGATATTTTCAAAAGAGCCACACAGACCGAGGCACCTAAAAGTTCAAATACAATGGACACCGTGGTAGAGGTAGGAAGACCGAGCGTGTTGAAAAAGTCGAGTAATAAAATATCGGTAATCATTACGGCGGTAAAGATGATCATGATCTCATCAAACATAAACTCGCCCGGGTTAAAGATGCCTTTTCTAGCCACCTCCATCATACCGCCCGAGGTAAGTGCCCCCACCGCAACACCAATACTGGCAATAATAATGATTGTTTTAAAGGAAACCGCTTTTGAACCAATGGCCGAATTAAGAAAATTAACAGCATCGTTACTAACGCCAACCACAAGATCTGCAACGGCCAACAACGCCAATACAATCAGCATGTAGATGTAAATGTTATCCATAAAGACAAAACTATAAAATGTGAACAAATTTCACGTTTTAAATTGAACTCAATGTTACGTAAATGTTATGTTCTTTTTTGGATTAAACTAACTTTTCTGATTTTGGAAAGAATAAAGATTATAGTTACGTCATAATAAATAGTATATGATGAATATAAAGATAGTTAAAATACTATAATACAACACAATACAGCTTTAATGTTAATTTAATGTTATGTAAATGTTACCTAAACGTTTGTAAATTGTAAATTTAAAGTTATCTTTGACAAAGTTCATACAATTTAAAACATATAGTAAGATGAAAACAAAGCATATATTTTCGATACTCACATTTTTGGCAATCACTTTTGTATTTGCACAAGAAAAACCAGAACCAACTGTAACAAAAGACGGTGAATTAACTGCGGTTACCTATTATCATGAAAACGGTGTCATCTCGCAAAAAGGAACTTTTAATAAACAAAAAAAGTTGCACGGTGTTTGGACGAGCTACAACTTAAAAGGCGACAAAACGATGGTGGGTATTTATGACAATAACAAAAAAGTTGGTAAATGGCTTATTTGGTCTGACGATACTTTGCGAGAGGTAGAATATGAAGATTCAAAAATTGCAGCGGTGAGTGAATGGAAAGATAAGATTCGGGTTGCTACTAATTGATTTTATGGTCATTTTAATAAATAAAGCACATGAAAAAGGCTGTCTCCTTAGAGACAGCCTTTTTTATAACTATTATAACTTAATTAATCTTCTTGATTAATTATTAATCCAAGCAAAGTCTCCTTCTACAGTTGTAGACGAGCTATACACTGTCTCTTCAACAGCAGCAGCACCATCAATCATAACGTTAGTAGTTGGAGCAGCATCTCTAAAGCGAAGCCAGTCAAGGTAAATCCGTTGATTGTTGCTCCGGAATTTACTTTATTATCTTTTAACAAATTTGTAGGCGTAGTTATCATTAATATGTACAATATACACACCAGGTTCTAAATTGAACTTGTTAATTTCGTTGAGGTTGCTAAGGGTTCGACTTAACAATGGTTCACTAGTTGAGTATAAATTATATATCTTGACGTTTACAGAGCCAGGTGTATCTGTGAAATTCTCTTTTTCTAATTCTTTATTATTTGTATTACGCTGACTATTCGATATGTTTGATGGAGGATATGGGCATCCACTCCAAGCCCTTATTCCCCATTGGTATGGACATTGGTCAAAAAGGTCAGGTACTCCATCACCGTCTGTATCAATTTGCGCATATGATGTGCATCCGTTGAACTGTGGCCATCCAAAAACATATGGGCAATCATCTTGAATATCGGGAACACCATCACCGTCATAATCGCTTAAAGGTATTGTATAGGAATAAGTTTGAGAAATACCTTGGTGTTCTGTAACTAAATAAAATGTTTTACCCGGATTGGTGTTGAAGGTAAATGGCATAAAATTGGGATTAAATTTAGGAACAACCATGCCCCACCAATCAATGGTCGTGTAATTATTAAACTCCAAAAAATTATCACCTTCTCTATTCCATCTGCTATAATTAATTAAGTTATCATTATTAATAGTTTCATAATAAATCCATAGTTTTATCTCTCCATATCCATAGGTGCCTCGAATATCGAAACTATAATCAATCCAATCACCGTTACTTGATGAAAAAGTTTGATTAAATTGTGAGGTAATTTCAAAATTAATAATGTCGGTTTGCCCATACGATAATGAGCAAATGATTAATGCGAGTAATACTGTAATTTTTTTCATTTTAAAGGGAATTAAAGTTAAATTCAAATCTAAAGACTTCCCCCCTATAAAAAAGGTTCGGTAAGTTATGTTATTGTTGCGTATAGGTTATAATTTAGAGTTTGTTAAAACAGAATTTTGACGTTAAAATAAAAAAGAGGCTACATTTTTGTAGCCTCTCTTTATTAGTAATTGTTTTATTTTATTTACTCAAATCTAGCCCAACCAGAAGCCCAGTCTGGAGCATCAGCGCCATTACCAGCACCAGTATTATCACCAACAGTGATAAAATCTTGATTTAACCCTACGTAATCTGTTTGGCTAAAACTAGTTGCAGGATTTGCAAATTGCATTGGGTTGATGGATAATGCATCAGCTTCAATCCTTGTTAGAGCAGCCGTATCAGTGCCTGTTACTTTTACACCAAGATTAACTCCAGAGGTATAAAAGTTAGTTATTGTAAAGTTACCTCCACCTTCTTTAAAAAATAAAGCACCTTCAGTAACTGGTCCAACAACTGAAATATTTGATAATGTAGTCGTTGTTACAGGAGTAGCATCGCCATTATCTCCGTTGTTAGAACCTTCAATACCAGCTTTTGCACCATTGGCAATATACCAGAAGCTACCATTACCTACCCATCCGTCTGCAAAATCGATTGAATCGTCTCCACTTCCTATGGATACTAAGTAGTCTCCAGATACCGTACCTCCAAAAAATTCGATGCCATCATCGCCACCGTTCCAAGATTGAACATATTCGAATGTAGTACCTGAGCCCACACCAAATAGTGAAACACCGTTAAATTCTTTATCATTAGAGAATGTTGCTCCAGTGTATTCTACACGTAAATATCTAATTGATCCTGAATTATCTGCCGCATCAGACCCACCATATTGTAGGTCTGCAACCTCGGTTGTGACATTAATACCTTTGTTAGTTGGAGCATTTCCAGCAATAACTAAACCTCCCCAATCTCCTTGAGCTGGGCTATCACTGCTAGATGTCATAATTACGGGATTATTAGCTTCACCTTCGATAAATATCTGAGCACCTCTTTCAACACCAATAAAAGCAGCAGTACCTCCAGATGCCTTAATAGTTGTACCGGCGGGGATTGTTAATGACCCACCAGTCTTAACTATTAATCCGCTAGTTAAGTTATACTCAGTTGAAGCAACTAAAGTTACATCACCAGTAATCTGACCAGCTAAGTTTTCGGTAGTAGAAGCCCCACTATTCTCTAAACCAGTTGACCAACCGGCAGCCCATGCTGGGGCAGCAGCTCCGTTTCCAGCACCTGTAGTAATACCTTCAACAATGAAACCTTCGTTAGTGCCTAAGTAATCTGTAGTAGTAAATCCATCCGCCGTATCGGCAAATTGAACGTTTGTCATAGATAAACTTCCATTATTAACTCTAGTTACTGCAGCATCATCAGTTGGTGTAACTTTCACGCCAAGGTTGATTCCGCTGGCGTAAAAATTACTTATCGTAAAGTTTCCACCACCTTCTTTAAAGAAAAGTGCACCTTCGGTTACTGGTCCAACAACTGTAATATTACTTAGGGTTGTAGTTGTAACAGGAGTTGCATTTCCGTTATCTCCATTGTTTGAGCCTTCGATTCCAGCTTTGGCGCCATTAGCAATATACCAGAAACTTCCGTTTCCTGTCCAGCCATCAGCAAAATCGATAGAGTCATCTCCACTACCTGTTGAGATTAGATTGTTGCCTGAGACTGTTCCACCGAAAAATTCTATACCGTCATCACCACCATTGTGTGATTGCACATATTCAAAAGTAGTTCCTGATCCAACACCGAATAAAGAAACACCATTAAATTCTTTGTCATTAGAGAACGTAGCGCCTGTATATTCAACTCTCAAATATCTTATACTTCCAGAATTGTCTGCAGCTGAAGAACCACCATATTGTAGGTCGGCAACCTCAGTTGTGACATCAACACCCTTGTTTGTAGGCGCGTCACCAGCAATAACCAAACCACCCCAATCACCTTGGGCTGGAGAAGCGCTAGCAGAAGTCATAACTACGGGACTTCCCGCTGTACCGTTAACAAAAATTTGAGCCCCTCTTTCAACACCGATATAAGCTGCAGTTCCTCCTGTTGCTTTAATAACCGTACCTGCTGGGATTGTTAGGGATGCTCCAGATTTAACAACATAAGCGCTTGTCAATCTATATTCAATAGTAGCATCTAATGTTGTTGCGCTTGTTACATCTCCTGCAAGTTCATCGCTCACTGGTGGAGTTGTTGGGCCACCGTCGTCGTCGTCACTACAACCTGTAATGATTGTTAATGATAAGATTCCTATCAATAAGGAAAAAATTGATTTTTTCATTGTTTTGAGTTTTTTTAAATTAGTAATTAAAGGTTTACGTTTCATAGTATTTATTTTTGTTAGTATTAAAATTTATAAGAAAGGCTTAAACGAAAATCAACCCCTTTTTTGTATGATAAAACAGTAACCGGACCATTGGTTAAAAATCCTGTAACTGCGGGGTTTTCTGTATTAAGTTTACCTTCCGCATTTTCATTGACTCTTTCTACGAGAGGATTTAAAATGTTCTGTAAATTTAACCCTAGGCTTATGTGTTCATTAAATTCTATTTTTGATATCCAATCGAGAGTAAGGTATCCGCGATCAACTAAATGACCTCTACCTGTACTACCAATTGCATAGATACGATCTGAGAAATAGTTTCCCACAACTGTGGATGAGATGTTTCTGTCAGCTGATAATTCTTTACTGAAACTAATATCAGCATTAACAATTATATCTGATGCCCCCTGTAAAGGTGCTTCAGTATTAGTGAATGCCGCTGCTAAGTCTGTTTCTTCAGATACCTTTTCTGCATCAAGATCTTGATTTGTATTGAGATAGGATATGTTGCCTCCAACGGCAAGTTTTGTTCTCATCGTGTTTCCAGCAACTTCTCTTTCATTTTCAATTATATTTTTTCTTATATCCAATTCTGCTCCAAAAGCCGTTGCTTTATCTCCTGTATTGGCATAACTCAAATCATTTGCTGCGGATACGACAAGAAATGTATTAATTGGATCTTCAATATACTTACCAAAAACAGCCAATGAAATAATTTCACTACTAGATGGATATAACTCCCATCGCAAATCGATGTTATAATTAACCGAGTTTTTCAAATCTGGATTACCAAAAGTATCTTGGTTAATTTCCTCTTGAAACAAGAAAGGTGCTCTTTCCTTAAATTGAGGAAGCGTGTAAGTTTTACTGGCGGCGAACCTAAGGTTTTGTTTTTGGTTCAATTCATATTTAAGCGCCAATGAAGGTAGATATTCAAACGTGTCAAGAGTATTGTCCCCAGGTGCCTGACTAACCGTGTTGAACTCAATAAATTGGTTTATCTGCTCTCCTCTAAAACCAGCAAAAACTGTAAATTTGGGGTTAAACTTATACTCTAATGTTACATAAGCCGCGTTGATTTGTTGGTCACCTCCAAAAGTTTGTGGGTCAAGAGCGCCTTCAAATGAAGGCGACCCCCTAAATGTTCTTATTTGGTATAAACCAGAATCAGTACCATTTTCATTAAAATAGGCGTCAATATTATTTGGATCGACGGTAGGTTGCGAAAATGGGTTTAAAAATTGATAATTAAATTGTACCGACTCAAAATCTACATTCTTAAATCTTCCGTTATAGCCAACTGTCACTTTTCCATTAAAAACATCTTCTTCATTTTTTTTAAATTTATAAGTGGCCGCTACATTAGCAGATATTTCATCTTCGTTTAGGTCTTGGAAAAAACGATGGTTTTCTGATGCAGCAGAAACTAATCTAAACGATTTTGGGCCATTAGGTTCTTCGTTCTCTAACGGAAGCAATACGTTTTGTCTCCTATCGGGGATTAGATTTCTAACGTCGTTATAACTGGCGCTCCAATTCAAATCAGTTTGCTCTCCGAGCGCATGCTCCCCGAGCAGTTGATTAATAATTATTGTAGTTCTTTCAAAAGTAGATCGTCTAATAAAACCACCACCATTTGGGGCATCGTCTTCCCTGTCAATAATACCATCAAACTCTTCAAGTTTCTGGTCTGAATTGTTCAGTAATAAAACATTGTATTTGAAATTTGTGTTATCATCCAATTTGAATCCTGCATTGGCCATTACGGTAGTGGCAGTTTGATAACTATATCTTTCGTAGTCCAAATCTGAATTTGCAAGCCCTGTTCCTGTATTGGGTGCACCCCTATTCACACCTTGCCTAAAGCTATTACTGTTCCCAAATGAACCAACCATGAAAAAATTAAATTTAGAACTGTCCCCAACATCATAAGAATCACCACCTTTAAAAGATAATCCAGAAGTTAATGGCGTTCCAGCCGTTTCCCTATTAAAATTTGTACCGAAATTATTTTGAAACGGTTCTGAGGGTATTTCTTTATTATAAAACCCTGAAAAACCAGGTCCATCGGTAGAATAAAATTGGTCAACCCCTATAGCTTCTGTATTTACACCTGACTGGATATCAATTTGTCCAAAACCATTTCCAGTATAGTTTTTTGATACAATATTGATATTTGCAGCACCAAAATCACCATAATTCTGGGCATTGAAAGTCTTATCAATACCTACAGATTCGATAATGTCCGAATCAAATACTTCTAAATTAATATTCTTTTTAGAGGTATTATTTGATGGGAGAGGTAAACCATTTAAGGTGGTTATATAATATCTATCACCCAAACCACGTACAAAAACATTACCTGAGCTTTCTTCTTTTATTATGCCCGTCACTTTAGTGATAGCTGCCGAAGCGTTTCCGATACCTTTACGTGAAAGTTCTTGCGAGCCAATGGATGTCTCTAAGGTAACCGCCTTTTTTTGATCCAACAGCAATGCCACTTCACTGTCTTTTCTTGCGGTAGTTGTAATGACAATCTCATCTAGAGCTCCAGGATTGGCGCCCATGGGAACATTAATGGTAGTTACCTTGCCGGCAATAACTTCTGCCACAATTTCTTGGGTTTCATACCCAACAAAACTAAACACCAAAGTATATTGACCAGGATCAAGCTGACCAAATTCATATAGACCATCAAAATCTGAGGTGGTACCTTTAGTAGTTCCCTTTATAAGAACATTAGCAAATGCCAATGGTTCATCATTAAATTCCTTATCTATCAATTTACCAACGATAGAACCTGTGTCTTGAGCCATTGCAAATGAACAGACTAAAAAAACAAATAACAGCTTAATAATTTTCATGCGTATCAACCAAATTTTACGTTGCAAAGAAACCACCATATTGTAAATTCTAAGTTAATTGCAGATTAAACCTAGGTGATAAAAATGTTATCTTAATGTTAAGAGGGATTAGGTCTTTTTGTGTCTCGAAACATTGAGTTAACATTGAAATTATTATATTGCCTGCTCTTAAAATTCAAGAATGAACTGGGAGCAATTACTATCCTTAAAACGTTACGGAGATAAAAACAAACGCTTAAGAAAAGAACAGGACGAAACCCGTTTGGGTTTTGATGTAGATTATGACCGGATTATTTTTTCTTCCCAATTTAGAAGCCTTCAAGATAAGACCCAAGTTATCCCTTTATCCCAGACAGATTTTGTACATACTAGATTGACCCATAGTTTGGAGGTAAGTGTTGTTGGGCGTTCTCTAGGGCGAAAGGTTGGCCAGCGCATCTTGCAGAAACATCCCCAGTTGAGGGATGTTCACGGTTATCAAATTAACGACTTTGGGGCTATAGTCGCCGCAGCAGCATTGGCGCATGATATCGGAAACCCACCTTTTGGACATTCCGGAGAAAAAGCAATTGGGCAGTTTTTTAAAACTGGAGAGGGACGTGTTTTTGAAGACCATCTTACCAAAAAAGAATATCAGGACCTTATTGATTTTGAAGGAAATGCCAACGGTTTTAAAATATTGACCGAAAATAGAGAAGGTCGGGCAGGGGGATTGAGACTTAGTTACGCCACATTGGGAGCGTTTACTAAATACCCTAAGGAGTCACTCCCAAAGAAGCCAACCGCAAATGTTTCAGATAAGAAGTATGGATTTTTTCAAAGTGAGAAAACAAATTTTCAGGATATTGCTTTAGATTTAGGTTTGGTAAATCGTGGGACCGAGGATGATATTAGATATTGCAGACACCCTCTGAGTTACTTAGTAGAGGCCGCAGATGATATCTGTTACACCATTATAGATTTTGAGGACGGTATCAATTTAGGACTCATTAAAGAGGAGTATGCTTTAGAATACTTGATCAATTTGGTAAGGGACTCTATACAAACAGCTACCTACAATAATCTAAAAAATACGCAAGATCGTTTGAGTTATTTAAGAGCACTGGCAATAAACACCTTGATAAATGAATCTGTAGAATTATTTATGGCAAATGAATCCTCTATACTTAAGGGCGATTTTTCTAAGTCACTTATGGATTGCAGTAAATATCAAGCACAGACCAAGGATATAATTAAGTTAAGTATATCTGAGATTTATCGATCAAATGAGGTCATTGATAAAGAAATTGTTGGCTATAAGGTTATTAGTGAACTTTTAAATATCTTTACAATCGCTCTTGTTAATAATTTAAACAATGAGAACTCTGCTTATGACGATTTAGTGCTTAGGCTGTTGAAACAAAATATAGACCTAACCGAAAAAAATCTTTATAACCTTTTGCTGTCAGCATGCCTTTATATATCTAGAATGTCTGACAGCAATGCCATATTGAGATATAAAAAATTTAATGGAAATCAATTTTAATAAAAAGTGAAAAAGAAAATGAAAAAAGTCTTACTTACAATTACGGTTCTTGCTGCTTTTTCAGCAATTGCTTATTTAGTTTACGATTCTCAAACCGAAACAATCTCTTCGGTTGAAACCTTAAGGGAGAAACATGCTAATTATTTAGCTAATAGTCCTTTTAAGGAAACACAAAAACTTTCGAGAACAGAACGAAAAGCCATGGGTTTACCTCCGAATGCTTATAATGAACAAATGTGGGAACTCACCATGGATCCAAGCACGGGCAGGCCAATGCCAGAACGTGTTATGGAACTTCAAAAGGAGTTGAGAGAGGAACGCGCCTTATCAAGAGGCGTTGGTGGAGAAGGGGCTAACCCTTGGGTCAATAGAGGGCCAAACAATCAAGGGGGGAGAACTAGAGCCATTATGTTTGATCCTAATGATGTAGGTAATGCAGACCCCAATGAAGATTATAACCGCGTTTTTGCCGGAGGTGTCTCTGGAGGTCTTTGGGTAAATGAGGATATTACAGATGCTAATGAATCTTGGACGTTGATAACAGGCATTCAAGCTAATATTTCGGCAACTGTAATGGTCGCCGATCCTAATAACAGCAATGTATTTTATGTGGGCTCTGGAGAATCTTATGTTTCTGGAGATGCAGTTGGTCGTGGTATCTGGAAATCTGAGGATGCCGGTGTGACCTGGAATTTAATTTTTGGTGATGGAATAACTAGTATAACTAATGGGGGCCAATTCGTAAATGGTATTTTTTATGTCAATGATATTGTAATCAGGGACAATAACGGTACAAGTGAGGTTTATGCAGCTATCGGCAGTGCGAATTACGCACCAGCATCCGCGCCAAATAATTTTAATGGTCTTGATACTATGGGATTGTATCAGTCTACAGACGGAGGTGATAATTGGTCGCGTTATGATATTAGACATGCTGACAATACTTTCAAACATCCCAATGATATAGAATTGGACATTGATAATAATGTATGGTTTACTACTACAAGCAACCCATTTGGGAACGCTGGTGGTGATATTTACCAATCTACAGATGGGGTTAGTTTTACTTTAGAGGCTACTATTCCAAATGCAGCTAGAACGGAGTTAGAGGTTTCATCTTTAGATGCCAATAAATTTTGGGTAGTTGCTAATAGAGGTGGTGCAGATATATTCAGTACAGATGACGCCTTTGCAACTTTTGATCCAGTTGGTAACCGTCTTGATGAACCAAACGATGTAGATAACGGTATTCCAGAAAATGATTATACTAGAGGTCAAGCATTTTATAACTTACCGATTGAGGTTGATGAAAATGATAAGTTATATGTTGGTGGTATCGATTTTTTCAGTTCCGTAGATGATGGAGACGATTGGAAACAAATTTCAAAGTGGTCTAATAATAACAACTTGTCTAATTTAGATGTGCCATTAGTGCATGCTGATCAGCATGCTTTAGTATTTAGACCTAATACTAATGATACCGAAGCTATTTTTGCAAATGATGGGGGTGTCTATTATACAGATGATATCAATACTGCCGATGATGCAATTGGTGATGTCACAGCCATACAGTCAAGAAATAAGGATTTTGTGACCACTCAATTTTATTATGGATCTATAAATCCTATCGATATTGCGAATGGTGATGATATGGCTGGCGGTACTCAAGATAATGGTACACAAGTATTGGTCGATGGAAACGCTGGTGAGAATGCATTTTTTGATCCGGCTGGAGGAGACGGCGCTTATACCGAAATTGATGATTCGGGAGCTTATATAATTCAATCTTACACGGGTAATGACTCATCGCCTCAGAAATTTCCCTTTATTTGGTGGTGCTACACAACTTACCCAAGCAGGTGGCGGTAGTTTTATAAATGTTGCTGTTTTAGATAAAAATTTAGAGATATTATACTCAAACGCTACCTCGGGTGGTAATAGAAGAATAGAGCGTGTATCAGAGTTTTTACCCGGTGGTGCCCCGATAGAAAGAGAACTTTTAACTAACTCACTTTTGAATAGTAATACAGTAGCTATGGCGATTTCACCATATGTAACTTCTACTAGTTCTTTGTTATTAGGACTTGCTAATGGTCGATTGATAAGAGTGAATTTTGCTAATATTTTAAGTGCCCAGTGGTCTAATATTACTGGATCAGGTTTTGTGGGCAGTATTTCTGATATAGAATTTGGTCAAAACAATCAAGAAATGTTTGTAACAATGCATAATTATGGTGTAACAAGTATTTGGTTTACGGATGATTCAGGTAGCTCATGGTCCAGTATTGAAGGAAACTTGCCTGACCTCCCAGTAAAATGTATTTTGCAAAACCCACTTATCCCACAAGAGTTGATTATTGGTACAGAATTAGGGGTTTGGGCAACTGCCGATTATACGGTTGCCAATCCAATTTGGGTACAGGCTTTTAATGGTATGAGTGATGTTACAGTATTGGATTTAGATTTAAGACCGGCAGATAATAAAATTCTGGCTTCAACTTATGGCAGAGGATTATTTACCAGTCAATTTACAGCTACACCTTTAAGTGTATTAGAAAATAATTTTGAGTCTAATGCAATTACGCTTTTCCCAACGATTTCAAATGGAGAGTTTACCATCAAATCAAAAAATTTAGTGGGCAATGCTGATCTTCAAGTTTATAATGTATCTGGTCAAAGGGTTTATAAAAATACAGTAGATTTAAACTCTATCGGTTCCTCTGTAACCTTAGCAGCCGATGCTGGAATATATTTTGTTACTATTACTCAAAAAAACATTTCAGAAACTAAAAAGATTGTAATTAAATAAATCAGATAATCAATTTTATATAACTAAAGGAAGCTAGAAATAGCTTCCTTTTTGTTTTGCGCTTCATCGAATAAATTTGCGTATTATCGGTAATTTAATATCTTTAAAGTCCCAAACCTATAAACCTACCTATTATGAATGATGCTACATCCCGTGCAATTGTATTTGCTTTGGTTATTATTGCCTGTCTCGTCGTAATCTATGACATCAGAAAACAAGGCCTTAAAGAAATGCAAAGTCAACAAGTTGAGGTTTATCAGCCAAAGCCTTCAAGCCTTGCCGTTTCCGAGCTAGAAGAAAATTAGCGTTGTAAACTATTATTAATGGTTTTGATTATACCAGACCTATCTATTCCTATTGATTTTTTCAGTTCAATTATAGAGCCATGGTTTACAAATTGATCTGGAACGCCGTGAAGCTTAACGGGTATTCCATAATTATTTCTTGCAGCAAATTCTAATAAACTACTCCCAAAACCTCCATTGATAACGCCATCCTCAAAAACCAATATCGAAGAATGTGTTTTAAATATGTTGTGTAATAAAGATTCGTCCAGAGGTTTTACAAAGCGCATATCATAATGTGAAATTGCGGCTTGGTTTTCGCACAATGCAATAGCCTCCATAATAGTATTGGAAATAGTACCGATTGATAAAATTGCTAAATCTTGACCCTTTTTTAGTACAACTCCTTTTCCAATGGGTATTTCAGAAAAAGGTTGTTTCCAATCATTTGTATTGCCGCGACCTCTTGGGTATCTTATAGCTATTGGATGTTCTAGTCCTCTTTGAGCAGTAAACATGATGTTTCTAAGTTCGATTTCATTTCTCGGAGCGAAGATAATTAGGTTAGGAATACATCGCAAATAGGCCAAATCAAAAACTCCGTGATGGGTTGCACCGTCCTCACCTACCAAACCAGCTCTATCTAAACAAAATATTACAGGCAGGTCTTGCAAGGCGACATCATGAATAACCTGATCATAGGCACGTTGCAAGAATGTAGAGTAAATATTGCAAAACGGAATAAGGCCTTGCGTTACCATCCCAGCAGCTAAAGTGACCGCATGCTGTTCGGCAATACCAACATCAAAAGCACGATTTGGCATTTGCTCCATCATAAATTTGAGGGAACTTCCTGTTGGCATAGCCGGTGTGATGCCAACAATACGTTTATTTTGCTTGGCTAGTTCTACAATGGTGTAACCAAATACATCTTGAAATTTTGGTGGCTGTAGTTTTTCTTCCTCCGGGAAAAGATTACCGGTAAGCGAATCGAATTTACCAGGTGCATGGTACTTAACTTGATCAGTTTCGGCTTGCTTTAAACCTTTACCTTTAGTAGTGATGATATGAAGAAATTTTGGCCCTTCAACCGATTTTAACCGCTCTAGTTCAGAAAGTAAAAGCGGTAAATCATGCCCGTCAATCGGTCCCGAATAATCGAAATTCAATGCCTCAAAGATATTATCCTGTTTTTCGTTACCTTTTTTAACGTTGGTTAAATATTGTTTTAAAGCACCAACGCTTGGGTCAATTCCAATAGCATTATCGTTTAGAATTACTAAAAGATTAACATCTGTAACCCCTGCATGATTCAAGCCTTCAAAGGCCATTCCGCTGGCAATGGATGCATCACCAATAATAGCGATATGATGTTTGTCTTCTCCTTTTAATTGCGAAGCTATGGCCATGCCCAATGCTGCAGAAATGGAAGTTGAAGAATGGCCAACTCCAAATGTGTCATAGTCGCTTTCATCCAGTTTTGGGAATCCGCTAATACCACCTAGCTGCCTATTGGTATTAAAAATTGATTTTCTTCCAGTCAATATTTTATGTCCGTAAGCCTGATGACCAACGTCCCATACCAGTAAATCCTTTGGGGTGTCAAAAACATAGTGAAGCGCAAGTGTTAACTCTACAACTCCTAAACTTGCACCAAGATGACCCTCTTTTGTGGCGACAATATTTATTATAAAATCACGTAGTTCTTTGGCGACTTGCGGGAGTTTATTTGCTTTCAACTTCCTTAAATCTTCAGGAAGTTCGATATGGTCTAATAATTTTTTCATTACCCTGCAAATGTACCATTTGAAAATGTATTTTTACAGCAATGGAAAATCCTTTTGACGATATCTATTTTATGAAAAAAGCACTTCAGGAAGCAGAAGCGGCTTTTGAAAAAGGAGAAATTCCTGTGGGAGCTATTATCGTCATCAACGATAGGGTTATTGCCAGAGCCCACAATCTTACCGAACTTTTAAACGATGTAACCGCCCATGCCGAAATGCAGGCCATTACCGCCGCCGCTAATTTTTTAGGTGGAAAATATTTGACCAATTGTACCCTTTATGTGACTTTAGAACCTTGTCAAATGTGTGGTGGAGCTTTGTATTGGAGCCAGATTTCGAAAATTGTCTATGCTGCGAGGGATGAAGAACGGGGTTGCATTGCAATGGAAACTAAATTACATCCAAAAACCAAAATGATTGGTGGTGTTCTAGCTGAAGAATCCTCAGCCTTGTTGAAACGTTTTTTTGTGGAAAAGCGTAATTTGAATTGAGATGATTTATTTTAAAAAAGCATTCAAAAATAAAACTTAGTTGAAGCGCGAATAATGAAAGGGCGTAAACCTTTTAAAACATACAAATATTTTAGATTTTCTAACCTAGTTCGTAATCCCTAATCCCTATTTTTTTTTCTTCTGATTTTCCCGCATTTTTTCCAAATTTTCATTATTGAGCATATAGTCCTTAAAGTTTTTATCCTTCCAACGGTAGTAGATAAACAATGGAAATGCCACTATAAAAAGACTTACCGTTCCATAACCAATGAGTTTTTCGGAATATTCTAACTCTAACAGAAAGCCTAAAGCTATGCTGCCAAGTGAAGCAATAAAACAAAAAATGATGAGATATTTCATATTTATTTCCCACCTAAGTTGGGATCTCTTAATTATTAAGTTGTAAAATTAATCAATTCCCGTCGGTATGCAGTCAGCATTTTCGACTTAGAAACAAAGCCATAATAATTGCCATCCTTAATAACAGGCAAGTTCCAAGCGCCAGATTCTTGAAATTTACGCATAACGTCTTTCATGGAATCTTTTTCAAAATAAATATAATCTGGCGGATTGTGCATAAAGGTTTCCACCGATGTTGTGTCATAAAGTGTTTGGTCGAACATGACCGTTCTAATATCGTCCAATAAGATAATACCCACTAAGTTTTGGTCATTGTCCACCACCGGAAATAAATTTCTGCTCGATTTTGCCACACCTTGATGCAACATGTCGCCAAGCGTCATCTCGGGGTTTAAAATATTGAAATCTTTTTCCACAACGCTATCCAGTTTCATTAGGGTTAATACAGACTGATCTTTATCGTGTGTCAAAAGTTCACCTTTTTCGGCCAGTTCTTTAGTGTATATGGTGTGTTCTATCGTATTTTTTGTGATTATAAATGACATTGAAACCGTAATCATCAAAGGGACGAACAATTGATAACCACCGGTAATTTCGGCGATAAGGAAAATAGCTGTTAACGGTGCGTGCAATACGCCAGCTATCAAACCTGCCATACCGATGAGCGTAAAATTAGCTTCGGAAACCTGAAAGCCCAACCCACAGTTGTTAATGATTTTTGCCACAACATTTCCCAATGAACTTCCCATCACCATCGTTGGTATAATGATTCCACCAGCCCCACCAGCTGCAAAAGTAGTGGTCATGGCAACAGCCTTAAATATCGTGATTCCGAAAAGTAAGGCGATGACCACCCAAATATTGTCCAAATAGTTATCAAAAGGAGTCTTTCCCAAAGCACTTAGATGATTGCCCTGCAATAAATTATTGATAAAACTAAAACCCTCACCGTAAAGTGGCGGGATAAAATAGAGCATTACACCAATTCCCAAACCACCCACAATTAATTTCTGGCCACTAGTTTTGAAACGTTCGAAAAATTTATAAATGGCAAAATAGATTTTTGAAAAGTAGATGGATGCAATACCGGTACCGATACCTAGGATTATAAAAAAAAGCGTGTCGCTCAACACAAATTCGTCCGAAACATTAAAGCTGAAAAGAATCCCATTTCCTACAAAAAAATAAGACGTTAACACCGAAGAAACTGAAGCAATCAAAAGCGGTAATAGCGATGCAAAGGTCAAATCTAGACTGAATACTTCCACCGCAAAGATAATGGCAGCAATGGGCGATTGAAAAATGGAGGCAATTGCACCAGCAGCGGCACATCCAATTAAAAGCGTACGTGTTTTCCTATCGACATGAAACAACCTCCCAAGATTGGAGCTTACAGCAGCGGCAGAGGCAATAGCTGGGCCTAACAAACCAACCGATCCTCCAAAACCCGCAGTAAGTGGTGCCGAAATTAACGGTAAATAAATCTTACTCTTTTTGAGCAAACCGTCCCTTTTTGATAGTGAGAATAGGATACTTGGGATGGCGTGCTCAATCGGTTGTTTAGAGACGTATTTTACAAAAAGATAAACTAGAGACAAGCCGATGACCGGCAATATAAAGTAGATGCTATTGGCCGATACGATGACTAAATGATCAAGCAGCCATTCAATACCATAAGTGATATTCTTAATGGTTACTGAAACTAATCCAGATAAGAGTCCAATTAGAATGGCTAGGAAAAAGACAAAGTTTTTCTGTGATATGTATTTGTAACGTAATTGAAAAAACTGTTCTAAAAATTTTGGTGTTGGCATACTATAAATAAGCCTTTAGTGTTACGTTAGCACAAATGAATATCACTGATCCAATTCAGTCCCTAAATTTAATTCATAAATCGATACCGTTTGAGAATTATATTCCCAAACGGTTTTTATTTTAGTCTAAATCCAGTTTTAGACTCAACTCTTTTAACTGCGCATCATCAATTTTTGCAGGTGCATCTATCATAACATCACGCCCATTGTTGTTTTTAGGGAAGGCAATAAAATCACGTATGGTTTCCTGTCCACCTAAAATGGCGACCAATCGGTCCAATCCAAAAGCAAGACCGCCATGGGGTGGTGCTCCATATTGAAACGCATCCATTAAAAAGCCGAATTGTGCCTGTGCTTCTTCCGGCGTAAAGCCTAAATAATCAAACATCAAGGCTTGGGTTTCCTTGTCGTGAATTCTAATAGAACCACCTCCAATTTCGTTACCGTTTAATACCAAATCGTAAGCATTTGCTTTTACAGCGCCTGGGTCGGTTTTTAATAATTCTAACTGCCCTGGTTTTGGAGAGGTAAAAGGGTGGTGCATGGCGTGGTAGCGTTTTGTGTCTTCATCATATTCCAACAACGGGAAATCCATTACCCATAATGGCGCAAATGTTTTAGCATCTCTCAATCCCAAACGGGTTGCCAATTCCATACGAAGGGCACTGAGTTGGGGGCGAACTTTATCTGCATTTCCAGAAAGCACGAAAATTATATCGCCTGGTTTGGCGTTGGTCTTTTCGGCCCATTTTGCTAAATCCTCTTGATCGTAAAACTTATCTACGGAAGATTTAAAGCTACCATCTTCATTGCAACGGCAATACACCATTCCCAAAGCGCCTATTTGCGGACGCTTTACCCAATCAATTATTTTATCAATTTCTTTTCTTGTATAGGAGTTTCCTCCAGGTACGGCAATACCAACGACTAATTCCGCATCATTAAAAACTTTAAATTCTTTATGTTGAGCCACGTCGTTTAGCTCCCCGAACTCCATTCCGAAGCGAATATCCGGTTTATCATTTCCGTAGAGACGCATGGCATCATCGTAAAGCATCCGTGGAAATTTTTCGACCTCTACGTTGTTGATTTCTTTAAGTAAATGGCGGGTCAACCCTTCAAAAGCATTTAAAATATCTTCTTGATCTATAAACGCCATTTCACAATCAATCTGTGTAAATTCAGGCTGTCTATCTGCTCTTAAATCTTCATCTCGAAAACACTTGACAATTTGAAAATACTTATCCATACCACCAACCATCAACAATTGCTTAAAGGTTTGTGGAGACTGCGGGAGGGCATAAAACTGACCTTCGTTCATTCGGGAAGGTACTACAAAATCTCGAGCGCCTTCGGGAGTGGATTTTATTAAGTATGGTGTTTCTACCTCTATAAATCCTTCCGCAGATAAATAATTTCTAACTTCTTGGGTAACTTTATGTCTAAAAATCAAACTGTTTTTAACAGGATTACGCCGAATATCCAAATAGCGGTATTTCATTCGTAATTCCTCACCGCCATCCGTTTCGTCCTCAATTGTAAAAGGTGGTAACTTGGACTTATTTAAAACCGTTAATTCCGAAACCAAAATCTCAATATCACCCGTTGGCATGTTGGGATTTTTTGAAGCACGTTCAATAACGTTTCCCTTAACTTGAATCACAAACTCACGTCCTAATTCTTGGGCTTGTTCCATAATTGCTTTTGAGCTCCGTTCTTCATCAAAAACAAGTTGAGTGATGCCGTAACGATCTCGTAGATCTACCCAAACAATAAATCCCTTATCTCGTGATTTCTGGACCCATCCTGCAAGGGTAACTTCTGTATTTATGTGTGATGCTCTTAGTTCACCACAGTTGTGACTTCTGTACATATTAATTTATTAGAATGCAAAAATAGAAAATCCGAAGCCAAAACTTCGGATTTTCCATTTTATAAATTTAAGCTTAATTATTTATCAAGTGCCAATTGTCTGTTTCCAATCTGATCAACTTCCTCGTTTTCGGAAGCTCTCAAGGGAGAGGAGGTTAACTTTCTACGCCCCCACATCTTCAACTTTACGCTTAAAAAGAATAAAATGGGTACAACAATCAATGTAAGGAACGTCGCAATCAACAAGCCGTAAATCACCGTCCAAGCTAAGGGCCCCCAGAACACCACGTTATCTCCACCCATGTAAATATTGGCGTTAAATTCTGAAAAGAGTGTAAAGAAATTGATATTTAAACCAATGGCCAACGGAATCAATCCTAAAATAGTGGTGATTGCCGTTAATAACACTGGTCTTAAACGCGCCTTACCTGCCGTAACGATACTTTCAAAAAGCTCCTCGGTAGTCAGGTAATCCTCTTTTTCAAGATTTAAATCATATTTCTTCCTATCTATAAGTAGTTGCGCATAATCTAAAAGAACCACACCATTGTTTACAACGATACCGGCCAGGGATATAATACCGACCATGGTCATCATAATAACGAATGCGCTACCAGAAATTACAATTCCTCCAAATACTCCAATAAAGCTCAAGAAAATAGCAATCATAATTATAGCCGGTTTTGATACCGAGTTAAACTGGAAAATAAGGATAAAGAAAATCAATCCAAGTCCAGTAAAAAACGCACCCATTAAAAAGGCCATTTGTTTATTCTGCTCTTCGATTTGCCCAGTATAATCTATAGTGATGTTTTCTGGTAGATTTTCGTAACTTTTCATCTCATTCTGAATCTGGGACACAATAGCTCCAGCATCTGTATAGCCTGGAGAGAGCGCCGAGTAAACGGTTACAACACGCTTGGTCTCTCTGTGTTTAATGGCACTAAAACCAGAGTTGTTATTTTGTTTAGCAACAGTAGATAATGGGATTTCCTTGATTTGCCCTGTATTGTCCCGAAATGTAATATTCTGGTTGAACAAGGCGCTGGTATTGTATCTATTAGCTTCATTAAATCTCACATAGATATCATAATCGTCACCATCTTCTTTATAGATTCCGGCCTTTGAGCCAAAAATTGAATTACGTAATTGGGTGCCAACTTGTGATGCGGTAATGCCCAATTCTCCAGCCTTCTCGCGGTCAACTTCCACTTGCATGGTTGGTTTCCCTTTATTGACATCAATCTTCAGCTCGTCAATACCTGCGATATTACGGGAATTTATAAATTCTCGCATTTTTTCTGCAGTTGCTATAAGTTCATTATAGTCTTTCCCCTCAATTTCAATATTAATAGGTGAACCGGCAGGTGGGCCGTTGGCATCTTTTTCTACCGAAATCAGAACCCCAGGATATATACCAACTAAAGCTTCCTGCACTTTCTGTCTCAAAACTTCACTATCTTCACCTCTTCTATATTTATATTCACGCATAGATGCTGTAATTTTAGCTTTATGCGGCATTTCGGCAGCTGATCCACCATCGGTTTGGGGATTTCCAGCACCTTCGCCAACTTGTGATACGGCGCTTTCTACCAAGAAATTCTTACCATCATCGATGTATTCATTTTGATTGATAACATCGTAAACCCGATTTTCGATTTGCTTTGTAATAGCATTGGTTTTGTCAATGGCGGTTCCTTCGGGATATTCGATATAAACAATGATTTGATTTGGCTTATTGTCTGGGAAAAATTCCACTTTTGTACGTTGCGTACTGAGGGAAATTCCGAAAGCTATAAAAGCAGCAATTAACAATATCACCGTACCGATACTTAAAATGTAAGGCCGTTTTTTAGAAAGTGATTTACGCAAAATGTTCTCGTACCAATTTTCCAATTTTACCAAAGATTTCGTCTGAAAATTATTAGCCCATTTTCTAATAAAAAGACGATATGCCCAAAGCATAATAGCTGTGAAAATCATAACAGTACCTAATCCACGATAAGCACCTCCGAAAAGAAGAATCAAGGTGCCAATTGATGCAATAATTACAGTGACTTTTATAATTTGCCTTAGTGGCATATCCTTGTCTTCAATGGTCATATAACGCGACACCAACACCGAGTTGAAAAATATGGCTACAATTAAGGAGGATCCTAAAACAATAGATAAGGTAATGGGTAAAATCTTCATAAATTCTCCCATAATACCTGGCCAAAGCCCTAATGGTACAAATGCAGCTACAGTTGTTGCCGTAGAGATAATGATAGGATACGCGATTTCTCCAATTCCTTTTTTGGCAGCTTCGACCTTACTCATGCCTTCATCTTCCATTAAACGATACACATTCTCGACAACCACAATACCATTGTCCACCAGCATACCAAGACCCATAATGAGTCCAAATAATACCATTGTGTTTAGGCTGTAACCGAAGAGACTCAAAATCATAAGTGACATAAACATGGACATGGGGATGGCAAACCCCACGAACAATGCGTTTTTGAATCCTAGAAAGAACATCAACACTGTGACCACTAGAATAACCCCGAAAATAATATTGTTTACCAGATCATCCACTTGACCAATTGTTTTTTCAGATTGATCGTTTGTGATGGTCACTTCTAGATCTGGCGGAAACTCATTAGCTATGGCATCCTCCACAATTTGCTGAATTTGTTCGGCAGCGTCAACCATGTTTTTGCCCGCTCGTTTCTTAACATCAAGCATCACTACAGGTTTTCCTGATTTTCTAGCAAACGTTGTGTTATCTTCCTCTTTAAAAGCAACGGTTGCGACGTCCTTGAGGTAGATGGCGTTTCCGTTTTCAGATTTAACGACAAAATTCTCCAGGTCTGATGGATTTTCTATTTCTCCCAAAATTCTAATGGTACGTCTCTGCCCACTAGCTTTCAAATTTCCTGCAGACATGGTCACGTTTCCGCCATTTATAGCACCTATAATATCGTTGAACGTAACTTTAGCGGCCATCATTTTATAAATATCTACCGCAACTTCAACCTCTTTTTCCTGCGCACCTCTTATGTCTGCTTTTTTGATTTCTTGTAAATCTTCGATCTCATCTTGAAGGTACTCCGCATAATCCTTTAATTTTTCAACGGGATAATCTCCAGAGATATTGATATTTAGAATCGGTATTTCTTCAGATAAACTGAGCTCAAAAACATCGGGTTCTACTTTTGCGCCATTAAACGTAGGCCAATCCTCACTAGCGGTTTCGCTATCTACTTCATCCTTGACTTTTTGTTTAGCTTGCTCAACGGTAATATTCTCGTCAAATTCCACAATAATCATCGAGTAATCTTCTTGAGATGTTGAAGTGATTTCAACCTTATTACTTACAATGTTAAGTTTGTCCTCTAATGGATCGGTTACTAATTTTTCAATATCCTCGGCAGTATTTCCTGGAAAAACCGTGCTTACATAAATTTTAGTTTCATTGACTTCTGGGAAATCTTCCCTCGGCATATTGAAAAACGCAGAAATACCCAAATAAAAAAACACGGCAATCAGAACATACATCGTTGTTTTGTTGTTGATGGCCCATGATGACCATGCAAATTCCTTATCTATGTTACTTTTCTTCTTTTTGTTTTCTTTATTTTTTTTCATAGCCTGGGTTTTCTTCATAGTTAATAACTTCAACAATTTGGCCGTCCCTAACACTTCTTGCGCCTTCCTTTATAACTTCTGCACCAGCCTCAAGGCCTTTAAGTACTTCAATGACATCGCCTTGGGTTTTGCCTGTTTCAATAATCGTTCGTTTTGCTTTGCCCGTTCCGTTAGAATCTTTTTCGGCAACCACATACACATATTGTTCGCCATCGGCATTTTCCGAAATTACGCTTTGCGGAATCAATAGTGCATTCTCACTCGTATAGTCGTTGATTTTTAATCTTGCAGTTAAGTTAGGCTTTATGCTTTTCTCCTCGTTTGGAACCTCGATTTCTGCTTTAAATGTTCTATTGGCAGGATTGATAAAGTCACTTGCCTGTCGAATTTCTGTTTCCATGGTTTTTCCCAATACGGGAATATCAACAGTAACAGCTTTTCCTTTTGTAACATCTGCAACATAACGCTCTGGAACTTCTGTTTCAATATACATATCGTCTAGGTTAACGATGCGCATTAGTGGTGTTTGGCCCGCCGCAACGACGCTGCCTTCTTCAGTAATAACATCATCAATGGTACCCGTAAACGGTGCACGAACGGTTGTTTTAGCAATTTGCTGCTTAAGTTGGTTGACAGATTGCTGTTGGGATTCAAAAGTAGATTTTGCCTGTAAAAATTGAATTTCGCTACCAATTTTTTGTTCCCATAACCTTTTTTGACGCTCAAAGGTGGTTTTTGCCAGTTCTGATTGAATGTTAAGTTGTGCTAATTGTTGGCTCAGACCACCATCGTCAATTTTTGCCAATATTTGGCCTTTCTCTACTTTTTGACCTTCAGTAACGTAAACATCATGTAGTATCCCATTGTATTCGGCAGTAATGGTCAAAAGACTTTTAGTGGTAACGTTACCTTGAAGTTCTAAAACATGGATAAAAATTTCTGGAGTGATTTTTAAGGACGTAATTAGAGGTACATTTTTGGCGGTGTCCAATGTTTTGATTTTTTCATCTAAAAGTTTTATTTGGTCGTTGAGGGCTTGTTGTGAATTTACAAGTTCGCCACGTTTCTGTCTCATGGTCTCAACATTGTTACTGTCTAAAGCACTATCTACGGAGTTATTCTTTTCATCAGAGCATGAGGCTACCAATAAACACAGAATGATAATTTTATATAAATGTTTCATTTTGATTGATTATATTAATTTATGATTGGTGTATTTAAAACGGTTTCTAAAGCTGCTTTCGAGGTTATCACATCAAGCATGGCCTGTAATAATTCCTGTTGTGCATTATAAAGTTGGGTTTGTGCTTGCCTTAATTCAAAACTGGAACCAATCCCCTCGAAAAATTTGGTTTGGTTTTTACTTTCGATACGTTCTGCCAATGCAAGGTTGTCCCTTTTATTTTCATAATCTTCCAATGCAAATTGGTAATCGCTTCTAGCAGACGCTATGTCAAGCTTCAATTTTTGCTCGGTTTCCTCTAGTTCGGTCAGCGATTTTTCCAAATTGATTTTAGCACGTTGGGTGGATGCATTTCGCATACCGGAACTAAAAATCGGGATGCTCAAATTCACACCTATCAATGAGGAACCGAACCATTCTTGGTCGTTGTTAAAAAAATCAAACTCATTTTCAAATGCTGAGTAACCTCCATTTATAAATGCATTAAGCGATGGTAAGCCTTTACTTTGTTCGAGTTTGACTTTGAGTTCATTGACTTTAGTCTCGTTCTCTGCGATAATGTAATCAATGTTTGATTCTGGAGTTGCTTCCTTTTCCAATAAAGCCAAGGATTGGTTTTTTTCTGCCAAGGTTTCTAGGTTATCGGTTAAAATGGTTCTGTTGTAAACGTCAAGACCCAAGGTAATGTTCAACATTTGATAGGCGATTTTTTGCAATCGCTCAGTATTGTTCAAATTGCTTTGTACGCCAGATAAGGTAATCTGCAATTGCTCCACACTTTCTTCTTCTTCCAATCCGTTTTCATAAATCTTGGTGGTTTCAAATAGATTTTTTTCCAAAACTTCGATGTTTCGCTGTAGTATTTTAACGCTTTCTTCTGCCAATAAAACATTTCCATAGGCGTTTATTACAGATTTTCGAACTTCTAAATCGGTTTTGGTCTTAGCGTTTTTTGAAATGTCTAAAAACACTTTGGCCGATTGTAAAGCGACAATGTAAGTGCCATCAAAAATCTTTTGATCAAGCCTTGCGAAGGCAGTAACAGATTGCTTTGTCCCAAATATGACCTCTTGAAAATCGCCAGGTTGACCACCAAAAAATTCCGCGGGTACCACTTGAACTTGCTGTTTCAAGAAATTCTGGTAATCAACATTAGCAGTTATTTGGGGAAGTCCTGTCGCTGTAGTTTCCCATTTTTGCTTTTCGGCGGCATCGATATCCCGCGCGGCGTTTATGACAGTTCGGTTATATTCCAAGGCATAATCAATGGCCTGTTGCAAGGACATGCTAAAAGGGGCATCTTGCGAAAATGCAGAGCTGCTCAATAGAATAGTAAAGAGTAAAATGAGTTTATGTTTCATTTGTTGCTATAGTGATTGGTTGTAATAGATAGTTTTTCAAGTGTTTTGAGACCTTCTGGCGTACAAATGCCACGAATATGATATTCGAGATAGTTTTCCATGAGTGTGTTCATCGAAAACTGTTTTAGTGGGAATAGTTCTTTGTCTTTTAAGGACAACATGCAATTGAAATAAATGCGCGATATAAATTCGATATTTATTGATTCTCGGTACAATCCATGATTAACCCCACGCTGTAAATTTGCTTTAACGCAATCTTGCATCACTTCAAACTGCTTTATTTTTAGCATGGAGTAAATTTTGGGATAGTATTTTTGAAGTTGGTACTGTGGTGAGGATTTATCATCTTTTAAATGCTCCATGACCAATTGTTTTATTTGGAAGGTTTCTTCAATTGGGTTCATATCTAACCCACGAATATGCTTTATACCACAAGAAACATTCTCAAAAACATATAGCATTGAAGCTTCCACCAACTTTGATTTATTATCAAAATGTTGATAAATGGTTTTTTTTGAAATGCCCATCTCATTGGCAATATCATCCATTGTCACACTTTTAAAACCAAGATTTAAAAAAAGCTCCGCTGATTTTATTATTATATCATCATTCATTTTATAGCCAAAAAACCGTTTGATTTATTTAAAATTGAGTGCAAATGTAAATAGGAAACTTTAAAAACAAAAATAGTTTCCGTAGTATTAATGTTAAATTAACATTGGTTTTTGAATTTGTAGAATTGGTTTCAATCTAAATCTGACTATTTTTGGGTCATGCAAAAAATTCAGTCTTATCACGATACGTTCGTCAAATATCTAAATGGCTACATTGAGCCTAAAGAACCTAAATCACTTTACGACCCGATTAACTATATTTTGCAATTAGGTGGAAAGCGTTTACGGCCTATTTTAACCTTAATGTCTGCAGAGCTATTTGATTGTGATCAAGATTTGGCTTTAGATGCTGCTTTGAGTGTTGAAGTGTTTCATAATTTTTCATTGGTACATGATGATATTATGGATGACGCACCTTTACGACGAGGGCAGAAAACGGTTCATGAAAAATGGGATAGTAATACAGGAATTCTATCGGGTGATGCCATGTTGATTATGGCGTATCAATTATTTGAGAACTACGAGCCTAAAGTGTTTCAAGATTTGGCGAAACTCTTTAGTAAAACAGCTTTAGAGGTTTGTGAAGGACAGCAGTATGATGTTGATTTTGAGAGTCGTGATGATGTTACAATCGCAGAATATCTCAAAATGATAGAATACAAGACCGCAGTATTGGTGGGCGCTTCCATGAAAATGGGCGCTATTGTTGCTAATGCGTCAATTGATTGTCAAAATGGGATTTATAACTTCGGAAAAAATCTAGGTATCGCCTTTCAGTTACAAGATGATTATCTTGATGTTTTTGGTGATCCCAAAAGCTTCGGAAAACAGGTTGGTGGAGATATTATTGAAAATAAGAAAACCTTTTTATACTTGAAGGCTCTAGAATTTTCAGATATATCTAACAAAAGGCAACTACAGCATTTGTATAGTATTGATCCTTCTGATTCGTCAGACAAAATAGAAACCATAAAACAACTTTTTGTTTCCAGCGGTGCGGCCGAGGCTACTAAGAAAGAAATAGCGAACTATACCCAAATGGCTTTCTCGGTCTTAGAAAAATTAAAAATTTCTGAAACTGATAAAAATGGATTGCGAGCCTTCGGGAATCAATTGATTAACCGTACTGTATAATGAACGTTCCCAAGAGCTTTGCAGCTTTAATTGACGAGGCCGAAAATCTAGACTTATACGCCAAACTCATACAACAGCTCAACAAAGATTTTCTCTTGGCGAACATCGATTTAGATTTTTCTACTGAAATTTTACCTACAAGTTTAAGATTGATGCTCCACGAAACTGTTTTCAAATTGATACAACAAAAATTTGCCGAATACCTCAATTTGCTCTATATCGTTGATGTTTCCGAAGAAAAAATAAAAAAATTGGATGGCAGCGATACGCTAAGATTATCTGAAGAAGTAAGTTTTATGATTTTACAAAGGGAATGGCAGAAGGTGTGGTTTAGAGAAGCTTATTCTTGAAAGTGACGAAAAAACTGAGACACGAATTACACGATTGATAAGAATTTCTCAAAGTTAATATTGATCCTAATCCCGTTTCTTCTCCCTTCCCTCAGGGAAGGGTCGGGGATGGGATAATCCTAATCACGTCTCTTCTACCTTACCTTAGGGAAGTTTCGCGGATGGGCCTAAAAAAACACCCTCACAAAAGGCACAAATGGATCTGCATAAATACTTTTCTCATTATTGTAAAGTAAGTCATATCGAATTCCAAATGTGACGTTACTCGAACTATAGCCAACACCCAGAAAAAGAGCGGGATACCAATAATTTTCATCTTGAAATTGAGGGTCTTCAAATTTTCGGTTAACGTTCAGTTCTTCAAATTCTGCCGATACTTGAATTTCTTGGACGGGGTTAAAAAGACCGATAACACTTCCACCGAGAATAGTGGAATTATAAACATTTTTAAGACTGTTATAGGTGCCATTTAACCCAACACCCAAAGCGAATGGCGCTTCGTCAAATTGATAAACGGCCGCCGGAGCAATGGTGCCACTAAAAAAACCATCGCCAAAACTTAATCCAAGTCCGCCACCAAAACGAACATGCCTCCAAAACTCCGAACCTCGGTTTGAATCCTGACAAAATGAAATCGTCGTAAAGGCAAAACATAAAGTTAGTAGGGTTAGTGATTTTTGTTGTATTGAATCGAGGATTTTCATGATATTGAAATAAGCGTTTAAACACCCATAAATATATTAAAACCATAACTATTTTTGCTAAAAGTTGTATTTTTGGATAAATTTTGTTGAAGAGAAAACGATTCACACCCTACAATGGATAAATATTCCTTTTTAAACGCAGCACACACTGCGTATTTTGCCGATTTATACGATCAATACTTAAATAATCCCGATTCTGTTGAGCCCAGTTGGCGCGCCTTTTTTCAAGGCTACGACTTTGGTAGTGAAAGCTATGGCATGGATGGCGAAGTTATTGAAAATGTCTCAGCCCAAATCCCAGACCACGTTCAAAAGGAGTTTCAGGTCGTAAAACTTATCGATGGCTACCGAAATCGCGGTCACTTGTTTACCAAAACAAACCCAGTGCGAGAACGTAGACAATATGAACCTACTTTAGTTAAAGAAAATTTTGGACTTTCTGATGCCGATCTAGATACTGATTTTGATGCCGGAGATATTTTAGGTATTGGCAAGCAATCTTTGCGCTCTATCATATCACATTTAGAAAGTATTTATTGTGATGCCATCGGTCTGGAATATATGTATATAAGAAATCCAAAGGAAATTCAATGGATTCAGGATAAGCTAAATATCAATGACAACCAACCGAAATTCTCTTCGGAAGAAAAAAAGCATATTCTTAAAAAATTAAATGAGGCCGTTTCTTTTGAGAGTTTTTTGCATACTAAGTATGTTGGACAAAAACGCTTCTCTTTAGAAGGTAATGAATCCCTTATACCGGCATTGGACTCGCTTATAGAAAACGCCGCGAATCAAGGTGTTAAAGAATTCGTTATGGGTATGGCTCACCGTGGCCGATTGAGCACACTTACCAATATTTTTGGGAAATCTGCCGAGGATATTTTTAGTGAGTTTGACGGCAAAGATTACGAACAGGTGGTTTTTGATGGTGACGTAAAATATCACCTTGGTTGGACCAGCAATAGAAAAACAAATGGTGGCCATGATATCAATTTAAATATTGCTCCAAACCCTTCACATTTAGAAACAGTAGGCGCTGTGGTTGAGGGTATTGTGCGAGCAAAGCAAGATGATAAATATGCCGATGATCCCTCTCAAGTATTACCCATAATTGTTCATGGTGACGCTGCAATTGCTGGTCAAGGCATCGTATATGAAGTCGTTCAAATGGCTAAACTAGACGGTTATAAAACTAATGGTACCATTCATATTGTTGTGAATAATCAAATTGGTTTTACCACTAATTATTTAGATGGACGTTCTAGTACGTATTGTACAGATGTGGGTAAAGTTACATTATCACCTGTGTTGCACGTTAACGCAGACGACGCTGAAGCAGTAGTGCACGCCATGTTGTTTGCCTTGCATTTTAGAATGAAATTTAAACGCGATGTATTTATCGATTTGTTGGGCTACAGAAAATACGGCCACAATGAAGGGGATGAGCCACGATTTACGCAACCAAAATTATATAAGGCGATTGCAAAGCATAAAAATCCAAGAGATATTTATGCCAAACAGCTAATTGAAGAAGGTGTTATTGGTGACGATTATGTAGCTAAATTAGAAAAAGATTACAAAGGTAAACTAGAGGAAAATTTAGAGGATTCCAGAAAAATAGATAAAACCAACATTACCCCTTTTATGCAAGATGAGTGGGTAGATTATCATAATGTCGTTGAAGACAAGATGTTACAGGATGTTGATACCACTTTTTCTAAAGAAGGTTTAGCCAAAATCACGAAAGTGATTAGCAGCTTGCCCAAAGATAAAACGTTTATTCGCAAGATTGAAAGGTTGGTGCAGTCTCGCCAAACCATGTTTGATGAGGATAAATTAGATTGGGCCATGGCAGAGCATTTGGCTTATGGCACTTTGTTGGAAGAGGGTTACGATGTTAGAATGTCTGGTCAGGATGTTGAGCGTGGTACTTTTTCCCATAGACATGCAGTAGTCAAAGTAGAGGATAGTGAGGAGGAAATTTTACTGCTCAATAAAATCAGCGATAAACAAGGAAAATTCTTTATATATAATTCACTGCTCTCAGAATACGGGGTTGTTGGTTTTGATTATGGATACGCCATGGCAAGCCCCAAAACGCTTGTTATTTGGGAAGCTCAGTTTGGAGATTTCAGTAATGGCGCACAAATAATGTTAGACCAGTATATTTCGGCAGCTGAAGATAAATGGAAGATTCAGAATGGTCTGGTCATGTTACTTCCCCATGGTTATGAAGGTCAAGGTGCTGAACATTCCTCAGCTAGAATGGAGCGTTATTTACAGCTTTGCGCTAAGGATAATATGTTCGTGATGGATTGTACAACGCCAGCAAATATGTATCATTTGCTTCGGAAACAGATGAAAGCGGAGTTTAGAAAACCGCTCATTATTTTCACACCTAAGAGTTTATTGAGGCATCCGTTAGTTGTTTCAACCGTAGATGAATTTGCCAACGGTAGTTTTAAAATGGTTATTGATGATGAAAAAGTAGAGCCTAATAACGTAAAGACTTTGGTCTTTGTGACTGGTAAGTTTTATTACGATTTATTGGAAGAACGAAGTCAATTAGATCGCAATGATGTGGCATTGGTTAGAGTAGAACAATTATTTCCTCTTCCAGATAAACAAATCAAGGCTATATTGAAAAAATATAGTAATGCAGATGATATTGTTTGGGCGCAGGAAGAACCAAGAAACATGGGAGCTTACAGCCACATGCTAATGCACTTAGATGAAGCAAAAACATTTAGGGCTGCATCAAGACGACCTTATGGCGCTCCAGCTGCGGGAAGTTCGGTACGTTCAAAAAAACGTCATCAAGAAGTTATAGATTTTGTTTTTGATAAGACTAAAGATAATCAGCGGAAGTAATTTTGGTAAAGTTTCACTGAAAAAATATATTCAAGAGAAAGCTTAGCTGAAACAAATTTCGGTAGCAAAGAGATATTAATAAAGAGAAACGAAGTTTTACAACCAAAATAAAATACAACAGAAAATTGAAATAGATATTCCTGCTTTGGCAAGAATAAGAACATAAAAATAAGACCCATGATTTTAGAAATGAAAGTGCCTTCACCAGGCGAATCGATTACAGAAGTAGAAATTGCACAATGGTTGGTTGAAGATGGCGATTATGTAGAAAAAGATCAAGCCGTTGCAGAGGTGGATAGTGACAAGGCAACATTGGAATTACCTGCTGAAGCAAGCGGTATCATTACCCTAAAAGCCGAAGAAGGTGATGCCGTAGCAGTTGGAGAGGTAGTTTGTTTGATCGATACAAGCGCGGAAAAACCAAGTAGCGATGCCGCTAAAGATGAATCAGATACTTACGGAGGAGGAGATGAAGGTGGTAATGCCGAAGCCGAAAAGGAATTAGCTAAAGACCAAAAAACGACGCCAAATAATGAAGATCACAAAAAAGCACCAAACCCTGCTGAAAAAACCTACGCTTCTGGCACTGCAAGTCCAGCCGCCAAAAAAGTCTTGGCAGAAAAAGGTATGGATGCTAAAAGCGTTTCGGGTACTGGTAAAGATGGAAGAATCACCAAGGATGATGCAGTAAACGCAAAACCATCAATGGGAACTCCTAGCGGCGGTAAACGTGGGTCGTCTAAAAGTAAAATGTCAATGTTACGCCGCAAGGTAGCGGAGCGATTGGTCGAAGCTAAAAATACTACCGCAATGTTGACCACTTTTAACGAAGTGGATATGTCACCGATTTTCGAATTGCGAAAAGAATATAAAGAAGACTTTAAGACAAAACATGGTGTAGGCCTTGGGTTTATGAGTTTCTTTACTTTGGCAGTAGTTCGTGCCCTTAAAGAATATCCTGCAGTTAATTCAATGATTGACGGAAAGGAAATGATAAGTTACGATTTCTGTGATATTAGTATCGCGGTTTCTGGTCCGAAGGGTTTAATGGTGCCTGTAATTAGAAATGCCGAAAATTTAAGTTTTAGAGGCGTTGAGCAAGAGGTAAAACGACTGGCAATCAAGGCCCGCGATGGAAAAATTACTGTAGATGAAATGACGGGGGGCACCTTTACGATTTCGAACGGTGGGGTCTTTGGAAGTATGTTATCTACACCAATCATTAATCCGCCACAAAGCGCAATCTTAGGTATGCACAACATTGTTGAGCGCCCAGTGGCCATTGATGGTCACGTTGAAATAAGACCAATAATGTATGTTGCTCTGTCTTACGATCACAGAATTATCGATGGTAAGGAAAGTGTTGGTTTTCTTGTAGCTATAAAAGAAGCCTTAGAAAGTCCAGTTGAATTATTAATGGACGGTGATGTGAAAAGAGCTTTGGAAATGTAAAATATCCCTTTAAGCATATACTTAAAAGCGCAATTCTAAAATTTGGAATTGCGCTTTTTTTTTGGTGTTTGTAGATATATTTTGTCAAATTCAATCCCTAGACTTCGAGATGTTTTTGAAATCTCTAGCCCGTGAACAAAAATTTAGACCTATAAAAGCAAGATACCCACTATTGGTTTTTACCCTATCGGCAGCGTTTTTTAATTCCTGAAACACCGATAGGTCAATGTCAGCCATTTTGTGTTTCTATCTGGAGGAGACGATAGCACTTTTAAATGTTCGCAGGTTATAGATGTGTTTATGTGAGAGTAATATTTACTGGGATTATACCGATTTTTATGTTATGTGCGAGGTTAATAATAATTTTCAACTAAAACATTAACGTTAGATTATGCTTTTTTTGGCAATGAAATTTTTGAGATGAGCGTTATAAACAAGCAAGGGTAGAGTCGCCCCCACCCTTTTTATGGCACAGTTTATGAATATATTGTAAAAGGATATATTATATAAAAAAGAACTCCAAAAGGTTTCGCTAAAAATAGATAAGGCTGAAAATTTAGAAAGGAAAATTAAAAAACGAAAGAAAGCGCTATTATAAAAGCCTTGACAAAATACTAGGAGCTAAATTTTGGTTGGTTATTTAGTCTCCAAAAAACGTCCACCTCATTAATTTGAGTTGGGCGTTTTCTTTTTTACTTTAGCGAACCTAATGATATGAATGTTTTGCGATGACAAACCTTCAGATGATTTTTGAATTCAATCTTTGACCTAGAAAGCCTTTTGGAATTTAGGGAGACTAATCAAATTAATAATTTCAAATTTACATCACTTCATAGTGTTTTCCAATTCATTATAATCGTAAGGTTTCGATATTATTATCTTATCCTTATTCAATAAAAAATAAGACGGTGTCGCCTCAACGCCATAAGCATCAGAAATCGGGTTTTCCCATTTACCTAAGCCCAAAACATGAATAAACTCAGGATAGTCTTTTATGGCTTTTTCCCAATTATCGGCTTCATCTTCAAGTCCAATCGCAATCACTTTGAAATCTTTTTTGTTCGCTACAAGTTTTTTCACTTGAGGCAATTCTTCCAAACAATGGCCACAGCTACTGCTCCAAAAAACAATGAGATATTGTTCAGCTAAATCCAGATCGTGTAATGTGGTTGTTTTTGTCTTTCCATCGGTGTTTATTCCCAATTTAAAGTTTTGGGCTTTTACTCCTATGGTATTATTTTTATAAACCATTAATTCTTCAGTAAGCGCATCATAATTAAATTGTTGTGACAGTTCTAAAAGATATTGATCACTTACATAATTGGCCAATTCGACATTATTACTGTTTTTGAAGTTTCGCCAAACGGTTTCCAATAAAATAGTCTTAATCACTTTTTGGCCCTCACCAATATGGTTTACTAATAAATCTACCTGCTTTTTATAAGCTGGGTTATCATCTTTAACCATTCCGAAGACAAATCCCATAACACGATCTACAAGAAAATCTGAACTCTGCAAAAGGGAATTTCCAAAATCTACAGGTTCTAAATAATGGCGTTGCAGATTATTTTTATAAGTTGTTAAATCTTCATAAGCTACAGGAATATAAGGAGCGTTCGATTTTACAAACACAGAAACCATCATGTCTTTAGAAGCATCTTCAAAAGCGGTTTGAGTTTCTTTTAAGGTTTTAATGATAGATTTAAAGGCTTGCTTATCGGTGCTTTTTTGGGTGTAGTAATTACTTATTGTGCGGTTTACCATATCCATACTATGCAGATAGGATATCCATAATTTATTTTCCTTGCTTTCAGGAAATTCGAGGTTTTCATCCTTATTAAAATTAAAATTGATGGACTCACTGCCATTATAAATAAGGTCGAAATTATTCTGCTCTGGCGGGGTGGCGTAAACTATTTTGTAAATACCAGCAGTGGTGGAGCTATCCATAGCGATTGTGAAACTGCCATTTTGGTCCAATTCCGCTCTATTAATATATTCAGTCCCGGTTGGTGTTGCTTTGTATAACAGGGCGAAGGTGTAGTCTTTCGCAGGTGTAAATGTTCCGCCAATTGTATTTTGTGCAAGAATCAATGTTGGAATTAAAACAAGTAGATAAAGAAATTGTTTCATTTTATAATTTATTAAATTTTTAATTGAACCTAGAATAGACCTCGTAATGATTTTCCCGTTCGGAGTGCTTTAAATACTAAAACTTCAGTCTTGTTTAAAGTAGTGTCAAGAAATATAGAACGGGTATTTTGAAATCCATCAATTTTGTTTAGATCTCACACTTTCAATAACAACCGTTAAAACAATTAGGCTTCCACCCAAAACTACGCTCCTTGTCGGTACTTCATTTAAAAAAAGAAATGCAATAATGATTCCAAATATAGGTTGTGAACTTCCAATTATGCTGGCAGTACTTACTTTAAAATATTTAAAACTATTGATAAGTAACGTATGCCCAATCGCCGTGGTCAATAGTGCCAAAAGTATTACAAACGGATACTCGGTAGTAATCCCTTTGGTGTCCATAAAAAATAAAATAGGCAAAAGTATTACCATTAATATGGCCACTTGATAAAACATTAGTACGCTGCCGTTGTAAAGATGGGATTTTTGTTTGAGTATTAAATTACGAAGCGAATAAAAAATTGCAGATAAAAGTCCTAATAGGAGACCTTGTAATTGTGAGTTTGCCAAATCAAAATCTGGTGCCAAAATATAAATGCCCAGTAAAACTAAAAGGCCTAGGATTATATGAACTGGGTCAAATTTTACTTTGGAAAATAGCGGTTCCAGAATAGCCGTAATTACCGGAAACGTAAATAAAGATAACATGCCAATGGCCACATTTGATAATTTTAACGCATAGAAATAGGTAATCCAATGGGCGCCCATTAACAGTGCGGCAATGATAAAAGTAAACCCATCTTTTTTATTGCCTATCTTCAACTTGATTCCTTGAAATTTGCAATAAAGAAACAAAAACAAGCCTCCTAAAGCACAGCGCCACCAGATAATAACAGGTGTGGGCATGTCTATATATTTTCCCAACGCACCGGATGTGCTGATGAAAATCGTTGCCAATGTCAACCAAAATACATGTTGGGTATGGGTTTTTTTCATATTTGTTGAAGACGACCCAAGGCTTGCTTTACCGATTTAATCTGCTCAAATGTCAATAATAAGCGTAATCCATTCCTGGTTTTCTTTTCCTTCATCTTACATTCATTGGGATGGGTTTGCACATATTTTAGCACTTTGGTAAAATAATCGCTTTGGTAAAATCTGCTATGTTGGTCATTAATAAAGTAACCTATAAAGCGACCTTTCTTCATAATGATTTTTTCAAGACCAATTTTTGTCGCAATCCATTTGATACGAACACTGTTAAGAAGGTCGATTACTTCAACGGGCATTTCGCCAAACCGATCCACAACTTCCGAAGTAAATTTTTCTAGTTCAGCTTCCGTTTTAAGGGTGTTCAATTTGGTATAAAGGTTCAACCGTTCTGTAATATTATTTACATAATCATCTGGGAACAATAGTTCAAAATCAGTATCGATTGAAATATCCTTGACGTACTGCTTCTCTTTTCCATCGTCATCGTAAAGGTCCTTAAACTCGTTATCCTTGAGTTCTTCAATGGCTTCGTTTAAGATTTTTTGGTAGGTATCAAAACCGATTTCGTTTATAAACCCGCTCTGCTCCCCACCTAAAAGGTCGCCTGCCCCACGAATTTCGAGATCTTTCATGGCGATATTAAAACCGCTGCCCAACTCGGTAAACTGCTCTAAGGCCGTAATGCGCTTTCTGGCATCGGTGGTCATTGCAGAATAGTCTGGCGTAATAAAGTAGCAAAACGCCTTTTTATTGCTCCGGCCAACGCGACCTCGCATTTGATGAAGATCGCTTAATCCGAAATTATTGGCATTATTAATAAAAATCGTATTAGCGTTAGATACGTCTAATCCACTTTCAACGATAGTGGTGCTTACCAAAACGTCAAATTCACCGTTCATAAAAGACAACATCAATTGCTCCAGTTTTTTGCCTTCCATCTGGCCATGACCTACCGCTACTTTAGCATCAGGAACCAAACGTTGAATGAGTCCAGCCACCTCTTTAATGTTTTCGATGCGATTATGAATAAAGAAAATCTGCCCCCCACGCTGTATTTCATAAGAAACGGCATCTCTTATGGTTTCCTCACTAAACCGGATGACATGGCTTTCAATAGGGTACCGATTTGGGGGAGGCGTTGTTATAACGGATAAATCTCGAGCCGCCATCAAACTAAATTGTAATGTTCTAGGTATGGGCGTAGCGGTCAACGTCAACACATCTACATTATCCTTTATCGTTTTAAGTTTCTCTTTTACCGCAACGCCAAATTTTTGTTCTTCATCTACAATGAGTAATCCAAGATCTTTAAATTTCACATTTTTATTTACCAATTGGTGGGTGCCAATTAGGATGTCAACGTGGCCTTTTTCCAATTTTTCAAGTGTTTCGCGTTTTTCCTTTGCCGTTCTAAACCGGTTGAGATAATCTACCGTAACAGGAAAATCCTTGAGTCTTTCACTAAAGGTACGTTGATGTTGGTAGGCGAGAATAGTGGTGGGAACTAATACGGCGACTTGTTTGCCATTATCAACGGCCTTAAATGCTGCTCTAATAGCGACTTCCGTTTTTCCAAAGCCAACGTCCCCGCAAATGAGGCGATCCATGGGGCGCTCACTTTCCATATCGGCTTTTACATCTGCAGTAGATGCGGTTTGATCTGGAGTGTCTTCGTAAATAAATGAGGCTTCTAGTTCGTGCTGCAGGTAGCTGTCTGGATTATATTGATAACCTTTTTCCAATTTACGCTTGGCATAGACCTTTATTAGGTTGAAGGCAATTTCCTTGACCCGAGATTTTGTTTTTTGCTTAAGCGTTTTCCAAGCTTTACTTCCTAGTTTATAAATCTTGGGGGGCTTGCCGTCCTTACCATTAAACTTTGTGATTTTATGCAATGAGTGAATGCTCAGGTAAAGGATGTCGCGTTCGCCATAAACTAATTTTATGGCTTCTTGTTTTTTACCTTCGACCTCGATTTTCTGAAGTCCGCCAAATCGTCCAATCCCATGATCTATGTGGGTTACATAATCCCCGATGTCTAAATTTGTAAGCTCTTTCAGGGTAATGGCTTGTTTTTTGGCGTATCCATTTTTTAGCTGAAATTTATGGTAACGTTCAAAAATCTGATGATCAGTATAGCAGGTAATTTTCTGCTCATGGTCTATAAAACCCTGGTACAATGAAAGTACGATGGTTTGATAATGCACGTGCTGTTCAATGTTGAAATCGGCATCGTCAAAAATGTCGTGAAATCGCTTTGCCTGTTGTTCACTGGCACAGGCGATGTAATTGGTAAATCCTTGTTCTTGATGAGACTTTAAATCTTCAATTAACAGGTTGAATTGTTTGTTAAAGGCTGGTTGTGGTGCGGTATTGAACTCAATTATTTCAGATGAATTGAATTGAGTTGACGTGCCAAACTCCACCATCGTAAACTCCAATAACTGCCGTTTCAAAACTTCAGAATTACAAAACAGCTCATTAGGCTGAGCGTGTTTTAATTCTGAAGAAAGATTCTTGAATGCTTCTTCAGCTTTTCCGAAGAAATCATCAATTCTATCGAAAATTAACGATGTATTTTTTGCAAACACCACCGTTTTTTGGGCCATATATTTGAGAAAACTTTGTCTGCTTTCATCAGTAATTTTGCTGGCTACATTTGGAATGATACCTATTTTTTTAATTTGTTCTGTGGAAAGTTGGGTCTCTACATCAAACGTACGGATGCTATCAATTTCATCCCCGAAAAATTCGATACGGTAAGGTTCATCATGAGAATATGAAAACACATCAACGATACCGCCACGAACTGAAAACTCTCCAGGTTCAGTTACAAAATCGACACGTTTAAAATGATATTCAAAAAGTACTTCATTTATAAAATCAATAGAAAGCTCATCTTTTACAGCAATCTTTAGGGTATTCTTTTCCAGTTCTCGGCGAGTCACCACTTTTTCGAAAAGTGCATCAGGGTAAGTTACAATCAGCGCTGGTTTTTTCTGCGAGTTGATGCGGTTTAGTACTTCGCTACGCAGGAGAACGTTGGCATTATCAGTTTTCTCAATTTGATAAGGGCGGCGGTAACTCCCGGGATAAAAAAGAACATCCTTGCCGTTAAGTAAAATTTCTAGGTCATTGAGATAAAATGCCGCTTCCTCCTTATCGTTGAAAATAAGTAAAAAGGGTTTTTCTGAAGATTTAAAAATTTCTGAAAGCACCAAGGATAGGGAGGATCCCACTAAGCCTTTAAGGTGAAATCTAGATTGATTTTTTTTGGAATTATCGAAAGTTTCGGCAATAGCATTTTGAAGATTTTGCGTTTGCAAAGCCCGTGCATATGTTTGCGAGAGATTGGTTTTACTCAAGAAATAGGTGTTTAAATAGTCTTTGGTTTTTGAAAACCAAAACATTGCAAATATAAAATATTTGTACTAGGGACACTTGTTAAAATATGAAATAAAACTATCTTTGCACGACTTTTAAAATAGGATAGTATGTCATTTTCAGATTTGTTTGATAGTGGATTCAAAACACGAAACCAAGACCATTTTGCGGCCATCGTTAGGGTCGCCATGAATGATGGTATTATAACTGATGATGAAAAAGCGTTTTTAGATCGTTTAGCTAGAAATTTGGACATTAGCGAATCTGACTATAAAACGATATTAAAAGATTACCAATCGCATCCCATTAACCCACCTACATCTTATGATATGCGTTTAGAGCGTTTGTACGATTTGTCGCGTATGGTTTACGTAGATCATATTAAGGGAGATCGCGAGGAAATTTTACTTCAAAAAATTGGCATTGGTTTGGGCTTTTCTACTGATAATATTAAATATGTGGTCGATAAGGCACTTACCTTAGTTAATAACGGTGTCGATTTGGATACGTTTATTACTGAAATCAAAACGATGAACCGTTAAAGTTTTTCTGAGGGAAAGAAAATCATTACTTCTTCCAAAACATTCAAAATTTATCTGCAAGCCGCCTCAGCGCAACGCTCCCCATCCATTGCCGCAGAAACAATACCACCGGCATAGCCGCCACCTTCCCCACAAGGGAAAAGATTAGACAGTTCAGGATGTGATAATTCTTCGGTTCTTGGAATATTTACGGGGGATGAGGTTCGGGATTCTACGCCAATCACGTTAGCTTCCGCAGTATAATAACCGTGCATTTTTTCTCCAAAGGCCTTAAAACCTTTCCGTAAAGAACTACCAATCAGTTTTGGTAGAAGGGAGTGCAATGGCGCGGAATTTAATCCGGGTTGGTAGGAGGTGGGGTTTAAATCTGAAGATAGTTTCCCCTCCACAAAATCAGGCAATCTTTGGGCAGGTGCGGTTTGTGTTCTTCCGCCAGCCGTGTAAGCAAGTTTTTCTAAGTCCTTCTGAAATTCCAAGCCTTTTAGGGCGCCAAACTTATCATATTTATAAAGGTCTAAATCTGCATTGATTTCTACAACGATGCCAGAATTAGCATAGTTGTTATTGCGTTTTGAAGGCGACATGCCATTGACCACCACTTCCCCATTTGCAGTTGCAGCGGGGACGATAAAACCGCCGGGACACATACAAAATGAATACACACCTCGCCGACCAATCTGTTCTACCAAACTATAAGCAGCAGCGGGAAGTAATTCGTCCCGTTTTTCACCAGTACAGGAATATTGAATGCCATCAATTATATGTTGTGGATGTTCCACCCGTACGCCCATAGCAAAGGATTTTGCTTTGAGCTGAATCTGTTTTTTATTTAAAAGATAGAAAATATCCCTAGCGGAATGCCCCGTGGCCAAAATGACTTTTTCTACATCAAATTCAACTCCGTTATGGCATTGAATGGATGTAATTTTTTTATGTTCTATTCTGAAATCAACAACTCGGGTTTCAAAATGTATCTCACCACCGAACTTTAAAATAGTCTCACGAATATTCTTAACCACTTTTGGTAGTTTGTTAGTGCCTATATGTGGATGGGCATCAATCAAAATCTGGTCTGTGGCCCCGTGATAAACCAAGTTCTCAAAAATCTTACGTACGTCGCCACGTTTAAGGCTTCGTGTATAAAGTTTACCATCGCTGTAAGTGCCAGCGCCACCTTCACCAAAGCAATAATTAGAATCCTCGTTTACACTATGGTCTTGATTAATGGCTTTTAAATCCCGACGCCTATCCTGCACATTTTTACCACGTTCTAATACAATTGGTTTATACCCCAGCTCGATACAACGAAGGGCAGCCCACATTCCCGCAGGGCCAAATCCTATGATATGAATTGGTTTTCCTTTGGCTACGTCTTTGTAGTCAAAAGTAAAAGCCGATGGTTTTGGGGCAGGTTCGTTGATATAAGCCTCGACTTTGTAGTTGAAGATGATTTGCTTTTTACGTGCGTCAATGGATTTTCGTAAAACCTTTACTGCGGAAATTTCTTCAGAGGGGATATTTAGTTTTTGCGAAACTTTATAATGAAGTATGTCTCCCTGTTTTTCCTCATGAAGATTTATACGAAGTTGGAGCTTTTTGATCATGGTAGTACCCAGAAATGTGGGTATCTTTTAAATGAATACGTAACTTTTTAATTTTAAACCTATACTTTACGCAGAGCCATCGAAGAGTTTATTTACGCTCATAGGTCAAAAACGTAAAGGCGTATTTATGTTGAATATCTTTTGGATGTTCTTTTTTTGAAATCTCCTTCCAAAGAAAAGGTTCAACTTCTGGGAAAAAAGTATCTGCACTTTCAAAACTATGGTGCACCCGAGTCAATTCTATTTTATCTGCCAATGCCATTGATTGCCTGTAGATTTCACCACCGCCAATAATAAAGGGTTGTTGGTCTCCTTTTGAGGCATCAATTGCATCCTCTAAATTATGGACAACAATTACGCCATTTGGTACTTTATAATCTTGTTGCCTTGTAATGACAACGTGTGTTCGATTGGGCAAAGGTTTTTGGAAACTTTCAAAAGTTTTTCGACCCATAATAATATGGTGCCCGTTGGTAAGTTCTTTAAAACGTTTTAGGTCATCGCTCAAATGCCAGATAAGGTCATTGTCCTTTCCAATGGCATTATTTTCTCCTGCCGCAGCAATTAGGGTAAGTTCACTCTTTTTTTTTTGAGTGGTTGCACTTTTTAGAGATGTTTCGTTAAAGGCTTCTTTCTTGGCGATTTTAGTTTCTTTTTTCAAATATTCGGCTTTCAACTTTTCAATGCGTTCTTGTTGCTTAGCTACTAAAATGTCCCGTTGATTGTCTTCCCAATCCCTACCCATAAATTTATTGAGTATAAATACGCTAATAAAATGGTAGATAAATAGTACCAACCAAATAATAATAGCATAAACAAACCATTCTAGACCATAAAAGGTTATGTCTTTTCCAATACCAAAAACGGTATTTGCAAGAATCAAAAGAACAGCACCAATCAAGAAAATTACAAAGTGGACGTAAAGTCTTTTTTTCTGTTTGATACGTCTTTCGGCATTTTTTATAAGTGCCAATTGATTTTTATCTATTTGTGGTGTAGGTTTCTTTTTTCCGAACATTTACTAAGAGATTTCTCAATGCAAAATTACTCAATTTTTCGCAAACGATGTAAATTAATGGAAGTACTCATCAACCCAATAATCTCAATCGATATAGTCTATAAGAAGGTGAAAATCAGAGTTTAAAAGATTTAACTATTGTTATTAATTTCTCAAAGAACCCAAACTAAAGTTTCGATTTACACAGTTTTACAAGTTGAATATTAAGGAATTGGTAAATCTTTCATTTTGAAACCTCTATTATTTGGACGTGGTGATTTCTTTTATAAATTTGCCGAAGAATTTAATTCATAAATTATTATGGCAATTACAAAAAAATACTTAAAGAGCAAACCAATTTGTAAAGTTACATTTTCGGTAACTCCTGAAGAAGCTAAAAAAGTAGCGGTTGTTGGAAGCTTCAACAATTGGAACGAGAAAAAGGCAGTTCAATTGAAAAAATTGAAAAATGGCACCTTTAAAGGGTCTTTAGACTTAGAAAAAGACAACTCTTATGAGTTTAGATATTTGGTTGACGGCGCATCTTTTGTCAATGACGACCAAGCAGATGCTTACGCATGGAACGAATTTGCAGGAGCAGAAAATAGCGTTGTAAACGTATAATTATCACCTCCTCAATTAAAAATTAAAAGAGCCTTTCAAAGGCTCTTTTTTTTTTAAATTATTTAATTAAGAATTTCTGAAGATTATAAAAAGTAAACGGTCATCAAAAGGCTAAAAGGCGTTTTTACTGGTTTGCCGTTCAACAGGCCTGGCGATTTAAATTTAGGCAAGCGTTTTGCCACTTTTATAGCTTCGATAGCGACTGCTTTATGGTTAGCTTTTGCATTTACTTTTTCAATTTTACCCTTCTCATTGATTATAAAATCAACCTGAAATTGTGTTGAGCGGTCATTTGGAAACAACATACTTGCCATTTCCACATCGAAATTTAACTTGATGAAATTACTGATTTTCTCCTTGGAGCACTTTTCGGCCTCTTGGTATTCAAGATTTTCATTGCAACCTCTAAATCGGGGATAAACAAGTACATCTGCTTTAGAAGTCGGTTTAACCATTTGTATTTTTAGAGGCACGGAATAGGGCACAACAACTGCTTTACCCTTTATTTTGCCAGGTTGCATTATAGGAATCAGTTTTGCGACTCTGATAGCCTCTTCCTCTAAATAAGAGTCACCGCCTCTTGCTCTTATTGTTTTGACATTACCATTAATGTCTATCTTAAAAATCAGTTGGACTTGATAAGATCCAGCAGTTAGATTGGAGTCCTTATGGAGAGTTGTATTGAAATTTCGCGCAAAAAGTTCACTTATTTTTTCAGACATGCACTGCTTTAAGTCGGTATTTGAACTTTTATTGTCGCAGCCTTTATAAATTGGAACGGATTCAAACGAATTTGTATGGTCTTCAGAAATGTCTAAACCGAGGGAGTCTGACGAAACGTTGCGATTCTGAGCAATTAAAATATAGCCAAATAGCAACAGGATAAGAATAGGTAATTGCTTCATTCAAGAATTTTAAATCGCAACAGCTCCTTTAATATGAGGATGCGGATTATAATCAACCAAAGTGAAATCTTCAAACTTAAAATCAAAAATATTTTTGATTTCGGGATTTAAAACCATTTTCGGCAATGGTCTTAATTCTCTTGAAAGTTGAAGTTCTAGTTGCTCCTTATGATTATTATAGATGTGTGCGTCTCCAAAGGTATGGATGAAATCTCCTGCTTCATAACCGCAAACTTGAGCCATCATCATGGTGAAAAGCGCATAAGAAGCTATATTAAAAGGCACTCCCAAAAATATATCGGCACTTCGTTGATATAATTGCAAAGACAATTTTGGCTTCGTATTTACTCCTTCTTTGGGGTTTGGGGGGCTTACATAAAACTGAAAAAAAGCATGGCAAGGTGGAAGCGCTGCTTTTCCTTCAGAAACATTTTCACTAAACGATTTTGAGGTATCTGGCAAGACGGAAGGATTCCAAGCAGAAACCAACATGCGTCTGCTGTTTGGGTTATGCTTCAAGGTTTCTATGATTTCTTTGATTTGGTCAATATCATCATTATTCCAATTGCGCCATTGATGTCCATAAACAGGGCCAAGGTCACCGTTTTCATCTGCCCACTCGTTCCAGATGCGCACACCATTTTCTGTAAGGTAATTAGTATTAGTGTCTCCCTTTAAAAACCAGAGAAGCTCATAGATAATACTTTTTAAGTGCAGCTTTTTGGTGGTTACCATAGGGAATCCTTTACTTAAATCAAATCGCATTTGGTAGCCGAAAACGCTCGTTGTTCCCGTACCGGTGCGGTCGCCTTTTTCGCTGCCGTTTTCTAAAACGTGTTTTACTAAGTCGTGGTATTGTTTCATCCCATCTTTCGTCTTTCCTAAGGGAAAGAACTTTTTAAGTATTAAAAATATTAATAATTTATCCAACTTACTAGTGGTCAGCAAGGAACGTTGACATCTTTTTTAGGTTATCTAATTTTGTTCAGATGATTTGACTGAAATGTTATCCAAAAAAAACTAAATTATAAATTTGATTGCATTTATCGTTTTCCGTTGCTATTTTAATATTAAAAGTTATTAACGGGAACTGGAAACAAAGCACTATTATTTCGTTGTAATCTTATATTTAGTTTTTCCCTTCGAGGAAATGTCTGCAGGACAAAGGTGCCTTTAACCAATAATCATTCCTGCAATTGTCGCCGAAATCAACGACGCAATGGTGCCGCCAATCAAGGCTTTAATTCCGAATTTAGAAAGTTGCTTGCGTTGCCCTGGAGCCAATGAGCCAATTCCACCAATCTGAATACCTATAGAGGCGAAGTTCGCAAATCCGCAAAGCATGTAGGTGGCCATAATGATGGATTTCTCATATTTTAAATGGGTGGCGTTGGCGACGTTTTTAAGGTCTGCCAATTGAATATATCCTATAAATTCGCTTGCTGCCAGTTTAATTCCTAAGAGCTGACCCATGAGTGCCATATCTTCGGAAGCAATACCAATCAACCACATTAGCGGGGCAAAAAGATACCCTAAAATAAATTCAAGTGATAAGGATTGGTAAGGTGTGTTTTCAGCAATAACGGTATTTAGAGAGGTAAAGTGCCAGTCTAAATTTAGAGCTTCAATCGTGATGCCGTCAAAACTAGCAAGACCGCCAAGTATGCCATTGAACATCGCAATAAAGGCTACAAATACCAAAAGCATAGCACCAACGTTTACTGCCAAACGTAAACCTTCTGTAGTACCGTTTGCTATAGCTTCCAAAATATTGGAGCCAATTTTTTCTTGTGAGACTTCAATCTCCGTATCTATTTTTTCGGTCTGAGGATAGAGTATTTTTGATATGACAATGGCGCCAGGAGCTGCCATAACTGATGCCGCCAATAAGTGTTTGGCGTAGAATAATTGTAATTGCACATCTTCGCCACCCAGAAATCCGATATAGGCTGCCAAAACAGCGCCAGCTACGGTTGCCATCCCGCCAATCATGACCAAGAGGATTTCAGACTTGTTCATCTTTTCGAGATAGGCTTTGATGAGTAACGGCGCTTCGGTTTGACCTAAAAAGATATTACCAGCAACGCTCAAACTTTCAGGGCCTGAAATACCGAGAACTTTTGATAAAAGCCATCCCATACCCTTGACCACTTTTTGAATGATGCCGAGGTAAAATAGTACAGAGGTCAATGCCGAAAAGAAGATAATAGTTGGCAGTACTTGAAAAGCGAAAATAAATCCGAAGCTTTTGACATCTAACATGCCGCCAAACAGGAATTCACTTCCAGCTTGGGTAAATCCTAGAATGGCTATAAATCCTTTCCCGATAATTTCAAACGCATCCTTAATAAATTCAATTTTAAGAACGCCAATGGCAATTATGAGTTGAAATGCCAAGCCTATGATAACGGTTTTCCAATTTATGGCTTTTCTATTACTGCTAAATAAAAACGCAATAAAAATTAAGGAGACCATGCCTAGCAATTCCTCGCCATAAACTGCTGAATGAGAATCCTTGGTTAGGTGTTATTGTTTCTGTAATTTCTTGTTGTTCAAGGAAATCTGGATGGGAACTAGAAATATATTTTAATATTTGGTTAGCAGCATTGCTGGTTAGAATCAATAAATCACTCATTTTTGTTCGAGAATCTCGTAATAAATATCAACAGTTGAAGGTGCTTTCTGTTTGAACACCAAAAGATTATTGTTTTGAAGCCAAATACCTTTATTAAATTGATTATTTAAAATTGAAAAATATTGACCGTTCTTCTTGAGGTAATTCTAGAAAACTCCTTTCCTTTGATGAATTTTAGAACCTTTTCAAATTGTTCGGATAAATTACCATTTTAAATTTTATGTTCTGCTAACTGTTAAAGATTAAGTTTTTTATCTATGTAAGTGTTTTAACTTCACTTACTATTTCTATATCCAGACATCTTTAGTTTTTTTTACTTTAATTCTTGGGCTATAAAAGTAGCAGTAACCCAGAAAAAATGTCTAAAGGTCAGTATTTTATTGTTTTTCAAAGGTCACATGCTGTTTGCTAGTAATCAATATTTTATGGGTAGGTTTTTTTAAACGCTGTTTCATTTTTAAAGGAAATTAACGTTTGGAAATCTCATCTCTTAGTTTAGCAGCTTTTTCATAATCTTCGTTCGCTACCGCTTCTTCCAAGAGTTTGTTAAGATCTTGAAGGGATTTATCCTTATAATTTTCTTGACTACTTATTTCTATCTCTTCAACCACCATTTCATCAACGAGAATTGAATCTTGCTCATCCTCATCCTTTTTAGGATTTACCTTTAAGTAGATACCTGCCTTGTCCAAAATATTCTTGTAGGTAAAAATTGGTGCTTTAAATCGAAGTGCCAAAGCAATGGCATCACTAGTTCTTGCATCTATAATTTCCTCAATTTTATCACGTTCACAAATGAGGCTGGAGTAAAATACCCCATCAACAAGTTTGTGAATAATGACCTGTTTGACCACAATATCAAAACGATCGGCAAAATTCTTGAATAAATCGTGGGTCAATGGGCGGGGAGGTCTAATTTCTTTTTCCAAAGCGATGGCAATGGATTGAGCTTCAAAAGCTCCAATAACGATGGGTAGTTTACGGTCACCATCCTGTTCGTTTAAGATTAAGGCATAAGCGCCATTCTGTGTTTGGCTGTAGGAGATTCCTTTTATGTTTAATCGTACTAGGCTCATATATTTTATCTAAGAATACCTCACTATTTTATGAAGTAACTTTATTCATTTTCCCGAAGAAAAATCTATAACTCACTGCGAAGAATTATAGCTAAGGCGAAAACGCAAAGAACTGTTTAAATTAGGACTTTACCAAACTGCACAAAACAGAATTGAGGATAAAATAATAATTTAAACAGCCCTTTAGACTACAATTTATAAAAAATTAGGCGTTTTGTGCCTTAAATGCTTTTAATTTTTCAATTAGTGCCGGTACAACATTAAAGGCGTCACCCACAACACCGTAATCTGCGGCTTTGAAGAATGGTGCTTCTGGGTCTGTATTAATAACCACTTTAACTTTTGAAGCATTAATTCCTGCTAAATGTTGGATAGCGCCAGAAATACCAATAGCAATATAAAGATTGGATGCCACAGGTTTTCCGGTTTGGCCAACATGTTCTCCGTGAGGTCTCCACCCTAAATCTGAAACAGGCTTAGAGCAAGCGGTCGCAGCTCCCAAAACATCGGCCAGTTCTTCAATCATTCCCCAGTTTTCTGGACCTTTCATTCCACGACCTGCAGATACAACAATCTCAGCGTCTGCAATAGTTACTTTATCAGTAGCTTTATCTACACTATCTACATGAACTCCTGATTCTGGAACGGATGGCGAAAAATCTTCTGCAGAAGCTTCCGCAGTATTTTCCTTTAATCCGAATGCGTTTTTAGAAACACCAACAATTTTGACATCAGTATCAATTGTAGTCATGTTGAACGCTTTATTTGTAAAGGCAGTTCGTTTGACGGTAAAAGGTGAAATACTTGAAGGTGCATCCACTACATTAGAAGCATAACCAGCGTCAAGTCCAACTGCTAATAGGGGTGCTAAATATTTACTATCTGCACTAGAGCTTAAAATTACAACTTTAGCGCCTTCCTTTTCTGCTGCCTGTTTAATGACATTTGCATAATTGTTAGCGTTGAATTTTTCCAAATCGCCTGAATTGACTTTTAAAACTTTATCGGCACCGTATTGACCTAATTCTGAAGTATCATCGGCGTTGAATGTAATGGCGGTGACCGTTGTGTCCATTTGATCGGCAACTGCCTTGGCATAAGATGCCACTTCAAAAGCGGTCTTTTTAAACTTTCCTTGTTCTGATTCTGTATATACTAGTACTGACATAATGTTTCCAAATTTGGCCTCTCCCCAATCACTCCAGAAAGGCGTGACTAAAAAAGGCGCAGTTTATATTAATTTATCTGTAATTCAAAATCCCAATCCACAACTGTTACCCTCCTTCGGAAAGAACAAGAGAACATAATGGCTCCCCTCCTTCGGAGGGGTCGGGGGAGGCCTCTATATAACCTTAGCCTCATTGTGCAATAAGTTGACTAACTCATCCAAATTATCGGCATCCACTAAGGTTACTTGACCTTTAGGTTCAGGCTTTTCGAATTTTATTGATGCGGTTTCGGTTTCGGCGCTAGTAGGTTCAATAACATTGAGAGGCTTTTTTCTAGCCATCATTATACCACGCATATTAGGGATTCGTAAATCACTTTCTTCAACTAAACCTTTTTGACCACCAATGACCAAAGGTAAGGTGGTAGAAACTGTTTCTTTACCGCCATCTATTTCTCTGATTGCTTTGGCATTGTTTCCTTCGATTTCTAAACTGATACAATTGGTCACAAAATTAGCCTCGGTAAGAGCCGCTAACATTCCTGGCACCATTCCACCATTGTAATCGATAGATTCTCGACCCGCAATGATTAAATCATAACCACCATCTTTTACTACATTAGCCAACTCTTTGGCAACTTGATAGCCGTCTTTAGCTTCGGTATTTACACGTATAGCCGCATCGGCTCCTATGGCCAAGGCTTTACGAAGTGTAGGTTCTGTTTCTGGTCCGCCAACATTGACAACATCAATACTTGCACCTTGCTTTTCTTTAAACCACATAGCACGGGTAAGTCCAAATTCGTCATTTGGGTTAATTACAAACTGTACACCATTGGTATCAAATTTAGTGTTGTCGTCTGTGAAGTTGATTTTTGAAGTCGTATCAGGAACGTGGCTAATACATACTAATATTTTCATGTTGAATTATTTTTTATAGTATTATCGAAATTTCTAGCACGAAGATAAAAATAAAAAACCAAATTTACTATGCGTGCATAATAAATTTTTGTGAAAATTATATTTTAATGTCGGGGAGGATGTTAATTCTTCAAAAATTTATGGATATTTTGTTTATTGCTCAAATTTGAAATTTTTAAGAAGTAAAGTCCGTTGGATAAATTTGAGATGTCAAGAGTGTTCTCTTGAAACCTTTCTTTATTTAAAACAATTTGACCAGAAAGGTTTGATATTTCTACATAAATATTATCCTCAGAATTGGCAAGCTGTAAATAAGGGTTGCCTTTTTTTTGAAACGGAAAGATCTCATCCAATCCGAAATTATTTAGAGAAAGATCGGCTTCTGCGAAACGTACCGTATCAGTGCCAAAAATAGCATTTTCTCGAGTGAAGGATATTTGATTTTCAACGGTATTCAGGTTAAACAAAATATTTCCAATATTGTAGTAGGGGCTGCATCCAATATCCAAAATATTGTTTAACGTATTTTCAATGGTATAGCATGGATTTGAAAAGTCTGAAATAGGTGATGAGGTAGGTGTGGACTCCCATAACTGCAATGAGTTTTCCGTATCTGTCAAACCCGTTGGGTTTCCGCCCTTTAGACCAATTGAAAAACTATTACCGCAGGGTGTATCATTTACTGTTTGTAGATATAGGATGTTATTGTCCTGATCATAGTCAAATGATAGGTCTATCTCAAAATCATCTGGGACGTCTATAAATGGGCAGTCACCATTACAGCCGTCTCCGTCACTACTGCTCATGGTACTTACCAGGCTAAAGATTTTATCATCCAATGCATCAATGATGTCGGGATTAATTGGATTATTCAGGGGGATTTGCAATATTCCAAACCCTTCATCAGAAAATTCAAAAATTTCTGAAGGTATGTTTGTAAGCATGTCAACAATCAGATTTTTAGATTTGAAACCCATGGTATAAAATTTTTGTAAAGTCTCAGAACCTGAATCAGGATAGGTTTGATAGAAATCATATAAAATATAATCTGCGAAAATATCGGTAATGTATTGTTCGGGATGAGTAATGGTGACAGTTCCATCATCGTTAGATGTAACGCTTGGAACATTGTTGAGGTCCTCAATAAAAATTTCGAGTGTTTGAGTACTGCATAGCGTAGCTTCTTGGCCAATTGCAAAAAATGGAACAGTAAGAAGAGCTAGTATAAAAGCGATTTTTTTCATCATGATCAGGGATGTATCTAAATATATAAAAGTCAGTGTGCACTAATATAAACTTTTCTTTTAAAACTTATAGTGATAAAAACGATTTCAAAACCATAATTTTCAACATCATATAATTATAAAAGTATGACTTAATTTTTATGATAATTTATAATCTATAATCCTTATTTTTGCTACTCGTAAAAAATAATTATAATGAAAACGATTCAATTTAGAGAAGCTATTTGTGAGGCCATGAGTGAGGAAATGCGCAGGGATGAGAGCGTGTACTTAATGGGTGAGGAAGTTGCAGAATATAACGGTGCCTACAAGGCGTCAAAGGGCATGCTAGATGAGTTTGGTGCAAAACGAGTTATTGACACCCCAATTGCAGAACTTGGTTTTGCTGGGATTGCAATTGGTTCAACTATGGCTGGCAACCGACCGATTGTAGAATATATGACCTTCAATTTTTCGTTGGTAGGTATCGATCAAATTATAAATAATGCAGCTAAAATAAGACAGATGTCGGGCGGGCAGTTTAAATGCCCAATAGTTTTTAGAGGGCCAACCGCTTCTGCTGGACAATTGGGCGCAACCCACTCCCAAGCTTTTGAAAGTTGGTTTGCTAATACACCTGGATTAAAAGTGGTGATACCATCAAATCCTTATGACGCAAAGGGCTTGTTGAAATCGGCCATTCGTGATGACGACCCAGTTATCTTTATGGAGAGTGAACAAATGTACGGCGACAAAGGCGAAGTGCCAGAAGGTGAATATACTATCCCCATTGGTGTTGCTGAAATCGTTAGAGAAGGTACTGATGTTACTATTGTGTCGTTCGGAAAAATTATCAAGGAAGCTTACAAAGCCGCTGATGAACTAGAAAAAGACGGCATTTCCTGTGAAATAATCGATTTGCGCACGGTTCGCCCAATGGATCGCAATGCCATTTTGAAATCTGTTAAGAAAACTAATAGATTAGTAATCCTTGAAGAAGCATGGCCATTTGGAAATATTTCCACAGACATTACCTATATGGTGCAATCTGAGATTTTCGATTATTTAGATGCTCCTGTCGTAAAAATAAATACAGCAGATACGCCCGCGCCATATTCTCCAGTATTGTTTGAGCAATGGATACCCAATAAGGACGAGGTCGTTAAAGCGGTCAAAAAAGTTCTCTACAAATAAATCGCGGTTATCTGCGTTATATAAACTTCATCCTCCATCGGCAGACTTTTAAGCGCGATTGTGGATGAAGTTTCTTTTTGAATATGAAAAAAGCCCTAAACCTTGTATTTTTCTTCTTCGGAATTTTAATCACTTTTTCACAGACCAAAGTCAGTGGGTATTTGGTAGATGAGGAAAATCGACCTGTGGCATTTGCAAACGTGCTCTTTAAAGGCTCTACCGAAGGTACAATCTCCAACGAGGACGGACTTTTTTATTTAGAGTCAGAATCAACTTGGAACACGGTTGTCATTTCCTTTTTGGGCTACGAAACCCAAGAGATTTCTTTAGAAAAAAAGGTTAATTACGATTTAAGGTTTGTACTTAAAGAAGAAGCATCAGCGCTTAATGAAGTAGTTATCGTTACTGGCAAACAATCAAAAAAAGCTTCTGAAAATCCTGCCATTGCCATTTTGAAAAAAATATGGGAACGTAAACGTAAAATGGTCTGCGTCAATTTGAGCAATATCAATACGATAAATATGAGAAGGTTGAATTTGACCTCAACACCATTGATAGCGCTTTGATTAAAAGCCGTTTGTTCAAAGGGATGGAATTTGTTTTCGAGGAGGTGGATACTTCAAACATTACAGGAAAAACCTATTTGCCAATTTTTATAAATGAAGCAGTTAGTAAAGTTTACGGAGACAATATCATCGATGAAGAAAAGGAGATATTAGAAGGAAATAAAAATTCTGGCTTTAGTAACAATCAGACTATTATAAGTTTTGTGGACGATTTGTATGCCGATTTTGATATCTACAATAATTACCTAAAATTTTTTGATAAGAGTTTTGTAAGCCCTTTATCAAAAACAGGTGTAAGCACCTACAATTATGTACTTTCTGATAGTGCCTTTATAGATAATAAATGGTGTTACAATATTATTTATTACCCTCGACGAAAAAACGAGCTTACCTTTAAGGGTGACTTTTGGGTAAACGATTCCACTTATGCTATTAAGGATATAAATCTGCAAGCTTCCAAAAGTGCTAACATCAACTGGGTTAAGGAAATCTATATTGAGCAGGAGTTTGAGGTGCTAAATGATTCTGTTTTTCTCCTGAAACGTGATTACATGTTATCTGATTTTGCGCTCAATAAGAAAGAAAAGTCCCGAGGTATTTACGGAAAACGGACCACGCTATTTAATAACTACAAATTTGATATTCCAAAGGATCCAAAATTTTACGGGCAGGAAGTGTATAGTTATGACAAAGATCTTTACAATCGTGATGATGATTTTTGGGATAAGAACAGAATGGAATCGCTAAATAAAGATGAAAAAGCGGTTTATACGATGTTGGACACTTTAAAGACAGTAAAGAAATTCCAGAATTTATATAATATAGGAAGTATTCTTGCTTCTGGTTACGTTGAGGTGCCCAGCATTAATTTGGATATTGGTCCCGTATTCTCAATATTTGGATTTAATGAAGTTGAAGGCGTGCGTTTAAGAGGTGGCGGTAGAACTTATTTTGGACCAAATGATCTCTGGCGGATTGAAGGCTATTTGGCTTATGGTTTTCGAGACGATAAGTTCAAATATGGTATCTCTGGAAAATGGCTTTTAGACAAAAAAATGCGACTGATTATTTCTGGCGGAAATCGTCGGGATGTTGAGCAGATAGGCGCTAACCTAACCTCATCCACCGATGTACTGGGTAGAAGTTTGGCATCTTCAGCCGTTGTGGGCACTAGCGTTAATGATAAATTGACCAACGTCAATTTATCAACAGTTGCTCTGCAAATGGAGCCATTAAGAAATTTTTTAGTCCGAAGTAGTTTTACCTTTAGGACCTTGTCTTCGGCATCTCCAACGTTCAGTCTGGATTATAACGATCCCGAATCACCTACAGGCGTTTCTTCAGAAATAAACCAATATGAAACCGCTTTGTCCTTTTCCTATTTCCCAAAACGGAAAATGTCTGGATTTGGAGTAGAGCGTCGCATTGCAAATGACCGTTTTGCAAGTCTTTTTGCTCAGGTTACCCGAGGCGATGAGAGTATTTTCAACAGTGATTTCACATATACCAAAGTTCAATTTTCATACATTCAGCCATGGCAATTAGGTGGTTTGGGAAGATTAACAACTACCCTAGAGACCGGTAAGACTTTTGGGGAAGTGCCATTGGGCTTGTTGAGTGTTGTGCCAGGTAACCAATCTTACTTTTCAATTTATAACACCTTTCCGCAGCTCGACTTTTATGAATTTGTAACCGATACTTATACCTCAATGCACTTAGAGCATAATTTCAACGGAAGGGTATTCTCGAGGATTCCATTCTTAAAAAAATATAATCTTCGTGCCATTGTTGGCGTTCGAGGCGTTTGGGGTGATATATCTGATGAAAATATAGCCTTGAACACTACCGGAAACCCAGTAGAAACACCTTTGGTAGCCCCCAATGATGAAATTTATTACGAGTATAGTATAGGTGTAGGCAATATATTTAAGATTCTACGAATCGATTTTAATTTTAGAGGTAATTATCTTGACAAGCCAGAAGCAAGACCATTTGGGGTGACTGGTAGTTTTGGATTTAGTTTTTAAATTTCAATCTATACGAATTAAGAGATAACTTCTTTGAATGGTTTGTTTTTAATATATCACTTGAAACCTTAAGGTTTTTAAGCCAATTCGAATCACACTTTTTTATAATAATTTATCACGTTTTTTATTGCCCTCGGTATTTTAATAATTTAACCACTAAAATTTTGGCGGCAACTATTGGACGAAAAGCCTTATTACAAATTCTAAAATTTTGCCAGATAAATCAATCAAGGACTTAAAAATTTGGGCATAAATTTAGGTGTTGAAGCGGTTTAAATAATTTGGCGATTCAGAGTTAAAAAATTGACTTCATCAATTATTATCTAGCTTCAATAACAGAACGAAGTTTTTTTATAATGTTTTTGAAACTCATAATTAGTACTTCATCCGAGTTTAGGAAATATAAATAGCAAACAATTATTGATTTTTATATTTCTGAGTCATTTATTGTCAATGATTTATGTCTTATCTTTAAAGGGAAATAGAAATACAATTATTTTTATTGACTTAATATTCTATGTATGGAAACTACACACAACATTCTCAAACGCATTTTACTAGTGTTCGCAATTGGTTTAGCAACCTTGGGAGTTGCTTTTGCCCAAAATGGTATTAAAGAATTAAAAGGTACCGTCCTAAATGCTGATTCCGAAAAACCCGTGGAATCTGCAATCGTAGTTCTTAAAGGCACAAATATTTCTACGGTAACAAATTCTGAAGGGTTTTTTATCCTTAAAATAAATGAGGATGAAAACTTTGAGACTTTGGTAGTCTCTATATTAGGGTATAGAACTAAAGAAATTAACATCAGCAGTTTTACAGATGATGAATTTGAAATTCTTTTAAAGGAAACGGCGACGCAGCTTAATACTGTTAGCTTAACAAGTTATAAGGATGCTGAAAATCTTGTAAGACAGATTTTTAGGAATAAGGAAAAAAATAATCAAAATCAGTCTGTTCTAATGACGGCATTTTATAGAGAGACTATAAAGCGCAGAAATAGAGATGTATCTCTAACAGAAGCTGTTGTAAATTTATATAAGAAACCGTACTTATCTAGAGCCACGGATGAACTGGAACTCCAAAAAGCAAGAAAAAGTACTAATTATAAACGTTTGGATACACTTGCCTTTAAGCTAAAGGGTGGCCCTTTTTCCACCTTGTATCTCGATATCATGAAATATCCCGAATATATTTTCACTAACGAATTGATTTCAGACTACGACTTCAGTTTCGGCCCATCATCAAGTATAGATAATAAACCAGTTTATGTGGTCAATTTTAAACAAAAGGAAAGCGTTATAGCAATTCGCTACGAAGGTAAATTATTTATTGACGCAGAATCTTTAGCCCTTGCTAGTGCTATTTATAGTTTGAATCTTAATGGTAAAACGTCAGCACAGAATTTTCTTACCGAAAAAAAACCAAGGGACGTTATCTGTTATCCGATCGAAACAGAGTACAAGATCAATTATAGGAAAAAAGACGGGAAATGGTATTATGGTTACGGTAGTGTACAACTCAAATTTAAAGTAAACAAAAAACGACAGCTATTCAATCAAGTTTATAACGTTTCTAGCGAAATGGCAATCACAGATTGGGAAATTCAGGAAAATGATACTAAGCTTAAGTCGAGAGATAAATTAAAGCCTTCAATGATTTTGGCAGATCGCATCTCAGGATTTTCAGACCCTGATTTTTGGGGTAAGTATAATCAAATAGAACCCGAAAAATCAATTGAATCGGCTATTGATAAAATACGTAAGAATATAAAAAAAACCGAGGGCAAAGGTAAACCATAGACTACATTTTCATTCCGCTTCGTGAAAATTGAAGAATTCTGGTTTCTTAATCTGAGTCAATGTACTTTTCTACTTTGATTTGAGCATCAAAAACAGCAAAAGGTAAAGATTGATTTTTTTCAATTCTTACGCATTTCAGAGCGCCGCATTGGCATAGCATCGATGGTGCTAAAGAGCTTTTCCGCAGATAAAAACTTGGTCTGTTCCAGTTTTATGCCACCATCAAGACCAATCAAAATCACTCTAAAAGAATCATATTCATTAGCAAATTCTGAAAATAGTTTGGAGCTTTTTGTCCATTCTTTTGAGTTAGAGAAACCTGTTTTAAATACTTCGGGTTTAATTTGATAAACAAATAACTTTCGTTCGTCTAATCCATCTTTATGTGCCTCTAATTCTAAAATTTGGTTTTTAAACTCAATGCTTTTTGAGGCATCGGTCAAAACTAAAATCAAACGATTTTCCCATTGGTGTTTTTTAAGGTCTTGAGAGTTCATTTTAGTACAATTGAGAAATGTGCTCAATATGATAAAACAAAGCACATGTGATTTTAAAAATTTCATTTTATAAATCTCGACATTTTTATGTTAAAACTCAAATCGTTTTTTAATTGTTAAAGCCCCTACGTTATATTATATTTGCCCCCTGAAATAGAGAAAATTATAATAGTTAAAGTAGAAAATCATGACAAAAAAAGCACAATTGACTTTTGATGTACTTATAGAAATCCCTAAAGGGAGTAGGAACAAATACGAATATGATTTCGCATTGCATAAAATTCGATTTGACCGGATGTTGTTTTCGTCAATGATGTATCCTGGAGATTACGGTTTTATCCCAGAAACATTAGCGTTGGATAAAGACCCGTTGGATGTTTTGGTCTTGGGAGCAGAGCCTACTTACCCGATGGTTGTTATGGAAGTTCGGCCAATTGGTGTGTTCCACATGACGGATGAAAAAGGACCCGATGAAAAGATAATCTGTGTACCGGTTTCAGATCCCATTTGGAGCAATAACCACGATATTTCTGATTTAAATCCGCATCGTTTAAAAGAAATCGAACATTTTTTCCAAGTCTATAAAGATCTTGAAAAAAAGAAAGTTGATGTTGGCGGCTGGGGCGACGCTCAAGAAGCAGTTAAGATTTACCATGAATGTATAGAACGCTACAATAATAGCGAACATAAAAAAAACAGAAGCTTTACTATATAAAAAGAAGTTTATTATAAAAATCAAAGCCCATTGCAGGTATTGCAACAGGGCTTTTTTTAGTTTTAGGAGATTTCACTACTTTTGACCATCAAATTAATAAATTTAACAAAGAATATTTATGGAATCATTAATGATTTATATGCCAATAGCCATGGCAGTTTTAGGGTTGGTTTACATGATTATCAAACAATCTTGGGTCATGAAGCAACATGCAGGCGATGGCAAAATGAAAGAAATTTCAGATCACATCTATGAAGGCGCGTTGGCGTTTTTAAATGCGGAATATCGCTTGTTGGCCATTTTTGTGGTAATCGTTAGTGTTTTATTGGCAATCGTATCTTTCGTGGTGCCAACCACACATTGGTTGATTGTTGTTGCATTTGTTTTTGGCGCATTTTTCTCAGCTTTTGCTGGAAATATCGGAATGAAAATAGCTACCAAGACAAACGTCAGAACAACCCAAGCCGCACGTACAAGTTTACCGAATGCACTCAAAATTTCTTTTGGAGGTGGCACTGTTATGGGGCTTGGTGTTGCAGGTTTAGCCGTTTTAGGCTTGACAGCATTCTTTATTTTCTTCTTCTGGTTTTTTATGGGAAGCGAATGGACAACCACCATGGATATGACCATTGTTTTAGAAACATTGGCAGGATTCTCTTTAGGAGCTGAAAGTATTGCCCTTTTTGCCAGAGTAGGTGGCGGAATTTACACAAAGGCAGCAGATGTTGGTGCCGATTTGGTGGGTAAGGTTGAAGCAGGAATCCCTGAAGATGACCCTCGTAACCCTGCAACAATCGCCGATAACGTGGGTGATAATGTAGGTGACGTTGCTGGTATGGGCGCCGATTTATTTGGCTCTTATGTGGCAACTGTTTTGGCGGCCATGGTTCTTGGTAACTACGTCATCAAGGACATGGGCGGAAATATTACAGATGCTTTCGGCGGAATTGGTCCCATTTTATTACCTATGGCAATTGCTGGTGTTGGTATTATTATCTCTATTATTGGTACGATGCTGGTTAAAATTAAGAGTAACGATGCCAAGGAGTCTCAGGTAATGGGCGCTTTGAACATTGGTAACTGGACTTCCATTATCTTGGTTGCATTAGCCTGTTTCGGACTAGTAACTTGGATGTTACCTGAAACCATGCAAATGAATTTCTTCGGGGAAGGTTTACAGGAGATATCTTCTATGAGGGTATTTTACGCAACTTTAGTCGGTCTTTTTGTAGGCGCTGTGATTTCATCAGTAACCGAATATTATACCGGTTTAGGTAAAAAGCCAATTTTGAACATTGTACAACAATCAAGTACTGGAGCAGGAACTAACATCATTGCAGGTCTGGCAACAGGTATGATTTCTACATTTCCATCGGTGCTATTATTTGCTGGTGCGATATGGGCATCTTACGCGTTTGCAGGATTTTACGGTGTAGCTCTAGCTGCATCTGCAATGATGGCAACTACAGCAATGCAATTAGCAATTGATGCTTTTGGACCAATATCTGATAATGCCGGTGGTATTGCCGAAATGAGCGAGCAAGAACCAATCGTAAGGGAGCGCACTGATATTTTAGATTCGGTAGGGAACACTACAGCCGCAACAGGTAAAGGTTTCGCTATTGCTTCCGCTGCATTGACGTCTTTAGCCTTGTTCGCTGCTTACGTCACGTTCACAGGTATAGACGGTATAAACATTTTTAAAGCTCCGGTTTTGGCCATGCTTTTTGTGGGCGGAATGGTGCCAGTTGTGTTTTCAGCCTTGGCAATGAATGCCGTAGGTAAAGCAGCTATGGAAATGGTTGAAGAAGTTCGTCGTCAGTTTAGAGAGATTCCAGGAATTATGGAAGGTACTGGAAAGCCAGAATACGATAAATGTGTCGCTATCTCAACAGAAGCTTCTTTAAAAGAAATGGTATTGCCAGGCTTATTAACTATTGGTTTTCCTTTGGTTATTGCCTTTGTACCTATGATATTTGGAATGAATCCTCTAGCAATTGCTGAAATGTTAGGCGGTTATATGGCAGGTGTAACGGTTTCAGGTGTACTTTGGGCTATTTTTCAAAACAATGCTGGTGGTGCCTGGGATAATGCAAAAAAATCTTTTGAGGCTGGCGTTATGATTAACGGCGAAATGACCTATAAAGGGTCTGATGCCCATAAAGCAGCAGTTACAGGTGATACTGTTGGTGACCCATTTAAAGACACCTCTGGGCCTTCAATGAATATTTTGATTAAGTTGACCTGTTTGATTGGTTTAGTTATCGCCCCAATATTGGGCGGTCATACGGATGAAGGTCTTACCAGTACAGACCTAGAGATTAATTTGGAAGTAAGCTCAGATAATGATGCTGAAGCTGTAATTACTTATAGTATGATATCAAACGGTGAAAAGATCACAAAGACAGAAAATTTTAAAGGTACTGAGGCTGAAGTTTCAAAAAAAATTACTGCGTTTGAAGCCTTATTAATGGAAGATAACGGTACTAATAATGAAAAGACTATTGAAAAAGTAGAAATAAATAAAGGATAAATTTTAAACTACTTTTCCAAAGCTGCGGTTTTCTCTTTCTACGTGAGAAAATCGCAGCTTTTTTCTTTACTTTTAATTTCTTAAAGTTTCATATTTATGGCTTGGTTTAAAAAAGACCCATTACAAATTATTGCATTTCAAAGTTATGGGACAGACGACCATTTCTATGCAAGGGGAAGGGCTTTGGAAGATGAATCAATTGATTTGGAAGCTCAGAATATTCTACACTTAGCCATCAACAGTTGGAAACGATTTGAGACCGATGAAATCAAGAACATTGGTATAAAAATTAAACTACCCAATAATAAAATAATAAAGGCCAAAACGGATGACAATGGTTATTTTAGGGTAGAAGAGAATTTAGCAAAGCTTCGATCCTTGAGTAATGATGAAGGTTGGCTTTCATTTGAATTGTCTTATGACGATGTAAATATTGAACGAAGCATCACAAATGATAACCGATTTCCTGGGGAGTTACTCATCCCATCTGATGACGCACAATTTGGTGTGGCCAGTGATATTGACGATACCATTTTGCATACTGGCGTAGTTTCAACATTGAAGTGGCGCGTTATCTATAATTCTATTTTCAAGAATGCCAAAAAGTAGATTGCCATTGGAAGGTGCTGCAAAATTTTATCATTTACTACATAGGGGCGTTTCGGGTAAAAGCGCGAATCCAATATTCTATGTCAGTCATAGTCCGTGGAATTTATATAGATACCTAGAAGTGTTTTTAAAACAAAATGAATTCCCGAAAGGACCAATTTTATTAAGAAGTCTTGATGGGTTTTTAAATAGAAAAAAGAAAACAGAGGAAAAGCCCCAAAAACAAAAGGAAATTATCAATCTGCTTAAAACATATCCCAACTTACCTTTTATATTGATTGGGGACAGTGGTGAGCATGACGCCGATATCTATATAGAAATCGCTGAGAATTTTCCAAATCGTATTCTAGCAATTTATTTAAGAAGCGTTAAACATGAAAAACGAATGTTACGCGTTAGTGGACTCTTTAAAGATTATGAAAAAACCCCTGTTTTGTTGGTGGAAAGTAGTGAGCAGGCTATTGAACATGCACGTGATAACGGATTTGTGAAGTAATATCAAACTTTAAATAGGCAATCCTCAAATCATTATCATCGGTAGTCCAAAATAGGAAATGACATTAGTAATCTGTTTGAGGAATAATAGTGTTGGTAACGAACTTTCAAGATATTAGAACAGCTATTAAATTCAATAGTCCGCTAGCCAAAAACCTAGAGTCATCTTTTTATCACTCATTTTTTAAAGTAGCTGTAGGTTGCATACTGCGCTCTTATTTTTTCCTCGTCATTTTTGACAAACTCGTTTTTCTGCTCAGCATCGATTATTCTAGCCTTCACGTTGTCTGAAATTTGAATATCCACCAAGTCGCGGAGTGTTTTATGGATGTCCTTGTCTAAAATTGGGGTCAACACTTCAATACGGTGATTGAGGTTACGGGTCATCCAATCTGCAGAGCCAATGTACATTTGTTCATCGCCATTGTTACCAAAGATATAAACGCGACCATGTTCTAAAAACCGGTCTAATATACTGGTCACGTAGATATTCTCACTTTGATTTTTTATACCGGGAACTAAGCTGCACATTCCTCGTACAATCAAACGTATATTTACACCAGCATTACTGGCATCATATAATTTATCAATCAATTCGTGGTCTTGAAGACTATTCATTTTCAAAATGATGTAGGCTTCTTTTCCAGCTTCGGCATGGGAGATTTCTTGAGCTATTAATCGCTCAAAGGTTATTCTTGTTGTATAAGGTGATACCAAAAGACGTTTTGTTTTTGGGACTATGGTAATACCTTCTAAAACCATAAACACCTTGTTGAGGTCTTTCGTGATTTTTTTGTGAGCGGTCATCAAGCCATAATCGGCGTAGAGTTTGGCGGTTTTTTCGTTGAAATTGCCCGTACTGATGTAGGCGTAGCGTTTTGTTTTTTCACCTTCTTCGCGTTCAATGTAAAGTATTTTTGAATGTACTTTGATATCGGCATAACTATAAATAACCGTAGCGCCATTTTCTCTAAAAATTGTTCCCCATTTGATATTATTTTGTTCATCAAATCGTGCTTTCACTTCAATAAAGACAATCACTTTTTTTCCGTTTTTAGCAGCTTTTGCAACAGCGTTATTAAGTCGGGATTCACTTGCCAAGCGGTACATTGTCATCTTTATGGTGGTTACCGATGGGTCATCGGCAGCGGTTTCAACCAGCTCAATAACAGGGTCAAAGGATTGGTAAGGGAAATGCAGCAATTGGTCTTTAGCAGCGATAGTCTCAAAAATAGAGTCTGTTTTTGAAAGTACAGGATGCGGTAAGGGTTCCAAATCCTTAAAGCGCAGGTTTTTATTTTCTGTAGGGTCTGGAAATCCAAAAAAGTCTTTGAAATTGTGATGCCTTCCGCCTAGAATTAAATCGGCATTATAGATATCCAAAACTTTTTTTAAGATGTTTTGAAATGCTTCGGGCATTCTACTGTCTATTAAAACCCGAGTTGGCTGCCCTTTGTCACGTTTTGGTAGAGAGGCCTTTATTTTCTTCATCAAGTTACCCGAAAATTCATCTTCAATATAAAGTTCGGCATCACGGGAAATTTTCAGCGCATAATAACGAACCGAATCGTCAGGATGGATTTTTGCCAAACTGTATTTTAAAATATCATCAATAAAGGTGATATAATGCTTTCCATCTTCCGAAGGGAATGTAAAAAAACGAGGTTCATCTTCGGGAATTTTTATTAAGTGAAGTGTTTCGCCCGACATCGTTGTTAGATAAGACGCTTCATTTTCAACGAAAATTGTTTCGGGCTTATCGTGGTAGGTGTTTTCTAAATCTAGTTTTGCTTTTAGTGTATTTTCAAAATAGTTAGCGGCAATCTTTTTTTGAGCGTTGTTGAACTCATGATAATCGATGAGGTTAATGTTTTCCGACTTTAATTCTGGAATAATTTCAGTTTTAAAAATCCTGCCAAATTCAGCTTGTAAATCGTGAACTTGTATTTTAATTTCTTTTAAAACCTTATTGGGCTTCGTAATTAATTTCTTTCTAAGTGGTTTTTCGACTTTTTTAATTTGCCGAATATCTGATACTCTAACTCTAAAAAACTCATCTAGATTTGAAGAAAATATAGCTAAAAACTTGATGCGTTCGTATAACGGATTTCGTTTATCTGCCGCTTCTTGCAGCACACGATGGTTAAAACGAAGCCATGAAAGATCACGGTGATAAAATTTAGAGTTGTATAATTTCATGTGTTTGTTTTATTAGTTTTAAAACGAACGCATGTTAATGGTCAATATTCATTTCTCATTGCGATGAGTCTTTTCGCACGCTCGTTTCCTAATCGTAAAATAAGGGAATATTGGGCGAAATTATGTTAGCTTAATGATAAGATTTAGAAGAGACCATTGATTTGGGCATCAATTTTATTGATAACGTCACCCAAGTCTTCGGGATTGTCAACAAAATTTAAGGTGTCAACGTCAATAATGAGCAAATTACCTTTGTCATAATTATGAATCCAGGCTTCGTAACGTTCATTAAGACGGCTCAAATAGTCAATACTGATGGAGTTTTCGTATTCACGACCACGTTTATGAATCTGTGCTACAAGATTTTGAATCGAGCTGCGCAGGTAAATTAAAAGGTCTGGCCCTTCAACAAAAGATTCCATAAGCTCGAAGAGTGAGCGGTAATTCTCGAAATCCCGATTGGTCATTAAGCCCATAGCGTGAAGATTTGGCGCAAAAATATGGGCGTCCTCATAAATAGTGCGATCTTGAATAATATCCTTACCGCTTTCGCGAATCTGCGCTACTTGACGAAACCGACTGTTTAAAAAATACACTTGCAGGTTAAAGCTCCAACGCTCCATTTGATTGTAAAAATCATCGAGATAAGGGTTATCTACGACGTCTTCCAATTGTGGTTCCCAACGGTAATGTTTGGCGAGTAATTTTGTAAGCGTGGTTTTACCAGCACCTATATTTCCTGCAATGGCAACGTGCATATTTACTTGATTTTTAATTGAAGTTTGTGGAGGGTTTTAAGGTCGTAAATATACAAGGTTTCATTGGTCAATAAAAACTGATTTATCAACATTTCGTCGGTTTTTATTGGAATTAATTCCTCTCCTTTGGCCGATTTGTAGAGCAAGCCGCTGTTAGATTTTAAAATGAGATTTTCATTCTCTAAGGCTAGTTTTGTGTAGCCGTTGTTTTTTATTTTAGTAATTAGGCTGCCAATATAGGTGTATTGATATAAAAACTTTTCGGTAAGCATCCAACAGTAATTGTAATCACTTTTAAGGTCTAAAACATTAGATTGAACAGGTATTGTGGTGGCTCTCATGTTATCGGTTTTATAATCGTAAAGTTCCAGTCGCTGAAGATCCTGGTTAAAGATCCAAAGGGTATTATCAAAACCCGTGGAAACATGAGAGACGTTTTTATAGGGTTGTTTGGTGTTGAAGTCCACCTTAAAAATTTCAGCTAGGCGATTATCAAGGATTATAACCGTATTAAAATCTTGATAGAACATATTAATTTTTAAAGGGTTGAAGGTGTTTACGGTTGTAGGAAAACCTAATTGAACATTGCTGTACGGCAGATCAACCTTGTCTTTCTGGCGCTTTATCAATTGAGCACCTACAGTAAAATAAATCGTTCCAAAATTATCGATACCTGCAATCTGATCGGCTTTGATTACCAGAGAATCAATTGGAATGGTCTTAATGCTGTTTTGACCGTAAAAAAAAGTAGAGGTGAGCATAAGAATTAGCCTAAAAACCCCATCAAAATTTATCATTGATTTAACCATTTTGATTCTTCAATATGATTGTTTATAATCCCTGAAATCACATATTTCCCCTTTTCTTTAAAAAAGAAAATAAACCAGGTGGTATTGTTATTTGGTTTATAAAAAATGTATAATTTTCCTAAATATCCTAGTTCTATTGGAGCACTTTTTGCAGGGAAAGCATTTATTTCAGAATGGATAAAGTCTAATATTTTATCGAGGTAATTTTCCGCAGCTGAAATAGAACTAAAGTAGTGGCTTTTAAAAAGGGTGTTGATTAGTTCTTCAAGATAGAATATGACATGTTTTTCAAATTTAATCATGTTTCTTTATCAAAAGCACGAATACGTTTTTTCATTTCAGCTCGAAATTCTTCGGTAGTCAGGCCTTCATCGAAAGCCTTGTCAAATTCAAATTCAGTATGAGCCTTTATAGCATGGATTTTCAAAAGGACTTCTCTGTCCTCAACCGTTTGTAACCAATCTATAAGTTCTTTTTTTCTTGTTAGTGTTTCCATGATTTCCATAATTTCATATAAGCAATTTACAAAAACCAATCCAAAAAAGAATGCACTAAGCACTTTCGAAATTGTAGTTCTTTTCGAAGCAAGTATGTATTGTTTCAATTGGCACGGACTTAATTTCTCCATCTTTTCTCCTCAGCAACTAAGCCTTCATGCCTATTTTGTCGAAGAAGTCAACTGCGGAGGGCGTACATCTTCAATTTCAACTTAAATTTTAATTGCATCTTAATCTTCCCTCTTTCGTAAAAGCTAGAGCGGGCAAGCTATTTTCGATTTCGACTTCAAATTCGATTTCATTTCCTCGCCTTTCGGCGGGGCTAGGGAGCCACCAACTTATACCCAAACCCTCTCACATTAATAATCTGCACATCTTCATCTTGTTTCAGTTTTTTTCGAAGTTTTGTGATGAAAACATCCATGCTTCTGGCAGAGAAAAAATCATCATTGCCCCAAAGTTTATTCAGAATTAAAGTGCGATCTAAAACTTGATTTTTATTCTTTACCAAATGAAACAGTAAATGCGATTCTCGATGTGTCAATTGCTGAGAGGTTTCAGCCAAATGAAGTTGTTGTTTTGGAAAATCAAATCGGAATTTCCCAATCTGTAAAATTTCTGAAGATTGTTGCGTGGCTTTCCGATTGAGAAGATTGTTAATGCGCACAATCAACTCTTCCATACTAAAGGGTTTTTTTAGATAATCGTTGCCGCCAATACTAAAACCCTCCACCACATCTTGGGTCTGTGATTTAGCGGTCAAGAAAATAATGGGGATACTATCATCAATCATGCGTATCTCTTTCGCCAAGGTAAAACCATCTTTCTTGGGCATCATTACGTCCAAAACTAAAAGTTCAGGATGAAGTGATTGGTAGGTTTCAAAGGCTTTTTCACCGTCTCTACAAAGTAGAACCTTGAAGTTTCGGGTCTCTAGACTTTCTTTTATAATCTGCCCTAAGGCTGGTTCGTCTTCGGCCAAAAGTATCGTAATTGTTTTAGTCATTTGGGAGTGTGATTATAAAATTAGTGTGATTTGGTTTGAGTTCTAGTTTGATGTTTCCGTCGTGTTTTTCAATGATATTTTTGGCATAATATAATCCAATACCAAAACCTTTTACATCGTGGGTATTGCCTTTGGGTACGCGATAGAACTTTTCAAAGATTTGGGTCCTGTTGTTTTTGTTGAGTGTATTCCCGTTATCTGAAACGGATAGTTCCAGGTGGTTTTTTTTGTTAGTTAATTTCAGGGCGATTTTAGTTCCGCCGTATTTGAAGGCATTGTCCAAAAGATTATTAATGGTATTTTCAAAGTGAAAGATATCTACTACTGCAAAACAGTTCTCATCAATATCATAGGTAATCGTTTTTTTAGGATTTTGATTTATGGTTTGCTTTGAAATGGTTTTTATCACTTCTGTAATATTCTCCCGCTGTTTATTAAGTTCTAAAAACTCACCATCCAGAGTTGCGGTTTCCAAAAGTTTTTCGACCATGATGTTGAGTTTGGATAATTGTTCTGTACTCATATCCAAATAGCGATTGGTTCTTGTCTTGTCGTCAATACCTTCAAAGTTTTTAATACTTTCTAAGGCAACACCAATGGTTGCTATTGGTGTTTTAAATTCGTGGGTAATATTGCTGATGAGGTCGTTTTTTAGTTCTGATAGTTGGCGTTGGTTTTTTATGACCTTTAAAAGATAAATAAGGCAAGCTGCGGTTCCCACAAAAAGCAGGCCCGAAATGAGAATTCCCGTAAAACCTTGTCGAAGTACTATGGCTGTAGCATTAGGGTAATAGATACGAAGGGTTTCTTCAGATTTTAAAAATTTTGACTTTGCTTCTGTTTTAAAAAAATCACTTTTAATGATTTTTTTGTTCAATTCGGTATTGATACTGTCCTTTCCATAATACTTTAATGCAAAGGGAATGTCTAGTTGCTTGCGTTCTAGTTCTGCTTTAATCAAAGGGGAAAGCTCTTTGAGTTTTAGGGAATCATCTTGAATTGAAATATAAATGGAGGTAATGTTTTTGAGCAGTTTAACGCTATCGGCTGCTTTTTTACCGCGTACTATTTTGAGATTGGTAATTTTTCCTGAGCCCTTAGAAAAGGTCAAGGCCTGTTCCCCGTTTTCGGTATCAATAATCTGGGTCATGGAATCAATTGGGCGAGAATAGCGGTCTTGAAAATTTTGATAAACCGAATCCATTTCCATTTTATCGAGTAAAGCTCCAATATCTTCGACGCTATTGTCCTTGGCGTCTAAATCTATAAAGGTCATGTGGTTTTTTTCGGTCAAATTCGCATAATAAACCTCAAGCGCATTGTCTAAACTAATTTGAACGTCATTCTGAAAACTCTGAAGATTTTTTTGATAGTTTTTATAATTCCAATAGAGCTGAACCATCAAGGTGAGCGCAATGGTCACAATGATGAAATAGAGCATTTTTTTGTAAAGCGTAGTGTTCATATTTCAAAAGTACTCCTTATGATTGTTATACAGGGTATTGGTTAACACTCGTTAACGTTGGTTAACTAAAATATTGGACAAAGCGAATTAAGTTTGCTGTGAACATTTAAAAACAAAACACATGAAAAATGTATTTACAATTTTAGGACTATTAATAGCAACCATGGGTGGAGCCCAAATTGCAAGTTTAAACGGAACTGGAACTGTTTCCGAATCTGAAGTGAGGATTTCTGGAATGAAAATTTCAGTAAAAGTTGATTCCGCAGAAGATTTAGAAAACACGTTTACAATGAAAGATATTGAAGAAGCTATTGATATCCCCAGCCAAAATGAAAACATCTCTTTTGAAATCATTTGCAATGACAGTGCCGTAACAGAAGGTGTCTCAAAATCGGTAAGCTACAAAGCCAAAGGAAGCACCAACGACAGAAAGCAATTTTTAAAAACGGTGAAACGGATTAGAAAAGCAGCTATCACTTATTATAACAACAAAAAATAGAGACCATGAACCACGTATCAAAACTAATCATATTTATAACAATCGCATTCGTATCTAAATTGAATGCACAAGAGTTTTCTGGCATAGCCACTTATAAATCCCACCGAAAAGTAGATTTTAATATTGCAGATGATGATAAAAATGCCGCGATGAAAAAACAGCTTTATGAGCAGATAAGAAAACAATCCCAAAAAACCTATTTTCTTAATTTCAACAGGGAAGAATCCCTTTATAAACAAGAGGAACAATTGGCAGCGCCGGCTCCGGCATCTAACGGTATGACCATTACACTTTCAAACGGTTCGGATGTACTTTATAAAAACATAAAGGAGCAGCGATATACCAACGCCAATGAGATATTTGGAAAAGCTTTTCTCATAAAAGATAGTATCAAGCCCATTGAGTGGGAGTTAATCAATGAGACTAAAAATATTGGCAACTATACCTGTTTTAAGGCTGAATTTACTGAAACACACGAGATTGAAACTATTTCCGCCGAGGGAGACATTGAAGACATCGAAAAAACGAAAACAACCACCGCTTGGTACACTCCGCAAATTCCTTTAAGCAATGGCCCAGATGAATTTCAGGGTTTGCCAGGACTTATTCTTGAAATAAATGATGGCGAACTTACCTTAATCTGTAGTAAACTTGTTTTAAATCCCGAAAAAGAAGTGGATATCAAAGAGCCAAAACGCGGTAAGGAGGTTTCGCAACAAGAATATGATGCCATCTTAAAGAAAAAATCTGACGAGCAGATGAAAGATTTAAAAGCCAGAAGCCGAAGAGGAGACGTCAAGATTATCTCTTTTGGTAATTAATCTTTAAGAACAATTTAACTTTTCTGGACATAACTAAAGGTGGTGTATTGAGTCTAACTTGCTTTAAACAGCTAAATTTATAGTTTAATTTAAAGTTAGTCTTATGATATCCAATACATTCAAATTAGTTGCCTTAATCCTATTTTTCAGCAACATAGTTACGGCTCAAGATTTTCAAGGCCAAGCCATTTATCAAACAAAAACTACGGTTGATATGGATAGCTGGGGGAGAGGCGATATGAGCGAACAACAAAAGAAAATGATTGCCGAACGCATGAAGAGCATGCTTGAAAAAACCTATGTTCTTAATTTTAATAGAAGCGAATCTACTTATAAAGAAGAAGAAAAACTGGATGCTCCAGGTTCAGGCGGAAGTAGATGGGGTGGCATGATGAGTAGTTTTACAGGTGGACCTCAGTATAAGAATATCAAGGAAAGTTTGATTTTACAAGAACAAGAGTTCTTCGGAAAGCAATTTTTAGTTAAAGATTCCTTGCCAAATTTAGAATGGAAACTAGGAAGCGAAACTAAACAGATCGGTCAATATGTCTGTTTTATGGCGACGACTACAAAAAAGGTAGATGAGATGGATTTTACTAAAATGCGTCGAAGAGATAGAGATGATGATAAGAAGGAAGAAGAAAAGAAGTCAGAAAAAACAGCAGATACAACAAAAACATCAAATCCTCTTGATGAGGTAGAAGTACCAGAATTTATTATTGTTACCGCTTGGTACACGCCTCAAATACCAGTAAGCAACGGTCCCGGCGAGTATCACGGTTTACCAGGTTTAATTTTAGAAGTCAATGCAGATAAAACCGTAATGCTGTGTACCAAAATTGTAATGAATCCAAAGGATAAGGAAAGCATCGATAAGCCCAAAAAAGGGGATTTAGTTTCCCGGGAGGAATACAATACCATTATGAAAGAAAAAATTGCCGAAATGCGCGAAATGTACGGAGGCAGGGGTCGAAGATAGCAATAGCCCAGTTTAACCAGACTAATAGTTGGGGCAAAATTTTAATAAAAAGTTTAAAAGTAATAATGCCAATTTTTGAACAATGATTTGAAACGCTACAAATCATTGTTCAGCAAATCTTATCTAACCAATGCCAGCTGCATCAAACATTTAAAAATCAAATGAAAAAAATCATAATAGCCTCACTTTTTATACTTATTTCAAGTTTTTCATTCGCTCAAGTAACCTTAAAAGGAGTGGTTAAAGACAGCATCGGTGAACCTCTGGAACTGGCCAACGTTATCGCCATAAATTCTGAAACAAAGGCGATGGCATCTTATGCCATTACCAATGAGCAAGGGCAATTTAAATTGGACCTCGATAAAAATGCGACTTTTACTGTACAGGTGAGTTACATTGGCATGAAAACGTCTTCGGAATCCTTAACCACCAAAGAAGATAATATCGATAAAGATTTTACCCTTCAAAGTGATAACGCACTTGCCGCGGTAGAGTTGACGTACGAAATGCCCGTAACCATAAGCGGCGATACCCTTGTTTATAACGCCGATTCCTTTAAAGACGGCACTGAAAGGAAACTGGAGGACGTGCTTAAAAAATTACCCGGTGTTGAAATCAATGCCGACGGACAAATTGAAATTGAAGGCAAAGTAGTCACAAAACTGATGGTGGACGGTAAGGATTTCTTTGATGGGGACTCTAAATTAGCTACTAAAAATATTCCTTCAAATGCAGTAGATAAAGTTCAAGTATTGAAAAACTATTCCGAAGTTGGGCAATTGGGAGGTGTAACTAATAACCAAGATAATATTGCTATAAACATTAAACTCAAGGAGGGCAAAAAGAATTTCTGGTTTGGTGATGTAACGGCAGGTTCGGGCATTGCAGATACCGACGATTTGTATCTCGTGCAGCCTAAGCTGTTTTATTATAACCCAAAATATAGTGTCAACCTTATTGGCGACCTTAACAATATCGGCGAAGTGGCCTTGAACAATAGAGATATTAGAAATTTCGGCGGAGGATTTAGGCGTCCAAGCCAAAGTAGCGGTACCAATATTGATCTTGGAGATAACGGTTTAAACGGACTCACAAATATTGCCAACGCACAACAGGTAGTGACCAAATTGGCGGCTGCCAATTTTAGCTATGCACCAAAAAAGACATTAGACCTTAGCGGATTCTTAATTTATAATAGTAGCCGTTTACGAACGAGGCAAGAGAGTTTTATAGAATATACCAATCCTGAATTGGGTATTCCTGATGAGGAAACCGTCGAGATAGGAAACGAAGCCACCAATCAAGGTTTGGCCAAATTGAGCGCTTCCTTTAAACCCAATAGTAATAACCAACTCGATTATGATATTCTGGGCCGTGTTTCAGATGATGCAGAACGGCAAAACTTAGTGTCTTCTGTAGTGGGAAATACCGATCAAGAGGACACGGTTAAACCATTCAGCATTAATCAAAACATCAACTACTATTACACCCTAAACGAAACTAATATTTTTGCATTTGAGGCGCAACATCTTATTAAGGACGAAGACCCGTTTTATAATGCCATTTTAGAAAATGATCCCAATATCAATGGTGATGGTCCAGATGCCGATGCTTTTGATAGAACGGCAGGAGCGCTCGGTTTGGATCAAAATCAAATGAATTATAATGTCAATCAAGAACGCCGAATAAAATCCAATCAGCTCGATGCCAAGTTAGATTATTACAATATTCTTAATAAAGTGAGCAACATTAATTTCACGTTGGGCACCATTTTGAGTCGGCAAGAATTTAATTCTAATATCTTTCAGTTTTTAGATGACGGTTCGTTTTTTAACCCTACACCAACAATCAATGAAGGCTTGAGCAGTAACGACACAGAGTATAATTTTAGCGATATTTATCTGGGTGCGCATTACAGATTGAAAACTGGAAAATTTACCATTACACCAGGTTTTTCCGTTCATGCCTACGGAAACAAAAACACTCAGTTCGGCGAGACCTTCGAGGATAATTTTTTCAGAATTCTTCCCGATTTCGAAACCCGTATCCAACTTAAAAAGAGTGAAAATTTAACCTTTAGATATAACATGCGAAATTCGTTTACTGATGTTACAAGTTTGGCGGAAGGTTTAGTGCTTAATAACTTTAACAACATTCAGTTTGGAAACCCAGAACTTCAAAATGCATTGTCCCATAATGTGAATTTGAGTTATTTCAGCTTTAATATGTTTAACTACACCAATATTTTTGCGGTTATCAATTACAGTAAGAATATTGACCAGATTCGAAATTTGACCAATTTTGACAACGTGATTAGGACCAGTTCGTTTTTTAATTCCAATTTCGCCGATGAGAGCTTGACCGCCTTTGGTCGTTTCCAAAGAACTTTTGGCAAATTTAGGGCTGCGATAAGGGCCAATTTTAATTACAGTAAAAACAATCAGTTTATACAAGGAGAACGCTCCATCAACGAACGCTTTGTGCAGAGCTATACACCAGAGTTACGTACAAATTTTAGAAAAGCACCTAACGTGAGTTTGAAATATGCTTATACGGTTTCAGAGAACAATCAAGGTACAAACTCTACAACTTTTAAAACAAATTCGCCTAGCATAGAATTTGATGCTTATATCTGGGAATCATTGACCTTTAAAACTGATTATGCTTACACCAATCAAGATAGTGGTAATGGGCAATCCCAATCCTTCCAAACGTGGAATGCGTCATTGTCCTACAGAAAAGACCGGGATGCTAGATTAGAGTATCAAGTGCGTGCGAGTAACTTATTGGATATTGACTCTCAAGTTAGCAACGGTGCTAATGGCGTTTCGGTATTTAGTTCAGAAACATTTATTCAACCCCGATTTGTAACGTTTCGATTGATATACACATTGTAATTATCACTGCGTTTTATTTTTTAAACTCAGAGCGACAGTGCATTATGTTAATTTAAAAACAATTATCTCAATCTAGTTTAACATTTCATTAATTTAGTTGAACGTTAAATTTTAAAAGATTGATTATGAAGATAGCTTTGCATAACATTGGTTTTATTGGATTGTGGTTTTTAATGATATTCGTTTTCAATTCAGATAAAAAACAAGACCCAAAGGGTTTTCAAGGCAAAGCTTATTATATCTCTAAATCTTCTTTAGACCTTGGTTCTTGGGGCGCAAGAATGAGCGAAGAGCAAAAAAAACAAGTCAAGGAACGTTTGAAAAATCGTCTTGAAAAAACCTATACCCTTACCTTCAATAGGGCCGAGTCCATGTTTACCGAAGATGATAAACTAGATGCAATGTCTGGTGCAACAGACTCTTGGGGCAAGAATTTTGCAGCTGGTGACCAGTACAAAAACGTAAAGACCAATATGCAAGTGCAAGACCAAGAGTTTTACGGAAAGCGGTTTTTGGTAAAAGATAGTCTTCAACCCATTAAATGGACTATGGGAACAGAAACTAAAAACATAGGTAATTATACCTGTTTTAAAGCTACAGCAAGCGTACCAACTAACGATTTGGGTTGGTATTCTTTTGATTGGGGTAGGTTAAGAAATAATCAACCTACAGACTCTACCACAACTACAACCGAAACGCCAAAATCAGATGTCGCCATGACCGAAATTGAAGCGTGGTACAGTCCACAAGTTCCTGTGAGCCACGGTCCTTCAGAATATTGGGGATTGCCTGGATTAATTTTAGAAGTTAGTGCTGGAGATACGGTCATGTTATGTACTAAAATTGTGCTCAATCCGGCAGAAAAGATAGAAATTGAAGCTCCAAACAAGGGTAAGGAAATTACAAAATCGGCTTATCAAGTAACAATAGTCGAGAAGATGAAAGAGTTTCGCAGTCAGCGAATGGGAAACCGGCGATAAAGGATTTAATACTATAAAATTAATACAAAAAATCCCCGCCATTTGGTGGGGATTTTTTGTTATACTCATATAATAAGGGACTCTACAAATCAAAAGCCGCTTTTACCTTTTCCACATAATCCAATTTCTCCCAAGTAAACAGCTCCACATCTAAAGTGACTGTCTTTCCATTGAGCTGTTCAAAGGTTTTACTAACGGTTTCTGAGTGCCGACCCATGTGCCCGTAAGCAGCGGTTTCACTATACATCGGCTGGCGTAACTTTAATCGTTCTTCTATAGCGGCAGGTCTCATATCAAATAAGCCGCGAATTTTCTGTGCTATTTCGCCATCGGTTAAATTAAATGGGCAGGTCCCATAGGTGTCAACGTAAATCGAAGTTGGCTCAACAACGCCAATAGCATAACTTACCTGTACCAATATTTCGTCACAAATACCTGCCGCGACCATGTTTTTTGCAATGTGTCTCGTGGCGTAAGCAGCACTTCTATCAACTTTGCTCGGGTCTTTTCCTGAAAATGCACCACCACCATGAGCGCCTTTTCCACCGTAGGTATCCACGATAATTTTTCGTCCGGTTAAACCGGTATCGCCGTGCGGGCCACCAATCACAAATTTCCCAGTTGGGTTGATGTGATAGGTGATATTTTCATCAAATAACTCTTGAAGGTGTTCGGGCAATTTAGAGACCACGCGCGGAATCAAAATATCAATAATATCTTTACGGATCTTAGCCAACATCGCATCATCCTCATCAAAATTGTCGTGCTGGGTAGAAACAACAATCGCATCGATGCGTTGTGGCACGTTGTCATCACTATACTCAATAGTAACTTGACTTTTTGAATCGGGACGTAAATAAGAGATGTCTTTGCTCTCACGTCTCAAATCGGCAAGTTCTTTTAAGATTCTGTGCGATAAATCTAAAGCCAAAGGCATATAGTTGTCGGTTTCTTTAGTGGCATAACCAAACATCATACCTTGATCTCCCGCACCTTGCTCTTCTTTGCTGGCGCGGTCAACACCACGGTTAATGTCTTCAGATTGCTCGTGGATTGCAGAGAGTACACCACAAGAATTACCGTCAAACATATAGGCGCTCTTGGTGTAACCAATTTTATTAATGGTATCTCTGGCTATTTTTTGAACGTCCAAATACGTTTTAGATTTTACCTCGCCCGCCAAAATAACCTGGCCAGTAGTGACTAAGGTTTCGCAAGCTACTTTCGATTCGCTATCAAAAGCCAAAAAATTATCAATTAAAGCGTCGCTAATCTGGTCAGCAACTTTGTCTGGGTGACCTTCGGAAACACTTTCCGAAGTAAATAAATACGACATAAAAGTTTTTTAAAATTAATACAATTGCGGAAAAATTGTGCTGAAGAGAATCCTTTGCTACCTCTATTTGCAGAGGCCGAAATTAGTTTTTTAGCCAATTTCGTGAGAGGCTCTGCTTTAGCATTTTATTCCCAACTCAACTGGAAATCTCATTTAGAGATGACCCAAAATTGGAAGAGGTTGCAATCAGAACAAATTTTTCCTCTAAAATATGTCGACGAAGTTACATATAAATTTAAAAATATAAAGTGATTTAAATATTTTGTTATAAATCTATCAATTTCTAATTATTGGTAGAACTAAGAACTTTTGATAAAGAAGATGAGATATTACAAAGCAAATAGCCTCTAGCAAAATGCTAGAGGCTATTCTCAGCTATTAATATAAACAATAATTAAATACAATAAGATTTTCAAGAATTTTAACCTCGATCCCGTTTGCCAGGATAGGCTATTTCTCCATGCTCTGATATATCTAAACCAATTTCTTCTTCTTCTTTGGAAACACGAAGTCCCATAGTGACTTTTAATAACTTAAATACAATGAAAGAGAGTACGATAGCCCAAACAGCGTACGCTAAGACACCAGCGCTTTGCGCCCCCAATTGAGTAAATCCACCTCCATTAAATAGGCCAATTCCAGTTTCACCATCAACACCCCAAAGTCCGATGACCAAAGTTCCCCAAGCACCTGCAACACCATGAACGGAAGCAGCACCAATAGCATCATCGATTTTAAGTTTTTTCTCGATAAATTCAATCGAGAATACCACAATAATACCGCCAATTAGCCCTGCAACGATGGCACCAGTATTGGTCATGTTGCCGCAACCTGCAGTAATGCTAACAAGTCCCGCTAAGGCACCGTTCAAGGTTTGTGGTAAGTTTGGTTTGCCGTACCAAAACCAAGTGGTTATTAGAGCGCCAAGTGCACCGGCCGCTGCAGCTAGGTTGGTATTTACTACAACATTTGATGCTCCGATGGCATCGGCACCACCCCAAGCCAATTGAGAGCCGCCGTTGAAACCAAACCAGCCAAACCAGAGTATAAATACCCCTAATGTGGCTAGTATTTGATTGTGACCTGGGATAGGAAAGCATTTGCCGTCAATGTATTTTCCAATTCTTGGGCCTACCATGTAAGCAGCTACCAAAGCTGCCCATCCACCAACAGAGTGAACTATTGAGGAGCCTGCAAAATCGATAAAGCCAAGTTCGGTAAGCCATCCTGAACCTTGCCATTGCCACCCACCCGCGATTGGGTAAATTAAAGCGGTCATCACAATAGAGAAAACCACATAAGTTGAGTATTTTGTTCGTCCAGCAATAGCTCCAGATACGATGGTCGCAGCGGTTGCAGCAAACATGGTTTGGAAGAATAAGTCTGCGCCCTCACCTTGCATGATTCCGCTCCAAAAAAACCATCCGTTTGTGGTGTCTCCATACATTAAGGAGTAACCCACAAACCAATAGGTCAAAGAGCCCACACAAATATCAAGCAGGTTTTTCATGGCAATATTCGCGGCATTCTTTGAGCGCGTCATACCAGTTTCAACAAGCGTAAAACCAGCTTGCATGAAGAATACCAAAATACCCGATAATAGCATCCACAGCATTCCCATGTCAGCATTGATAGCTGATACTGCTTCTTCAACCGTTTGAGCGGTTTCGACGGCAGTGTCTTGGGTTGCAATAAAATTAATAAAATTGAAAGTTGTCATAATTATATGAGTTTAGTTTGAAAGGTTTTTTAGAATGAATAAATAGCAGCCACAACAAAGGATCCTAAACTTTTAGAAGGCATTAAGTCGGTATCAATAAACGCGTCGTCAGAAGCACTATCAAATCTTATTTCTGGCTTTATCATCAAATTGTCTATTGTAAAACTTCCTGTTAAAGTTGCTGCAAAAACGCTAGCATCCTCAACATCGGTTTCTGTCGTACTATCAAAAGCACCAATAGCACCAAAGGCACCATCCTCAACGAAATATTCAGTTCTTAACCCTAGCGTAAAAGTTTCGCTTAGTGTATATTGTGGGTAAAGTGCGCCTCCAAGAAATCCGGGTCCATCGTCTTCAATGCTTAAGTAAGCTGCATTAATTCCAAGGTAGAATTCTTCAGATAAATCAAAACCTCCAGTAAAATCAATCTCGAAAAATGAGGGATCGTATAATACATTTAAAAATTGGCCTTTATAGCCTAACTGAGCGCCAGCGGCATAGTCACCTGTAGGATTAAACTCTGTCAAATCAGTGTCATTAAATACACCCAACATTAGACTTAAATCTTCTGATAATGTGATGTCGGCTTTAAAACCCGTATGACTAAAAGGTCCGTAAGAAAATAAGTATGAAGTGCTGTAGTTGAAATTAGCAACAGGTGAAATTACTTCATACCCTAAAAAAGTATTAAAATTACCAAGAGTAAGTTTTACAGATTCACTTACATTGTAATAAGCATAAAGTTGGTTGACAATATTTCCTGTATCAGAATACATTGGTGAGGCAAATATCGCATCAGTACCTCTTGGACCAAAAACCAAATCAGCAACAAATCCAACCTTTTCTCCTTCGTAAGAAGCAATAAGATTAGCCATACCTAAAGCAAAACCAGGTAAATTAGCAAATGATGATCCTGGTGCAATTGCATCTTCATCATTTGGTGCGGTAAAATTTGTACGATAGTAGGCATCTATGCTGCCACTAAAATTAAATGATTTTTTTTCTGATGTTTCGACAACTTCTTCTGTTTCTTGTGAGAAGGCTAGCGAAGCAATTAATAATGCAACGAGGGTAGTTTTTAATTTCATAATGAATGGATTAGTTAAGTTGATTAAATCCAAATCTATATAAAAAATGAACTGACCCTTAAAAAAAATGAACTTGAAAATTCATTTTTATGACATCGATATTTTTTACCCCATTCCATTTCGGAATCGAGAAATTAACGAACTTAAATTAGCATTTTATTAACATTAAATTTGAGGTATTGTCAATAAAAATCATTTTTAGGTGAATTTAATTTTGAGTTTTATTAAATACTATAAATTAAATGCAAAATAGATTTATTCATTTTTATGATTATTTTGATTGTTGATTTTTTAATTATTATTATCTTAAATTATTGATATCTTAATACTAAAGAATTAAAACGCGAATTATTGAAAAGTGGTTATAGTTTTTCTATAATCAATAATAACCCATTATCTTAGGAAACTTATCTGGTTCAATTTGAACTAAAAATGATTTGATTATGCTAAAACAACAAGGGCTTTACTATCCAGAATTTGAACACGATAATTGTGGTGCTGGATTTATATGCAGTTTAAAAGGAAACACCTCAAATACGATCATTCACAAAGCGCTTGAGATTCTTGAGAAATTAGAGCATCGCGGTGCGGTAAGTTCAGATGGCAAAACGGGAGATGGTGCTGGTATTCTCATTGACATTCCCCATGATTTTTTTCTTAAGAACTGTGATTTTAATCTTCCAGATGCGGGTCAATATGCGGTAAGTAATGTGTTTTTACCGAAGCGAGAAAACCAACGTAGTTATTGTATTGACCAGTTCGAAAATAATATGAAAGCTCAAGGTTTAGAGATCTTGGGTTGGCGAAATGTACCTGTAGACTCTAAAGTTATTGGAAAAATAGCTGCGGAAACAGAACCTTTTATTAAGCAGGTCTTCATCGGTAAATCTGATAAAAATCAAGGCGATTTTGAGTTCAATCTAAAATTATTTACCGCCAGAAAGCAAACTGAGCACCATGTTATAAATTCTAAATTGTCTGAGAGCAGTTATTTCTATCTGCCGAGTCTTTCCACAAAGACTATAATTTTTAAAGGGCTTCTCATTCCTGAAGACATCAAACTCTACTACACCGATTTGCAAGACCCTACTTTAGTTACACGATTGGCCTTGGTGCATCAGCGTTTTTCGACAAATACATTTCCTACTTGGGATTTGGCGCAACCCTTTCGTTATATGTGCCATAACGGTGAAATAAATACACTTCGAGGAAATGTCTCTCGAGTATTGTCACGTCAAGAATTGATGGAAAGCGATTGGTTTGGCGAGGATATCAAAAGTATATTTCCAGTTGTATTACCCGGGAAATCAGATTCCGCGTCTATGGATATGGTGGTTGAATTATTATTAATGACCGGCCGGTCGTTGCCAGAAGTCATGATGATGCTCGTACCAGAAGCTTGGGAACGCAATACAGATATGTCCGAAGCAAAACGTGCTTTCTACGAATATAATTCCTGCCTTATGGAACCTTGGGATGGCCCAGCATCCATTCCTTTTACCGATGGAAATTATATTGGAGCCGTTCTCGATAGAAATGGATTAAGACCTTCTCGTTATTCGGTTACAAAAGATGGATACGTTATTATGTCTTCGGAAATTGGCGTTATCGACATCGAGCCAAAAAATATTGAACGTCACGGACGCTTGGAGCCAGGAAAAATGTTTTTGGTAGATATGAACCAAGGTCGAATCATCGATGATGAAGAAGTTAAGGCCGATATTGTAACTAAGTATCCTTATAAGAAATGGTTAGATAAAAACCTTGTACACCTTGCCAATATTCCTGCGAAGGAGGGGCCAATTGAACATGAAGAGGATGATTTGGCCAAACGTGAGATTGTGTTTGGATATACCCAAGAAGATTTAAATGTGCTTATAAAACCTATGGCGCAATTGGCTAAAGAACCAATTGGGTCCATGGGTAATGATGTTCCGATTGCGGTACTTTCAGAAAAACCACAGCTTATTTACAATTATTTTAAGCAGTTGTTTGCGCAGGTCACCAATCCGCCACTCGATGGTATTCGTGAAAAACTAATCACGGATATCAGTTTAACTTTAGGCGAGGACACCAATATTTTTCAAATTAACGAAGACCAATGCCGAAAGTTAAAAATTCAAAATCCTGTGATTTCAAAACACGATTTGGATAAAATTAAAAACTACACCAGTAACCCCAATTTTGTGGTGACCACAATTCCTATTTTATATGAAGTGGATAAAGGTCTCAACGAACTGGAATCTGCATTGCTCAATCTTGTAAAACAGGCCTCTGAGGCAATTGATAACGGTGGTAACATTATCATTTTAAGTGATAGAGGTGTCAATGAAACTATGGCGCCGATTCCTGCACTTTTAGCCTGTTCATATGTAAACCATGAATTATACAAAATAGGAAAGCGGGCAAAAGTTAGTCTTATTATAGAATCTGCCGAACCTCGCGAAGTCCATCACTTTGCCTTACTTTTTGGTTATGGTGCGAGTGCTATAAATCCATATATCGTTAACGAAATTGTTTACAGCCAAGTAAATGATAACGAGATTGAAGGGTTAGACTACCTAACTGCCATCAAGAATTATAACAAGGCCATTGGTATGGGCATCCTCAAGGTTATGAATAAGATTGGCATATCAACTTTGAACTCTTATCGTGGCTCACAATTGTTTGAATGTGTCGGGTTAAATTCAAAAACCGTCAATGACTATTTTCCACATACGGTCACGAGATTAGAGGGTATAGGATTGCGTGAAATAGAAAAGGAAATATTAAAACGCCATAGAAGAGCCTATAAAACCGAGCATATTATTGCTGATTTAGACTTGGATTTCGGCGGTCAATACAAATGGAGACGTCATGGCGAGAAACATGCGTTTAATCCGTTGACGGTAGCAAAATTACAGGAAGCCGTACGTGGAAATAAACACAAAACCTATAAGGAATATTCAGAGTTGGTCAATGAGCAAACCAAGCAGTTAATGACCATTCGCGGCTTATTTGAGTTTACAAATTATGACCCAATACCCTTGGAAGAAGTCGAGCCGTGGACTAAAATCGTTAAGCGTTTTAAAACCGGAGCGATGTCTTACGGGTCTATTTCTAAAGAAGCGCACGAAAATTTGGCAGTTGCCATGAACCGTATTGGTGGAAAAAGTAACTCGGGCGAAGGCGGCGAGGATGAAGAGCGTTTTTACAAGCATGCTAATGGCGATTGGAAAAATTCAGCCATCAAACAAGTAGCATCAGGACGTTTTGGTGTAACCTCAAATTATTTGACCAACGCTTCTGAGATTCAGATTAAAATGGCACAGGGTGCAAAACCAGGCGAAGGCGGACAATTACCAGGCCCAAAAGTAAATCCTGATATAGCCAAAACGAGAAACTCCACACCTTACGTCGGTTTGATTTCACCACCACCGCATCATGATATTTATTCTATTGAAGATCTATCACAATTAATTTATGATTTAAAATCAGCCAACCGAGAAGCTAGGATAAACGTAAAATTAGTTTCTGAAATAGGTGTTGGTACGGTCGCTGCAGGTGTTGCGAAGGCCAAAGGCGATGTTATTTTAATTTCAGGCCACGATGGCGGTACAGGTGCTTCACCATTAACATCCTTGAAACATGCTGGTCTACCTTGGGAACTTGGTCTTGCCGAAGCACAACAAACACTTGTGATGAACGACCTTAGAAATCGCGTCGTCCTTGAATGTGACGGGCAAATGAAAACCGGTCGTGACGTCGCAATTGCATGTCTTTTGGGTGCTGAAGAATTCGGCTTTGCAACCGCACCATTGGTAGCTTCAGGTTGTATTATGATGCGAGTGTGTCATTTAAACACCTGCCCAGTAGGGATAGCTACCCAAAACCCAGAGTTGCGTAAAAAGTTTGAGGGCAAGCCAGAACACGTGGTCAATTTTATGTACTTTATCGCACAGGAATTACGAGAGATTATGGCGCAATTGGGTTTTAGAACCGTTGATCAAATGGTAGGTCAGGTTCATAAATTAAACCGAAATAAAACCATTAAACATTATAAAGCTCTAGGTTTAGACTTATCGCCGATTTTACATCAAGTGCCAGTTCCTAAGGGAACTGTTCTTTACAATACTGATATGCAAGATCATGATTTAGAGAAGGCGTTGGACTTTAAGATAATTCGCCAAGCGCATCCGGCTTTATTCCGTAAGGAAAAAACGGTTTTAGAATCAAAAATCACAAATCGAGACCGTGCCTTCGGAGCGATTTTGAGTAACGAGATTTCTAAGATTTACGGCGCACAAGGTCTCCCGGAAAACACCTTGAAAATTAATTTCACGGGGTCGGCAGGACAAAGTTTTGGAGCCTTTGCTACAAAAGGATTGACCTTATCTATCAACGGAAATTCTAATGATTACTTCGGAAAAGGCTTATCTGGAGCCAAACTCATAGTTCAAGTACCAGAAGAAGCAACGATTGTACCTGAAGAAAACGTTATCATCGGGAACGTCGCTTTATACGGCGCAACTTCTGGCGAAGCTTACATTAATGGAAAAGCGGGCGAACGCTTTTGTGTGAGAAATTCTGGCGCACATGCCGTCGTTGAAGGTATTGGTGACCATGGTTGCGAATATATGACGGGAGGACGTGCTGTGATTCTCGGTGATGTAGGCCGTAATTTTGGAGCTGGAATGAGTGGAGGTGTGGCTTATGTTTACAATCCTAAAGGTACTTTTGAAAAACAATGCAACCTCGAAGGTTTAAACTTAGACCCAGTTACCATCAAAGAAGATATTGCTGAATTAAAATTATTAGTTGAAAATCACTACAATGCAACATTAAGTCCCTTGGCTCAGCGATTGCTAGAAAATTGGCAAAAAGAACTACCAAAATTCGTCAAAGTTTTACCAGAAGAATATAGAAAAGCATTGATTAGATTAGAAGAAGAAAAGAAAGTGAACGTATAAAATCTTTCAAAACAAAAAGGTTTTAAAGGAACGAGATATATCAACATGGGAAAAGTAACAGGATTTTTAGAACATAAACGAACAGATGAACCTTACATTTCGGTTAAAAAGCGGGTTAAGAATTATAAGGAGTTTACAATTCCGCTAGAAGAAGAAAAACTAAAAGATCAAGGTGCACGTTGTATGGATTGCGGAATTCCGTTTTGTCACAGTGGTTGTCCCTTGGGTAATCTCATCCCCGAATTTAACGATAAGGTTTATAAGGGCCGATGGAAAGAAGCCGCACAAATCTTGCATGCCACCAATAATTTTCCTGAATTTACAGGACGACTTTGCCCTGCTCCATGTGAGGAAGCCTGTGTTTTAGGCATCAATGAAGACCCGGTTTCTATTGAGAATATTGAAAAAAACATTGCCGAACGAGCGTTTGAAGAAGGCTGGGTAACCGCCAATCCACCAAAAACAAGAACCGGTAAAAAAGTAGCCGTTATAGGGTCTGGTCCCGCGGGGCTTGCTGCAGCACAACAATTGAATCGTGCGGGGCATCATGTCACCGTATTTGAGCGTGATGCCAAAATTGGTGGATTATTACGTTATGGCATACCCGATTTTAAAATGGAAAAAAAGGTCATTGACCGGCGTTTAGATATTTTAAAAGCCGAAGGAATCACGTTTAAAACAAACGCCGAGGTGGGTAAAAGCGTTAGCGTAGAAACTATAAAAGCAGATTTTGAAGCGGTGGTGCTTTGTGGAGGTGCTACTGTAAAACGTAACATTCCTATAAAAGGCAATCACTTAAAAGGCGTACATCAGGCGATGGATTTTCTAAAATTGAACAATCAGCAAGTAGATGGGTTGATTGATTTCGATAAGGTCATTTCAGCAAAAGATAAAAAGGTTATCGTTATTGGTGGCGGCGATACAGGCTCAGATTGTATTGGTACGAGTAATCGCCATGGTGCTGCCTCGGTCAATAATTTTGAGATATTAAGTAAGCCTTCCGAAGGGCGACCAGCACATCAACCTTGGCCTTATTGGCCGATGCGCTTAAAAACAACTTCATCTCACAAAGAAGGTGTGGAGCGTTTTTTCAGTGTGAGCACCAAGGAATTTATGGGCGATAAAAATGGAAATCTTACTGGTTTGAAGACCGTTGATGTGGAGTGGATTTTTCGTGAAGGTGAACGTCCAGAGCTCAAGGAATTACCCAACACCGAAAAACTTTGGGATTGTGATATGGTACTTTTAGCACTTGGTTTTACAGGTGCCGAAAAAACCTTGGCCGAGCAATTTGGGCTCGACATGGATTTTCGAACTAATATCAAAGCCACCACCAAAGACTACGCTACCAACGTAAAAGGCATCTTTACCGCTGGTGATATGCGGCGAGGGCAATCATTGATTGTTTGGGCCATTAGCGAAGGTCGCGAAGCGGCTTATCATGTTGATAAATACTTGATGGGTGTTTCTAATTTGCCGCAAAAGGAAGAAGGTGATTTGCCTAGGATTTAACTACATAATTCATTCCCCAAAATTTGTAAGTAGTAAAATCAACTTCAATTATATTCTTTCTAATGGCAGTGGCGTAAACCTTTTTCAATTGGCTGCAAAATGTCATTTTTCACTCACTTTTTATATTTTGTGGAGCTTTTGCAATCCAGTGCATTTATAAAAAATCTTCAATAGTGAAAAAAAGCTATTTTTAGATTAGATTAAAAATGTTCGAAATAATTCAATATTTTAATAGGATGTAGATATTTTTTCATCACTTTGTTTTGTAGTCTTTTCGGTTGCATCCGCCAAGAAATTAAAATAGGAAAATATTATAGTTATCGGCTATGTTTTAATAAAAGTATGGTGATTTAGAAAATTAAGAATGGCAGTTAGACTCAAGTTATCGTGAGTTTCAAAATATAGCTTTAAACCATACCTTCAAAAAGATAAAATCTGTAATTTTTGATGGTTGCCAAAATCAATTTAGTAAGTATCGAAATTCGTTCCAACAGCGTTAGTGATTGAGATAGGACGACTTCAAAATTTCTTTTCAACGAAACTTATGGTTTCGTAAATCTTAAATTTCAGACTATTGAAAATTCAACAATTATACTTGAACTTCCAGCGCCATAAAGTGTTAAATCGAATTCTGCGTATCTGCAATTTCTAAGAAAATAATATTTTTTCTGAATTGTGATTCCTGTTTGGTTTTAGGTATCATTAGAAAAATAATTACTCTTTTTCCAAAATCACAGCTAATTGAACATCATATTAAAAAATATCTAAGTTACTGATAATCAAAATTATAAGCATTCTTGTTACGCCTTGGATTTAGCGCAACATTCCATTGCTACTAATATGTAGTATATGAAACAAGTACTTTAGTTTAAAATATAATAAAACCGCTTAAAAACAAGCATGAGCCAACTTAATAAATTCAGTAAAACCGTAACACAAGATCCCACCCAACCTGCTGCTCAAGCCATGCTCCATGCCATTGGTTTGACTAAGGAAGATTTCTATAAACCTATGGTTGGAATTGCAAGTACCGGTTATGAGGGAAATCCCTGTAATATGCACTTAAATGATTTGGCCAAATTGGTCAAGGAAGGGACCAAGAACGAAGATATCGTTGGCTTAATTTTTAATACAATTGGGGTGAGTGATGGTATTTCCATGGGAACACCAGGCATGCGTTATTCACTTCCATCGCGAGATATTATTGCCGATTCTATGGAGACTGTAGTACAGGCCATGAGCTACGATGGGCTTATTACCGTTGTGGGTTGCGATAAAAATATGCCCGGCGCTTTGATGGCGATGATTCGATTAAATCGCCCATCAATTTTGGTTTACGGTGGCACGATAGATTCAGGTTGCCACAACGGTCAAAAACTAGATATCGTTTCGGCATTTGAAGCTTGGGGAAGTAAGGTCGCGGGTACAATGGACGAAACCGAATATCAAAATATAGTTGAAAAAGCCTGCCCTGGCGCAGGTGCCTGTGGCGGTATGTACACCGCAAATACCATGGCATCGGCAATTGAAGCTTTAGGGATGACCTTGCCTTTTAATTCCTCAAACCCTGCTTTGAGTGATGCCAAAAAAACCGAGTCTGTTAAGGCAGGAGAAGCGTTGAGATTATTATTAGAAAAAGATATTAAGCCTTCAGATATCATAACTCGAAAATCATTGGAAAACGCCATCCGATTAATTACGATTTTAGGGGGCTCAACCAACGCAGTTCTGCACTTTTTGGCTATTGCCAGAGCAGCACAAATCGATTTTACTCTTAAAGATTTTCAAGATATTAGCGATAGCACTCCGTTTTTGGCAGATTTGAAACCAAGCGGAAAATACCTTATGGAAGATGTTCATGCTGTTGGAGGAATCCCAGCCGTGCTTAAATATTTGCTCAAAAAAGGACTCATTCATGGCGATTGTTTGACTGTCACCGGAAAAACCATTGCTGAAAATTTATTGGATGTTGAAGATTTAAAGGAAGGTCAAGACGTTATAAAACCTATTGAAAACCCTATAAAAATATCGGGACATTTAAGAATGCTCTACGGTAATTTGGCTACGGAAGGTAGCGTTGCAAAAATCACTGGTAAAGAGGGTTTAAAATTTAAAGGAAAGGCCAAGGTTTTTGAAGGTGAATATGCTGCAAATGATGGTATTCGCGACGGAAAAGTAGTAAAAGGTGACGTCGTTGTTATTCGTTATGAAGGCCCAAAAGGTGGTCCCGGAATGCCAGAAATGTTGAAGCCAACCGCTGCTATTATGGGAGCTGGTTTAGGTAAAGATGTTGCCCTCATTACTGACGGACGCTTTTCAGGTGGCACGCACGGTTTCGTAGTGGGTCACATTACGCCAGAAGCCCAAGAAGGTGGTAATCTTGCATTAATTGAAGATGGAGATATTATAACCATTGATGCTGAAAAAAATTCTATTTCTGTAGAAGTTTCCGAAGAAGAATTAACGCAAAGAAGACAAAACTGGAAAGCACCAGATTTAAAATTTAATCGAGGAGTGCTTTACAAATACGCAAAAACAGTTTCGTCGGCAAGTAAGGGCTGTGTGACAGACGAATTTTGAAAAGATATAAGCGATTAATGATGAGTAATTAGAAAATGAAGTGAAGAGATTTTAGAAAAAAATTGAATATGCAAGCTAGAACCAAGATAGTAAAGGTCGAACCTAAGTTTGACGAAGATAAAAACAAAAGTAATCCAACAACAGTTTCATCTTCTGAAGGCTTAAGCAGGCCAATTTCAGGAAGTGAAGCCGTAATAAAATGCCTTCTCGCCGAGGGCGTCGATATTCTGTATGGCTATCCTGGAGGTGCGATTATGCCCGTTTATGATGAGTTGTATAAATATCAAGATAAAATCCATCACGTGTTGACCAGACACGAACAAGGTGCCACGCATGCTGCACAAGGGTATGCACGAATTTCAGGCAAAGTAGGAGTGGCCATTGCAACTTCTGGCCCAGGAGCGACTAATTTGATTACAGGTATTGCAGATGCACAAATTGACTCCACGCCAATGGTTTGTATTACAGGTCAGGTTGGTTCTCATTTATTAGGAAGCGATGCGTTTCAAGAAACAGATATCATTGGTATTTCAACTCCGGTTACAAAATGGAACCACCAGATCACGAAGGCCTCAGAAATTCCTGAAATTTTTGCTAAGGCATTTTACATCGCTAAAAGCGGAAGGCCAGGCCCGGTTCTCATCGATATTACCAAAGATGCACAATTTGAAGAATTTGATTTTAAATATGAAAAATGTACGGGAATAAGAAGTTATAAACCCATCCCTAAAACCGATGAAGCAGACTTGAAAGCGGCTGCAAAGCTCATTAATAATGCTAAAAAACCATTGATTGTTTGGGGTCAAGGTGTTATTCTTGGTGGAGCTGAAGCCGAGTTTAAGGCAGTGGTCGAGAAATCAGGAATCCCAGCGGCATGGACCATAATGGGCGTTTCGGCAATTCCAACCTCACATCCGCTAAACGTAGGAATGGTAGGTATGCACGGCAATTACGGACCAAATGTTCTAACTAATGATTGTGATGTGCTTATTGCCATTGGGATGCGCTTTGACGACCGTGTTACCGGAAATTTGGAAACCTATGCCAAACAGGCTAAGATTGTTCATTTTGAAATTGACCCGGCCGAAGTGGATAAAAATGTCAAAACCGATGTTGCTGTTTTAGGCGATGCGAAAGCGAGTTTAAAAGCGATTCTTCCAATGTTAGATGAAAAATCACATCCCGAATGGCACCAAAAATTCAAGGATTTATACAAAATAGAATACGAGAAAGTAATAAAAGGTGACTTGCATCCTACAAAAGAGGGCTTAACCATGGGCGAAGTGTTGAAAGAAATCAATATACAGACCAAAGGCGAAGCTGCAATAGTGAGTGATGTTGGCCAGCACCAAATGATTGCCTGTCGTTACGCCGATTTCAATGTCTCCAAAAGTAATATTACTTCGGGCGGATTGGGCACGATGGGATTTGCCTTACCAGCTGCCATAGGTGCAAAAATGGCTGCACCAGATAGAGAAGTCGTAGCAATTATTGGCGACGGAGGTTATCAAATGACCATACAAGAATTAGGGACGATTTTTCAACAGAAAGTTCCTGTAAAAATCGTTGTCTTAAACAACGAATTTCTCGGAATGGTGCGCCAATGGCAACAATTGTTTTTTGACAAACGTTACGCTTCCACCGAAATGGTAAATCCAGATTTTGTGGCTATTGCCAAAGGCTATCATATCGAAGCCCAAAAAGTTACCGAAAGAAAAGACTTAAAGAAAGCTGTTGAAGACATGATTGCTTTTGATGGGCCGTATTTTCTGGAAGTTAGGGTCGAAAAGGAAGGCAACGTATTTCCAATGATTCCCACCGGAGCAAGTGTTTCGGATATGAGGCTTGAATAGAGAATAGAGAATAGAACAAAGTATAAAGAGTGAAAAAAAAGTCGGTTTAATCGAGATTTTGAACTAAGTTAGAAACAAGCCTAATTTTTATATTCTATGGCTTTTCTTCTTCTTCTCAACATAACATAAAATAATGCAAAATTTGAACCAATACACCGTTTCTATATATACCGAAAATAATATAGGATTATTAAACCGTATTTCGGCCATTTTTCAACGGCGACATATTAATATAGAAAGCATAAATTCGTCTGTTTCAGAAATTGAACACGTATCGAAATGGACTATAGTGGTTAATCTTTCATTAGAACAAATGAAAAAAATTATCGGTCAGATTGAGAAGCAGGTGGAGGTCATTAAAGCCTATTACCATACCGAGGATGAAATCATTTATCAAGAATCCTGTATTTTTAAGATGAGGTCGGGTTTGTTGTTTGACGAACGTCAAATCCAAAATATCATAAAGGATAGTAACGCAAGGATTGTTACTGTAAACAGAGATTTTTTCGTTATTGAAAAATCCGGTCGTAAAGAAGAAATTGATTTAATCTATCGGGAATTAAGTGCGTTTGGCATCATGCAATTTACCCGTTCGGGACGTGTTGCCGTAACTAAGGACCAGATGAAAATATCAACGATATTAAAGGAGTTACAGGATTGAGAAATAAGGATGAGAAATGAGAAATTAGAGATTAGAAAATACACGGTATAATCAGAAAACAGAATACCCAGTGGGGTTACTTATAAATAGAAAAACAAATCATTTTAATAGTCCAGAAAGGACGATATACACTAACAGATGTCAAATTATTTTAACACATTACCCTTACGAGAACAATTAGAGCAATTAGGAAAGTGCCGTTTTATGGAGGCCTCCGAATTTGAAGATGGCGTGAACGCACTCAAAGGAAAAAAAATAGTCATTGTGGGCTGTGGTGCGCAAGGTTTGAACCAAGGATTGAATATGCGGGATTCCGGGTTGGATATTTCTTACGCATTGCGACAAGCAGCAATTGATGAACAGCGCGATTCATATAAAAATGCCACTTCAAACGATTTTAAAGTTGGTACTTACGAGGAGTTGATTCCATCGGCAGATTTGATTTTGAATCTTACTCCAGATAAACAGCATTCCAACGTTGTAAAAACGGTGATGCCACTAATGAAAAAAGGAGCAACACTGAGTTACTCACATGGCTTTAATATTGTCGAAGAAGGCACAAAGATTCGCGAGGATTTGACGGTAATCATGGTTGCCCCTAAATGTCCGGGTACTGAAGTTCGTGAAGAATATAAACGCGGTTTTGGCGTCCCTACCTTAATCGCAGTGCATCCTGAAAACGACCCAGAACAAAAAGGCTGGTCTCAAGCAAAAGCTTATGCTGCGGCAACTGGCGGGCATAAGGCTGGCGTGCTGGAGTCGTCTTTTATCGCAGAGGTAAAAAGTGATTTAATGGGCGAGCAAACCATACTTTGTGGTTTATTGCAAACTGGTGCTATTCTATCTTTTGACAAAATGGTCGAGGATGGGATTGAAGCTGGTTACGCAGCCAAATTGATTCAATACGGTTGGGAAACAATTACCGAAGCTTTAAAACATGGCGGTATCACCAATATGATGGACCGTTTATCAAACCCGGCAAAAGTAAAAGCCTTTGAGCTTTCCGAAGAATTAAAGGATATTATGCGACCATTATTTCAAAAGCATATGGACGATATTATTTCGGGTCATTTTTCAAAAACCATGATGGAAGATTGGGCAAATGACGATACTAACTTATTAAAATGGCGCGCTGCAACAGGCGAAACAGCTTTTGAAAAAACAGGATTGACGCCAAGTTCAATTTCCGAACAGGAGTATTTTGACCATGGTGTTTTATTGGTCGCTTTTGTGAAATCGGGCGTAGAATTAGCTTTTGAGACGATGGTAAGTGCGGGAATTATTGAAGATTCGGCGTATTACGAATCGCTTCACGAGTTACCATTGATTGCAAATACCATTGCTAGAAAAAAATTATTCGAGATGAATCGCGTGATTTCTGATACTGCGGAATATGGTTGTTATTTATTCGACCATGCTTGTAAACCGTTATTGTCTGATTTTATGAAATCTGTTGATACCTCACTCATAGGCAAGTCATTTTCAAAAACTAACGCCATCGATAATTTAGAACTTATTAAAGTAAATGATGCCATAAGAAACCATCCTATTGAAGCAGTTGGTAAACGCTTGCGCGGTGCCATGACGGCGATGAAAGTGATTGAACATAATGACTACACATCAAAGGCTTCGGTTTTAGCGTGATGCCCGCCAGTTTGAGCATAATCGAAACCTTTTATAAATTTCTAACAATTTATCAACCAATTTGCAAAATCTTACAACCATATACCATCCCACATTAGAAGCTGTTGAAGCCGCTGCCAGAAAACTTGAAGGGATTGCATCAGTCACACCACTAATGGCCAATATGCAGTATTCTAGATTGTATAACAGTAATATCCTCTTTAAAAGAGAGGATTTACAGCAAGTACGGTCTTATAAAATTAGGGGTGCTTATAATAAGATGTCTTCACTGTCTGCTTCAGAAATTGAAAACGGTATCGTTTGTGCCAGCGCAGGTAACCACGCTCAAGGCGTAGCTTTGTCATGTAAACTGTTGAAAATTAAAGGCACGATTTTTATGCCGGCACCAACGCCCAATCAAAAGATAGAACAAGTCAAGTTTTTCGGTGAAGATTATATTGAGGTAGTCTTAGAAGGCGATACCTATGACGATGCGTATCACGCCGCAATGTTACAATGTGAGCAAATGAGCCGCACGTTTATCAATCCGTTTAACGATGAGAAGGTTATTGAAGGTCAGGCCACCGTTGGTCTCGAAATCATTGACCAAGCAATTCAGCACCCTATTCATTATGTGTTTGTACCCATCGGCGGCGGCGGATTATCAGCTGGATTGTCAGCAGTTTTTAAGGAATTATCGCCACAGACCAAAATAATCGGTGTGGAGCCAAAGGGTGCGCCATCCATGTCAACGTCCATAAAGAACAATAAAAATACCGAGTTGCGAGAGATTGAAAATTTCGTTGATGGTGCCGCGGTTAAACGTGTGGGCGATTTAAATTTTGAAATCGTAAAAGCGAATCTTTACGATGTTATTACCGTTGACGAAGGGCATATCTGCCAAACTATTTTAGATTTGTATAATAAACATGCCATTGTTGTAGAACCAGCAGGCGCAATGAGCATAGCGGCATTAAAAAACTATTCGGAAGAAATAAAAGGTAAGAATGTTGTTTGTATTGTGAGTGGCGGAAATAGTGATATTACCAGAACTGCGGAAATCAAGGAGCGTGCATTGATTTACGCCAATTTAAAACATTATTTTATTATCAAATTTCCCCAGAGGGCAGGGGCTCTACGTGAATTTGTTGTAGATATTTTAGGGCCAAACGATGATATTACACATTTTGAATATACCAAAAAGACCAATCGTGAAAACGGTGCCGCTGTGGTTGGTGTAGAACTAAAGGATGCCAAAGATTTAGAACCTTTAATCACCAAAATGAAACTGCGTAACTTTTTTGGGGACTATTTAAATAACAAACCCGATTTGTTTCAGTTTTTGGTGTAAATAAATTTATCGAATAACGTTTTTTAATCCACATCTATTGTGGTTATGATAATTTACAATAGTTTTAAAAGGATTGTTTAACATTCCTCAAAATTAATTTATAGATTTACAGTATGTTAATTATCAAAAATAAAAATAGGGAGTTCAGCCCCAAACGCTTGTCACTTCGCGAGCGTAGTTACTAATGCTCGATCAAATCGCATTTATATAACCTATTTTTATTTTTCCAACGTGAATACTATCTCAAACAAATCAAAATTAAATTTATCGGCATTTCGTTTTTTCGAAACCATTTTTATGCCCTGTCGCTTTAGGCGTAGCTGTGGATAATCATTGTTGAATTTCTCAAGAAAAACGAGCCTTCTATCATCATAGAAATAATACCAATAGTCTAAAAATTACTAACAATGGAAATTGTTATCGCCAATAAATCACATACCATTTACGCACAAATAATTTGCGAAACCATCGAAGCTGCAGCACAAGTTCGAGGTACAGGGATTGCCAAGCGCAAGCCAGAATATGTGATAACTAAAATGGAAAACGGTAATGCGGTCATTGCTTTAGCGGGCGATACCTTTGCTGGGTTTTGCTATATTGAAGCTTGGGGGCACGGCAAGTTTGTTGCCAATTCTGGATTAATTGTACACCCCGATTTTAGAAACATAGGATTGGCAAAACAAATAAAGCAGAAAATATTCGACCATTCCAGGAACAAGTTTCCTGAAGCCAAAGTCTTTAGTATTACCACAGGTTTGGCGGTTATGAAAATGAACAGTGATTTGGGTTATAAACCAGTGACATTTTCAGAATTGACCGATGACCAGTCATTTTGGAACGGTTGCCAAACTTGTAAAAACTACGATGTATTACAACGCACCGAACAAAAAATGTGCTTGTGTACGGGCATGCTTTACGATCCGTTGGCCCAGAAGGCACCTGGACAACAAGAACATACTTACAATAAAAAAACATGGACGCGATTGAAAAATATCAAGCAGTCCTTATTTTTAAAGCAACAAAAAAATGAGTAACGTAAAACATTCAGATAGTGGTATGTCTTCGGAAAACATGCAGACAAATAGGTCTAAGGGTAAATTAGTTTTGGCTTATAGTGGTGGTTTGGACACGTCATATTGCGCGGTTAGTTTGAGTAAGGCAGGTTATGAAGTAGATGCCATAAGCGTTAATACGGGAGGTTTTTCTTCCGAAGAAATTAAACGGATTGAGAATAACGCCTACAAAATGGGCGTTTCCACATATAAAAATATAGCGGCGGTACATTCTTATTACCAAAAAGTGATTAAGTATTTAATCTTTGGAAACGTACTCAAAAACAATACTTATCCGTTATCGGTGAGTGCCGAAAGAATTATTCAAGCCATTGAAATAATTGAATATGCCAAAAGCATTGGTGCGAAATACATCGCACACGGCAGTACTGGTGCCGGAAATGATCAGGTGCGCTTTGATATGATTTTTCAAACTTTGGCGCCAGACATCCAAATTATCACCCCAATTAGGGACGGTAAATTATCCCGACAAGAAGAAATCGACTATCTTAAATCTAACGGGATTGACATTTCTTGGGAAAAGGCGAAATATAGCATCAATAAAGGCCTTTGGGGAACAAGTGTTGGAGGCGAGGAAACATTGACTTCAGAAAAACCGTTACCAGAAAGCGCGTATCCTTCACAACTAGAAAAGTCTGGTTCTGAAAAAGTGACGCTTCGTTTTCACAAGGGCGAAATCATAGCCATAAACGGAAAAGAAAATACGCCAGAACACAATATTGAAATCTTGAATACTTTAGCATCAAGCTACGCCATTGGTCGAGACATTCATGTGGGCGATACCATTGTAGGTATTAAAGGGCGTGTTGGTTTTGAAGCTTCAGCTGCGTTAATTATCATAAAGGCGCATCATTTGTTGGAAAAACACACTTTGACCAAATGGCAATTACAACACAAAGACTATTTATCCAGTTTCTACGGTATGCATCTACACGAAGGTCAATATCTAGACCCTGTGATGCGAAATATTGAAACATTTTTACAAAGTAGCCAAATGCAAGTTTCGGGGGAAGTTACCGTTACGCTAAAACCTTATCATTTCTCTTTGGATGGTATTAAATCTGACCATGATTTAATGAATGCTAAATTCGGGAGTTATGGCGAAGTCAATAGCGGTTGGACCGCAGATGAGGCTAAAGGATTTATTAAAATATTTGCGAATCAAAATAAAATCTATCATCAAGTAAATCAAGAAGCATGATTGACGTTGGCATTATAGGAGGCGCGGGTTACACGGCGGGTGAATTGATTCGGTTATTGCTCAATCACGAGGAAGCAACACTTGATTTTGTGTTTAGTACTTCAAATGCGGGAAATAAAATAAGTAATGTGCATCAAGATTTAGTAGGTGCAACCGATGCAATATTTACCGATAAAATTAATCCTGAAGTTGATGTTCTATTTTTATGTTTGGGTCATGGTAACTCAAAAGTATTTTTATCGAAATATCAGCTTTCGGCCAGAACACGAATTATAGATTTAAGCAATGATTTCAGATTGGAAGCCGATAAACGTTTTCAAAACCGCAGCTTCGTTTATGGATTGCCCGAACTGCAAAAAATAGTGATAGAAAACGCCCGTTGCATAGCAAATCCAGGCTGCTTTGCCACGGCAATCCAATTGGCGTTATTACCTTTGGCTGATTTAGGAATTTTAAAAAGTGAAGTTCATGTCAATGCGGTCACAGGCGCTACTGGAGCGGGCACGGCATTATCGGAGACAACTCATTTCACCTGGCGAGACAATAATTTTTCACATTATAAACCTTTTACCCATCAACATTTAGGTGAAATTTATCAGTCGGTAAAACAGTTGCAATCGTCATTTCAAAAAGACATTAATTTTATGCCAAATCGCGGTAATTTTTCAAGAGGTATTTTCTCCACAGCCTATACCGAATATGATGGAACTTTAGATGAGGCAAGAAAAGGGTATCAAGCTTATTACAAAAATGCACCATTCACGGTGGTTTCCGAAGATGAAATTCATTTAAAGCAAGTGGTAAATACCAACAACTGCATTATACATTTGCACCAACATAAAGGAAAATTATTGGTCACAAGCATTATTGATAATTTGCTAAAAGGAGCATCAGGTCAGGCCGTTCAAAATATGAATTTGATGTTTGGACTTGATGAGAAGGAAGGGTTGAGGTTAAAAGCTAATTATTTTTAGTGAGAAGAAGTCCTCACGCCTTAGATCTTTCAGGTTTCAAAAACCAGAAAGGTCTTTAGTAGATTAAGTTTTTTGGATTAAGAAAGTTAAATAAAAAAATACCCGTAGAAAAACGGTCACCAAAGATGAAAATAGCAATTATCGGTACAGGAAATTTGGGTAAATCTATAGCAAAGGGGTTGATTACCAATAACGCCATTACAACCTTATACTTAACGAAGCGTAACTTGGAGTCGATTTCAGATTTGGAAGGCTATAAAAATGTGACGTTAACAGTTGATAACATTCAGGCTGTTAAACAATCGGATATTTTAATTTTTGCAGTTCAGCCTGCGCATTTTGAATCAGTTTTGAAAGCAGTAGCTCTAAATCTTACTGAAAAGCATGTATTAATTTCAACCGTTACGGGTTTTGGTATCTCAAAAATTGAAGCTTTGGTTGGCGAAGATAAATTTATCATCAGAGCCATGCCAAATACGGCAATTGCCGTTGGAAAATCAATGACCTGTCTTTGTAGTAACCCGCAAGGTGCTAAACGTATCAAGATAGCTGAAGCTATATTTAATCGATTAGGTCATAGTCTCGTAATTCCCGAATCACAAATGCAGGCCGCTACCGTAGTTTGCGCTAGTGGTATTGCCTTTTGGATGCGTTTGATTCGTGCTACAACCCAAGCCGCCATTCAATTGGGATTTGACGCCAAAGAAGCACAGGAACTGGCCATGTTTACTAGTGAGGGTGCAGCAAATTTATTAATCGTGAACGGCAATCATCCCGAGGAAGAAATTGATAGAGTGACCACTCCAAAAGGCTGTACTATTGAGGGTTTGAATGAAATGGAGCACAAGGGTTTAAGTTCCTCTCTGATTCAAGGTATGGTGGCATCTTATAATAAAATTAGTAATATTAAGAAGGAGCAGATATGATATTTAGTCATTTTACTGAACTTTATATAATGTGAAAGAATCATTAGTCAACGCTGAATGGCTAAATAGCCATATAAACGACTCTGATTTGATTTTACTAGATGCGAGTCAAATAAAGACGGCAACTGGGTTGGTAGCAGAATTTGACGAGATTCAAATTATTAATTCGCGCAGTTTTGACATAAAAGGTAAGTTTAGTGAAACAGCAACAAACCTTCCAAATATGTTGCCAAGCGCAGAGCAATTTGAGGACGAATGCCGAAAGTTAGGCATCAATAAAAATAGTAAGATTGTAATTTATGATAATCTTGGCGTTTATTTTAGTCCGAGAGCGTGGTGGATGTTTAAAACCTTCGGGCATATAAAAGTTGCAGTTTTGGATGGTGGTTTACCAAATTGGGTTAATCAAGGATTTAAGACTGAAATAAAAGTAAAAAAGGAATTTGATACTGGAAACTTTTGCGCATCCTTCAACCCAAAATCAGTTAAGACATTTAAATTTATAAGTGAAAATGTAATTAAACAAGAGTCGTTATTGATTGACGCAAGACCTGCCGTTCGTTTTAACGGAATTACACCAGAACCAAGAAAGGGATTACAAAGTGGACACATTAAAAATTCCATAAACATGCCTTTCGAGGCTGTATTGAAAAACGGAAAATTTAAAGCTAAAAGTGAATTGAAATCGTTGTTCAGTAAAATTCAAATTGAGGATAGACCACTAATTTTTACTTGTGGTTCAGGTATTACTGCTTGTATTGTCTTGCTAGCTTTTGAATTGGTTTTGGACAACGAAAAATCCGTCTATGATGGGTCATGGACAGAATGGGCGCAGAATACAGGTAGGATTCAACGTCAAAACGCTTAATTGAAAAAAAAAGTAAAATTAAAATTCGCACATCGCAATCGTTTCTTCCCTTAGGGAGATAAAAAGGGGCCACAATATGAGCTTATTCAATGTATATCCGTTATTTGACATTACACCCGTAAGGGCGAAAGATGTCTACGTCTATGATGAAAACGGCACAGAGTTTTTAGATTTATACGGCGGTCATGCCGTAATTTCCATTGGGCATTCACATCCAAAATACGTGTCGGCAATTTGCAGTCAGGTAGAGCAGTTGGGCTTTTACAGTAATGCGATTCAGAATCCGTTACAGGAACATTTAGCAGATAGGATTGAATCAATTTCAGGCTGTAAAGATTACCAGTTGTTTTTGTGTAGTTCGGGAGCTGAAGCCAATGAAAACGCACTAAAATTAGCCTCCTTTCATAACGAAAAAAAGAAAATATTAGCCTTTAAAAATTCGTTTCACGGAAGGACCTCCGCTGCGGTTGCGGCTACCGATAATCCAAAAATCATTGCACCATTAAATGCACAACAAGAGGTGGATTTTGTAGAATTGGGCGATTTAACTTCCGTCGAAACTATTTTAAAACAGAACCAAACCTGCGCGGTTATTGTAGAATGTATTCAAGGTGTTGGTGGTCTCGACCAGAGTACTTCAGAGTTCTATCAAGGATTAGAAACGTTGTGTAAAACTTATAACACTTGTTTTATTGCCGATGAGGTACAATCAGGTTTTGGAAGAACGGGTGATTTTTTTGCATTTCAAAAACACGGGTTAACCCCAGATATCATTTCAATAGCTAAAGGCATGGGCAATGGGTTTCCTGTGGGTGGTATTTTAATTCATCCGTCTATTAAATCCAGTTTCGGACTTTTAGGCACCACGTTTGGTGGAAATCACTTGGCTTGTGCCGCATCTTTATCTGTATTAGAAGTTTTGGAAGAAGAGCATTTGATGGAAAATGCTAAATTAATGTCTGACTATTTCATTCAAAAAGCTGAGGGTTTAGCAAGCTTAAAAGCCACTAAAGGCCGCGGATTGATGCTGGGGTTGGAATTTGATTTCCCGGTTTCAGAATTACGAAAAAAATTAATTTACGAGCATCATATATTTACGGGAAGCGCAAAAAACCCAAATTTGATTCGGATTTTACCACCGTTGACCATTCAGAAAATCCATATCGATATGTTTTTTGAGGCGTTGGTTATTGAATTGAAATTACTTGGAGTATAAAAACCTTTGAGATTTGATTACATTTTTATTTAGAAGACAAGAGTAAGTTAAAAGAAACTTCTGTGATTATTTACTAAAATTAAAAGTCCCCTTAGGGGATTTAGGGGAATGAAAAACTACACCAAAATAAAAGACATTTTAAACCTACAAAACTCTATAAAAGAAGCGATTCTTTTGAAGATTAATCCGTTTGAATATGCGCAATTGGGTAAAAATAAAACGTTGGTCATGCTGTTTTTTAATGCGAGTTTAAGAACACGTTTAAGTACCGAAAAAGCTGCAAGGAATTTAGGTATGGACGTCATGGTTTTAAATGTTAATGACGCTTGGCAATTGGAGTTTGAAGATGGAACGAAGATGAATGCTAATACCTCAGAACACGTCAAAGAAGCAGCGCAAGTGATTTCCCAATATGCCGATATAATTGCCGTGCGGGCATTTCCTAGTTTAACCGATAAGAAAAAAGACGAGTCCGAATTGGTGCTAAATAGTTTTTTAAGATATGCTAGTGTGCCAATAGTGAATATGGAAAGTGCTACGGCTCATCCATTACAAGCTTTGGCTGATGCAATTACCATTTCAGAATTGGCAGAAAAGTCAAGACCCAAAGTTGTATTGTCTTGGGCGCCGCATCCCAAGGCGTTACCCCAAGCGGTCGCCAATTCGTTTGTAGAAATGATGCAGCTCATTGATGTTGATTTAACGATTACCCATCCTGAAGGTTATGAACTGAATCCTGAGGTCACCAAAGATACAGCCATCAGTCATCACCAAGAAACCGCTTTAATAGATGCCGATTTTGTCTATGTCAAGAACTGGAGTAGTTATAATGACTACGGCCAAATTTTAAGCCAAGATCAAAATTGGATGATGACACAAAAAAAATTAGGAAACGCTAAATTTATGCATTGCCTGCCTGTACGGCGAAATGTGGTCGTGGAAGATGCAGTGTTGGATGGTGAAAATTCTATAGTGTTGCAACAGGCAAATAATAGAACCTATGCGGCGCAGGTTGTATTGAAAACCATATTGGAAACTTTATAGAACTCGCCTAATAGAAATAGCTGGAACAATTGACCTGAAAACTATAGTCGTTGAGAGGCACTGCCGTTATTATTTTATTCGTGGATTTCAAAATATCTTCAATTCTCTTTAAACTTTGCTCTTCACAATTGTTGAACAAAAAGCAGCTCATCATACAAAGAATATAAGTATTGAGATATTTCGTCTATTTAAAGATATAGACTCTGTTAAAAATACAGTTAAATATAGGTCATAAAAAAATCCGCCATAAAGCGGATTTTTATTTTTAAATTATTTAGACTCCTTTTTCTTCGGAAGTTCTTGTTGATGTTCAGAAGATTTGTCTTTACCCTTTAAGTATTCGGGTAAATCCATTCCTGCCATATTAAACATATCCTGAAGTGGTGGCACTGACTTGTACATCCCGGAAAGGAAATTTGCAGTTGAGGATTTTCCATTTTCGCCACTACCTCCGTTTTCCCAAACGGTGACTTTGTCAATTTTGATGTTCTTGATGGCTTCGGCCTGTAATCTTACCAATTCTGGTAACTTGTCGGCAATTAATAAAAGCACCGCATCCTTACTATTATTGCCAGCGGCTTTTACGATTTCCTGTAATCCGGCAGCTTGCTTGGTCAGAACTTCAAATTGACCTTGTGCTTCGGCTTGTGCTTTGAACAAAATAGCATCTGCCTCCCCTTTAGCTTTTCTTCTAATACGCTCAGCTTCGGCTTCGGCATCAATTTCCACCTTACGTTTATCAATTTCCGCAGGAACAATAATGTCGGCCATCTGAGAAGAGCGTTCTCGTTCTGCCCTTGCCGTTTCTGCTTCTTGCTCTGCAGCATAAGATTCTTGTAGGGCTTTGGCACTCTGAACCTTTTCTGAAGCAATAGCGACACGTTCTGCTTCCGCTTCACGCTGGCGTCTCAATGAATCTGAATTTGCTACCGAAATTTTCGCTGTATTCTCCCCTTCAACAGCTTGGGCATTGGCAGCAGCAACTTGGCTACGTTCATCTTGCCGAGCATTGGCCTCACCAATACTTCCATCCCTTGTTTTTTCAGCAACAGATTTACGAGCGGCGTTAATGGCATGTGCTGCGGCTTCCTTTCCAAGGGCTTCGATATAACCAGATTCGTCAACGATATCTGTAATGTTTACGTTGATGAGTTTCAGTCCAACTTTTTTAAGTTCGGTCTCTACGCTATTTGAAATATTGGTCAGGAATTTATCACGGTCGTTATTGATTTCCTCAATATCCATAGAGGCCACAACCAAACGTAATTGTCCGAAAATAATTTCCTTAGCCAGTTCTTGAATGTCCTGCATGGCGAGACCTAAAAGTCGTTCCGCAGCATTTTGCATCACGCCAGGCTCTGTAGAAACACCAATGGTAAAACGAGAGGGCACGTTAACACGGATGTTCTGTTTAGACAGCGCATTGACAAGGTTGACTTCAATGGAAATTGGCGTTAGATCCAAAAACTCATAATCTTGAATTACGGGATAAATAAAAGCTGCGCCACCATGAATACACTTGGCAGATTGGCCACCGCCCACTTTACCATAAACTACGAGAATACGGTCTGAAGGGCAACGTTTATAACGTTTTATCAAAATGATAAAAAATACGAAAACAAAGAGAATCGCAGCAATGACGGCGATAGGTAAACCTAAATCAAAGGTTTGTGCTAGGGGGTAATTCATAAGTATCGGGTTTAATTGGTTCAATTGATTTTTTGGTAGGTTCTACGATAAGGATGCCGTTCTTGGTGACATCAACGACCTTAATAATGGTGCCAGATTTTAAGTCCATAAGTGAATCAGACAAAGCTTCCAGTTCTCTAAAGGAGCCTTGTACTTGTACGGTCACTTTTCCCATTTTTGAGCGATTGGCTCCAACGGGCAAATAGATTTCACCAATAGAATTAATGGCGTTTTTATAATTTAATGTGCCACTATCGGTCAATTTATGCATGGCGTAAAACATGGCCGCCATGATTGCCATCATCAGTAAGCCGCAACCAAATGCTGTAATTACCGTTATGGGTTTTGATAGGCCAGCATTGTAGCAGCCAATACCCGTCCAACCGAAAATGGTAAAAAAACCGACTAAATTCTTAAAGGTTATAAACTGAAATCCTATGCCGGTATCACTATCAATATCAGTATCGACGTCTAAATCGTCGGCACCATCCATTCCCGCGAAAGTGCTAATAATAACAAAAACGAAAACCAGTGAGCCTACGAGGGCAATAACCCAAAAGAATTGTGAAAACCCGTTTAGAGCAGAAAACCATTCCATAGTATTGAGAGCATTAAAATTGGTTGTTGAAATATAAGACCTTTAAAAATATCTTACACTATTTATTTTGAAAGTAGGATGCTCACGGCATTTCCACCAAACCCAACGGCATTGATCATAATGTTTTTGATGCGTTTCGGGGTTTCAGTTTTTAAATATGGCACGTGAATAAATTGTTGATGACCTAACATTAAAATTGCCATTTCAATACTTAAAAGTCCTGAAGCACCTAAGCTGTGACCTATCTTCCATTTATTAGTTGTCAATGCAGGAATTTTGTTACAAAATATTTTTTTTATGGCGTTGATTTCAGCTTGGTCGCCTTTAATGGTTCCTGGGGTGTGGGTCACGATGATGTCAATATCTTCAGGTTTCAGGTTTCCCAAAGCCATTTTCATCGAGCGTTGAAAGCAATCGGCATTAGTTGATAAAGATGCGTTGTGTTCTAAAATTTCTGTGGCATAGCCAATACCAATTATTTTTGCAAGAGCGTTTTTTGGGTTTCCTTTTTCTAAACAAGCGACCGTTGCTGCCTCTCCCAAAACCATACTGTTTTCCGTTTTGTTGAGGTTAAGGGCTTGATTGGGAAAATGAGATGTATTTGAGTCTGGTCTTAAATAAATCTTTAATGCTTGCATTTGTGCAATTGTAAACGGTGTCAATGGTGCTTCACTTCCGCCAACCAAAAATTTCTCGCACATTCCTGCATTTAACCAAGCAATCCCGTTGAGTAATGCGTGCAAAGCGGTAGAGCAGGTTATGGAATGTGAAATTTCTGGACCTTTAGTTTGCAAATCATGTGCTACCCAAGATGAGATATTACCTAAGGTTGTTGTTGGCGAGCTTAAAGTTTCGGCTTTATTGTTTTGAAGGAAAGCTTCGTGGTATTTTTCAAATAGCTCTGTGGCGCCTCTTGAGGAGCCGATGTTAATCCCAAAGTTGTCGGTTGATTTCCAACTAGCATTATTCACGGCTTTTCGAGCGACGTAAATAGCATATAAAACGGACTTGTCAAGTGATTTGTATTTCGGAATGGATAATCTTAGTTTTTCGATATCTTCCTTCAATGCCTGCGGAAATTGTCCAACTAAAACACCGTCTTTTTCAGTAAAACAATGGGAAGCGTTCAAGTAGCTTTCCCAAATTGCTTTGGAAAATTGTCCCATAGGGGAAATCGAAGAAATAGCTGTAATATAAATTGGGTGTTGCAAATGGTTAGATTTTTAGATGATTAGACCTTTCAAGTTTTTGAAACCTGAAAGGTCTGTTTAGTTTCAAAAACCTGAGAGGTCTGTTTTAAGTCGCAAGTTATATAATTTCCAAAACCCCTTCAATGACCTCATAAACCTTGTCAAGTTCAATATCAGAAATTACATACGGCGCTAAAATGTAAATGGTATTTCCAAGTGGCCGAAGAAACACACCGTGTTCCATAAAGTAATTGAAAAGTTTATCGCGAAGATTTCCGTAGCGTTCTGTTTCTGTATTTAAATCTAAAGCGAAAATAATTCCTGTTTGCCGTATTCTCGAAACTTTGGGATGATTTTTAATACGCTGCCCGAAATCTTGATGACTTTTTGCAACTCGCTTTATGTCATTTTGAATGGCATCAGATTTTAAGAGCTCAATTCCTGCTAAAGCTGCAGTGCAGGCTAGCGGATTCGCCGAATAGGTGTGCCCGTGAAAAAGTCCCTTTTCTATCTCGTCGCTGTAAAAGGCATCGTAAATATCTTGGGTGCAACTGGTAATCGCCATAGGAAGAAGCCCGGCGGTCAAGGCCTTGCTCAAGCACATTATATCTGGTTTGGTTTCCATATATTCTGAAGCAAAATATCGTCCTGTTTTTCCAAATCCGGTCATGACTTCATCGGCGATGGTTAGGATTCCAAATTCTTTGCAACATTTTAAAATGGCTTCCAAACCTTCTGCATCGTGCATTTGCATGGCTGCTGCGCCTTGCACCAAAGGTTCATAAACAAAACCGGCAATATCATTTTCAAGGATTATTTTCCGCAAACTGTCTAAAACAGAGTCATGGTTTTCGCCATTTGGTGTTGGGATTCTTTTGACATCCATAAAGAAATCTGAAAACGGTCCGTTATAAACTGACAATCCCGAGACACTCATTGCTCCAAAGGTGTCGCCATGAAATCCGTTTTCAAATGCAATAAACACATTGCGTTTTTCATTGCGATTGGAGTGGTATTGCAGCGCTATTTTAATCCCAATTTCTACTGCCGTTGAACCACTATCGCTAAAAAAGAGCTTATTTTGATTGTTGGGAAGAATACCAATCAATGCTTCAGAAAGTTTAACCACAGGCTCATGGGTGAACCCACTAAATATCACATGGTCCAAAACTTGCATCTGCTCGACAACACGCTCAGTGATTTTGGGGTTACAATGCCCATACATTGACGTGTACCAAGACGCAATGGCATCAATGTAATCTTTACCGTTTTCATCTGTTAAAACACAGCCTTTCGCTGTCGTTATAGCAATGGTGTCTGGATGCAATTTGTGCTGGGTTAGTGGGTGCCAAAGGTGTTTTTTATCGCGTTGTTTTAGGTTCATTGCGCTTCAAATAAATTAAAGAATTTAAAGTTTAAAGGTAAGATTTCTTAAATGAACTTTTCTTTCATTCCGGCCCATCTTAGGTTTCGAATGTATTTGCCTTGTTCTGCCGTAACTAAAAAATCCAATTTTTGTTTTTTTGCCATTCGGTATCCCAACATATAATCTTGAAATAATTTAAAACGTCCTTTTTTTACAGCTAGTTTTAATGCCGAAATTAGTGTAATCGTAAACCCGTAGCGCATTTTATACATCGCTTCGCCCTGCAAATATTTTGAAGCCTTAGTATAACTCAACCCAGTTGGTTTTAAATGTTTGACCTGGAGGGTTTCATCCGTTAGTAATTCCCAACCGTAATATTTGGCGAGTAGTTCATCAACGGTGTCCCAACCCATAGAAGGTTTCAGTTTACCAATATCTAAAAAGCATTGTTTGCGATAGGCTTTTAGTGCACCCCGAATATGGTCTTTGTTGGTTAGATTTTCTAAAATCCATTCTCCGTTTTTTTCGATATAGCAAAATCCTGCTGCCATGCCTAACTTATTGTTGGTTTGAAAATGCTCTGCCAAACGCTCTAAATAGTGCTTCGGAAAAATTAAATCGGCATCAAATTTACAGATGATGTCATAATTCTCATCTAGGGTATGGTAACCTTTGTAGAATGCGTTTATGATCTTTGAACCAGGCAAATGTTGATTTGAGGACTGGGAATTAACCAACGTCAACCAGTGATTCTTTGATGCAAAATCTGAAACGATAGCCTCTGTTTTATCTGTGGAATTATCATTTACCACCACCACTTGTTTTGGTAATAGGGACTGATTAACCAAAGACTTCAAGGTCTTGGCGATACAATCTTGCTCGTTATGGGCGGGTATGATGATGCAAAAGTTCAATGTGTGCCGAAATTCTAAATTCTAAAGCCATTTAATGAGGGCTAGACTTTAAAATCAAAAGTACGGTTTGTATATAAATCATTTGCATTTAATTCCTATCAAAAACATAAAGAACCTAATTTTATACGCATATTTATCTTATATTTTTACGTATAATTTAAATATTATGGATTCTAGATTAACACTAAAACTCAAGAAAAGCGTCATTGAACAAGCCAAAGTTTACGCCGCGGAAAAAAAGATAAGTTTATCTCGGTTGATAGAATCTTATCTTCAGGCCATCACTTCGGAAGAAAGAACGGATTTTGAAATATCGCCATTTGTGAGAAGTATGATGACCAAGACGGATATTCCAGCCGATTATGACTATAAAAAAGACTATTATAATTATCTGGATGAGAAATACAAATGATGAAACGACTTTATTTTGATACCAATGTGATGTTGGATTTTTTGGCAATGCGTGAACTGTTTTGGGTGCCAATGGCTAAAACCGTTTCATTTTGTGACATTATCATAACAAGAAATGGAACAGATTTTAAAAAATCGTCTTTACCTTTTTTGAATGGGGATGAATTTCTGAAAAGTCTCGATAGAAGTTTCTGAAGGTTCAATCGATTTACTAAAAATGATTATAATTACCGAAATCAATTGGAACGTGATTCTCTTTCCGCATAAACAATATAGTACCGATTAGTAAAGCGTCTTAAAAAAGGCCTCAAGCCAATCTTCTTGGTGGGATTCGTCCATTTTTCAGAGGCTATGATTTTCCAACCTGTTTTTTCTAACAACCAATTAAATTGCCAATCCTCAAACTCATGGTAGTGTCTATCCCACATATCGGTCTTGCTGCGATAAGCCGGTGAAAACCATAATTTAAGCGGAATACTAGCCACAAGTTTATCCGATTTGATGGATTTTAAAACCGTAAAGGGTGAAAGTAGATGCTCAAAAATCTCAAATGCGGTTACGACGTCTGCCTTAGAATTTTCAATTTCTGAAGTGTCCAAATCCAAATCAATCCCTGACGTATTTTTAACTTGATAACCGTTAGAAACCATTATTTCAGACATTGGATTTTTAACACCAAGGTCTAGAATAGATTGGTCTTTAGTTATGTGCTGCTCCAAAAATTGGAGCGTGTGTTTAAAACGTTTATTTGGAAAAGTTTTTTCGTACATCTTTTGTTCAGCTGAAAACGAGATTCGTTCTTTAAAATTTATATTTTTTATGAAATTTATAGTTGCAATTTAGACTTAATAATTGCTTTTCATGAAATTAATAAATTTTCTTGAAGTAGTTCAGCACTCGTAAACAATTGCATTGATATTCATCCCTGCACCAACACTAGCAAATATAATAACGTCACCTTTATTGATGTTTTGGTCTTTGAGTTCACCTTTTAAAATGAGGTCATAAAGGGTCGGGATGGTCGCTACACTCGAGTTGCCTAACATATTAATGGTCATGGGCATAATACGCTCGGGCATATCCAAACCGTGTAATTTGTAAAAACGTTTTACGATGGCTTCGTCCATTTTTTCATTAGCCTGATGTATTAATATTTTTTTGACATCGGTTATTGAACGACCGCTTTGTTCCAAACAAGACTTCATGGCTAGGGGTACATTGGTCAGCGCAAATTCGTAAATTTTACGTCCATACATTTTAATGTACCGGCGCTTGTCGGTGATTTCAGGATGATTGGTTTTTCCGAAGTAAATAAAATGGGCTTCATCCAAAGAATAGGTAAGCGTGTCGTGGCTAAGAATTCCGCCGTTTTCATCTGTTTCTTCTAAAACGGCTGCTCCTGCACCATCACTGTAGATCATGGAATCGCGGTCGTGTTTATCGACGACCCTTGATAAGGTTTCCGAACCAATAATCAAACAACGTTTTGCTAAACCAGAACTGATAAAAGCCTTAGCTTGAATAACGCCCTCAATCCAACCTGGGCAACCAAAAAGAATATCGTAACCAACACACCTCGGATTTTTAATCCCTAATAAGTGCTTAACTCGAGAGGCAATACTTGGAACTGTATCGCTTTGTTCAGAATCGTATTTGACGTCACCATAATTGTGGGCAACTATAATGTAATCTAAAGTTTCTTGATCAATATTTGCGTCTGCAATAGCTTTTTCCGCCGCAAAAGTAGCGATGTCAGAATTTGTCAGCTCTTTCTTGATATAGCGACGTTCTTGTATGCCCGTAATCGCTTTGAATTTAGCTACAATAACTTCATTAGAACCATTTATGGCAGACCCATCGGTGTTTAAAAACTTGTGATTGTAAAAATTTTCGTTTTTTTCGACACCAGATGGAATAAAACTTCCAGTTCCTGTAAATTTAATACTCATAAATTATAGATTCCCTTTTTTATTTGGAAAGCAACATGGCAATGTAACACTATGACATCGAAAAACTATTTTCAGTCGTCATTTTTTACGATGTTCAAGTACTTCAATTATGCTTCTTCCATATAGGCTTCAATCGGTGCGCAGGTGCAAATGAGGTTTCGGTCGCCATAAGCATCGTCAACACGACGAACGGTTGGCCAAAACTTATTATCCCTTACAAAGTCTAAGGGGAAAGCTGCCTCTTGACGAGAATAAGGCAAATCCCATTCGTCGCTAGTTATCATATCTAAGGTATGTGGCGCATTTTTGAGTGTATTATTTTCATCCTCTTGGGATACGAGATCAATCTCCATTTTAATTGAAATCATTGCATCACAGAATCGGTCCATCTCGGCTTTACTTTCGCTCTCAGTAGGCTCAATCATCATGGTGCCTGCTACAGGAAAAGACACTGTTGGAGCGTGGAATCCGTAATCCATAAGGCGTTTAGCGATATCCACAACTTCAATACCATGTGCTTTAAAAGGTCTGCAGTCAATAATCATTTCGTGTGCTGCACGCCCTCTTTCGCCAGAGTATAAGGTTTCATAAGCTCCTTTCAGTCGTTTTTTAATGTAATTGGCGTTGAGAATGGCAACTTCTGTTGAGCGCCTCAAACCTTCAGCGCCCAACATCTTTATATAACCATAAGAAATCAAACACACTAAAGCAGATCCATATGGTGCTCCTGAAATTGAAGAAATCGCTTGCTCCCCACCGGTCTTGATTAGTGGGTTACTTGGCAAAAATGGAACTAACTGTTTGGCAACACAAATAGGCCCAACGCCTGGCCCACCACCACCGTGCGGAATTGCAAATGTTTTATGTAGATTTAAATGGCACACGTCTGCGCCGATATTCCCTGGATTGGTCAATCCGACTTGCGCGTTCATATTCGCACCATCCATATATACCTGTCCGCCGTTATCGTGAATAATCTGCGTAATTTCCTTGATGGCCGATTCATAAACCCCGTGGGTTGATGGATAAGTGACCATCAATGCAGAGAGGTTATCTTTATATAATTCTGCTTTTTCACGTAAATCCTCAACATCGATATTTCCATCTTCTGAAGATTTGGTCACAATTACTTTCATTCCTGCCATCACTGCACTTGCAGGATTCGTTCCGTGTGCAGAAGATGGAATGATGCAAATATTTCTATGGTGATCGCCACGGGATTCATGATATGCTTTAATGACCATGAGTCCAGCAAATTCTCCTTGAGCGCCAGAGTTAGGTTGTAAAGACGTACCCGCAAAACCTGTAATTTTAGTAAGGTCAGCTTCTAAGGCTTTTAAAACAGCGTGATAACCTTTGGCCTGTTCAACGGGAGCGAAGGGATGTATTTTACCCCATTTAAACCAGCTCAACGGTAACATTTCCGCAGCAGCGTTCAATTTCATAGTGCAAGATCCGAGGGCAATCATCGAATGGTTCAATGCCAGGTCCTTACGCTCTAAAGATTTGATGTAACGCATCAATTCGGTTTCAGAATGGTAGCTGTTAAATACCGGTTCTGTCATAAACGTTGAGCTGCGTTGGAGTTTTTTGGTAATTACATTTTCTGAGGGGATTTCAGTAATTTTAAAGCTATCCTTTTGGGCCACGCCTGCAAAAATAGATATGATTTTATTAAGGTCGCTTTGAGTTGTGCTTTCATTTAAAGAAAGTACAACCGTATCATGGTCAGGGTAGTAGAAGTTTATTTTCTTGCTTTCCGCAGCGACTTTTATTGCAGTAGCATTGATTTTTATGCTGAGGGTATCGAAGAATGAACTGTTGGTTTGCTTAATGCCTAATTTATTCAAGGCCTTCTCCAGAGCAACAGTTTTACTATGAATGCCATTTGCAATCTGTTTCATCCCATTTGGTCCATGATAGACCGTGTACATACTTGCCATAACCGCTAAAAGTACTTGTGCAGTACAAATATTTGAAGTCGCTTTATCACGTTTGATATGCTGCTCTCTAGTTTGAAGAGCCATTCTTAGAGCGCGATTACCATTGGCATCTTTAGTAACGCCGATAATTCGACCGGGAAGATAGCGTTTGTAGGCTTCTTTTGTTGCAAAATAAGCCGCATGTGGCCCACCGTAACCCATTGGGACGCCAAACCGTTGCGTTGTTCCCACAACAACATCAGCGCCAAATTTTCCTGGGCCTTCTAATAAAATCAAGCTCATGATATCTGCGGAAACTGCTACTTTTATATCCGTTGCATTTGCTTTTTCTATAAAGGATTTGACATCGGTAATTTGCCCGTGTTTACCTGGATATTGCAGAATTGCACCGAAAAACTTATCAGAAAAATCAAAATCATCAGGATTACCGATAACCAATTCAATACCAATTGGGTTGGCACGGGTCTGTAGTAAGGATAAAGTCTGCGGAAAAATATGTTCTGAAACAAAAAACTTATTGACCTCGTCTTTTTTCTGCTGACGGTCTCTAACGGCATAAAGCAAAGTCATAGCCTCGGCGGAAGCAGTACTTTCATCCAATAGTGAAGCGTTGGCGATCTCCATACCCGTCAAATCGGTAATCATGGTTTGAAAGTTCAATAATGCTTCCAATCTACCTTGTGCAATTTCAGCTTGGTAAGGTGTGTAGGCGGTGTACCAGCCTGGATTTTCGAGAACATTACGTTGAATTACGGCTGGCATGATTGTAGGGTGGTAGCCCAAGCCGATAAACGTTTTAAAGACTTTATTTTTTTTTGAAAGATTATAAATATGCAACAGATACTCCTGCTCACTCATGGCCTTATCAAGGTCAAAATTCTTTTGCAGACGAATATCATTTGGAATCGTTTCGTGAATAAGCTGTTCCAAGGAATCAACGCCAATAGTGTCTAGCATTTTTTGTTGGTCTTCTTCTCTTGGGCCAATATGTCGAAGTGAAAAATCTGTTGTATTCATTGATAAATAAGTGTTTTTGGATGTGCAAAATTAATGAATAATCTAGCCTTAAGTGTTAATGAAAATGAAACTTTTCAACCAAAATAAATGGTTATTAACAGTTTGAGTATTTTTGTTTGATGAAGATGCTCAAAACCGTATTGGATTTTTATATAACCAGCAGCATTCATGTAGCTTTTGGGGTATATGCTTTATCTTGGATTACCCTTTTGAAGCTGAATCTACCTTATGACGAAAATGTGCTTTACTTTATTTTTTTTGCTTCAATTACAGGCTATAATTTTGTAAAGTTTTTTGGTTTGGCGAAATTTCACCATCGTAGTTTGACGACATGGTTAAAGGTTGTACAGGTATTGTCTTTTTTCTGTTTTTTGCTAATGGGTTATTATTTCTTCCAGCTAGAATTTAAAACCATGATTGCAATTTCGGTTTTAGCAATTATTACTTTTTTATATGCAGTTCCAATAGTGCCAAAACGTTTTTTCTTAGATCAAAAGCAAAAATTGAGAAGTATTGGCGGTCTAAAGGTTTATATCATAGCTATTGTCTGGGCAGGAGTTACAGTGATTTTGCCCCTAGTAAATGCAGATTATGCAATTAATGCAACGGTTTTGTTCATGCTTCTGCAGCGCTTTTTATTTGTATTGGCATTAATGTTGCCGTTCGAAATTAGGGATTTAAAGTATGATGATTTAAAGTTAGCAACGATTCCGCAGAAAATAGGAGTGAGGCGTACAAAATTCATGGGCTTTTTATTGCTATTGAGCGTTGCTGTTTTAGAACTATTCATAAAACCTTACAGCGAAAAAACAATGTTAATCGTAGTTTTTGTCTCAGTAATTTCCACAGTATTTATTTACTTTTCAAAAATTAACCAAAGCCGATACTTCAGTGGGCTTTTTGTTGAAGCCATCCCGATTTTTTGGCTCTTTCTAACCCTGATTTTTTAAATGTTGCTGGAAATTTGATTGAAAAACCTCCAGCTCTTTTTGGCTGAGTGCTCGGATATTGGAGGTATTTATAGCTTTGGTCAAGGCACGGTTTTTTTTGGAGTATGCTTGACTGATATGGCACCAAGATAAACGTAATCCTAATTTGAAACGTTCCCAAGGTGTCGCTTCGCCGTACTGATGTTTATCACAAATGTGGTATGCTTCTTCACAGGATATAAACAAAAAACTTTTTTTCATAATGGTTGGTTCTTTCAGTTTATTTATTCAAAACCAAGTTTTTTTCATGCAATCTGCGAGGGCAGTTCTAGCGCGATGGATTATTACCCAAAGGTTAGACGGGGTTATATCTAATTCATTACATATGGCTTCAGTTTCATAATTTAAAATAGTTTTCATCTTAAATACTTGCGCCTGTTTTGTTGTGAGTTTTGATATGCAATCGTAAATGGCTTCGCCCAGCTCTGAGTTTTCTAAAGTGTCTTGGGCGTTTTTTTCAAGAGTATCCGGAACCCTTTCTTCTAGCCAATCACCTTCATTTTCATCACTATTGTAAGTCATTCGTACTTCGGCCTGTCCTTTTTTTGAATTTTTTTTACGATAATAATCAATGATTTTTCGTTTTAAAATCGATGTGAGCCATGTACGTTCACTCGCTTCGCCTTTAAAATTCTTCATAGATTTTAACCCCGCCATAAACGTTATTTGCACCAAATCTTTTGCAATCTCCCTGTCGTTTACACGCGAGATTGTATAATTGAAAAGATAATCGGAATAAGCACTTATCCAATTGTTAGGATTGATGGTGTTGTTTGGCATATAATCTTTAGGGATTACTTCAAAAATAATGTAAATATTTCATTTTAAAAATGAAGTTATCGGTGTATTGTTGTTTTGTTCTTAATGGTCACCTCTGCTCCTTGTGCAAGAATAACAGACGTTGGTTTGGCTGTATTTAAAAAAGCAAACGATTTGCCATAATTGGCTTCAAAATCCATTTCGGTTTTATAAGAACGTATAGGATATTGCAACCACGAGGGGTGTATAACCTCGTATTGAAACGTTTTGTTTTTATGTTTGGTATAGCCAAAATAATGCTCTGTGATAAATTGTTCTTCGGAATTTTCCTGGATGGGAACTGGTGTTTTCTCAGTTCTTGCAGAAATGGATTGCCATTTATCGCGGAGCTTCCAACGGTAATCAAAACCTAGGGAGTCTTTGTCTTCAGTCCATGAATGGTCCATCTTATTGGTTTGGTAATGTTCATGATATATGGAGTTAGCGACCAGGGTTATCAACGGTTTTGGTACAATTTCTTTGATAAACACAACACCTCGCCGTTCTTTGTGCTTGACGTAAAACCTCAGGTTGACTTCTTCAAAATTGATGTGATTAAAGAGTTTGATGCCGAGAACTTTGGCGTCCATAAATACAAAGCCAACCATACTCACATAACACTTACCGTTGAAAAAATCAAGTACTGTGCCTTTTGGGACGTAGGGTTTTAAGATTTCTGGGTCAACCTCATAGTTGATAAATAAGAGGTTTTTCCAGTTAGCATTTAAAAAAGTCATGGGTTTTTAGTTCAAAAGGTTGTCAAGTGCCATTTTTAAGTTTGGCTGTAAAAATACAAATCCGTTATCTGTTAATCGTTTCGGGACGACGTTTCTACTTTTTAATACGAGTTCGGGTTCTGTACCAATCAATTTAGCTCCTAATTTGATGAGCCATTTGGGATGTGCAATCCCTAGCGGAATTTTCATTACAGTTCTTAAGGTTTTCATAAGCGTTTTATTATCCGTTGGTTTGGGTACGGACAGATTAAAATTGTCCTTTAAATTATGAGAAGTCATTAGAAATTCTACTGCTCTTGCAAAATCCAACTCATGAATCCAGCTTACTTTTTGTTCCCCTGACGCTTGCGTTCCGCCGAGACCAAAAGCGGTCAATTGTTTTAAGGTCTTTATCGCTCCGCCATCTTTGCCAAAAACAATAGAGGTACGAAGTCCTATTTTTCTGGTCTTGGGATTTGATATAGAGTAAAAGGCCTTCTCCCAGGATTTTGCTATGTTCATAGAAAAGTCATTACCGATGATGCCGTCTTCTTCGGTCATTTCTCGGTCTAGGGAGGATTCATAAATAGTTGCGGTGGACGAATTTATCCAAATCTTTGGCGGATGCTCACAAAGGTTAATCGCCAAACCGAGTAAATGGGTTGAGTCAATTCGGGAATCGTGAATCAATTTTTTATTCGCGTCGGTATATCTGCAGTCTACTGATTTACCTGTAAGATTAATGAGAACATCGGTTTGCTCTAAAATCTTCGTCCATTTACCTAATGTTTTAGCATCCCAAAAGTGTTCGTTTTCTCGGTTTGGATGTCTTGTTAAGATTTGGACGGTGTATCCTTTTTCAGAAAAAAAGTCTTCTATGATTTGTCCGAGGAATCCGCTTCCGCCTGCAATGGTTATGGTTTTCATACTATAAAAATATAGTGATTAATAATGCTAAATAGCCAACCCACAAGTAGGGAAGGTATTGGGGTAGATTCAACATATTAACTCGTCTACGGTGTTCAAAAAATAAAATAAGACCAATCATTAGGAAGTAGCTCAAATTAACGTAGTAGTCGATTGAAATAAAGTGATTTAGCATTATTATGGGAATGAATAGTAAACAACCTAAAAGTGCTATGGTCATTAAGTTTCCTAAGTAATTCAATGTTGTTTCTTTGCCTAGTTGATAGGTGAAGATAGCTTGAAAAATGAGTTGACCAGTTACAATAATTAGGGCTAACCCAAGCGTATGATTTGAAGTCCAGTTTAAAATATTTAAACTATTGGCAAGCGCAGATGATGCTATTAAAATACCCAATACTAGATATAAAAACCGATAGGTATAATTAAATGTTGGCTTGCATTCTTGACTGCTTTTGGGATTTGTTTTACTCGGTATAACTACCTTTCTATTAAAAGAAATGAAAGCGTATAATCTCTTCAGCAGAAAATTGACAGGTTTGGTTCTCCCTATTTTTCCGATTAGGGGATATCTAAACTCCATTATTTTCAATAGACTATCAACTCCGTATATAACCGTGTCTGTATTTCGGTCTAATAGGGCAATTTCATTGACTGCCCTATTGGTGTCAACTACGAGCTTTTCATTGCTAGACATTTTACCGTATTCTTTTCGACCTTTATTGTCGAGCATCCCTAATTTTACGAAACCCGAAGTATAGACTTGACATAATGGGCAGTCAGCATCATAAAATAACGTTTGGTTGTTTAGTGTTTTCATGGGTTTATATTTATTGTCTGTTAATTTTTATCCCGAAGCGTCTGGGCTGCTCGGTATTATTCATTAGCTTGAGTGATGGACTTTTTAACGTGCTCATTTTATAGCCTCTAGATTTATATTTTTTCACTTTATTTCTGGTTATAGTTTTAATAGCTAAACACTAATTCTATTTTTTTCTAATTCGAATATTGTAGCTTTAAAAAAAATAATCCAATCGAATTGTAACGTTTTCTATATTATTATACTTTCAGAAAATATTGAAAGTATATTTGAAATTTTTTTAGCTGATTATTTTCAACAACGATTTTGTAATCCAATTTTGTTTTTGATTAACGAGTTTATTAATCATAGCATCCATGGTTTCGGTTAAATCGTGAAGAGCTTTTGTTTGTTTTATGAGTTCTTTTGTTTTTTCAGTACCATCATCTTCAATCGAGGATACCTCTTGTAACACTTTGATAACAGGTTTAATTTCCCTTCGGCTACGTTCTTTGGCAATAACTCTCGCTAACTCCTGTACATCTTTTTCAGTAGTAAAAAACTCTCTGCGTTCGCCAGGAACCAGTTCTTTTGTAACAATACCCCAATCCATCAGTTGCCTAAGATTCATACTAGTATTGCCTCTTGAGATTTTAAGCTCTTCCATGATATCTTCCATGCAAAGGGGTTTAATCGAAATAAAAAGCAGCGCTTGAATTTGCGCCATCGCCTTATTAATGCCCCAAAGCGTACCTAAACTCCCCCAAGTGCTTACAAATTTTATTTTAGCTTCTTCATAATTCATATTACAAATATACGGAATATTTTAAACTTTCAATAAGTATTGAAAGTTTAATTCGTAAAAATTCTGCATTGCTTTTTTAAGGGCAGATTTATTTCTCAATCAACCCAGCTCGTTTCAATAACGCATCTGGTCTTGGCTCTTTACCTCTAAATCGTTTGTAGAGTGTCATTGGGTCTTCGGTGCCACCTTGTGAGAGCACATTGTCCTTGAATTTTTTGGCGACTTCTTTGCTGAAAACTCCCTCTTCCAAAAAGAATTCAAAGGCATCCGCATCTAAAACTTCGGCCCATTTGTAACTGTAATAGCCTGAGCTATATCCACCTTGAAAAATATGCGAAAATGAAGTGCTCATACAATTTTCTTCAACATCTGGATACAATTTTGTGCCTTCAAAAGCTTCATTTTCATGAGATTTTACTGAGATTATGTCTTCTGGCGACTCGTTGCCATGCCAACTCATGTCCAACAGCCCAAAACTAATTTGTCTTAATGTTTGCATGCCTTCATGAAAGGTTGCAGAGGCTTTTATTTTCTCAATCAACTCCATAGGGATGACTTCACCGGTTTCGTAATGGGTAGCGAATATTTCCAATGCTTCTTTTTCATAGCACCAATTTTCAAGAACTTGGCTTGGTAATTCCACAAAATCCCAAAACACGCTAGTCCCCGAAAGACTGGGGTAAGTGGTGTTAGCCAACATGCCGTGAAGGGCATGACCAAATTCATGGAATAACGTCGTAACTTCATTAAAAGTTAATAGCGACGGTTTCGATTTAGTTGGTTTTGTGAAATTGCAAACGATTGATATATGCGGTCTATCGTTAATATCGTTTTTGACGTATTGAGGTTTATAGACCGTCATCCAGGCACCATTTCGTTTGCCTTGGCGTGGAAAAAAATCAGCATAAAAAATGGAAACCAATTCACCTTTTGTATCGGTTACTTTATAGGTGAGAACATCATCTTGGTATTTATCAATGCTATCAATTTGTTCAAAATTTAAATCGTAGAGGCGTTCTGCAATGCTAAAAGCGCCATCAATGACGTTTTCCAATTTAAAATAAGGTTTCAATTGCTCATCATCGAGATTGAACAATTTCTGTTTTAATTTTTCAGAATAATAGGCACCATCCCATTTTTGAAGTGTTTCGATACCGTCCAAGTCATTAGCGAATTCGGATAGTTTTTGAAATTCTTGTTTTGCAGCTGGTTTTGCTTTTTCCAAAAGCTCATTTAAAAAGTGTTCTACGGCTGCAGGTGTTTTTGCCATACGTTCTTCCAAGACAAAATGGGCGTGGGTTTTATAGCCCAATAAGTTAGCACGCTCTTTCCTTAAGCTTGCAATTTTCAGGACGTTTTCCTGATTATCCAATTCATCATTTTGAAACCCTTTTTTTCCTGCTGCCAATGCAAGTTTTTTGCGCAACTCTCGATTATTGGCATAGGTCATAAAAGGAATATAACTTGGATAATCCAAAGTGATTAGCCAGCCCTCTTTATCCTTTGATTCTGCCAATTGCTGGGCGGCTTCTTTTGCGCCTTCTGGCAATCCAGATAGTTGTGACTCCTTGGTCAAATGCATTTCAAATCGGTTAGTTTCGGCTAAAACATTTTCGCCAAATTTTAATTTAAGTTGACTCAGTTGTTTGTCAATCTCACGGAGTTTTTTCTTTTTTTCTTCGGAAAGATTGGCGCCGTTACGAGCAAAGCCTTTATATTTTTTGTCGAGGAGGGTGTTTTGTTCCGTAGTAAGATTTAGGGATTCTTTTTGGTCATACACCTTTTTAACGCGTTTAAATAAATCTTCATTTAAAGTAATATCATTACTAAATTCTGAGAGTAACGGCGAGACATCTTGAGCTATTTTCTGAATGGTTTCGTTTGTTTCTGCGCTATTTAGATTAAAAAATATACTTGAGATTCTGTCTAGCTCTTCGCCTGAAAACTCCAAAGCTTCAATTGTATTTTGAAAACTAGGACTTTCCGAAGTATTGGTTATTTCATCAATTTCAATTCTCGCTTTTTCAATAGCTTTTTTGAAAGCAGGAGAGAAGTCTTCGTCATTTATTTGAGAAAATGGAGCGGTATTATATGGGGTATCGAAATAATTATTTAATATACTCATAGTCAGTATTAAAAGGTTTGATTTTAATGGAAATTATTAACTTAATCTTAAGATAGGATTAGTGAGATAACCTGTAAATTTGCGCCCCTCATTCAGATCTAATTTTAGTTAGAATGAAAGTGATTAATAGCAGGAAAGCCTCGTTTCTAAACGGGGCTTTCTATTTTATACTTTTTGCTGATTCAATTACTTTTGATTTAAGGCTTTCTTTGTAATCTAGAATTGTTTTTAAAATGTCGGGATTAGAAGTTCCCAAAATTTGAGCTGCTAATATACCAGCGTTTTTTGCCCCGTTTAATGCTACTGTTGCCACGGGAACACCGCCTGGCATTTGTAAAATAGACAATACAGAATCCCAACCATCAATAGAATTGCTGCTTTTTACGGGAACCCCGATAACGGGCAACGGTGACATCGACGCCACCATCCCAGGTAAATGTGCCGCACCACCTGCACCTGCTATAATTACAGAAATTCCGTTTTGATGTGCATTTTTACTGAACTCGTATAATTTTTCGGGCGTTCTGTGCGCCGAAACAATATCGACTTCAACGTCTATTTTAAATTCTTTTAAAATATCTATGGCATCTTGCATGACGGGAAGGTCACTTTTACTGCCCATGATGATGGCTACTTTATTCATTTCTTTTTAGATTAAGCTTAAATTTGAACTAATGTGTATTTGTACTTAGTTGCAAAAATTCTCAAAACATTTATTTTTTTCAAATGCTTTTAGTTTTTATGTAAATCGATTTTTAATTCCTGTTGATATCACTTCAACAAATCACCCTAATCGTCCCTTTCACTTCTTCGGCAATCCTTCTCGCTTCGTTTAAATTTTCATTTACAATCGTCACATGACCCATTTTTCTAAAAGGGCGGGTTTCTTTTTTTCCGTAGATATGTGGGGTTACACCTTCAAGTTTCATTATGTTTGAAATGTTCTCATAAACCACATTTCCGTTATAACTTTCTGCGCCTACCAAATTGACCATAACACCGGCTACCTTACTTTCTGTTTTTCCTAACGGAAGGTTTAAAATAGCACGAATATGTTGTTCAAATTGAGATGTGTAGCTAGCTTCAATGGTTTGATGTCCCGAATTGTGCGGTCTCGGTGCGACCTCATTTACTAGGATTTCGTCGTTTTCAGTCTGGAACATTTCAACCGCTAATAATCCCACATGATTGAACGCTTTTGAAACCACTAAAGCGGTCACCTTTGCTTTCTCGGCAACGTCATCACTTATTCTCGCAGGGCAAATCACGTACTCTACTTGGTTGGCTTCGGGATGAAATTCCATTTCCACAACTGGGTAGGCTTTTACGTCACCGCTTTCATTTCGGGCAACAATCACGGCGAGCTCGTTTTTAAAGGGTATTAAGTCTTCAGTAATACATTCGCCCTTTGGTAAACCGTTTAAATCTTTAATTTCACGAATAATTTTTACCCCTTTTCCGTCGTAGCCAAATTGCGCCGCCTTCCACACAAAAGGGAATTTGAGTCCGCCATTGGTAATTGCATCCTCAATTTCTGAGAGGTAAGCAAAACGCGAAAAATCAGAAGTTGGAATTCCGTGGTCTTTATAAAATAATTTTTGGGTGGCTTTATTTTGAATCGTTCGCAATGTTTTTGAAGACGGAAACACTTTTTTGCCCTCTTTCTCCAATTGCTCCAAGGCATCCACATTAACGTTCTCAATCTCGAATGTTATAAGATCCACTTGCTTTCCGAAGTTATAAACCGCATCAAAATCCATCAGGTCGCCTTTTATAAATTGATTACAGGCAATTTTACAAGGCGCCTCATCGCTAGCGTCCATAACATAGGTTGTAATGTCGAATTTACGGGTAGTGTAGAGCATCATTTTACCCAATTGTCCGCCGCCGAGAATACCAAGTTTAAAATCTGAAGAAAAGTAATTTATCATTTGTTTTTGGTTTTTACGATTTGTAAAACGCCTTCCTTAAGGCAGAAATAAAATGAAAAATCGTAAATAAAAAATATGTTTTCCAAGCAAAAATACGTTAATCGCAGAACAATCTTCCAAAATGGCAAACTGAAAATGGACTAACAGGATTCAAATATGTATCTTTGATTTTTCAAAAATTAAAGCACGTGATTCGATTACACGATTTAGAGTTTAAACCCTTTATTCCACAGAAAGAAATTGAGGACGCCATTGAGCGCATGGCTCATGAGATTTCTGAGGATTTGAGAGATGAGGTCCCCGTTTTTGTTGGGATTCTTAACGGTTCTTTTATGTTTGTGAGTGATTTTGTAAAAAAATATCCAAAACCCTGCGAGGTCACTTTTATAAAACTTGCATCGTATGAAGGTTTAAAATCTACTGAAGATATACACAGACTCATCGGTTTGACCCAAGATTTATCTGGACGTACGGTCGTCATTCTTGAAGACATTATAGATTCTGGAAAGACCTTGGCCGAGGTGTATCGTATTTTTAAGAATGAAAACGTAAAGGCGCTTAAAATTGCCACTTTGTTTTTTAAACCTGAAGCCTATAAAAAGGATTTTAAACTACATTATGTGGGCATGGAAATTCCAAATAAATTTATAGTCGGTTTCGGATTAGATTACAACGGCTTAGGGCGTGATTTGCCTGAAATATATCAATTAAAAACAACACAACACATGACCAATATCGTGCTTTTTGGCCCTCCGGGTGCAGGGAAAGGAACCCAAGCTAATTTTTTAAAGGAAAAATATAATCTGGTCCACATCTCTACGGGAGATGTATTTCGTTTTAATATAAAAAATGAAACAGCTCTTGGGATGCTGGCAAAATCTTTTATGGATAAGGGCGAGTTAGTACCAGACCAGGTCACCATAGATATGCTAAATGCAGAAGTCGAAAAAAATGCAGATGCCCAAGGTTTTATTTTTGACGGTTTTCCAAGAACCAACGCACAAGCCGAGGCATTGAATAATTTAATGAACGAAAAAGATTCTCAAATAAACGCCATGATTGCTTTAGAGGTTGATGATGAAGTTTTGGTGCAACGCTTATTAGAACGCGGTAAAACCAGCGGAAGAAAGGACGATAGCGACGAAGCAATCATAAGAAACCGAATTAAAGAATACTACAAAAAGACAGCGATCCTGAAAGATTTTTACGCCAACCAGAATAAATACTTTGGAGTTGATGGCGTAGGAAGTATTGAGGAAATAACCGAGCGGTTGAATATTGTGATTGATAAATTATAGAATTTCCCTAATCCCTAATCCCTAATCCCTAATCCCTAATCCCTAATCCCTAAACCTATGACAGAAGGAAACTTTGTAGATTACGTAAAAATGCACGTCTCTTCCGGAAAGGGAGGTCAAGGCTCGGCGCACTTGCACCGTGAAAAATTTATTGAAAAAGGAGGACCTGATGGTGGTGATGGCGGTCGTGGAGGTCATATTATTTTACGTGGAAATTCTAATCTTTGGACACTTCTCCATTTAAAATTCAAGCGTCACGCAAGAGCGGGCCATGGCGGTAATGGGAGTAAAAGTAGAAGTTCTGGTGCCGATGGTGAGGATGAATATTTGGACGTGCCATTGGGAACAGTAATAAAAGATACTGAAACGGATGAAGTTCTTTTTGAGATTACCGAAGATCAAGAGGAGAAAATCGTAGCCAAAGGCGGCCGCGGTGGATTGGGTAATTGGCATTTTAAAAGTTCTACAAATCAAACGCCTCGCTATGCACAACCAGGAGAACCTCTGGAGGAAAAAGATATTACCATTGAGCTTAAGGTTTTAGCCGATGTCGGTTTGGTAGGTTTCCCAAATGCAGGAAAATCAACCTTGCTTTCAGTCATTACAGCTGCAAAGCCCAAAATCGCAGACTATGAGTTTACAACCTTAAAACCAAACCTTGGTATTGTGGAATACCGAGATTTCCAGACCTTTGTGATGGCCGATATTCCTGGAATAATTGAAGGTGCCGCGGAAGGTAAAGGTCTTGGTCATTATTTTTTAAGACATATTGAACGTAATTCCATATTACTTTTCTTAATTCCTGCAGATGCTAAGGACATCCGTGAGCAATACGATATTTTGTTGGATGAGCTTAAACGTTACAATCCTGAAATGTTGGACAAGGAGCGTATGATTGCCATCTCTAAAAGTGATTTGCTTGATGATGAATTAAAAGAAATGCTAAAAGAGAAGTTGGATGATTCCTTACCTGTTAATTATATGTTTATTTCTTCGGTAGCACAAAAAGGGATTGTGGAGTTGAAGGATAAGTTGTGGAAGATGTTGAATGATTAGATGCTATTATTTTTACTTCAGCCAATCTTAAAAGCGCTTCATGTAAATTTATCAACCTAAATAGCACAACACATATTTTCGCTAAAGATTTTTTCTATATTGTGCAAAAATTAAAATTGTATGAAAAATCTTTATATTCTCCTATTATTAATTGGTTCTTTTGGGATTGCGCAATGCCCTGATGCGGATATCATACTTTCTTCACAAGCTGAAGTTGATGCTTTTGTCACAGATTATCCAGGTTGCAGCGATTTAGATTTCCGTTTGACAATTAGTGGTTCTGATATTATAGACTTAAATCCGCTTTCTGGTATTACTTCAGTTCATGCTTTATTTATAATTGACAATCCTCAGTTAGTTACACTCGATGGATTGCAATCTTTGCAGAATATAGATGGATTTGATGAAAACAATTTTACTTATTTAACTATTTGGGACAACAATAATCTTGAAAGTATAGTAGCACTATCTAATCTTACTAATCTATCAGATTTTGAGGGTATACACTTAAAAAACAATCTTAACCTTATATCTCTTCAGGGCTTAGGTGGCCTAAGCCAAATGCAGGATATTATTTTAGAAAATAATAATGCCTTAACAGATCTAGTTGGATTAAATCAAAATATAATTGGGTTAGATGATTTAATAATAGATAATAATGACAATCTTGAAAATTTATGGGGTATCAATTGGTTTGAAAACGCAGGAACTGTAGAAATTATAAATAATGCTAGCCTAACGACTTTAAATGGAATGAGTAGTTACCAAGGATCATTAACATTAATTATTTCAGGAAATGCAGTTCTTAGTGATATTTCTAATTTGAATAACTTAGAGCTTAGTGGTCCAAGCAACGAATTAGGTTTGGAAAATTTAATTATCACCAATAATCCAAACTTAAGTTATTGTAATGTATCGAGTATTTGTGCACTTATTGAAGCTGATGTAGATGATTCTGATTTGTATGAAGTTACGATTTCAAACAATGCTGAGAATTGCGAAAACGTTTCAATAGTTGAAACATTTTGTAATGTAGATTGCTCAGAAGAAAATATTAATTTAACCACTCAAGCCGAAGTTGATGCCTTTCCTAATAACTATCCGGGCTGTAATGTTTTTGCACAACTTAATATAAATGGCTCGAATATAACAGATTTGTCTCCACTTGTCTCAAATTAATTCTTTAGAATGGCTTTTCAATACAAAATACTGGCTTGACATCCTTATCTGGACTACAAAATGTAAATGTAGCTGGCAGGCTCCTTTGGGTACCTTATCATTTTCGATAAACGATAATCCAAATCTTATCTCTATTCAGGCTCTGGGTAACATTGCAGATAACTTTGCCTTGGATACCATGTATATCGCCGATAATCCGCTTTTGGAAACACTGGAGGGTCTGGAATGGATAAATGAAGGGCTTGATTTATTTATATTTAATAATGATAGTTTAACTAATCTTTCAGGTGTTGGCTCGATAGAAAGCTTGGAAGTATTAATTGTTAGGGATTGTGATAATTTCACGAATTTCGAAGGTTTAAGTGAAAATCTCACGATTTTTTCTGATTTGATCATTGATAATAATGATAGCCTTGAGCAGTTAACTGGATTAGAGGATATCGATATTTCAGGCATTATTGACATACGAAATAATGATAATTTACTTAATATAAATCTCAATGGACTTGGAGCATCGACAGGTGAGGCCACTTCTTTGTACCTTGAAAATAATTTAATTCTCAATGATATTTCACAGATAAATCCTATTGCCATTTCTTCTGAATTTAATGAATTGAGCATTATTAATAATCCGAGTTTGTCAACCTGTAATACAGCTTTTATTTGTAATCTTCTTGCGGAAAACTATGACCCAAATTCATTTTCCTTTTTTATTACGCTAGAAAATAATGGCGAAGACTGTAATGATGTGAATAATCTATTAATCAATTGCGAAACTGTTCCAATTAACGACGACTGCCAAGACGCCCAACAAATCAACATCTCAGAAACTGTTCAATCCTATAACCAATTTGGAAGTACAAGCACACAAACTCCTACCTGCAACAACGATGGTGATATCATTGACGTTTGGTTTAGGTTCAATTCTGGGGATTTATCGACTCTCGATATTTCAGTTGATAGTGGATTCAACTTACAATTATGGGAAGGAGATTGCAATACGCTTACAGCGGTCGTAAACGCCTGTGCCGAAAGTGTTTTAAACGATGTGTTGGTGGAGTTTGAAACAGATTATTTCCTTCAGGTTTGGTCAGATGATAACAGCTTGGAGCGTCAGGAAGCTGGACTGTTTAGTTTGAACGTTCAGGATGGAACGCTTTCCGAAGCCTCTTTTGCTATTGAAAATTTTGAATTTTATCCAAATCCTGTCAATACCAATTTAAGCTTCAAATCTGCAAAACCAGTTGACCATTTAGAACTATTTAATTCCTTAGGACAATCAATACTTAATTTAAACCCAAAAGCGACTGTGGGAGTTCTAAAATTTGATGATTTAGATAGCGGTCTTTATTTCTTAAAAGTTTCGATTGATGGAAAGCAGAAGGTCATAAAAGTGTTAAAGAATAAAGAGTAAGTTTTTGAACAGCCTAGATGTTTAGTTTTCATTACGGAATAATTTTTGATTACATTCAAATTAAAATTCAACTCATGAAAAATTTATTTTGTATCGCTTTCGTCCTGGTTTTTATCACATCTTGTTCAACTGTTAGAGTCAATTACGACTACGAGAAAACAGCAGATTTCACTGAGTATAAAACTTACGATTATTACTCTAATATGAAAACGGGTTTGAGCGAATTTGATACAAAGCGTTTGCTTGATGCTATGGATGCTGCTTTGCAAAGCCAGGGTTATACTTTGTCTGAAACTCCAGATTTTCTAATCGATATAAGTAGTAGTGAGTTTCGTGAATCGCAAAGAAATAACGTCGGTGTCGGGTTAGGCGGTGGTGGCGGTAATGTTGGAGGAGGGGTTTCCATTGGTATTCCTATTGGTCAAAACAAATTGAATCGCGAAATTATAATTGATTTTGTAGATGAAGATAAAAATGGACTATTTTGGCAAGCTGTTTCTGAAAGTAGTTATAATCCAAACGCAAAACCCGAAAAACGAGAAGCTAAGTTTAAGGCCATAGTTGCTAAAGTTCTAGAAGGTTTTCCGCCAGAAGATTGAAGTAGAATTCTCCGTAATTTGAATATCCGCATAAATTTTATAGCATAAACCTATTATAAAGCGCCTTTACAGTTTAAAGAGGCGATAAATCGTAGTTCTGCAATTTATAAATATCCTAACAGTTTAAAATACCGATACACATTCCCGTTTTGTAACTTTGAGAATAACCTTAAAAAACAAAACACATGAATAATATAAAAGGAAAAGTAGCACTCATCACAGGTGGCACAAAAGGAATAGGATACGGCATTGCTGAAGCGCTTTTAAATCAAGGGCTAAAAGTAGCCATAACCAGTAGGAGCGAAGATTCTGCCAAAAAAGTGGCTAAAGAACTAGGCGAAAAAACTAATACCGATAAACACATTTTGGGTCTTAAAGCAGATGTTAGGCATTTAGATAGCCAAGCAGAGGCGGTAAAGAAAACCATAGCAGAATTCGGTCAATTGGACATTGTCATCGCAAATGCTGGCCTTGGACATTTTGCAAGTATAGAGGATATGACTTCCGAACAATGGCAGGAAGTTATCGATACCAATTTAACAGGTGCTTTTAATTCTATAAAAGCAAGCGTTGATGAACTTAAAAAAAGTAAAGGCTACTACATTACCATATCAAGTTTGGCAGGGGCTAATTTTTTTGCGGGCGGCTCGGCCTATAACGCCAGTAAGTTTGGGGTCACAGGATTTACACAAGCCGTGATGTTAGATTTACGTCAACATGGTGTCAAGGTAAGTACAATTATGCCTGGATCGGTTTCCACACATTTTAACGGTAATGAACCTAGCGATAAGGGCGATTGGAAAATTCAAATAGAAGACCTTGGTGAAATGGTAGTTGACTTATTACGAATGAATCCAAGAACATTACCGAGTAAGATTGAGGTTAGACCTTCGATGCCGCCAAGTAAATAACATCTAATAACGGAGTAGTTTTATGATTAAGCATAGAAATCATAAGGCTCTACAAAAACATCATTCACATAACACAAAGAGACGCCTTGCGCGTCTCTTTCTAATTTCAAAACAAACCAAAACACAAAAAATATATTCTGAATCCATCTAGATAAAGGACAAACTTCCTCTTTCCGCTCACGTCATTCATTTGACCACTCATCATAATCGATTTAAGTTTTCGAAGTTCATGCTGTAGTTTTATCGTGTTGTTAAATTAATAATAGCATCATAAAAACTTAAAATCATGAAAAATCACATTAAAAAATTTAATTATATCACAAGAATTTTTGCCTTCTTTTGTTCAGTATTATTGCAGGCACAAGACATTGAAGGCACCTGGACAGGGGAACTTGAAGTTCAAGGCATGGAGATAGAAATGAGTTTCAATGTCACAGCATCCAATGGCGTTTATGCTTCTACTTTTGATGTTCCCGCTCAAGGCGCCATGGGAATCCCGTTAGAAAAAACTGAATTTGAAAATTCGATATTAACCATAGCTTCAGAAAAATATAAATTGAAATACGTTGGCGCATTAGAAAAAGACCAGCTTAAAGGAACCTACACCCAGTTAGGCAAGGATTATGTATTCAATTTGAGTAAAACTGAAAAAACGTTACCTGGCAATACTTCTCTACCGTCAGACGATGAAGAGTTGAAAAAAATTGCAGCGTTAGAAACGGAACAGTTTAAATACACAGTAGAAGATTTTTTTGAGAAACCTAAACTATCCATGTTTAGAATTTCGCCAGATGGAAATTACATATCCTACCGTAAAAAAGATGAAAATGGGAAAAATAATGTGATTGTAAAAAATCTTAAAACCAATAAAGAGGTCGTTGCCATTTATGAAAAAGAAGATTTAGTGCGCGGCTATTTCTGGAAAGGTAATGATCGCCTAATCTATCTTCAAGACAAGGGCGGGAATGAAAACTACCATTTATTTGGAGCCAATCCCGATGGCTCAAACACCATTGAACTTACACCTTACGATAAAACAATGGTGCAATTGGACAATATATTGCAAGACGACCCCAATCACATGATCATTACCATGAATAAAGACAATGAGCAATTGTTTGAGCCTTTTAAGATTAATATCAATACTGGCGAAATTGAAAAATTATTTGAAAACACAGACCCAAACACCCCTATTTCTGCATATACATTTGACAATGAAGGGAATTTACGAGCGTATTCAAAGCTGAAGGACGGCACCTATTTTGAAAATTATTACAAAAATGTAGAAACTAATGAATTTGAATTCAGAAATCAAACCGATTTCGAAAATAACGATGGGATCCTAGCCTTTGATTATACTACAAAGAATCCAGATGATGTTTATCTTGTAAGTAACTTAGATAGTGACAAATACCAAGTGTATAAGTATGATTTAAAAACCAACAAAAAACTAGAAACTGTTTTTAAAAATGACACTTATGAAATTAGTAATATGGTCATTTCATCCAAAAACAGAAACTACGAGATCGATTTCTATTCTTACGAAGGCGCAAAGGAAACGATAATTCCTGTGAGCGAATTTTACAAAAAAATATATGCAAGATTAATAAAGGCTTTTGGCGATAAAGAAATCTCAATTTTGAGCTATGATAAAAATGAAACTAAATTTATTGTACATATTTCAAGTGATAAGTTAAGGGGCATTTATTACCTCTATAATTTGGAAGAGGATTCCCTCGAAGAGCTTGCCAATATGTTACCACAACTTGAAGAGACCGATATGGCCGAAATGAAGCCTATCAACTTTAAAAGTCGCGATGGGAAAACAATACATGGATATATCACGCTTCCAAAAGTAGCTTTAAAAGGCGAAAAAGTACCAATGATTTTGAATCCCCACGGTGGGCCATTTGGTGTAAGGGATAGTTGGTCGTTTAATGATGAAGCCCAATTATTTGCCAGTAGAGGTTACGCTACTTTACAAATAAATTACAGAGGGTCTGGTGGTTATGGTAAGGCATTTCAGATTTCTGGTCACAAGCAGATTGGTCGTTCTATGATTGAAGATTTAGAAGATGGCGTGAAATACGTTATCGATGAAGGGTGGATTGATAAAGATAGAGTAGCAGTTTTTGGTGGTAGTTATGGCGGACTGGCAACCTTACAGAGTTTAATAAAAACACCAGATTTGTACGTTTGCGGAGTGGATTATGTTGGGGTGTCGAACTTATTTTCGCAGCTTGAGAATTTTTCTGGCGTACGAAAATCCTATGTCCAATGGTACAAAGACAGATATTACGACCCAGAAAATCCTGAGGAACATAAAATTATGACTGATGTTTCGCCAGCACTCAATGCAGATAAAATCACTCAGCCTTTATTGGTCATTCAAGGAGCAAATGATCCTAGGGTAAAAATAGAGCAGGCCGATCAAATCGTAGAAAATATGAGAGCTAGAGGAATCGAAGTTCCCTATATGGTAAAGTACGATGAGGGACATGGTTTTGCTCATGAAGCCAATAGGATAGAGCTTTACGATACGATTCTTGGGTTCTTGGCACAGCATTTAAAATAGACATCAGTCAAAAAAGAGGTTGAACAGGTGCCTGTTTAACCTCATAATCTCAAAATATTTACCGTTCAACAAAGCGTATTTACCGCTCCCCCTAAATTGGTAGTTAAGAACCGAGCGGTAACTTACTTTCGTTGTATAAAATACATCATCATGCTAGCATTAGTAAAAATCGTTATAGATTTAATAGTAACCTTTGTTTTTGGATAAAAAAACCACAATTAAAATCAATACAAATGGCAACAACAAACATAAAAAAACAGGATAATTTCAATACCCATTTTAAAACATTTAAGGCGCTTTTAAAGGGGTCAAAAATGGCGAAAGCATCTTCGCTTGGTCTAATTACTATATCACTAATTTTAGTATATAAATCAAGGGCAGATCTTTGGATATTGACAGCCTTAGTGGCTGGAGTTTTAATTTTGGGTGTTTACATAATCAGATTTCTATCTTTGGCAAACATCAAACAAAAATCATATACACAAATGTCTTTGGTTTCAAGTATTTCAAAATTTAAGAGCTATATGAAATATCGAAAAAAATATGAAATGTATTTCTTAGGTTTCTGGGTGATTTCGTTAATACCATACGCATCATCATCTTTAGAGTCAAGATCAAAGGCCGTTTTATATGCAATCGCTTATATTGCACTTGTATCTGTTTTAGGTAATTTGGCCTTTAATAAAGTGGATAAAAAAATTTTAGACTTAGAAAGAGAAATGCAAAGCGAACTAGACAATTAAGGTCTGTTATGGGGATATGAAACTTATTTCAAATTATAAATACTGGATTCTAAATTTTATCGGGTGGATTTCCTTCGCGCTTTTAATTCTTACCATAAATAAAATTGCTGCTGTAGAAGAGGGTAATTACAACCGTCTATATTATTTAATTGCAGAAGGGACTATCTGCGGTTTTCTGGGGTTTGCTTTATCATTTGTTATTTTGTTTTATATTGAAAATTACTTTGACGTGGGGAATTTTAATAAAAAAGACGTTCTAAAGCTTATCATGGTTTTTCTTTTTACACAAGTTCTCTATAATTTTATAGTTTGGCCCTTACTTAATAGTGCTACAGCTTATTTTTCAGGTAGTTTTTCAGACCTTACCGTTTTTGAAAAGTTGACCAATGCACCGCATTTTATGACCTACTTTATTATTTGGTTGTTTGTCATTTTTACAATTAAGATTTTTTATTACCTCAATACCATAAAATTGCGTCAAGCTCAATTACAAACTAGTTTAAAAGAGTCACAGCTCAATACTTTAAAAGGGCAAATCAATCCACATTTTATGTTTAACAGCTTAAATAACATAAGGGGGTTGATGTTAGAGGATGTTGATAAAGCGCGGCATATGCTCACAAGTTTGTCTGAAACCATTAGGTATTCATTGACCAAAAACGTTGTGACCTCTATTGCTCTAGAAGATGAGTTGGATATGGTTTACAATTACGTCGAAATTTCTAAAATTCAGTTTGAGAATCGGTTACAGTTTGAAACACATATTGATGAAGATTCTCTCAGCAAGCAAATTCCGCCAATGATTATCCAGATGCTAGTTGAAAATGCTATAAAGCATGGCATTTCTAATTTGAAGACGGGCGGTAAAGTCATTCTATCTACCGAAGTCACTCAAGAATCCTTAGAGATAGAGGTCATTAATTCAGGGCGTATCCTAAATCAGCAAACCGGAACGCAACTAGGTCTTATAAATATCAAGAAACGGTTAGAATTGTTATATAATAATAAAGCAACCTTCAATTTATCTGAAAAGAAAAACCAAGTCATTGCCAAAATTAATATTCCATTATCATGATAATTTTAAAAGCTGTCATAGTAGAAGATTCCCGTTTGGCTCGCAATGAACTAAAAGAATTGATAAAAGATTATGATGAGATTGAGCTCTTGGGCGAAGCTAAAAATGTAGATGAAGGCTATCAGCTAATTCTTGAAACGAAACCTGACCTCTTGTTTTTAGATATTAATATGCCCGAAAAGGATGGTTTTGAATTACTTGAAATGTTGGACGATGTGCCCATCACAATCTTTACAACAGCTTTTGATGAGTATGCCATCAAATCTTTTGAGTACAACGCTTTTGATTATTTATTGAAACCGATCAACCAAAAACGATTTTCAAAAAGCATTGAAAAGGTCATTGAAAATGCGACTACTCATAATTCCAAAAATTCATCAGAAAATTCCAAAGCTAAAGCTCCAAAAGAAGGCTATTTAAATTTAGAGAAACAAATATTCATCAAGGATGGCGAAAAATGTTGGTTGGTTAAAATTCAGGATATTGCACTTTTTGAAATTGTTGGAAATTATACACGTGTCTTTTTTGAAACTAATAAACCGCTTATCTATAAGTCACTCAATCAAATTGAGGAAAAACTTCCAGCAGATGTATTCTTTCGAGCCAACCGACAACAAATTATAAACATTCATCACGTTAAAAAGGTAGTGTCTTGGTTCAACGGAAAACTAAAAATAGAAATGCAATCTGGTGAGGAAATTGAAATTTCAAGACGTCAATCTTATTTGTTTAAAGAACAATTGAGTTTTTGATGAACATTAATTTTTACATTTTCACTATCAGGTCACTTTGACTCTCAATCTCTTATTAGTACCTACTTTAAATAGGTGCAGCTCCAAAACTCATTTTAGCAACGATTTGGATCCGCAAGTCATATAAAACTTATAGGTTATAAAATAAAGTATAGTTTACTTTAATGTAATTGATAGTCGAAAAGAAAATGAGCTCGACGTAATTTAAATATGTGGTTATCCAATTGGAACATTTCGACGCATTAGAAATCGCATTACGGTAGCATGTTGATGAGATTTTTCTTTCGCCGAAATGGCATTTTTTTTTTCAATCAATCCACCGATATTCGAATTCCTTCGCTATGACTGCTAAACTCTGGCGCGTACATACTTTGCACAGTTGTAATACCATTGCTCATATTACCAGCATTGTTGACCCTGAGGTCGTACTCAAACACATAAACCCCTTTCGGTAAAACATCAAAAAAGAAATTTGTTGAAGCATCTTTTGTGCTTTCGTAATAGCCCAGACCGTCTTGATATTTATATTCTGACAACACATTTACAGGTTCTAAGCCTGCGGCGCGCATGTCTTTCATATGGATGTATTCCATATCTCGGTCACTCTGTAATTCTATTCTTACTCTAACCAAATCGCCGATTTTCAATTCGGTTTTCGATGTGATTTCGGTAATGACCTCACCGGCATCAGAATTTGTTTTTTTGAATAGTTTCTTTTTCAATTTAAGGGGAGTTTCCGCAGTAGTAATTTTATCCAAATCCTCAAAGTACTGCCAATACAAGCTTCCCCAAGCAATGCCATCGCCTTTCTTGGTTAGTTTTACGGTGGCCATTTCTGGTTTGATTTCTCCAGCAGACCAAGCCGTTTTATAGTAACCGGTTCCTGCTTCAACTTTGACATCCTCCAATTTTGAAGGCTCAATTTGTTGACCGCCAATCACAACATCCACCATCTCAGTTACACTTAACCAATCGCTGCCTTGCAATAATAAAGCGTAAACTGCTTCCGTAGTGGCCTTGGTGGTTTCCCATTTGTTGGTTTGTTTGTTTTTAAGCAACCAGATTTTTAGGTTATCAATATCTTCCAAGTTTTTTAGGTCTGCCTGAGCCAAGGTTCCAGCTTCAGAGAACACCTCAATCATCAAAGCTTGGGTTTCAACAGGTGCTTGGTGCCAATACCAAGAGCTGGTATTTTCTTTCCAATACATTCCTAATTCTTCCGAAGTGATGCTCGTTTCCTTTAATGAATTCAGGATTTTTTTCGTCGTTGCATTATCTTCCATTCTGTATGTGACCATCGTCATTAATCCTTTTGCATAAAGTGAACGGCTCAACCAGTATTTTTGGATTTGTGTTTGATAGTAATCCGTAATTTTCTGAACCTCTTTCGATTTTTTTATCTGCGGATAAAAGCTGCGCATGTATAAGTAATGTAACTGTATAAAGCTCAAATGGTCTTTGCTTAGATCTACATCCTCATCATATTTTTTAATGTTTTTATAGGTCTGAACAAATTCAGAATCAAGGTATGCGATGGCTTTTTGAATCATGAGATTATGAGAATCTTCATCGCTTGTAACTTGCTCTTTAGGAATGACTGAGAGCTTGCCTAAATGCCCAAACCCAGTAACAATATGTTGGGTAATAAACCGATTGGGTTGCCCACCATTGAACCAGGGCCATGCACCGTTCTCCATTTGATTAATCTGAAGTTTCCGTTTTGCAGATTCCAGTTCGTTTTTCATTTTGTTCATATCGAACAAAAGGGCAATGCGTTTTTTCTGTTCGGTTTCACTTTGGGCATCTCGTAGCCAAGGCGTTTCTTGTATAAGGATATTTTTGAGCTCTTCATTTTTTTCGAGATTACTTATAAGAGCGTCCTGAGATGCCCATTGGTTAAACACGTCTTGTATTCTTGGATTGCTATTGGCAATATGGCTGGCTAATGCATTTGCATAATATCTGCTAAAGGTCTGCTCATTGCAATCATAAGGATATTCCATTAGATAGGGTAGTGCCTGAACCGCGTACCAAGCCGGATTGGATGTAATTTCTAAAGTTAGATTATGGTTCTTAAGTGTTTTTGAGTTGTTGGTTTTCAGCTTATCCATCGTAAAACTTTTGGTTTCATTTGAGCGAATCCACATGGGTAATGTTTCGGTCACCAACATGCGATTGGTCAGAACGGGCAATGCATTTTGTTCTCCATCACTAAAATCTCCTGCTCTAGCAAGAATTTTATATTGAACAGCATTGACATCATCGGGAATAGTAAGTTTCCAAGACACTTGCGTATTGCCTTTAGCTGAAACCGAAAAGGAAGCCCCCTCTAACTCCTGCTGATGGCTAGAACCTAGCAGTTTTGTGGTCATATCTTCTCCCGAAACCGCATCGGTTAAGATGAGTTTTGCTTCACCAGATAAATCCCGCTCGGTCAAATTAGCAATTTTCGTACTAATGGTAATCTCGTCGCCTTGTCTTAAAAAACGTGGTGTATTTGGTATGACCATTAACTCTTTTTGGGTTACCGTTTCAAAATTGGTTACGGCACTTTCCAAAGTTTTGGTATGTGCCAATAATTGTAGTTTCCATTGGGTCAACGCTTCTGGAGTTGTAAAATTGAAACTCACATTGCCTTCGGTATCGGTTTGCAATTTTGGAAAAAAGAAAGCAGTTTCTTGAAGGTTTTTACGGATTTGGATGTTGTTAAACTTTTCTTTTTCTTCTATTGACACAAAATTTTTTGTTGAATCTTTTACCACGACAACACCACCAAATTTTCGGGTCATTTCTTTATCTAAATTAGCGTTTGGAGCATCACTTCTAAATGCTACCTCATCCATTTCAGCTTCTACATTTTCTACAGAAATAGCTGATACTGATAGATTACGTTTCATTTCATAGCGGTAATTATTCCCAAAATAAAATCCAAACCAATCCAATTGGTCATAACCTTGAGAAGGATAATCGAAATAATTCCGCTCTGGATTAAATATTCTAAACCCATTGGTTCCAAAACTTTGTCTCGCGCTTAAGCTGTGTTTCGGATAATAAGTCTGCATGTTGAGAGGATTAAAACTCCAATTGTGGGGCTTAAACTGGTCTAAAGAGGCATCGTACATACTGGCTAAAACTTCCGCAGAAACTTTATCACCTTTTGGACCTTTTATTTTAAAGCTCCAAGTTTCATCAACGCCTGGTTGTAATTTATCTCTAAAGCTTAGGGTTTCGATTTCTAAATCTGTTTTTGGGTAAGGCACATTGATATTCAAGGTCGAACCTAGAAAACTATTGAACGCCGCCAAACTATAGTGTATTGCAAAGCCGCCAATATCTTCTTTAGTCACGGGTATGGCCAAAGTCTGTTTTGAATTGTTCAATGGCACAATGAAGGTTTTAACGATTTTTTCGTTTTTTTCAATCTTCACGGTAACCACGATATCTTTTGCTGCAGACCCTAAAGTGATTTCTACATTTTCGCCTGCCGCATAACTATTTTTATTTGTAGTTATGGCGAACAATTGATTATCTGCCACGCTTTTATCTTCTTCACTAAATAAGGTAGTACGTGCTTCGTCTTTAACCATTTGCCCAAACTTATCTTCGCTTTCCAAGACAATTAAATAACTGCCCGACGCCCATTTTTTGAGGTTACCCAAACTAACGTCTTTACTTTTTTCAGTATTAAAATCGGACTCAAATACTAATTTTCCCTTTTCCCAATTTTCTGAATTTGCCTCATCGGTATAAGCGTCATGCGGAAACTTTTCTGTAAACTCCTCTTTGGAAATCACTTGATAATCGGGCGCTTGCCAAGGTCGCGGTCGTAATACGCGTTCTGGAGCTTTTAGTTTGAAGATTTTTATATGGCCTTCTGCAGCAACAAATTGGCCGTTTAAGTTGCGGGTATTAATGTTTATTTTATGGTCTTTATTGGTTTTATCTAATTTTTCGTCAACCGAAATTGTTGCCAACAGCGCATGGTAACCCACGTTTACAATAATGGTAGCGCTTCTGGTTTCGCCGTTGAGGTCGGTTACGTCTGCGGTAATTTCGTAGTTGAAGATTGGTAAACTGCTCTTGTCCACACTTTCATCGGGCTGGGCCTTAAAGGTAATTTCAAACTCCCCCTTAGTATTTGTGGTGGTTTCGCCATTACTGATTTCTTGGGGTTCGCTGCTAAACCAAGGTCGGTAATAATAGTACCAGCGTGGGTACTGTACTTTTCTGGTTACTCTGTAAACTACTTTAGCATCAGTGATGTTGCTTCCGGCATAAGCCATTGCACTGCCTTTAACTTTAACCGAATCGTTAACCTTAAAGGTGTCGGTAACAGGTTTAAATTGCGTCTCGAATTTTGGACGTTTATATTCTTCTACCGAAAAATATTGGTTGCTTTGAAACGCTCTGTTTCGTGCTTCGGAAGAAATTTCAATACGAAAATCCCCGTTTAGTCCGTCGTTTGGTAAAATAAATTCGCCCGAAACCGAACCGAATTCATTGGTCATTAGGTTAAGCGCATTTAAATCTTCCCCATTAACGTTATAAAGGTTTACTGAAACGTTCTCATCAGCCAAAACTTCAGAGGTTTCCTTGTCCGTTTTAATTACAATTCCTTTAAAATAAACCGTTTGCCCAGGGCGATAAATACTACGGTCTGTAAATAAAAAGGAGGTGTAGGTAACTTCGGGTTGTTCGTTGTTATAATTTCGGTAAGCATAAAAACCTTCGAAATAGCCAGTATCATTATCTTTTGTGAGGGCAACGCTGAGGTTCATGTAGCGTTGTTCGGTTTTTTTGAATGAAATAAATCCGTTGGAATCAGACGTTAATTGTTCTGTTTTAAAATTGGAGTTGTAATCATTCTGAAATCTAATCTCTGCTGAAACATTGCTCAAAGGCTTTCCATTGTTTCTATTAATAATTTGAAACCGAATATTTTCTTCGGAAGAATTATCCACCAAAGCAAAATCTGTGACCTGAACTGTTTGAACGGCAAAGGTGTTGCTCTTATTTTTAGTTTTGGCAAGAATAATATAATGACCGTTCTTTAACTTCGGAAAAATAATTTCCGTTGCATGGGTTTGGTAATCGCCTTCATCTTTTAAGTTGGTGCTCCATTGTTCTGCGACTGGTTTTTTACTTAAGTAATTGAGTTTCTTCTCGTCATCATAGATATTATTGAATGTCGTGATTTCGGTAATGCCCACATCATAAATACTAAATTCAATCGTTGAAAGGTTGGCATAATGCAGCAAGACTTTTGAAAATTGGTCAACTGGAATTACACTTTCTGATGTTATATTTATAGTCTGATTTAAGATGGTTTTCTTTAAAGCTTCGCATTTTTTAGAACCAACACTTTTGGGATATGTTTTTATGGTAGTTTTGCAAAGTTGCATGGCCTCTTTTAGTTTCCAGCGCGGTTCCTCATTTGTTTTGGAATTGAAACGACTTCCTTGTTTGTAATAAAGATTAGCGATTTCGAAGGCATAAAGCGCAGCCGTTGCATCTGGTGCTCTAGAATCCCTAGACGATTCCAAAGTACTCAGAAAAACAGATTCTTTTTCATCAAAAATGGCATTTTGGTTTACATATTCTAAGCGGTTAATGTCAACATCTACTAAAGCATCAGCGGTTTTGTCTTCGAGATGAAAGACCGTTAAATCTTGATAAATCTGGAGTGCATTGAGTTGTAAGGAAGTGGAGTCTTTAGACTGCAAATTGAGTTTTGAAAATTCTGAAGCAACGGCCATAAGATTTGGATTGTCAATCTCAAATTTGTAAGCGGGCTTTGTGATACTATTTTCTGGAGTTGTATAAAAGGTGAGTGCATTTTGCGCCAAAATATCAAAAAGGGTCGGCCGAAGATTCCTTGAGCCTTTATCCTCGGTTATAATGTCAGCAAAGTTCTCAATCGGTGTTTGCTTTAAGGCTTGGGGATTTTCCAGAGAACTTTGATAATAAAAGTGAATCTCATCAAAAAGCGTCTGTAAATCCCAAGTTCTAAAATCTTCTTCATTTACTTTTTCCGCAGTATTTGTTCTTTTGTAAAATTTGTAGCGGTTCTGCTGGAAATATTGCCAGTACATCGTAGCCAGCATATTTTGTAATATCTGTTTTTCTGGAGCTTCGCTGATGGCGATTTCTGCCTTGAAATCAGTTACGATTTTCATTTGTGAGTCTTCCTCTAAAGACAAAGCGTATTTGCTTTTGAAGAGCAGGGATTTGATTAATTGCGGAGCGTTCTTTTCGGTTTTAGCTTTGTCCGAAATCTGCTCTACGATTTTCAAAGCGGACTTGGGTAAACCGTTATTTTCCATTTTGGTAACTTCTTTCCAAAGTTGAACATAACCTGAATTTTGGGCCGATGCATAATGACCGAAACAAACGATTATAGTGAAAATGCAAAGCGTTTTAAGATGTGACATAATTTGAGTTTTATCGAAAGTTACAAACCAACTTCAGACCTTTAAATAACAAATGAGCGACTGCTACGTTTAGCTGAGTGAAGTTATGAAATTTGACTTGAAACGGTTTATATTTACCGATTCAAAATCAAAAACGATACCAAATAAACTTGTGGTATGTGTTTTGCGTAGATATCTATATGAAGTATTTGACTTTTCTATTTTTGATTCCTCTTTTAAGTTTCGGGCAAGATGTACTTGTACAAAGCCAATCCTTAATCGCCGATAAGGAATTTGTAAAAGCAGAACGATTATTGGCTCCATTTGTAAAAACTAATGAAACTGATAAGAGGGCCATTGAGTTGTTGGGCGATGCCTATGGTTATCAAAAAAAATGGGACGAAGCTTCTGAGCAGTATCAGAAATTAGCCGAGTTAGAACCTGAAAATGCAAATTACCATTATAAATATGGAGGAGCTTTGGGGATGAAGGCTTTGGGCATTAGTAAATTTTCAGCTGCTCTAATCATCGGAGACGTCAAGTCTGCATTTTTAAAAGCTGCCGAATTGGACCCAAAACACATCGACACCCGTTGGGCATTGGTCGAATTATATATGCAATTACCGGGTATTATTGGCGGTAGTCAAAGTAAATCAATGAAATATGCCAATGAATTAGAGGCACTTTCAAAAGTGGACGGCTATCTTGCCAAAGGCTATATTTACGAATACGATGACGAACCAGAGCTCGCAGAAAAATATTATAAAATGGCCATAAAAGAGGGAGGCTCGTTTACTTGCTATGATAAACTGACCAAATTTTATGAAAGTGAAAAGCAGCCTGAAAAAGCGATTTCCAATATCGAAGCTTCTAGCAAAACACACGAGCGCAATGCCATGCATTATCAAATTGGAAAGGTTTGTGCCGAGTATAATTTGCAGTTGGAAAAAGGTGAGAATTGTTTGCTGACCTATATTGAAAATTATTCAGCAAAAGATGGCGTTCCCAAAGCTTGGGCCTATTATCGCCTGGCACAAATCAAAAAGTATCAGAAAGAAAAGAATAAAGCGTTAGAATATATTAATATGGCAATTTCTGAACTTCCAGAGATTAAACCATTTAAGGAAGAGAAGACGGAGATTTTAAGTCTATAAATTAGGTTTTAGTATAGTTGAAAGTTGTTGTACAGATTTGCACTATGAGGCATAAGGCCGAATAAAGTTACTTCTACGATAAGCATATTTCTTTAAAAAGGTTCCCTGAATCCTCACTGCCGTCAAGTAGGTCTGCTAAATAGCTCTCAAATTGATTCCTGTATTACTATCTAAATCTTATCTTTGAGATTCAGAAATTACAATCCATGAACGTACATTTTATTGCCATTGGTGGAGCTGCCATGCACAATCTCGCCATTGCGCTTCACAACAAAGGCTATCAAGTAACAGGTAGCGACGACACTATATTTAATCCGTCAAAATCTAGGTTAGATGCAAAAGGGTTATTGCCTTCGGAATTTGGTTGGTTTCCCGAAAAAATCACCTCAAATTTAGATGCCATTGTATTGGGAATGCACGCTAAAGCCGATAATCCTGAATTACTCAAAGCACAGGAACTGGATTTAAAAATATACAGTTACCCAGAATTTCTATACGAGCAGGCTAAGCATAAAACCCGCGTAGTCATTGGCGGAAGTCACGGTAAAACAACAATTACGGCCATGATTCTTCACGTGATGCATTACCATGATCGTGATGTAGATTATATGGTTGGTGCTCAGTTGGAGGGTTTTGATGTGATGGTAAAATTAACTGAAGGCAACGATTTTATAGTGTTGGAAGGTGATGAATATTTAAGTTCGCCAATTGACCGCCGTCCAAAATTTCATTTGTATAAGCCTAATATTGCTTTATTGAGTGGTATTGCGTGGGACCATATTAATGTGTTTCCTACCTATGAGAATTATGTTGAGCAGTTTTCGATTTTTGTGGATAGTATTGTGGTAGGTGGAAGTATAAATTATAACGAGGAAGATCTTGAAGTAAAAAGAGTGGTGGAGTCGAGTACTAATGCTATTCGAAAATTACCATATCACACTCCCGAATACCGAGTTGAAAACGGACAAACGTTACTTGCAACACCCGAAGGCGATTTGCCCATTGAAATCTTTGGTAACCATAACCTCAATAATCTGGCCGGTGCAAAATGGATCTGTCAGCACATGGGGATTGATGAAGATGATTTTTATGAGGCCATAGCTTCATTTTCAGGCGCTAGCAAACGTTTGGAAAAAATTATCGAAACTAAAAAAACGGTTGCCTATAAAGATTTTGCGCACTCTCCAAGCAAAGTTGAAGCCACTACAAAAGCCGTCAAAGAGCAATACTTAGACCGCAAACTGATTGCTTGTTTAGAGCTTCACACCTACAGCAGTCTCAATGCCGAATTTTTAAAAGAATACAAAGGCACTCTAGATGCTGCCGATGTCGCCGTTGTTTTCTATTCGCCACACGCTGTAGAAATAAAACAGCTTGAAGAAGTGACAAAAGAACAGATTGCAAGCGCTTTTGAACGTGATGATTTGATTATTTACACAGAGCCTGAAGCCTTTAAGACTTTTTTGTTTTCACAAGATTTTGATGACAAGGCGCTGTTATTGATGAGTTCTGGCAATTATGGGGGATTGGATTTTGAAATACTATCCCAAACCATGAGAAATCAGGAGTCTTAATGGTTGAAAGAGAATCCTGATTTTTAGTCATATGCTATCTTGGATTTATAGCTGGAAAAATATTTAAGGTGTCCTAAGTTTAATTTAATGGTAAAACTTTCAATATTATCACTAGAAGCTTTGCCATTTCTATTATATATCCTTTAAGAGCTCAAATGCTCCTTAAAAAACGCAATCGTTCGTTCCCAAGATAAATCGGCGGCGGCTTTGTCAAAACGTGGCGTGGTGTTGTTGTGAAAACCGTGATTAACACCGGGATAAATATAGGCTTGATATTCGATGTCGTTTGCTTTTAGTACGTTTTCAAAAGCAGGTAAACCTGCATTAACGCGCTCATCCAATTCGCCATATTGTAATAGTAGCGGTGCTTTAATTTTAGCCGCATCTTCATCATCAGGCTGACGTCCGTAATAAGGGACTGCTGCGCCTAAATCGGGTAGTTTTACCGCCATCATGTTCGATATCCAACCTCCAAAACAAAACCCTACAACCCCTACTTTTCCCGTGCAGTTTTCATGATTTTTTAAATAATGGTATGCGGCAATAAAATCTTCGAGCATCTCGTCTCGGTCTCTTTGTTTCTGTAGGATTCTACCATCATCATCGTTTCCGGGGTATCCTCCAAGCGGGGTCAAGGCATCGGGAGCCAAACTGATAAAGCCTTCCAGAGCGGTGCGTCTGCCAACATCTTCAATATACGGATTGAGGCCACGGTTCTCGTGAACAACAATAACGCCTGCGAGTTTTTTATTGGCATCTTTCGGCTGTGACAGTAAAGCTTTTATTTCTCCACCCCCTTTTGGGGATTGATAGGTGATAAATTTGGAATCCAAATTGGGATCGTTGGGTTTTACCAAAAGGCTATCCACATAATTGGGAGACATAAAACTTAATAATGAAGCTACGGTAACGCCGCCAACAGCATAAATAGATAGCTTTTCCACAAACTGCCTGCGATTGAGTTTGTTATGTGCATAATCGTCATAAAGGTCAAATACCTCTTGTTTTATGTCTTCCTTTTTTAAATTTTTCATAGCGATGAAACTTTAATTTTTATGAGTTGAAACTGAAAATACTTTATCCAAAAAATCTTTAATACTTTGTTGATGCGAACGAATCAATTCAGCTCTTGCCGCTTTTATGTCTTTCGGTTTTTTATCTTGTGATAATTTGAACTTCCCTTCCCAGTCGGTTATTGCAATCTCAAACATTTCTATATAGTCTAGGTTTCTATCCAACCTTGGATTATCTGACTCCAAGATGTATTTATGGTCTGGGGCTTCTAGAAATTCGGTCATCGTGATAAGCGATTGCTTCAAAGCTGATTTGTCACTAATTGCCGTTACCTTGCCTTTTACATGAACCATAATATAGTTCCAAGTTGGTAGTTGAGTGGTAGAATAAATGCTCGGAGAGATGTAACATTGTGGGCCTGAAAACAAAATTGTGACATCTTTTTCATTCTTCAAAAGTTCGGTCTGCGGATTGAATTTATCGATATGCCCAATGAGCTTACCGTTGTCATAAACTAATGGCAAATGACTAATGAATGGCTTATTTTCAGCAACCGAAATTAATGTCGCTAATGGATAGGTTTTGATGACTTCAATTAAATGGTCTTTATTATCGTCTTGGTGTTGTTTTGGAGGATACAAATGAATTGGATGTTTACGATTATTAATTTTCGGTTTACGGATTGTAGCTTATTTAATATTTACAGCTAGAAGCCTAAATTAAACTCCAAACTGTCTTAAATGGTGGTCTAGATGTTTATACTGCATCTTACCCCATTGGTCTTTGGTTAATTTACCGAAGACAGGATGTGGTTGCCAATGTTCTCGATCCTTATGATTGTGCAACTCCTCAATCAAATTTTGGAGTTTCAATTTTTCCGAAGAAAAATCCTTATTTTCTATGGTTTTAAACCGTGAGACGGTAGGAAGGTTCTTTTTCCAAGGTTTGTCATTATACATGGCTTTTTTAAAGAAGGTTTTTACCAGCCAGTTGGGTTTAAGATTATAATCATCTTTTTCTAAAATAATATTTAGTGGATATTGGCAATGGTGCACCATTTGGCCAACGTTCATTTTGCCCCAATTTGCATTAATATTTTCGTGTAAATTATTAAGTCTCTGCAAGACCTCTTGATGGGCATGTTCCTCAAATATGGATTTCATAAACACTTAATTTAATTGCACCAGAAAGTTACAATATATATCTTTAGTGCATGTCTGAAAAATCGACTTCATTTTCTATTAAAAACTGGTCTCAAGACGATCAGCCGCGTGAGAAACTTCGCGACAAGGGAAAATTGACGCTAAGTGATGCTGAGCTTATCGCCATTTTGATTAGTTCTGGAAGTAGAAACGAAAGTGCCGTAAGCCTAAGTAAGCGTATTTTGGCCAGCGTTGATAATAATTTGAATACCTTAGGGAAGCAATCCCTAAATCAGTTAATGGCCTTTAAAGGTATTGGGGAGGCAAAGGCAATTTCAATCGCGGCTGCTATGGAACTTGGTCGCAGACGTCGCGGTGAAGAGACCGTCCAAAAAAAGAAAATTTCCTCCAGTTTATCTGTTTTTGAATTGATGCAACCTATTATTGGCGAACTGCCGCATGAGGAATTCTGGATTATTTATCTCAATAACTCTAATAAAATACTACATAAAAACCAACTTAGCAAGGGCAGTATGACAGGTACTTTAGTGGATGTTCGCTTGGTTTTAAAAACGGCTCTAGATTTTGGTGCATTAAGTCTTATTTTGATACATAACCATCCTTCTGGCACCTTAAAACCAAGTCATCAAGATAAGGATATCACAAAAAAATTAAAAATTGCAGCCCAAAGTCTAGATATTAAAGTTCTCGATCATATCATCGTTACCGAGAAAGAATATTATAGTTTTGCGGATGAAGGTATTTTGTGAAACAAACAAAATTCCGAAAAGACTAAATACTAAATTCCAATTTCGAAGTATTGAAACCAAAACCCAAAATTTGAATACCTAAGATTTAATAAATTTCATAGAACATTCAAATCGCAACAGCGTATGAGGATTGCCATTAATGTGTTGTTATTTATAATTTAAAACCTAAATTATATGATTTATAGACGGGTATTCAGTTTGAATTTTTGAATTAGGAAATTTAGTTTTTAGATATTTAACAAGTTATGTTACTAGTTTACACCCATAAAATCACCCCACGATTACGTTTTGCTTTTAAGCATCTTTGTACAAGGATTCTTGGTGTCCCCGTTAGTTTTACCACGACAATAGAGGAGTTTATAGCGCATGATAGTATGAAAATGTCGTACACCAAACAGCCTTTAAGCAATGAGATTTTTGTTAGAAACCACGAGCTAACATTTGAACAAGGGCTCTCAGACCTTGAAGTGAGTGTTAGCGATTGGAACGGTACCAAGTGTTTTTTTGCTACTGGCGAGAAAAGCGCACTTCCTTTTGATATTTTTGCAGCTTCGTTCTATTTACTGAGTAGGTACGAAGAATATCTACCACACGTTAAAGATAGTTACGGGCGCTTTACAGCAACCGAAAGTTTGGCCTTTAAGGAAGGCTTTCTACACCAGCCTGTTGTTGATATTTGGGCGCTTAGGTTAAAAGATGTGCTTCAGGAAAAGTTTCCAGATTTTGAGTTTCCGGAGCAACACTACAAAATTCAACCTATAATTGATGTGCCAATGGCTTATCTCTACAGCCAAAAAGGATTTATGCGAGTACTTGGCGGTACATTGAAGGAACTCTCTAGATTCCAATTGAAAAAATTATCTCAACGTTTCTTGGTCCTTTTTGATTTTGAAAAAGATCCTTACGATACGTTTAAATGGATTATAAATAAGCAAAAACAATTCAAATTTAAGTTTATTGTATTTTTTCTTATTGGAGATTTCTCAACTTATGATAAAAACATAAGCATTAATAGAAAAGTGTTTGTATCACTCATAAAATCGATTGCAGATTATTGTGATGTTGGTTTAAAGGTGTCTTATTTTGCATTAGATGATATTTCCATTTTAAAAAAGGAAAAGAAAAAAATAGAAAGCGTCACAAACTATGAGTTGGATGCGACACGAAATTCATTTTCCAAAATCAATCTGCCCACATCGTATAGAAATTTGGTTGAGTTGGAAATCAATCAAGATTATACCATGGGCTATCTCAATTATATGGGTTTTAGGGCAGGCACTTGCACGCCATTTTTATTTTATGACCTTGATTATGAAGTGCAGACACCTTTGGTTATAAATTCTTTTCATTGCATAGACCACGCACTTTTACGCTATCAATCACAGTTAGACAAGTCAGAGGCCTTGGAACGGCTTATGCAGGAAGTGAAAAATGTGAATGGTACTTTTGTTCCAGTATTTCATAACTATGCTTTTGGAAGTGAGCCACAATGGAAAGGCTTTAGAAAATTATTTTCTAAAATTTTGGAAACTTCAAAGAAAAATTAATTTAAGTGGCCTCAATAATTTAATTTGATTTTAATGAAACTAAAACATGTAAAACATATATTTTTTGATTTGGACCATACGCTTTGGGACTTTGACCGTAATTCTGCACTGACCTTTGAAAAAATATTTAAAATTCATGGAATACAATTTAACCACGAAGAATTTATAAGGCATTATGCGCCTATAAATTTACAATATTGGAAACTTTACAGGGAAGAAAGAATAGAGAAAAATAATTTAAGATATAGACGATTAAAGGACACATTTGAGGCCATATCGTATTCGGTGAGTGATGATTTAATTAATCAACTATCTGAAGATTACATTACCCACCTTACAAGTTTTAACCATCTCTTTGACGATACAATTAACATTCTAAATGATTTGAGTAAACGGTATCATTTGCATATTATCACTAACGGTTTTGATAAGGCGCAACAGAAAAAGATGGATAATTCAAAAATCTCTCAATATTTCAAGACCGTTACCAATGCAGAATTGGCGGGTGTAAAAAAACCAAATCCTATTATTTTTAATTACGCTCTAAATTTGGCAAAGGCAAGACCAGAGGAAAGTTTAATGGTCGGTGATAATTACGAAGCGGATATTTTAGGTGCTATAGCTGTTGGCTTTGATGCTATTTTGTTCAATTACCATAATGTGCAAACTGATAAGGATATTAAGACCATAACCATGTTAAATGAACTGAGAACATACTTCTAATAGATTTTTGGTTTCGTCATTACACATTTATCTGCCACAATCTGTATCTTTATCTTCTAATGAGTTTAAGGTCAAAAAACGTAAATCTTAAATTTTATCATTCAAGCAAACGATTTATTTCGAACAGTCCCGATAATTATTGGGAATCAGTAAAAATCTGTAAATAAAAAAACATGAAAAAAAACCTATCGATACTGTTATTTCTCTTTGTTTTACAATTTGGGGCATTTGGTCAAGAGGCCATTAATAAATATAAGTATATAATCATTCCAAAGCAGTTTGAATTTTTAGGTTCTGAAGATCAGTATCAGATAAATTCACTCGCTAAATTTCTTTTTAATAAATATGGTTATACAGCGTTTTTGGAAGGAGAAGAAGTGCCCGCAGATTTAGAAAAGAATGGATGTTTAGCACTAAAGGCAAATGTTGAAGACGTTAAGGGCGGATTTTTAAAAACCAAGCTTCGAATTAACCTTTTGGATTGTCGAAATAACATCATTGCAGAATCAGAAGTAGGGGAAACTAGAGAAAAGGAATATTCAAAAGCTTATAATTTTGCGCTGAGAGCGGCATTTAGAACATTCAGGAATTTTGACTATGAGTATCAGCCCAATAATTCAATCGCGTCTGGTTCTTCTGAAACGATAACCACTATAACTTCAGATATAAATAATAAAGAATCCTCCTTGGCCCAAGCCGAAGCCAAAAAAGAAATTGAAAGATTAAGGCAAGAAGTTGAGGCCTTAAAAACCGCAAAAGAAAATCAAGTTGCAACTAATGAAGTTCTAAAAGTTGAAGAACTTGAAACAAGTGAAAGAGAAGATGAAACAAAAGAAGTAAAAGATGTATCCGAAGCAAAAGTAAATACTGAACAAAGAGAATCTATAATTTTAGATACCGCCTTGTATGCGCAGCCCATGGACAATGGATTTCAAGTGGTTGACACCGAGCCAAAAAAAGTGATGTTTTTGCTCAAAACGAGCTTGAAAGATGTATTTACCGTTGAAGGCACAGATGACTTGGTTTATAAAAAAGAAGGCCAATGGATTTATGAAACCCAAAACGATAGTCAACCAAAAACTGAAATCATCAATTTGAAATTTTAAAAATTAGTAGCCCATAATAAGGGAAGGCTACATTTTTAATAGACTTTCAACCTGATTAATATCCATACTTATCCTTCCACCTCAATTTTAAAAAGTCACGCTGTGCATTTTCACGGGCATTACTTCCTGGTTCATAAAACTTCGTGTTTTCAATTTCCTTTGGGAGAAACTCATGAGCAACAAAATTGTTTTCATAATTATGGGCGTATTGGTATTTATCACCGTAACCCAGTTCTTTCATGAGCTTTGTAGGTGCATTTCTTAAAGATAGCGGGACGTCCAAATTTCCGGTTTCTTTAACTTTTTGCTGTGCCTTACCTATAGCTTCGTAAGCGGCATTGCTTTTTGGAGACGTCGCTAAATAGGTCACGCACTGGCTTAAAATTATTCGGGATTCGGGATAACCGATGATGGCTACCGACTGAAAAGTACTATTCGCAATGACCAATGCCGTTGGGTTAGCATTGCCGATATCCTCACTTGCTAAAATCAATAAGCGCCTTGCAATAAATTTTACGTCCTCACCACCTTCAATCATTCTCGCCAACCAATAAACCGCGGCGTTTGGATCACTTCCTCTTATTGATTTAATAAACGCTGAAATTATATCATAGTGCTGTTCGCCAGTCTTGTCATATCTAATGGTGCTGCCCTGTATTCGTTTTGAGACTTCATCGTTGGTAATAACTATTTTTTCTTCTTCAGAATAGGAGGTTACTATCAATTCAAAAAGGTTAAGTAATTTACGGGCATCTCCACCTGAGAACCTTATAAGTGCCTCGGTTTCCTTCAATTCGATATGTCTTTTTGACAAATCGGTATCTTTAATTAGGGCGCGTTCTAAAAGTGCCTCAAGGTCTTTTTTGTCAAATGGTTTTAGGGTATAAACCTGACATCTAGAAAGAAGGGCAGGAATCACCTCAAAACTGGGATTTTCGGTAGTTGCGCCAATGAGAGTAACCCATCCTTTTTCAACCGCCTGTAAAAGTGAATCCTGTTGCGATTTACTGAATCTATGAATTTCGTCAATAAAAAGTATTGGATTTTTTGTAGTAAATAGTCCGCCACCTTGTTTCGCCTTATCAATAACATCCCTAATGTCCTTTACGCCAGAATTAATGGCACTCAATGTGTAAAACGGACGCTTAGAAGTTGTTGCAATAATAGTTGCCAAGGTGGTTTTTCCTGTTCCAGGAGGGCCCCAAAAAATCATGGAGCCAATCAGGCCCTGCTGAAGTTGTTGCCTAAGTACTCCTTTTTCACCAATGAGGTGGGTTTGGCTTAAATAATCATCAAGCGTTTTTGGTCTTAAACGTTCTGCTAAAGGTGTGTTCATGGTTCAAAATTACAAAAAAGGTATCTGACAATTTTTCTTATCTTTCTTTATTGGATAGCTATTTGTTGTCTAGTTTTAAAATTTAATATGAACGACTCACAGCAGTTTAGATATTCTACAAGCGTTATTGCTTATCCCCTTTGTTTTGTGTTGACACTCTGGTTGGTGTTTTGGGCACAAGTGCGTTTTTTGCCTTCTATTAAAAAGATGGGAGTTTATCCCCAGAGGTTGGAGGGATTATTGGGTATTTTTACAAGTCCGTTTATACATTCGGATATTGAGCATTTGTACCACAACAGTATCCCGCTTTTTATACTTTCTGTTGCGTTATTTTATTTTTACAGAACTATTTCTTGGAAGGTTTTATTCTGGGGAATCGTCCTTTCTGGATTAATCACTTGGGTAATCGGCAGGCCAGCCAACCATATTGGGGCAAGCGGATTAGTTTATGTCTTGGTCAGCTTTATTTTTTTTAAAGGTGTTTTTGCGAAACATTATCGATTGATAGCCTTATCTCTAGTGATTATTTTTCTCTACGGAAGTTTAATTTGGTATGCTTTTCCCGTTAAGGAAGGCATGTCATGGGAAGGGCATTTGGGAGGTTTAATATCGGGTTTAGTATTTGCCATCATATTTAGAAAATCAATTGCAAAGCCTGAACGCTACGTTTGGCAACAACCACAGTATGATGAAGCGGATGATCCGTTCTTAAAACATTTTGACAAAGACGGTAATTTTATTGAGAATATAGAGCCAGTAGAAGAAAATAGTTTTACTGAAGCAAATGATAACGAGCTGAAATCGGAAGAAGGCGCGAACACCCCTATAAAAATAAATTACACCTTTAAAAAGACTGAAGACTGAAGACTGAAGACTGAAGACTGAAGACTGAAGACTGCCTACTGCCTTCTTTGCCTTACAGTTTCATATAAAAATGCGCCACAAGCTACCGAAACGTTTAAGGATTCAATCTCTCCAAGAATTGGTAATTTGGCAGTTTCATCGACCACTTTTAAAACAGATGGATTTATGCCCTTGCCCTCAGAGCCCATAATTATGGCACAAGGATCTTTAAACGAAACGTCATACAACATATTCTCAGATTTTTCTGTAGCGGCAATAACCTTTATCCCCGATGCTTGCATATGGAACACGGCATCCTTTATGTGGTCCACCTTACAGATTGGGATTTTAAATATAGCCCCAGCACTCGTTTTTATGGTATCTCCATTAACAGGTGCACCTCCTTTTTTCTGTATAATAATACCTGAAACACCGGTACACTCCGCAGTACGGATAATTGCTCCAAAATTTCGGACGTCACTCAATTGATCAAGCAAAAGAAATAGTGGGGTTTTGCCAGATTCGATAACATCAATGACTAGGTTTTCAATTTCATAAAATGTAATTGGTGCAATTTGCGCAACAATGCCTTGATGATTTTTTTTGGTCAATCGATTGAGTTTTTCGATTGGAACATGGGAGGTATTTAAACGTTCTTTTTTTAGAAGTTGTTCGAGTTCAGAAAAGAGCTCGCCGCGCAACCCTTTTTGGATAAAAATCTTATCAATATTCTCCCCAGACTTTATGGCTTCGATTACGGCTCTAATACCGAAAATGGTGGTGTCTTTTTGCATGGTTTAAAGGTATAAAAAAACCATCTGCATTCACAGATGGTTTTTTTATTATTAATCAATTATATGGTTAAGGTAGATCATCTACTTTAGCAGTACTTCTATAACCAGCATATTCCCAAACTTCATCAGGTATATCAGAAAATACTGCTTTAAAAGAAATACTGTCCACAGTCTCTCCGCTTGGAGTAGTAGCACCGCCTCGAATCACCTGACCTTCGGTAATTGTAACAGTAACTCCATAATAGAGTTCATCTAAATCATTACCTGAAAAAGTTAAGGCCTCAGGATTTAGATTAACTTTAGCTTTTAGTCCCCAGCCGTGTTCTAAATCATCTACCCACATTGCATCGGTAGCATTTGCCGAAGTATTATATGTGCTAATAGTATTGTTGTCAAAGAAGGAACCATCTCTAATAATCTCAACAACCCATTTACTTCTTAATCCAATTTGATCAAGTGCTATATCGCTTTCATCTGCAACAGATTCTTGTTCACAAGATTGGAAATTTGTTACAAGAGCTAACGTGAAAAATAAATAGCCGATTTTTTTTATATATTTCATTTTTATTATTTTTAAATTAAAAGTAAATATCGGTTTGTGTAAAGGTAGTTACAAAGGTAAATCCAAAATCCCACGACACTGTTAATACAAGAGTATCGGTTGCTGGATCAACGATTAAACTAGTAAAAGTATTTAAGCCTCCAAAAGTATTAGTGGAAACGGGACCTTCACTAGTAAAATCATTTGCCGCAATATTGTTTGCTTGTAGAATTAATCCTGGTGTAGCATAAGTAAGACCTAGTCCTCTCCCATATTCATACCAGCCTCCTTGTGCATCGGATATTGCGTATCTATCATCACCAAGGTCTCTAATTATAAAAGGCCCATTATCCTGATATCCAGCGGGAGAGCTTCCGTTTCTTGCAACAGATGCTGTGTACATACCGCCTATGCTTGTTACTAAGTCACCATTACATTCCGGGTATATCACTGTTCTTGCGTTAGTAGCAGGAATTCCGTCAGTATTAAAAGCGCTATAAGCTACCAAATAAACATCAGGTCCATCTTCTACTGAGTCGCCTCCAAAGTATTTTCCACTCACGTTTGTCTCTAAGTCTATTTCTTCTCCACCAGCTGACGCTGCAGCTCCTGGATCTGTGTAAGAAGTGGCATCACAAGGGATAGATACATTTGACCCTCCTTCTAGAGTAATCAACGGAAGAAAGGTTACTTCTGAGCCGTCATCTGATCCAGGTGAATCAACACTGGGGTCACAACTTGTTGCAAACAATCCTAAGATTGGCAATATATAATATAAAATATTTAAATTTTTCATTTCTTTTATTTTTATTAGTTATCCCAAAATATTTTATCAGTAATAGTTCGTTGAGCTGGAGCACTTGGGTTTAAACTTCTTTCACTTTCTGGATACAGAAATGTAGAAGGAAATGTTCCATCCGGTAGAACAGATAATGGTGGGGTTTGCCAAATACCATCTGTAAACAACCTGCTTTCTGGTCTGTCAAATCTACGAGCTTCAATCCATCCTTCATCTTCTTGTGTTCCGTTTAAAGAAATCCATTTTTGGACTGCAATTAGGTCAATTCTATCATCTAAAGAGGTTGCACTAGCAAAATCTAACGAGTTAATATAAGGAGTAGGGTCAAGCATTTCTAATATGTCTTCCCCACTATCAGGATCAACTCCTACTACTTCTAATATTTCCATATAGCTAATATTGAGCGCTATAGCTGTAGAAAATGCTGTTTCAGCATCGTCACTAGTACCATACCGTACAGCAGCTTCAGCTCTTAAAAACCAAACTTCCCATGGGCTCATTAAAATTACAGGATTCGCCTCACCATAAGCGTAAGAGGAAGCACGACTGTAATTAGAAGCCGGAGCAGTAAAAGGCTCGTCGTCTATAGTGCCTTGATCAATCCCGTTTAGTTGATTTGCAAATGTTCCTGTAGTTGCTGTCGTATAAAACGTATCGCTTCTTGGATCTTCTAATGATTCAAGAACATTTAGTGTGGCGTTGCTCGCAAAATAAAACATCCCAACTCCAAACTCAGCTCTTGCAAACATTGGATTTTGATTTCCAGAAACCTCCGTGTAAGGTATAAATGGCATATCGTCAACTGACTCTATGAACGTACCATTGGTAATAAGAGCTTGGATGGCAGCTCCTTGAGGATTAACCTCCGAAGTTCTCATTAGAATTCTCAATTTTAATGAGTTAGCAAATTTAACCCATTTAGTGAGGTCTCCTTGATATATAAAATCGTCTTCTCCAACTTGTACTTCATCTAAATCCGTATCTATATCTACAATAGCCTGATCCAACAATTCTATAAGTCCAGGATATACAGTAGATTCAGCTGAATCGTAATTTGGAGCTATAATATAACCATCGTCAATGGCTCCTGCAAGTGCCTCAGTGAAGGGAATATCCCCAAAATGATCTACCAAACCTTGAAATATATAGGCTTTCAATACTTTTGAAATTCCTTTATATGCTCCAGAACTACTTGTTTTATCTATAAAATCTAAGTCTGCAAGTGAATTGGCATAAGCTCGTTGCCAGTAACCGTTGTTATCACCTGGTACGGATACGTAACGCTCTGGATTACCAATTGCTACTCCGATACCCCAAGTGTAGTATTGACTCCATAGAAAGGAGTCACCAAAATTTAAATCAGTTTCAACCATGTACCCCAAGTATCCGATGGCTGCACTTAATGCTTGAGGGTCACCAGCAGTAGGGAAATTATTAGGATCAATGTTAACCTCTTCTAAACTGTCCTCACATGAATAATACAAGGAAGTTAGGAAACAAATTAATAATATTCTTATAGTATTTTTCATTTCTCTTTTTTTTAAAATGATAATTGTAAATTTAGTCCAAGGCTTCTTGAAGTCGGAGTTTGGGTGGTTTCAATCCCCTGTGCATTGCCAGTTAATGCAGGTCCATTTATTTCAGGATCAGCGTATTTATTTTCATCAGGTAGCCAGTACATGAGATTTTTACCAAATATAGCCAATCGTGCGTTTGTTAAAAAGGTCTTTTCCAACATCTTTTTTGGTATTGTATAACTTAATTCTACCTCTCTTAATTTTACATAGCTAGCATCAATCAAGTGAGTAGAAACAGGAGCATCGTAATTAGTATAGTAATCTTGCTCAGTAATAGCTACTGTATTCTCAGAAAAAGTACCATCTCCATTATCGACTACAGAATTTGGAAATATAAATGATTCTCTATTATAAATCGTAGTATTTATACCAGTACCATTAAATTCGCCATTATACTTTGTTTGAGAGGCAAATTTTCCACCTTCTCTCAAGTCAACCAAGACCCTTAAGCCAAAGCCCTTATAATTAATGTTAGTTCCAAAATTCATCTGATAATCAGGCTGGAAAGAACCTAGATACACATCTTCTTCAGTATATACAGGAAACCCTGTATTTGGATCAACAATAACCTGGCCAGCGTCATTAAGTTTAAAATCGTTCCCTTTAAATGTACCATATGGTAAACCTTCTTTAGCAACTAAAGAAACCGTTGTTCCTGCTGCAAATCCGAAGGTACCGAGAAATAATTCATCTAGATCATCTGTAATTTTAATGATTTTATTTTCGTTTTTTGAATAAGTACCAAAAAGTTCAAAATTTAATCCATCAACTAAACCAGCAATTGGTTTTAAGCTTAAGGTAACTTCATGACCTTTGTTTTCCATTCTACCTATATTAACTACGGTTTGCGTAAAACCAGTAGACCTTGGTAGGTCAATAGTAACAATTTGATCGTCATGGTTTGACTTATAGTATGTATAGGAAAGATTTACCTTGTTTTTGAAGAAACTTAAATCTGCACCTACTTCATAGGTAGTAGTCAATTCTGGTTTAAGATCCGGGTTTCCTATAAAATTACCCAAGGTAAAACCGGGTGTACTACCAACTGGAAAAAACAACGAGAAATCTCCCAAATCTGCGATACCCGGATTTCCTATAAAAACAGAATTTAATTGATAAAGCGGAGCATCTTTACCTGTTGTTCCATAACTTCCTCTAATTTTCGCATAATTCAGCGCATCAGATTTGATATCAAATAAATCAGTAAGTATTACAGAGCCACCAAGGGCACCATAAAGAAAGCTATTATTTTCAGCAGGTAACGTTGACGAAAAGTCATTTCTTATAGACGCTTCTAGAAATACTGCGTTTTTAAAACCAAGTGTTGCATTGGCTAATAACCCATAAATTCTCGATTTCGATCTGAACATTTCTGATCCAGATGCTTGAACACTGTTTGCTAAATTATAAACGCCATCAACTGTTAATCCTCCTACGGTGAATCCAGTTAAAGTTCTAGATTCCCTTTGGAAAAAATTATAACCTGCAGTAGCGTCCAAGTTGAAATCTTCACTAAGGTCTTTTGTGTAGTTTGCAAGAACTGTGGCATCTATATTGATTGATCTATTGTTAGAATTTGTATAATCTCCAAGAGAGGCATATCTGGTATCACGCGTGGCAAGCCCCAAATCATTAGTCCAGACTAATTGTTCGTTGGGAGTATAACTTGGCGTAAATACGTCACTTTGAGTCGTCACAATATTTCCTCCAAAGCGCCCTGTTAAAGAGAACCCATTAAATACTTCGTAGGTGATAGATGCATTTGCTAGAAAGTTATCGATGTTTGCTTCATTACCGTACTCATTCAAAATGAAATAAGGGTTTACTGAGGAATAAGATCCCCAATATCCATTAGTGTCATGAAATGGGCTTGTATAGTCTCTTAACTCAGAGATTGGTATATTCACAGGTGATTGAGTGACCATGGCATATGCATTGTTTCCCTCAAAAGCACGAGAACCTTCTTGTGCAGTATTTTGTCTAACGTTAGCATAACTCACCTTAAAATCAGATTTTAATTTATCACTCAATTTTGCAGATGAATTAAAAGAAAGGTTATTTCTCTTGTAGAAAGTGTTATCTAAAATACCGGATTGATCTGTATTTGCATATGATGCGAAATAATTGAATCCTTCATTAGACCCTGATAAGTTGAAACTATGGGTAGTAGTGTATCCATTATTGAAAAAATCTTTTAGTTGATTTCTCACTGCACTGTATGGTCTTGTTAATGATTCAAGAGAACCGTCTCCATCAGAATCAATAGGGGTTGTCCATGGACGAACAACACCATCAAATGCAGGACCGTAAGACCAGTTTTCACCAGAATCTAAACTAGCGTTATCAAATCCTTGTCCAAATCGATTTTGTCGTTGTAAAAGGATTATCGCACTTTCCGCTGAAGTCGAACCATTGTAATTTATTTTCATTTTATTGCCCTTCCCGCTTTTGGTGGTGATTAAAACAACTCCTGCCGCGCCACGTGATCCGTAAAGCGAGGTCGCTGAAGGTCCTTTAAGTATGGTCATAGACTCGATATCGTCTGGATTAAAGTCATTGAATCTATTACCAAAATCTGCATATCCAGTAGTTGCAGCACCAGCTCCGCCTCGTGAGGCTGAATTGTCAATGGCAACTCCATCAACAACAATTAAGGCATTATTATTTCCGGTAAGAGAACTTTCACCCCTTAAAACTATTCTAGTAGATGCGCCAACTGATCCTGAACCAGTTGATAATTTCACACCAGCTGTCTTCCCTCGCAACGCTTCTAGAGCATTTTTGTTTGGGACAGCCATCAATTCATCATTTTTGACAGTCTGATTAGCATAAACAACTTCTCGTGCATTCTTGTCTCCAATACCGAAAGCGGTTACAACAATTTCATCTAAAAGTGCAGCATCCTCTTCCATTGTAACGTTAATTGTACTTGAACCAGCTACAGTAACTTCCTGTTTTTTAAGTCCTACATAACTAAAAACCAAGACATCGCCTTGACTCGCAGAAATACTGTAGTTTCCATCAAAGTCAGTTGAAGCACCATTAGACGTGCCCTTTACTAAGACGGTTACACCGGGAAGCGGTAATCCAGATTCGTCTGAAACTGTACCCGTAATTGATTTTTCTTGTGCAAAACCAATCTGCACAGCCAGCATCATAAATAATGCTAGAATTCTTGTAAACTTTGTTTTCATATTTGTTGTTTTGAATTAGCCTTAGAGCAAAGGTCTTAATAATTTGTTAAGAAACAATAATATTTTTTTAAAATTTTTGAAAATAACCATTATTTTATTCAAGACGCTGAATTATATTCAGTAAAATGCTAGTTTTGAAATAAATAATGGAAAAATTTTAGAATAGTGCAGTCAAACTGATGTGAATTTTTGAGTCTGATAAACTAAATTTCTGATTTTCGGTTTTACCGCTGGTGTAGTTAAATTTAAAAAGTCCTGCTTGGGTCAATAGACCAAACCCAAACCCAAACCCAAAAAGTTTTTCGCGTTGGTCGGTAATTTGATTTTCAAAATATGCTGCGTCAATAACAGAGTGGACATATATTGAGCTGTTAAGGCGGTATCTATATTCAGTATTCAAAACACCAAACAAATTTGCCAATAAACTATTTTCCTCAAAACCGCGTATAGAGTTGATACCACCAAAACGGGGCAGCTCATTTTCCAGATAGCTGTTAGAAATAAGATATTGACCACTTAGTCTTACATAGATACTGTTTCGGTCGTTTAAATTAAAAATTTTAAAACTTTCAAGTATAAAATTATATTGTGGGTCTTTGGTGTTTCCAAATGTCCTGTTCCCAAAACCAGAAGTAGCATTAAACAAGAAATTAATCGGAAATAAAAGATTTTTATTTTGCCTTTTTAAATATTCAAAACCCAGAAAGTAGATTGTAGATGAGTAATCTGTGATTAATGATGAATTTGAATCAAGTAAATCAGTAGATGTCTCTGCCTTTATTCCTGCTAAAAGGGTGCTTTTAGGATCGATTTGATAATTGAGCGATGCCCTTTGTGATATGCTTGAAAAAGTGGAATCCCTCCGAAAAATGTTCAGATTCAAATCAACGCCCAACGGAGTCCCGAATAGAAAGGGCATCTTGAGATTTAAATTTAGGGTTTGCTGGTCATTCTCATCGCTCTTATAAAGTAAATTTAGGGTTTCGCCATAGTTTAGATTGTTAGTCAATCTTAGATCTAAATATCCGTCAAATTCAATCTTATTGGTATTTTCATTGGTTCCAAAACCTAAATAACCATCAAAGGTATTACTACGGTTTTTTTCAATGTACATATATAGTATAGTAGAATCTTTAGAAAACAAAACTTCGGGGTCTCTCAAAATATTTGCAAACTGTAAATTGTCGAGATCATCAGTTTTTTGTTTGATTTTTTTGAGATTGAAAGCTTGTCCTTTTTTTATTTTTAAATAATGCTTTATATACGACTTAGGAAATTTTTCATAGCCCTTAATAATGAGTCGATCAATAGTTCTGTTTTCAGTTTCCGAAGTGCTTAATTTTGCACTAAGGGTAAGGTCGCTATTTTTAGTGATGGACGTTAGCCGTAAATTCGAAAACGGATCACTTCGATTTGCCATTTCAGAGTTGATGATATTTAGGCTCTCTTCTAATCTTTCTATAGGTATTGAAAAATGGTCATCATGGATTTTAGCATTTACAACTTTCAATAGGTCCGCAGAAATCAACTCCTTATTATATATACGTATAGTAGTGAATCTTTCTTTTAAGGTGAATTTTGCCAAATAGGAAGAATCACTTTCCTTATTTAATGCTGTGAGCCTACTTTCGATATAGCCATAATTGGTAAGTTGCTTGATTAATGCGTCCACTTCGGTATTGAGCGATTGGTAATCCTCAAATTCTCTTTTATAATCTAATGAATCTATGGTTTTGGTTTCCTTTTCCGTAGCGCCAATAATGGAAAGCGTCAGATTTTGGCCTTGGCCTTCTAAGCTAACTAGCCATAATAAAATAATAATAAAACTTAGTCGCTGAGGATTGAACATTTTTTGATGAAATTCTTCAAATCTAACGGAAAATGATTACAAAAAATATGCACTTTTAAAAATAATTACAGTAAGTGTATAAAAATAGTTTGATTACGTTTGAAAAATTCATATTTATTTCTACCTTTGCAGCCCTCTAAAGCGAGGATAAATAAAATTATATAGAAATATATGCCAACAATTTCACAATTAGTACGTAAAGGAAGAACCAAAATAACCAAGAAGAGTAAATCGGCTGCTTTAGAGTCGTGTCCTCAAAGACGTGGTGTGTGTACTCGTGTTTATACAACAACTCCAAAAAAACCAAACTCAGCAATGAGAAAGGTGGCAAGGGTTCGTTTAACAAACGGGAAAGAAGTAAACGCATACATCGGTGGAGAGGGTCACAACTTACAAGAGCACTCGATAGTATTGGTTAGAGGTGGAAGGGTAAAGGATTTACCAGGAGTTAGATATCACATTGTTCGTGGTGCATTGGATACAGCAGGTGTCGCAGGTAGAACGCAACGTAGATCTAAGTATGGTGCAAAACGCCCTAAAAAGTAAAATCAAGTTGTTAGTGAGGTCAAGGCCAAAAAACTAATTACTAAAAGCTTAAAATGAAGACATGAGAAAAAGAGCAGCAAAAAAAAGACCCCTTTTACCGGATCCGCGTTTTAATGACCAATTGGTCACGCGTTTTGTAAACATGATGATGTGGGATGGTAAAAAATCCGTTGCATTTAAAGTATTCTACGATGCAATAGATATTGTAGATTCCAAAAAAACAGACGACGAAAAAACAGCCTTGGAGCTTTGGAAAGATGCCCTTTCTAACGTTATGCCTCACGTAGAAGTACGTAGCCGTAGAGTTGGTGGAGCAACATTTCAAATTCCGATGCAGATTCGTCCAGACCGAAAAGTTTCAACTGCAATGAAATGGTTGATTAGCTATTCAAGAAAAAGAAACGAAAAATCTATGCCCGCTAAATTAGCTGCTGAAATTATTGCAGCAGCAAAAGAAGAAGGAGCAGCCGTTAAAAAGCGTTTGGATACTCATAAAATGGCGGAAGCAAATAAAGCATTCTCACACTTTAGATTTTAATTGAAACGTCCAGGATTAAATAAGTTAATTGCTCTTCAGAATTGTAACTACTATGTTCAATCTGACCTGTGAAAAACAATAATATTAAAGATTAAATGGCACAAAGAGATTTAAAATATACAAGAAATATAGGTATTGCCGCGCATATCGATGCCGGTAAGACCACCACTACAGAACGTATTTTGTTCTACACTGGCGTATCTCACAAGATTGGTGAGGTTCATGACGGTGCGGCAACAATGGACTGGATGGAGCAGGAGCAGGAAAGAGGTATTACAATTACTTCTGCTGCAACTACCTGTACTTGGAAATTTCCTATGGAAAACGCCGAGGATACACCGGATACCAAAGCTTATCACTTCAACATTATTGATACTCCTGGTCACGTTGATTTTACCGTAGAGGTAAATCGTTCTTTACGTGTACTGGATGGTTTGGTTTTCCTTTTTAGTGCAGTTGATGGCGTTGAGCCACAATCTGAAACAAACTGGAGACTTGCAGACAACTATAAAGTTCCAAGAATTGGTTTCGTTAACAAAATGGATCGTCAAGGTTCTGACTTTTTAGGCGTTTGTCAGCAGGTTAAGGATATGTTGAAGTCTAATGCGGTGCCAATTGTTTTGAACATCGGTGACGAAGAAGATTTTAGAGGTATTGTTGATTTGGTAAAAAACAGAGCTGTCGTATGGCATGATGATAATTACGGAGCTACTTTTGACGTGGTAGATATTCCAGATTCCATGAAAGAAGAGGTTCGTAAATACAGAGCCTTATTGATTGAGGAAGTCGCTGGTTATGATGAGGATTTATTAGAAAAGTTCATGGAGGATGAGAACTCCATTACTGAAGAAGAGGTGCACGCTGCACTGAGAGCTGCCGTAATGGATATGGCTATCATACCAATGGTGTGTGGTTCTTCCTTCAAAAATAAAGGTGTACAATTCTTATTGGATGCTGTTTGCCGTTACTTACCATCACCAACTGACAAGGACGGTATTGTAGGTATAAACCCAGATACAGAAAAAGAAGAATTACGTAAGCCTCATGTAGATGAGCCTTTTGCGGCATTAGCGTTTAAGATTGCCACTGATCCTTTTGTTGGTCGTTTGGCTTTCTTCCGCGCTTATTCAGGAAGATTGGATGCTGGGTCTTACATCTTGAACAATCGTTCTGGTAAGAAAGAACGTATCTCACGTATATACCAAATGCACTCTAACAAACAGAATGCTATCGATTTTATCGAAGCAGGGGATATTGGTGCTGCAGTAGGATTTAAAGACATCAAGACAGGTGATACCATGACCGATGAGAAACATCCATTGGTATTGGAATCTATGGATTTTCCTGATCCAGTTATAGGTATCGCAGTTGAACCTAAAACGAAGGCAGATGTTGATAAACTGGGTATGGCTTTGGCTAAATTGGCTGAAGAAGATCCAACGTTTACCGCAAGAACTGACGAAGCTTCAGGACAGACTATTATTTCTGGAATGGGTGAACTTCACCTTGATATCATTGTTGATCGTTTGAGACGTGAGTTCAAAGTGGAAGTTAACCAAGGTCAACCTCAGGTTGAGTATAAGGAAGCTATTACTAGAGCAGCCGATCATAGAGAAGTTTACAAAAAGCAATCTGGTGGTCGTGGTAAGTTTGCAGATATCGTATTTACAATTGAGCCAGCAGATGAAGGTGTAACAGGTCTTCAGTTTGAATCTATAATAAAAGGTGGTAACGTTCCTAAAGAATTTATCCCTTCTATTGAGAAAGGATTTAAAATGGCAATGGTAAATGGGCCATTGGCAGGATTTGAAGTAGATTCAATGAAAGTAACCTTAAAAGACGGTTCTTATCATGATGTGGATTCTGACCAGTTGTCGTTTGAATTAGCGGCAAAGTTAGGGTTTAAGAATTCTGCTCGTGCTGCTAAAGCTGTCATTATGGAGCCTATAATGAAATTGGAAGTTATAACTCCCGAAGAAAATATGGGCGATATTGTTGGAGACTTAAATAGAAGAAGAGGTCAAATGAGTAGTATGGGTGATAGAGCTGGAGCAAAAACTGTTAAAGCTACTGTGCCATTATCAGAAATGTTTGGTTATGTGACTACATTAAGAACATTATCCTCGGGACGTGCAACATCAACTATGGAATTTTCACACTATGCTGAAACTCCTTCTAATGTATCAGAAGAAGTTATTAAGGCAGCTAAAGGCGTAGAAGCTTAAAACTAAAGAAAATGAGTCAAAAAATTAGAATAAAATTAAAGTCTTACGATCATAATTTAGTTGATAAGTCTGCTGATAAGATTGTAAAAACGGTTAAGAGTACTGGTGCCGTTGTTACTGGGCCAATTCCCTTACCAACACACAAAAAGATATTTACAGTATTGCGTTCTCCACACGTTAATAAAAAGTCTAGAGAGCAATTTCAATTATCTTCATATAAAAGATTATTGGACATCTATTCATCATCATCCAAAACAATCGATGCTTTGATGAAACTAGAGTTACCAAGTGGTGTTGAAGTAGAAATCAAGGTTTAATTTGGTTAAGTTTTCTTTATAGAAAACTGTACGAGAATCAAACGTTGATGAAAGCTTAAATATCTTTTAAAGATTAGTCGGTTTTCGTGAAATTATACATGTCCTGAGCTGCGAGCGAAGGAAAAACGGTAAAAATACAATTCAAGGTCGAATGTATTTTCGACCTTGATTTTTTAAATACACACGGACAATTCGCGACTTGTCCGATACAAAATAAACAATAGGACAATTCGCGACTTGTCCAAATAAAATAATAATTATGTCTGGGTTAATAGGAAAAAAAATCGGTATGACCAGCATTTTCGATGAGAATGGAAAAAACATTCCATGTACAGTCATCGAAGCTGGACCATGTGTCGTTACCCAAGTCAGAACCGATGAGGTCGACGGGTACACAGCCCTTCAACTTGGTTTCGATGACAAGACAGAGAAAAGTGCAACCAAAGCTGAAATGGGTCACGCCAAAAAAGCTGGTACTTCTGTTAAGAGAAAAGTCGTAGAATTCAAGGGATTTGGAGGAGATTACAAATTAGGAGATGCTATCACAGTAGATCACTTTATAGAAGGTGAGTTTGTTGATATTGCCGGAACCTCTAAAGGTAAAGGTTTCCAGGGTGTTGTAAAACGTCATGGATTTGGTGGAGTTGGCCAAGCAACGCACGGTCAGCACAACCGTTTAAGAGCTCCAGGTTCAATTGGTGCGGCTTCATATCCTGCAAGAGTATTTAAAGGAATGAAAATGGCCGGTCAAATGGGAGATGAGAGAGTCAATGTTGAAAATTTAAGAGTTTACAAAGTAGTTCCAGAAAAGAATCTGCTTGTAGTTAAAGGTTGTGTTCCAGGGCACAAAAACTCTTATGTAATTATTCAAAAATAATGAAGATAGCAGTTTTAGATATCAACGGAAAAGACACAGGTAGAAAAGCAGAGCTTTCTAAAGATGTGTTCGCGATTGAACCTAATAACCATGCGGTTTATTTAGATGTGAAGCAATATTTGGCTAATCAACGTCAGGGCACGCACAAATCTAAAGAACGAGCTGAAATTTCAGGAAGTACGCGTAAGATTAAGAAACAGAAAGGTACTGGTACGGCAAGAGCTGGTAGTATCAAATCTGGTATATTTAAAGGCGGTGGACGTATGTTCGGCCCAAGACCAAAAAACTATAGTTTTAAACTAAATAAAAATTTGAAGCGATTGGCGCGGAAATCTGCCTTAAGTATGAAGGCAAACGATAAGTCAATTTTAGTCTTGGAAGATTTCAATTTTGATGCTCCAAAAACTTCTAGTTTTACGGCAGTTTTGAAGGCGCTTGATATTCAGGATAAAAAATCCTTGTTTGTGTTGGGGGCTTCAAATAATAATGTATATTTGTCATCACGTAATTTTAAAGGCTCTGAAGTTATAACAAATTCAGAATTAAGCACTTACAAAATACTAAATGCAAACAAAATTATCCTTCTAGAGGGTTCTTTAGAGGGTATAGAATCGAATTTAAGTAAATAGAAACCATGAGTATCTTAATTAAACCTATAATCACCGAGAAGGCTACTAGAAATAGCGAGTTGAACAATTGCTTCACGTTTCAGGTGAATACCAAGGCGAACAAGGTGGAAATCAAAAAAGCTGTTGAAGCAGCTTACGGTGTTTCTGTAGAAAAAGTTCGCACAATGAATGTCCGTCCAGATCGAAGTACCAAGTTTACAAAAACTGGTATTCAACATGGTAAAACAAATGCAGTTAAAAAAGCAATTGTACAACTGGCGGAAGGTGATACTATTGATTTATATAGTTAAAAAATTAGACTAAGCAAATGTCAGTAAGAAAATTAAAACCAGTCACATCAGCTCAGCGATTTAGAGTAGTTAATGGATTTGACGCCATTACTACTGATAAGCCGGAAAAGAGTTTACTCGTTCCGAACAAAAGATCTGGTGGTAGAAACAGTCAAGGGAAAATGACCATACGCCAATTGGGTGGAGGTCATAAGAGAAGGTATCGTATTATCGATTTTAAGCGTAACAAAACTGGAATTCCAGCAGAAGTTAAGTCTATTGAATATGATCCAAACAGAACAGCGTTTATTGCGTTGTTAAATTATCAAGATGGCGAGAAACGCTACATCATTGCACAAAATGGATTACAGGTTGGGCAGAATGTTGTATCTGGTCGTGAAGGTATTGCACCAGAAATTGGTAACTCCATGCCACTTAGCCAAATTCCTTTTGGTACTATAATTTCTTGTATAGAATTACGTCCTGGACAAGGAGCGGTAATGGCGAGAAGTGCAGGCGCATTTGCGCAGTTAATGGCAAGGGATGGTAAATTTGCTTCGGTTAAATTACCTTCAGGAGAAACACGTTTGATACTTGGTGAGTGTATGGCTACCGTTGGTGTAGTATCTAATTCTGATCATCAATTAACGGTCTCTGGTAAAGCAGGACGTACTAGATGGTTAGGAAGAAGACCAAGAGTTAGACCTGTAGTGATGAACCCTGTCGATCACCCAATGGGTGGTGGTGAAGGTAAATCTTCAGGTGGACATCCAAGATCTAGAAACGGTATTCCTGCTAAAGGTTATAGAACGCGTTCTAGGACTAAGTCGAGTAATAAATATATTGTAGAACGTAGAAAGAAATAACTGAGATAATATGGCACGTTCATTAAAAAAAGGACCTTACATCCATTATAAATTAGACAAGAAAGTTGCAGAAAATGTAGCTTCAAACAAAAAAACGGTTATCAAAACGTGGTCAAGAGCCTCAATGATTTCGCCAGATTTTGTTGGTCAAACTATTGCAGTACATAACGGTCGTCAATTTGTACCTGTTTACGTAACTGAAAATATGGTAGGTCATAAATTAGGAGAATTTTCACCAACGCGTTCCTTTAGAGGTCATGCAGGTGCAAAAAATAAAGGTAAAAAATAAGAAGCGCTATGGGAAGTCGTAAAAAACAAATGGCAGACGCTATTAAGGAAGAAAAAAAGCATATCGCTTTTGCTAAACTTAATAATTGTCCTACCTCACCAAGAAAAATGCGTTTGGTTGCAGACTTGGTAAGAGGAAAAGAGGCTGAAAAAGCGTTACAGATATTAAGGTTTAGCCAAAAAGAAGCATCACGTAAATTGGAAAAATTGTTATTGTCTGCAATTGCAAACTGGCAATCCAAAAATGAAGATGCTGCCATAGAGGATGCTGACTTATTTGTACAAGAGATACGAGTGGATGGTGGAACAATGTTGAAAAGACTGCGCCCAGCACCTCAAGGTCGAGCGCACAGAATCAGAAAACGTTCAAATCACGTTACCGTTGTGATTGGAGCTAAAAATAACATACAAGCTTAAGTAGAGATATGGGACAAAAAACAAATCCAATCGGAAATCGTTTAGGAATTATCAGAGGATGGGAATCCAACTGGTACGGTGGAAATGACTATGGAGATAAGCTAGCGGAAGATGATAAAATCAGAAAGTATATCCACGCTCGTCTATTTAAAGCAAGTGTATCTAGAGTAATAATTGAGCGAACGCTTAAACTCGTAACCGTTACTATTACTACGGCAAGACCAGGTATTATTATCGGTAAAGGTGGACAAGAAGTAGATAAATTAAAAGAAGAGCTTAAGAAGTTAACAGGTAAAGAAGTTCAGCTCAATATTTTTGAGATTAAGAGACCTGAGCTTGATGCGTTTTTGGTAGCATCTAGTGTTGCGCGCCAAATTGAAAACCGTATTTCTTACAGACGTGCTATTAAAATGGCAATTGCGGCTGCAATAAGAATGAACGCTGAGGGAATAAAAATTGAAATTAGTGGTCGTTTAAATGGTGCTGAAATGGCACGAAACGAACATTACAAGGAAGGACGGATACCTTTATCTACATTTAGAGCTGATATTGATTATGCGTTGGTTGAAGCACATACTACTTACGGTAGACTTGGTATCAAAGTATGGATTATGAAAGGTGAAGTTTACGGTAAGAGAGAGCTTTCTCCATTGGTAGGCTTATCTAAAAAGCAGGGTGGAAAATCAGATAGAGGACGCGGTGGAAATAAACCTCGCCGTAGAAAGTAATTTTAAAGACAAATTATAATGTTACAACCTAAAAGAACAAAATTTCGTAAGGTCCAAAAAGGGCGTATGAAAGGTAATACCGGAAGAGGGCACATGTTGTCTTATGGTATGTTTGGTATAAAATCATTGGATTCAGAATTTTTGACTTCTCGTCAAATTGAAGCTGCACGTATTGCTGCAACTCGTTATATGAAAAGAGAAGGTCAATTATGGATTAAGGTTTTTCCAGACAAACCAATTACCAAAAAACCATTAGAAGTACGTATGGGTAAAGGTAAAGGGGCAGTTGAGTATTGGGTGGCAGTTGTGAAACCTGGTAGAATCATCTTTGAAGTTGGTGGTGTACCTTTAGAAGTTGCTAAAGAAGCACTTCGTTTGGCAGCTCAAAAATTACCTGTAAAGACTAAGTTTTTAATAGCTCGAGATTACGAAGCTTAATATCAAAAATCATGAAGCAAGCAGAAATTAAAAAGCTATCTGTGTCTGAGTTGCAAGAAAATCTTGCCGAGACCAAAAAGAGTTACACAGACCTGAAAATGGCTCATGCTGTATCGCCTTTGGATAATCCAATTCAGTTACGTAACGTAAGACGTTCAGTAGCAAGAATTGCGACAGAATTAACTAAAAGAGAATTACAATAATCGTATTCTGGCTGAAAGATGGAAAAAAGAAATTTAAGAAAAGAGCGTATAGGAGTTGTTACTAGTAACAAAATGATGAAATCCATCGTGGTTTCTGAAACCAAAAAGGTAAAACATCCTATGTACGGAAAGTTCGTTTTGAAAACAAAAAAATATGTTGCTCACGACGAAACAAACGACTGTAATATTGGAGATATGGTAAAGATCATGGAAACACGACCTTTAAGTAAATCCAAATGTTGGAGATTAGTAGAAATCATAGAAAGAGCTAAATAATTATGGTACAGCAGGAATCAAGACTAAGAGTTGCCGATAATACCGGAGCTAAAGAAGTATTGACCATTCGTGTTTTGGGTGGTACAAAAAAGCGTTATGCTTCTATCGGAGATAAAATTGTAGTATCTGTTAAAGATGCTACACCCAATGGAAGTATCAAGAAAGGCGCGGTCTCAACAGCAGTTGTTGTTCGTACTAGAAAGGAAGTTAGAAGACCAGATGGTTCATACATCAGATTCGATGATAATGCCTGTGTGCTTTTAAACCCAACTGGCGAAATGAGAGGAACTCGTGTTTTTGGACCGGTTGCAAGAGAGCTTCGCGATAAGCAGTTCATGAAAATTGTTTCATTAGCTCCAGAGGTATTGTAAAAAATATGTATAATGGGTATGACCCATTGCGTAATAACAACAAGATGACAAAATTTAAAATAAAAGCAGGAGATGATGTACAGGTTATCGCTGGAGACCATAAAGGTTCAGAAGGTAAGGTTGTAAAAATCATTAAAGATAAAAGAAGGGCTATAGTTGAAGGTGTTAATATGGTGAAAAAACATACTAAGCCTAGCGCGCAAAGTCCTCAAGGAGGTATTGTTGAGAAGGAAGCTTCTATTCATATTTCCAATTTATCCTTGTTGACCTCTAAGGGAGAAACAACAAGAACAGGATATAGAATGGAAGACGACAAGAAAGTTAGGTTTTCCAAAAAATCAAATGAAGTAATATAGTTATGGCTTATATTCCAAGATTAAAACAAGAGTACAAAGACAAAGTCGTTAATGCTCTCACAGAGGAATTCGGATATAAAAATGTCATGGAAGTTCCTAAACTCACTAAGATTGTATTATCTAGAGGTGTTGGTGCTGCAGTTGCTGATAAAAAGCTGATTGACCATGCCGTTGATGAGTTAACTGCAATTACAGGTCAAAAAGCTGTATCAACATTATCTAAGAAAGATGTCGCTGCGTTTAAATTACGTAAGGGAATGCCAATTGGCGCAAGAGTTACGCTTAGAGGAGAGCGCATGTACGAATTTTTAGATCGTTTAGTAACTACAGCTCTTCCTAATGTCAGAGATTTTAATGGAATCAGAGCAACTGGTTTCGACGGAAGAGGTAATTACAACTTAGGTGTGACCGAACAAATTATCTTCCCAGAGATGAATATTGATAAAATCAATAGAATTAATGGTATGGATATCAGTTTCGTTACAACAGCAGCAACTGACAAAGAAGCAAAATCGTTATTAACTGAAATGGGACTTCCATTTCAAAAGAATTAAGATATGGCTAAAGAATCAATGAAAGCCCGTGAGGTAAAAAGAGCAAAAACTGTTGCTAAGTATGCTGAAAAGCGTAAGGCTTTGAAAGAGGCTGGAGATTATGAGGGTTTACAGAAATTGCCAAAAGATGCATCACCAGTAAGACAACATAATCGTTGTAAATTAACGGGAAGACCAAAAGGGTACATGAGAGTATTTGGTATTTCACGCGTTATGTTTCGTCAAATGGCGAATCAAGGTTTAATACCAGGTGTAAGAAAAGCATCTTGGTAGAAAATTGATTTTTCACGTTTAAAATGTGATTTATCCTTTTCTAAAAAATGTATAAACTGGTTGAAGGTTTGTCCCGATAGCTATCAGGTGCAAAAACCACATCCGTAATTTAATATAAATGAATACAGATACTATTGCTGATTACTTAACAAGAATCAGAAATGCAGTAAAGGCCAACCACAGGGTTGTTGAGATACCTGCATCAAACTTAAAAAAGGAAATGACTAAGATATTGTTCGAACAAGGCTATATCTTGAGTTATAAATTTGATGACTCTTCCGCACAAGGGACAATCAAGATTGCCTTGAAATATAACAAGGAGACCAAAGAGTCTGTCATCAAAAAAATCCAGAGAATAAGTAAACCAGGTTTACGTAAATATGCTAGCGCAACTGAAATGCCAAGAATTTTAAATGGTTTAGGTATTGCTATAGTTTCTACTTCACATGGTGTGATTACTGGAAAACAGGCACAGAGAGATAACGTTGGTGGAGAAGTACTTTGTTACGTTTACTAATATTTAAAGCAGAAAGAACATGTCAAGAATAGGAAACAATCCAGTAGCGATTCCAGAAGGCGTTACAGTAAGCGTAAAGGATAACACCGTAAATGTTAAAGGTAAATTGGGAGAATTGACCCAAAATTACGATAGCGTTGAAATTAAGGTAGAAGACAACAATATTTTTGTCACCCGCTCTTCAGATTCTAAAGATCAAAAAGCAAAACACGGTCTATATAGATCTTTGATGGATAACATGATTGAAGGTGTATCTAATGGATGGACTAAGCAATTAGAGCTAGTAGGTGTTGGTTATAGAGCTTCAAACCAAGGACAGAAATTAGATTTAGCCCTAGGTTTTTCTCATAATATCGTTTTGGATATCGCTCCAGAAGTTAAGATTGAGACAGTTACCGAAAAAGGGAAAAATCCAATAATTAAATTAATGTCTCACGATAAACAACTTGTAGGTCAAGTAGCTGCCAAGATACGTGGTTTCAGAACTCCAGAACCTTACAAAGGAAAAGGTATCAAATTTGTTGGTGAGATATTAAGAAGAAAAGCTGGTAAATCAGCATAATATAAGTTTGCAGCGATGTATTTGGAATTACATATCTATTGTAAATGAAAAATTTATCTTGTAAATAATAAAACGTTAATCGAAATGGCATTGACAAAGAACGAAAGAAGACTAAGAATTAAAGGCAGAATACGTAAAGTTGTTTCTGGAACAGAAGCAAGACCACGTTTGGCTGTATATAGAAGTAATAAAGAAATTTATGCTCAAGTTGTAGATGATGTTACGGGTAAGACCATGGCATCTGCTTCCTCTAGAGATAAGGCAATTGCTTCAGAAAAAGGAACAAAATCAGAAATAGCATCCTTAGTAGGTAAAGCTGTAGCTGAAAGAGCAGTAAAAGCTGGAATTGATACTATTTCTTTTGACAGAGGTGGTTATAGATATCACGGTAGAGTAAAATCATTAGCGGAAGGCGCAAGAGAAGGCGGACTTAAATTCTAAGACATTATGTATCAAAAGTATAAAAACGCAGAATTAGTAAAACCAAGTGGAATCGATTTAAAAGATCGCTTAGTTGGTGTTCAACGTGTTACTAAAGTAACAAAAGGTGGTCGTGCCTTCGGTTTTTCAGCTATCGTTGTGGTAGGTGATGAAGCAGGAGTAGTGGGTCATGGTTTAGGTAAATCTAAAGATGTGGCTACTGCTATAGCAAAGGCCATCGAGGATGCAAAGAAAAATTTGGTTAGAATTCCTTTAATCAAAGGAACTTTGCCCCATGAACAAAAAGGTAAGTTTGGTGGCGCAAGAGTTAATATAATTCCTGCTGCGCCTGGTACTGGTGTGATTGCCGGAGGTGCAGTTAGAACTGTACTTGAGGCAGTTGGAGTACATGATGTACTTTCAAAGTCCCAAGGTTCTTCAAATCCACATAACGTAGTAAAAGCAACTTTCGATGCTTTGTTACAGTTGCGTAGTGCAGAATCTGTGGCAAAAGACAGAGGAATTACTTTGCAAAAAGTATTTAACGGTTAAATCTTAATACAATGGCAGATAAAATTAAAGTAAAAAAAGTCAAGAGCGCAATAAACCGTACCCAAAGACAAAAGAGAACATTAGAAGCTTTAGGTCTTAAAAAAATAGGTCAGGTTATTGAGCATGATGCCACTCCAAGTGTATTAGGGATGGTCAATAAAGTTTCACATTTGGTTTCAGTAGAGGAATCAAAATAACAAGATATTATGGACTTAAGTAATTTAAAACCAGCAGATGGTTCTAATAAGAATCAAGGTAAAAGAATAGGTCGTGGGCAAGGTTCTGGAAAAGGAGGCACTGCAACACGTGGTCATAATGGAGCAAAATCCCGTTCTGGCTATTCTAAGAAATTAGGTTTTGAAGGTGGGCAAATGCCACTTCAAAGACGTGTGCCAAAATTTGGATTTACAAATATCAATAGAGTTGAATACCAAGGTATCAATTTAGATACTTTACAAACTTTGGTAGACGACAAGAAGTTGAAAGATACTGTTGATTTTCAATCCCTGATAGACTTAGGTCTTGTGGGCAAGAATGAAATGGTGAAAATTCTTGGACGCGGGGAACTAAAATCTAAGTTAAAAGTAACAGCTCATAAATTTACTGCCTCAGCAAAGGCTGCAATAGAAGCTGCAGGTGGAGAAGCAGCAACATTATAAGAAACGTAACTATGAAATTTATAGATACATTAAAGAATGTTTGGAAAATTACTGAGCTAAAAGATAGGATTATCCTAACTCTTGGGTTGCTTTTAGTATACCGCTTTGGTGCACAGGTGGTTTTGCCAGGTATTGACGCTAGCCAATTAGGAGGTTTAGCCAGTGGAACAGATCAGGGTATTTTAGGTATTCTTAATATGTTTACTGGTGGTGCTTTTGCAAATGCTTCGGTATTTGCACTTGGTATTATGCCTTACATTTCAGCATCTATTGTTGTTCAGTTGATGGGGATTGCGATTCCTTATCTTCAAAAGCTTCAAAAAGAAGGCGCTAGTGGTCAAAAGAAGATTACTCAAATAACACGTTGGTTAACTATTATTATATGTTTGTTTCAGGCTCCAGGATATTTGGCTAGTTTGCAACCTGCATTTGGTATTCCTTCATCAGCATTCTTATTGGGTACAGGACCAACGTTCTATATTTCTTCAGTAATCATTCTAGTTACAGGAACTATTTTTGCCATGTGGTTGGGTGAGAAAATCACAGATAAAGGGATTGGTAATGGTATTTCATTATTGATTATGGTTGGCATTATTGCAACTTTACCAGCCTCATTTATACAAAATGCAGCTACACGTTTAGATGGTGGTGGAAATGGAGGCCTAATGATGATTCTAATTGAATTGGTTGTTTGGTTTGTTATAATCATGGCATCGATTATGTTAGTGATGGCTGTACGTAAGATTGCTGTACAATACGCAAGACGAACCGCATCTGGTGGTTATGAAAAAAATGTATTCGGGTCTAGACAATTTTTACCATTGAAGTTAAATGCATCAGGGGTAATGCCTATAATTTTTGCACAGGCTATTATGTTTGTTCCAAGTTTGATTGGTAAATCCTTTGGGTCAACGAGTGAAGTTGGTCAATGGATGCAAACAGAATTTGGTAACCCTTTTGGTTTGTGGTATAATGTTGTTTTTGCACTTCTAATAATTGTATTTACATATTTTTATACAGCAATTACAGTTCCTACTAATAAAATGGCAGATGATTTAAAACGTAGCGGTGGATTTATTCCAGGGATTAGACCGGGAACTGAAACCTCTGAGTATTTGGATAAAATAATGTCGCAAATCACTTTGCCAGGTTCTATATTTTTAGCATTGATTGCAGTATTTCCAGCAGTTGTTTTCCAATTGATGGGAGTTCAAGGCGGATGGGCACTATTTTTTGGTGGTACATCGCTTTTGATTATGGTCGGCGTTGCTATTGATACTATGCAACAGGTTAATTCATATTTGTTGAATAAACATTACGATGGCTTGATGAAAACAGGTAAGAATAGAAAACAAGTAGCATAAATTAATAATATAAATACAAATTTGTCAGTAATAAATTTTAGGCAAGGTATTTGCTAAATTGAGACAAAATACTAAAATATAATTTATGGCAAAACAAGCAGCAATAGAACAAGACGGATCAATAATTGAAGCATTATCAAATGCTATGTTTCGTGTTGAACTAGAAAATGGTCATATTGTGACCGCACATATTTCCGGTAAAATGCGTATGCATTACATTAAGTTATTACCTGGGGATAAAGTAAAATTAGAAATGAGTCCTTACGATTTAACTAAGGCTAGAATTACCTATAGATACTAGATTAATTGTTGTCTGAGTGAAAGCTAAGATACAAGAATTAATAATAAATTAAACTAAGATGAAAGTAAGAGCATCAGTAAAAAAGAGAAGTGTTGACTGTAAATTAGTTCGCAGAAAAGGAAGACTTTACGTCATAAACAAAAAGAATCCTAGATTCAAACAAAGACAAGGATAAATTAGACACTAGTTGATAGTCAGATGTTTTAATTTTGAGAATCATATTCTCAAAATGTCAATATCAAGCTACCGACTAAAAACTATAATAATATGGCAAGAATTGCAGGGGTAGATGTACCAAAACAAAAAAGAGGAGTTATCTCGTTAACTTATATCTACGGTGTAGGTAGAAGTAGAGCTAAAGACATCTTGGCGGCAGCTAAGGTTGACGAAAACATTAAGGTTGAAGAATGGTCAGACGAGCAAATCGGTGCTATTCGTGAAGCTGTTGGAGAATTCACTATAGAAGGTGAACTTAGATCTGAAACCCAATTGAATATCAAGAGATTGATGGATATTGGTTGTTATAGAGGCATCCGTCATAGAGCTGGGCTTCCATTGAGAGGTCAAAGAACTAAGAATAACTCTAGAACGAGAAAAGGTAGAAGAAAAACTGTTGCTAACAAGAAAAAGGCAACTAAATAAAATAGACATTAGTCATTAGTTTTAACGGTTAGACGAATCTGTTTGAAATAGCAATGTTTAGGATTCCAACAACAAAAAAACTAACAACTAGAAACTTAACACTATGGCAAAGTCAAGTACAAAAAAACGTAAAGTAATTGTTGATGCTGTTGGAGAGGGTCACGTAACGGCTTCTTTTAACAACATTATTATCTCTTTAACCAACAAAAAAGGTGATGTGATCTCTTGGTCATCCGCTGGAAAAATGGGTTTTAGAGGTTCTAAAAAGAACACACCTTATGCAGCGCAATTAGCTGCCGAAGATGCTGCGGGAGTAGCAAAGGAAGCTGGTCTTAAAAAAATCAAGATCTATGTTAAAGGTCCTGGTAATGGTAGGGAATCTGCAATTAGATCATTACACAATGCAGGCATCGAAGTAACCGAAATCATTGACGTTACACCAATGCCACATAATGGATGCCGACCTCCTAAAAGACGTCGTGTCTAAATAGCTTTTTTACAGAGATTAATATCAGCTAAATTACAGTTGATATTAGTTTTTTTATATGTAAATTTGCAAACTGAAAAATAATCAACAAGTATCACGAGAGACCAATGATTATCGAAGGATAAGATTAAGACCTTAATTCATAATCACTCTCTTAACAAAACATTTAATATGGCAAGATATACTGGTCCTAAAACTAAAATAGCCCGAAAGTTCGGTGAAGCTATTTTCGGAGATGACAAAGCCTTCGAGAAACGTAATTATCCTCCAGGTCAACACGGTAATAACCGAAGACGTGGTAAAAAATCTGAATATGCAATCCAGTTGATGGAAAAACAAAAAGCTAAATATACCTATGGTATTTTAGAGAAGCAATTCAGAAACATGTTTAAAAAAGCAACAGCTGCTCAAGGCATAACTGGTGTAGTCTTACTTCAACTTTGTGAGTCTCGTTTAGACAACGTAGCTTATAGAATGGGCCTATCACCATCCAGAAGTGGAGCAAGACAGTTGGTGTCACATAGACATATCACTGTTAACGGTGAGCTTGTTAATATCCCTTCTTACCAACTAAAAGCAGGTGATGTCGTTGCCGTTAGGGAAAAGTCGAAATCTTTAGACGCAATCCAGAATTCATTAGCAAACTCAAGTAGTGTTTATGAGTGGATTACTTGGAACAACGATACTAAGCAAGGAACATATGTTTCAGTTCCTGAAAGAATTCAAATACCTGAGAACATTAACGAGCAGTTCATCGTTGAATTATACTCTAAATAATAACTAGATACAAAACGTAATATGGCAATATTAAATTTTCAGAAGCCGGATAAGGTTATCATGATTGATTCCACCGAGTTTGAAGGTAAATTTGAATTCAGACCCCTCGAACCGGGTTATGGTTTAACAGTAGGAAATGCTCTAAGACGGGTTTTGTTATCTTCTTTAGAAGGTTTTGCGATTACATCTGTAAAAATAGAAAGTGTCGATCACGAATTTTCTACCATAGCAGGTGTTGTTGAAGATGTTACTGAAATTATTTTGAACCTTAAGCAGGTTAATTTTAAACGTCAAATTGATGAGGTTGATAATGAGTCTGTTTCAATTTCAATCTCTGGGCAAGACCAAATTACTGCTGGTGATTTTCAAAAGTTTATTTCTGGTTTTCAAGTTTTAAATAAAGACTTAGTAATCTGTAATTTAGATTCTAAGGTTAGTGTTAACATGGAAATTACTATCGAAAAAGGTAGAGGATATGTTCCCGCAGAGGAAAATAAAAAATCATCTGCTCCAATGGGAACTATTTTTACTGATTCGATTTATACGCCTATAAAAAATGTGAAATACGGTATTGAGAATTTCCGTGTTGAGCAGAAAACGGATTATGAAAAATTGGTTTTTGAGATAATTACTGATGGATCTATTCATCCTAAAGAAGCCTTAACCGAGGCAGCTAAAATATTGATTCACCACTTTATGTTATTCTCTGATGAGCGCATAACTCTAGAAGCTGATGAAATTGCACAGACCGAAACTTACGATGAGGAGTCACTTCACATGAGACAGTTATTGAAAACCAAATTGGTTGATATGGATTTATCCGTACGTGCTCTTAACTGCTTGAAAGCGGCAGAAGTTGATACATTAGGGGATTTAGTGTCTTTTAATAAGAACGATTTAATGAAGTTTCGAAACTTTGGGAAAAAATCTTTGACTGAGCTTGAAGAGCTTGTAAACGTTAAAGGTCTTAACTTCGGAATGGACTTAGCAAAATATAAATTAGACAAAGACTAGTAATTTACTATTACTGATTTTTTCAAAATAAACGAGTATTAACGACTCATAGTTTGCTCTCAGCCTGAGGTTGATATGGTAGCAAGATGAGTTCAAATTTAAAATGTCATGAGACACGGAAAGAAATTTAACCACTTAGGAAGGCAAACAGCACATAGAAAGTCAATGTTGGCTAATATGGCTTGCTCCTTGATTGAACATAAACGTATTAACACTACTGTTGCAAAGGCAAAAGCCCTTAAGCAATTTGTTGAGCCAATGATTACTAAATCAAAAGTTGATACTACCCACAACAGACGTATCGTGATGTCTAGGTTAAGACAGAAAGATGCGGTTACAGAACTTTTTAGAGATGTTGCTGTTAAGATTGGAGATAGACCTGGAGGTTATACTAGAATCATCAAATTAGGAAATAGATTAGGTGATAATGCCGATATGGCAATGATTGAGTTGGTAGATTATAATGAGATCTACAATGCAACCAAGCCAGAGAAGAAATCAACCAGACGAAGCAGAAGAGGTGGAGGTTCAAAGGCGACAAAAACTGAAACGCCAACAACAGAAACCAAAGCGTCAAACGAAGAAGAATAAATGTTAATAAGCATTTAATATATAAAGGATAATCTATTATAGATTATCCTTTTTTTTATGGAATTTTGAAAAGAAAAACTATAAAGTCTAAATTATAAATTTCAAATTAATTTTCTAAGCTTTCGTTTCATCGCTCTGGCACTTTTCAAGTTCATTTTCAAATTCAATTTTTTATGTCATACCAAAAAAGAAAAAAAGCAATAGTACTCCTGGCCGACGGCACAATATTTCATGGAAAGGCAGTAGGTAGAGAAGGGTCTGCCTTCGGTGAAGTTTGTTTTAATACGGGAACAACGGGCTATCAGGAAATTTTTACCGATCCTTCATATTACGGGCAGCTCATGGTCACAACCAATGTCCATATTGGAAATTACGGAACATTGTCTTCAGAAGATGAATCTAGCTCTATAAAAATTGCTGGTCTTATTTGTCGAAATTTTAGCTACGTACATTCTCGAACTGCTAGTGACGATTCTTTAGAGAATTACTTCATCAAGCATAATGTATTGGCAATTTCAGATGTTGATACTAGAGCATTGGTTAGTTATATTAGAGATAATGGCGCAATGAATGCTGTTATATCCACTGAAGTCGATAATATTGAGAGTCTCAAAAAGCAACTATCAGAAGTCCCTGATATGGAAGGTTTAGAACTTGCTTCTAAAGTATCTACAAAAGAGCCTTATTTCTACGGTAACGAAAACGCTACTTATAAAGTGGCTGCATTAGATATTGGCATTAAAAATAACATTCTTCGTAATATGGCCAATCGGGATATTTACGTTAAGGTTTTTCCCTATAATGCAAAATTTGAAGATATGTCAGCCTTTGAACCCGATGGTTATTTTCTTTCAAACGGTCCTGGAGACCCTGAGCCTCTAGTTGCCGCACAAACCTTGGCTAAGGAAATCATTAAGCGTAATTTGCCTTTATTTGGAATTTGCTTAGGACACCAAGTCATTGCTTTGGCCAATGGAATATCCACCTATAAAATGCATCACGGGCATAGGGGTATTAATCATCCTATTAAAAATTTAACCACGGGGAAAGGCGAAATCACATCACAGAATCATGGGTTCGCCATAAATCGAGAGGAGGCAGAGCAGCATCCTGATATTGAGATTACCCACATTCATCTCAATGATCAAACCGTTGCTGGTATGAAGATGAAGAATAAAAATTGTTTCTCCGTACAGTATCATCCCGAGGCCAGTCCTGGGCCAAATGATGCGACTTATCTCTTTGACCAGTTTATTGAGAGCGTCAAAAATTAGCTACTAAAATGTCAAGGAAATTTAAATTTCCTTGACATTTTTCTTTTACGCAAACATTGTAGTTGAGATATAACACAATTCTAACACAACTATCTCTATTTTGAGGGACAATTTCGTAAATTTGAGATAGTTGAGTATCATTTGCTTTAATTGACCTTAGCTGAAAATCAATTATATTAATCAAACATAAAAAAACGAAACAATGAGTATTATTATCAATATCCATGCAAGACAAATTTTTGATTCTAGAGGAAATCCAACCGTAGAGGTAGATGTAGTTACCGAAAATGGTATTATGGGAAGAGCCGCTGTTCCTTCCGGTGCTTCTACTGGAGAGCATGAAGCTGTGGAGCTTCGTGATGGGGGTAAGGCTTATATGGGCAAAGGAGTCTCTAAAGCAGTTGACAATATTAACTCAATAATTTCTCAGGAACTTCTTGGGGAATCCGTTTTTGAGCAGAATAGAATCGATCAAACTATGATTGATCTAGACGGAACTAAAAACAAATCAAAATTAGGAGCAAATGCTATTTTAGGTGTCTCTTTAGCTGTTGCAAAAGCTGCAGCGGGAGAACTGGGTATGCCGCTATATAGATACGTAGGCGGTGTTTCGGCGAATACACTTCCAGTTCCTATGATGAATATTATTAATGGTGGATCGCATAGTGATGCCCCAATTGCATTTCAGGAATTTATGGTCATGCCCGTAAAAGCGAAAAACTTTACGCACGCCATGCAAATGGGCACCGAGATTTTCCATAATCTCAAAAAGGTATTGCACGATAGAGGTCTAAGTACCGCAGTTGGAGATGAAGGTGGCTTTGCACCAAATCTTGAGGGCGGAACCGAAGATGCCCTTGATACCATAAAAAAAGCGGTGGATAATGCAGGTTATAAATTAGGTGATGATGTGATGATTGCATTAGATTGTGCGGCTGCAGAATTTTACGTTGATGGCGCTTATGATTATACAAAGTTTGAAGGTAGCAATGGTGTGGTAAGAACTAGTGATGAACAAGCAGATTATTTAGCTGAATTGGCCGATAAGTATCCTATTATTTCGATTGAAGATGGTATGGATGAAAACGATTGGGAAGGTTGGGCCCGTTTAACCGATAAGATTGGTCATAAAGTACAATTGGTTGGTGATGATTTATTTGTGACCAATGTAGACCGCTTATCACGAGGCATTAAAGATGGCATAGCTAATTCAATTTTGATTAAAGTAAATCAAATAGGAACTTTAACGGAAACTATTTCAGCAGTAAATATGGCACACAATGCAGGATATACTTCTGTAATGTCACATCGCTCTGGTGAGACTGAAGATAACACTATTGCAGATTTGGCCGTAGCATTAAACACCGGACAAATTAAAACGGGTTCTGCTTCGCGTAGCGACCGTATGGCGAAATATAATCAGTTATTGCGAATTGAGGAGGAGTTGGATGATGTTGCATATTTTCCTCAGATGAATGCTTTTAAAATTAAAAACTAAAGCTTAGTAAACCATAGATAAAAAGCCTATTTCTTTTGAAATAGGTTTTTTAATTTTATTATATCAAGTGAAATTCAGTTGCCTTAAACCTTCATAGACAACAATACCAACAGCGTTGGCCAGATTAAGACTTCTTATATGCTCGCTGTATAAAGGAATTTTAAATACCTTGTCATTTTCATTTGCAACAAGAGATTTAGACAGACCAACGGATTCCTTTCCAAAGATTAAAAACATATTGTCTTTAAAAGCAATTCCCCAGTGTGATTTTTGACCGTGACTGGATAAAAACGCCATATCTTTATTTCTGTTTATTCTAAAAAAATCTTCCGAAGATTCATAATAGGCAATATCTAAATGCTGCCAATAATCTAGACCAGCTCGTTTCAATCTGCTATCTGAAATTTCAAACCCAAATGGTTTTACCAAATGTAATTTGGAACCAGTAGCTAAAGCCAATCGTCCAATATTTCCCGTATTGTTGGGTATTTCTGGTTCGATTAAAACAATGTTAAGTGCCAAATTAAATCTCAGTGGATTTACCGATTTGACTTATCTCGATATCATTAAGTTTTTTAGGGTCCGGGCCGTATTCGTTTGGACCCGAATCTCCTTCAGTAGCAAAAAGAACAATCAGCCATATACTGCCAATAATGGGTATGATCCCCACTAAATAAAACCATCCGCTTTTACCAGTATCGTGTAGTCGTCTTACAGCAACCGCTAAAGAAGGAATAAAAACAGCCAAAATATAAATAACGTACAATGAAACAATTTCAGGCACATCAATTAAGTAACCTATAAACCCAAGGGAAATAATTAAGGCAAAAACAATTAATGCGTTAAACAATACAAACATCCAATATTCCTGACGTCTAGCCCTACCTGTAAAATTTGCGTAATTATCTCTTACGACCTTTAAATACCATTCCATAATATCTATTTCAATTGGTTAGTATTATCAAATATATCCAATTTAAGGAAACGGCAAAAAAAAACTCGTTCAATGAAGAACGAGTTTTTAGATTATAATTTTCTTATTACTTTTTGTTTTGCTGTTTCTTAATAGTTTTTTCGTCTGTGTCAACCTTATTAAGTTTAGTTTTTTTTGCAACACCATCAGGATTTGTTGGAGTTGTTTGTTCTGTTTTTCTTTCGAATTTTTTATTGTCTTTTATAATTCCCATAATGTTTTAATTTTAGTTTATCATAAGATAATACTTTAACCTTTATGTTTTATTAAAACTTATTTAAAATCAAAAGCCGTCTTGCCAAATAATGTTAAAAAACCTTTATTGATGAAGGGTTCGTAATTATGGTTTCTTATTGGGTTGTAAGAATCGAGTTTGTAAAATCATGAATTTTTTCAACACCTTGACTTTCCAGATGCTTTATGAAAGCACTTCCAATAATAGCTCCTTTCGCATAATTGGTGGCTTGCTTGAATGATTTGTTATCTGAAATCCCAAAGCCCACTATTTGCTGATTTTTCAATTTCATATCAGCAATCCTTTTAAAGTATTCAGTTTGTTCTTCACCAAATCCCGAACTACTCCCAGTAACGCTCGCACTACTGACCATATATATAAAGCCTTCGGAAATGTTATCGATAAATCGAATACGTTCATTTGATGTTTGCGGTGTTATTAAAAACACGTTGATAAGCTCATTTTTTTGAAACGTGCTTTTATAGTATTCATTGTAAACGTCAACTGGTAAGTCAGGTATGATGAGTCCATCAATACCAATTTCTTTACATTTTTTACAAAATGCCTCTACGCCATATTGAAGAATTGGATTGAAATACCCCATAATGATTAGAGGTATGGAAACTGTTTTCCTAATATCCTTTAGCTGTGTGAATAGAAGCTCACTACTCATTCCATTTTTAAGAGCTTTGGTTGAACTTGCTTGGATTGTTGGTCCATCGGCAAGTGGATCACTAAACGGGAGTCCGATTTCTATCATATCAACACCGCTTTTTTCTAAGTTTTGTATAATAGTTACGGCATCATCTAAATTGGGAAAGCCCGCAGAAAAATATATTGATAATAACTTACCCTCTTTTTGTAATTTTTTATTTATTCTATTCATCTTTAGTTTCCGTAAAAGCGGAAATCTCATTTAATTAAACCTATTTTATTTCTAATCTGGAACATATAATTATTTGAATTCGCGATAAGTCAAATATCTACAACTTAAAATAATCGATATAGTTTTGTAAATCCTTGTCTCCTCTCCCAGAAAGGTTGACAATTATAATATCGTCTTCATTAAATTTCTTTTGGTCAAAAATAGCTAGAGAATGTGCTGTTTCAATCGCGGGGATTATGCCTTCCAATTGACTCAACTCTAAGCCTGCGATCATTGCTTCATCGTCTGTAATTGAAATAAATTCGGCCCTACCGGTTTTATATAGATTAGCATGCATAGGTCCAACACCAGGATAATCTAATCCAGCTGAAATAGAGTAAGGTTCTGTTATTTGACCATCGTCGGTTTGCATCAAAAGGGTCTTGCTTCCGTGTATAATACCTTCACGCCCTAATACCGACGTTGCAGCACTTTCACCAGAATGAATCCCTCTTCCGGCCGCTTCCACCGCAATTAGCTTGACCTCGCCATCATTAAGATAATGGTAAAATGCACCTGCAGCATTGGATCCTCCACCAACACAGGCCACAACATAATCGGGTTTCGATGTACCTTCCTTCTCTTTAAGTTGCCATTGCATCTCTTCTGAAACGATGGCTTGAAACCTTGCCACCATATCAGGAAAAGGATGGGGACCAACAACACTTCCAACGATATAATGGGTATCTAAAGGATTGTTAATCCAATCTCTCATGGCTTCATTGGTAGCATCTTTTAATGTTTTACTTCCAGATAAAGCAGGTCTTACTGATGCGCCCAACATTTTCATTCGCGCAACATTGGGTGCTTGCCTAGCAATATCGACCTCGCCCATATAAACAATACATTCCATACCCATCAAAGCACAAACGGTAGCTGTGGCAACACCGTGCTGACCTGCGCCCGTTTCTGCAATGATTCTAGTTTTTCCGAGACGTTGTGCCATTAAAATTTGTCCAACGGTATTGTTGATTTTATGCGCCCCTGTATGATTTAAATCTTCGCGTTTGAGATAAATTTTAGTTTGATATTTTTCGCTAAGACGTTTTGCAAAATAGAGTGGTGATGGCCTACCCACGTAGTCTTTCAATAATTGGTCAAATTCTTGCTTAAAAGAAGGTTCGGCCATTATCTTGAGATAATTTTCCCGTAATTCCTCAATATTTGGGTATAACATTTCTGGAATGTATGCACCACCAAATTCACCGTAATAGCCTTTAGAATTAATATTGTAGCTCATTTTTTTATTTTTTATATTATCTCTCTCTTTCTATTGGACTCAGCCATGGTATAGTCATAAAACCACAGGAATTAGGCTATTTTAAATTTTTCTAATAGTTTAATGTCCTTCAGTCCAGGCTCAATCTCAAATTTACTGTTAACATCAATAGCATAGCAATATTTTGATTCTGGCTTTTTTAAAAATTCGGAAATATCTTCAATCTCATCCAGTCCAATACCACCACTTAAAAAATAGGGTTTTTTTGAAGGATAGTTTTTTAAAACATCCCAATTAAATATGAAACCGTTTCCTCCCGGTAATTTTCCCTTGGTATCAAAAAGGTAATAGTCGCAAACAGTTTCGTAGGGCTCTAAATTTGAAAAGTTAAAATTATTTTTCATGCTGAAGACTTTAATAACTTCAAAATCATGGGACGTATAATTTCCATCGTCGTCTGCATTGCCGAATTGCATTGTCTGGATTGACCGACAATATTCTGGTGATTCGCTACCATGTAACTGTATGGCATCTAGATTATGTTGCATCACATTTTCTATAATTACAGATTCTGGCGCATCTACGAAAACACCAGTTTTTTTAATCGACTTCGGTAATTTTGGAATTTCGCCATCAAAATACCGACTTGATTTTTCATAAAATATAAATCCGAGATAGTCGGGTTTTAGCTCTGCGACTACCTCAATATTATCATGGTATTTCATTCCGCAGATTTTGAGTTTCATCCTTTTAAAGATTTGATAAACTGTTCTGCAGACTTCCCAGGGTAATCCGTTTTCATAAAATTCTCACCAATTAAAAACCCTTGAAATCCGAAAGGGCGTAATTCTTTTATTGCTTCTATAGAACTTATTCCGCTTTCAGAAACCTTAATAAATTCTTCTGGTATCAGTTCACTCAGGTTTTTACTATTTTTTAAATCTACTTCAAACGTTTTTAAATCGCGGTTGTTTACGCCAATCATATCGAGAGATGGCATTATGGATTTTTGTAGTTCATCTTCATCATGAACTTCTAATAAAACGTCAAGCCCGAGACTTTTTGCCAATTCTGAAAATTTCTTGATTTCTGATTTGGTCAATATAGCGGCAATTAATAAAATGGCATCTGCCCCTATGGCTTTAGCTTCGATTATTTGATATTCGTCTATGATAAACTCTTTTCGTAAAAGTGGCAATTTGCAATTTTCCCTCGCCATGATTAAATCATCCAGGGTGCCTCCAAAATAAATTTCATCGGTTAAAATGGACATACCTGAAACTCCTGCTGTTTCATAACCATGAGCGATACTTTCTATATTAGCATCTTGGTTGATCCAGGACTTTGACGGCGACTTGCGTTTGAATTCTGCAATGATGCCTGTATTACTTTTTTTTAGATTTTTAGCAAGACTTACCGTCGGTCTTCCGAAATGAGGTAGTTGTTCAAAAGCATTGATTGGAATGAAATTCTTTTTCATTTCAACTTCCTTTCGTTTGTCGATAACTATTTTCTCAAGTATGTTCATATTGATGTTCCTCAAAAGCGTAAATTACTTAGATATCTCGATTAATTTTTCTAAACTTATTTTAGCTTTTCCGCTTTTCAAACTTTCTTTGGCCAACTCAAATCCCTCTTGATGTGATATTTGATTGACGGTTGCAATTGCCAGTCCTGCATTTGCACAAACGACGTTGTTTTGTGCTTTTGAGCCTTTACCTGCAATGATTTTTTTGAAAATCTTGGCAGACTCATTTACTGTTGAACCTCCAAAAATTTCGGCCTGTTCTATGTAATGCAAGGTTTAAATCTGAGGGCTCTAAAATAGTTTCAGAAGAATTGGAAATGATTTTAGTTGCCCCGGTCAGTGAAATTTCATCATAACCATCCAAGGCATAAACAATATTATAATTTTTATCGGTATTTTGATAAAGATAACCATAAAGCCTTTGAAGTTCTAGACTAAAAACTCCTACCATTTGATTTTTTGGAAATGCAGGATTTACCATTGGTCCAAGCATATTGAAAAAAGTTTTTACGCCTAATTCCCGTCTTATCGGTGCCACGTTTTTCATGGCAGGATGAAATAATGGAGCGTGCATAACACATATTCCTGCACTATCGATGCAATGTTTCATTGTATCGATATCGTTGGTAAATTTTACTCCTAAGGCCTCCATGACATTAGAGGATCCTGATGCTGAAGACACTCCGTAATTTCCGTGTTTTGCCACTTTTACACCAGCACCGGCGGTAACAAATGATGATAAGGTGGATATATTAAACGTGTTTTTTCCGTCACCGCCAGTTCCACAAAGGTCGATACAGTTAAAATCTGAAAGGTCAACAGGAATACAAAGCTCCAGCAGAGCATCCCTAAACCCCTGAAGTTCTTCAATTGTTATGCTTCGCATCATGTAAACGGTCAAGAAGGATGCTATCTGACTTTGGTTGTATGTCCCCGCGGAAATATTTACCAATACATCTTTTGCTTCCTCGGCCGAGATACTCTCTTGGTTTATTAATCTGTTTAGTATGTGTTTCATTCCTTCCTCGATCCCTCCAAAGAAGGGAAGCCATTATGTGATTACTCTTACTTTTATTTATAACTTAAATTTTGCAATTTCTATTTCGGTTCGAGCAAGAAACTACGAACTGCTTACTGATTTACCCAATTTTTCAAAATCTGTTTACCATTAGGTGTTAATATACTTTCAGGATGGTACTGTACGCCTTTTACATCGTAAAATTTATGCCTAAGTGACATGATTTGTCCATTAGCATCGTGAGAGGTTGCCTCCAGAACTTCAGGTAGAATTGTATGGACTACCCATGAGTGATAGCGACCTACCTCTAAGTTTTTATTCAAGTTATTATACAAAGGTTCATCTTGTACAGAAACCGTTATTTCAGCGGATACACCATGGTGAACTTCATCAAGATTGATGAGCGATCCACCAAAAACTTCGCAGATAGCTTGTTGGCCCAAGCATACGCCCAAGATGCTTTTGGTTGGAGCATATCTTTTAATAATCGGTTTTAACAATCCAGCTTCATCAGGAATTCCTGGTCCTGGTGATAAAACAATTTTATCAAAGGCTTCAACTTCGTCTAGCGTAAGTTTATCATTTCGCTTTACAACAACCTCGCAATCCAAATCTTCCAAGTAGTGGACTAGGTTATAAGTAAAACTGTCGTAATTGTCTATTACTAATATTTTCATGGGCTTCACTTAATCCCTCTATTTCAACTGCGCTAAGCTCAGGCTTAATAAGGGAAACTGTTATTTTCTTTTGTCTTCCCCTCGGTCTTTAAGAAGGAGATTAGACGTAATTTTTTTACTCGGTTGTTTTTTTATTTGTCTTCGCACTTCGGCGCTTAAACTAAAGGTTTTAATTTATTTCTTTCTAGACCCTTCATCTAGAAGTTCGATTCTAAATATCTTCTGCTATTTCAATAGCTTTGGTAAGAGCACCCAATTTATTATATACTTCCTGGAGTTCATCATCGGGATTGGATTTTGAAACCATTCCAGCTCCCGCCTGCCAATGCAGTTCGTGATTTTTACTCAAAAATGTCCTAATCATAATGGCGTGATTATAGTTTCCGTTGAAATCCATAAAGCCAATTGCTCCTCCATAATAGGTTCTGCTTGTTTTTTCATATTGTTCTATAAGTTGCATGGCCCGATGTTTTGGAGCGCCACTTAAAGTGCCCGCTGGAAATGTATCTGCAACTACTTGCAAAGTTGGGGTGTTTTTATGAATTCTTCCCGTAACCTTACTTACCAAATGTATAACGTGCGAGAAAAACTGGGCCTCTCGATAAGTTTCAACCGTGACTTCACTGCCATGTCGACTTAAATCATTTCTTGCGAGATCAACCAACATGACGTGTTCAGCATTCTCTTTCTCGTCCAAAGCTAATTTTTTGGCAAGCTCTGCATCTTGCTCGTCATTGCCTGTTCTTCTGAATGTACCTGCAATGGGATGTATTTCTGCCTGTCCATTATTTACCACCAATTGTGCTTCTGGCGAACTTCCAAAAATTTTGAAATTTCCATAATCGAAATAAAAGAGATATGGCGACGGATTAATACTCCGCAGAGCACGATATACATTAAACTCGTCACCTTTAAACCGTTGTGAGAATTTTTTTGAAAGTACCAATTGAAAAACATCGCCTCGAGCGCAATGCTTTTTTGCAAGTTCTACTTGTGCTTTGTACTCCTCGTCTGTTAGGTTGGATTGAATATTACCATCTGCAGTAAAATTATAAGATGCAAAGTTTTTAGATTTTATAAGTTGAAGGACTTCATCAATATTATTTTCTGTCTCAAAACAATGCGCAAAAATATAGGCTTCGTTCTTAAAATGATTAATGGCAATTATATTTTGATAAACGGCGTAATAAAGATCCGGGATTTCGATGCAACCTTCTTTTTTGGAGATAGTAATATCTTCAAAATATTTTACCGCATCATAAGCAGTAAAACCGAAAATACCGTTATTGATAAACTTAAAATCTTCCTCTGAATCTATTTTAAACCGCTTGGTGAATTTGTGCATCTCTTCGGTCACCGAAATATTAAGGGCATTATTGGTTTTGGAGCTACCATCGGGATAGGTCTGTTCAATACTATCGTTTTGAACCTTGATGGTTGCGATGGGATTAAAACAAATGTAAGAGAAGCTATTATCTGAAGCATGATAATCACTGCTTTCCAATAGAATGCTATTTGGGTATTTATCCCTGATTTTCAAATAAATACTCACAGGGGTAATCGTGTCTGCAAGTATTTTTTTGTAGTGTGTATATAGACTAAACGTCTTCATTTTATTTCAAATTCAATTTGACATCCCAGTTAAATTTGAGATATTTAATTATTTGTTACAGTCGAAATAATACATTTATGAAAAAAGGCTTGTCGTGAATGACAAGCCTTTTTGTTATTTTAAATACAATAGGATTTAGTTCACGAATATTGATTTTCGAGAATTCCACCACCAAGTATGATTTGTATTATTTTTCATCTGAAAGTCAAAGATAGACATGAAATTTTGGTTTACAAATTTTTTTAAAAGAAAGATTCCTGCAAAAACAGGAATCCCTTTCACTAAATGTTGCTATTAACTCCACTGAATGGATTAGAATTTGAGGTTAACATTTAGGTCAAATTCATCATAAATGGCCTTGTCTTTCAAATCATCAAAAAAACTAGCCGAACCGTATCTAATACCAAATTTTGTTCTGTCAATCTTTATAGTTGCTGAAGCTGCACTGTCATCAACCATCATATCAAACGTTTTTGATTCGGTTTTGCCTTTAATCGTCAAATCTCCGGTCACTGAGTATTTACCACTTGTACCTGCAACATTTGTGATTTTAAATGTTGCTGTTTTGTAATTCTCGGTGCCGAAGAAGTCATCAGAGTTGAGGTGGCCTTCCAATTTTTCTTTTCCGCTGCCAGCTTCAAGGTCAGTGACGTTGATGGTGGTCATATCCATGGTAAAGTTTCCGCCGGTTAATTTATCGTCTTCAAAAATTAACACACCCTCCGATAACTTTATTGTTCCTTCATGAGAGCCGGTTACTTTATAAGCTTTCCATCCAATCTCACTATCTTCGATTTTTACTTTTTTTTCTGAAATGGTGGTAAAGGATACGATACTTAATGCTAAAACTAAAAGTAATGCAGGTTTAAAAATGTTCTTGTTCATCGTTTTTAAAATTTGAAATGGAGCTTAAGCCCCGATTTTGGTTAATAATTGGTTCAATTGCAATAATTCTTTATCGTTTAGGTTGGAAGTAATACCTTGCTCTGCTTTCTCAAAAATTGGGTCGAGCGCCTGTAATTGTTCCAAACCTTTTTCTGTGATGTAAACTTCTATTTTTCTTCGGTTTTCTGGACATTCTTTTCGCTTTGCGAATTGCTTTAAAATTAATTTGTCAATCAACCTGGTGGTGTTGCTCATTTTATTAATCATGCGTTCTTGAATATCCTGTAAGTTAAGTGGACCTCCCTTTTGACCTCTTAAAATTCGTAGTACATTATATTGTTCTAAAGAAAGACCTTCCGGTTTTAATACATCTAATAAACTTGTTTTTGCGTAATTATGTTTTACAAAAAGATTAATGACGACCTTCTTTGAAAGTGTTGATCTTAAATTTTTTACCGACTCTTGCATGTACAATATTTGTATATACAAACATACTCTGAAATTTAGTTTCTAATCACAATTTTTAATTAATTTTTTGTTAAATATGAAACATGGATTTAATTAGTCTTTATTTTTAGAACATGCGATTTCTCTTTTTAATTTTTCTACTATTGGTGATTGGTTGTAAAAGCGAGTCAAGGACTGATTTATCTATTACTGATAATGAGGAAAAGACCTTAGAAATTAGCGCAGATAGTTTAGAGGTCTATGATTTTGAAGGTTTAAAAACCTATTTGAATCGCGAAGATGGTAAAACCTATATTGTCAATTTTTGGGCAACTTGGTGTGCACCATGCGTAAAGGAATTGCCGTATTTTGAACAGATTGGAGATAATTTTTCTAAGGAGACCGTGGAGGTAATTCTGGTAAGCTTAGATTTTCCAAGTAAGTATGAGTCCAATTTGAAACCTTTTATAATTGAAAAAAAATTGAAATCAAAAGTGGTGGCTTTAAATGATACAGATAGTAACAGTTGGATTCCGAAAATAGATAAAGATTGGTCGGGAGCCATTCCAGCCACAATTATATATAATAAAAACAAAAGGGAGTTCTATGAAAAATCCTTTACCTATACAGAACTGGAAAAAGAAGTTAAACAATTTTTAAATTAAAATAACTATGAAAAACGTATTAAAAGCTGTGGTTGCATTGGCATTGGCACTTTTGGCATTTGCATTTACACCACTATCGGAAGGTTATAATGTGGGCGATATTGCTACTGATTTTGAACTTGAAAACACCGACGGCAAGATGGTCTCATTGGCAGATTATCAAGACGCCAAAGGATTTATCGTCATTTTTACTTGTAATACTTGCCCCTATGCGGTTGCATACGAAGATCGCATCGAGGCACTTAATAAAAAGTATGCCAAAAAAGGATATCCTGTAATTGCCATTATGCCGAATAATACTGAGGTTAAGCCAGGGGATAATATGGAAGCTATGAAAGCAAGAGTCAAATCTAAAGGTTTCACTTTTCCCTATTTAATGGATAAAGGTCAAAAAGTATATCCAGTTTACGGTGCTACAAAAACACCTCATGTCTATGTGTTGGAAAAGACTAAGAAAGGGCCACAAGTAAAATATATAGGTGCCATTGATGATAATTATCAAGATGCAACGGCAGTTACAAAGACTTATGTTGAAGATGCGGTTGATGCGTTGATTAACAATGAAGAAGTTCCGGAGAAAAATACTCGTGCAATTGGCTGTTCTATCAAGGTGTAGTATTCCTTTTTTAATAAATTTACAATCCGAAGTGTAACACTTCGGATTTTTTTTGGTCTTTGTGCTAAAGAAACGTTAAATTTGCATTTCACGAGAAGTTATAAAATGTATGGCAGATTTATCACAACCCGAATGGACACTACGTCTTCAACAGGATGAGAACGCAGTAATCCTGGACGTTAGAACTCAAGAAGAAGTGGAAGAAGGTATGATACCAAACGCCCAAAATTTAGATATACATAAAGGACAAGGATTTATTGATGATTTAGAAAAATTAGATAAAGAAAAAAATTATTACGTGTATTGCAGATCTGGAGGTCGAAGCGCCCAAGCTTGTGCCGTTATGAACCAAATTGGTTTCGAAAATACTTACAACCTCGAAGGTGGTTTCTCTGAATGGGCCGGTGAAACCCACAAACCATAATACTACTATGAAGAAATCAATCCTACTTACTGGCATACTTTTATTATTCATTTTGGCTGCCTGCTCAAGACAGGAATCAACTGAAGTTAAATTGGTAACTCCCGAAGAAATGCAGTCTCTCCTTGAATTGGAAGATGTTCAGTTGGTTGATGTTAGAACATCTAAAGAATACGAAACAGGTTTTATAGCACATTCTCAAAATATTGATTTTCACTCGCCAACTTTTGATGAGGATATCGCAAAGTTGGATAAAACTAAACCCGTAATCTTATACTGCAAATCTGGCGGTAGAAGCAATAAATGCAGTAAAAAATTAAAGGATGCTGGTTTTGTTTTAGTTTACGAGCTTGAAGGTGGCATTACCCAATGGAAATTTGAGAATCTTGAGGTTGAAACTCATAATTGATTTAGTGTACTACGTTTTATCCACTCAATTTAAATTGGAAAGTTGTTTTCTACTCTAATTTAAATTTTGAGACTGCATTTATACTTAGAATTGATGATTGTCTTGTTGTTCATGTAAAATTTTGGAAGTTATCATAGATTTTCCTAATTCCAAATGGTGATTATTCGTTTCTGGAATACTCGTTTTTTATCATAAATTTATCAGATTTAGCTGCGATATCCCGTATTTTTGAGGTCTTTAATTTTGAATCCTCACTAGTCTATTTGAATGAAGCGCATCTATCTCACATTTTTAGTTTGTATCTTTTTTATAGTGTCATCGGTTGCTCAAGTTTTTGAACCCGTTGAATGGTCAACTTCCGTAGAAAAAGTTTCTGATACTGAATTTATCTTGATTTCAAGCGCAACTATTGATAGTGGTTGGCACCTTTATTCCCAAGAAATTTATGAAGACGGACCAATTTCTACAAGTTTTAGTTACCAAGAAAATGAGGGTTTTGAACTTATTGGTACAACTTCCGAAGGAAAAGGGAAAACGGTAGATGACCCCGTTTTTCAAATGAAGATTAAGTTTTTTGAAAACAAGGCCGAGTTTAAACAACGGATTAAAATCCTTAATGATCAACTTTCTGTTATCAAGGGCGAAGTAGAGTTTATGGTCTGTGATGATGAAAAATGTTTACCACCCAATTACATAGATTTAAAATTTCAGTTAAAAACTACTGAGGAAGAAGGTGTTAGTAATTTTGCATCACCTTCTGAAACTTCACAGATTCTCGAGCCAGTTACTTGGACAACTTCAGTAGAGAAAATTACAGATGTCGAGTACATTCTAGTTTCAAAAGCAAACATAGATGAAAGCTGGCATTTATATTCTCAGGATGTTCCAGAAAATGGGCCCATACCAACTACGTTTACTTTCGAAGACAATAATTTTGAACTTATAGGGAGCACTATTGAAACTAAGGGTAAAACAATTAATGATCCTGTTTTCGATATGAAAATCAAATATTTCGAAAATAAAGCCTCTTTCAGGCAGGGTATCAAAATTAGAGATACTAATGTTACATCTGTCGCTGCAGAAGTAGAGTTTATGGCTTGTAATGATAAGCAATGCACTGCGCCAACTTACGTGGATTTAGAATTTGACCTTACCAAGAGCAAACAACTCTCTGAAACTGAAATATTGGCTGTACCACAACGTGAAACTGACAGTAGAGGGTTATGGGGTATTTTTATAGTCGCATTTTTTTCTGGGTTTTTGGCATTGTTAACACCCTGCGTCTTTCCAATGATTCCCATGACGGTTAGTTTTTTTATCAAGCAAAGCTCCTCCAAAGCAAAGGGAATTAGAAACGCAGTTATTTACGGTCTATCCATTATCGTTATTTATGTTCTTTTGGGTACGATTATTACCGCGATTTTTGGAGCAGATGTACTCAATGCCTTAGCCACAAATGTCTGGTTCAATTTGATATTTTTTGCATTATTAGTAGTTTTTGCCATTTCGTTCTTAGGGGCATTTGAAATAGTATTGCCTAATTCTTGGGCAAATAAGGTTGACCGGCAAGCAGACCGAGGAGGATTGATTGGTATATTCTTTATGGCATTGGCATTGGCAATTGTCTCTTTTTCCTGCACGGGACCTATTGTGGGAACAATATTGGTTGAAGCGGCATCAAAAGGTGGCATTGCTCCAGTGGTAGGAATGCTGGGGTTTTCAACTGCAATTGCTTTGCCTTTTGCTCTATTTGCAGCTTTTCCGGGGTGGTTAAATACACTGCCAAAATCTGGGGGTTGGCTCAATACCGTGAAGGTCGTTTTAGGATTTTTGGAGTTGGCGTTTGCATTCAAATTTCTATCACAGGCTGACCTAGTACTACAATTACACTTTTTAGAACGTGAGGTCTTTTTAGCTATTTGGATTGCTATTTTTGGTGCGTTAGCATTGTATCTCTTCGGAAAAATAAAATTGCCACACGATTCGCCCTTACAGCATATTTCTGTTGGGCGTTTGCTTCTAGGTCTTTTAACCCTGTCTTTTACTTTCTATATGATTCCTGGGCTGTGGGGTGCACCTTTGAATTTAATCAGTGCTTTCCCACCGCCTTTGGATTACGCTGAGTCGCCTTATGGCGTGGGTAATTCTAAAACGGGTGCCAGGTCGTCTGGAGAACAACAGATATTGCCTGAAGGTGCACATCTTTTAGCGCCTTACGATATTTTGAGCTTTAACGATTATCAAAAAGGAATGGCCTATGCAAAGGAAGTCAGCAAACCGGTTATGCTTGACTTTACTGGATATGCCTGCGTAAATTGTAGAGCTATGGAACAGAATGTTTGGGTTAAGGACAAAGTATTACAATTGCTGAAAAATAAGGTAGTATTGATTTCGCTTTACGTGGATGATAAGCGTGTCCTTCCTAAAGGCGAAGAAGTCATGTCCAAACTAAAAGAAGGTAAGCAATTGCGATATATTGGTCAAAAGTGGAGTGAGTTCCAGACTATTAAATATAGAACGAATACCCAACCTTTTTATGCTATAATTGATTTGAACGGTGAGGATTTAATTGAACCGATTGGCTACACACCCAATGTTAATGAGTATTTCAATTGGTTGTCAAAGGGGATTGAGAATTTTGAGCAATAAAAAATACCACGAAATTACGAGCATTATACTGTTCGTAAATTCGTGGTAAATGTATTTAGCTTAGATTTTTTTAAAACTCTTCATAACTGAATTTCTGACCACCAACCGCAGCTTCGGCCATTAAACCAGCTTTTGGTAATGCAAATACGGCAATACCATCTTCATATTTTGCATTTTTAGCTTTTCCTGATTTTAGGACTACTGCAGATACTCCTGCCGAGAATTCAAAATCCCCGTCCTTGAATCCCATAAGCGCATTCTCATCTTTGAAAAATATAATTTCAATGATGGCTTGTCCTCCAGCTTGAAGCCCTACACTTACTTTTTTAAGTTTTGCCATTCCTTGGGCAACATCGTTCTCATAAAGGACACCATTACCTGCGGAAGCTCCTACAATTAGTCCGCCCTTTCCAACGTTAGGAAAAATGACATATCCAGCAGAATTATCAAAAAAATCTTGAAGGGAAGCGTCTTCCATAAGTAATTTGGCTTTTGCATCTTTTGCGTCAGCCATAATCTTATTGTCTTTTTTGCTCTGTGCAAAAGTTCCATATCCTATAAACAGGATACTAATTATAATTACTGATTTAAGAAATTTCATAATGTTTACGTTTTTAGTTTACTCTAATAACGATAAAATTGTGTATCTAAGTTGCAACGATTCAATTAAAATATAACGCTAATACCATTTTAATATTAGGTTAACAGTTATGAGCCAAGTTTGACTTATAGTAATGGATTAAGAAAGCTTCCTACTTATAGTTAACCCATCCCGAACTGGTAGTACAACAGTTTCAACACGCTCATCTTTTTTCAATAAAGTATTGTAGGCTAAGATTGCTTTTGCCGAAATGTCCTTTTCATCTATAGATTGAACCACTTTTCCATGCCATAGCACGTTATCTGAAAGGATAATTCCGCCAGGGTTCAGCTTATCTATTATTAGATGAAAATAATTGCTATAATTAGGTTTATCGGCATCAATAAAAACCAGATCGAAGGTTTCGTCTATTTCTGGGATAATATCGATTGCATTGCCTAAATGTTGGTGGATTTGTTTTCCATGTTCCGAAGCATCGAAATATTTTCGTTGAAAATCAGAAAGCTCCTCATTGATATCTATTGTATGAATTTTACCATCTTTTTGAAGGCCTTCAGCTAGACATAAAGTGGCATATCCCGTGAAGGTTCCCAACTCTAGAATAGTTTTAGGCCTTACGAGTTTTGAAATCATACTCAGCACCCGACCTTGATAGGGTCCTGAAAGCATAATTGGTTGAAGTATTTTTTGATTGGTCTCTCGTGTAAGTTGCTTCAAAAGTTTCGGCTCATCTTGGGAGTGTGAAACTATGTAGTTATCTAATTCTTCTGAAAGAAAGTTCATTGCTAATTGTTCAAAATACGATTTCGCAGATTTTGCTTAGCCTCATTATCATTGCCACAAAGCCATTGTATAACATTGTCTTCCCATATGGCATCTTTTTGTTTTTCTGTGATAATATTCCGTTCGGTGGCTAAATCCAAAATTTTTCCAGGGTATGAAGATTGCTGCGCGCTTTCCATTTCTCCTAGTGGATACGGATCATCAAGTCCCATAAGTACTTGCTTTGAGCCTTGGTTTTTTATGAGTAATTCTAATCCACCAGTATCGTGCACTAGGGTATCGAAGAATATATTGGGATGCCCAACGGCTTTTCTAGGATGGCTTTTGCCCTCAAATAAATCTGGTCTGCCATCAAAGCCTTGGATTCGACGCCCCAAATTAATCTGTGCCAATTGACCGCCGTGTGCAAAACACGTACGCATATTGGGATATTTATCCTGATACCCATTAAGAGTCAAAAAATGATAGGCATCTGCACACTGAGCCAACATCCAAATCAAATGAAAGCGCCAAGAAGTGTTTTCTAGTTTGATAAATTTTTCACCATCATAGGGATGAATTTCAACAGCGAGATTGTATTTGTTGGCCAATTCAAAAATGGGTTCGTTTTCTTCGTCAAAAATACAACGCCAAGTCCCAATGGTATCCATGTAATGTGTTGGTAGGCAAAGCAGTTGTAGCCCAAGTTCTCCTACACAGCGCTCAATTTCCCAACAAGCCCCGCGCACAAACCCGGGGTGTACTACAAAACCGCAGGTAAATTTACTTGGATTTTCTTTTTGAATATTGGCATTAAAATCATTCTGAAACCTCAAAGCCTGTTTCATTTCTTCAACTCGGAGACCGTTTCCATAAAGCTGTGATAAATTAAGTACAACGGCATGATCTAGATGAAAACGCTCCATCCAAGCTAATTTTTCATTTAAAAAAAAACTAGAGTCTGTAATGGGGCGATTCCAATCTTTCTGAAGCATGAATTTTCGGTCCTTGTCCACCCAAAAAATACCTTTATCCTTCATATACTGAGGGATTTCCTCTGGATAGGGAAGGAGGTGGGAGTGACCGTTGATTCTTAATTTGCGTTGTTCCATAATTTGTCTTTCACCTTTGGAGATTTAGAGTTCTTGAAGTTAAATTTTTTTCATTAAAATAATATAGTCTACTTATTTCTTCTTAATGCTTATTTATCGATTTGTACTTTCTCTGGTGGTTGCATTACTTCTCCACAATTAGGGCATTTACGTTTTTTACCATCACCGTAATATTTGTCAAAAATCTTAGGCATGTCGGTTTCGATATTTTCAACCGTAAAATCCTCTTCATACAATTTGGTAGTGCAATTTTCACAGAACCAAAGCAGTGCGTCTCGCATGCCGTCTGGTCTTTTATATTCTATAACTAGACCAACAGTATTAGCACCTCGCTGAGGAGAATGTGGAACTTTTGGAGGCAATAGAAAAATATCACCTTCCTTGATATGAATATCTTTTGGTTCACCGTCATCGATAACCTTTAAAACAATATCGCCTTCGACTTGGTAGAAAAATTCTGGTGTCTCGTTATAATGATAATCCTTACGATTGTTTGGACCACCAACAACCATGACGATAAAATCGCCGTCCTTCCAAACCACTTTGTTACCAACAGGTGGTTTTAATAAATGGCGGTTTTCTTCTATCCAAGATTTAAAATTAATTGGGGAAACTAGTTTGCTCATAATAAATAAGCCCATCCTAACCTTCCGAAAGGGAAGGAACTCTTACTTGGGCGTGTAAAAGTGTTTGTTAAAAATTACTTTTAAATATACGAAGAGCTCAAAGGTTTTAAGAATCTTTGAGTCTAATTTTTTAAACTTAGTCTAACTTTTTTAGCTCCTCCATTCTAGAAGGTTAAGGATGGGCTTTTTATAAGGATTTTGTTCGCCCGCCGTCAACTGGCAAGTTGATACCATTTATGTAGCCCGCGCGTGCGCTCGCTAAAAATGTAATGGCATCTGCCAATTCTTCTGGTGTAGCAAAGCGCTTTGCCGGAACAGTATTTTTCATGGCATTTGCCGCCTCTTCCTCTGTCTTCCCGGTTTTGGTGGATTTGTTTTTTATAATTTCTGAAAGTCGTCCAGTACTAGTAGCACCGGGTAAAATATTATTTACGGTAATCCCGAATTCACCTAATTCATTGGCCATGGTTTTACTCCAATTTGCGACAGCACCACGTATGGTATTACTTACGCCCAAGCCGTCTAAAGGTTGTTTTACCGAAGTAGAAATGACATTGATTATTCTTCCAAAGCCCTCAGTTTTCATAAAGGGAACAAGAGCTTGTACCAAAATATGGTTGCATTTTAAATGTTGGGTGAAAGCGCTTTCAAACTGCTCAATTTCCGCAGAGAAAATAGGACCAGCCGCAGGGCCTCCAGTATTATTTATCAATACATGAAATCCGTGACGTTCCTTAACGTAGTTTTCAATTTTTTCTTTTAATACGTTTGGATTAGAAAAATCAGCTACGATATAATCGTGCTTGCGGTGTTTTGGCAATTCTGCCAAGGTCGTTTTCAGCTTGTCTTCATTTCTAGAAATGAGAGTGATAATAGCCCCTTCTGCGGCCAAAGCCATTGCGGTTGCTTTACCAATACCTGCGGTACTTCCGCAGACTAATACAAATTTGTTGTTAAGTTCTAAGTTCATATACAAGCCCCTCATAGCCTCCCTGAGGGGAGGAACTCTTACTCGGGTGCGTAAGTGTTTTTATTGAAAAAATTTTATTAAATATACAAAGGCGATAGATTTTTTAAACTCATTAAAGTTTAATTTTTTGAAATTGTTCATATTTTATCCCTCCTTTTTTGGGATTAGGAAGGCTTTTTAGTGATCTTTTTCTAATATTTTATACAAATGTTTTTAGCCTCGGTAAAAAATCGTAATGCCTCGAAGCCACCTTCACGGCCAACTCCTGAGGCCTTTGTCCCGCCAAAAGGGGTGCGTAAATCTCGCATCATCCAAGTGTTGACCCAAACTATACCCGTTTGTAAATCTTTGCTTAATCGCATGGTGCGCTTCAAATCGTTGGTCCAAATTGTAGCGGAAAGACCGTATTTAACATTATTCGCCATTATGAGAACTTCATCTTCCGTTTCAAAAGGCATAATTGTAACGACTGGTCCAAAAATTTCTTCTTGATTTACACGACAGTCATTACTGGTAACTTCTATAATTGTAGGTTCTAAATAATAGCCGTTTTCGAAATTTTCTACATTAATTTCGTTTCCGCCAAAAAGTATTTTGCCACCTTCATCTTTTGCAATTTGAATATATTCTTTTACTTTTTCTAAATGTGATTTAGAAACTAAAGCTCCAATATTGGTATCATTTTCTGAAGGATGACCAACTTTTAATGTTTTCACTTTGCGGACAAAATCAATTTTAAATTTTTCATAGATTGATTGTTCGATAAAAATCCGACTTCCACAAAGGCAGATTTGGCCTTGGTTAGCAAATGATGAGCGCACCGTTGTTTCTAGCATCTGGTCATAATCACAATCGGCAAAAATGATATTCGGGTTTTTTCCGCCTAATTCTAACGATAATTTTTTAAATATAGGAGCCGCTACTTTAGCGATATGTGCTCCTGTCGCAGTGCCTCCAGTGAAACTAATGGCTTTTATATCTGGATGTTCAACGATGGCCTGGCCCGTTGTTGATCCCAATCCATGCACGATATTCAAAACGCCTTCTGGTAATCCGGCCCTATTACAAATTTCGCCTAATAAAAAGGCAGACATGGGTGTGACTTCACTGGGTTTTGCGACCACGCAATTTCCAGCGGCAATGGCAGGAGCAATTTTCCATGTGAATAAGTACAGCGGAAGGTTCCAAGGGGAAATACAGCCTACAACTCCGATTGGTTGACGCAGTGTGAAATTTATGGCGTCTTGACCTATACTCTCATGACTTTCACTGGCAAACTGAGTGATGGCATTTCCGAAAAACCTAAAATTACTTGCCGCCCTAGGGATGTCAACAGATTTCGCAAGGCTAACAGGTTTACCATTATCCTTACTTTCTGCTTCGGCAAATTGTTGCAAATTGTCTTCTAGTAATTCGGATATTTTAATTAGAATACGGCTTCGGTCTTCTAAAGTAGATTTTGACCATTGACTGAATGCGGATTTGGCAGAACTGTATGCCGCTTCAACATCAGCCTTGGTTGAATTCGGAATTTGACCGTAAACCTCACCATTGGAAGGGTTGAAATTATCCAGCCAATTATCTTCGATTGGATTTTGAAATTTTCCGTTGATGTAGTTTTGAATCTTCATATTTTATTAGTGCAGAAGAGTATTCGATTGACTAAAAAGGGTGAATTATCTTTCTTGTTTATTTTCTAATCTCCACTTTTTAAACTTGCTTCTTATAGGCCATTACTTTAATCTCCACCACCAAATCTGGATGAGGCAATTGATGAACGGCCACTGTGGTTCTGGTTGGGCCGGTTTCTTTATCAAAGAATTCTGCGTAAGCTTTATTATACCCTGCAAAATCATTCATATTTACTAAAAATGAGGTTACATCAACAACATCTTTTAAAGATGCCCCGACGGTTTCTAAATTTTTGCTAATATTTTTTAGGACTTCCCGCGTCTGTATTTCTGCGTTTAAATGTTTTGTACCCATTTCATCAATGATATCAACACCTGCGATGGTATTATCTGGACGGCGTGAACTCGTTCCAGAAACAAAGATGAAATCGCCTACTTGTTTGACGTGAGGGTAGGCACCTCTTGGTTTTACGCTACTCATAATAAAAATACCCTGTTAATCTCCCTTACTTCGATTCAGTCTATACTGATTTTAATCTAATCACTCAGCTCAGGCGAGGGAGAAACTCTTACTTGGGTAAATAAGAGTTATGGTTTGTAAATTTGTCCAACTTAAATACTCTTTGATTGTTATATTTTGATGTATGACTTTATTTTTAAACGCTAATAGAGTTAATAAGAAATTAATGATTATCCCTTTTTTTGCTCTAATTAAGTTCGACGGGAACTAAACGAGTGTAGCTACCTTATCATCATTTAAGATTGCTTTTGTTTCCGCGCTTACTTTATCCAATATTTCTTTTAAAACGTTTTTATCTGTTTTTTCAGTGATTGTCTGTATTTTTTTATCTGTCAACAAATTCAGAATTGCTTTGTCCTGAGCTCGACCTCTCAACATCGCTTCCCGATAGCCAATATCTTCATTAAAGGTAACCAAACTGTATTTGGAGGAATATTGCTCTGGAAATTCTTTTTCCAAAGCCATTTCTATCTTGCGTTTTTCTTGGAAAATGGGTTGACCAACATGGTCTTTCATTTCGTGGAAATTATCTATCGCCAAATCGGCAATGGCATCGGTGTCTTTTTTTCTATTGCTCTCAAAAGTTTTAAAAATCGCTTCCCAATTTTCTAGATTTTGATCTAAAACTTTATCAAATTCAACGACATCCTCAAAAGAAGCATTCATACCTTGACCGTAAAACGGAACAATGGCATGTGCAGAATCTCCCATCAAAAGGGTATTGCCCTTATAATGCCATGGTGAACATTTAACAGTACCTAAAGGTGCTGTGGGGTTTTCAAAAAAATCTTCAATGAGGTTTGGCATAAGTTCCAAGGCGTCAGGAAATTCTTTTTTGAAGAACTCTATTACGATTTCTGGAGTCGTTAAATTATTAAAATTATATTCACCTTCATCATAACTCAAAAACAAGGTTACCGTAAAGCTGCCATCAAGATTTGGGAGCGCAATGATCATAAAATCGCCCCTTGGCCAAATGTGAAGTGCGTTTTTATAGGTTTTGTAGTCTCCGGTTTCCGAAGGTAAAATAGAAAGTTCCTTATAGCCGTGGGTTAAATAGTCTTGCGAAAAGCTAAACAGAAATTTTCGTTCTAGATAATAACTTTTTCGCAAGGCTGAACCCGCGCCGTCGGTCGCGATAATGCAATCGGCATCTTCTATAAATTCTTTCTTCGTTTTGTAATCTTGAAATAGGGCGGTTGTTTTTTCAAAATCGACAGACTTACATTTTATATTGAAATGAAGTTTGACGTTCTCATGAGCTTCGGCCTTATCCAATAATAAGGCGTTTAATTCTCCACGAGAAATGGAATTGATGTATTCATAATCGCGACCGCTATAATTTGATAAAAAGGTATTACCTTGTTTATCGTGCAGCATTCTTCCGTTCATGGGGATGCAAAGTTTTTTGACTTCATCTTCCATGCCTACCATTTTCATAGCTTTATTGCCACGGTCTGAAAAGGCGAGATTTATGGAACGCCCTGCGGAAATATCTATTTTACGTAAATCGGGGCGCATCTCGTAAACGCTCACGTTGTAGCCACGTTGGCCTAAGCGTAGAGCCAAGAGACTGCCACAAAGGCCTGCGCCGATAATGAGAATGTTTTCGGCCACTCCAAATCTGCCCAAGGGGGCGGAACTTTTACTTTTTTGTTTAGTTTCTTTTATACCCATATTAATTATTTAAGGTCGAGTAACGTTGAGATTTATTTAAAGATTAAATAATACCTTTTAATCATTTCCTATCCATGCTACTTTTATGCTCAGTGGAAGTAGAGGAACTTATTAGGGTACTTAATTTTTCGACTAATTGATAAACATCCTCAAATGAATTATAAAGTGGTACAGGTGCACAGCGTATAACATCTGGTTCACGCCAATCTGAGATTACTCCTTCCTTGGTTAATTTGACGTGTAAACCCTTGTCGGCATTTTTTACTTGAATGGAAATCTGGCAACCACGTTCATCGGGATTGCTGGGAGTTATTATTTTGATATCGGAATTATGAAGTTCATTAATTAGAAATTCAAGGTAAGCGGTCAACTTTTTTGACTTTTCCAATAAATTATCAAAACCAGCGTCCTTAAAAACATCCAAGGATGCTCGAATGGCTGCCATAGATAAAATCGGGGGATTGCTCAGTTGCCAACCTTCTGCACCGGGCATTTGATCAAACTCATCACGCATTTTAAAACGTAATTCTTTATTGTGGGACCACCAACCTGTAAATCGGTTGAGGTCTTTATTGTGCGCGTGGCGCTCATGTATAAAAGCTCCAGATAAACTTCCTGGTCCAGAGTTTAAGTATTTATAAGTACACCAAACGGCAAAGTCTGCTCCAGAATCGTGTAAATTTAATTTTACGTTACCTGCACCGTGTGCACAATCAAAACCTACTTTGCAACCATATTTGTGGCCAAGGTTGGTAATACGTTTTAAGTCGAAAAATTGACCTGTATAATAATTAACGCCACCTATCATAACCAAGGCTATCTCGTTACCCTGTTCTTTCAGAATGGTTTCTAAATCTTTGTAATTCGCTAGTTCTTCATGAGCTCTAGGCTTCCATAATATTAAACCTTCTTCATCATCATAGCCATGATGTCGCAGTTGGGATTGTACTGCGTATTTATCGCTAGGGAAAGCGTCTGCCTCAATTAAAATCTTAAAACGCTCTGGAGTAGGATTGTAAAAACTTACCATCATGAGATGAAGATTGACGGTTAGCGAGTTCATAACTACGACCTCAATTGGTTTTGCTCCTACAATCTCTGACATGGTGATGGTCAAAAATTCATGATAATTAAGCCAGGGGTGTTTACCCTCTGTATGACCTTCAACTCCTAGATTTGCCCAATCATCCAATTCTTCAGTGAGATATTGTTTAGTGTTTTTTGGCTGAAGACCCAAAGAGTTTCCCGTCATGTAGATTAGGTCGTTGCCATTTTTATCTTTTGGGATATGGAATTTCTTCCGAAAATGCGAAAGTTTATCTTTTTTGTCTTGTTCTTGAGCAAATTTAAGACCTGGTTCAAAGTGAAACAAAACGTTGTGTATTTAGGGTTTAAAACAAAAATAACGATTAAAAATCTAGTAAAGAAGTAAGGCGGTTTCATTTTTCCGAAGAATTTTATAACCTTTTTTTTATTCAGAGACTTACAAAAAAAAGCAGCTGTAACGAAATGGCCATCGTTTGAAGATTAAATGACTCAAATGTTATGTGTATATCGCCTACTTTGAGAAAACGTGAAAATTATAAAGGTTAAATGCAGACAAAAAGTTGAGAAAAACAAAGCGCTTCAATTATAAAAAAAGAAGCGCTTTTGATATATAGACGCAGACTGCGGGATTTTTCTTTAATTTATATACGGGCTTTTAAAAGTATCGGACGTTGTGATAACTTTTAATTAGTATTATTTAAGAATTATTTAGGATTTTTCGATTTTACCTTTTTTTTGTTGGGACGATACAAATTGCTGTGTATTAAAATATAGAAGGCTTCTAACTGATGGAGTTAGAAAAAACTTATAAAATTTTTTTACTTTCAAAAAATGTCATACATTCGTTGAAATACAAATTAATACGATTAAGTGTATTAAGCCCCAAATTTAATTACATGACCCTACGACAATTGGTTCTCAATGAGCCTTATTGGTTACGCAACCAAGATGCTCTATTGTCATATTTTGACTTTTGCAAACTATTTTTAGCGCATTGGTTTACAATTATGAAAGGGGTTTCCCGTGAGTTACAAATTAAATTGTTTTCCAAACTCCGTAACGCATTAAATTTTATGGGAAGTAAAACCATTGATTTTTACTTCAGTTTTGAACTAATTTTATCTTCAGATAGTCATTTCAGCAGAAAAAACTTCCATTTTGATTGGCTAAAAGTAAATAACAGTGATTGTAGCTTTCGGGATGGGAAACCAATTCAGCAGGATTTATTAGACCAAGTATCTAATTTTGCTGGCAAAAGATTTTTACACTTTTTAGTAGTTGGAAATCAGTTGAAAAACTTAGTAACGGTAAAAAGCAAAAATTCCAAAATCCCACTAATTTACTTTTTTCAAAAATATCCTTCCTGTAAATTAAATAGTCAAGTTTTTATAATAACACCGATTAGAGAATGTTAGATAACCGATTGCATAACACTTTAAAGCGACAGATTGAAAAATTTGGAGCTCATCTTTTGGAAGATCCTACATGTAAGGATTTTATAAATTTGGTTGATGAAACCTACAAGGGTTTTGACGAAGAGTTGAAAGAAGTCAGAAATGTTTTGGATGTAAGTTCAAAAGAACTGTTTATAGCGAACAAAAAAATAATAGCAGAACGAGATGATACCAAGGCAAAGTTAGAGACTGTTGTTGACAATATTAATGGGGTGATTTTTAAAACTGACCTATACGGTAATTTTACATTTCTCAACAATGCCTGGACGGAATGGACTGGCTTAACTATAAGAGAATCCCTAGGGCGTAATTTCGCAGAGTTCATGAACTCCACTATAAATGATAAAAATGAAAAAATCCTTGATTTGTTTTCATTGAAAGATCAAGAAGTCAAATTTATTTTCAAACAAAAAATAGTTGACAAAACTTATTGGTTCGAGGCTAAGACTAAATTATTTAAAAATAAGGAGCAAAAAGCCAAAGGATATGTTGGAACAATTGTGGATATCACTAATTTAAAAACTACAGAGATAGAATTACAGAAAGCGGGAAAATCTAAAGATGAGTTTCTGTCTACGATGTCTCACGAAATAAGGACCCCGCTCAATGCAGTTACAGGTTTCTCTAATATTCTTTTGATGGAAGATTTTTTGCCTGAGCAAGAGGAAAATTTAAAAGCATTGAAATATTCGAGCGAGCATCTTCTAACCTTGATTAACGACTTATTGGATTTTGATAAAATCAATTCTGGTAAGGTGAAGATTGTTAAGCAAAAATTCAGTCTTCATATCTTCCTAGAAAATATTAAATCACACTTTATCCTTAGAGCAAAAGAGAAAAATATAAGCTTCAGATTGATTTGCGAGCAGGACGTACCAGATAAGTTAATTGGTGATGAGTTGAAACTTACCCAAGTTATAAAAAACTTAATATCCAACTCTTTAAAGTTTACAGAAAAAGGAGAGATAACGTTGTCAGTCTCAAAAATAGAATCTTTAAAAGGCGGAACTGCCAGACTTCAATTTGAGGTAATTGATACTGGCATTGGAATTCCATTAGAAAAACAAACAGATATATTTGAAAGTTTTGTACAGGCAAGTTCAGACACAACCATAAAATATGGAGGTTCGGGACTGGGATTGCCAATTAGTAAAAAATTATTGAAATTACAGGGTAGTAATCTTAAGGTTAGAAGTCAATTAGGGGTTGGCACAACATTTTCATTTATCATAGATTATAAAATCAACCTATCTGGCATTTCTGATAAAATAGAGGTCTTTAAATTTAAGAATCATTTTATGCCATTAAATGTAAACGTCTTGGTGGCAGAAGATAATAGAATGAACGTAATGATACTTAAACGATTTTTCTCAAATTGGAAGGTGCGTTGCAGTGTAGCCAAAAATGGTAAGGAGGCCATTGAATTACTTTTTAAAGAAGATTTTGATTTGATTTTAATGGATCTTCAAATGCCAATTCTTGATGGTTATGAAACTACACGTTTGATTAGAAATTCTAAAGATAAACGAAAATCCAAAATTCCAATAGTTGCCCTAACCGCTTTCGCCCAAACGGATATTAAGAAACGTACCGAACAATATAAAATGAACGGCTTTATGAGCAAGCCATTTGAACCTCAAAAATTATATAATTTATTGAAAACTTATTGCAAAGTTCAGGCTATGGAATCAACCACCAACTAAAATTGAAAAGTTTAATTAATTTCAATATCTGTAAAATAAAGATTCCAATCGCCATTTAGGTTTTTGTGGTCTTTTGCGATTTTGATGCCCTTAAAGTCTTCGTAGTTTTCAAAGGTGGTCGTCATTGAAGGTTCTGTAGAATTGCCCTTTCTGTAAACCCATTCTTCAACCTTGAAATCATCATTATAATAAAAATCATAAGCATCACCTGGGGTATATCCGCCATCACCAATATAAGTTAAAGTCATTTTGTTAAGTTCCTTATTGCTTACTGGAGCTATGGATTTTACGGGTTCTTTTATTTTTGTACCCTTGTCCCAGACGAGCTGAAAAGGCGCAAGAAGCCAAAACTTATCATTTATAAAGGCCTTGTCTGCATTGAGCGAAATACTATCAACAGCAGCACGATTATAATTTAGGGTGTCGTTAGCTGTTATCATTGTGACATCATTTGTCTTAGGCATCCAGATCCAAGAGCGTTCGGAATGGTTGCCACCAGCATCAACATTAAAGGTGAATTTAAGTTTGTTGACTTGGTCCCACTCTGCAAATCCGTGGGCATTGGCAATTTTTTCCACAGTAGTCAATTCGTCTTTTTCTTCGGAAACGTTCTCGTTCTGAACTTTCTGTTCTTTTGATCCGTTTTGGCAATTCACTAACAGCAATACCAAACAAAGCACTGAAAAAAATCTAGGCATAATATCATTTTTTATAAAGGTAATGAAGAATTCTCATTTCTGAAGAAATTGTTACATTGAGTCAAATTAAAATTCATGTCGAAAACTTATTTTAATGTAAATAGAACCACTTGGAACAAGAAAGTGGGCGTTCATGCTGCGAGCCAAATGTACAACCTACAGGGATTTATTAACGGCGCCACCTCATTAATGCCATATGAATTGAAAGCTCTTGGCAATGTTTCCGATAAATCCATATTGCATTTGCAGTGCCACTTTGGTCAAGATACCTTGAGCTTGAGCAGAAAGGGGGCAAAATGTGTGGGTATTGATTTGAGTGATGAAGGTATAAAGCTTGCTAAGACACTTAATTCTAAATTGGGATTAGACGCCGAATTTGTGAGGTGTAATGTGCTCGATACTTCAAAGCATGTTAGCGCGCAGTTTGATATTGTATTTACAAGCTATGGGGTTATTGGTTGGTTGCCAGATTTAAAACCTTGGGGCAAAATAATTTCAGAGAAACTTAAACCAGGAGGAACTTTTTATATGGTTGAATTTCATCCCATAGTTTGGATGTTTGATTATAACCAGAAACAGCCAAACATGGTTTACGGCTACATGCAAGATCAACCTATTTACGAAGAATATCAAGGTACTTACGCAAATACCGATTCAGAAATGACGAGTAAGGAGTACTGCTGGAATCACGGTTTGAGTGAAGTTATTAATGCGTTAAGCGATGCAGGGTTGCATATAGACTTTTTAAATGAACATGATGAGAGTCCTTATGATGTTCTGCCGAATTTGATACTTACAAATAATGGTATGTATAGGACTAAGGACAAACTTTACCCACTGATTTTTGAGATAAAAGCAACAAAACCGAAACTATAAATGTCCATGAAAAAACTCAAAGATTTTACTCGTTATTCTATTTGGAATGCGAATAAAGTAAAATCTTTGAGTTTTTTAGAAGGGGTGAAATTTTGAACCTAATAATTGATGGACCTTAATTTCCTACTATTTGAATTTAATGGTTTTCCTTGAGGATATTAGGCATTTTTTCTTGGAAACGTTTCAGTCTAGGGACAGATACATTTCTTATATATCCTTGGTTCGGATTTAGTTTTTCGTAATCTTGATGGTACGCCTCTGCTTTCCAGAATTTTTGGAATGGGTAGATTTCGGCAGCAATTTCGGCGTTTAATTTTTTGGCTAATTCAGCTTTCTTAGCTTCGATAATTTCTTTTTGCTCATCATTTTGATAGAAGATAATTGAACGGTATTGAGAACCTCTATCTGGGCCTTGTCCATTGACCTGGGTTGGATCTTGAGATGCAAAATAAACATCTACCAACGTTGAAAAATTTACAATCTCGGGGTCGTAAATAACTTCCACGGCTTCAGCGTGTCCTGTTGTGCCCGTATTGCTTGCCTCGTAAGTTGGATCGTCAGTATGGCCGCCTGCGTATCCTGAGATTGATTCTTCTACCCCTTTTACACTTTCATAAATCGCTTCTACACACCAAAAACAACCACTGGCAAAATACGCTTTTGCCAAGCCGTTTTCTGTTTGGACTTCTTTAGGTTCTGCATTTATAACTTTTTGTTGGTCTTTGCTCAATTTATTCTGTTGTGCAGAATTTTGGCAGCTCATTAAAGTGATGAGTAAAATTGTGGTAATCGTGGTTTTCATAATAAAAATTTTTATTTCTAAAGTCGCAAAAAGCAAAGAAACATTAAGGATGTAAGTGTGAAAGTTTTACTAAAACTTAAAACAGGTTGCGTTACTCTAAACTAAAAAAAGCTCCCAAATGGGAGCTTTTAAATTATTTTTGATTCGTTTATAATTTTGCGAACATTTTTTTCATCTTGGTTTTTTCTTCTTCCGCAAGTTCAGCATCTACTAAAATCCTGCCGCTATGCTCGTCTGTAATTACTTTTTTGCGAGAGGCAATTTCCACTTGGATTTGTGGCGGAATTGTAAAAAACGAACCTCCAGAAGCACCACGCTCAATTGGAACAACTGCTAAACCATTCTTCACGTTGTTTCTAATCCTAAGGTAAGCCTTAGCCAAACGCTCGTTTAGTTTTTTCTGGTATTCTTCAGACTTTTTCAATAACGCATCTTCCTCTTTTTGAGTTTCAGCTAATATTGCGTCTAGCTCGCTACGTTTATGTTTCAAATGATTTTTACGTTCCTTGAGACCACTTTTAGTCTCGTCGATAACGACTTTTTTCTGTTCAATTTGAGCCCTGTACTCTTTGATATGCTTTTCGGCCAATTGAATTTCAAGTTCTTGAAATTCAACTTCCTTAGTCAAAGAATTGTATTCTCTGTTGTTTCTAACGTTCTTTTGTTGTTCGCTATATTTTTTAATAAGCGCGTTGGCTTCTTCAATAAGATTCTTTTTCCCCTTGATGTCACCTTCAATTAATTCAAGGTTAGTATCCAGTTTTTCAAGTCTCTTGTTCAAACCCTCTACTTCATCTTCCAAATCTTGAACTTCTAAAGGCAATTCTCCCCTTAAATTTCTTATTTCGTCAATTCTGGAATCAATTAATTGAAGGTCATACAATGCTCTCAATCTGTCTTCGACAGAGGCTTCAGCTTTTTTTGCCATAATTATAAATACTTTACCGGATTTGTAATTGTAGTTGATAAAATTACCTGACCTAGCGGAAAGGCAGGTGCAAAATTAGTGATTTTTTTTGAGAGATAGTCCACTAAAAAGTTTTTTGTGTATTGCTCGCTTTCATAGTGTCCAATATCCACTAGTATGATGTTGCCTTCCGCAGAAAAATAGTCGTGGTATTTTAAATCTGCAGTGACTAGAATATCTGCTCCCGCTGTTTTAGCTGCATGAATTGCAAAACTGCCAGATCCTCCTAAAACAGCGACTTTTTTTATTTTAGGTTTAATTATTTCTGAATGTCGAATTGCTGAAACGTTCATTTTTAACTTTAAATCGTTTAAAAATGTAGTGGAATCGATAGCATCTTTTAATTCGCCAATCATGCCGATACCGATGTGCTGGTCGTAATTTTCTAATAAAGTTATCTCGTAAGCAACTTCTTCATAAGGATGGTTTTTAAAAAGCGTGTTGAGCAATTGTTTTTCTATATGCTTATTGTAAGTTATTGAAATTTGGGTTTCTTGCTCTTGATGTAATTTTCCTTTTTCGCCTTTTACAGGATTAGAATTTTCATTGCCTTTATAGGTTCCAACTCCTGTGGTATTAAAGCTACAACTTTCATAATTACCTATATTTCCTGCACCAACTCTAAAAAGTGCATTGCGTAAGGTCTCGGCACTATCTTTTGGTACGTAAGTGGTGAGTTTTTTTATGCTTTCCTTTTGGGGAATCAAGACCTGTTTGTTTATTAATCCTAATTGATTGCAAATAATATCATTTACTCCTTTATGGGCATTGTCCAATGCCGTATGGATGGCATAAATAGCGATATTATTTTTAATTGCTTTTAAAACGGTGCGCTCAACGTAGTTTTTGCCAGTTAAAGATGTAAGACCTTTAAAAATAATTGGGTGGAAACTAATAATTAAATTACAGCTTTTGGCAATGGCTTCATCAATTACATTTTCTAAAGTGTCCAGGGTTACAAGAATACCTTTGACTTCTGTTTGGTTGTCTCCTACCAAAAGCCCGACATTATCAAAATCTTCGGCGTAGGCTAGGGGAGCTAGTTCTTCTAAATAATTTGTTACCTCTTGAATAATCATAAATTTGCCATACTGGGTTTAAAAACAAATATAAAATATTTACATTCGTTTAGATGAAGCTACTGCGTAAAATACTGTTACCAATTGTACCGATTTATTATGCAATAACTTGGTTACGAAATAAACTCTATGACCATGATTATAAAAAATCTATCGGTTATAATTTCCCATTAATTTGTGTGGGTAATTTGAGTGCAGGTGGTACAGGCAAAACCCCTATGATTGAATATTTAATCAGGCTTCTATTGCAAGATTATAAAATAGCCACCTTGAGTCGCGGTTATGGGAGAAAGACCAAAGGATTTATTATCGCCGATGAAAGTGCAGATGCCACCACTATTGGCGATGAACCTTTACAATTTTATCGAAAATTTGATAATGTTGTGGTAAGTGTAGACGGTGATCGGCAAAATGGTATTTCGAAACTAAAATCAAATGTCCAACCAGAAATTATTTTATTGGATGATGCTTTTCAGCATCGTAAAGTAAGTGCGGGTTATACTATTTTATTGACATCATACGGAAATCTATATGCTAACGATCTGGTTTTACCAACAGGAAATCTGAGAGAACCAAAATCTGGCGCTAAAAGGGCAGATGTTATTGTGGTTACAAAATGCCCAATAAATATTAGCCACGAAAAGAAAAAATCTATTATAAAAGAGCTAAACCCTTTGGCTTCACAGAAGGTCTATTTTAGCTGGATTTTTTATAGTGCCGATGTTCATAACGAGAATGAAACCAAACCATTACAATCTTTAAAAAAACAGGAGGTAAGTATAGTGACAGGTATTGCAGACCCAAGTCCTTTTTTAGATTTTTTACAGTCACAACTTAATAACTTTGAACATCTTAAATTTGCTGACCATCATAAGTTTTCTGAAGAAGAAATAAAGCAACTTAAGAAGAAATCAATAATACTAACCACAGAAAAGGACTATGTTAGATTGAGGCCGTATTTTAAAGACGACATGTCAAAATTATATTATCTGCCAATAGAATTCGAAATTGATAAAGCTCAAGAATTCAATAGGGGAATAACAAACTACGTTGACTCTTATTGAAGTATTGAAGCGGTTTTTTTGTTGGAGGATAGCTCTTCAAATAATTTCTTTTCAAAGTCATCCTGTTTGAAGGGTTTGGAAATGATATCATCAAAACCGGCCTCATCAAATTCTTGCATCTTATCCTCAAGTGTAACCGCTGTAAGTGCGAAAATAGTAAGTTCTTTATTGAACTCCCTTATTTGTTTGGTAGCCTCAAGCCCACTAATACCGGGCATGTGAATATCCATAAGGACAACATCATATTCAAATTCCTTTACTTTAATAACGGCATCTTCTCCATTATCAACAATATCACAACTAAGCCCCATTTTGTTGAGAATCTTTTTTGTGATCATTTGATTGATTTTATTGTCTTCAACAATCAAAATTTTAATATTTGAAATATCCAAAGCTTTAATGTTTTTTAAGTAGTCTTCTTTTTCAATTTTGGCAGTTTCGGGGGTGTAAGTCAATGGTATTTCAAAAAAGAACGTAGTGCCTTTACCAAGTTCACTTTTGAGGAAAATTTTTCCATTTAGAATTTCAATCAATCCTTTTACAATGGAAAGGCCAAGGCCTGTACCACCATACTTTCGATTGATTTGTATAGATCCTTGAGAGAAACTCTCAAACATGTTTTCCTGTTTTTCTTTTGAAATACCAATACCATTATCTTCTATTTCAAAACGTATTATATGATCATTGTCCTTTTTTGAAATGCTATATACCCTAACCCAAATATCCCCATCTTTTGTGAATTTTATGGAATTACCGATAAGGTTTATTAAAATCTGCGAAATTTTAAGATTATCACCTATAAAGGTTTCCTCAAGACCTTTTTGATAGTCAAAATGCATTTTGGTACCATTATCAACCGCAGAGTTATTTAGAGCAGAACATACGCTATCAACTTTAGATTTAAGATTGAAAAGTACAGGGTCTAAATCTACTTTTGAGGCTTCAATTTTATTAATCTGAAGAATGTCATTGATAAACTGCAACAGGTAATCTCCAGAAAATTTTAGTGATTTTAGATGGGGTATTTGTTTTTCATTTGGCTCTTCATCAAGAAGCATATTTGTTAAACCAGTAACAGCATATAGTGGGGTTCTGAGCTCGTGTGTAACTGTAGATAAAAAGTTTGCCTTTGTCTTTGAAGCTTGTTCTGCCTGTTTCATAGCCTCGATAAGATCATCATTTTTTTCATGCAGCATATTATTAGAACTTAGTCTAATATTATTGTTTTTGTATAGAGCCAATGTTAACAATGACAAAATACTTATGAGGGCGATGCTCAAAATTGTTGTTATTTTTGCAAGGCTGCTCTCAGACTCTTGTTGCTCTAATTTTGTTTTTAATTCTTGATAATCTGCTTGTTTGTAGGCGTTGAGGAATTCTGCTTTCTGATCAGGAGATAAATTTGCTCTTTGAATGTTTAAAATAGAATCAGAGATTTCTATATGTTTTAAGAGATATTGGTGAGCCGCTTTAAAGTTTTCCTTTTGAGTATAGATATCACTTAAAGTAAGATATGCATCGTTGAGGTTTTCTTCAAATGCCTCGCTTTTTGCAATGTCTATACCTTGATTAACATTGTTCAATGCTTTATCGCTATCTCCCAATTTAAGTAAAACCTTACCCATATAAATTAATGCGCTGGAAAGCACAATTGGTTGTTGGTACTTATCTGCCAACTCTATGGCTTCTTCCAGATACGTTTTGGATGTTTCGTAGTCATTTAATTCATAATGAATTTTTGCTTCACTTAATGTAACGCCTGAAGAGAGTGGTTCTAAATTGTTTTCTTGGAAAAGTGTCTTGGCGGAATTATAATAATCCAATGCTTCTGGATAATCCTTTAGACTTGTATGAAGATTACCTTTTATGCTGTAAGTGATTGCTAAGTTACTGTAGTCACCGAGCTCTCTTTGAATTTGAGCAGCTTTGGTTAGTGATAAGAGAGATTTCTTATATTCTTTTACTGTATGTTCTAATCTTCCAATTTTAGAATTGATTATTCCTTGGTTTTCGAAATCATTCAAGGCAACAGCTATTTCGAGTGCACGCGTTAGTTTGGATTTGGCGTTGAAATAATCGCCACGTTCAGCATCTAATTGAGCATAAGCAATGCCGTTGATCATTTTGACGCGAGTCATTTCGCTATCCTCGGTCTCATTTTGCGCAACTATAATACACGACCATCCAATAAAAAAAGCGAATATAATTAGTTTATTAAAGGACATATTTAGCCATTGAGTAAAAGCAAATATAATTATTTATTCGATAAACGTAGCGTTTTTACCGTTAAATTGCAAATTAAATCTAAAATTCTACTAGAATAACCTGTTTCATTATCATACCATCCCACTATTTTAACCATGTTACCTATTACTGAGGTCATCAAAGCGTCAAAAACACAGGAATGTGTATTTCCAATTATATCAATGGAAACTATTGGGTCCTCTGTGTATTCTATGATGTTTTTGAGTGTTGTTTCTGAAGCTAATTTAAAAGCTTCATTAATATCTTTGATTGAAACTGTTCTATCCACATTAAAGGTTATATCTGTCAATGATCCATTGGCAACAGGAACTCGAATTCCACAGCCACCAATGACCTCTGAAAGCTCAGGGAAAATCTTTGTTAAAGCCTTTGCGGCTCCGGTGGTGGTTGGCACTATGGATTGTCCTGCAGCTCTAGCCCTGCGTAAATCCTTATGTGGTTGGTCGTGCAGGCTTTGGTCTGTAGTATAGGAATGTATTGTTGTGATATAAGCTTGTTTGACGCCGCATAGTTCATTGATGACCTTTATCATGGGGGCAGCGTTGTTTGTGGTGCAAGATGCATTCGAAATTATTAGAGCATCTCTGTCAATAGAATTTTCGTTAACGCCTAAAACTACGGTTTCAATATCTTCCCCAATTGGCGGCACAGATAAAATTACCCGTTTTGCACCATTGTTGACATGGTGCATCAATTCTTCCGAACGTTTAAACTTCCCAGTAGCCTCAATTACGAAATCAGGTTGAGTTGTCCAACGTATATGTTTAGGATGCTTGGCATGACTTAACGGAATTGAGCTACCGTTTATCAAAATTGCATTTTCAGAAAATGAAATTTTATGTCTGGACAAACCATGGATGCTATCATACTTTAAAAGATGGCTTAAAGTTTTTGCGTCTGCTAAATCATTAATGGCAACAACTTCAATATCATGCCTTTCTTGAATTAATCTGAAAACTCGCCTCCCAATTCGGCCAAATCCATTAATGGCTACTCTAATCATTAGTTGATATGCTTTTGTGCTTTGTACGATGAGCGGACTAATGCACTACTTTCTACGTGTCTAAAACCTAAATCAAGACCAATAGCTTTATATTCATCAAACTGATCGGGTTGAATGAATAATTTTACCGGCAAATGTTTTTTGCTGGGCTGTAAATATTGGCCAATGGTTACCACATCCACGTCATTTTCTCGTAAATCGTGCAATGTTTCGATAACTTCTTCACGAGTTTCGCCAAGACCGAGCATAATGCCCGATTTGGTGCGTCTTTGGCCTTGTTGTTTCAAATATTTTAATACGCCCATGCTGCGGTCGTATTTAGCTTGGATTCTTACTTCACGCGTTAGACGTCTAACCGTTTCAATATTATGTGACACCACTTCTGGAGCAACATCAATAATTCTGTCGATATGACGTTCTATTCCTTGAAAATCAGGTATTAAAGTTTCAAGAGTTGTTTCGGGATTCATTCGCCTAACCGCTTTTACGGTTTCGCTCCACATAATACTTCCCATATCTTTAAGGTCATCTCTATCAACGCTGGTCAATACGGCATGTTTGATACCCATAATCTTGATAGATCGACCAACTTTTTCAGGCTCGTCCCAATCTACGGTTTCTGGGCGTCCTGTCTTTACACCACAAAAGCCACAAGAGCGAGTGCAAACATTACCCAATATCATAAATGTAGCTGTGCCTTCTCCCCAACATTCACCCATATTAGGACAACTACCTGAGGTGCAAATAGTATTGAGTTTATATTTGTCTACCAAACTTCGCAGTTCAGTGTATTTTTTTCCTGTTGGAAGCTTAACACGTAGCCACTTTGGTTTGGGTTGGCGTTCAACAATGGGTTTAGAAATGGTATCTGTATTCATACAATAAATTGTTCTTTGCAAAGATACAAAGTATATCACAATTAGTTGAAGAAAGTGGTGAGATACCAGATGCCAAAACCAATTAGAAAGGCAATGCCAAACAAGCTCCATAAATGCATAAGTTTTGTTGGGCGGTGCTGTTGAGGCGTGTGTTTGCTGCAAATAAGTTTATAATTTATAATAGCATAAAAAGGGGCGGTAAGAAAAGATAAGATTGTTGCAATTTTAATGAGAAGTCCCATTTCTGAAGCAAAAAAGAAATAGATGAGAACCGTACCGGTGATTAGCAAAAGTATCCAGAATAGATAAGATGTTTTCAGCGCTTCACCAAATAGTAGTTCTGTAGTTTTGTTCATGGCTCTTGGAGAAGCGTCTAAAGTGGTCAGGGTAGTGCTGAACATTGTCGTAAATGCCGCCACTCCAATAATTATGTAAGCCCAATCCCCCAAATTTGTAGTGTACATGTTTATAAGTTGGTTTGCAAATTCGCCTGCCTTGTTGCTGAATACTTCTTCGGTTTGAAACATGACCAAAGCGCCAAGGGATAAAAATCCAAGGCCTATTATTACAGTGAACATATAGCCAATATTAAAATCATACAAACTGGATTTAGCCGTAAATTCTGAATTATCCTTTTGTTTTTCAATGGCCCAGATGGAGTGCCAAACTGAAATATCCAACGGTGCAGGCATCCATCCCATAAATGCTATAAGAAATCCAAATTCTGCGGCTTGAGGGATTATCTGTTCTATTGATAAAGAATTTGTTTGTTTTTGAAATGCAACAAACACGGCGATAATAGTACTGATTGTTAATGTGATTATAATAATTTTCATCAGGCGATCAAGAAAATGGTATTTTCCTTTTAACAATATAATCATACATACTAATAAAATTATAATCGTCCAAACTTCAGAAGAAATTGAAGAGCCGAATATCGATTTTGCCAAACCGGCCGTTACTATGGTTACAGCCGTTTGAATGGTGAACATAGTAGCAAAAGTGATTATATAGTAGGCAATGAGAACGCCTTTGCCGAGTTTGCGGTAGCCATCCAAAAGTGTTTCTCCGGTGGCAAGTGCATATTTGGGACCAAATTGAAAAAATGGGTATTTTATGGCATGGGCAAGGAGCAATGCCCAAATAAGACCGTAGCCAAAATCTGCTCCTGCTCTAGTGGATTGCACCAAATGGGAAACACCAATTGCAGCACCGGCAAAAAGTAATCCAGGACCTAATTTTTTTAGGCTAAACCTCATTGTTTGGAATCGATGATGTTTGCCAGAAGTTTTTTAGCCCTCAGTAATTTCACTTTAATATTATTGACAGGCTCATTTAATTGGGTGGCAATTTCGAGGTAACTCAGGTCTTGGAAATACCTCAAATTTATAACATCTTGGTAATGGGGTTTTAATTTTTTTATATCGCGTTTAAGATTCGCTAAATTCTGCTCAGAGATAATTTTATCCTCCGGTGAAGGGGATTCATCAATAATACCATAATAATTATCATCTTCAATTCCTGAAAACGTAGTTGAGATTTTCGATTTTTTTCTACGGATCAAATCTATATGTAAATTTTTAGAAATGGTAATAAGCCAAGTTTTGAATCCGTATTGTGGTTTGTAGGTTTCAATTTTATCAAACGCTTTTGAAAAACTCTGTATAGTAATATCCTCTGCGTCATTTTCGTTTTGAGTACGTTTTAACTGAAAACCATAAACATCGTTCCAAAAATTATCCAATAGATATTTAAATGCACTTTGATTGTTTTTTTTTGCAAGTTCAATGGCTTCGTTTACTTCCAATGCTTAGGTTTTGAAATGAAATTATGTATAAAGATAGAAAATTGAACTATAATAAGGCTGCATTCTAAAATTGGCAGGTATAACAACAAATCTTTTTCATCTAGTTTTTTTGCTGCGGAATATAATATGAAGTACTGCATAATATACCTAAGCAAAATAAGAAGTAACACTGTTTCCCATTGAAAAAGAAATAATAAAAGTAAAATCCCTAAAACATAGAAAAGAATTTGCGATATATAAAAAAGACCGAGCATAACTTTGTGCTTTGTTCTATAAAATGAAGCTGTACTAATATGTCTTCGTTTTTGTCTTATCCAAGAACGAAACTTTAATTTTGGTTGTGACTGCACAAAGCTTTGTTTGCTATAGCAAATGGTTGTGTTTTTTTTGGTCGCTATTTGGTTTACAAACAGGTCGTCATCGCCAGATTTAATTTTAATGTGATTGATAAAACCGTTTGCTTCAAAAAACAAAGATTTACTATATGCTAAATTTCTACCTACCGCCATATAAGGTTGTCCGGATAGTTGGTATGAAAAATATTGCACAGCAGTCATAAAGGTTTCAAAGCGAATCAATACATTTAAGAATGATCCTTTGATTTTTTTATAGGGACTAAAACCCATTACCAAATGTTGCTTTTGATTAAGTTTAGAACACATCTCGGTAATCCAATGTCGGGATTGTGGCTGGCAATCGGCGTCGGTAAATAATAGTATCTCGTGAGTTGCAGCTTTAATGCCCAAGGTAAGCGCATATTTTTTATTACCCCAAAATGCTTCAACAGACTTTACATTGACCACTTTTACGTTTTCATATTCTGCCTTAAAACCATTCATGATTTTTAAGGTTTTATCGGAAGAACTATCGTTAATCAATACCAACTCAAAACTCGGGTAGGATTGTGAAAGAATAGTTGGGATATTGATTTTAAGATTTTCAGCTTCGTTTTTGGCGCAGATAATTACAGAAACTGGCGGGCTTGAATTGGAAGCACGCTCAGGTCTTAAGGATGCAAATTTTCCGAAAATAAATACATAGAATGTTATTTGAACACTTACAACGCCAATAAATACGTAAAAAAGTAATTCAAGAATTGCCGACAAGGCTAGGAGTGTTGGGGTTCGTTACAATTATCGAACTGGTCTGCTGTTTTTCCGCAGAATCCACAGGCTTCACCATCCTTATTGAGCATTGGGTTTTGACTTGCACAAGTACCAGCAAACTTACCATCTTTTTGTGCCCAAATCTTTATGGTAATACCGGCGACACACAGTGCTAAAATTATTAATGTTATTAAAATGAGAGTCATGGTAATTTATTTGTGCAAAGGTAAAAATTTTACACAAAAAAAAAGTCATTTTTGAAATTTCAAAAATGACTTTAGTTAAGTGCTTTTTTCCTAATTATTTTTATTCTTCAATTCTATTTCAGCTACTGCATTATCTGAATTATTATTGGTGCTTTCTTTAGGCTGAACTGTTATACTTAAACCTAGAGCATCTTCCATGTAAGGTAGGGATTGCATTTTCTTTTCAGAGGGGTCCAATATGCCTAAACTAACAAAATGATCTTCCATTTCTGCCCAAATGCGGTAGTCATCGCCTTCAGCAATTTGTGGTAATGTTACAATATCAATCATTGAAGTTCTCTCAACCGCGTTGATGTAAGCAACTGTCTTTAGGTTTTTTGCTCTTGAGTTACCTCGTATTACATATTTCTCAGTTTCTGGATTGTTGAGATCATCGAACTGGCTCATTATCTCCTCTAGATATTTTTGATTTTCATCAATATCACTTCTTAAATCAAAAATTTCTTCTACAACAACTTCATTTTCTTGCATCAAGTCTTGATTTTTCTCATACATTAAATAAGAAGAACCTGCAAAAAGTAAGGCCACAATACTTGCAGCAATACTATACCAAGGCGTTTTTCTTTTGGTATTGGATAAAGAAATAACTGGTACCTCCTCATCTGCAATACTAGCTTTAACCTTATCTAAAATAGATTGAGGAGCAGCAACTGCATTTGATTTGGCCATGATTTCTAAATTATCCTGAAGCTCAAAATAGGCCATTTCAACTTCAGAATAAAGATTAATAAAAGATTCTACCTTTAAATTTTCAGTTAAGGAAGTTTCTCCTTTAACGTATTTTTCTAAAAGGCCAGAACCCAAAAAGGTGCGTACTGTTTTTTCCATTAGTTTAAATGTTTTGGGACATAGACTTTTTTTAATTCTCTAAGTCCGATTTTTAATCTGGATTTAATAGTTCCCAAAGGTATATCCAACTCGTCGCTTGCTTCCTGCTGTGTCATACCTTCAAAAAATAAGGCTTTCAAGACGATTTGGTATTTTTGGTCTAATCTTGCAACGTGCTCTTTTAAATCAAGAACATCCTGGTTTAAACTCGCTGTTGGCAATATATATACGTCAGATTTATCAATTTGGACTTCTTTCTCAAATCTATTATTGAAACTTCTTAATTTATCTATCGCCGTATTTTTGGCAATACGATATAGCCATGTAAATAGTTTTGCTTTCTTAGAGTCGTATTTTTTGGCGTTTTTCCAAACCTTAACAAAGGTTTCCTGAAGAGCATCTTGCGCTAATTCTTCGTTAATAGTTACTTGTAAAATAACACCATAAAGACTATCAGCATAAAATTCATAGAGAAGATCGAGAGCTTTTTGATCCCCTTTCTCAAGTAATCCAACTATTTTTTTTTCAATTGGGGTGCTCAAAACACTAAAATTATTTTTTTTTAAAAAACTTACAGTCTAAAACATCTAAAATCAATTTTGAACCGTAACTATAATAAGTGGATAAAATTAGTAAATAAATATCAATAATAAATTTCCTTATAGTTAGAAACTTAATTGTAAAATGTAAGTGATTCCTACCCTCGGGAAGATTGATTAATAGCTTATTCGAATTATATTTTGCAGTAACAAAAGCCTCAAATCTTTGAGGCTTTTTGTTGTTATATAATATTAACTTCAGTTTCTATCTCAATATCAAAAAGTATTGATATAGTGTGCTTTATAAGATTTGCGAGCTCAAGTAATTGTTTTCCTGTTGCGCCACCGTAGTTAACCAAAACTAATGCTTGATTTTTATGAACACCATAATTACCGTAAGTTTTGCCCTTAAAACCAGCCTTTTCAATGAGCCAACCCGCTGGAACTTTAACTTTACTTTGTGATATGGTATAGCTTGGAACGTCTCCAAAACTAAGTTTCAACTCTTCAAATTGCTTTTTTGAGATGATTGGATTCTTAAAAAAACTGCCACTATTTCCTATTTTTTTTGGGTCGGGTAGTTTACTTTGTCTTATATGTATAACCGCATCTGAAATATCCTTAATCGTTGGACTTTCAATTTTCTTGTTCTCTAACTCAGTGGCAATTGCCCCATATCCTGTTTTGAGTTGATGCTTGGTTTTAGTAAGCTTGAAAATTACGCTTGTAATAATATATTCTCCCTTTAATTTTGACTTGAAGACTGACTCTCTATAGTTGAAAAGGCACTCATCTCGGTTGAAGGTTTTCGTTGCACCGGTCTTTATGTTTACAGCGGTACAAGAGTAAAACGTATCTTTCAGTTCTACACCATAAGCTCCTATATTTTGTATCGGGGCAGTACCAACGTTACCAGGTATTAAGGATAGATTTTCAAGTCCCCCATAGTTGTGCTCAATGGCGTATTCAACAAAATGATGCCAATTTTCTCCTGCATTGGCCTTGAGTAAAACATGATATTTGTCCTCTTTAACAATTTCAATGCCCTTTATATTTACGTGGATAACAAGCGCATCTACATTTTTGGTGAGTAACATATTACTACCACCTCCTAAAATAAACTTAATGGGATAGTGCCCTAATTTTAAAACAGCCTGAAGTTCCTGCACAGATGTAATACTTATAAAGTGTGAAGCCTTAACATCAATACCAAAAGTATTATAATCTTTTAATGAAATATTTTGGAGTATTTCCATTAGTTGGGATAAACCTTTAAAGCTTCCTTCAAAATATTCACGGCCTTAATTAAGCTCTCTTTTTTTAATACGTAAGCAATTCTTATTTGATTTTTACCAACACCTGGAGTAGAATAAAAACCCGCTGCGGGAGCAACCATAACCGTTTCTCCATCTAAATCAAACTCTTCTAATAACCATTGTGCAAATACGTCGGCATCTTTTATAGGTAATTCTGCGATACAATAAAAAGCACCGCTAGGTTTCGCAACGGTAACCCCTTCAATTGTTTTTAATTCTGAAATAAGGACGTCACGTCGTTCAACATATTCGGCAATAACGTCATCAAAATAAGATTGGGGAGTATCCAAGGCTGCCTCACTTGCAATTTGAGCTAATGTTGGTGGGCTCAATCTGGCTTGTGCGAATTTTATTGCTGTTTTGATAACTTCTTTATTACGAGATACCATGTAGCCTATTCTTGCTCCGCACATGCTGTATCGTTTGGATACGGAATCAATCATAATAGCGTGTTCTTTCAAGCTATCCTCTTGCATGATGGAGTAGAATTCGATTCCGTCATAAACAAATTCCCGATAGACCTCATCTGCAATTAAAAATAAATCGTGCTTAATGACAATATCGGCTAATTGCTTGATTTCTTCTTTTGAATACAAATAACCAGTTGGGTTACCGGGGTTACAAATAAGTATAGCCTTGGTTTTTGGAGTAATTAGTTTTTCGAATTCCTCTATCGGCGGTAAGGCAAAATTATTCTCGATTTTAGAAATTACCGGAACTACCTTTACATTGGATGCTGTCGAAAACCCGTTGTAATTAGCGTAAAACGGCTCTGGGATTATAATTTCGTCATCTGTATCCATGATACTTCCGAAGGTAAACAACAAAGCCTCACTACCACCAGTGGTAATAATGATGTCACTAGCATCAACGTAGATATTATTTTTTTCGTAATAATTGGCGATTTTTTTACGATAGCCTTCTGAACCTTCTGAGCGGGTGTAGGCCAAAATATCGAGAGAATGCACGCGGATAGCATCCATAGCTAACTCCGGGGTCTTAATGTCGGGTTGACCAATATTGAGGTGATAAACTGTTTTACCGGCCTTATAGGCTTTTTCGGAAAATGGTACTAATTTTCTTATTGGTGACTCGGGCATCGACTGCCCCTTTGTAGAAATTTTTGGCATAATACTTATTTAAGTTGTAAAGATCAGAATTTTATAGCAAAACGCTTCACAATAAATTATTAATTCAAGTCAAATTCGTATATTAGTAAGTAACGCTTTGAAAACTCACGTTCCATACAAACCCATAGTTTTACTTCTTTTTTTTGGAGCTTCCTTATGTTTCTCTCAAGGTAATTTTAATATTCCAAGGAAAGATTCAGATAAAATAAGATTCAAGCTTGTAAATAGTTTGATTATCCTGCCCGTTCAGCTTAATGGCGTTAAGTTATCTTTTATTTTAGATACAGGGGTAAGTAAACCCATTCTTTTTAACATTACCAATACAGACTCACTGCAAATAAATAATGTAGAAACCATTTCACTTCGTGGACTTGGGGGTGGTGAATCTGTAAAGGCTTTAAAATCAAAAAACAACTTTCTTAAAATTGGTGATGCGGTAAATATAAATCAAGATGTTTTTGTGGTATTTGATAAGAGTATCAACTTCACACCGAGGTTAGGTATTCCTGTGCATGGTATTATCGGTTATGATGTGTTCAGGGATTTTGTGGTAGAAATAAAATATAGTTCAAAATATTTAAAGTTGCACAATCCAAAAACTTATGAATATAGTCGCTGTAATAAATGTGAAACTTTCAACTTGTCTTTTTATAATGATAAACCCTATATAGATGCAGAAGTGCAAGTTGGTGGTACTCAGCAAACTGTAAGATTGTTGATAGATACTGGTAGTACAGATGCTCTTTGGCTTTTTGAGAATGATTTACTCGGGCTTAAACCGGACGATTCCATGCAGTTTTTAGATTTCTTGGGTCGTGGTCTCAGCGGAAATGTTTACGGAAAACGAAGCCGAATTGAAGGTTTTCGATTAGGTAATTTTTTGCTAGAGAATGTAAATGCGGCTTTTCCAGATTCTACCTCAATCAGTTTTGCTAAAAAAAATGAAAAACGAAACGGAAGCCTTTCAGGGGGGATTTTAAAACGCTTCAACATGGTTATTGATTATTCCAATTCTAAGATTAGATTGAGGAAGAACAGAAATTTTAAATCTGAATTTAGATATGATCGAAGCGGAATCGTATTGGAGCAGAAAGGTTTGAGGTTGGTTCGCGAACAATATAAGAATACAGCTTATGATAGTTATGGCAGAAAAAATGAAGATAATTTAACGGTGTCGATGCTTAACAGATACCGTTTTAAACTTGAGCCAGCCTATCAAATAGTGGAAATTAGAAAAGGCTCTCCAGCAGAAAGTGTGGGTTTGCAAAAAAACGATATAATTATAGCTATAAATAGGAAACCAGCCCACAAAATGACATTACAGACTGCAATGGGAATGTTTCAAAACGATATTGGCAAAACCGTTAGGTTAACTATTGAGAGAAACCAGAAAATCATGAAATTCCAGTTTAAGCTTGAGAACCCTTTTAAACCAAAAAAACTCCCATAAAAGGAGTTTTTTTTTATAATTATAAGGTTAAGTATTATTGTTCCATAACACTTTTATCTGATTTTTCTAACACGCTAACTTTATTTGAATCCACAACCAAACCTTTAATCTTTAGTGCTACCGTTGGTGTTTCTGCGTTTGAGGTAACGGTGATTGTCTTTCTTATTGGGTTAACTCTATTGGTATCGTATTTAACAGAGATTTCACCGGTCATTCCTGGCATAATTGGATCTTTCGGTTTTTTTGGAACCGTACAACCGCAAGTTGACTTCACGTTAGATATTATTAATGGTGCATCACCAGTATTGGTAAATTCAAAAACGCGAACGCCATCTGCTCCTTTTTCAATAGTGCCATAATCGATAACATCGGTCTTAAATTCAATTTTTGCTACTTTTTCTTGAGCGTATGTACTTACGCTAAAAATCGCTACGCATAAAATTATTACTAAATTCTTCATGATTTTAATTTTAAATTTATAAATCAAAGCTACTCACTTTTTACGATTTTGCAAAATTATTTAGATGTATGACCGTAAAACTTAACATTGCTATTAAATTGCAACACTTAATCTTGTTCTATAATTTCAGCAAAAAAGAAATATAAGTACTTTTGTCCTGATTATTGCAAAAACCTTACCAAAACATGGAAATTCCTTCAAAATATAAAGCATCAAACGTAGAAGACAAGTGGTACAATTACTGGATGGAGCATAATTATTTTCATTCAGAACCAGATGAAAGAGAGCCTTATACCATCGTAATACCGCCACCAAATGTTACAGGGGTTTTGCACATGGGGCATATGCTCAATAATACCATTCAGGATGTTTTGATTCGCCGGGCAAGATTGCAAGGTAAAAATGCCTGTTGGGTACCAGGTACGGATCATGCCTCAATTGCCACAGAAGCTAAAGTCGTTGCAAAATTAAGAGCTAAAGGCATTGATAAAAATGAACTTACTCGCGAAGAATTCCTAAAACACGCCTGGGATTGGACCAACGAATATGGTGGTGTTATACTAGAACAGCTCAAAAAACTAGGTTGTTCCTGCGATTGGGAGCGTACCAAGTTTACCATGGATGAAGCTATGAGCCAATCCGTTATCAAAGTTTTTATTGACCTATATAATAAAGGACTCATTTACCGTGGGTACCGAATGGTCAACTGGGATCCTGAAGCCAAAACAACTTTATCTGACGAAGAAGTGATACATGTTGAAAGAACCGATAAACTCTACTACGTTAAATACAAAATACAAGATGAAGATGGCTATGTAACTATTGCCACCACAAGGCCAGAGACTATATTAGGAGATACCGCCGTTTGCGTTAATCCAGAAGATGAGCGTTACGCAAAACTAAAGGGAAAACATGTCATTGTTCCTATATGTAATAGGGTCGTACCTATTATTCAGGATGAATATGTAGATATTGAATTTGGTACGGGGTGTTTAAAAATCACGCCGGCACATGATACTAATGATAAGGAAATCGGTGATCGCCATAATCTTGAGGTTATAGATATATTAAATGATGACGCTACTTTGAATAGCTTCGGAATGCATCACGAAGGAAAGGATAGAGTTGCGGCAAGAATGGCAATTGCCAAGGAACTAGATGAAATGTCCATCTTGGTCAAAACTGAAGACATTACCCATAAAGTAGGCACCTCCGAAAGAACCAAAGCGGTTATAGAGCCAAGGTTATCAGACCAATGGTTCTTAAAAATGCAAGATTTAGCACAACCTGCTGTTAAGGCAGTATTGGAAGATGAAACCGTAAAATTATTCCCAAAGCGTTTTGAAAACACCTACAGACATTGGATGGAAAATATTCGCGATTGGAACATCTCTCGACAATTACTCTGGGGGCAACAAATTCCGGCCTACTATTATGGTGATGGAAAAGATGATTTTGTTGTTGCTGAGACCAAAGAAGATGCCTTGAAACTTGCAAATGCTAAGCTCATGGCAAAGCCTGAGTACATAGACACAAGCGAGGAAGCGCTCTTGTCAATTGATGATTTGACCCAAGAGACCGATGCTCTGGACACTTGGTTCTCTTCTTGGCTATGGCCTATAAGTGTTTTTGACGGCATTCGGAATCCTGAAAATAAAGACATAAACTACTATTACCCAACCAACGATTTGGTCACCGGTCCAGATATTCTGTTTTTTTGGGTGGCGAGAATGATTGTTGCAGGTTATGAATACCGAGATGAAAAACCTTTTGAGAACGTTTATCTTACCGGTTTGGTTAGAGACAAGCAACGCCGGAAAATGTCAAAATCCCTCGGAAACTCACCAGATGCCTTAAAACTTATTGAAGAATATGGTGCAGATGGTGTTCGGGTCGGCTTGCTATTAAGTTCGGCGGCAGGTAATGATTTAATGTTTGATGAAGATTTATGCAATCAAGGTAAAGGGTTTGCCAATAAAATTTGGAATGCCTTTAGATTGGTGCAAGGTTGGGAGATAGCAGATATTGTACAACCGGAATCCTCAAGGATTGCTTTAGATTGGTACCAACATAAATTTCAAAGTGACTTGGCCGAAATTGAAGACCATTACAGTAAATACAGATTGTCTGATGTTTTAATGACGGCTTATAAATTGATTTGGGACGATTTCTGCTCGTGGTTGTTAGAGATGATTAAACCAGCTTACCAACATCCAATAGATAAAAAGACGTTTACTACAGTTATTGAAATATTTGAAAATAACCTTAAAGTTTTGCATCCATTTATGCCATTTTTAACTGAAGAAATTTGGCATTTCATTAAGGAGCGTTCCCCGAAGGAAGCCCTTATCATTTCAAAATATCCAGAGCTAAAAAAGTTTGATACACAGCTCATTTCAGAATTTGAAATAGTAAAAGATGTAGTTTCCGGAATAAGAACCGTAAGAAAAGAGAAGAATATTGCTTTTAAGGATTCTATTGAACTTATGGTTTTGAACAATGAAAATCTTAATAATAAATACGATAGTGTAATCTCTAAGCTAGGAAATATTTCAGAATTAAAAATGGTCACTACTACCGTTGACGGGGCATTAACGTTTAGGGTCATGTCTAACGAGTATTTCATTCCAATTTCTGGAGCAATCGATGTAGAGGCTGAAATAGAAAAACTTTCCGAAGAATTAAAATATACCCAAGGTTTTTTAAAATCGGTTCAAGGAAAACTTAAAAATGAACGTTTTGTAAATAACGCTCCCGAAGCAGTTGTCGCTGCTGAAAAAAAGAAAGAGACAGATGCCATGGCAAAGATTGAAACGTTGAAAGCGAGTTTAGCGAGTTTGAATTAAGATTTGAGCAAAATTATGACCTCACAGGTTTTAAAAGCTGTGAGGTTTAATTCGTTTTAAAGAGCGAAATTATTTGTACTACCACTCATTAATTTTATTGCTATCCAGCTTCACAAAAATAAAGAGCAAGATGGTAAAGCCCCAAAGCCCAGAGCCGCCGTAACTGAAAAAGGGTAGTGGAATTCCAACGGTGGGAATCAGCCCCATAACCATACCCGTATTAATGGTAAAGTGAATAAATAAAATTGAGGCCACAGAATAACCATACACGCGACTAAAGGTTGATTTTTGCGACTCTGCTAATACCAGCACCCGTATAATCAAGGCCATAAATAATATCACGACCAAGGCACTCCCTAAAAACCCCCATTCTTCGCCCACTGTACTGAAGATATAATCGGTGTGCTGTTCGGGTACAAATTTTCCAGTGGTACGTGTGCCCTCTAAAAATCCCTTACCAGAAATTCCTCCAGAGCTAATTGCTTTTTCAGATTGGATGAGGTTGTAGGCCTCTTCCTTTTTCATCTGTTCTAATTTTAATGGGTCTTTTTCCAACCTCAGCCATAAACTGATTCGGTTTTGTTGGTGTTCTTTTAAGCCATGTTCGTAAAAAAGTTTCACGCCATAAGCAAAAGCTATTGACGCCATAAAAATAAGGATGCTATGAAGTAAAGCATTCCTTTTCTTTCTTCTGAAAAAATAAAGTCCAATTGTTACCGCGGCTGCAAGTATTGCAGTAATCGTTATTCCGAATTTGAGAGCGATTACCGAAAGAAAGATGGTAGAAATGGCAATGGTCAAATAGATTTGTTGCAAGCCCTCCCGATAAAATACAAAAAAGAAAGAAGCATAGACTATAGTAGAACCAGCATCGTTTTGTAATAAAATTAATATTGCAGGAAGTATAATCAAACCAACTGCTTTTAGCTGGTCTTTAATCGTGGACATATTGGTCTGTAAATCGCTCATGTGTTTTGCAACGGCAAGCGCAGTAGCAAATTTGGCGAACTCGCTGGGCTGAATAGTCATACTGCCAATACCATACCATGAACGTGCACCGTTGACATCTTTCCCGAAGATAAACAACCCAACTAATGCCAACATCGCGACTATATAAATAATACTCGCAAAACGCTCGTAGAATTTAGCTTCTACCGCAAGAATCAAAACAATAAGCACTAAGGTCAGCCCTATAAAAACCAAATGCTTTCCGTACAACTGGCTAGTATCGAAATAACTTGTGACTTCACCAATATGGGATGCCGATAAGATATTGACGTAACCAAAGCCAACAAGTAATAGAAATAAAATAATGATAATCCAATCAAAACGAAATCCTCTGTCTGTCTCTCTGAGCATATCTAGTTGTTGGACGGATTAATTTCGATGGGTGTGCTAGAACTGACATCCTGATTAGGTTTTGTTCTAGGAACGACCTGAAGTGTTGTTTGTCCGTTTATTTTGAAAGGTTCGCCTGAGTAAGGTTTTTTATATTCATTCTCCAAACTGTGGGTCAAAATCCAATCTTCTAAATCGGTTCGGGTTATTTTTCCCTTGATGTATTTTTCAATCATTAGGCTCGCCATTCGTCCAGCGAAGCGGCTTCCCCAATACCCGTTTTCAACAAAGACCGCAATAGCAATCTTTGGATTGTCTTTTGGTGCAAATGCTACAAATATGGAATGATCTGTCAGTTGGGTTTTGAGCGTATCGATTTTTATAAAATTTTCGGCAGTTCCTGTTTTCCCACAAATTTCAATATCAGGAATTTGAAGATAAGTGGCCGTTCCTTTGTTATAAACATCAAACATGCCTTGTACAACGGGTTCAAAATTTTCTTTATCTATTGTGGTATATCTTCGTTTGGTGTATTTACTTTCAATGGTGTCATTTTCAATAGACTTGATAATATGTGGCGTATAAAAATAGCCTCTATTGCCAATTGCGGCGGCCATATTAGCCAGTTGAATTGGAGTAGTTTCTACCTCACCTTGACCAATTGCATTAGATACAATATAAGTAGAGCCCCATCGGTTATCGCCGTACTGTCTATCATAATAATCCCCATCCGGGATACGGCCTTTTCTGCCAATTTTTAAATCGTAGCCTAAATAATCGCCTAGACCAAAACTTTTGGCGTGATCACTCCATACATTCATACCCTTACCTGCATCATCATATTTATCTATAATTCGTCGGTAAACATTCACAAAATAGGCATTGCAAGATTGGGCAATACCAGCATTCATATTAACCGGACTAGAATGATGGTGGCAACCGGTTAATCTCTGACTCCCATAATAGTAGCCCATTCTACAGGTAAAACGTTCTTCGGTATTTACCACACCTTCTTGCAGGCCAATAAGAGCATTCATAACCTTAAAAGGCGACCCTGGTGGATATTGTGCCAACAATGTGCGATCATAAAGTGGTTTCGCAATAGTGTCAAAATGTAACTTGGTATAGTTTCGCGAGCGATTTCGACCTACTAAAAGATTGGGGTCATAACTGGGGCCAGAGACCATTGCCAAAATTTCCCCAGAACTTGGCTCAATGGCAATTATGCCACCTCGTTTATTGGTCATTAGTAGTTCGCCGTACTCCTGTAATTTGGCGTCTATTGTAATTTTTATGTCTTTTCCGGGTTGAGGTAAAGTATCAAAAATACCATCCTTATAAGGCCCGATATTTTTGTTGAATCGGTCTTTTTGGATGAATTTAATTCCCTTAACCCCTCTTAATATTTTTTCATACGAGGTCTCTATACCCTGTTTACCAATGAGGTCGCCCATTTTATAGTAGGGCTGTTCCTCAATGATACGTTGGTTTACTTCGCCCAGATCGCCCAGAACATTGGCGCCAATCGAGGTTTGGTAATCTCTTAGTGAACGTTTTTGAATATAAAAACCTTCAAATTTTCGCATTTTTTCTTGAAGTGCTGCGTAATCTGTCTTGGATAGTTGTGGTACAAAAACCGATGGTAATCTCGGCGAGTAATTATATGATTTTTCGTAGATTCTCTTAAAATCAGACTTAGTGATTTTCAATAGCCGACAAAATTCCAAAGTGTCCAATGGTTGTACTTCCCTAGGAATAACCATAACATCATAAGAGGGTTGATTGGCTACCAAAAGCTCACCATTTCTGTCGTACACATAACCTCGTTTTGGATAGTCGTAAACCTTTCTAATGGCATTGTCCTCATAAAGGCTATCGGCTGTTTTGGTATAGACCTGAAGATAGAAAAGCCGTGCAATAAAAACGAGCCCAACGGTAAGTACGGTAATTAATAGTAAAAGTTTTCTCATCGCTGTTTTCTGCTGAATATTACTGAAATCAATACACAGAGTATGATAGTAAAAATACTTGAAAATAACGTTTTCTGAAGTATTAAAATTATACTTGAAACGTTAAAAATCTCCAAAGCGAACATTAGTAAATGGTGAATAACAATAAGCACCGAAAAATAAATAATACGATTACTGAAATCTGTATTGCTGAATTTTATGTGTTGGTGTTCGTAAATAGTCCCGAAAGAATATTTGAGAACGGGAGCTCTCAAAAAAGCTATGGTAACACTCGCGGCCGCATGAATACCTCCAGAATCTGAAAACAAATCAACAAACAAACCCAACATAAAACTTAAAAAAACAAATAGTGTTCTATCGTTCTTTATGGGGTAAAGTAAAATAAATAGGACATAGGGATATGGGTTAATGCTACCCATAAAATTGATATGGTTAAAAACCAAGGCCTGCGCTAAAATCAGTACAATAAACCTTATGATGTTGTTTAGGTTTAGACTATTCATCTAGAGGATTTTCGAGTTGTTCTATTTCGGCAGCATCATTGTTTTTAATAACATAAGCGTGCACTAAGCTCGTCATATCATTAAATAGGCTTAGAGTAATGGTGTACGTATCGCCTCCAGGGTCTAAAATAAAACTATCAATTTTTCCGATATTAATACCTTTAGGAAAAATGGCCGATTGACCTCCCGTTGTGATTGTGTCTCCGACTTTTACAGGAGCAAATTTTGAAACGTCAATCATTTGCACAGTCTGGGGGCTTTTACCATCCCAAATAAGCGAACCGATATGATTTGTAGCTTTTAACTGAGCGTTTATCTTGCTTTTAGTATTTAATATGGATAATACCCTAGCGTAATTTTTAGATGTATTGTCAACAATTCCAACAATTCCTTTTGAGGTTATTACTCCCAAATCTTCAAAAACACTGTCGTTTTCGCCAAGATTGATGGTCAGGTAATTTTTGGTATTGCTGTAATTGTTATTAATGACAACGGCACTTTTAAATTGGTAGACTCCAACAAATGATGTGCTATCCAAAAAAGAAACGTTTTGATTCAATGAATCTGGAGAGTTGAACAATTGCTGGCGCAAACGACTGTTTTCTTCCACTAAAAGTGAGTTCTGTTCCTTGAGATTGAAATAAACCGAAATGTTATTTGCACGTTCGTAGATACCTCCTGTTAAAAAATTGGCCGAATTTATGAATTTACTCCTATGATAAGAATGGGATTGGATGGTCAAACCCAAGGATATACCAAACAACAAAAGAAACAAAAGGAAAATCTTGTTTCTAATTACAAAATTGATAATCTGCTGCATGCGATTTGGGTATTCTCAGGTGTTACTTTATCAATACACTCTTGAATTTTGCGAGATTTTTGAGCGTAATCCCTGTACCTCGTACAACTGCTCTTAAAGGGTCTTCAGCAATATAAACAGGAAGGTCTGTTTTTTGCGATAAGCGTTTATCCAAACCTCTCAACATAGAGCCACCTCCTGCAAGATAGATACCAGTGTTATAGATATCGGCAGCTAATTCTGGCGGGGTTTGTGACAAAGTTTCCATAACGGAATCTTCAATTCTTAGAATGGATTTATCCAATGCTTTTGCAATTTCACGATAGGATATTTGCACTTGTTTGGGTTTCCCAGTTAAAAGATCACGGCCTTGTACGCTCATATCTTCTGGCGGAAGGTCTAGATCTTCGGTTGCGGCACCAATTTGTATTTTTATTTTTTCTGCAGTACGATCGCCCACATATAAATTATGTTGAGTACGCATGTAATAAATTATGTCATTGGTAAATACATCACCAGCTACTTTTACAGATTTATCGCAAACAATACCACCAAGAGCAATAACGGCAATTTCTGTAGTACCACCTCCAATATCAACAATCATATTTCCTTTAGGTTGCATAATGTCAATACCGATACCTATCGCTGCTGCCATGGGTTCATGGATCAGATAAACTTCTTTTCCATTAACGCGTTCGCATGATTCTTTTACAGCACGCATTTCTACTTCTGTAATACCTGAAGGAATACAAACAACCATCCGAAGTGCAGGGGTAAATAATTTCTTTTTGAGCGCAGGAATGTTTTTGATGAACATGCTGATCATCTGCTCAGAGGCATCAAAATCGGCAATCACCCCATCTTTTAATGGCCTGATGGTTTTAATGTTTTCGTGGGTCTTGCCCTGCATCATGTTGGCTTCTTTACCAACGGCAATTATTTTTCCTGAAATTCTATCTCTGGCAACAATGGATGGATTATCAACTACCACCTTGTCGTTGTGGATAATAAGCGTGTTTGCAGTTCCTAAATCTATGGCTATTTCTTCAGTTAAGAAATCAAAAAATCCCATGTGCTATTCGAGTATTGTAAGGTTGTTATTTGGATAGTGGTAAAAGTAAGGAAACTTCCGATATATATATTGAATTATTATTGAAAGTCTAGTTTAATAAATTTCCTTTAAAATTCTAAATCCAAAATTTGAATAGAAATTAAATTAAAGCATAAGTATTAAACGTTCGAAATGTTTTTTTGGATGTTTCTAAGGTGAAATTTGAATAATAAAGCGCGTGTTTTTATCAAGATATAATTTATCAGTCCCCCCAATAGCCTTATCGGTATTTATCTATTAAAACGAAATGCGATTATGACGCTAAAATTGAAAATAGTTTCAAAACACTGCCTTATTATAGTTTTCGAATATTAAGCTTCTTAGTTTTGCGAGAAATTAATGTTTAAAATGTCTTACCCCAGTCATTACCATTGACACCCCATTTTCGTTACAATAGTCAATACTCAATTGATCCTTGATTGAACCCCCTGGTTGAATAACAGACGATATTCCGGCATTTTTTGCAATTTCCACACAGTCTGGAAACGGGAAAAATGCATCGCTCGCCATTACCGCACCGTCAAGATTAAACTTAAAGGATTCTGCTTTATGAATGGCCTGGTTTAAGGCGTCCACTCTGCTAGTCTGTCCTGTACCACTTGCGCAAAGTTGTTTATTCTTTACGAGAACAATAGTATTCGATTTGGTGTGTTTACAAAGTTTTGAAGCGAAGAGTAAATCTTCTAGTTCTTTACCTGAAGGTTTGGTTTTTGTAGCATAAGTCAAATTTTCGACACTATCTGTTTTATGGTCTTTGTCTTGAACCAAAATACCATTAAGACAAGTTCTAACGGTGGTTTCTGCCATAGGCGTTTCCTTTAAAATTAAAAGAATTCTATTTTTCTTTCCTTTGAGAACTTCCAATGCTTCTTCAGAAAATTTTGGGGCAATGACGACTTCACAGAATAGATTGTGAATTTCCTCTGCGGTAGCTTTGTCAATTTCGGTGTTGGCAATCAAAATACCACCAAAGGCAGAAACCGGATCGCCCGCCAAAGCATCTTTATAAGCTTGATGGATGTTGTCACGCTGGGCGAATCCGCAGGCATTGTTATGTTTTAAAATGGCAAAGGTTGGTGCTTCTCCTTTAAATTCATTGATGAGGTTTACGGCGGCATCCACATCGAGCAGGTTGTTGTAACTAAGTTCCTTGCCGTGGAGCTTGGTAAAAATGTCGTCAAAATTCCCGAAGAAAAATCCTTTTTGGTGTGGGTTCTCTCCATAACGCAAGGTCTTGCCGTTATGTTCACTTATTTTCAAAGTGGCAATTTTATGGTCTGTATTGAAATAATTAAAAATCGCAGAATCGTAATGTGAGGATACATTAAAAGCTTTCGCCGCAAAATGCTTGCGTTCTGCTTCGGAAGTTTCACCGTTGTTATTTTTCAACAATTCTAAAAATTCAGAGTAATCATCTACCGAAGACACGCAAATCACGTCGGCATAATTCTTGGCCGCCGCCCGAATAAGCGAGATTCCGCCAATATCGATTTTCTCTATAATATCTTGATTGGAGGCTCCCGATGCCACAGTTTTTTCAAACGGGTATAAATCAACAATAACCAAATCTAACTGCGGAATATCAAATTCTTTCAGCTCCTTTACATCATTTTCATTAGATTGACGGTTTAAAATTCCGCCAAAAACCTTAGGGTGTAATGTCTTTACGCGTCCTCCCAAAATGGAAGGATAGGAAGTAATATCTTCAACGGCAACAACAGGAATTCCAAAATTAGCGATAAATTTTTCAGTACCACCGGTAGAGTAAATGGTAACATTTTGTTTGTGCAGTTCCTTAACGATAGGCTCTAACCCTTCTTTGTTGAAAACCGAAATTAACGCTGAATTGATTTTTTTGCTGTCGCTCATAATTGTGTAATGTTAGGTGAAGTTTAGTGAAATGCAAAAATACATATTCAGAAAGAGTTTAAAGTCTCTTCTGATACCGAACTTATTTAAAGTTTTTAAATTGGCTAATAAATTTTCCTTTTCTGCCCAGTTTTCACCATTGTTAAATTTCCTTAGTGATTTTATTCAGGTAGAAAAAGATTTTAACGCCTCTCCATATTATTTATTTTCAACATAATTCAATAGGATTAAATGAGTTCATCGTTTTTAATGGTTTGTAACAATTTTCTGTTGAAAACGTCCTACCTTTATTCTACTAAAATTTCTTAAAAATTTCCATGCTGGTTTATCTGAGATTATTTTCCGAAAGTTTTTCATTCGCCATTAATGCGTTGCGAAATAATAAATTAAGAACCTTTTTATCTCTGTTGGGCATTACCATTGGTATATTTTCGATAATCGGGGTGCTGGCAGCGGTAGATTCTTTGGATAAAAGTATCAAAGACCAATTGAGCGGCTTAGACTCTAACACCATGTACGTGGCGAAATTTTCTTTTGGCCCTACCGAAGTACCACGTTGGAAACGGTTGCAATTCCCCGAGATATCTTATAATGAATTTAAGCAGTTAAAATCTAATCTTAATAATGTGGAGCATGTTGCGTTTCAGATTTTTGCGAGGCGTGAGAATATTACGTTTGAGTCTAAAGCTGTGAATAGTGTTAATGCCGTTGTAGTAAGCCATGAGTTTGAAGATATCCAATCCCTTAAGTTTTCTGAAGGGCGTTTCTACAACGAATCTGAATCTAACTCAGGCAAACCGGTGGTGGTGATAGGTTCTGAGATAGCGAATCAATTATTTGCCGGATTGAATCCTCTGGGGAAGAAAGTAAGATTATACGGGCAAAAATTCACGGTAATTGGTGTGGTTAAAAAAGAAGGCTCCGGTCTTTTTGGCGACAGTAACGATGTTTCTATTTTTTTACCTGCCAATTACGTGAGAAACCGATTTGGCGATAATAATAAGAATATGAACAATATTGTAATTATTAAACCTTCAGAAGATGCAGATGTTGATGAGCTTAAGGCTGAGGTGTCTCAAGTGTTGAGAAGTCAGCGTGGGATGAAACCGGACGATATTGATTCTTTTTTTGTGAGTGTCATTTCAGGATTGCAGGATGCCATTGACGGAATTATTTCCACCTTGAATATTATTGGTTGGGTTATTAGTGGCTTTTCTCTTTTAGTGGGTGGCTTTGGTATTGCTAACATTATGTTTGTGAGCGTTAAGGAACGTACCAGCCTAATCGGGATTCAAAAATCCTTGGGGGCAAAAAATAGATTCATTCTTTTTCAATTTTTATTTGAAGCCGTAATCTTATCGGTTTTAGGCGGAATTGTTGGTATTGTTTTGGTCTGGCTGGTTTCTCTCATTGCAAGCGCAGTCGTAGAGGATTTTACATTTGTACTTTCATTTTTTAATATCTTTTTAGGCTTTGCGCTTTCTACTTTGATTGGTTTAGTTTCGGGCGTTATTCCAGCAATTTCAGCAAGTAAATTAGACCCGGTTGAAGCGATAAGAACTGGTATGTGAGGCCCCATTGGTTTCAGGCATTACTTCTCAGTTGAAAATAGAATAAACGTATCCTGCTGCTGTTGGATTAATTTTGAAAAGCGTTATCAATTTGAATGGTCTTCAGTCTTCAGTCTTCAGTCATCAGTCTTCAGTCATCAGTCTTCGGTCTTCAATGTTCGGTCTCAAGTTCAGTCTCTTCCCATATTTATTGAAACACTCTCAGTCTCAAAACGAAATAGAGTTTGTCCTAATTTATCATTAGTGCAAGTCTGCAAAATTCGTATCGACGCTATGCCAAGGCATTAAAATATATCCTTTTTCAATTCTTCTTGGTCATTCAAATAACATTCCCATTTTTCAGTTATTCTTACCTCATAATTAATTACTAATTTTTTCGTTATGCTAAGAGATAATTTATCTTTGGCACCACTAAAAACTCTTATTTAATGACTCTAAAACAGTTCACTTTTTTCTGTTGTTTAATTCTATATAATTACTTCGGTCAAGCCCAACAAACTGAAAACTATACCAACGATTTGGTGGAGTACCAAAAGGCACTTTCTCTATACAATAACAAGCAATATCAAGCGGCACAATCTGTTTTTGAAACTATTAAGAAGAATGCGCCAAATGAGACCTTGGAGGCCGACTGTGTGTATTACATTGCCAATTGCGCTGTTCGATTAAACCAGCCCAATGCCGACCAATTAATTCAGGATTTTGTGGAAGAATATCCTACAAGCACAAAACGGAACACGGCATTTCTTGATGTTGCCAATTACTACTTTACCAACGGAAAATATGCCTATGCCAGAAAATGGTTCGATAGGGTAGAAGAGAATAACGTGGTAAGGTCTGAAAAAGATAGGTTCAATTTTAACTACGGTTACAGTCTGTACGAAACCCAAGATGAAACGGGTGCGCAGAAATACCTCAATCGGGTTTTAAATTCAAAGGAATACGGCTCACAAGCTAAATATTATATTGGCTACATGGCTTATGAAGGTGATGACTATGATAAGGCAAACACCTATTTTGACCAAGTGAGTGACCAAGAAAAGTATAAGGAAAAATTATCCTATTATCAGGCTGACCTCAATTTCAAGTTGGGTAATTTTGAAGAAGCCATAAAACTTGCAAAAGCACAAATGGCAAAAGGCAATTCTCAGGAAAAGTCTGAACTTTCAAAAATTATTGGAGAAAGTTATTTCAATCTTGAGAAGTATTCCGAAGCCATTTCCTATTTAAAGGATTATAAGGGAAAACGTGGTAAATGGAACAATATCGATTACTACCAATTGGGCTATGCCTATTACAAACAAAACGATTTTGAAAACGCCATTTCAGAATTTAATAAAATAATTGGTGGCGATAATAGCGTTGCCCAAAACGCTTATTATCATTTAGGCGAAAGCTACATCAACCTAGATAAAAAGCAAGAGGCGCTCAATGCATTTAGAAATGCGTCACAAATGGATTACGACTTAAAAATTCAAGAAGATGCTTGGTTGAATTACGCTAAGATCAGTTATGAGATTGGCAATCCCTATCAATCCGTTCCACAGGTTTTGAGCGGGTATCTGGATAAATACCCACAAACCAATTTCAAAAATGAAATTGAAACACTTTTAATTGATTCTTACATAACCTCTAAAAATTATAAGGAAGCCCTAAAATTATTGGATGGTAAAAATAGTTCTGAAAATCGTGAGGCTTTTCAAAAAGTGGCATTCTTTAGAGGTGTGGAATTATATAATGAAGGAAATTATCAAGACGCCAGAACACTTTTCAATAAATCTCTTAAAGAGAATAAAACTCCAATTTTTACAACCAGAGCCTTATTTTGGAAAGCTGAAACCGATTACATTCTAAGCGATTTTAATGATGCTTTAAATGGTTACAAGACATTTTTAGAGCAAGCGGAAGCCATTAAAGTTGAAGAAAATAAAAATATAAATTACAACCTTGGTTACACTTACTTCAAGCTTAAAAATTACAGTAAATCCACCGAGTATTTTCAAAAGTATGTTAATAATTCTGAAGACGATAACCTTAGATTAAACGACGCTTATTTAAGATTGGGCGACGGGCATTTTGTATCCAGTAATTATAGTGATGCAATCGCTGCCTATAAAAAAGCTATCATTATAAATGAGGTGGAAACCGATTACGCCAGTTTTCAAATAGCTATGAGTTATGGATATGTGGGAGAGGGTGATAAGAAAATGAAGGCACTAAATGCCTTTATCAATAATTTCCCGAAATCAGGTTTGCGTGATGATGCCATGTATGAACTTGCAAACTCGTACATTAAATCCAACCAGATTGAAGAGGCAATGGCCATGTATGACCGTCTAAATTCAGAATACAGCAACAGTATTTTTATATCGAAAGCGCTTTTAAGACAAGGGCTTTCATTTTACAATAGTAATGATAATGAAAGAGCGTTGACAAAATTCAAGTCGGTTGCCAAAGCGTATCCAAGCACGCCAGAAGCCAATCAGGCCGTAGCAACGGCGCGTTTGATTTACATCGATTTGGGACGGGTTGATGAGTATGCGCAATGGATAAAAACATTGGATTACATTGAGGTAAGTGACGTAGAATTGGATAAAACCGCCTACCTAGCTGCCGAAAAGCAGTATTTAGATATGAACACCGATGCCGCTATCAAGCAATTCAATAAGTATTTGAATGAATTTCCAAAAGGACTTTATGCCTTGAAAAGCCATTTTTATTTGGCAGAATTATATTCCAAAAAACAATTGCCCGAAAACGCTCAGCCGCACTACGATTATGTAGTCAAACAGCAAAAGGGCGAATTTACCGAACAAGCCATCGTAAAATTATCCGAAATATATTTGAATAACTCAAATTGGGACAAGGCTATTCCATTGTTAAAGCGCTTGGAAACTGAAGCCGATTATCCGCAGAATATAATTTACGCACAATCCAATTTGATGAACGCTTATTATCAAAAACTAAATTATAAGGAAGCCGTAAATTATGCGGAACGCACCCTTCAGAATTCTAAAATAGATACTAAGGTAAAAAGTGATGCGCAGATTATCATTGCGCGTTCTGCTATTAAAACTGGAGATCAACCAAAGGCAAGAGACGCTTATGCCAAGGTAGAACAAATCGCCACGGGCGCATTAGCTGCAGAAGCCTTGTATTATAACGCCTATTTTAAAAACAAGGAAAACAAATATGAAGCCTCAAACACGGTAATCCAGAAATTAGCAAAGGATTATAGTAGCTATAAATATTACAGCGCTAAAGGTTTGGTTATTATGGCAAAAAATTATTACGCTCTTGATGACGCATTTCAAGCTACCTATATATTGGAGAGTGTGATTTCCAATTTTACTGAATTTAATGATGTGGTAAGTGAAGCTCAGCAGGAACTCAATAAAATAAAGGTAGAAGAAGCCAAGACAAATTCTTCAATTCAAGCTGAAGATAACTAGTCTAAGACTAACATACCAACCAATATAGAAGAAGAAACCCTGAATTTAGATTTTAAAAAAATGTCCAATAGACTCCAATATATTTCCCTCATAATTTTAGTTCTGTATAATTTAGAACTAGTCGGGCAAGAGCGCCAAAAAGACACTATCGATACCGAAACGGTAAACGTTGTAAAACCATACACGCCCACAATTTCAGATGCGTTTAAGATTAAGGAAACACCCAGTTTGAGTGACTCTACAACCCTAAAGAAAAAAGAAGTCAAGTACAACATTTTTTCTATTCCTGTGGCATCCACTTTTACACCTGCTAAGGCAAAGGCGGCAACTGTGGACAAGGAAAAGCCAGTGAAACTTTATGATAACTATGCATCTCTAGGTCTTGGCTCTTACACCACTATTTTGGGCGAGGTCTATCTGAATCACCAATTGAGCAGGGATGAGACTGTTGGTGGTTATTTAAGCCATCATTCTTCCCAAGGGGAAATTGAAAATATAGAATTTGACAATAATTTCTCTGAAACTGGATTGAGTGCTTATTATAGTCAAAGGCAGAGAGATTTTTCATGGAAGGCAGAGGGCGGATTTGAACTTCAAAGATATAATTGGTACGGATTGCCAGATCAAAATATAGAACTTTTTGATGTGGGTCATTCCTTTTATTCGGCAAATTTTGGCGGAAACATCAATTTTGAAGAATCGGCCATTGATGAGGTAAATGTGCTATATCGCCGATTTGGGGATAGCAGAAATTCAGGCGAAAATAGATTTATTCTTCGTTCTGCTTTTGAGGTTCCGGTAAGGGATGAGAAAATTACGACTGAGGTAAAGGTGGATTATATTGGTGGTGGTTTTGACCATTTTTATGATAATGAAATGGAACTCAACTACGGGAACTTTAACTTCGGAATCTCCCCAAGTTACCAACTTATTCAAGATGATTTGACCTTAAATCTGGGTGTGAACTTGGTCTATCTAAACGATACCGAAGCTAGCGAAAGTAAATTTTTTATTTATCCTAATATATCTGCCAGTTACCGTTTGGTGGACGAAGTTATGATTGCATTCGGAAGTATTGAGGGCGGTTTAATCCAAAATTCGTACTACGGATTTGCTCAGGAAAACCCTTTCGTTTCCCCTACATTGTTCATAGCACCAACTGATCAGGCTTATAACGTTTCCGCCGGGGTTAAGGGTAAATTATCCACCTCCACGAGCTACAGCATTAACGGGAGTTACCGAGCCGATAATAATCGAGCCTTGTTTAAATCAAATCCAGATTTGGTAACTCAGCGAAAAAACTATCAATTCGGAAATTCCTTCGGAATAGTTTACAATGATGTCAAAACTTTTTCGATCGCGGGGTCATTAAACGTAGATTTTAACAGAAACTTCAAACTGGGATTAAAAGCGGAATATTTCACGTATAACACCGATGGAACCGAAGCCTGGAACCTGCCAGACATTGAGGCTTCTGCATTTTTAGATTACCAAATAGACGAACATTGGTTTGCCGGTGCGAGCGTGTTTTATGTTGGCGAACGAAAAGATGAATTCATTACAGGTTTCGGGATCGGGTCTGAACCGTTCACGGCGAGTACGATTTCTCTGGAAAGTTATTTTGACGCCAATGCTCACGTGGGCTATAAAATAAACGACCGTTTATCTGCATTTATAAAAGGGAACAATTTAGCAGGTCAAAATTATAATCGCTGGTTGAATTATCCGGTTCAAGGTATTCAGTTTTTAGCTGGGGCAACGTATCAATTTGACTTTTAGAACTCGAAATCGAAGCTGAAGTTGAAACTGCCTATTTGAACTTTGAAAGAGGGGTTCTTTGATTGAAAGTAAAACTGAAAACTGAGACAGCCAATCTTAACAATTTAAAATTTCAATCTAGAATCAAATTTTTCATAATTAACTAAAGATTCTTTGTGAAACTCTGCGCTTCTTCTCGTAACTTAAGGTAACAAGTTTTTCCATATTTTTACAGCATGAAAAAATTATCCGTTATAATCCTATTAATTTTAGTCGTCTCCTGCTCTAACGAAAAACCTTCCGCAGACACCATCGTTTTTAACGCCAACGTTTATACCGTTAATCCCAATTTTGAAAAGGTAGAAGCTTTCGCCATAAAAGAGGGGAGATTTTTAGAAATAGGTACTTCCGAAGCCATAAAAAATAAGTACCAAGCCGACACCATTATAGACGCTAAAGGACAAACTATTTTACCAGGGCTCATAGATGCCCATTGCCATTTTCTCACTTTGGGTCAGCTTCAGCAGCAAGTCAATTTGGTCGGGACTACAAGTTTTGACGATATGATTATACGGGTTTTAGATTTTCAGAACAAAAACAATCTTCCTGTGGTTAAAGGTCGTGGTTGGGATCAAAATGATTGGGAAGATAAAGAGATGCCTACCAAAAAAATATTGGATAGGTTGTTTCCAGATACACCAGTGGCATTGACTCGTATTGACGGTCATGCCGCGTTTTGCAATCAAGCTGCTTTAGACTTAGGAAACGTTACTGTAAATAGTACTATAAACGGAGGCGAGGTTGAGGTTAAAAACGGAGAGTTAACGGGGATTCTGGTAGATAATGCCGAGCAATTGGTAATGGACCATTGGCCAAAACCCACTCAACAGCAAACTATTGATGCGTTGTTGAAAGCCCAAGATATTTGTTTTGAAAATGGATTGACTTCTCTTTCTGATGCTGGACCTGATATTTTTACAGCACCTTGGATTGAAACCATAGATTTGATTGACAGCTTACAGAAAACCGGCGATTTGAAAATCCGACTATATATGATGGTACCGGGTATAGAAAAAAATCTAGATTATTATTTGGCTAAAGGGGTTTACAAAACCGATAGGTTGAATGTGCGTTCCTTTAAATTTTATGCCGACGGTGCATTGGGTTCGCGTGGTGCATTATTAAGAAAGCCCTACAGCGATAAACCAGACACTCATGGATTGCCAGTAATGTCATTAGAGGATATTGAGTTTGGTGCAGAACGTATTGCAAATAGTGATTTTCAAATGAATACCCATGCAATTGGGGATTCTTCCAACCACCAAGTTTTAAAAACTTACCAAAAGGCTTTAGAAGGTAAATCTGATAGACGTTGGCGCATAGAGCACGCCCAAGTGGTTTCGCCAGCAGATTTTGGGATGTTCAAGGATATTTTGCCATCCGTACAGCCCACCCATGCCACGAGTGATATGTATTGGGCCGAGGACCGATTGGGAGAAGACCGCATTGAAAGTGCTTATGCCTACAAGCAGTTATTAGACGCTTATGGAAAAGTGGCTCTGGGTACTGATTTTCCGGTGGAAGAGGTCAATCCGTTCTTGACGTTTTATGCAGCTGTGGCCAGACAGGATTTAAAGCAGTTTCCTAATGGCGGTTTTCAAAAAGAAAACGGATTGTCAAGAGAGGAAGCATTGAGGGGTATGACCATTTGGGCGGCCTATTCTAACTTTGAGGAAGATGAAAAAGGAAGCATTGAGGTTGGGAAGTTTGCAGATTTTGTGATTTTGGATAAGGATGTTATGACCGTTGAAATTGATGAGATACCAAATATTAAAGTTGAAAAAACTTTTGTAGGCGGAGAAAAGCAAGGATTGTAACTCCGGGTTTTGAAGAAAATCTTAGAGACTATTTTTATTTTAAAACGCTCTTGAAACTATGCTTCCACGTGTTTGTCTAATCGTAATGAATTTTTGCCAAATAATCATAATGTTCTCCATCCATAATCTTTTCGCATTTTAAACCTAAAGATTCGCAAGCCAACTCTAATTTTTCAAAATCTAGATATAGCCATTTCATCGGTACTTCTGCCACGCCTTTGTAGCTTAAAAAATAATCAAGTTCACCGTAATAGTTTGCGTTTGTGTCTATCCAGAGTCCGCCATCACCATCTTCATACATGTATTTAATATCTGAAGAATCTATTAAAATTTGGCCGTTGGGTTTGAGGAGAGTTTTTAGGTGTTTTAAATATTTTGAAGTTTGCGAAACCTCCTGAAAGATTCCCGTACCGTTCATCAATAAAAGCAGGGTATCAAATTTTTCGGTTTCTTTTAAAATATCTAATTGCTCAACATTCATAATACCCCGCTTTCTAGATACTTCAACAGCACCTTTTGATATGTCGATGGCTTTTACAGTTAATCCTTTTTTTTGAAGATAAAGACTGTGACTTCCGGCGCCACATCCAACATCTAAAGTTTTTCCTCTTGCCAATTTTAGAGCGTATTGTTCTAGTTTTGGCATTTCAGAATAACTTCGGAATAAATAGGGCAGGGGTAAGGCATCTTCGCCGGAGATGCTTGTAGCAGTCACAAGGTCTTCGGTATAATTGTTGTTGTAAAAATCGAGTAATGCATTACCGAATAAATCTTTCATAGGTATTTACCGCTGGAGCGGGAATCTGGTGATTAAAATGTATTATCCTGAAAATATAACTCCCTACCTTTGTAGTGTATAACAAAATTTAATTTCAACTGATTGTCTATAGAACCAAAAATAGAAACGCTTCCAAAACTTGCCAAAGATAAACTTAAGGAGAATAAAACCTTCTTCGGCAAGCTCAAAAAAAAGCCGCCCAAGCATTTGGATTATCTCATGCAGGATTTGCATGAGGCCGAATTTGAACGCACAGATTGCTTGGAATGCGCCAATTGCTGTAAAACTACTGGCCCTTTATTTACAGATAAGGATATTGAGCGCATCGCGAAATTTTTTAAAATGAAACCTCAGAAATTCATTGAAACCTATTTGCGAATCGATGAGGATAAGGATTATGTACTTCAATCTGTGCCTTGTTCATTTTTGGGTACGGATAATTACTGCTCCATTTATGAAGTGCGGCCAAAAGCTTGTAGCGAATTTCCGCACACGGATCGGAAAAAATTTCAGCAGATTTCAAAATTGACTTTAAAAAATATAGAAATTTGCCCTGCCGCTTACAATATTGTTGAAGAGATGAAAAGGAGAATTAACTTATAATTCTAATCTATGAAAAAAACAAAATTATTACTATTATCAATAGTTTTTTTGGCTAATCTAAGTTTTGCCCAAGAGTGGATGACCTCTTTGGATGTGGCTAAACGTTTGGCATTGACCCAAGACAAGATGATTTTTATGATGTGGGAAGAGGCCACCTATTATCCTTTGCCAGTGAAAATAACCGATGAAAATGGGAAGGTGTATTTTGTTGAAAATTTATTTGAGAACGAAGCTGTAAACGGAATAATCTGGGATCACTTTGTTCCTGTACTTATTAGCGAAAGTCAGTACGATGAAATGTACAGTGAAATTAAAGGCAAGCGTAAGCAGAGTTATATCGAAAAATTTAACGATGACACTATAAAAGTTTTAGATCCTGCTGGTAATATTTTGAATGTATCATTTTCCGATGATCCATATCTTGACCTTACCGATTTTATTTCTAAATACGCTTTAAATACTTCATACCTAAAATCTGAATTGAGAAACTACCTCAAGGAAAAAGAATTCTACAGTCAGTATTATTTGGCTTCAAAATATATGGATTATGCGATTTTGAGCAATAAAATTATTAGACCAAAACTCTTAGACCTCTCTAGAGTTTACTTAAATGAAGCCATTTCTTATCTAGAGAACAATGATGTGGATGATGAGTCAACTTTATCTCAACGTTCCGAACTGCTGGAAATGGTTCCGTTTTTAATCGATGGACGTGCCAGAAAGGTATTAAGGCAACTAAATCGTATTGAGAAAACAGAAATTGCAGAGGCAAATAAAACTGTAATAGCCTACTTATATTACACGTCCTATTTACTTCTCAATGATGCCGAAGCTGTGGCTGAGTGGGAGGATGGAGTTGGAATTTTAGATAAAAGGAAGGCTCAGTTAATTGGTAATATCAATCGCTATTGATGAGATGTAGTTTTAATCAAAAGCCATTATTTTAGCAAAAACCGAACTTTGCTTATCTTTAGACTCATTTATAATGATTTGTAATAATATTTGATTTTTGGAAACTATAATAAATTATTTTGAAACTATCCCATCTTCTCATCGAAGCTTGATACTTGTTGGCGGACTTACATTTTTTTGGTTATTGGAGGGTACTTTGCCATTGTTCAACTTTAAATATAAAAAATGGAAACACGCCCTACCAAACATGTTTTTCACCTTCACTACTATTGTTGTCAATTTTTCATTGGCATTTTTGTTGATTAAAACGGCCGATTGGGTTAAGGTCAATGAATTTGGCATTATCAATTGGATACCAAGCCTGCCTTTATGGGCCTATGTAATCTTGGGTGTATTGTTTTTAGACTTTTTTGGAGCGTATCTGGCACATTATGTGGAGCACAAGGTAAAGCCGCTCTGGATGGTACATTTAGTACATCATACAGATCATAACGTTGATACTACAACGGCAAACAGGCATCATCCCTTAGAGAGTATTATACGATTTGCCTTCACGTTGATGGGTGTATTTATTGTGGGTACCCCAATTGCCATCGTATTTTTGTACCAATCTTTATCTCTCGTTGCCACCCAATTTACACATGCCAATATCAAATTGCCCAAAACAGTTGACCAGTTGTTGAGTTATATTTTTGTTTCGCCAGATATGCATAAGGTACACCATCACTATGTGTTGCCTTATACCGATTCTAACTACGGAAATATTTTCTCGATTTGGGATCGTCTTTTCGGAACTTTTATGGTACTTGATAGAGATACAATTGTTTATGGCGTAGACACCTTCCCCGACGAGGTTGCCAACGGGAAAATTGGAGTACTTTTGAAACAACCTTTTCATCAATACAGAAAGCCTACCACCTCAAAAACATCAGAATAATGAGACGTTTAGTCTTAATAATATCACTTTTGTGTTTTTCATGTATGCCTAAAAAAGAAATCGATATTCAAGGCCATCGCGGTTGTAGGGGCTTGATGCCAGAGAATTCCATGCCAGCATTTCAAAAGGCAATTGATTTGGGTGTTAATACCTTGGAGTTGGATGTGGTCATTTCAAAGGACCATAAAATAGTCGTGTCCCATGAACCTTTTTTGAACCATGAAATAACGCTCGATGTTTATGGTGACGAAATTCCCGAGGCCGAAGAAAAGACCTACAACTTATATAAAATGCCGTATGATAGCATTAAAAAGTACAACTGTGGAAGCAAGTACCATCCAAGATTTCCCAATCAGAAAAAACTAGAAGTTTACAAACCTTTGCTTTCTGAAGTGATTGCAATGGCAGAAGAATCTTCAGATAAAACTATTCAATACAATATCGAAATTAAAAGCCTACCTGAATATGATGGCATCTATACACCACAAGTTATTGATTTTGTAAGTCTGGTTTTGGAACTTATAATTTCTGAAGGTGTTTTAGAGCGAACAACACTTCAGTCTTTTGACATAAGGGCTTTGGAAGAAATCCACAACCAAAATACATCTGTCGAAATTGCCCTTCTGGTAGATGAAAATGAAGCTATTACAACGAAACTTTCTCAATTATCCTTCAAGCCTCAAATTATTAGTCCTTATTTTGAGTTGCTTAATGCTGAAACGGTAAAGAATTATAAGAGCAGCTCATTTAAAGTGATTCCGTGGACAGTAAATTCTGAAACTGATATCTCTAAAATGATCACATTTGGAGTCGATGGTATTATTTCAGATTATCCCGATAAAGTAATAGCTATTCTGAATGAGCTAAGATAATCGCCGTATTGGTCACACATATATAAAACTAAGTTGTTAATTAAGGTAATTAGAGATAACCCAAAAAGGGTTATTATTTATTTCTCTATAATACACTTGGATAAATATATATGCGATACAAATTATTATTTTTTGGCTTATTTTGTTTTTACATAAGCAGTCATGCCCAAAGGGAAATTAACAATGACCTTGAAGAAAACGTGAATATCCTTGCCGATAATCTGAAAGAAAAGCTTTCCGTTTCGGAGGACTCCCTTGTTTTGAAAAATAATAAGTTATTTAGTAAAATCAAGTTTTTCAACGATAGTTTTGAGAAAACCTTTTATTTTAAACCCGCCGTCAAAGAAGGCAAAATAAGTCTAGATGAGCTGCCGCTAGGGAGTTTCTCAGTTATGTTTTATCAAACTGATAAAATCATTGTTTTCCGAGTCAATAGAGCATCTAGATATGAAAACACAATTGAACCTGTCTCAGACATGGATGCAGAGGAAGCTGTTTTAGGTATAGCAACAGATTTTGATTCTGAATTGGCAACGGATATCATAGAGGATTCAATGGATAGTTCTTTGATAAGTAGTAATGAATATAGTGAAGAGAGTATAGTAAATGTTGCCAATAGTGAGGAAGTCAATCTTGAACAAGCCTCAAATTCCGACCAATTTAACAAATCTAGAAATTTTAAGGAAACAACTAACAAAGTTGAAGAAAATGGAATAGGACAAATGTTTTAAAAAGCATAAAATATAAAAATCCCAAAGCCACCCTAAAAAAAATGAAGTGGACAGATTTGAATCGGATACTTATAACTTATCAGAACAAAATCGTGAAGGTGTACAAACGCGCGCAGAATATAGGCGTACCCATTTAAGACCAAATGGCGAACCCTATGATTAATTACATATATTTTACATGTTCAGTAACTGATAAATTACCCGGTTAAACCGATTTCTTTTTTTTAATGGTATGAAAATCTTATATTTGTACTTCGCTTAAACCTACAATGTGGCCCCGACGTTGTTTGTTTTTAACCTACTAGCCATGCGATACACAGTTTTGATATTATTTTTTCTGTCTTTAAATTTATCTGTAAATGCTCAGGTAGATGCAGATAATCTTTTAGAAAAGAACTACAATGTTCTAGCTGAAAATCTTATCCAGGATCTTTCTGTCTCCAGAGATTCCCTTGTTCTAAAAAATGATAAGCTTTTTAGTAAAGTCCATTTCTTCAACGAAAATTTCGAAAAAACATTTTACTTTAAACCTGCCGTTACAAAAGGCATGATTTCATTGCAACAATTACCTCTAGGAAGTTACAGCGTTATGTTTTATCAAACAGATAAGATTATCGTATTTAGAATCGATAGAAAATCTAAGTTTGAAAACACGATAGAATCACTTGATGTTAAGATAAATCCAGACGCTCTAGCCGAAGCTAACATCGATATAAACAGACCAGCTTCAGGTATTGATAACAAAGATTTAAATTCTAACCCTCAGTCTAAGCAATCATTGGCGATTTCTGGTTCGGGTCTTGACCTTGATAATCCTAATAACTTAGATTTTGCTTCTAATGGGACTAATAATATAATGTTACTCGATAATGCTAATAATAACAACAAGCTTTTAAAAAGGAGACGAAATAAAGATGGTGTTGGCACCAGTGAGAACGTAAATTTTAGAAGTAAGTCAAAAAACAGTGTTCTAGATGAAGAAGGGATGCATCCCTACGACCTTTCTAACAATAATCGCGACCACGTTCAAACTAGAGAAGAATACAGGAGTACGCATTTAAGACCTAATGGTAAACCCTACAATTAGTAGGTGGCTCAATTATTTATAAAGCAAATAATTTTTCCGCATAATCCTATAGGTTTCTAAACCATTCTGCCAGGTAGCTTTTATTTCATTTTCTGAAAGTCCATTTTCAATTTGTGTTCGTAAAATCTTATTGCCAGCGAGATTGGTAAAGAAATCGTTGAAAAAAGAATTTTTATCGATGCTATTTTTATAAGCGCTAATAACGTGTTTTAAGTTTAAGTTTTGATAGAATTCTGTGTCGCTCAAATTTTTTCCGTAGCAAAGTTTCCCGTCGTGTTTTGGATACTTAGCCCCTTCATTTGGAGCTGGAATAAACTTAAAGTCGTAAACTGTTTTGTCCAAGTATGGACTTCCAAAAATCTGAAATTGTTTAGATGTACCCCTGCCAGCACTCACATTTGTGCCTTCAAAAAAACAGAGGCTAGGATAAAGATTTATTGAAACATCATTAGGTAAATTAGGCGAAGGCTTAATGGGTAAGCTATAGCGGGTATCATGCTCGTAATTTTTCATTTTAACTATAAATAGCTCACATTTTTTACCATTGCCAAGCCAATTTTCTCCATTTATCATTTGGGCATATTCAGCAATGGTCATTCCATGAACAATCGGTACGGGATGCATACCCACAAAACTTTTATGGGCGGGTTCTAAAATTGGGCCATCCACATAGTGTCCATTAGGATTTGGCCTATCCAATATCAATAAGGGAATTTTAGCCTCTGCACAAGCCTCCATAACATAGTGCAAAGTTGATATATATGTATAGAATCTTGCCCCAACATCTTGAATATCAAAAATCATGACATCAATCCCAGCTAACTGTTTCGGCGTCATTTTTTTATTTTTTCCGTAGAGCGAAATAATCGGCAAATTGGTTTTTGCGTCAACCCCATCCTTTATGGTTTCCCCAGCATCTGCGGTGCCACGAAAACCATGCTCTGGGGCAAATACCGCTTTGATGTCTATGTTTAAGGCTACTAATGAATCTACCAAATGCGTAAAACTTACTTCTAAAACGTGATTGGTATGTGATTTCTCAATTCCAATTTTTTCTTCATCGCTTAAGTTTACATTGTGATGATGTTCTTTTTCATTTTTGAAAATAACGCTCGTTTGATTTGCAACGATACCGATTCGTTTCTCTTTTATTAGAGGAAGATAAAGTTCAGTCAGGTTAGCGCCTACAATAATATGTTTTTCAATATTTTCTTTTAAAACTTGGAGTTCAGATGTGTTATCACCGATGTTTAAATTAGCATCTTGTGCTGCCATACTTGATTGCTGCTTACATGAAATGAGCAGAAAAACAACGGTTATAATTAATGGGAAAGACCTATTTTTGGGCATAGAAAAACGCATATCTATATTTTGAATTACGAGTTATTTATAGCCAAACGTATTATTGGCAGCAAAACGTATAAAAGTAGTGTATCGGCACCAATTATAAAAATAGGTATCGCCGCAATTGCTATAGGTATAATTGTGATGCTTATTGCTATTGCGACTGGATTGGGTTTGCAAAAAAAGGTTAGGGAAAAGGTGGTGGCTTTTAACGGTCATATTACAATCTCAAATTATGACGGCAACGTTTCCAATGAGTCTATAGAACCAATTTCTAACAAGCAGAATTTCTATCCGCAGTTTACTGCAGTGGAAGGTATAAAACATATTCAAGGTGTTGCAACCAAATTTGGAGTCATAAGAACCGAGACTGATTTTGAAGGTATTGTTCTAAAAGGTGCGGGTATAGATTATGATTGGAGTTACGTCGAGAATTTTTTGGTTGAGGGAAAAGTCCCAAATTATTCCGAAGGTATTAGTAATGATGTACTGATTTCAAGCTATTTGGCAAATAGACTTCAATTTAAACTTGGAGACAAATTTCAAACTGTTTTTGCTAAGGAAAGCGTAGATGAAATTCCGTTTCAACGCCAATTTAAAATCGTTGGAATTTTTAATTCCGGTTTTCAGGAAATTGATAAGACTTTTATACTTGGAGATATTGCTCATATAAAGCGTATGAATAAATGGAAAGATGACCAGATTGGTAATTTTGAAATATTTTTGAACGATTTCGGTAATTTGAAGGTCAAGGAATCTGAAATTAGAAACGTTATCCCTCCTTTATTGAACACTCAAACTATCGAGGAAAAATTCTATACTACCTTCGAATGGATTAAGATTTTTGATAACAATACCTACGGTATTATCGCCATTATGATTATTGTTGCAGGCATAAATATGATTACAGCTTTACTAGTCTTAATTTTAGAACGTACTCAAATGATAGGTGTTCTCAAAGCCTTGGGTAGTGTCAATTGGAGCATTAGAAAAATATTTCTGATCAACGCTATGTATCTTATCGGCTTGGGTCTGCTCTGGGGAAATATTATTGGTTTGTTGTTACTTTTTGGGCAGCAATTTTTTGAGGTTTTAAAATTTCCTGATCCAGAGCAATACTATGTTTCTGTAATACCGGTCCATATTGGGTTAGATTATATTTTGCTTCTTAACTTAGGGACTTTTGTAGCTTGTTTATTAATGATGCTGATTCCATCATACATTATCACAAAAATTTCTCCTGTTAAGGCGATGCGCTTTGATTAGTTTTCACATTGTCTAGAGCCTTTGTTTTTCTGCAAGTTCTAAAAGAGTAAACTTTAAAAAACCTATATTTTATTCTTCATACTTTAGGTTTTAAGTATTTTTGTAACAGCAATTTCAACTAGATATTTCAGTTGAGAAAAATACAATTAAGAAGATGACCTACGCAGAAAATATATTGGAGACCATTGGTAATACGCCTTTGATAAAGATTAATAACTTGACTAAGGATTTACCGTGCTTGGTCCTTTCAAAATATGAAACTTTTAATCCTGGAAATTCGGTCAAGGATCGTATGGCTTTGACCATGATAGAAGATGCTGAAGCCGACGGAAGATTGCAGCCAGGCGGTACTATTATCGAGGGCACCAGCGGAAACACAGGGATGGGCTTAGCATTGGCCGCCATTGTTAAAGGTTACAAATGTATTTTTGTAATGAGTGATAAACAGTCAAAGGAAAAAATGGATATTCTTCGAGCAGTTGGGGCAGAAGTCGTAGTTTGCCCAACGGATGTGGCACCAACAGATGAGAGAAGTTATTATTCAGTGTCTAAAAGATTGGGTGAGGAAACACCAAATTCTTGGTACGTGAACCAATACGATAATCCTAGTAACTGTAAAGCTCATTTTCAAAGTACCGGACCAGAAATTTGGGAACAGACCGACGGCAAGATTACCCATTTTGTAGTCGGTGTTGGTACTGGAGGTACAATTTCTGGAGTAGGTAGTTATTTAAAGATGAAAAACCCCAACGTAAAAATTTGGGGCGTTGACACCTACGGATCTGTTTTTAAAAAGTACCATGAAACGGGAATATTTGATGAAAAGGAAATTTACCCATACGTAACTGAGGGTATCGGGGAAGATATCCTACCATTGAACGTTAGATTTGATGTTATCGATGGCTTTACAAAAGTGACCGATAAGGATGCAGCGGTTTACACCCAGCGATTGGCAAAGGAGGAAGGCATGTTTTTAGGCAACAGCGCAGGAGCTGCAATTAAGGGAGTACTCCAATTAAAAGAGCATTTTACAAAAGATGATGTTGTAGTTGTGCTCTTTCACGACCACGGGAGCCGTTATGTAGGTAAGATGTTCAATAACGAATGGATGCGTGAGAAAGGGTATATTGAGTAGGGTAGAGTTTTCATTACCCAGTATTAGAATAGCAATAGGAAATCCGAGATTATAATTGTTAAACGATATCTGGGATTAAATAATAAAATCTAATTTATTTACGGTATCGAAATCAAAAAGGAGGGCAAGGCAATATCTTAAATTGAGAACAATATTCTGCGTCAGGGGTATTATTCAAGTTCAATCTTGTCAATAAGTAATTTAAAATTTTCTTCTTTTTTGTTTCCAATTAAAAATCTCACTTGACTCATGGTTTCTCCTTGGTAGTTAGGTAGATTTAATTTTCGACCTCTGTATTGTGGTATCATTTCGGCAAAAGGGACTTCAACGGTCATCCAATCTTCGGTAGTTTTAAAGTCATAGACATAGGACGCTTTTTCGTCCATGTTACTTTTAATTCGGAATTGGTAGGTTTTCCCATCGCCTTTTATTCTCAAAATCGCTTTAGAATATTGACTGACCTTCACAGGTTCTAAATTATATTGAATAGATGAGAACCCTCCATTATTTTCTAAGGAAATTCTTCCGCTAAATTCGCCGTGACCATTTTCATTCAATTTAAAATGCCCGTTTGAGCGTCCGCCCATTACGACATCATCTTCAATTTCCCAGTTAGAAATGTCACTGTTTCTGCTGAAGTTAAAAATAGTCATGGTTGAAAATATTAAGATTAATGATAAGTAAGAATATAGATTTCATAGTTTATTTTAAATATACAAAAGGGAATAGTGCCAAGATGTAAAAGTTAAGTTAAACCTGTTTTCTGGACATCTTAAACTTTTCCTTAAATTTAACAATGCAAGAAGATGTACTGCACCATATCTGGAAATACAAAAAATTGGATGTTCTCAATTTAAGAACTACCAAAAACGAAGTTGTTCAAATAATTTCCGTGGGGCAACATAATCATAATTCGGGGCCAGATTTTTTCAATGCACAACTCAAAATCGGAAATCAGATTTGGGCCGGTAATTTAGAAATCCATCTTAAATCAAGTGATTGGTATGCCCACCACCATGAAACCGATTTAGCTTATGACAATGTAATTCTTCATGTGGTATTTGAGCACGATTTCGATATTTTCAGAAAGGACAATTCAGTCATACCAACGCTGGAGTTAAAGGATTATATAAACCAGAACGTAATCGAGAACTATAATAGGCTATTTACAAAATCAAACAAATGGATCAATTGTGAAACTGATTTTGCCGAAGTCGACCCTTTTATCGTAACCAATTGGCTCCAGCGTTTATTTATTGAACGTTTGGAACGAAAATCTAGAGAGGTCGAGGATTTATTGAAAACATCTAAAAACGATTGGGAAGCTGTGCTATTTAAAATGTTGGCCAAAAACTTTGGTTCAAAGGTTAATGGCGATGGGTTTTTGAGCATGGCGAAGTCTTTTGATTTTTCCGTCTTAAGAAAGACACAGCCCAACCTCAAACATTTAGAAGCACTGTTTTTTGGACAATGTTGGCTTTTGAACAATGAGAATGAAAACGAGTATCAAAACCAACTACGGCAAGACTACGAATTTTTAAAACAGAAATTTCAGCTAGAAAACTCTAATGTAGCTCCATTACAATTTTTTAGATTACGTCCGCCAAATTTTCCGACCATAAGATTGTCTCAATTGGCAAATTTATACCACAAAGAACAGAACCTTTTTTCAAAAATAATCAAGATAAATCATGTAGCTGATTTTTACGAGGTGTTTCAAGTAGGTACTTCAGAATTTTGGAAATCACACTATACTTTTGATAAGGTGTCCAAGTTTTCAGAGAAAAGATTGACCAGATCATTTGTAGATTTATTGTTGATCAATACCATTTTGCCAATTAAATTTTGCCACGCTAAAAAGAATGGAATGGATACTGGCGATAAAATCTCTGAAATTGCAGAGGAGATAGATGCAGAAAAAAATAAAATAACCGAAAAATTCACTGCGCTAAGTCCAATTTCAAAGTCAGCTTTAGAATCTCAGGCGCTCATCCAGTTAAAAATAGAATATTGTTCAAAAAACCGCTGCCTGCAGTGTGCTATAGGAAATTCACTTTTGGGCAAATAAGTTTTCAAAGCAGTAATCTAAATGCTAAATTGCGGTATGAAGTGGTTTTATAAAATTCTATATTATTTCCAAGAACGGGGCTATTATGTTTGTCAGCGTATTGCAGATAGATTGGGTATTAGGGCAAAGATTGTACGGACGTCATTTATGTATCTTACATTTGCCACATTGGGATTCGGCTTTGCACTCTATCTGTTTTTTGCCTTTTGGATGCGCATCAAGGATATCATTTATACAAAACGCAGCTCGGTCTTTGACCTTTAAACTATGAATCCATTAGTAAAATTTTTCAGGGTAAAAATCTATACCGCCATTTCTCTATTAGTCATTATGCTCTTTACTGGGGTGTTGGGCTTTAGATTTATGTCAGATTATAGTTGGGTAGATGCTTTTTATATGACGGTTATAACTATAACAACTGTCGGCTTTGGTGAGGTAGAACCGCTGGATAATCAAGCAAAGATTTTTACCATATTTTTAATTTTGGCCAGTGTCGTTATCTTGGGATATGCTATTACGGTAATAACCGAATACATCCTAAGTAAAAATAATATTGAGGAACTTAAACAGAAAAAAATGCAAAAGAAAATCGATGGTTTTTCTGACCATATTATTATTTGTGGCTACGGAAGAAATGGTAAACAAGCTGCAATTAAACTTTTAGCTTACAATAAGCCCTTTGTGATAATTGAAAAAGATCAGGAGGTTATGGATAAGTTTCAATCCGATGATATTCCATTTGTTTTTGGCAATGCAAACGAAGATGAAACCCTATTTCAAGCTGGGATAGAACGCGCCAGTACGCTCATTTGTGCACTTCCTAATGATGCCGATAATTTATTTGTGGTACTTTCTGCCCGTCAAATTAATGCATCACTAACAATTATAAGCCGAGCATCTCAGGAAACGTCTTATCAAAAATTAAAACTCGCAGGGGCAAATAACGTGATTTTACCAGATCGGATAGGAGGCGATCACATGGCGTCTCTGGTAGTGGTTCCCGATTTAATTGAGTTTATTGATAACCTTTCAATTGTAGGTAAATCCAATATCAACATTGAGGAAATTTCAATAGAGAAACTTTACAACACTTCGGAAATAAAAACAATCAAAGATTTAGATCTTCGTCGCAAAACAGGCTGTACGGTTATCGGCTTTAAAGATGGGGAAGGAGATTATGTAGTAAATCCGGAAGCAGACCAGCGTTTGGTACCAGCTTCCAAGATAATTGTATTGGGAAGGCCAGAGCAGATCCGTAAACTAAATTCGCTCTACGATATATAGTGAGAGGAATTCTTTTTAACAAGTGAATCTTTATAGTATCATTTTTTTTTAGCATCTTGTCAGCTTTATGAAAAATTAACATAACTAACTAAACTAATAACTTCCAAAATGAAGAAATCTCTTCTCCTGCTTTTAACTGTTTTTTTACCATTGGTTACGTTTGCCCAAGAGACTACCTCAGAAAAAATAGACCGCCTTTTTAAAGACTATACGGGTTGGTTCGTTGATTTGATTTTTTATGAAATCCCATTTTCAGATACGTATCAAATTCCGTGGGTACTAATTGTTCTTATTGGAGGTGCATTATTTTTCACCATATATTTCAGATTTATAAATATTACTGGCTTTAGAACGGCAATAAAAGTTGTAAGAGGTCAATATGAAGATATTGAAAAACATGGTGCAGATACGCTGTATGGTGATCAGACTCCAAATGAAGGCGAAGATATAATTGAAACCATTAGAGATGAGAGTGCCGATGGAGAAGTGTCCCATTTTCAAGCTTTAACTGCGGCCTTGTCGGCAACGGTTGGTTTGGGTAACATTGCTGGTGTCGCCGTTGCCTTATCCATTGGTGGACCTGGGGCTACTTTTTGGATGATTGTTGCCGGTCTTTTGGGCATGGCTTCAAAATTCGCAGAATGTACATTAGGCGTAAAATACAGAGATGTAGGTGAAGATGGTACTGTTTACGGTGGGCCAATGTATTATTTGACCAAAGGTTTAAAATCTAAAGGTATGGGCGGTTTTGGGAAATTCCTAGCCGTTTTATTTGCCATTTTTGTTATTGGTGGCTCCTTTGGGGGTGGAAATATGTTTCAAGCCAATCAAGCGGCTGCACAATTTGTAAAGCTATTTGATCTTGAAGGTGGAAACGCCGGTTTATATTTTGGTCTGGTTATGGCTGTGCTAGTTGCTATCGTTATTATTGGGGGCATCAAGCGTATTGCTAAGGTTACTGAAAAAATCGTACCTTTTATGGCGGGTGTATATGTTCTTGCGGCTTTAATTATTTTAGGTGCTAATTTTACTTTGATTGATGATGCATTTGCTTTAATCTATCATGGGGCATTTTCAGGATTGGGGATTGCAGGTGGCCTTGTAGGTGTAATGATTCAAGGGATTCGTAGAGGAGCGTTTTCAAATGAGGCCGGTGTAGGGTCGGCAGCGATTGCTCATTCTGCGGTTAGAACAAAATATCCTGCGAGCGAAGGGATAGTGGCGCTTTTAGAGCCTTTCGTAGATACGGTTGTGATTTGTACAATGACTGCTTTGGTTATCGTAATTACCAATTTTGACGGGTCGTTTATGGAGTACGGCACAGAAATCACCGAAGGTGTTGAAATTACAGCTCAAGCATTTGATTCGGTTATTCCGCACTTCTCCATTGTCTTGACCATTGCGGTTATAATGTTCGCATTTTCAACAATGATTTCATGGTCTTATTATGGGATGCAAGGTTGGATTTTTCTCTTCGGAAAAGGAAAGATTACAGATTTAATCTATAAGATATTATTCTTGTTTTTCGTAGTTGTTGGAGCATCTATAAGCTTAGGTGCTGTAATCAACTTCTCAGATGCCATGATTTTTGCAATGGTGGTGCCTAATATAATTGGTGTCGTTATATTATCGCCAATTATCAATAAAGAATTGAAGAAATACTACAACGCCATTAATCTAAAACAGGATGCCATTGAAGATGGCGCTGAAGATTTGACAGATAAATTATAACTAAAAACAATGTAATGAAATCCCACTTCCAGTTTACAAGAAAACAAAGGAGTGGGATTTTTTTATTGTTATTAGTTGTGTTTGCCGTCAATTGCTTTTATTTTTTATTCGATTTCTCTTCGGAAAATGTTGTTATTGATGCACAACAATTAAAACAATTTCAGGCAGAAGTTGATTCATTAAGCCTAGCAAAAATTGAAGCATCCAAACCAAAAATTTATCCGTTCAACCCAAATTATATTACAGACTATAAGGGTTATACTTTAGGAATGACCAATTCTGAAATTGATAGATTACATAACTTCCGAAGCAAAAACCAATGGGTCAATTCTGCAAAAGATTTTCAGAAGGTTACCAAAGTATCAGATTCGCTTTTAGAAAAAATCTCACCTTATTTTAAATTTCCGGATTGGGTAACAAATCCAAAACCTAAAAACAGCTACGCCTATACAAATAGTAATACGCCCAAAACCTTTGAGCAGAAAGTAGATTTAAACACGGCAACTATTTCCCAATTGAGAAAAGTAAATGGTATTGGCGAAAAACTCTCACAGCGCATCGTTGATTATCGGAGAAAAATCGGTGGTAGTTTTGCAGCAGATGTTCAGATTAAAGAAGTTTATGGGCTCTCGCCCGAAGTGATTGAACGCCTACTTAATGAATTTACGGTTAAAACTGCAAAACCTATTGTAAAGCTAAATCTCAATATTGCTACCGCAGACCAATTAGTAAATATTCAACACATCGATTATGAAATCGCCTATAATATTATTGAGGCAAGAACTTTGCGCGAGGGCTTTATTTCATTGGATGAACTAGAGAAAGTTAAGGGATTTCCACTCGATAAAATCGAGATAATAGCGTTATATTTGTTCTTAGAATAATTCAGCTCAAGCTCTTAAAACAAGCGACGTTGAGAAAAAAATTGTAAGATATGAACAGTATGTACTTCACCGAAGAACATCAATTATTTAGGGAGAGTTTAAAAGATTTTTTACAAAAGGAAGTCGTCCCACACATCGAAAAATGGGAGAAGACCGGTCAAATCGAACGGTTTATTTGGAAGAAATTTGGGGAGATGGGATTTTTCGGCCTTAATTATCCAGAGGAATACGGCGGTTTGGATTTAGACCTTTTTTACACGGTCATACTTTTGGAAGAACTTCAAAAGATAAATTCTGGAGGTTTTGCCGCAGCCATCTGGGCTCATGCTTATCTGGCAATGACCCATGTTAATAAAGAAGGCAACGACGCTATCAAGAAAAAATATTTAGTCCCGAGTATTAAAGGAGAAAAAATTGGCTGTTTGTGCATAACTGAGCCCTTTGGAGGAAGTGATGTTGCGGGGTTGAGAACAACTGCAGTCAAAAAAGACGATACTTATGTAATCAATGGGTCAAAGACCTTTATCACCAATGGAGTATATAGCGACTATTTAGTTGTCGCCGCTAAGACCAGTCCAGAGTTAGGCAATAAGGGGATGAGCATTTTTATTATGGATCGGGACACCAAGGGCATTTCGGCAACAAAACTGGATAAGCTGGGATGGCGAGCTTCAGATACCGCGGAAATCGCTTTTGATAATGTCACAATTCCCGCATCAAATTTGATGGGCGAGGAAAACATGGGTTTTCCTTACATCATGCAGCATTTTGCACTAGAGCGTTTAATTATGGGTATCAATGCGCACGCACGTGCAGAGTTTGCCCTGGATTATGCTTTGGAGTATATGAAAACCCGGGAAGCTTTTGGTAGAACCATAGATAAGTTTCAGGCCTTACGTCATAAGATGGCAGATCTTTATACAGAAATGGAAATGTGTAAGGAATTTAATTATTCCGTTGCCAATAGATTAAACAAGGGTGAATACGTAGTTAAAGAGGCCACCATGTCCAAGCTGCAATGTACTAAAATGGCAGATGAGGTTATTTATCAATGTCTTCAGTTTTTGGGTGGTTACGGTTATATGGAAGAATATCCCTTGGCAAGGTTGTCAAGAGACAGCAGATTAGGCCCAATTGGAGGAGGAACCTCTGAAATCCTTAGAGAGATTATCGCCAAAATGATAATTGACCAAAAGGATTATAAACCGGCGACGTAAGCTTAAGATTTTTGTTTTGGCGAAAATACTCAAAGATTATCGCCAAAATGATAATTGACCAAAAGGATTACAAACCGGCGACGTAAGCTTAAGATTTTCGTTTTGGCGAAAATACCCAAGGATTATTGCCAAAATGATAATTGACCAAAAGGATTACAAACCGGCGACGTAAGCTTAAGATTTTTGTTTTCGCGAAAATACCCAAAGTTTATGGCCAAAATGAAGATTTTTATAAGGGATTATAAACCAGTGATATAATTAGATTCAAATAAAACCTACTATAATGAAAAAAATAATTTGTGGAATATTTTGTCTTTCAACATTTTTCAGTTTTTCCCAAATTGAACTGAAAAACAAGATTGTCGATTTTTCTACGATGGTACCCATAGAGAGTGCAAGTATTTACGTAAAGCAAACCACTACAGGTACCGTAAGTAACGCCGATGGTAAATTTGTACTTCAAGTTTCAGAAGATTATGCTAATGATACCCTTGTAGTATCATCTATTGGCTATAAAAGTTTCAAAGTGCCGGTTAATGAATTTGACAATTCTTTTGAGATTTTTTTAGAGGAAGATGTTGCATCTTTAGATGAGATTGTTTTAATCGCAGAAACCCGTCCTAAAACGGGTAATGATATCGTTTTGAAAGCGATAGAGAAACTTCCCGATAATCTACCAGATTCATCGTATATACAAAAAGGATTTCTAAGGCACAAAGAGCGTAATAAACTCGAATTTAAATGGCTTATTGAAAGCGCCATCACGGTTTATGATTCTGGTTATGGTTCAGATAGTTCAAAACATTTAAAAATTAATGTGGAGCAAAACCGAAAGAGTTATGACCTGCGTGACGTGGATAGTATTTTCTCTTACGTGTCGTTCAAAAAGCAAACCACTAACCGACGCGATTTAAAACCTAAGGACGTCAAAAGAAGTCAACTCACTAAAAAAGAACTCGTAGAATCCATTAAGTGGAATGATGATCGTTTTAACGGTCTTGACAACTTATTCCAAGGCAAATTGAACTTAGTACGCAACGCTCAAAACTCAAAAGCTTTGTTTGGTGAAGATATGTTGAACAAACATCTTTTTAGTTTAGATACTATTTTGGTGGATAATGACCGAAAAATATACAAGATTAAAATAGTCAAGGGAAAAGAATTTGTTGGGCTTGATACCCAAGGCATTTTCAATGAAGGATATGAAGCAAGTGGTTGGCTCTATATATATTATGATAATTATGCAATTAAAAAAATTGAATATGAATTAAAAGCCGCATCTCCCGCTCAAAAAGTGAGAAGTAAGCGTTTGTTCGATACAGAGGTGAACCATAAATTGGTCATTACTTATATGGAATATGACAATAAAATGTATCCCAATTACATGTATTACGAAACCCCCAAACTTGTAAATACGGGTCTAAAACCATCAGCAGTAAAGGTTTCGAAGGAGGAAGAGGAGTTTTACAATAAACAGCAAAGGTATTATTACACGGTTCAAGAAATTCTGTTTTCTGAAATTATACTAGATAAGCAAAAAATCAATATGGCATTACAAACCACTTGGGATGATGATATTTTCTCTCCAAAACCTTACAATGCCGATTTCTGGAAAAATTATAATATTCTTTTGGAAAGTGAGGAAGACGAACAGCTTATTCGAGACTTGAGCAAAAGGGCTTCGTTGTTCAAACAGTAAGAAAACTTATTTTTACGAGCCATGTAGTATTTCAAAAAAGAAGATTTTTGTTTTGAAAAATTAAATTTCATTCTATATTTGCAATCTTAAAAATTATAAAAGAGAGGAGGTTAAGATTCTATGTTAATAATACCAATAAAATCAGGAGAAAATATAGACCGAGCGTTAAAGCGTTACAAGCGAAAGTTTGATAAAACTGGCGTAAAACGTTCTTTGAGCTCTCGCAAGGAATTTACCAAACCCTCTATTGTAAAAAGGGTTCAACTTCAGAAAGCACAATATGTTCAAGGTTTAAGAGACCAAGAAGCGCTATAGTTTCAAATTGATAACATTACTAATCCCGCTAGAAATAGCGGGATTTTTTTGTGAATGTTTCTCTACTTGAATTACACAATTCGTATTTAAAACCCAAAGGATACAGGCTATTACTTTATCTATTTTGTATAAAAGAGATTTTTATAATCGTCTTTTATTCTAAACTTCGTAATTTGTAGATTGAGATAAATAAAAGCAATGTCCCTAGAAGCCTTTTCCGATTATTTACTGCTAGAAAAAAATTATTCGAGCCTGACTTTAAAGTCTTATAAAAGTGACTTAAGCCAATTTGTGAAATTCATTGATTCCGAATATGGTGAAAGCGATCTGGGTCTAATTCACTATTCACAAATAAGGACATGGATCATTAAATTAGTTGAGAGCGGACTTTCCAACCGAAGCGTCAATAGGAAAATGTCTTCACTAAATTCCTATTATAAATTTCTTATGAAGGTTGGTGATCTAAAGATTAATCCTTTGGCTAAACACAAAGTTTTAAAGACAAGTAGAAACGTACAAGTCCCATTTTCAGAAAAAGAAATGATTTCAGCGCTTGAATTATTAAACGAAAAAAATGATTTTGAAGGTCTGCGAAACCGATTGATAATTGAACTGTTCTATGCGACCGGTATTAGGCGTATAGAGATGATAAACTTAAAATTGGAAGATATCGATGTTGGAAATTCGACAATTAAAGTTTTAGGAAAACGAAACAAAGAGCGCATAATACCTTTATTACCTTCTGTAATTAAGACAATTGGAGATTATTTGCCAGTACGGAATGATTTAGGGACTATTAAAGATGAACGCCATCTTTTGTTGACAAAAAACGGGGTTAAAATTTACGAAAACCTTGTTTACAGAATTATTAATAACTACTTTAGTAAAGTTTCTGCCAAGGTAAAAACGAGTCCGCATATTTTAAGGCACACCTTTGCGACTCATTTGCTAAATCAGGGCGCAAATCTCAATGCAGTAAAAGAGCTTTTAGGACATTCTAGTTTGGCAGCAACTCAAGTGTACACGCACAATAGTATTGCTGAATTAAAAAAGGTTTATGCCAGCGCACATCCAAGAAGCGAAAAACAATAGTGTCTAACCAGATAAATTAAAAATTATGAAAGTAAACACACAAGCTGTAAATTTTAACGCCGATAAGAAGTTAATCGATTTCATACAAAAGCGTATGGATAAGTTAGATCAGTTTTATGACAAAGTCATCCAATCAGACGTTTTTTTAAAGGTTGAAAACACAAGTGATAGGGAAAACAAAATATTTGAAGCCCGATTAGAGGTGCCCGGGGATAGTTTTATAGTTAAAAAACAATGTAAAACTTTTGAGGAGGGTGCAGATATAGCAATTTCATCACTACAAAGACAGTTAAAAAAACGAAAAGAGAAATTGAGAGCACACTTATAGTAAAATTTTCCAAAAAATGTTTTGAATACATAAATAAATCTTTACATTTGCAGTCCGTTAGAAATAGCGGACTTTTTTTGTGCGTCAAAAGAGGTCAAAAGCCGATGTAGCTCAGCTGGCTAGAGCAGCTGATTTGTAATCAGCAGGTCGTGGGTTCGAGTCCCTCCATCGGCTCAAAAAAGAACTATTTTTTAATCTAGTTTTTTTGAGAATTGAAATTTTGAATCAAATTGGGGAGATACTCAAGCGGCCAACGAGGGCAGACTGTAAATCTGCTGACTACGTCTTCACAGGTTCGAATCCTGTTCTCCCCACTAAATTTTCCACGTAAGTGGTAATCTGAAATCCCATAACTTTAATTTAGGATATGGGTTTAGATTGAAAAGTTCATTACATATTGAAAACCAAGAAAGATAATAATCTTTCAAAATAATGCGAAAGTAGCTCAGTTGGTAGAGCGTCAGCCTTCCAAGCTGAATGTCGCCGGTTCGAACCCGGTCTTTCGCTCAAGCTTAATGCTGTCACGTCAAAATCGTGATGTTTAGCTAAAAAAATTGGATTTAAGTATTTAAAAAATGCTGTCCGCTCAGAATAAAAAGTCAAAGGATTTAATCTTAAATCTTGAATCCTAATCTTTTAACCTGTAACCAATAAGCCGGTGTAGCTCAGGGGTAGAGCGTTTCCTTGGTAAGGAAGAGGTCACGAGTTCAATTCTCGTCATTGGCTCTTTTCTGAAAAGAATTAAAATTGAACATTAATAATAATTAAGAATAAATAAATAAACATGGCAAAGGCAACTTTCGATCGTTCAAAACCACACTTAAACATTGGTACAATTGGACACGTAGATCACGGTAAAACAACTTTAACTGCTGCTATTACTAAAGTATTAGCTGATGCAGGTTTTTCTGAAGCAAGATCATTTGATCAAATTGATAACGCACCAGAAGAAAAAGAAAGAGGTATAACAATTAATACGTCTCACGTAGAATATGCGACTGCAAATCGTCATTACGCCCATGTTGACTGTCCTGGTCACGCGGATTACGTAAAAAACATGGTTACAGGTGCTGCTCAGATGGATGGCGCTATTTTAGTTGTTGCCGCAACAGATGGTCCTATGCCACAAACACGTGAGCACATCCTATTAGGACGTCAGGTAGGAATACCTCGTATAGTTGTATTCATGAATAAAGTGGATATGGTTGATGATGAAGAGTTGTTGGAATTAGTTGAAATGGAGATTAGAGATCTTTTATCTTTTTACGAGTATGATGGAGATAACGGTCCTGTAATTGCTGGTTCTGCTTTAGGTGCACTTAACGGTGAGCAAAAATGGGTAGATACGGTATTGGAATTGATGGAGTCTGTTGATAGCTGGATTGAAGAGCCAACACGTGAGGTTGATAAGCCTTTCTTAATGCCTATTGAAGATGTATTCTCAATTACTGGTCGTGGAACTGTTGCAACTGGACGTATTGAAACTGGTATTGCTAAAACTGGTGATCCTGTTGAAATTATCGGTATGGGTGCTGCAAAGTTAACATCTACTGTTACAGGTATTGAAATGTTTCGTCAAATTCTTGATAGAGGAGAAGCTGGAGATAATGCAGGTATCCTACTAAGAGGAATTGAGAAATCTCAAATCTCTAGAGGTATGGTTATTTGTAAGCCAGGCTCTGTAACTCCACACGCTAAATTTAAAGCTGAGGTTTACATACTTAAAAAAGAAGAAGGTGGTCGTCATACACCATTCCATAATAACTACCGTCCACAATTTTACGTTAGAACAACTGACGTAACTGGAAACATTGCGCTTCCTGATGGTGTTGAAATGGTAATGCCAGGTGATAACCTTACTATTACAGTAGAATTAATTCAGCCAATTGCAATGAATGTTGGTTTACGTTTCGCAATCCGTGAGGGTGGTAGAACTGTAGGTGCTGGACAAGTTACTGAGATTTTAGACTAAGTATTTAGTGTATAAATTATGTTAAGGTGTCATGCTTTTAAGCATGATGCCTTGACTTTTATTAAAGGTTTACCTGCTGAACAGGCAGAACTCAACTTACATTTCGCCATTGGCGGTTTATGGATGAGTGCTTTCCTCAATAAAAAACTCAAACTTTTGAAAGCAGGAGTTGAGTTGGTAATACGGGTTTAGCTCAGTTGGTAGAGCACTGGTCTCCAAAACCAGGTGTCGTGAGTTCGAGTCTCTCAACCCGTGCAATAAAAATTAAAAACAAGAGAACTTTTTTTGTATAAATAGAAAGAGTCTTACAGCGAGTTTATACGGAGCGAGGTCAAAGTATGAATATTTTAAGAACCGATAGTATCGGTTATATCAAATAAAACTTTATAAAATGGCTGGATTAGCAAATTATATCAAAGAATCATTTGGGGAGTTGAAAAACAACGTGACTTGGCCAACATGGCAAGAAGCACAGAGCCTAACGATTTTGGTGGCAGTTTTTTCCATCATATTTTCTTTAGCTATTTGGGGTGTTGATACCGTTTTTAGCAGGGTGATCAAGGCGTATTTCAATTTGATGTAATAATTTCAAAAAAGATTTCTAGACAATGTCTGAGACTAATATAAATAAAAAGTGGTACGTCGTCCGAGCGGTAAGTGGTCAAGAGAATAAAATCAAGGCCTATATCGAAAATGAGATTACAAGATTAGGACTTGAGGATTTTATCGATCAGGTTTTAGTGCCTACAGAAAAGGTTATCCAGATTAGAAATGGGAAAAAGATAAATAAAGAACGCACTTATTTTCCTGGTTATATTATGATTCAGGCAAATTTGAGTGGTGAGATACCTCACATTATAAAATCTATTACTAATGTAATTGGTTTTTTGGGTGAAACTAAAGGTGGAGATCCGGTGCCATTAAGACAGTCAGAAGTTAACAGGATGTTAGGTAAGGTAGATGAGTTAACCGTTGATGCCGATGCCAATGCATCTATTCCTTACACTATCGGTGAAACAATCAAGGTGATAGACGGTCCATTTAACGGGTTTGATGGTACAGTTGAAAAGATAAATGAAGATAAGCGTAAGCTTGAGGTTATGGTAAAGATTTTCGGAAGAAAAACACCATTAGAGCTCAGCTATATGCAAGTAGATAAAGTTTAATAATTGTTACATACATAGAGCGCATATCTCTTTGCTTCAAATTTAAAGAGCTATGCAAAATCAAAACTATTAAAATGGCAAAAGAAATAAGTAAAGTAGTTAAGTTACAAGTTCGGGGAGGTGCTGCGAATCCGTCGCCACCGGTTGGACCCGCTTTAGGTGCTGCTGGAGTGAATATAATGGAATTCTGTAAGCAATTCAATGCCAGAACTCAAGACAAAGCAGGGAAAGTGCTTCCGGTCGTGATTTCTGTGTTTAAGGATAAGTCTTTCGATTTCGTTATTAAAACACCTCCGGCTGCAGTACAATTATTAGAAGCGGCCAAAGTAAAAAAGGGATCTGGAGAACCGAACAGAAAAAAAGTAGCAAAAGTAACTTGGGACCAAGTGAAAGCTATCGCAGAAGACAAAATGCAAGATTTAAATGCATTTAATGTAGGGTCAGCCATGAAAATGGTTGCCGGAACTGCAAGATCAATGGGAATCACTGTTAGAGGTGGAGAAGCTCCTAACTAAAAATTTTTGAAATGGCAATAACAAAAAAACAAAAAGACGCGAGAGCTAAAGTAGAGAAGAATAAGTTATATTCTCTTGAAGAAGCTACCGCACTATTAAAGGATATAACTTATACTAAATTTGACGCATCCGTTGATTTGGCAGTAAGATTGGGCGTTGACCCACGTAAAGCTAATCAAATGGTGAGAGGTGTTGTATCACTTCCACATGGAACTGGTAAGGACATGAAAGTCTTGGCATTGGTAACTCCAGATAAAGAGGAGGAAGCTAAAGCAGCTGGCGCAGACTACGTTGGTTTGGACGAGTATCTTGAAAAAATAAAAGGAGGTTGGACAGACGTTGACGTTATCGTAACAATGCCAGCTATAATGGGTAAACTAGGCCCTTTAGGTCGAGTTTTAGGGCCGAGAGGTTTAATGCCTAATCCTAAGACGGGAACTGTAACAATGGATGTGGCCAAGGCGGTTGCAGAAGTAAAAGCAGGTAAAATCGATTTCAGGGTTGATAAAACGGGTATTGTTCACGCTCCAATTGGTAAGGCATCCTTTTCCGCCGATAAGTTGCAGGAAAATGCAAAAGAATTATTATCAACTTTGAATAAATTAAGACCTACCGCAGCAAAGGGAATTTACATGAGAAGTGTTTTCATGTCCAGTACAATGAGCCCTAGTATCGCGGTCGATCCTAAATTAAGTTAAGCAGACAAACTTTTATATTATGACAAGAGAAGAAAAATCAAAAGTAATTGAAGAGTTGACTGCCCAACTAGCAGATAATCCTAACATATATCTAGCGGATATATCTGGGTTAAATGCAGGAAACACTTCAGACCTACGACGCGCTTGCTTCAAAGCAAAAGTGCAGTTGAGCGTAGTTAAAAATACATTATTGTCTAAAGCCATGGAGGCTTCGGAAAAAGATTTCGGTGATTTACCTTCAGTATTAAAAGGTAACACTTCAGTAATGTATTCTGAAACTGGTAATGCACCAGCCAAAGTAATAAAGAACTTCCGTAAAAAATCTGATAAGCCTTTGCTTAAAGGAGCTTTTATTGAAGAGGCAATTTATATTGGTGATGAGCAATTGGATTTGTTAGTAGATATCAAATCGAAAGAAGAAGTTATCGGCGATATCATCGGCTTATTACAATCTCCAGCTAAAAACGTTATTTCTGCACTTAAATCAAGTGGAGGTAAATTAGCGGGAATTATCAAAACCTTATCCGAAAAAGAAGGATAAGCAAACTAAGTACGCACTTAAACAATTATATTTTTAAAAATTATTAAAACGGTAGAACAATGGCAGATTTAAAAGACTTTGCAGAACAATTAGTTAATTTAACTGTAAAAGAAGTAAACGAATTAGCAACAATTTTAAAAGACGAATACGGTATTGAACCAGCTGCTGCTGCAGTAGCAATGGCAGGTCCTGCTGCTGGAGGTGGCGAAGCTGCTGAAGAGCAAACCGAATTTGACGTAATCCTTAAAGCCGCAGGTGGATCTAAACTTGCAGTTGTAAAATTAGTTAAGGAATTAACTGGTCTAGGATTAAAAGAAGCAAAAGGTTTAGTTGATGAAGCTCCATCTCCAATTAAGGAAGGTGTTGCCAAAGACGAAGCAGAAGCACTTAAAGCTCAGTTAGAAGAAGCAGGTGCAGAGGTTGAGCTTAAGTAAGCTTAACAATATCACAAATTTTGGTTTAGGTCTTTCCTCCCGTTATTTTTCGGGATTAGGAATGGCCTAAACCCTTTTGTGTATTTATATAATACACAAATAAACTCGTTATTTTTTTAATCAAAAACGCGTTCATCGATGTTAGCAAATACAGCTGAAAGATTAAATTTCTCTTCCATTATTAACAAAACAGGCTATCCAGACTTCTTGGATATTCAAATAAAATCCTTTCAGGATTTTTTCCAGTTAGAGACAAAATCAGAAGAAAGAGGAAACGAAGGGCTCTACAATACCTTCATGGAAAATTTTCCAATTACAGATACGCGTAACCAATTTGTATTGGAATTCTTGGATTATTTTATTGATCCACCACGCTACTCCATTGAGGAGTGTATAGAAAGAGGTTTGACTTATAGCGTGCCATTAAAGGCAAGGTTAAAGTTGTACTGTACAGATCCAGAACATGAGGATTTTGAGACTATTGTTCAAGATGTGTATTTAGGTACTATTCCTTATATGACCCCAAGTGGTACCTTTTGTATCAATGGTGCAGAGCGAGTAGTAGTTTCTCAATTGCATAGATCTCCTGGTGTTTTCTTTAGTCAGTCCTTCCACGCCAACGGTACTAAATTATATTCTGCTAGAGTTATTCCTTTTAAAGGATCTTGGATAGAATTTGCTACAGATATCAATCAAGTGATGTACGCTTACATTGATAGAAAGAAAAAGTTACCGGTTACGACATTGTTCCGTGCAATCGGCTTTGAGCGCGATAAGGATATTTTAGAGATTTTTGACCTTGCTGAAGAAGTTAAGGTTTCAAAATCTGGATTGAAAAAAGTGATTGACCGTAAGCTTGCTGCTCGTGTGTTGAACACTTGGCATGAGGATTTTGTTGATGAAGATACTGGAGAAGTTGTATCTATCGAGCGTAACGAGATTGTTTTAGATCGTGATACTGTCATTGATAAAGACAATATTGAAGAAATTCTTGAAGCTGGTGTAAAAACAATCTTGTTGCACAAGGAAACTGCACAACAGGGAGATTACGCCATTATTCATAATACTTTACAGAAAGATCCAACAAACTCCGAAAAAGAAGCTGTTGAGCACATCTATCGTCAACTTCGTAATGCGGAGCCACCCGATGAGGAGACAGCTCGTGGTATTATAGATAAATTATTCTTTAGTGACCAACGTTACTCTTTAGGCGAGGTAGGTCGTTATAGAATGAATAAAAAATTAGGACTAGATATCGGTATGGATAAGCAAGTGCTTACCAAAGAAGATATCATTACTATTATTAAATATTTAATTGAGTTGATTAACTCCAAAGCAGAGATTGATGATATCGATCACTTGTCTAACCGTCGTGTTAGAACTGTTGGCGAGCAATTATCATCTCAGTTTGGTGTCGGTTTAGCCCGAATGGCTCGTACCATTCGTGAGCGTATGAATGTTCGTGATAACGAAGTGTTTACGCCGATAGATTTGATTAATGCGAAGACATTATCTTCGGTCATTAATTCTTTCTTTGGTACTAACCAGTTATCTCAGTTTATGGATCAAACGAATCCGTTGGCAGAGATTACGCACAAACGTCGTCTTTCGGCATTAGGCCCAGGTGGTTTATCAAGAGAGCGAGCAGGTTTTGAGGTACGTGATGTTCACTATACGCACTACGGCAGACTTTGTCCTATCGAAACACCTGAGGGACCTAACATTGGTTTGATTTCTTCACTATCGGTATTTGCGAAAGTAAATCCAATGGGATTCATTGAAACACCTTACAGAAAAGTTGATAAGGGAGTTGTTGATATTAAAAACGTGCCAGTTTACTTGAGTGCGGAGGAAGAAGAAGATATGTTGATTGCTCAAGCGAACATCAACGTTGATAAAAATGGTAAGATTTTAGAAGATAAAATTATTGCACGTCAGGAAGGGGATTTCCCAGTGATTGATCCAGTAAATGTTAATTACACCGACGTAGCGCCAAATCAGATTGCCTCCATTTCAGCCTCATTGATTCCGTTCTTGGAGCATGATGATGCCAACCGTGCTTTGATGGGCTCTAACATGATGCGCCAAGCAGTACCTTTATTGCGTCCTCAGGCACCAATTGTAGGTACAGGTCTCGAGCGCCAAGTAGCTTCAGATTCTAGAGTATTGATAAATGCTGAAGGTGATGGTGTTGTTGAATATGTAGATGCAAATGAGGTAACAATCAAATATGAGCGTTCTGAGGAAGCTGCCATGGTTAGTTTTGAAAGTGATACGAAAACGTATCCTTTGGTGAAATTTAGAAAAACCAACCAAGGAACTTCCATAAACTTAAAGCCAATTGTAACAAAAGGCGACAAGGTTAAAAAAGGTCAAGTACTTTGTGAAGGGTACGCTACTGAAGCAGGAGAGCTGGCTTTAGGTCGTAATATGAAAGTGGCTTTTATGCCATGGAAAGGTTACAACTTTGAGGATGCCATTGTAATTTCAGAAAAAGTAGTCCGTGATGATATTTTCACATCAATCCACATCGATGAGTATTCATTAGAAGTTAGAGATACTAAGTTGGGTAATGAAGAGTTAACCAATGATATTCCTAACGTTTCAGAAGAGGCTACAAAAGACCTTGATGAAAACGGAATGATTCGTATTGGAGCAGAAATCAAACCAGGAGATATCTTAATAGGTAAGATTACTCCTAAAGGTGAATCGGATCCAACACCAGAGGAAAAATTATTACGTGCCATTTTTGGTGATAAAGCAGGGGATGTAAAAGATGCTTCTTTGAAAGCTTCACCTTCTTTGCATGGTGTTGTTATTGAAAAGAAATTATTTTCAAGAGCCATAAAGGATAAGCGCAAAAGAGCAAAAGATAAAGAAGATATAGAAGCATTGGAAAATGTTTACTATAAGAAGTTTGACGATTTACAAGACGTATTGGTTGAGAAACTATTCGCTTTGGTAAATGGAAAAACAGCTCAAGGCATCTATAATGACTTGATGGAGGAAATCATTCCAAAAGGAAAGAAATATACCCTCAAGATGTTAAATTCTGTTGATGATTATGCGCATTTAACTTCTGGGGTCTGGACCACTGACGACAAGTTGAACGCTATGGTTGCAGATTTGATTCACAACTATAGAATCAAGGAAAATGACCTTCAAGGATCATTGCGTCGTGAGAAGTTTACCATTTCTGTAGGTGATGAACTACCAGCAGGAATCATAAAATTAGCTAAGGTTTATGTTGCTAAAAAGCGTAAACTTAAAGTTGGTGATAAAATGGCGGGACGTCACGGTAACAAAGGTATTGTTGCTCGTATCGTTCGTCAGGAGGATATGCCATTCTTAGAAGATGGAACCCCAGTTGATATCGTATTGAATCCACTTGGTGTACCATCTCGTATGAACATTGGTCAAATCTATGAAACTGTTCTAGGTTGGGCTGGCCAAAAATTAGGTCGTACTTATGCAACACCAATTTTTGATGGTGCTACACTAGATCAAATTAACGAGTTTACTGATGAAGCTGGGGTGCCGAGATTTGGTCATACCTACCTTTACGATGGTGGAACTGGTGATCGTTTTGACCAACCAGCAACCGTTGGTGTGATTTACATGATTAAACTAGGTCACATGATTGACGATAAGATGCACGCACGTTCCATCGGGCCGTACTCACTAATTACGCAACAACCGTTAGGTGGTAAAGCGCAATTTGGTGGACAACGATTTGGTGAGATGGAGGTTTGGGCACTTGAGGCCTATGGCGCTTCGGCAACTTTACGTGAAATCTTAACCGTTAAATCGGATGATGTTGTGGGTAGGGCTAAAACTTACGAAGCAATCGTAAAAGGCGAGCCAATGCCAGAACCAGGACTACCTGAATCTTTCAATGTGTTAATGCACGAATTGAAAGGATTGGGATTAGATATTAGATTGGAGGAATAATAGATTTATCCATTATTCCGATCGCGTAGGGACAAGTCGTGATTTGTACCTACCGAGCGAAAAATCCAATCAAAAATAATTAAAGGGCAGCTCCCAAGCTGCCCATATAAAAATAAGAACATGGCAAGAAGACAAGATAACAACACAGTACAGAAATTCAATAAAATTTCTATTGGCCTAGCATCTCCCGAATCTGTTTTGGCAGCATCCCGGGGTGAAGTTTTAAAACCAGAAACTATAAATTATCGAACCCATAAACCAGAACGTGATGGTTTATTCTGTGAGCGTATTTTTGGTCCTGTAAAGGATTTTGAGTGTGCCTGTGGAAAATATAAAAGAATTCGCTACAAAGGTATTGTTTGTGACCGTTGTGGTGTTGAGGTAACCGAAAAGAAAGTTCGACGTGATCGCGTTGGTCATATCAATTTAGTTGTGCCAGTTGCGCACATCTGGTATTTTCGATCGTTACCAAATAAAATAGGATACTTACTCGGGTTACCTTCCAAGCGTTTGGATATGATTATCTATTATGAAAGATATGTCGTAATTCAACCTGGAGATGCCAAAAATGTAGAAGGAGAACCTTTACAGAAGTTGGATTTCTTGACCGAAGAGGAGTATTTGAATATCATGGAAACCATTCCGCAAGAAAATAGACATTTGGACGATACTGATCCAAACAAATTTATTGCAAAAATGGGTGCTGAGTGTTTGATAGATCTTCTATCAAGAATTGATTTGAACGAATTGTCTTTCGAATTACGTCACAAGGCAAATACCGAAACTTCTAAACAACGTAAAACTGAGGCCTTAAAACGTTTGCAGGTTGTTGAGGCATTTAAAGATGCTAACCTCAATCGTGAAAATAAGCCAGAGTGGATGATAATGAAGGCTGTGCCAATTATCCCACCAGAATTAAGACCTTTAGTGCCATTGGACGGTGGCCGTTTTGCAACTTCAGATTTAAATGATTTATACCGCCGTGTGATTATTCGTAACAATCGTTTAAAGCGATTGGTTGAAATCAAGGCGCCTGAGGTTATTCTGCGTAACGAGAAACGTATGTTACAGGAATCTGTGGATTCTCTTTTTGACAATACACGTAAATCTTCCGCAGTAAAAACTGATAGCAACAGACCATTAAAATCATTGTCTGATTCGCTTAAGGGAAAACAAGGACGTTTCCGTCAAAACCTTTTAGGTAAGCGTGTAGATTATTCAGCACGTTCGGTAATTGTTGTTGGACCAGAATTGAAATTGTTTGAATGCGGATTGCCAAAAGATATGGCGGCCGAACTTTACAAGCCATTTGTCATCAGAAAATTGATTGAAAGAGGCATTGTAAAAACGGTAAAATCTGCTAAGAAAATCATAGATCGCAAAGAGCCTGTAGTTTGGGATATTTTGGAGAACGTTCTTAAAGGACATCCAGTGTTACTAAACCGTGCGCCAACTTTGCACAGATTGGGTATACAAGCGTTTCAACCAAAATTGATTGAGGGGAAGGCTATTCAATTACACCCTTTGGTATGTACAGCATTTAACGCCGATTTTGACGGTGACCAAATGGCGGTGCATTTACCTTTAGGACCAGAAGCTATTTTGGAAGCCCAATTATTAATGTTGGCTTCACATAATATCTTGAATCCTGCAAATGGTTCGCCAGTAACTGTTCCTTCTCAGGATATGGTACTTGGTCTTTATTATATGACCAAATTGCGCGTAACCGATGATACTTACAAAGTAAAAGGTGAAGGCTTGACTTTTTATTCTCCAGATGAAGTGACTATTGCTTACAACGAGAAGAAAGTTGACCTTAACGCTGGTATTAAAGTTAGAACACAAGCTTTTAATGAAGAGGGTGAGCTAACTACTCAAATTATAGAAACTACGGTTGGTCGAGTACTTTTCAACGAAAAAGTACCTGCTGCTGCTGGTTATATCAATGAGGTATTGACCAAAAAATCCCTTCGTGAAATTATTCACGGTATTTTAAAGGCAACCAGTGTGCCTGAAACTGCCGAGTTTTTGGATGAAATCAAAACTCAAGGTTACAAGTTTGCATTCCAAGGTGGTTTGTCTTTTAGTTTGGGTGATATTATCATTCCATCCGAAAAACAGAGCATGATTGATAAGGCAAATGGTTTGGTTGATGGTATTACGGGCAACTATAATATGGGATTGATTACCAATAATGAGCGTTACAATCAAGTTATTGATATCTGGACTTCAACTAATGCTGAATTGACCGAATTATCCATGAAGCGTATCCGTGAGGATCAACAAGGATTCAACTCGGTGTTTATGATGCTTGATTCTGGTGCTCGTGGATCTAAAGAACAGATCCGTCAGTTAACCGGAATGCGTGGTTTAATGGCCAAGCCTAAAAAATCTAACGCAGGTGGTGGGGAGATTATTGAAAACCCTATTCTTTCTAACTTTAAGGAAGGTCTTTCAATTTTAGAATACTTTATCTCAACCCACGGTGCACGTAAAGGTCTTGCCGATACAGCACTTAAAACGGCAGATGCTGGTTATTTGACTCGTCGTTTAGTGGATGTATCCCAAGACGTTATAGTTTATAGTGTTGATTGTGATACACTTAGAGGTATTGAGGTAAGCCCATTAAAGAAAAATGAGGAAATCATAGAAACTCTTGAGGCTAGAATTGTAGGTCGTACATCATTGAATGATGTTTATGATCCAGTTTCTGAAGAATTATTGGTAGAAGCTGGTGGTCATATTAACGATGCCATTGCAAAACGTATTGGCCAATCGCCATTAGATTCTATTGAAGTACGTTCTCCTTTAACTTGTGAAGCTAAAAAGGGAATTTGTTCTAAATGTTACGGTCGTAATTTAGCGACTGGTAAAATGGTTCAACGTGGTGAGGCCGTTGGAGTTGTGGCAGCACAATCCATTGGTGAGCCGGGAACCCAATTGACGTTGCGTACCTTCCACGTGGGTGGTATTGCAGGTAACATTTCCGAAGAAAATAAATTAACCGTTAAGTTTGATGGTGTAGCAGAGATTGAAGATCTTAAAACGGTCCAGACTAAAGATAACGAAGGGAAAGATGTTGACGTGGTCATCTCCAGAACTTCAGAATTAAAATTGGTCGATGCCAAAACTGGTATAACCTTAAGTACAAATAATATTCCTTACGGATCTTTCATCTATGTTAAACCAGGTGATAAAGTCAAAAAAGGTGATGTCATTTGTTCTTGGGATCCATATAACGGTGTTATTATTTCAGAATTTGCTGGTAAGGTAAGGTATGAAAACGTTGATCAAGGTGTGACTTATCAAGTGGAAATTGATGAACAAACAGGTTTCCAAGAAAAGGTAATTTCAGAATCTAGAAACAAAAAATTGATTCCAACACTTCATATTGAAGATTCAAAAGGTGAAACCATCCGTTCGTATAACTTACCGGTTGGGGCTCACTTGATGATTGACAATGGTGAGAAAATTAAGGTTGGTAAGATTTTGGTTAAGATACCTCGTAAATCTGCAAAAGCTGGTGATATTACTGGTGGTCTTCCTCGTGTTACTGAATTGTTCGAAGCACGTAACCCTTCAAATCCTGCTGTTGTAAGTGAGATTGATGGTGTCGTGTCATTCGGAAAAATAAAAAGAGGTAACCGTGAGATTATTATTGAATCTAAACTAGGTGAAGTTAAGAAATACTTGGTGAAGCTCTCTAATCAGATCCTGGTTCAGGAAAATGATTACGTCAAAGCTGGTATGCCAATGTCTGATGGATCAATTACACCAAACGATATCTTGAACATAAAAGGACCTGCTGCAGTTCAGCAATATTTAGTGAACGAAGTACAGGAAGTTTACCGATTACAAGGTGTAAAAATTAATGATAAGCATTTTGAGGTTGTTGTAAGACAAATGATGCGTAAAGTAAAAATCATTGATTCTGGAGATACTATCTTCTTGGAAGATCAATTGGCGCACAAAGCAGATTTCATTGAAGAGAATGATAAAATCTTTGGGATGAAAGTTATTGAGGAGGCTGGAGATTCAGAAACCTTGAAAGCTGGACAAATCTTAACGTCAAGAGAATTGAGAGATGAAAACTCAATACTTAGAAGAGAGGATAAGGTTTTAGCAACTGCAAGAGATGCACAGCCAGCAACGGCGACGCCAATTTTGCAAGGTATTACAAGAGCATCTTTACAGACTAAATCGTTTATTTCAGCGGCATCGTTCCAAGAAACTACTAAAGTTCTTAACGAAGCAGCCGTAAACGGTAAAGTGGACAGCCTTGAAGGTTTGAAGGAAAATGTAATTGTTGGTCATAGAATCCCAGCAGGAACCGGTGTTAGAAAATTTGACAACATCATTGTAGGTTCTAAAGAGGAATTCAATGAGCTGATGAAAGCTAAAGAAGAAATGAATTATAACTAGAAATTTCATTCCTGCGAAGGCAGGAATCTAATAAACAAAAGCCTTCACTCATTAATTTGTTTGAAGGCTTTTTAATAATAATTAGACGTTGTTTCTTAATTACAACAGAAGGGTTCTTGGAATAGATTGCAGATAAATACTAGTCTTTCGCTATTACGGGAGTATAAAAAAATAAAATTTCCACTTTAGTGGGAATGTAAACAAATTAATCAGACTTCCATTTTCTCGGGAGCTTAAAGAAATTACGATGGCAGACGAAAACAATAAAAATCAAAAACAGAATAAAAAGGGCATTAACATTGAGTTGGATGAAAAAGTTGCAGAAGGCACCTATTCTAACCTTGCAATAATCAATCACTCGGTTTCTGAGTTTGTAGTCGATTTTGTGAGCATTATGCCCGGAACGCCTAAAAGCAAGGTAAAATCAAGAATCATTCTGACACCGCAACACGCCAAAAGATTGGTGAAAGCTTTGGCCGATAACGTTAGCAGATTCGAAAAAGCACATGGTGAAATCAAGGATTATGAGCAAGCACCCATACCATTGAACTTCGGACCAACGGTCAGGCGTGAGTTCAATTCGGCTCGAACTTAAATATGTCAACGGCGAGGGTTGCTCAAAATATTTCTTTGAGCAAGCACCAATACCATTGAACTTCGGACCAACTGGTCAGGCGTGAGTTCAATTCGGCTCGAACTTAAATATGTCAACGGCGAAGGTTGCTCAAAATATTTCTTTGAGCAAGCACCAATACCATTGAACTTCGGACCAACTGGTCAGGCATGAGTTCAATTCGGTTCGAACTTAAATATGTCAACGGCGAGGGTTGCTCAAAATATTTCTTTGAGCAAGCGCCAATACCTTTGAATTTCGGACCAACTGGTCAGGCATGAATTTAATTCGGTTCCAATTAAAATAGTTCAACAGAGGGGTTGCTCAAAATATTTCTTTGAGCAAGCACCCATACCATTGAACTTCGGACCAACAGGTCAGGATAAGAGCTATTCTAAGTTTAAAACCGCTTTCATTTTTTAATTGAAAGCGTAAATATTTTTAGTTTTCGCCTATTAAGCCTACTATATAAAGACTAAGGAACAAATTAAACGTACCTTCGCAAATTATTAAAAGAAGTGACCTATATAATTAGTGTTTACTTCCTAAACACAATTTATGTCATTTCAATCTTTAGGCTTATCCGAAGCCTTGCTGAAAGCTATCAGCAAAAAAGGGTACACTACACCAAGTCCAATCCAAGCAAAGGCAATACCACCAATTTTAGATGGTAACGATGTTTTAGCTTCTGCGCAAACAGGTACGGGTAAAACCGCTGGTTTTACTTTACCTATGTTACAATTATTGGCTCAAAAGGAAACATTGCGAAATAGACCTATTCGCGCCCTTATTCTTACACCAACAAGAGAATTGGCGGCTCAGGTTTTTGCGAATGTTCAAGAATATTCTGAGTTTTTGGATGTAAGAAGTATGGTTATATTCGGTGGTGTCAATCAAAAACCACAAGTTTCTAAGTTACGCCAAGGCGTCGATATTTTAGTTGCAACTCCGGGCCGTTTATTGGATTTGGAGAATCAGGGCATGTTGTCCCTTGCTAAAATTGATTTCTTTGTTTTAGATGAAGCCGATAGAATGTTGGATATGGGATTCTTAAGGGACATTGAACGCATTATGAGGTTGCTTCCAAACAAACGTCAAAATTTGATGTTTTCAGCAACCTTTTCAAAAGATATTAAAAAGCTAGCCCACGGCATCTTAAACCACCCCGTACAAGTGGAGGCAACTCCAGAGAACACAACTGTAGAAGCCATTACCCAAAAGGTGTATCGAGTTGCTAAGGCCAAAAAGACCGACCTTATTATTAAGCTTATAAAAGATGGCAATTGGGATCAGGTTTTAGTATTTACCCGGACCAAACACGGCGCCAATAAGCTGACTAAAAAAATGATCAGTTCTGGTATTACCGCGGCTGCCATTCATGGCAATAAGAGCCAAGGTGCAAGAACAAAAGCGTTAGCGGGATTTAAAGGCGGAAATGTTAAGGTTTTAGTGGCAACAGATATTGCTGCTCGTGGTCTTGATATTCCTCTATTACCGCACGTGGTCAATTTTGAACTGCCAAATATTTCCGAAGATTATGTACATAGAATTGGTAGAACGGGCAGAGCAGGAGCAGATGGTGCAGCGATTTCCTTGGTAAGTGCAGATGAAACTTCTTACTTAAAAGGCATCGAAAAATTGATTGGTGAACGTATAGAAGTCGAAATATTAGAAGGTTTTGAGCCAGATCCAAATGCATCAACCGAACCCATTAAGCAAGGTCAGGGCAGAGGCGGTAGAAACCAAAATCGTGGTGGTGGCAATCGAAGTTCAAAGTCATCTTCAAGAAATTCTGGAGGAAAGAGTAGCAATAATAAAACTCAAAACAATAGAAGAAGAAATACCAGCAGAAAGTCAAACTCCTAATTGATATTAGTTAAGCGTTAATTGGAAACTCAAAAGAACAACCCGCTACACGGCGTCAAACTCGAACAAATCGTTACCGAACTTCACGCACACTATGGCTGGGAATATATGGGGCATCAAATCAATATACGTTGTTTTAATGATAATCCATCTGTTAAATCCAGTTTGAAATTTTTAAGGCGAACGCCTTGGGCGAGGACGAAGGTTGAGGCCTTGTATTTGAATATGTTGCAGAATAGGAAGTAATAGTCGTATTAAGTCGCAGATGGTATTTTGAGGGTTTAGTTTGCAATCGGTCGTTGACGGTTTTTTTTCTTAATTAGAAATTTCAGACTTGGTATACGTTAGTCGCCAGAGCTATTAATACTTTAAATTTTAAGAGCAGCAAGCTTTTCAGATTTATCAAACTGCGTTGTTATAGTTTTCTAGTTGAAAGTAAGCGATTCAATCAAGTAATAAATTTATCGAACGTTCCGAATATTTTAGATGTAGTGATTATTTTTCCCTCGAACTTTTTATCAGCTCATTGAAATGAATCTAATTTCCCAATGAAAAATCTCATCTTATTGTTAATGCCAATTTTTTTCCTCCAATGCAAAGGTCAAGAGGTTGAGCCAACTGAAACTTCCGAAGAAAAAAGAGTTAGACAGGATTCGCTTATAGAAATCTACGCAAATAGTTGTGCCCACACTTATAATTATAGATTTCAAATGAAGGAGTGGCAACAATGCCTTGATAACGGTTTAAAGGTTGACAGTACGGTAGCTTATTTTTGGCAGCAAAAAGCCATGCCTTATTTTAAGGCAAGAAAATATGAGATTGGCATGGCGAACATCGACAAGGCGGTTGAGTACGACCGTAAGAGATATTTGAGCTACAGAGCTTTTATTAAGTGCATCTTTGCCAAAACCTACAAAGATGCCATAAAAGATTTTGAGGCATGTATAGAAATGGAAGGCAATACCTATGTCATGGACCATACGTATCAATTTCATATTGCGCTTTGTAATTTACAGCTGAATAACTTTAAAAAGGCCGAAGCCATCTTTAAAAAAGATATTGCCGAGCAAGAAGCCGAATGGGATGAAGCCCATAATGTGGATCTGTTCTATTACGGCATAAGTAAATATGAGCAAGGCAAATGGAAGGAAGCAATAATTGAATTTGATAAAGCCCTTGCCATTTATCCTAAATTTTCTGATGTAGAATATTACAAAGCAATCTGTTTATTCCGATTAAATAAAAATGAGGAAAGTGCAGCATTATTGATAAAAGCTAAAGAACACCGTGAAGGCGGATTTTCATTTAACGAGGATAATGTCATTTATGAACCTTATCCCTATCAAGTTAAATGGTAAAATAGGGATTCTCGTGATACCGAAAATTAGACAGTTTTATTATTTACAATAGAATTTTTTTGGGAACTTGGTCCCAACACTTCGGGATTGAGTTTTTGAATTACAGTCTAGAAAGAATATAGAATCCCATTGGTCAATTCAAACTGAGTCTGCGGAATGGCGTCACTCACAGGAAAGGCATCGTAGTTAAAGTTGAAATTAGTCTTAAAAGCCAGGTTTTTATAGATTTCAAATAAGATGGACGTATTGCTCGAAAAACGGTAATCATTAAACTTATCCAATCTAGGCTGATAATAACTAGTGCTTATAATACTGAGTGTTTCTGTAGGATAAAGACTGAACGACAGATAAGTGCTTCCGCGAAAGTCTCTACGAATTCTATTTTCAATGGCATCTGGAAGCTTCTTCATATTCGTACATGATGAGTGTACCCAAGTAAAATCTATAATTGTCATTTTCACTCAATTTTAAACGTGGTCCCGTGCCCAATAACCCTCTAAAATCTATTTGCGAAACAGCGTCATATTGTGCTTGGGCAAAAGCTTCCCATTTTAAACGTTTTAATATTTTTCTATTGTATCTTAAATGTTGGGTACCTCGATTTACTAACGAGTTCCCCTCTATTTTCTGAAAATTAAGATCATTTACAAAAAGCCAAAGATGTGCATTATGGCTATATTGAACGTGCGCCTTATTCGCAATCCTGAAAATATCGTTGGTATTCTTTATAAGCGATACGTCCAAACTCGCAGAGCCAGACCATCTCGTGGAGTCTGTTGGTTTTCGCAAAGACTCTACGTTGATAACCTGGGAAAGGCAAAAACTGCTGATAAAGTAAAAAATAACTACAAGATAACGCATTCCAAAATTTTCGCAAAAATAACACAACAACTTGAAAATAGGGATGTAAAGTTGCATTGATTTCAAAAACTAAATCAGCAACATCCGTTTGGCTTTTCCCTGTAAAAATGGGCTATAACTGTTAAATACGTTCTAAATTTACATTACAAATGGTAATGATTTTTGTATCTTAGCAATTCGCATAAATTTTAAAAATCAATACGAATGTCAGATAAAGCTACAATAGAAATTAACGGTCAAAAACATGAATTCCCACTAATTACAGGAACAGAAGATGAGACCGCAATCGATATAAAAACCTTAAGAAGTGTTACCGGCGGTGTCACTACCATAGACCCAGGTTATAAGAACACAGGATCTTGTGAAAGTGCCATAACGTTTTTAGATGGTGAAAAAGGAATCTTAAGATATCGAGGTTATGCGATTGAAGATTTGGCTGAAAAAGCAGATTTTTTAGAAGTCGCTTACCTCTTAATTTTTGGAGAACTACCAAATACCGATCAATTAGCGAAGTTTCATTCTGATATCAAAAAGAATTCAGTTTTAGACGATGACATCAAAAAGATATTGGATGCCTTTCCAAAATCGGCTCATCCAATGGGAGTCTTGGCATCGTTAACAAGTGCTTTAACGGCTTTTAATCCGTCATCGGTGAACGTTGATTCTGAAGAGGAAATGTACAATGCTATTGTCAAGATACTTGGTAAATTTCCAATTTTAGTGGCTTGGACCATGCGCAAGAAAAAAGGATTACCTCTTGATTACGGTAAATCTTCATTAGGTTACGTGGAGAATCTTTTACAAATGATGTTCAAGCAGCCCAATGAGGACTACGAACAGAATCCGATATTAGTTAACGCGCTTGATAAATTATTAATACTTCATGCCGATCACGAGCAGAATTGTTCTACCTCAACCGTAAGAATGGTTGGATCATCCCACGCTGGACTGTTCCCTTCCCTTTCCGCAGGGATTTCAGCACTTTGGGGCCCACTCCACGGTGGAGCAAATCAAGCTGTTTTAGAAATGCTTGAAGGTATAAAAGAAGATGGTGGCGACACCAAGAAGTATATGGCGAAAGCAAAGGATAAAGAGGATCCTTTTAGACTGATGGGTTTTGGCCATCGCGTTTACAAAAATTTTGATCCAAGGGCCAAAATCATCAAGAAATCAGCTGATGAGGTATTAGGCCAATTAGGTATTGAAGATCCCATTTTAGATATCGCCAAAGGATTGGAAAAAGAGGCTTTAGAAGATAGCTATTTTGTTGATAGAAAATTATATCCTAATGTTGATTTTTACTCGGGTATCATCTATCGAGGTATGGATATACCTGTTGAAATGTTTACCGTAATGTTTGCATTAGGTCGTTTACCGGGCTGGATTTCCCAATGGAGAGAGATGCGCATGCGCAAAGAGCCAATTGGTCGCCCAAGACAAATTTATATTGGAGAAACGCATAGACCGTTTAAGGCTATAAGCGATAGATAATACTAAACTTTAATTTTTAAGTACTGCTTAAAATTAGTGAGACCCCACCTAGTGGGAAACAAAATCATTAATTTTAGGCAGTTTTTTATGAGCGTATCTATGATAAAAATTAACATACCAAACGAAACGTCGCGTTTAAGGGCGGTAGTTCTAGGCACTGCAAAAAATAACGGACCTACTCCTAAAGTAGAAGAGGCCTATGATCCCAAATCGCTTGAGCATATTAAATCTGGTACCTATCCTGTTGAGGCTGATATGGTCAAGGAAATGGAAGCGGTAGCCGAGGTGTTCAAAAAATACGACGTTACCGTCTATAGACCTGAACTCATTGAAAATTGTAATCAAATATTTTCAAGGGATATTGCTTTTGTTATTGATGATGTGTTCGTAAAGGCAAATATTTTACCCAATAGAGAAGAAGAATTAGATGCCATTCAATATGTGATTGACCAAATAGATAGTAGCAAGGTAATAAGACCTCCGGAGGAAGCTCATATTGAAGGTGGCGATGTTATTGTTTGGAATGATTACATTTTTGTAGGCACGTATCTCGGTGCTGATTATGCCGATTATATCGTGGCACGTACCAATACAGAGGGCGTAGATTGGTTAAGGGAAACATTTCCTCATAAAAAGATTAAGAGTTTTGATTTAGTGAAATCCCAAATCAATCCAAGGGATAATGCACTTCATTTAGATTGTTGTTTTCAACCTATTGGCACAAACAAGGCCATTTTGCACAGAGAGGGATTTAGAAACCCTGCAGAATTTGAATGGCTTTTAGATTATTTTGGAAAGGATAATTGTTTTATAATATCAAAGCAGGAGATGTATGATATGAATAGTAACGTATTCTCAATTTCTGAAACCGTAATTATTTCCGAAGAAAATTTTACTAGATTAAACACATGGCTGAGAGCACAAGGTTTTACCGTAGAAGAAGTCCCTTATGCTGAGATTTCAAAACAGGAAGGTCTTCTTAGGTGCAGCACTATGCCTTTGGTTAGGGATTAGCTTTGAGCTTTGAGTGATGCGTATTAGGCTGGTAATTCAAGAATAAATAGGAAAAACAAATTAATTGTTTACTGTTATAAGATAATGACTAATAATCTTGCTGTAATCTACGTATTCAGGTTTAGATTTTTCTAACTTCTAACCTATCCATGAATAGTTTCACTTTTCCCATAACTTTTAATGAGTTCCCCTTCAAAAGCGACTAGCTCTTTCCAGCGTTTTTCTACATCGATATCCTCGCCATATTTTCTGGCAAAACTTATAAAAACAGTATAATGTCCAGCTTCGCTTATCATTAATTCATGATAGAATTTTGATAGTTCCTCATCATTGATCCTTTTCGATAATAATTTAAAGCGTTCGCAACTTCTGGCTTCAATCATTGCAGAAAACAGTAACCGATCTACCATGCTTTGCAAGTGGCTACCGCCTTTGTTCATAAACTTATAAAGTTCGTTAACGTAGCTATCCTTGCGCTCTCTACCCAGAGTATATCCTCTTTTTTTGATAATATCATGCACCATTTGAAAGTGCTCGAGCTCTTCTTTGGCCAACTCCAACAAATCAGTAACCATATCCGTGTATTGCGGATTGTGCGTAATAATCGTTATCGCATTGGTCGCCGCTTTCTGTTCGCACCACGCGTGGTCGGTCAAAATTTCCTCGATATTACTTTCTACAATGTTGACCCATCGCGGGTCGGTTTCTAATTTTAAATGAAGCATTGATTAGGTGTTTAAAAGAGACACATTTGTTGGTTCTTCTGAAGTTAAAGATAAAGGTTTTCATGCGAAAAAATCAGGAATCTAATTGGGACTTTAATCGCTCTGAAACGCCCTTCGCCAAAACCATCGCAGCCGCTTTATGCTTTCTGAACCAAAGTTCTGGTTCGATGAGTTCTAATTCAGAAAGTGCTATATGGCCATCATTATCCTCAAAAATGTCCACTCTGGCGTAAATTGGTAATTCAGGACAGGCACTAACGGCTTCCTCACAAAATGAGATTTCTGCTTCCGATGGGGTGTAATCATAGACACTACCGCCAAAATCATCTTGAACCCTAAAATCTCCCGGTTTTGCTTTCTTTAAAATAGCATGAGAAAACACACCATCAAAAACCATCATGGACACCTCGCCTTTTTTCACGATGTTATGTTGAAATGGTTGTAACAGCATGGCTTCATTTTCAATCAAGCTTTGGAAAATAGTTTCATGTGCTTCTAAAGATTCGGATGCCATTGCTGATCCAGAATTTAATTTATAAGTATGCCGGGCAGCGCCAGAAATACAAGGTTTCAATACAGTTTGCTCCCAATTTAAAATGTCATGTAATTGCGACAAGGTTGTTTTTGCTCCTTTTTCAATAAAATGACTTTCGGCAATATAAATGCCTTTGTGCTGTAAATCCAAGAGGTAATGTTTGTCGATATTCCAACGGATAAGGTGTTCTGAATTTAATAGAATAGTTTGCTTTGAAATTTGTTTTAACCATTCTGAAAACTCATCAAAACGGTCGAAGTAGTCCCAAGTGCTCCGGAATAACACAGACTTGGTGGACGACCAATCGAACAACAAATCGTCCCAAGCGAGACGCAGCGTCCTTAGACCAAGCTGAGCCAAGGCATGGTAAACCAAACGGTCTTCATTATACACATTATGCTTGTAAGTATCAGTTTTGGAATCATTTAAATAACGATGGTCAGTAAGGATGATTACGTCGTAAGTTTTCATGCTTTTAATTTTAGTGCAGGCGCTTTGACAGTTTATATCCTAAATACGCCATTGGAATATAGGCCAAGGTAATATCAACTACAGTAAACCAAATCGGCGAGGGTAGCATGACCACATTAGAAATACCACCGATTAAAAAGAAAACCCCAATACTCAACGCTACTTTGAGTTTATGGTTTTTCACTAATAAAGCGGCAACTAATGCTCCGGCTAATGTGCCGATAGCGTGAGCCAAAAACGGCATGATAAAATGTTTGGGTTCAAACAGGAGTAATGCTTCTTTGAGGCCTTCTATGGTTGCGGTATCTGCATCCACTGGTGGGGCGATAACACTGCCACTAATCAAAATCAAGCCCATATTTACTAGGCTGCCAATCACTAATCCTAGGATGATAGATAAAATAATACGAAGCGTTGAATTCATAATCGGTTGGTTTTTATTAAAGTTGATTTCTGTTTATGTTTGAAATGATTGTTCAATTTCCGCCAAGGTTTTTTCGGAAAAACGAATCAGTTCTTCAAAAAAACTTTCAAACTCGGCCTCAAATTCAGAATAAAATTGTTTGAGCTCAATGGTAGCTTTGTTCATACCAGAAATATTCTTGGTTCTACGATTCATGCCATTCAATACGTTTTGGATACCTTCAATTTTGGCATAGCTCAATAACCAATTACCTGCAATCATGTGCGGCATCATTTTTTGAATACGTACTGGCAATATTTCAAAATACTCACCCAATAGATCATAAAAGGTTTCTGCATAAACCCCTAGCGGAATTTTAGAATAGGTGCTCCAATTTTTAGCTAAAAAATGGTCGTAGAGAATATCCACGATAATGCCACTGTAATGCCCATAATTTTCATGTAATCGTTTTGTGCTTTGCCTTACAGTGGGATGCGCATCTGTAAACGTATCGATTTGCCGGTGTAATAAAATCCCTTTTTGAATTTCGATGGGGAATTTGGTGTAACGGTTTCCCTTAATGCCATCGGCAATAAAATTTCCGACGGTTATCAAATCATTATTGCCTGAAAGATAAATATGAGCTAAAAAATTCATGGGTTCAAATTACAAAATCCAAACCAACATATATTTTAGTTCTAGTTTTTTTCTTACTTGACTTTTAAAAATCATCTTCATCTTCGATTTCGTCTTCAACTTCGATTTCGTCTTCGATAGCGGAATTGTATATTTGTGTAAAAATCGAAACTATTCAGAAATGACACTTATAAAATCAATATCAGGAATAAGAGGAACCATAGGGGGAACCGTTGGCGAAAATCTAACCCCAATCGATGCCGTTAAATTTGCATCGGCTTACGGTGTTTGGATTAAACAGCAACGGCAAAAGGAAAATTACCGTGTTGTTGTGGGCCGTGATGCTCGAATTTCGGGGGCGATGATTCAAAATTTGGTGATGAACACTTTGGTAGGTTTGGGTATTGATGTTATAGATTTAGGCTTATCAACAACACCTACCGTAGAGATTGCCGTACCTATGGAACATGCCGACGGTGGAATTATCTTGACCGCAAGCCATAATCCCAAACAATGGAATGCTCTAAAATTACTGGATGCCAAAGGCGAATTTTTGAATGCGGAAGAAGGCGCAAAAATTTTAAAAATTGCAGAAAGTGATGATATGAATTTCGCCGAAGTTGATGATTTAGGGAAAATCATAATCAACGATGCTTATATCGACATTCATATTGATGAGGTTCTGGATATGGAACTGGTTAACGCTAGCGCTATTGAAAACGCTAATTTTAAGGTGGTGGTAGATGGCGTAAATTCAACGGGGGGTATTGCCATCCCGCTTTTATTGGAACGGTTGGGAGTTGAGGCCGTAAAATTATATTGTGAACCAAACGGTCATTTTCCTCATAATCCAGAACCTTTGAAAGAGCATTTGACCGAATTATCAAAAGCCGTTGTAAAAGAACACGCCGATTTCGGAATCGTTGTTGACCCAGATGTGGACCGCTTGGCTTTTATGGACGAAAACGGTGAAATGTTTGGGGAGGAATATACCTTGGTCGCCTGTGCCGATTATGTGTTGGGCAAAACTAAAGGTAATACGGTAAGTAATATGAGTTCCACACGAGCACTACGGGACGTGACCGAAAAACACGGAGGCACTTACGAAGCTAGCGCTGTTGGAGAGGTCAACGTTGTTAATTTGATGAAAAAGAATAAGGCCGTAATTGGAGGAGAAGGTAATGGTGGTATTATATATCCTGAATCTCATTACGGACGAGATGCTTTAGTGGGGGTTGCGTTATTTTTGAGTCATTTGGCCGAAACGAAAATGAGTGTAAGTGATTTGAGAGCGAGCTATCCAAATTATTTTATGAGTAAAAAGAAAATTCAGCTCACCCCAGAATTGGATGTCGATGGATTGTTGAAAGCGATGGAAGAAAAATATTCAGAAGACAATTCTGTAGAAAAACTAACCACTATTGACGGTGTGAAAATTGATTTTTCCGATACTTGGGTTCATCTTAGAAAGAGCAACACCGAGCCTATTATTAGAATTTATACCGAAGCACCGAGTCAAAAAGCAGCCGATGATTTGGCCGATAAAATTATCACTGAAATCAAAAATATTGCGGCAATCTAAGGATGAAAATGGAATCGAAAATGGAACAGTTAGGTAATTTATCAATTGAGGATTAACTGCGGTTAGGTCTGTTTTAGTTTAAACACGTTCTATTTTCTTATCAGTAAACCTATGACTGAAACCGTGACTTAAAACTCACTGGGCAACTGGCTCTTTGCCCCGATGTTTCCAGCGTTTATGTGTCCATAAATAATATTCAGGCGCTTCGTAAATTTGGGCTTCTACCAATTTTAGAAAGTGATCTGTGATTTCATAATCCGGATATTCTTTTGGATTGAGGGCGAGCAGTTCAAACGTACATTCATAATAGCCGCGCTTTAATCGCTTGACCCTAAAAAATACGACAGATATATCCAATCGTTTCGAGAGCATCTCGGCTCCTGTGTGCACCGGTACGCGAATACCCATAAACTCCTGCCAATGAAACGCTTTGTCTATTTTTGGAGATTGATCAGAAACAAAACCGGTGACGCTATTGATGCCTTCTCTTTTCAGATTTGTAAGTTCAACCGCTGTTTCTTTAGTGCTTAGCAAATGACTATTGTATTTTGCTCTTATACTTTTGAACAAACGATCAAAATATTTATTGGCAATAGGTTTGTAAACGGCATTGCCTCGACCGTTGATATAGGTTTGAAGCACAAAAATCCATTCCCAGCTTCCATAATGGGCGCACATAAGGGCAATGCTTCTGTTTTGATTTTCTAGGTTTTGGATGAGTTCTACATTAGAGAATGTGAAGTGATTTCTCATTTCGGCAGTAGTTATAGACATTGATTTTATGGCCTCGACCATCATATCACAAAGATGGTGATAGAATTTTTTAGTAATGACAGAAATCTCTTTCTCTGATTTTTCGGGAAATACTAATCTCAAATTGCTTTGCACAGTTTTTTTACGATAGCCAAAAATGCGATAAATCAAAAGATAAAGAACATCGGAAAACGCGTACAATAGTCGAAATGGTAGAATAGAGACCAACCATAAAAACGGATACACTAAAATGTAAATCAGAAATTGCATTGGTACGAATAAGTGTTAAATTTGCAAGCGCAAATATAGGGATAAATACGAGTAATTTATGGGCAATGTTAGTATAGTGACCATCATCATCATAGCGGCTAATGGTCTCATTTCATACAAGGGTTGGAATGATTTGAGTTTCTTTGAACGTTATAAATTCAACGTGGGCAGAATTAGAGGAGGCGAGCAATTTAGAATGTTCAGCTCTGGTTTTCTTCACGCCGATATGGGTCACATATTTTTTAATATGTTCACCTTGTTCATCTTTGCTGAACGGGTTATTTATTTTATTGGTGCCTTCAACTTCACTATTATTTACGTTGCGAGTCTTGTACTAGGAAGTTTGTTATCCTTGTATTTTCACAAAGATGAATATCATTACAGTGCAGTAGGTGCCAGCGGAGCGGTTACTGGGGTTCTGTACTCTGCCATCTTACTCGATCCTTCAATGAGTTTGTATTTGATGTTTATTCCCATTCCCATCCCAGCCTATGTTTTTGGGATAGGATATTTGCTGTATTCCATTTACGGTATGAAAAACCGGGTTGGTAATGTAGGTCATGACGCACATTTTGGTGGTGCCATTGGTGGCTTCGTGATTACGCTCATCATGATGCCGTCTTTATTTCAAACAGATTTATTGATGATAGGCCTTTTATCTATACCCATTATTATATTATTTGTGATGCATAAAACGGGGAAACTTTAGGTGAGTGTACAGTCGGCAGTCCACAGTAAACAGTATTCAGTCAGCAGTGCTTACTCGATGCGGCCAAGCGGTTTTAGTAGCATTTTCGGTTTCAAAGAAAATCAGAAACAAATCAGTTTAGTCAAAGTTATTAGCGCTCCATTCAAGTGAGTTTTCAGTCTCAGTCTCAGTCTCAGGGCTTACTGTTGCCAAAGAGAGCTTGAAGTCTCAGTTTTTATTCTCAGCCACCATAATTAACTCAAAACTTAGTTAAGAAATTACGCATCAGTTTCCTCTTCGGGGATTAAGGGGCGTTTAATTTAGTAACTCAGCTATCTTATCCTCAAGAGCAGCACCTCTTAAGTTTTTCTCTATAATTCTTCCTTCCTCATCTAAAATAAAAGTGGCGGGAATAGAACGAATATTATAAGCTTTTGCAATAGGGTCATCAAAATAGTTAAGGTTGGAAACGTGGTTCCAGGTTAGCTTATCATCTTCAATTGCTTTTATCCAAGCGTCCTTTGGGTTTTTCTGTCTTCGGCTGCCATCCAATGAGACTCCAACAATTTCCAGTCCTTTGTCGTGATATTTCTCGTAAATTTTTACAACATTCGGATTTTCCCGCCTGCATGGTCCACACCAAGCGGCCCAAAAATCAACAATAGTAACCTTTCCCAACATATTTTTTAGCTCTAAGGCTTTGCCTTCGGGAGATGGTGCTGTAAAGTTTGGTGCTATTTTCCCTAACTCAGTAGCTCCTAAAGCAGCCAATTCTCCTTCTACGCCTTCTATCTGGGTTTTAAGTGTTTTGCCTCGAGTGGTGTTTTTTAGGTCGTTGCTAAGTTTTTCGTAGCATTCGGCAATTCTGTTAATATCACGTTTACGCTCCTTAAGCAGGTTCTCAATTAGGATGAGCGCAAAATAATTATCATTATTAGCTTTCAAAAAATCAAACGGGTAGGAGTCTTTCTTTTGGTTGTTTTCGACAATCTGTTTTGAAAGTTCTTTTCTAAGCTCAGCATCTGCGCCAGCATTCTGGTATTTTGTCCGAAGTTCTGCCCCACTGGTGGAAATCTCTTTTACTGTACTATGGTATTCAGTTATGGCTTCGTTAGCTTTTGTACCGGTGATTTCAGAAGCTGTAATATCATCTTTATTAATTTTAAGTTTGATTTCCTGACGCTCCAAAACAAATGGCAAATTGCCGCTTACGCTGTTAACCGATAGCATTACCATTTCAGGAGTATCAAGATTACCGTCAAATGTGAATGTCTCGTTCATAACAATAGCGGTGTCTTTTGCAACTGGCCTACCATTATTACCAACGGTGTTGAGATATATCCGAATTCCGTTATGGACGCCTGGAGCTTCGCCAATTACTCGGTAGCCATCAATTGGTTTTTTAGTTTCGTTTTTACAGGAAGATAGAGCGATAGCTGCAACTAAAAGAAATATTGATTTTTTCATTATTTGAGATTTATGTGTGCAAATATAAAAAGTAATATGAAACTAACTTAACAACATTTTTCCCTAGCTTTCAAGACTTCCTAATTCCATAGTTGTAGTCCTAAAAAATCCTATATTTTTGCATAAAACCTAACAATGATTCACAACGATACGGTTATTGCTCTAGCCACGCCTTCCGGAAGTGGCGCTATTGCAATCTTGAGACTTTCAGGAAATGAGGCCATTCAATTGGCTTCGGCTCAATTCCGTTCAATCCATAAGAAGAAGTCTTTGGAAAATCAAAAAACTCATACCGTTCATTTAGGTCATATCATGGATGGTAAACGGGTTATTGATGAGGTTTTGGTGACTATTTTCAAAAATCCAAATTCTTATACGGGTGAGGATGTTGTAGAGGTTTCATGCCATGGAAGTATTTATATTCAGCAGGAAATATTACAATTATTTCTTCGGAAGGGTTGCCGAATGGCGAATGCTGGCGAGTTCACTTTAAGAGCCTTTCTCAACGGAAAACTGGATTTGTCCCAAGCGGAAGCTGTTGCCGATTTAATTGCCAGCGATAATGAAGCATCCCACCAAGTGGCAATGCAGCAAATGCGCGGCGGATTCTCATCAGAAATTGCAAAACTCCGAGAAGAGCTCCTAAATTTTGCCTCACTCATAGAACTCGAACTTGATTTTGCAGAAGAAGATGTGGAGTTTGCCGATAGAACACAATTTAAGGAATTGGTTGATAGAATTGTATTTGTTTTAAAACGGTTGATCGATTCGTTCGCGGTGGGAAATGTTATAAAAAACGGTATCCCCGTGGCCATCGTTGGAGAGCCCAATGTGGGCAAATCAACCTTGCTAAATGCCTTGCTCAATGAAGAACGTGCTATTGTTTCTGAAATTGCAGGAACAACCAGAGACACCATTGAAGACGAAATTTCAATAGGAGGCATTGGTTTTAGATTTATTGATACCGCTGGAATCCGAGAAACAGAAGATGTTGTGGAGAGCATCGGTATCAAAAAAACCTTTGAGAAAATCAGTCAAGCCCAAGTGGTCATGTTCTTGGTAAGTAGTTTACAATTAACAGCTAGCGAGGAAGTCATTCAAGCCGTTATTGTTGAGCTCGAAAAAGTAAAAAATAAATTTCCGCAGAAACAAATTCTGGTTATCCTTAACAAAATTGATCAAATAACGGAGACCGAATTATCTGGCTTAATAGCTCGTCTCGAACCTCATGCCTCAAACCTCATCCCCATATCTGCAAAAACGGGAGTTGGCGTTGAACAATTGACCAATAAATTACTTAATCTCATCAATACGGGTGCGCTTCGTAACAATGAAACCATTGTGACCAATTCCCGTCATTATGATGCTTTGCTGAAAGCCTTCGAGGAAATCCAAAAAGTAAAGTACGGATTGGAATCTGACCTCTCGGGCGATTTGTTAGCGATTGATATTCGCCAAGCCTTGTATCATTTTGGAGAAATCACAGGGGAAATCACCAATGATGATTTACTGGGTAATATTTTTGCTAACTTT
>CAWDOF010000006.1:0-157623 GCA_963803715.1 uncultured Flavobacteriaceae bacterium
GACACTTATAGAAAAGTATTAGGCTTTAAAACGCCAGAAGTTGCCATTGATAAAACAGTTGAAATCGATGAGGAACAAGTCACGATTGTTGGCGTCATGGCAGATTTTCATCAACGTTCCCTAAAATCAGATATTAAGCCAATGGCATTAAGAGGCGATTGGTACAGACCAGATTGGAGTCAATTTCAGGCTGTTCATATAGCTTTTAAAAATACGTCTGCCGAAAATTTAAGCGGTACACTATCTAAAATAGAGGAAGCCTATAAAAAGGTATATTCTGAAACTGATGATTACCGTATTGAATTTTTGGATGAGACGGTAGCACGTTTTTACAACCGAGAGCAAAAAGTATCAAAACTGCTCAATTGGGCAACAGGTCTTTCCATCTTAATAAGTTGCCTTGGACTTTTGGGTCTGGTCATTTACACCACCAATCGACGCGTAAAAGAAATTGGAGTTGCGTAAAGTTTTGGGTGCATCGCTACTGCAAATCAATGCGCTGCTTTGTAAGGAGTTTTTGGTATTGGTTGCCGTTGCTTTTATTGTGGCAACGCCGCTCGCTTGGTATGGCGTTCATAATTGGTTGCAGGATTTTGCTTATAAAACAACCATCAGTGTCTGGATATTTCTGGCAGGAGGTTTTGCCATGATTGGCTTTGCCTTATTGGTAATTAGCGCCAAAACCTTACAAGCGGCAAATGCAAATCCGGTGGATTCGTTGAGGTCTGAGTAAGGCCCTAATCAACAAAGGGTAATTTGATTGATTAAAATTGATATGGCACCTCTTTACACCTCATAGTTTTCAGCTCCGAGGATTATTTGAATTTTGAGGTCTTGGTACTTTTAAACTGATAAAAATATTAATCAGGAAATGTCTTAGTGCTTCTTTGGGATACTCTGTGAAATAACTCAAATTTTGCTAGATTCCAAAGTGTCCGATTACGTACAAAATATGTATCAAAATCGAACACTTTCTGTTTTATTAATAATTATAAATGTCTATTTGTTAGATGATTAAATAATTGGCATCATCTTCACTATATAATAAGTGTTATTAGTTGTTCAATTCGAAGTGGAAAAATTTGAGGGAATAACTGTTTGAGGCCAGTCTATCAAAAATAGAATCTCATGTTCAAAAATCATATCAAAATCGCTTGGCGAAATTTAAAGGGCAGTCCGCTTTTTTCTACCATCAATATTTTGGGTCTCACCCTTAGTCTGGCCGTTACCGCATTACTGTTTATGTTCATCTATCACGAGAATAGTTTTAATAACATGTATGCGAAAAAAGATAACATCTATCGTGTATTGGTGGAGACTTCAGAAAGTTTCAACAGCAAAATCTATGCAAATGCGCCAGCCATGGTCGCGCCAACTGCTATTGCTGAAATTCCTGAAGTCATCGACGCCGTGCGGTTTTACAAACATGGATTTGGCGATGCGGCATACATTAATACCGATGATTCCGAATTTATCGAAAACTCCTTGTATTATGCAGACCCCAATATTTTTGACGTTTTTGATATTGAACTTAAAAACGGACTCGCTGCGGAAGCATTGAAAAATCCCAACACAGCGATTATTTCTATAAGCACAGCAAAACGGTTTTTTGGCACAGACCAAGTTGTTGGTAAAACATTTAAGATTGACGATAAGACTGGGATAGAGATTACAGGGGTGTATGAAGACCTGCCAACAAATTCAACCCTTGATGGTAATATTTACGTATCCTTCGCGACTAGTTTTTTTGCCAGAAGACCAACGTGGTCAAATTCAAGTTTAGAAACTTATCTATTGACGGCCAAAGGTGCAACACCGAGCATTCTCAAATCAAAAATGAAAGAGATGCTTGATAAAAATGTAGAAAAGGACCAACAGTGGTATTCATTAAATGTGCAGCCGTTTGAAGAGGTTCATTTATATTCAACTCATTTGGCAAACGGTTACAGTTCCAGAAAAGGTTCAATTGACCAAGTGAATAGTTTAACCTGGTTGGCCTTGTTGATTCTGGTTATCGCCTGTATTAACTATATGAATTTAACAACAGCTCGTTCACAAAAACGGGCGCTAGAGGTAGGCGTGAGTAAGACCCTCGGGGCCTCAGTTTCAAATTTGATAGCAAGGTTTTATGCCGAAACCGGATTGATGACCTTAATTTCCATCATTTTGGGCATTGTTGTCGCATTGATTTTCTTGCCTTATTTTAATCAGATTTCTGGAAAGTCTATTCCTACCTCATTATTATGGTCTGGAACTTTTATCGCTGCAATGCTTGCTATTTGGGCGGTTGCAACTCTTCTGGCAGGGTCTTATCCTGCGATTTACTTATCCAATCTTTCAGCAAAAAAAATATTGAGTGGCGGTAATACGGGTTCTTATTGGTCGGTTAACATTAGAAAAGGATTGGTGGTTCTGCAGTTTGTGGCATCTATCGTTTTGATTATCGGTGTATTCGTCATATATAGTCAGTTGAATTTTATTCAAAACAAAGACTTGGGATTCAATTCAAATCAAGTCATGGCCATTACAACTACTGGCATTAAGGAATCCAATACTGTAAATTTACTCAAGCAGAAATTAGAGGCATTGCCCATTGTATCTTCAGTTGGCGCAGCACAAGGCTACCCTGGAAAAACGGTAAGTGGTCGTTTGGTGCATAATCCGTTGGTAGATGATGGCGGACTTTCCGTACAGACCAATCGTGCAGATGCAGAGGCATTGGATGTTATGGACTTAAAATTTCTCGCCGGAAAAAATTTACCAAAAGTCAAGACAGAAGGCGATACCTTGGTTGAAGTCGTGGTCAATAAAAAAATATCCGATTATTTAGGTCATACGCCAGAGGAAGCCATAGGAAAAACCATTTATATGCTTCCTAAAGATGCTACTATTGTTGGGGTAGTGGACAATTTTAATTTTGCGTCCTTAAGAGAGCCAATAGGAGCTTATGCTTTTCATAACCATACAAGTGAGTACAAGGAATTTCTTTTGTTAAAAATGAAAGTTTCAGATTTGGCCCAGATTATCTCTACCATAGAAAATAATTTTAAAACCGTTGCTCCCAATGTCCCATTTGATTATAGCTTTTTAGATAAAAATATTGAAAAGCTATATCTCGAAGAAAAGCGTACTGCTTCCATTGCCGTAATCTTTTCAATTCTGGCCATTTTTGTGGCGTGCTTAGGGCTGTTTGGTTTGGCAGCCTTTACGGCAGAGCAGCGTCAAAAGGAAATCGGGATTCGTAAAGTTTTAGGGGCTTCCGTTGCAGGAATCGTAAGATTATTATCTACCGATTTTGTGAAGCTGGTCTTAGTGGCATTGCTCATTGCATTTCCATTGGCATATGTCGTGATGGATAATTGGCTCAAGGATTTTGCATTCCGAATTGATATTGGTTGGCAGCCATTCGTATTTACAGGATTTTGTGCCTTGGTTATCGCAATATTAACAGTAAGCTTTCAGGCTATTAAAGCGGCAATTGCGAATCCTGTTAAGAGTTTGAAGGCCCCATAAAAGTCCCTAAAAGCCCCCTAACCCCCAAAGGGGGAATTAATTGATTGCGGCTGTATGTAAATAAAAACTAAAATAAATATCAAAAAAACAAAAACCATGAGAACCATTTTATATCTATCAATTATGATTTGCGCTTTTGCTGTTCAAATCGCTTCATCTCAAACCAAGACTGCGGTTAAAGACTTTGACAAAGTAATTATCAGTCCGCATATTGAGAGCAAATTTGTGCAAGGCGATGAGAATTCGGTAACCGTTTTAAGCAGTACCGAGTCAGAAGAAAAAATCAATGTTGAGGTCAAGGGCAAGACGCTTCGAGTCTATCTAGACGATGCCAAAGAAACGACGAAGCAAGAGAAAATTGTCAAGAATGGCATGAGCATGAAAGTCCCAATTTATAAAGGGAAAGTGCTTTCCATTTTGGTGACGTACAAAAACATTAATGAATTGTCATTGAGAGGCGAACAAGTCACGCTGTGCGAAAGTCCAATTACCATTGAAAAATTTACGCTTAAGATTTACGGAGAATCCCAAGTCACCTTTAATGAAGTTAATGTATCTGAAATTGACGTCGATGTGTATGGTGAAAGTAATTTAACCATTTTAAAAGGTAGCATCGGTTTTCAGAAAATTACGGCTTATGGCGAGGGCAAAATGAATCTGTTAGGTGTGGAAAATAAAGAATCCAAACTGAAGGCCTTCGGTGAAGCGCAATTTGACGTCAATGTTTCCGAAGCTATAAAATTCACATCTTACGGTGAGGCCGTTTTGAGGTATAAAGGCGGTGCCAACGTGACAACGGGACTAAGTTTTGGAGATTCAGAGATTATCGCCCTAGAATCTAATTAGGAATAAAAACTAGTCTCCAAGGGACATTATAAATAATAAATAGTCGTAAGACCATTTAAAAAGAGAAACCATGAAAAACACACTACTAAAATTAACCCAAGCTTCAAGAGAGGTCAAGAACGGAAGTAAAAAAGTTACACTTTTAGACAACATCAACCTCGAGGTTAAAGAAGGCGAATTTATCTCACTCATGGGGCCCTCTGGCTCTGGGAAATCTACGTTGCTAAATTGTATTGGTATGCTCGATAATTTTACGGGCGGCGGTTATATTTTTCTAAATGAAGTGGTGCACAGCATGAAGGACAAGCAAAAGTCAAAACTCTATAAAGAGTATATCGGTTTCGTGTTTCAAGCCTATCATCTCATTGATGAACTAACGGTTTTAGAAAATATAGAAACACCGTTGCTCTATAAAAACGTAAAATCTTCTGAACGAAAAGCCTTGGTTGCCGACATGTTAGACCGTTTTAACATCGTTGGAAAAAAGGATTTGTTCCCCATTCAATTAAGTGGCGGCCAGCAACAGCTCGTAGGTGTTGCAAGAGCCTTGATTTCAAAGCCAAAATTGATTCTCGCCGATGAACCGACCGGGAATCTCAACTCTAAGCAAAGCACAGAAATCATGGAGCTTTTTGCCGAACTCAATAAAGAAGGTGTCACCATTATACAGGCCACACATTCACAAAGTAATGCGGCCTATGGCTCTAGAACCATTAATCTTTTGGACGGAAAAATCGTTCAAGACTAAACCAAAATTCATGCATCTTAATATTAAAATAATGCTATCCCTTAGTTTATTTTGCAACTTTGCATTTGCCCAAAATGAATTACAGGAAAGTTATACCTTAGAAGACTGTATATCGATTGCTATTGAAAATAATTTGGAGTTAAAGTCGGCAAAACTAAGCTCAAATACTGCTGAAGTTAATTTCAAACAATCTAAAGCCAATTTCCTGCCTAATCTAAACGGAAACATCAATGTAGGTGTTAACAATGGGAGGAGTATTGACCCGTTTACCAACGATTTTATCAATCAACGGTTGACCTTTTCAAGCGCGAACTTAAATTTGGACATGACTATTTTTAATGGTTTCAGATTAATCAATCAGGCGAAACAGAATAAACTCAATACATTGGCTGCCGAAATGGAAATTGAGGAAGCCAAACAAGACCTTATACTGCGCGTCACTTTGGCGTATCTGCAAGTTTTGAACAATCGTGATATTTTAACCTTGGCCAAAAACCGATTGCAAACTACCGAAGAGCAGTTGGAGCTGCAAAAAGAGTTCTACGAAAACGAATCGGGGAACCCTGCCGATTATGCCGATATCAAAGGTCAACTTACCCTAGATGAAACCAGTATTTTATCGGCACAGAGCGGTTTCAACAGTTCAAAATTGGAATTGTTACAATTGCTTAATCTTACCGATAATGATATTGAGCTCAATGCCCAAAATTTGCTACTGGATTTTGAGCAGTATGAGCGTTCGGCAGAGGAAGTTTATCAAGATGCCACTCAAAACCTAGCGACTTTTAAAGCTAGGGAATTGCGAGTGGACGCTTCAAAAAAAGGCGTCAATGTTGCAAAGGCGCAGTTTACACCTGAGATTTCGTTCTTTGCCGGCCTAAATACCAATTATTCAAGCGCAGCGCAACTATTTACAGAGAGCGGTACCAGCTTTGTAGAGACGGGCGATTTTATCACTATTGACGGCGAGAATGTCCCTGTGCTTACTGAAAGTAGCAGTTTTGATTCAAACGATATAGGCTTTTCAGAACAATTCGATAATAACCTGAGTACGAATTTTGGCGTTTCAATGCGGGTACCGATTTTCAATGGCTTTCAAGCAAAAAATAATGTAGCGCTAGAGAAAATTAGGGTAGAAGAGTCAATGGTGGCATTAGAACAGACCCAATTGGAAATCAAAAATGCCATTGCACAGGTACATTTTGATATGGAGACGACCTATCTGCGCTACGAAAGCTTACAAAAACAAGTCGCAGCCTTTGAAGAATCGTATCGCATCAATGAAATTAGGTTTAATAACGGCATCTCAAATTTTCTAAACTATGTGACCAGCAAAAACAACCTGGACAATGCTAAAATTAATTTGACTAATGCCAAGTATGAGTATTTGTTGAGAACTAAGGTGTTGGATTATTATAGAGGTGGATGACACTCCTTCGGAGGAAGTTATGAAGCTACCAATTTCTCCTTTAACATACAAAGTACGCCCAACTCTTCGCGAGACAGATTCTCGTTCTTTTTTAGTAGACGATTGATTTCATTCTGAAAAAAATTGATGGTTTTTCCATTGGTATATTCATCGATAATTCGAGGGTCAATATAAGAGCTGCGAGCTACCGAAGGTGTGTTTCCCAAGTGCTCACTTACCTTGACCACAGCATCTCGAATATTTTTATCTAACGTCTTTTGATCTTTATGGTCTATTGCACCAATTTCATTTAACGCCATGGCTGCAATCACCGTTCCTGACCACGTTCTAAAATCTTTTGCCGAATATTCCTCACCCATAACTTCCCTGATGTATGCATTGAGGTGTTCACTTTTCACATCATGTTTTTTTCCGTTTTCATCAATAAACTTAAAAATTTCGTATCCAGGCAATTCGTCAATCGCTTTGACGGTTTTCGCTAATTTTTTATCAATAACATGGCGTTCCTGTTCTTTGCCTGACTTACCCACATAGCTAAAAATCAATTCGTTTCCATCGATTTCCAAGTGCTTATGTCGCATTGTGGTTAAACCGTAGGTTTCATTTTCTTTACTGTAATAATCACTTCCCGGTCTAAAGTAAGCCGCTTCTAATAGCCTAACCATACATGCCAAAACTTTTTCTTTGTTTAAGGTTCTTTTTCTAAGGTGCTGTCCGGTCACCCGCCGCATATGTTCTAATTTGTCGGCAAAACCGAGAATGCGGTCAAATTTTTCTTGATCACGTTTCTCTCTATATTTCGGATTGTAGATATATTGCTTTCTGCCTTTGTCATCTCTTCCTGTAACTAAAATCTTAGCGCTTTTTTTCGACTCAATCTCAACATCGGTCCAAGCGGGTGGTATCACGAGCGACTTAAACCAATCTTTTAACTTTTTATCCTTAATGGTCGTATTTGACTTATCGGCATACCGAAATCCTTTCCCATGTTTTTTTCTATAGTACATCTCTTTCTAGCTTTTTTTTGAGTTTCTAAATAAGCATTATTATTTCTTAATTATTAACCCAAATGAGATGAAGTGTAACTTAAGAGTTTTATAAATGGGAGGAATTAGGGATGAGGGATGAGGGGTTAGGAAATAATTAAAGTCAAACTTCGCAAACCAAAAAAAGTCCTGCCTGAAAAATTCAGACGGACTTTTTATCAGAAAACTAAGAATTAAAAAAGGTATAGAACGTGGATTGCAATGCAATTGAACCCAAGTTTAATTATTATTCACTTAATTCCGAACTTCATAAGTTGGTCTCTCAGGAGCTTTAAATGCATTCGTTTCCATAATTTTTACGACTTCCTTTATGCCAGCTTCCAACTGTGCGTCAGTTCCGTTTGCTAAACTTTCAAAATTCTCAACAATCTCAATATCGGGATCAACACCGTGTCCTTCTTTGAACCACTCTCCGTTAGGATCGTACATTCTAAATGTTGGTACGGTAACGCTGCCGTTATCTATCAATTCGGGAGCACCTGAAATACCGATCAGACCTCCCCAAGTTCTTGTTCCGATAAGTGGACCGAGTTCTCTTTTTCTGAAAAAATCTGGGAACGCATCGCCACCTGAGCCGCTAAAACCATTGATAAGCATCACTTTTGCTCCAAAGTTTCCAGATGGTGGCCAAGCCCAGTCCTGTCCATCCCTAACTGCCCAAAAGGCCAACGGTTTTCTGTCTAAAAGTTCAATAAACCGGTCAGGGATTTGTCCACCGCTATTAAAGCGCTCGTCTATAATCAATCCCTCCTTGTCCATTTGCGCATAAAACTGTCTTACCAATTCATTTTGCCCGTCTCTTCCTGTACTTCTAACGTAGATGTAGCCCACTTTACCGTTGGTGGCTTCATCAACTCTTTTTCGATTGTTTTCTATCCAAGCCAAATGTCTCAACCGCGTTTCAGAATCGAGCGGTTTTACTATGACACTCTTGGCATCCTTGATGTTAGTGTTTTTGCTTATCATTAATTGAACTGGTGTATCGGCCAATCCCTGAAAAGCTGCGGAAATGGGTTTATCGGTAGCAACCGCCATTCCGTTGACCGCTAAAATGTAATCACCTTCGCTAATGTCAAGCCCAGGTTTTGCTAAAGGCGACTTTACTTCTGCATCCCAAGCTGCTCCTTTTAAGATTTCAGTAATTTGGTAAGCCCCATTTTTCAGCTCAATATTAGCACCTAAATATCCCACGTTAATACGTTGTGACCTCGTAATATCGCCACCGCCTGTATAAGTATGGGAAGCGTTGAGTTCTGCAATTAGATCGCCAATAATAATGTTGACGTCGTTTCTGGTATTGGCTTGTTCAATCAATTTGCCATAGCGGTCTTTCATGAGTGACCAATTGACTCCATGCATGTTTGGATCATAGAAAAAATCACGTTCAAATCTCCATACATCATTAAAAATCTGTTTCCATTCGGCAACGGGGATTGTGGTCATCATTAAGTCTTTAGTTGGAACGGCCTTATCAATTTTCTGATCTTCCTTGATATCAATCACCGCCACTTTGGAGTCTTGCATAACCAGTGCTTTTTTTCCGTTTGCAGAAACGACATAACTATAAACGTCTGGTATTATCATTTTAACTTCCCTATCTTCAATATCGTAATAATGTAGAGCGGCTGAGCTTTCTTCGTCAGCACCGTCATTGGGAAGTTTCACAAACAGTAGTTTTTCTTCGACTGCGCTCAAATAGCGGTATTTACCCGCCGGAATATCTAATAGTTCAATTCGGTCTTCAAAATCAGTGATGTCTATTTTTGTAGTATTTATGTCATCCTCAGATTTATCGTCGTTTTTATCGTCTTTCTTCTTCTTTCCATCCTTATCTTTTTCTTTCTCATTCTTTTCCTTTTCGATTTCAACCGCATCATTTTTCACACTTAGCACTGATTCTTCCAACTTAGAAAGCGTGCCAACGGCAATATTTGATGAGTTAGGATAGATAAAGGTGTTATCCAAATCTGAATACACTGGCTGGAATGTTCTGTTGGTCACAAAGAAAAGATGTTTGCCATCGCTACTAAACGCTGGTGAGCTGTCTGAATAATAACCAGATGTTAGCTGAGATACTTTATTATCGCCAACATTATATACAAAAACAGCTCGTCTGTTTTGACTTTCAGTTGCTCTAGAATAGGTAAACCAATTGCTATCTGGAGACCAGTTCACCGAAAAATTACTCAAATCTTCCTGAAACATATACTTGCCTTGATCAACCGTAAGGTCTTTGCCAGAATCAATGTCGAAACACCTAATCTTCATGGCTTGATCTACATAGGCGATTTTTTTACTATCTGGCGACCAATGTATTGTATAGAAAAAACCACTCTTATTATTTGTAACTTTTCTAGGACTGTTATTACTATCCAGATTATATAACAGGAGTTGGTACTCGCCGTCTAAATCACTCCAACAGGCAACGTGCTTGCCGTTAGGCGACCAAGCGGGACTTCTTTCGGCAACGCCGGGTGTATTTGAAAGGTTTGAAATATAACCTTCGGTTGCCGGTAAGTTGAACAACTCACCTCTTGCTTGAACGACAACCCGATTTCCATCAGGACTAATGGTAGCGTCTTGTATAAATCTTGAAACATTCTTAATTTCAGGAATTAATTCCTTTTGGTCTGAAACAATCTCAATATTAACCTCCTTCGATAGTCCTGCATTAATATCGTAGAGGTATAATTTTCCACCAGCCTCGAAAATAATTTCATCTGAACCTGATTCAGGAAAGGTAATGTCATAATCTTCAAAATTGGTGAGCTGGGAATTCAGTTTTGAAGCGCTATCGTATTTCCATAAGTTATTTCGTTGGTTAGGGCCATTATCAGACATATAATAAATAGCGTCATCAATCCACATTGGCAATTCGTCATTTGCGGCATTGTTGGTTATGTTTTCGGTTTGATGCGATTTCAAATCGAAAATATGAATATCTGGTGCCGTGCCCCCTCGATATCTTTTCCAATTGCGTTGTACCCTCGAGCGATCGGTGTAAGCAAATTTTTCCCCAGTTTTATCGAAGCATCCATATTCACCGTAAGGCACATCAAGTTTTAATGGAGAGCCACCGTTTATAGAAATGGTATAAAACTGACTGTAGCGCTGGCGACCGCTTTCTCTTGACGATGCAAATAGTACGGACTTCCCATCTGGTGTCCAGCCTAAAACCCTATCGTACATTCCATGAAATGTTAACCGCTTTGGTACGCCACCATTACTTTCAATGATATAAACATCGCTATTGCCATTGTAGTTTGCGGTATAAGCAATCATTTTTCCATCTGGCGAAAACCGTGGGAAGCTCTCTTCACCTTGAGGTGAACTCAGCCGACTTGCTACGCCACCTGTTTTTGGGCTAACCCATATATCATCGCCGTATGCGAAAGTGATTTGTGTTTCAGAAACATCGGGTTGCTGCATTAATTTTCCACTAATTTGGGCAGAAGCAGCAAACGTGCAGATTGTAAAGATTAAAAGTAACACTCTATTTTTCATGGTAATTGAATGATTGATTCTTGTTAAGAAAGGTACTAAATTTATCGGAGCTAGGATTAATAATATTTAAGCTAATGCACCTCAATTATAATCTTAACTTTGTATAAATTTGATGGTATGCATAAAGCAGGATTTGTAAATATAATAGGAAACCCTAACGTTGGGAAATCAACTTTAATGAATGCCTTTGTTGGCGAAAAGTTATCGATAATTACATCAAAGGCGCAGACCACAAGACATCGAATTTTGGGTATTGTGAACGGTGAGGATTTTCAAATGATTTTAAGCGATACGCCGGGTATTATCAAACCTGCTTATGAGTTACAGGAATCGATGATGACCTTTGTTAAATCGGCCTTTGAGGATGCCGACGTGCTTATTTATATGGTTGAGATTGGCGAGCAGGAATTAAAGGACGAAGCCTTTTTCAATAAGATTACCAACTCTAAAATTCCCGTATTATTACTGTTGAATAAAATCGATAAATCTGACCAAGAGCAGTTAGAGGCTCAAGTGCAATTATGGTCTGAAAAAGTACCTAATGCTGAAATATTTCCTATTTCGGCTCTTGAGGGTTTTAACGTTAAGGAAGTGTTTTCTAGAATTATCGAATTGCTTCCTGAATCTCCTGCTTTTTATCCCAAAGATCAATTGACCGATAAGCCCGAACGTTTTTTTGTAAACGAAACTGTTCGAGAAAAAATACTCATGCATTATAAAAAGGAAATTCCCTACGCTGTAGAGATTGATACTGAAGAATTTTTTGAGGAAGAAAACATCATTAGAATGCGCTCAGTTATTATGGTGGAGCGCGATTCTCAAAAAGGGATTATTATTGGGCACAAAGGTTCTGCACTAAAACGGGTAGGAGTGGAGGCTCGTAAAGATTTAGAAAAGTTCTTCGGTAAACAGGTTCATCTCGAGCTCTATGTCAAGGTCAATAAGAACTGGCGGAGTGATGCTAAGCAGTTAAAGAGGTTTGGGTACAATCAGTAGGTTATCTTGGAGTAACAACACACTTTTTAAATGTTTTATATTTAGTAATGTAGGTGTTACCTTAATATCACAAACTCACATCTTCTATTAATAGAATGCTCACTTTCAGTACAATTCTCGCCACAGGCTATGATGGGTCTGGTTTCGCCAAATCCTTTTGAGATAAGTCTGGTGCGGCTGATGCCATTATCTACCAAATACTCTAAAGTAGAGGCAGCTCTTTTTTGGGAAAGGTCCATGTTAAATTCGGCCGTTGCACGAGAATCTGTGTGGGCACCCAATTGGATTTCCATTCTTGGGTATTTCTTCAAAAGTTCTACGAGTACATCCAGAGTTTTGGCCGCCTGCGGTTTAATATCCCATTTGGCAAAATCAAAATAGATATTTTCAAGTTCGATGTACACATTGCCATCCTCTCGGCCTAGAATAATTTCCTCGGCATCATCGTAAGATTCGATTTCTAGAGCGATGTTAAATTCTATGTTGCCCTTGTCATTCGTATCAAAAAATTCCAGCTCTGGAATATACTTAGGTTTAAAGCCTTCAATTTGATAATGTTGATTGGGAAGTGTTGCTAATTTATACCGTGCATCTTCGCCAACTACCAATTCATCAATAATATTCCCATCTTCATCAAATAAGGTAACGATTGTATTTGGCAGCGGTTTGCCCGTTGTTTTGTCTGTAACTAATCCTTCTACATAATATTTTCTATCGGTAGGCATGCGCATAAAACTATAAATATTGTCTATTCCATCACGGTTAGACGATAAATATCCAGTATTGAGGCTATCGATAACCAAGAATGCAAAATCATCTTTTGGGCTGTTTATGGTTTCGCCGAGATTGAGTGCTTCCAGATAGCCAATGTTTGTTTTTTTACTAGAGAATAAGTCAAGTCCGCCAAAACCGTGCTTTCCATTTGAGGCGAAATAAATCGTACTATCTTTCGCCATAAAGGGAAACTGTTCCCTGTACTTGGTATTGATGGTTGCACCCATATTTGTTGGTTCCCCAAAACTACCATCTTCTAAAATATCTACGTAAAAAATATCGAAACCACCTAAGCTTGTTGGCATATCACTTGAAAAATACAGTCTATCTTCTGCCTCATTTAAAGAAGGATGCATGGTAGAATAGTAATCGCTTGCAAATGATACGCGTTCTATATTTTTCCAATCGTCGTTAATTTTTTCAGCTTTGTAAATACTAACCATGGCAACTTTATTAGAGTCAACTTCAACCCGTTTTTTATGGTTACGTGAAAAATAAATAGTGTTGCCATCTTTCGTGAACGCCGCAGAACTTTCATGCAGGGTTTTATTGTTTATACTCTCAGCAAATGCTTTTATGCTATCTAAGGTTTTTTTCTCATCTTTTTTAACTATTGCTTCAAAAAGGTCGAGATAAGGTTTGTTGTTCCAATGATATTCGGGGCTTTCGGGATTTCGGGTTGAAGAGAACACAATTTTTTCACCATAGAGTCCAACACCGAAACTTGCAGTATTAGACTGTTTTGTTAAATTTTCTAAGGTATAGGTAAAGGGCACGATGTTTTTAAGTTTGATTCTGAAAACTTCAGTGTATATCGGGTTGTCTAGATACTTAGCGGAAATAGAATCGGACTTTTCATAGGCCTCAGTACTGCGAAGCACGTCGAAATAATTGAAATAGAATTGAGTGGATAATTTCGATTTATCAGAATTATCAAATGCTTCCGAGTAGGCATCGTTTGCTTTTTTTATTTCAGAATTATAGTAGTAGCAATCCCCCAATCTTTGAAGTACTTCTGAGGTTTTATTGAGTTTCTCATAGATTTCCGCAGCATTTACATAAGACCTGTTTTCATAGAGCCTGTTCGCTTTCTTCAAACTTTGCGAAAATCCCGAAACACTCGTTGCAAGAAGGAGTATAAGAAATGAAATCGTATATGTGTTCTTGAGCTTCATTTTAGAAAAATCTTGGTGATTTATCATAACCTTTGGTCAATCTACTGATATCAAACAGTATAAATATTTCGTGTGATCCTGAATTGAAACGTCCTAAATTAGACAACGTATAATCATAAGCATAGCCTATTCTGAGGTTAGGCAGTACCCTCATATTTATTAAACCACTTACAGAGTCATCAAATCGATAGCCAACTCCAGCTTCAACTTTGTCATTTATAAGTACATTGGCAGTGATATCTAATGAAATAGGCGCGCCACTAACGTATTTAGTCATTAGTGCAGGTTTTAGTTTTAAGTTCTCGTTAAGGTTAAAAACATAACCACCAGTCAAGAACAAGTGTAAATTTTCAGAACCTTGGGTTACAACGCCACTATCTTCATCCAAATGTTTTGAGCTAAGCAGATTGGGTGCTGAAAACCCTACATAATAGTTGTCTGTAAAATAAAACAAACCTGCCCCGATGTTTGGGAAAGTTCTACTCAAATTTTCTGCAAAAGCGGGGTCGGGTAGTGGGTCAGAATAAACAAAGCCATTAAAATCTGTGCTGAAAAAAGTAGCGCCGGCTTTGACTCCAAAAGAAAGTTTGGCAGTTTCACTAATTGGCAAAACATAAGCCACATCTATATACACATTGGTTTCTTTAACAACATCACCTATTTGGTCATGTATAACCGAAATGCCCCCTTCCAATCGATCGGTCAATTTTGTGTGTGCAAAAAATGTTCCTGTTGATGGTCCACCAACAGAACCCACCCATTGGGTTCGGTATAGGGTTCCTAAATTTAAGGTTGTTTCATCACTTGTCGCATAGGCAGGGTTTAAAACGCTCATATTATACATATACTGTGTAAACTGCGGATCTTGCTGACCGTGCATGACCAAGCCCATGATGAACATGATGAGTATTAAATGATATTTATTAAAACGTCCTGTCATTAAAGTATGTTCATTATCTGCTCAAATATACACGCCCTTGTATTGGTGAACGCACGCCGTCATTAAATTCTAAAATATAGAAATAAACCCCGACCGGTAATATGCCATCCCCTTTTTTTGAGGTGCCGTCCCAGCGAGGTGAATTTATATCTCCTTGATAAAGCTCATTACCGTAGCGGTTATAAATGACGAGTTTAAAGTTTGGAAATAACTCGTTTATGTTCACAATATTGAAATCGTCATTAATGCCATCGTCATTAGGCGAAAACCCATCTGGTATAATCAACTCCAGTAAACAGGTTTCTACTGTGACCGTTATTTCTAGCCTTGGCGAACTTTCGCAAAAATTATCTGAAACGAAAGCACCGAAGTAAACTTGACCGTCAACGAGTTCGTCAGTAGATTCGTAGAAAGTTCCTCCTTCCGCAGCATCATACCAAATAACGGTTCCTATGCCATCTATGTTATTGGTCAAGTCTAAAATTGTCGGCATATCCTCTTCACAAAAATTTGCACCGCCCTCAACTAAAGCTGGCGTTTCAATCACTTCGACATTTACTTGGATAGGTTCAATTAGTTGAATATCGCCAGAACATTCTCCTGGATTAAAAAAGAAATCGGTTATAGTAATGGTGGTAATCCCTGGATTTCCAAACAAATTACCAGAAATGTTGAAAAACGAAATGCCCGAAACAATATTTATATCGGCCATGTTGGTTGAAGCATTAGCGCCGGAAAGTTCGTAAATTATAGTGTAAGTACCATCAGCAAGTTGACCAGCCCCAGAGATAGTAACTACAACATCGGAGCCAAGACAAAAATCGCTTTCCGAAGAAATAACAACCCCTATCAAATCTGGAGTATCCCCAAAAGTTACGGTGACGCTAGCTTCAGCCAAAATATCACATTCCGAAGAAAAAACACCGTAGGTATAAATTCCTTCTGCGTCTATTGTAGGATCAAAAACACCACTTCCAGATATAAGTGGAGGAGACCACGAGCCGCCAGTGTCTGGCATTCCTCCGAGAAAATCAAACAAATCTACTGCGCTCTCGTCGCAAATCTCTACCGCTCCGTCTTCTCCAGCAAAGGGCTCTGGTTCAATGCTTACCGTGACCGTTGAAGAATCATCCGGACAAGTACCTGTGCCAAAAACAGTATAGGTATAAACCCCTTCAGCATCAATATTGGGATCAAAAATCCCAGGGCCAGAAATTAATGGAGGCGACCAAGTTCCTCCTGTATCTGGCGTGCCGCCTAAACTCTCAAATAAATTTACCAGACCATCATTCGTGCAAATTACAATGAGGGCGTCGGTACCTGCATCTGGAGATTCGGTGATTGTTACGGTCACTGTGGCAGTGTTATCTGGACAAGTACCAGATGTAGAACTGATGGTGTAGGTGTAAACCCCTGCTGTATCAATTGATGGGTCAAAGATACCTGTGCCGCTATTTAGCGTTGGTGTCCAAACTCCTCCAGCCGTTGGGTTTCCATTAAGACTATCGAATAAATCAACAGCGGCATCAGAATCGCACACTGTGAGATTACCGTCAAGTCCAGCTTCGGGAACAGTTTCGATACTAACAGTAACGGTAGCAGAAACATCCGGACAAGGTGGTGACCCTACTATTAAATAAGTATATATACCCTCTGAATCAATTGTGGGGTCAAATATACCAGTGCCACTATTTAAAACGGGTGACCATGTGCCACCAGTATCTGGAGTGCCACCAAGACTTTCAAATAGGTTGACGACTCCGTTATTGTTACATAAGTTTACCGTACCGTTGCTTCCTGCATTGGATAGTTGAGAAACTATAACAGTTACAGTTGCCGTATCATCATCACAAGCTGAAGAACCAGATAGTTGAGTATAAGTATAGATGCCCGCAGCGTCAATTAAGGGATTGAAAATTCCTGAGCCGCTATTTAATGCCGGTGACCAAGTGCCGCCATTATCTGGAGTTCCGCCCAAACTATTGAACAAATCAATCGGTCCGTTATCACTACAGATGGTCAATGTTCCGTTTGAACCAGCATCAGGTACTAATTCTATTGAGACCGTGACATTTGCTGAAGAATCAGGACAGGATGCCGTACCAGAAAGTGTATACGTATAAACACCCGCGGTATCAATACTTGGGTCAAAAATCCCTGTGCCACTATTTAATTCGGGAGACCACGTGCCTCCAGATTGAGGCATTCCGCCTAAGCTATTGAATAAATTGACGGGATTATCGTTACTGCAAAGTTCAACAGAACCATTTAGTCCAGCATCTAAAAAAGGAACGATAGTTACCGTGACATCAGCAGTATCTTGTTCGCATAAATCGGTTGCAGGCAATATGTAAGTATAAGTACCTTCGGAATCCAAAGAGGGGTCAAATACGCCAGTTCCACTGTTAAGAGGAGGTGACCAAGTACCTCCAGTATCAGGATTTCCACCCAAGCTATTGAATAGGTTTATCGCTCCAATATCGCTACAGACTTCAACCGAACCATCTTCTCCAGCATTGGGAGCGGTTTCTACAGTTACCGAAACTTCTGAGGTTGCATTGGGACATGGGGTTATTCCTATTAAAGTATATATGTAAACTCCACTTGCGTCAACTGAAGGGTCAAAAATCCCTGTGCCACTCGCCAAGGCGGGCGACCAGGTTCCGCCAGTTTCTGGAGTTCCACCTATAACCACAAATAAATCAACCGGATTATCATTGTCACAGAGCTCAATGGCTGCATCAGTTCCCGCATCTGGAAATTCTGTAATTGCAATTGTTACTGTCGCGGTATCGTCAGGGCAAGGATCAGTGCCTAAAACTGTGTAGGTGTAAACCCCGGCCGGATCTAGTGTTGGGTCAAAAATACCAGATCCACTTGCCAGAGCTGGTGACCATGTGCCTCCTGTGTCAGGATTTCCGCCAAGACTATCAAATAAATCAATGGGTTCAATATTATCACAAATATTTTCCGACGCATCATTACCTGCATTTGGTAAGGTAGCTACTGAAACTGTAACTGTTGCCGATACATTCTCACAAGGCGGGGTACCTGCAACCGTATATGTATAAACACCTGCTGCATCTGTTGCAGGATTGAAAACACCAGTTCCGCTATTCAAAGATGGAGACCAAGTACCTCCAGGTTCGGGCGCGCCACCAAGGCTGTCAAATAAATCTACTGCTGCACTATCACTACAAAGTGCAACTGAACTGTTTGAACCTGCAAGAGGTGCGGCTATAACTGAAACTGTAACTGTTGAAAATACTTCGGGGCAGGGTTCATTAGCTTCAAATATATAAGTGTAAACACCGGCTAAGTCACTACTTGGGTCAAAAACTCCTGTGCCGCTAGTTAATGGCGGTGACCAAGTTCCCCCAACATCTGGCATTCCACCTAAAACCGTAAACAAATCAATGGGTTCATTATTATCGCATAAGCTAATATTAGCATCCGTTCCAGCAACAGGACTATCTGTCAATACGACAAATACGGCAAGTCTGCCAGTACTTTCACAAGGTGGGTCGACCGTTGTAGCATAATAAGTCTGTCCTTCTACTAAAGGTGTATTCAATGCTAAGGGCACGGCCGAAAATAATGTAGGGTACCAATTATTTAGTCCGCTCGCAACTAAATCGGCAATGGTAGGCGTAAAGGTATCAGAAATACAAAATTCTTGAGTAGTATCTCCTTCAGGGACTGGGGTTGAACCCACGTTAACCAAAACCGAAAGGCGAGAGGTTCTGCAGCCGGTTTCAGGATTTGATTGATCAGCATAATAGAGGGTGTCGTCATTGAGAATGTCAGAATCGTTTAAAGGGGAACCACCTGCGATTTGCGAATACCATTGTACGTCATTTCCGTCCGCTATTAAATCAGCTACTGTGGCGTTGGTAGGGTCATCCAAACATACGCCTTGAAAGTTTTGGCCTACTGGTGGGCCAAATATGATGACATCTACACGAGCTCTCGTACCGCAACTTCCTGTATTATCATCAGCATAATAGTCTTGTCCGTTATTTAGACCCGCAGCATTGTTGAGAGGGGTAGTTGAGGTTTGGGTATCATACCAAACCACACCGCCGCCATTATCAACGGCAACAAGATCAGAAATTAAAACAGATTCTGTATCACAAAAAGATTGGGTAGGGTTATTAACCGTTGGGCATTGCGCAGTAGTGTTGGAGATTCCAAAAAGAAAACATACTACAAAAAGTAAAAAATTTACCTTCAAGGATTTAAAATAAATTGGTTAAGTACTCATCAATTTAGTAAGCTAATCTGTTTAGCTCAAATTTAACACCATGGATTGATAAATGTCAAATTACATTCTAAAATAGCTTGAGGGAAAACAAATATATACAAACCACCCTAATATAACAATGTGCAATTAATCAATTTCCAAAATCCCTTTTTCAGACGTGTACTGTAGTATGTAAGCACCTTTGTTTTGATAGTTACGTTCAGTGGTTTTTTGGTAGTCAAATTTTAAGCCTAAATGCTTTGATTTTATAGTATTAGCTGTTTCCTCAAACGAGCTGTCTTGCGCTAATCGTAACAAGAGGTCTAATGTACTGTCAAATCCTATGATGGCATATTCTGAAGGCTTTTTTTTATAGAGTCTTTCGTAAACGGCTTCAAAATTACCGAATCTATTCATGTTCGGGATGGGTAGGGCTGAAGGATAGATTAGTTTTAAAATACGAAACCTTATTTCAGAGACTTTACCTTTTTCAGGAATTTGGGATTCTTCCAACAAAACCATTTGAACATCAAATTCTGAGAGTTTGTTCATAAAAGTTGTAGTAGTATTTAAAACGACGATTGTTTTATCAGTACTCAATATGATGTAATTGGTTTTGTTTGAATCTAGTGCACCAGTTAATGCATCAGCCTCAAAAAAACCAGTTTTATCTACTTTTACAAATTTCACTTCTGGTAATATGCTTTTTATCAATGCGCTATTTGGCATTACATCAAGGTCACTCACAACAATAATGTTGGCATCTTGACTCTTGAGATAATTTAGGATTTTAAGTTTTTGTTTGTTTTCAGAAGGCAGGGCTTCATAAACGGTGTTGCCGCCAACCGCGGGAAAATTTGATGCAATACTAATAATTGAGGTAGGACCTTCTGAAACAATATCAGGATATTCACTCCCCGATAAATAAGGAATAATCACCGCGCTATTTTCGCCTTGGCGGTCAACTTCAATTGCGTTTTGCGAACCGCTGTCAAACAAGGCCACATCAAATTTTATACCGAGTGATTTTGCAGAGTCCATCGCTATTGCAGCACCTTCATAAAATTCCAATGGCTTATTTTTATAATCTGGAGATGTTTTATAATCTATGGAATCCAAATCACGTTCATCAAAATCATTTTGGGTAAATGGTAAATAGAAATAAAGTTCTATGTTCTTTTTAAGATTTAGATTTGACACCAATTCGGTATTGCTCTTATCGGCTAAAATTGGTGCTCGGGTAGGGTTTGACAGCCCAGAATTGATAGGCATTTTTATTTTCGAACCAATTATAACACCGTCTTTTAATTTTGGATTTAATTGGGTGAAGGCGTCTATGCTCATTCCCGCTTTTTTTGAAAGACCGAAAAGTGTTTCTTTAGATTGGATGATATAATCCACGTATTCTTTGTTTACTATTTCGTCATTTTCAGTCTTCGTTTCATTCTCAGTTTCGGTAGCGGTAGTTTCGACTAAATCGGTTTTAAATTCTTCTTCATCAGAGGTTTTTTCTGAAGTATTAGCGTTTGAAACTGTAGGGGTTCCCACCTCAATATTAATAACCTGTCCGGCCATGAGTAAATCTACAATTTGTGGATTGCTAGCCTCTAATTGAGCGATGGTTGTGTCAAATCGTTTTGAAAGTCCCCATTTGGTATCGCCTTTTTGAACAGTATAAAATCCGTCGTTGTTGAAAGTATCGTTCTTGTCCGGAATTCTAAGGGTTTGCCCAGCTTTCAGCACGCCATCCAACCTGTTTTTATTTGCGGCAATTAAAGCATCAACACTAATATTATTTTCCTTTGCAATGCCCCAAAGTGTTTCGCCTTTATTTACTAAACGTTCGCCATTTCTTACCTTGACTTTTTCAGCTACGAAATTGGGGTCAATTTTTAAAATATGCCCAGCTTGAAGCATGGCCACTATTTGAGGGTTTTGTTGCTCTAGCGAAGCAATGCTCACATTGAACCTTTCTGAAAGTCCAGATTTTGTGTCGCCTCTAACTACGGTATAGGTCCTTATTTCGCTGGAATTTTTGTTAGAATTGGGCGTTGAAGTCTTACTAACTTTAGGGATTGTTAGCATACTGCCGGCATAAATCACATCTCTTGATTGCGGATTAAGGTCAAAAATAGACTTCATTGTGACTTCATATTGTTTGGCAATTGAGAAAACGGTCTCGCCTTTTTTTATGGAATGTTCAATCGTCTCTTGCTGCGCAGATGAAAAATAGAAAACTGAAAGACAGCAGATTACAAGACAAAAAGTTCGTCCCATGGAAGGTTTTATTTTGAGTGGATTAATTAATCAATAAAATTACTAAAAAAACAAGCCTATGTTTTAAAAGGTATAGTTATTATCAACAGGATGTTAACAACGTTCCGGCTCTTTTTTTTACGAGTCGTAGATTTGATAAAACGGATAGTTCCGAAGTAAATAAAAGACTTGTTTACATAGCTTTAAACTAATATCGTTATAGTATCTTTGCACACTTAATTTTTAAGAAATGAGCAGTATTGTTGCCATAGTAGGACGACCAAATGTAGGCAAATCCACTTTTTTTAACCGACTTATAAAACGTCGGGAAGCTATTGTTGACGCCGTAAGTGGTGTTACCAGAGACCGCCATTATGGTAAAAGCGACTGGAACGGCAGGGAGTTTTCCCTGATTGATACCGGTGGTTACGTTAAGGGAAGTGATGATGTTTTTGAAGCTGAAATTGATCGTCAGGTTGAGCTGGCCATTGAGGAATCTGACGTTATCATTTTTATGGTTGATGTAGAATCTGGGGTCACTGGCATGGATGAAGATGTTGCAAAATTGCTTCGGAAGGTAAAAAAACCAGTATTCCTTGTTATAAATAAAGTAGATAATAACAAACGTGCAGAGGATGCCGTAGAATTTTATGCACTTGGTTTAGGCGAATATTTTACCATTGCCAGTATCAACGGAAGCGGTACAGGCGATTTGTTGGATGCCGTAGTTGAAGCCTTGCCCGAAATTCAAGAAAAAGATGAAGAAGAGCAACTGCCAAGATTCGCGGTGGTTGGCCGTCCAAATGCAGGTAAATCCTCATTTATAAATGCTTTGATCGGTGAGGAGCGTTATATTGTAACCGACATTGCTGGGACAACCCGAGATTCAATTGACACAAAATACAACCGCTTTGGTTTTGAATTTAATTTAGTGGATACGGCCGGTATTCGCCGAAAATCAAAAGTAAAGGATGATCTTGAATTTTACTCGGTCATGCGGAGCGTTCGCGCCATTGAACATTGCGATGTGTGTATGGTGGTAATGGATGCAACCAGAGGTTTTGATGGGCAGGTTCAAAATATATTCTGGCTTGCAGAGCGTAATAGAAAAGGGATTGTAATCTTGGTTAATAAATGGGATTTGGTTGAAAAAGATACCATGTCCACTCGTGATTTTGAACGTGTGATTAAAAAGGAAATTGAACCTTTTACAGATGTGCCAATCGTATTTATCTCTGTAGTGAATAAACAACGGATTTATAAGGCGATTGAAACTGCGGTTGAAGTCTATAAAAACCGAACCAAGAAAATTAAGACCAGCAAAATTAACGAGGTCATGCTGCCTATTATTGAAAATTATCCACCTCCAGCTTATAAGGGGAAGTTTGTTAAGATAAAATATATCATGCAGTTGCCAACCCCGCAGCCACAGTTTGCATTTTTTTGTAACTTACCACAATATGTTAGAGAGCCTTATAAACGCTATTTAGAGAATAAACTAAGGGAGGAATTTGATTTTCACGGCGTTCCTGTCAGTGTTTATATGCGCAAAAAATAAAATTGTTATTTGTTTATGTTCAGAATTGAAAGTTCGATTATTACGAGTGTCATAGTTTTTCTTTTTTATTGTCTGAACAGTTATGCCCAAGATTCTCCACCCCAGATTGAGGTTACAGGTAACCAGGGGTATTGCGCCGACGCGCCGATACCAATTGTGGGTAGTGTAATTATTGGGGATGATGATATTGGAGATAACACGTTGGAAAACGTTTTTATTCAAATTGCCGAAGGTTACGCAATCAATCTAGATTTGCTATCGTTGGATGGTACATTTCCTAACATAAACGCCACCTGGTCCGTTGCTGAAGGTAAACTCACTCTAAATGGCCCGGCAACTTTTACAGAGTTTGAAGACGCCATTGCTAACGTCGTTTTTGAGACAACCGAAACCGAATTTACCGAAGATCGATTTTTCTCTATTAATTTATCTTCTGCTAATTATTTGCCTTCTACAGGTCATTATTATCAATATGTCGCAGATCTTGGGATTACATGGGTTGAGGCAGAGAATGCTGCCGAAAATCAAGTTTTCTTCGGAATTCAGGGTTATTTGGCCACACTGACCACTGCGGAAGAATCGCAATTGGCAGGTGAGCAAAGTCCCGGTACAGGTTGGATCGGGGCTAGTGATGCTGGTGTGGAAAATACATGGCGTTGGGTTACTGGGCCAGAAGCTGGTGATGTTTTTTGGATTGGACAAGCCAACGGAACCCCGCAGGATGGTGCTTTTTCATTCTGGAATACAGGTGAACCCAATAATTTTAACGGTGATGAAGATTATGCGCATATCACAGACCCAAGCATTGGTAATGTTGGTTCATGGAACGACCTGCCAAATGCTGGAGACGGAGACGTCAATAGTCCATATTATCCAAAAGGCTATTTTGTTGAATTTGGAGGTATGCCAGGCGACCCTGAGATTAATCTTTCGGCGAGCACTTCAATAATAACTCCTAAATTATCTAGTGAATCAACCGCTTCTGCCTGTGGGAATGTTACCACACAACTCTCGGTTACTGCAAATACACCTAGGGTACTTTGGTATGATTCTGAAACGTCCACTACGGTAATTAACCAAGGTTTAACTTATGATGTAAATTTAAATGAAACCACTACGTTTTGGGTGGTTCCGTTATTTGATGGATGTAGTACAGGTACTAGAGAACCATTGACCGTAACCGTGTTTCCCATTCCCGAGGCTGTCGATATAAATATTACCCAATGTGACGATGAAGTTCAAGATGGTCTAGCCATTTTTAATTTGAATGATTACGCCGATGCGGTTGCCGATGGCGTAGTGAGTAATAGAGATGTCAATTTTTTTGAAGATATAGCCTTAACCATTCCAATTGATGGCGATAGCTATAACAGTATTTCAAATCCCCAAACCGTATTTGCCGAAATTATAGCAACAGATACCGGTTGTTCAAATGTTTCGGAAATTACGCTTCAGACCAATTCCAATAACGCTACCACTGCATTTTTGGAGCAATGCGATAATCAAGACGAGACGGGATTGGTAACGTTTGATTTATCCTTGGCAGATAATCAGGTCTTAACGAGTCTTCCTCTGGATTTTGAGGTTTCCTATTATTTAACTTATGAAGATGCGCTCTTAGAGACAAGTGTATTGCCCATTAATTATACAAATGAAATTCCCTATAGCCAAACTATTTTTGCTAGGGTCGAGGATGATGGCGCTTGTTATACCATCGGAGAAGTTAATTTGACCGTTATTGGTTTACCTGAATTAGAACCAGATGAAGAGGTGTTTTATTGTCTCAATACCTTCCCAGAACCTATAACTCTTTCAGGGGGTGTTCTCAACGATATTCCTAATAACTACTATTATAATTGGTCAACAGGCGAAACAACAATAGATATCGAAGTGAACCAAGTTGGTGTATATACGGTTGAAGTTATGCCCGTAAACGGTTGTCCAAAAATAAGGACCATTACAGTTTCAGCTTCTGATATTGCTACCATAGATGAAGTGTTAGTGACAGATTTGACAGAAAATAATTCGATAACACTTGAAGTCTCAGGAGATGGCACCTACGAGTTTGCTTTAAACAACGAAATAGGCCCGTACCAAACCTCAAACACCTTTGATAATTTGATTGCCGGAATTTATACGGTCTATATTCGGGACGCTAAAAATAATTGTGGGATAATTTCTACTGAAGTTTCAGTAGTTGGCTATCCAAAGTTTTTTACGCCAAACGGCGATAATATCAACGAACGTTGGCAACTTAGTGGGGTTTCAGAGCAGTTTCAACCCAATAGCGAGGTTTTTATTTTTGATCGCTTCGGGAAATTGGTTTATACAATTACTTCGGCAGAACAATCTTGGGACGGTAACTTTAACGGCTCAGCAATGCCAACGAGCGATTATTGGTTTTCGGCAACACTTGAGGACGGTCGAAACTTTAAAGGCCACTTTACCTTAAAACGTTAAAGTCTAAATTTTTAGGCTTTCATTAAGAAAATTCACTTGAGTTTGGTTTTATATTCGGTTTTTGAGTTGAACTCATCAATCAATCATTGACTTAGCTAAATGTATCGATTTCTCATATTAGGCGTATTTTTTTCGTTATTCTCCTTCACTGCTTTAGCCCAAAACTCAACAATTTCAGGTAAAATTATTTCTGAAGATGATAAAATTCCGTTGGAATCTGCCACAATTTATTTAGAACGGGTTCAGGATAGTAGTTTGGTGAGTTATACCATTTCAGATAGAGATGGAAATTTTACATTGATTAATGACACCAAGGATAAAAAACTCAACCTGTTTATCACTTACGTTGGCTACCAAACCTATTACAAGCAAGTTGATATCAATACTGAAACCATCAATTTAGAAACCATCAATTTATCAATAAGTACAGATGCGTTGGATGAAGTTATTATAAAATCCCGAGCACCAATTACCATCAAAAAAGATACTTTAGAATTTAACGTTGCTTCATTTAAAACAAAAAAAGATGCCAACGTTGAGGATTTGCTCAAACAATTACCTGGGGTTGAGGTTGATGAGACCGGAAAAATAACAGTAAACGGAAAGGACGTGAGTAACATTCTCGTAAACGGAAAACCTTTTTTTGGCGACGACCCGACCATTACCACACGAAATTTAACCAAGGAAATTATTGAGAAAGTACAGATTGTTGACACCAAAACCAAATCTGAAGCTTTTACGGGTGAAGAAGGCGATACCGAAAATAAGACCATTAATCTCACCATAAAAGAAGAAAACAACAAAGGAGTCTTTGGTCGTGTAGCAGCAGGAGGCGGTACAGATGAACGTTACGAGTATGCTGGCATGGTCAATTTTTTTGATAACGACCGCCGTGTCAGTGTCCTCGCTGGAGGCAATAATACAAATTCGCCGGGCTTTAGCTTTGGTGAGATTCAAAAAATGTTCGGTGGAGGAGGGCGTGTGTTTTTTGGCGGGAACAATGGCGGCTTCGGTATCGGCGGACGATCTTTTGGAGGAGGAGCTGGCATTACTACTTCAGAAAATATTGGTGCCAATTATGCAGATGTGCTTAGTGAGCAAGTAGAGGTCAATGCCGATTATTTTTATTCTGGAAGCAATTCTGAAAATGATACGCGCACCCAACGTGAGAATATTTTACCAGACTCTAGATTTTTTACTGATAGTGATTCTCGTTCTATTTCAGACAATCAAAATCATAGCGTCAACATGGGTTTTGACATTGAAATAGATTCTACATTCTTAATTAATTTTAATCCGTCGTTTCAATTTTCTAAATCAGGGACAACCTTTACAAGAAATGAAGAAACGCGTAATGAAACCAATGAGTTGACCAATCAATCCAACACATCTTCTTTCTTGGAAAACTTCGGAAAAAATTTCAGTAATCAGTTTAATGTGACTAAAAAGTTCGGGAACGCTGGCTCTTTTTTAAGAGTAGAGGCGAATATGGAGTTGAATACGAGTGAAGGTGATGATTTTTTAAATTCTGAAACTAATTTTTTTAGCACGTCCAATAATGATATCATTCGTGATCAATTTACCGATTCTGAAACTGAATTCTTAAGTTTTAGAAATTCGGTGACCTATAGATTACCGCTCATAGCCAATACCTTTTTTCTGGATTTTGAATACGCTTTTAGAGATGATAAACGCACCAGTTTGCGCAGCACGTTTGACAGAGACCAGGCTACCAACGCTTTTGATGATTTTAATATAGAGTTAAGCACAGATTTTGAGTATCTGAATACAGCGCATACGCCTTCATTAAAACTCGTCTATAAAAAAGAAAAATGGTCATTATCCGTTCAAGGTAAATATGTGTTTAGAACTTTAGAAAACAGTGATTTCCTGAGACCCGAACTCAGCCTCAAACGGGATTTTGAGGCCGTAGAGCTTCGCAGTAATTTCAATTATCGATTTAGTGATAAGGCATCGATTTATAGTGGTTATAGATTAGAGAATGAACCGCCAAATTTAAATCAGTTGCAACCTTTTCAAGACGTATCTGATCCATTGAATACGGTTACGGGTAATCCAAACTTAGAGCCCACCAATAGACATAATTTTTATGGAGGTTACAATGCTTATGACTGGCAGAAAAAAAGCGGATTTTATAGCTATTTAAACATGAGTTTCGATAATAATCAAGTTGTATCTAGAACTACGGTTGACCCCGAAACACTTAAGAGAATAACAACCTTCGCCAACGTAAATGGAGGTTATAATATTGGTGCAAACCTAAATTTAAGCAAGACTATAAAGTTAGATTCCTTAAAAAATCTCAACTACGATATTGGAATTTACGGTAATGTTAGACGAAACATCAATTTTAATAATGAGGTTCAATATGAAAGTAATGTAAGAGCCGCGACACCTAGTTTGGGACTTCGATTTACTTGGAAAGAGGTCATGGAATTTAGACCACGATATCGATTGACCTTTACCCAGAATACTTATGATATTCCAGAATTTGATAATATTGATTTTTTAAGGCATAATCTAGATTTGAGATTGACCACCTACCTACCCAAAAATTTCGAATGGCGCAATGATGTGGATTTCAGTTACAATCCAAATGTGGCAGATGGCTTCCAAAAAAGTGTTTGGTTTTGGAACTCCACTTTAGCCTATAGTATGCTCAAGGACAAAGCCACGTTGACCTTGAAAGTCTATGACCTTCTAAAACAGAACAACAACGCTAGGAGAGTGGCTACCAATAATTACATCCAAGATTCTCAAAGTACCGTATTACAACAGTATTTTATGCTGAGCTTTAGTTGGAAGTTTAATAGTCTGGGATCAAAAGGGGAAACTGGGGGTGAGGTTATTTATTTTGATTGAAGTTGTAGTATTCAGTATTTATTGGTTGGCAAATACTTCGGAAGAGCAGGCATAATTCAGATTTATATTTTGATTGCTTTCGTTTGAATCTGAAACTATTCGGAATTTATTTCTTGAATTTGCGAAACTCTACCAACTCCCACCAGCGCCACCGCCAGAAAATCCACCTCCACCAAAGCCGCCTCCAAAACCGCCGCCTCCGCCGAAACCGCCTCCTGAAGAACCACCGCCAAAAATGCCACCGCCAGACGATGACCTACCGTAACTTCCGCGCCCCATATTGCTTAGAATAATGGCATCTAGAATACTAAAGCCACCGCCTTTAGACCCCGAATTACCGCCACCCCCACGTTTATTCTTATTAAAAATAATGACAATGATGATAAAAACAATAAACATTAAGAAGAGAAAGCCAATTGGGGAACCACCATTTTTATTACTGGTCTTTCGAGTAGATTGATATTTACCAGTTAACACTTCAAAAACAGCATCGGCACCCTGATTTAAACCTTGGTAATAATCGCCGCGTTTAAATTGTGGGATAATAATATTTCGGGTAAGCTCACCAGTAATGCCAGCGGTCAGTCGGTCTTCAACTCCGTAACCAGGTGAAATCCAAATTTTCCGGTCTTCGCGTGCCAGTAGGATAAATACACCATTATCTTCCTTAGCCTGGCCAACGCCCCATTTTTGAGCCCACTTAGGGGCTAGAAGTCCAATGTTTTCACCTTTAGTGGTGGCAATTATCGCAACGACAATTTGAGTGGAAGTCGTATCTGAATAGCGAATGAGTTTTTGCTCCAGATTATTTTTTTCCGAAGCAGAAAGTAGATTTACATAATCATAAACGCTGGTTTCCTCTTTAGGAATTGGGGGAATATCAAATTGGGCATAACTACAAATTCCAGAAAAGAAAATTCCAAATCCCAAAACGACCTTCAAAAACCGATGCTTATGCAGATTTTTAATTTGTGTTCTATTTGTCATTAAATATTTTGAATTTAATTTAAAGCCTAAGATGAAAAGCCCACTTCTACTTCAGCTTTGTTTTTGCAGTTTATACCCTCTTAATTTAGGAGGAACTTTACTTTCCCTTGCTAATCTTATCTGGCAATTCATTCTTATCGCCGTGCAACCAAGGGAAATGTTTAGCCAATTGTTCTCCCGCTTCAAGAATGCCTTTTATGAGACCATCCTTGAAATGACCTTTTTTGAACTCTGCTTGAATGGTATTTTTTGTGCTTTCCCAAAAATCATCTGCTACGGCATCGTTGATGCCCTTGTCTCCAAAAATTACAAAATCCCTATCTTCAACGGCCACGTAAATCAATACACCGTTTTGCTGCTTGGTGTTCTCCATTTTGAGATAATGGAATACTTCCATAGCACGTTCATAAGTGTCGATATTACTGGTCTTTTCGATGTGAACCCTAATTTCGCCTGAGGTTTTACTTTCTGCGACTCTTATGGCCTCAATGATTTCAGTTTCTTCGGAAGCCGTAAGGAAATTTTCAATTTTTGACATTTAAGACGTATTTAGCTGTTGAAATCAAAATCTACCTCTACTGGTTTTTCAGCTCCAGCTTCAGCATCAAAATAAGCTTTGCCATCAAATCCAAACATGCCAGCCAAAATTGAATTCGGGAATTTCTTGACGTGATTATTATAAGGTTTTATAGCTTCGTTATAGCGCGTACGAGCGGTTTGAATTGTATTTTCCGTACTCGTCAATTCATCTTGAAGTTTTAAAAAGTTTTGATTGGCCTTCAATTCTGGGTAACGTTCTACAGTTACCAAAAGTCTGGACAATGCGCTACTTAATCCCCCTTGGGCTTCATTAAATTGTTTTAGTTGTTCTGGTGTTATGTTTGACGGATCAATTGTAGTTTGGGTAGCTTTTGAGCGAGCTTCAATGACAGCGGTCAATGTGCTTTTTTCAAAATCGGCAGCACCTTTTACGGTATTGACCAAATTTCCGATAAGGTCATTTCGTCGTTGATAAGACGTTTGTACGTTACCCCAAGCTTCGCTCACATTCTCGTTGAGTTCTACAGCGGTATTGTTAAATCCTTTACCCCAAGAGTAGGCAGCGATAGCCAAAAGTGCGATAATAATTACGGGGATGAGCCATTTTTTCATGATAGTTGATTTAAAGTTGTGTTTTGATTTTGATGAGTTGGGCTTTTACGCCTTCCAGTTTATTTATGATGTCAAAGGTATTCATTGATTTTTGTTTTTCTTCTTTTATGTGAGTTTTTGCACCTTCTAAAGTAAACCCTCGGTCCTTAACCAAATGGTATATAAATTTTAGATTTTTTATGTCTTCTGGTGTGAATTTTCGGTTGCCCTTTGCATTTTTCTTAGGTTTTAAGACGTCAAATTCTTTTTCCCAAAACCGAATCAATGAGGTATTCACTTTAAATGCCTTGGCAACTTCACCAATACCGTAATAGCGTTTTTCTGGGAGTTCTACGTGCATGGCATCAGTCTAAAGATTGGTTTTCCAAGGACGCTTTTTTGAGCATCAATGCGTATTCTTCCGCAGTTAAGTTTCCGTAGTAAAAATTAATAGGGTTGATGCGGTCTTCATCTTTCCATACTTCGTAATGTAGATGCGGGGCTTCAGAACGGCCCGTGCTACCTACATAACCTATAATTTCACCGCGTTTTACTTTTTGGTTTGGCTTGACGTTGTATTTGTACAAATGAGCGTACAAGGATAAATAACCATAGCCGTGGTCAATCCTAATGTGATTGCCATAACCAGTTGAGCGGTTATCTGCTCTTTCCACAACGCCATCGCCAGTAGCGTAGATTGGTGTGCCACGGGGTGCAGTAAAATCCATCCCAAAATGGAATTTTCGAACCTTAGTAAATGGATCGGTTCTATAGCCGTAACCCGAGGCCATATATTTCATGTCCTCATTTTTTACGGGTTGAATTGCGGGTATAGACGATAAGAATTTTTCTTTATCCTCAGCTAAAACTGCTATTTCATCAAGCGATCGCGATTGGACTACAACCGCTTTTTGCAAAAGGTCTAAACGTTTGTTACTTTCAATAATAAGTTTTGAATTATCAAAACCTTCGTATTTTTTATAACGGTTAATTCCTCCAAATCCGGCGCGGCGCTGTTCTTCAGGGATGGGGTTGGCCTCAAAATACAGTCGATAAATTGCATTATCCCGTTCCTCTACATTTTCTAAAGCGGCAAAGGCTTCGTCAACACTTTCGTTCAAGATTTCATATTGCAATTGCATATTGGCGAGTTCACGTTTTAGAGCACGCTCTCTCGGGGATTCTACAAATTGGCTGGCAATAAATACAAATAGGAAACCAAATAGCGCGGCCGCCAAAATAAAGAGGGCAGCAAACTTAACGGTTGTTCGTCTTTTGCGCTCTATTTTGCGATAGGACAGCGTGTCTGAATCGTAATAGTATTTTACTTTAGCCATAGTTATAAAAGTTCTATTTTTGCGATAGAACTCAATTATGCTTTGTGAATTTTAGCAAATTGAAAAAGTGTAACAGAGTTCTGTATAGAACATTTCACAAATATATAAATTGTTTCCTATTTAAAGTAACATCTAAGAAACAACGTGTTAGTAACTGATTATGAAGTCACAAGATATAAGAAATACCTTTTTACAGTTCTTTAAAGACAAACAACATAGCATTGTGCCCTCGGCTCCTATGGTTTTAAAGGATGACCCAACCTTGATGTTCGTTAATTCGGGCATGGCGCCATTTAAGGAATACTTCCTCGGAAATGCAAAGCCGAAAAACAACCGATTGACCGATTCGCAAAAGTGCCTCCGGGTTTCTGGTAAGCACAACGATTTGGAAGAAGTGGGTTACGATACCTATCACCACACACTATTTGAAATGTTGGGTAACTGGAGTTTTGGAGATGCTGAAAATCCTTCTGGAGGATATTTTAAGAAAGAAGCCATTGCCTGGGCTTGGGAATTGCTTACTGAAACCTATAGTATCAACAAGGATATTCTATATGTCACAGTTTTTGAAGGTGATACCGAGGACGACATCCCGATGGATCAAGAGGCTTATGATATTTGGAAAAGATTTGTCCCCGAAGACCGTATTTTAATGGGAAATAAAAAGGATAATTTTTGGGAAATGGGCGATCAAGGTCCCTGTGGTCCTTGTAGTGAGATTCATGTCGATATTCGTTCTACGGAAGAAAAAGCAAAGGTTGACGGAAAAACTTTGGTCAACCAAGATCATCCCCAAGTGGTTGAAATCTGGAATTTGGTCTTTATGCAATATAATCGCAAAGCTAACGGTAGCTTAGAGAGCCTTCCATCAAAACATATTGATACAGGGATGGGCTTTGAGCGATTGTGTATGGTTTTACAAGGCGTGCAGTCCAATTATGACACCGATGTGTTTACGCCTATCATTAGGGAAATTGAAACCATTGCAGATAAAGAATACGGCGTTGCAGATGGCGAAAAGATTGATGTTGCCATTCGGGTAATTTCAGACCACGTTCGTGCGGTGGCATTTTCTATCGCCGATGGCCAACTGCCGAGTAATACCGGAGCTGGCTATGTAATTAGACGAATTTTGCGCCGCGCCATAAGGTATGGATTTACGTTCTTAGATCAAAAAGAACCCTTTATTTACCGCTTGGTAGATGTGTTGGTCAAAAAAATGGGGGAGGCGTTTCCAGAACTGAAAGCGCAACGTCAACTCGTTGAGAATGTCATAAAAGAAGAAGAGACTTCATTTTTGAGAACTTTGGAACAAGGGCTTGTGATGTTGGATAGTATTGTGAAAAATGCATCCTCAAAAGAAATCTCTGGCGCTAAAGTGTTCGAGCTAAAAGACACTTACGGGTTTCCAGAAGATTTAACAGAATTGATTCTAAAGGAAAAGGGATTTACCTATAACAAATCTGACTTTGAGAAAAATCTAAAGGCGCAGAAAGCTAGGGGTAAGCAGGCCTCAGAACTAAAATCTGACGATTGGACAACGCTCATTGATGATAAAGACCAAGAGTTTGTAGGCTATGACACTTTGGAAGCTCAAGTTAAAATAACCCGATACCGTAAAGTAACCTCTAAAAAAGATGGGGAACTGTATCAATTGGTATTTAACCTTACGCCATTTTACGCCGAAGGGGGCGGTCAAGTCGGCGATAAGGGGTATTTGGAAGATGCGCACGGTGATCTTATTTATATCATTGATACTAAAAAGGAAAATAACGTCATTATTCATTTTGCAAAGAATCTTCCAAAAAATCTTAGCGGCAGTTTTAAGGCTACGGTAGATGCAAAACAACGATATCGTACAGAATGTAACCATACCGCAACCCACTTGTTGCACCAAGCCTTGCGGGAAATTTTGGGAGAACACGTTGAGCAGAAAGGGTCTGCGGTACATTCAAAATATTTGCGTTTTGACTTTTCGCATTTTGCAAAATTGACTACTGAAGAATTACGTGATGTTGAAGATTTTGTAAATGCGAGAATAGACGGGAAACTCCAATTGCAAGAACAACGAAACATACCAATGGAAAAAGCCATTGAAGAAGGCGCAATGGCATTGTTTGGGGAAAAATATGGCGATACCGTAAGAGCGGTAAGATTTGGAAAATCCATTGAACTTTGTGGTGGTACTCATGTTGATAATACTGGGGATATTTGGCATTTTAAAATCATATCTGAAGGCGCCGTGGCAGCGGGAATAAGACGTATTGAAGCGATAACCAACGATGCAGTCAAGGATTTTTATTCTGAAAATAACAGCGTTTATTCAGAAATGAAAAAATTGTTGAATAATGCTAAAGAGCCTGTAAAAGCTCTGCAAAATCTTCAGGAGGAAAATAGCGAACTTAAAAAACAGGTTGAAAGTCTCTTAAAAGAAAAAGCCTCTTCAATAAAATCGGAACTCAAAAATGAATTGACAGTTGTAAATGGCGTACGATTTTTAGCTAAAAAAATAGATTTGGATGCCTCTGGAATTAAAGATGTCTGCTTTGAGTTAGGAAGTCAGTTTGATGATTTATTTCTCTTATTTGCTGCAGAAAACGATGGTAAGGCAATTTTATCCTGCTATATTTCAAAGGAAGTGGTGGCATCAAAAAACTTGAATGCGGGTACTATTGTGAGAGAGCTTGGTAAGTATATTCAAGGTGGTGGCGGTGGCCAACCATTTTTTGCTACTGCAGGTGGTAAGAAACCAGATGGAATTGAAGAAGCGTTAAAGGCTGGAAGACGTTTTATTCAGCCTTAATATTTCGTAGCGTTGCAATAAAGATACGCATAGATTCAAGGAATGATTTTTTATAACTAGGAGATTTATTCAAAATAAATTTTGCAAAAAAGTTTACCGAGAAAGTCAAAATTTTAAACGATTCTTTCTGTATAATTTAAGGTTTTTTAGCGAATCTGTCAAAACTATGTGAATCTCAACGAAATAAAAAAACATGAATCTCTCTACAAAACTTCCCCTAAAACCAAATAGGCAAAACCCAATAGATTATAGCTCAAAAGTTCTCTTGATTGGCTCGTGCTTTTCAGAACACATTGGCGATAAGTTTTCGTATTTTAAATTTCAAAGTTTAAGCAATCCTTTCGGAATCTTATTTCATCCGTTGGCAATTGAAAAGTTTATTACGAATACAATAAACGAAACGGAATATGATAAAGCCGACGTATTTTATCATAATGAACAATTTCATTGTTTTGACGCTCATTCTCGATTGAGTGATACTTCAGAAGAAAAACTGATTGAGACGCTCAATCAAAACATAAAGTCAACCCTTAAATTTTTAAAGGAAACCTCACACCTCATTATAACCTTGGGGACTGCTTGGGCTTATCGTTATATTGAAACCGATGCCCTTGTGGCTAATTGCCATAAAATTCCGCAGAAAAAATTCACTAAGGAATTACTTTCCGTAGACTCTATTTCAGAATCCCTAGAAGCTATAGTGAGTTTGGTGCGCCAAGTCAATCCTGAAATTTCGGTTTTATTTACGGTTTCGCCAGTGCGGCATCTCAAGGATGGTTTTGTCGAAAATACGCGGAGTAAAGCGCATTTAATTTCTGGAATTCACAGCTATCTGAGCGAAAGCTCGGGGTCTAACTCCAGTTATTTTCCATCTTATGAAATTATGTTGGACGAACTTCGTGATTACCGTTTTTACAATTTTGACATGTTACATCCTAACGAAACGGCGATAAATTATATATGGGAGCGTTTTCAAAATGTTTGGTTTTCTGAAGACACAGCTCAGACTATGAAAGAAGTAGAAGATGTCCAAAAAGCTTTGGCACATCGGCCAGTGAATCCTATTTCTGTAGCGCATCAAACTTTTTTGCAAGATTTGGAAACTAAACAGAACGCCTTAAGAGATAAATATCCGCTGATACTGTTTTAGCTCTTATTTTGCAATGAAAGAAATAAGTGGAGTAGGGCTGGAAATGAAAATGATTTATATAAACAATTTGGAGTTTATTGAAGAAAAGACAACACAAGACACCTATAAACATCTTTAACTGCGCATTGACGAAAAAGTCCTACGTGATATCATAATAAGAAGTATATTTGATTGCTATTAATCGATTTTATTAAGAGTGTCAGTTTTTGAGGCCAGTAGGGTCTTTATAGAGCTGATGCTTTTTTTATGGACTGAAGTCTCTGAAATTTGAAATAGTATCACCAACAAATAGAAATCTCATTTTTAAATCTTCAAAGCTGTGCGATAATCGGTCAACCCATTATTTTACTCTTACGCTATCTGTTACCAATTGGGTATAATCGCCATTATTTCTAATCACATCCCTAACTATAGACCAAGACATAAAATGGGTCCTTGCAGCGGTCAATAAAAAGACCGTTTCAATTTTGGGTAGTTTTATCTTGTTGTGGGCAATGGAATTTTCAAACTCAGCATTTGCGCGATTATAAAGGCCTCCCGAGATAAAATGTTAGGTCCTAAAACAGATAATAAGTATCAAAATCTACTTTTTTTTTAAAATATACGTCATTCGTCGTATTGTGCTGTTTGTTAATTTACTACAAATTTGTCGTAGTACTAATCATAAACTATTTTAAAATGAGAAAATTAACACAACTACTATTTTTTGTAATGATACCAATGGTATTGACAATAACGTCATGTTCAAGTGACGATGACGGCGGTGGACCAGGAAATGCCGGCGACGGGGTTTTAGTGGCTAAAGTAGATGGTGTAAACTATCAATCATTAGCCATATCCTCTATGGCAACCGTTTCCAATAATGGTCAGAGCTTAATAATCATCGCCACTAATTCTGACGGTAACGCATTTTCGTTTACAATTTTTGGCTATAACGGCGTCGGGACTTACGATTTTGATGGAAGTATTTCTACTGGCGTCAACGTTGCTTCTTACAGCGAAACTGATGTTAATTTAAGTAACCCTCAAAACTCAACAACCGAGCTTTGGCAGGCACCTTATGAGAATCTTTCAGTAGGTTCAGTGAGTATCGCTGAAGAAACCGATACTAAAATGAGAGGGACTTTTGAATTTAACTGTAAGAATCTTAACGGTGACAACTCGGTTAAAATGATTACAGAAGGTTCTTTTAATTTAAGCAAACAAGTGCAATAATACGAGACACATGAAGAGGCTATTGATTAAAAAAAAGTCAGCAATGGTATTTGTACTCTTAATGGGTACAGTATCATTGTTTGGGCAGAAAGCAGAAACCCCAGACCAAAATTATAGCTTGGGAGCTAAAATAAACGAAATGACCTTGACCATTGGTGGTGTTCTGGTAGTAGCTACCAACGACGGCCTCGCTGCTTTGGAACCAACGGAAAGTGAACCAGTATTTATTTTCAATGACTTTGGAAAGCTCAAGCCTGAGGAGACGCAATTTATACCAAATTCTCCTTATATTATTTTATCGCAAGGTACAGATTCAAAGTTCGCAGGATTGACCAAGACCAAAAGAGCGGTGATTGATTATGTTTCGGGAAAGGTACTTTTCAAATCTGATGACAACCAATGGAATCAAATTTATACCTGCGACGTCATGTTGCCACAAAATAAACTGGTGGTAAGCGGTATTCAAAAAGGAGGTTCCAAAGCCGAAAATATGACTGCTAAAGTTGCGGTCTATGATTTGCAAAACGGTAAAGAAGACTATTCTTTTTTTCTCATAGAACCAGGAAAGACGACTATGAAAACCTTTGCTATAACGGGGCAACCGTTGCTATTGCCTGAGAAGCTTTTGATACCGACCAGTCAGGGCATCATTGCTAAAGATCACAAAGGGAACACACTATGGGAGAACGATGTGAAGAACGTCAACTGGATGACAACTAATGCTTCTGCGTCAGACATTTACTGTTTTGCGGCAACTTCAAGTCTTAAGAATACCCGTATTTATAAAATAGATTCTAAAGGAGAAGAGTCTTGGGAAGATGAACGTAAAGTGAAAGGAACCGTTGTCAATTTTGAGATTTTACCAAAAGGAATTGCAGTTGTAAGCAACAAAGGAGATGGAAGTGAAGGCGGCGCATTCTCTACAAAAAGCGAATCTGAGATTGCCTTTCTCAATGCCAGTAACGGCGAAGATCTATGGGATAAAGCACCAAAAACTAAAGGCTATGTGCAGCATTTTTTTGTGATGGAAGATGGTATTTTATTTGGAATCCAATCTGGTGGAATCAATAAAATCTCGTTTGAAGGTGAATCCCTTTTCAAGAAACCCTTGAAGACTGGAGAAAATATTATGGTGATGGCACAGTCTCCTCAAGGATTGGTTTACATCACAAGTGAAGATGCCAATATCGTGGATTTGGAATCAGGAGAACAGGTTTGGAAGAAACCGTTGAAGTATAAAAATTCTGAAAATGTGGCTTCTACTTTTGATGCAGCTAATAATAGATATTTAATTTCAGCCAATGAGACCATTTATGCCATAGATGCTAATACTAGTGAGATTTCAGAAATTGCTGAAGTTGACTTTGAAGAAAAAGAATCGCCTAACTCCATGGGGATGAGAGCTGGGAATATTTTTCTAGCATCTTCACAAAATGTAATGTTATTGGATAATTCTGGTGAAACGGTATATCATGAATATTATAAATCGCCATCTAAAAGTGGCTTCATGAAAGTGGCTGCTGGTGTTGTAGCAGCGGCTTCAATGACGATGTCTGTGGCATACTCAGCAAATGCTCAAATGAATAAAATTGGCTACGGCAATAGCTTGAGAAATTTTAACGAATACGGTAAAGAGAATTTACGTACGGCCGAGATGTTTTCAAACATTGCAGGTTCATCTTTTAAAGTATTATCGCAACGCTTTAAAGCAACATCTGCAACTGAGAACTCGCAATTCATATTAACCAAATTAGATAGTGGCGTTGGCTTGGTCAAGGTCAATAAAGATACTGGCAAGGTGGAAAAGGAAATACTACTAAAAGACAAAAAACCAGAATACCAAGTGGACGGTTATGGCGGTTACCTGTTTTATAAGGCAGATGATGACACGGTTTATGCTTATAACCTCAATAAGTAGAATCATAAAATTAAAGCGTGATCATCAATAAGATTACGCTTTAACATTTTTAATTACATATGGTCGAAAAAAAACTAACCAATACCACTGAAAGCCTAAATTTGATATGCTATTAATCAATTTTTACGAAAAAGCGTCAGTCGTTTTTAAAGTCCCCAAAGGTCTTACAAAGCTGATGCTTTTTTTATTTGTAAATATGAAGGTTGCTGTATTTCTCTCGTTCGTTTTTCTTCTTCCTTTAATTTCAACAGCACAAAATCTGGACAGCTTATATGCCGTGGTTAAAAGCATAAAGAACGATTCCGTGAAGCTCAGGCAATACAATAAATTGGGATTTAGCTATATTTTTAATGATGCTGAAAAAGCCAAAACCGTTATTCTTGAGGGCAAGCAATTAGCGGAAAAAGCAAAAATGAATTTTAGTATAGCTGAGCTGAACAACACCTATGGTATTTACATGGATATCACGGGGCAATCAGATTCTGCAAAATACTACTTTGAAAAAGCCTTAAAACTGAGTCATAAATTCAAGTTTGAGTCCATAGAATCTATGTGTATCAATAATCTAGGGATGTTCAATTGGAATAGGGGTAATTTCAACGAAGCATTGAGCTATTTTTTTAGGTCGCTAAAAATGGATGAAAACCAAGGTCGCGAAAAATCTACGGCGTCCTCACTTAATAATATCGGCCTAATATATCAAGAAATGAACTTGAGCGAAAAAGCTCTGGAATATCATTATAAAGCTTTAGCGGTTAGAGAGAAATTTGATTTGACAAATGAGCAGATCAGTTCTCTTAATAATATTGGAATCAATCTCAGAGAGTTAGGACGTGTAAATGAGGCCATTGAAATTTATAAAAAGGGAATCTTATTATGTAAATCAACTAAAAACAAATTAGAATTTTACCGATTAATGGATAATTTGGGTTCTGCATATATTGTAAACGGAAATTACGATTTAGCCATAGCATCCTACCAAGAAGCATTATCTAAATCGACTGATCTAAATGTAGATGAAAAAAGTAAATTATCCATTTACAGTAATTTGGTGGCGATTTATAATGCTGTTGATAACCCTAAAATGGCCTTAATGTATGCTGAAAAAGGATTTGAAATTATCAAAAAGTTTCCCGAAACAGAAATCAAATCTGCCGAATTAAATCTTCAAACCGCTGAAAGTTATTACAGGCTCGGAAACTTCAAAAAAGGTAAAACATATACTGAAACATTTGTGCGATTACGGGATTCCCTATTTTCTGAACAAAATGCACAAGCTGTTGCCAATCTAGAAGTGACTTATGATACCCAAAAAAAAGAAAAGGAAATTTTGGTACAGCGTGCAGAGCTCGCCGAAAATAAGCTAACCATTCAACAAAAAAATTACCAATTATATGGATTATTAGGTATATCCGTTTTGCTACTGCTTATTGGGTTTTTATTCTATAATCAACAAAAGCTTAAAAACCAACAGCTTAAAAAAGAAAATGAATTAAAGGATGCCCTTATAAAAATTGAGACCCAAAATCGTTTGCAAGAACAAAGACTTAGGATTTCGCGAGATTTGCACGATAATATTGGTGCGCAATTGACATTTATCATTTCTTCAATTGACAATTTAAAATATGGTCTTGATGGGAAGGATGAAAAAATCCATAAAAAACTCGGTAAAATTAGTGAGTTTACATCTGCAACTATTTATGAACTTCGTGATACCATTTGGGCGATGAACATGAACGAAATTTCAATTGAAGATTTGGAGATTCGTATTTCAAATTTTATTGACAAGGCACATCTGTACGATGATAATATTAAGTTCTCCTTCAAAATTGAGGATTCTGTAAATCAAGAGCGAAGCTTAACTTCGGTTGAGGGAATGAATTTACACCGCATTATTCAAGAGGCCATTCATAATAGTCTAAAACATGCGGAGCCTAAAGAAATTCGCGTTCATATTTCCGAAGAGAAAAAAAACAAATTGAAGGTTGTCATTTCAGATGATGGTAATGGATTTAATGCTGCTGAAGTAGAAACTGGTAACGGCTTAGCCAACATGAATAAACGTGCTGAGCATATTGGTGCTAATTTTTCCATTTATTCAAAGCCCGGTAACGGAACTATCGTTACAATCCAAATGTAAATTCAATAAATTAACATAGCTACTTATTTTAAGTGGTTTAGATTGTTGTAAGTTTTAATTTTGAAAATATCAGCGTATGAATATTAACATTGCCATAGTTGACGACAATTCTTTTTTGATTTCTACAGTAAAAGAAAAGCTTTCGTTTTTTACGAACTTTACCATTAAGCTAACTGCGATAAATGGGTCTCAATTGCTAACAAAAATGGATGGCCACCACAATCTAGACCTTATATTGATGGATATCGAAATGCCCGTACTAAACGGTATCGAAACTACAGAAATTATCAAGAAAAAATATCCGCAGATAAAAATTATCATGTTGACCGTTTTCGATAATGATGAACATATTTTCAACGCTATTAAGGCAGGAGCAGACGGTTATCTACTGAAAGAAATAAATGCAAAAGACCTTCACGATGGTATTTTGGACACTTTGAATGGTGGTGCAGCAATGAATCCTTCGATAGCCTTGAAAACCCTTAAATTACTCAGAAATCCCTTGAGTATCGAAAATGAAAAGGATAAGCAAGATATTAAATTGACCAATCGGGAAACCGAGGTTTTAGAACAGTTGAGTAAAGGTTTGAACTATATACAAATGGCAGAAAATCTTATAATTTCCAAAGGTACCATCCGCAAGCATATCGAAAATATTTATAGAAAATTACAAGTTCATAATAAAATGGAAGCGGTACAAAAAGCCAAACGCAATAACCTCATTTAACTCTTACACTATCTGGCACCAATTGGGTATAATCCCCATTATTTCGAATCACATCCCGAACTATAGAGGATGAAATAAAAGAGGTTCTTGCGGCGGTCAATAAAAAGACCGTTTCAATTTTTGATAGTTTTCGGTTGGTGTGAGCAATGGCTTTTTCAAATTCGAAATCTGCGGGATTACGTAGGCCTCGCAAAATAAATTGGGCGTCCATTTTTTGGCAGAAGTCGGTTGTAAGCCCTTCATAGGTTTCAATCTTAATCTTCTTTTTATTCTTAAACGCCTCTTCAAGAAAATATTTGCGCTCCTCAAGAGAGAACATGTATTTTTTTTCGGCATTGACGCCAATGGCAATGATGACTTCATCAAAAAGCTTTACACCGCGTTTAATGATATCGTAATGACCGTTTGTAATAGGGTCAAAAGACCCTGGAAATAGTGCTCTTTTCATGTTCACTTGTGTGCTTCAAATCCGCTCTGAATAAACTACAGCGGGTACCCGTTAAATATCATTTAATTTATAAATCTTCATTGCTTAAGTTACAATATTGTATAACAATGGGGAAATAATAAATTTTCTTTTAATTTGTTTTATTGGCAGTTAGAGCAGCTTCAATTGCGCTCCCAAATAAATCTTCCATACTTATCCCAGCCTCCTTGGCCTGTTGAGGTAAAATACTAGCAGCTGTTAAACCGGGCACAGTATTGACTTCTAATAAATGTGGCTCATTGTTTACAAAGATGTATTCGCTTCGACTAAAACCTTTAAGTCGCAGCACTTCATAAACTTTTTTGGCGATTGCTTTCACTTTTTCAGTAAGTTCGGGGGCGATTTGTGCCGGTGTAATTTCTTGGGATTGGCCGAGATATTTTGCCTTATAATCAAAAAAATCATTGTCTGAAACTATTTCAGTAATAGGCAACACCATCACTTCGCCTTTGTAAGTAATCACACCTACGGAAACTTCCCTTCCATCTAAAAAGGATTCGATAATGACTTCATCATCTTCAGCAAAAGCGACATCAAGCGCATTTATTAATTCTTCTTTTTTATAAACTTTGGTAATACCGTAACTACTTCCCGCTCGATTGGCCTTTACAAAGCAGGGCAAACCTACTTTTTCAACAATAGTATTTTCGTTAATTTCATCACCTTTGTTGACAAAAAATGACTCGGCGGTTTTGATGCCGTAAGGTTTTAAAGCACTCAAACAATCCCTTTTATTGAAGGTCAATGCCGCTTGATACATGTTGCAACTGGTCTGCGGAATGTTTAACAGCTCCAAATAACCCTGCATAAATCCGTCTTCGCCAGGCGAACCATGAATGGCATTAAAAACACAATCAAAAGTGAGCGTAGTTTCATGTACTCTAACGCTAAAATCATCTTTGTTCAATGGAAACTCTTCATCAGCCTCATTGATAAACACCCACTTTTCTTTAAAAATGTGAATGCGATATGCGTTATATAGGTCACGGTTAAGTTTTTCAAAAACCACTTGCCCGCTTTTTAGGGAAATCTCAAATTCACTTGAGAAGCCGCCCATTATGATTGCGATATTCTTTTTCATATTTACTTACCGTACTTCGACCTTGCTCTGCATAAACTGCGGCGAAAATCTTTCTTAAATCCTGTAAATGTTTGGAGGAAATTGGAAATATACAATTCGTCCTAAAGCACTGCGATGGATTAATAATTATTTAATTTCAGGCTTTAAAAGTACTAAAATAGTTCGATTTCAGTTATCTTGACATACCAAATAAATCCAATATAAAAACCATTCATTTTTATATATTTGTGCCCTAACCCATCTTCAATATGAGTTTTCTTTCGTTTCTTAAAAGTAAGGTTTTTTTGATGCAGTTGGTCATAGCTATTATAGCGTTGGTGGTCATTATTTTTCTGACCATGCAATGGCTGGATAGCACAACAAATCACGGTGAATTTGTTATTGTTCCTGATTTGACGGGAAAAAGTTTGACAACCGTTGATTCAGAATTAAATCAAAAAGACTTGACCATGGAAATTCAGGATTCCGCTAATTTCAATCCCGAGTATCCAAAATATTCGGTCATAGAGCAGTATCCGTTAGCGGGGACGCAGGTTAAGGAAAACCGAAAAATATATTTGACACTTAATCCTTCCGGTTACAGAAAGGTAGAAATCCCGAGTGTGGTTCGCCGCACCTTCCGTCAAGCCAAGCCTACTTTAGAAACACTTGGTTTTGTAATCGGTAAAATCACTTACGTGGATGACATTGGTAAGGATGAGGTTATTGAAATTAAGCACAAGGGTAAAACTTTGGAAGAAGGCGATTTACTCCCATTGACTTCAAAAATAGACGTCGTTCTAGGTAACGGTAACTAATAAAAACAGTACATGACTACCGAAAATACAGAAACTGACGAGCAAGACGACGAATTGTTCGAGCATCATGCTTTTACCGTTGATAAAGGGCAGAACCCGTTGCGCATCGATAAATATTTGATGAACCGCATCGAAAACGCTACCCGAAATAAAATCCAAACCGCAGCTAAGGACGGCAGTATTTTCGTCAATGATACGCCAGTAAAATCGAATTACAAGGTAAAACCTGCCGACCATATTCGAGTGCTTTTGGAGCATCCACCTTACGAATTTTTGTTAACGCCCGAAGATATTCCTTTGGATATTGTCTATGAGGATGATGTGCTTTTGGTAGTCAATAAACCAGCTGGGATGGTGGTACATCCCGGTCATGGTAATTATTCGGGGACCTTGATTAACGCCTTGGTGTTTCACTTTGAAAATTTGCCAAATAACTCTAGCGACCGCCCGGGATTAGTGCATCGTATTGACAAAGATACGAGCGGATTATTAGTGATTGCTAAGACTGAGCAAGCCATGGCGCACTTATCCAAGCAGTTTTTTAATAAAACCAGTGAGCGCGAATATGTTGCCATTGTTTGGGGGAATGTCACTGATGATGAAGGTAGGATTGAAGGCCACATTGGTCGCCATCCCAAAAATCGTTTGCAGAATACCGTTTTTGAAGGCGATGATGCCGAAAAAGGAAAAGCAGCCGTCACGCACTACAAAGTCATTGAGCGTTTGGGCTACGTAACCCTAGTGTCCTGCAAGCTAGAAACTGGTCGTACCCACCAAATCCGAGTCCACATGAAACACATTGGGCACACCCTTTTTAACGACGAGCGCTACGGTGGTGACCGTATTTTAAAAGGCACAACCTTCAGTAAATACAAACAATTTGTCGATAACTGTTTTAAGGTGCTACCAAGGCAGGCGCTTCATGCCAAAACCTTAGGCTTTAAGCATCCAGTTACAGGCGAGCAGCTTAGTTTTGATTCGCCAGTCCCTCAAGATATGCAGCAATGTATTGAAAAGTGGCGCGGATACGCAACGCATATTGAGGAGTGATGGCCGTGCGTTAAAGGTTCCACATTTAATGTTCAAGCTTAGCTCGGTTATTGAACTTCCATTTATAGACTGTATTGATTTGGGCGTTACCACGCTTGGGCGCGGTCGGGCTGTACGCTGTATCTTTTTTTGCTAGAATAATTTAAATGAAATCAAATAATCGTTTTGCAAAAAAAGGATGCCGCTTCCATCCCTAACGCAACCTAGAACTTCTGATATGCTTAGATATAAGAATTTCATATAGATCTATTCAATTTTGTAACAGTTTTGGTTAGCGGTTTAGATATTTGAATTGTAAATTTATCTGAATTTAATTATTAACAAAATCCTGTTTTCGTGTTGAGTCCATTGGCTTAGGCTTTTAAGTGTTATATCAAGGCTTAATTAGTTTGACGACATGAGGTAGGATGTAAAATGAGATTCCCGCGTGCGCGGGAAGTTAGCATGAACCGAGCATGTTTAAAGGCTTATCAATCAATGGAATGATTATAGGCGAACAGCATGTGTTCATAGAGAAAAAATAAATATCAACACATGAAATTAGTTTTATCCCCAGCAAAGTCCTTAGACTACGATAGCGAGTTACCAACGTCAAAATCGACCGAGGCTCAGTTTTTAGAAAAATCAGAACGTATTAATACGCTTTTAAAAAAGAAATCGAGAAAGCAATTATCCAAATTGATGAGTATCTCAGATAATTTGGCCGACCTTAATTACGAGCGCAACCAAGATTTCAACTTGCCATTTACAGACGAAAATGCAAGACCAGCTATTTATGCCTTTAGTGGTGATGTGTATCGTGGTTTGGATGCTTATACCATTGATACCAAAAAAATAGACCGACTTCAAAATACGGTTAGAATCCTTTCCGGACTTTACGGAATTCTCAAACCTTTAGATCTGATTCAACCTTACCGATTAGAAATGGGGACGAAGTTTTCCGTAGGGAAAAATAAAAATCTTTATGAATTTTGGAGTAAACAAATCACAAAAGCACTAAATGAAGAATTGGAAGATGACGAGTTGTTTTTGAATTTGGCGAGTAATGAATACTTCAAAGCCATTGATACAAAAACCTTAAAAGTGCCGGTGATTGATATTAAATTCCAAGAACTTAAAAATGGCGATTATAAAACCATCGCTATTTACTCAAAAGTGGCTAGAGGCGAAATGTCTCGTTATATTGTTGATAACAATGCAAAAACTTTGGATGATATAAGAGGTTTTGATCTAGACAAGTATCGCTTTACGGAAAAATTATCTTCGGAAAAGGAGTTGGTTTTTACGAGGTAGGTTTTTACGCCTTTTTATTCGGATTGATTTTATCCTCCGTTTTTGGGCGTTTTTTTATTCTTGGTCGTCGCACGCCAAAACTTCCTCTATTAATTTTACCTCGCTTAGATTTTTTATCCCCTTTTCCCATGTTTACGTCCCTTGAAAGAGGGAATCTCATTTAATTTGTAACTATAATTTGAATTTGAAATTTACAAAATTATAAAACCAATTTCAAACAAATCCATGTTCTTTCACAAACACCCTTACGAACCTTTTATTAAAAGAGACACAACCAGACTCATCGTTGGTACTTTACCGCCGCCAAGATTTACAACGGGAGACTTATTAGAGCAGGATGTTGACTTTTGCTACGGAAGTTATCACAATTCACTTTGGAAATTTATAGATAAAATTCATAACCTAAACCTGAGATTTGACAATTCTGAAGAGGCTGTAAAACAACGAAAAGCATTCTTAACCAAACAAAAAATTGGTATTTGTGATATTGTTGAAAGTGCAGTTCGAGATAAAATAGATGCTTCAGATTTGGGTATGCAAGACGTCAAGCTTCGTGACATAATTGGTTATTTAAAACAATATCCAAATATAAATACCCTAATTTTTATTGGGGGAAACAGTAAAAATGGTCCAGAATATTTCTTCCGAAAGCATTTGAAAGCATACAATTTACAATTAAAATTAGTTGATAATGAAGTACCAAGACGCCACGAATTTTATTTGAGTGATATACGTGAAGCCTCCGCTAATAACGAAAAATCAATCCGAAAAATTAAAACCGTTTCCTTGACCTCTAGTTCTGGTGCTGCTAATATTTCGATTAGTAGATTACCGTTGTATAAACAGCTCAAAGCAAAATCCCGAAGTCTCGGCACGGAATTTAATACGTTTGATTTTAGAGTGATGCAATATCGGGAGTATTTGTGATGTTTTTTCAATAACTCTTAATAATGAGAATATTGATCTGTCTGAGAAGCCTCATTTTTGTTTTGAAAGAATATTTATTTTCAATATGAGATCGACACTTTAGGGATTTTGTTTTAATTAGTTACTTCTATTAAGCATTTTGCTGACTTAGATTTTTTGATTGACTTTCCTTCAGGATAAGAAGCCAAAAAATATGTGATAGCTTTTCTAATCAATACGGGCATTTAAATTAAGAGTTGGAAGTTTTCAGTCGTTATTCGGTTAAACTATTTTTAAAATATTAGTATCTTTAAAATCAACAGATGTTAATCATTCTATGAAAAAAACACTACAAATAGCAAACGGTATTGCTTTTATAGCTACACTAATAATCAATTATTTGTCCAATACGGGGAAAATGAACAATACCACTATTGGCGAGGTTTCCGAAGGGCTTAACTCCCTATTTACGCCGGCCGGTTATGCGTTTTCAATTTGGGGATTTATTTATTTATTACTTTTTGGTTTTATTGTTTACCAAGGCCGAAGTTTATTTGTAAAAGTTAGGGATGATGAATTTGTATTGCGAATTGGTTGGTCTTTTGTGATTTCCTGTATTGCGAATTCGGCTTGGGTTTTTTGTTGGTTGTACGGTTATACCGCCTTATCCTGTGTATTTATTTTCTTATTGCTATTATCATTACTAAAAATCGTTATGGATAATGCTATGGAACTTTGGGATGCGCCAATTTCTGTGATTGCTTTTTTGTGGTGGCCGTTCGTTTTTTATAGTGGCTGGGTTACGGTGGCAAGTATTGCTAACGTCTCCTCGTATTTGGTAAAGATTAATTGGGATGGTTTTGGGATTTCTGCAGAACTTTGGACCATCATCATGATTCTCATTGCAACCGTTATAAATCTAGCGATTACTTGGAGACGTAACATGCGTGAATTTGCTTTGGTCGGCGCTTGGGCGTTGGTTGCTATTGCTTACGCTAATTTAGACATCCATGCGAATATTGTCTATACCGCAGCAGTTTCCGCAGGAGTTTTAGTCATTAGTTCTGGGATTCACGGCGCTTTGAATAAGGACACGAACCCGTTAATAAAGTTGAAGGAATATTACAAAGTTTAGATTAGTTTGAAAAAGAAAATACTGAGGTAAGTTTATTTCATATATTGGAGGGATAAACGTACCATTACGTTTGTACAGTTGTTAGCGGTAATTACGTAGTATGAAAGGAATTAAAATTTTCAGCACCAATACTAAAGGTGAACCATTCAGTGCTCTCGAGTTCTTAAATGAAATTAGAAGCTCAAATGAAAGATGGTGGAATAATGAAGAAATTGAATCAGATTGGGTATTTAGAGGTCATTGGAATTCCGAATGGAAATTACTGCCTCCAGCTTGGAGAGATGATAATCCAAAACTAAATCCATTATTGAATAAAATTGACAAATTATCTTTTCGCCCAGGGAGCAAATTCCCACCTGAAGATTTACAATTCAGCAAAAGAATGATGGCAGAACTTCAAGCAATTGGAGATTTTTCTATGTTAGCAGAAGAATTAGGATTTGTTATAGACCCTGTATATGAGATTAGAGATAAATATTTGTACTTAAATAATGATTACCATTTATTCAATACAACAAATAACATGTACATAGCCCAACACCATGGAATCCCAACAAGACTGTTAGATTGGACGAAAAGTTCTAATGTTGCTGCTTATTTCGCTACAGGTAGAGAATTTAGAACATCTGAAAAACCTGAAAAACTTTGTGTATATGCTCTAAATAAAAAAAAGCTGAGTAAACAGCGTGGAGGAATGACTATATCCATCAACGAAGGAATAAATACTAAAAGTCATTATTTGAGAGCACAGAGAGGCCTTTTCACGAGAATATATGGAGGTGTTAAGAACTTTTTCATTGAGCATGGGCGATTTCCAAGTATAGAAGATATTATTCAGTCAATACCTGATGACAACATAGAAGACCCTCTTATTCTTAAGTTTGAATTAAGATTAGACCAAGCTGATAAACTTCTATTATTATTGGATAGGGAAAATATTAGTCAAGCCCATTTAATGCCCAACCTAGACAAGGTAGCTGAAACTGTTATTTCAAGATGGAATTATTAATTAACTACCACTAACAATGTATAAAAATAATAGCTGTTTAATCGCTAAAACCAAAGTAAGTAAAATATAAAAAAGTCCATGTTTAAGTAAAAAGTTAGTGTGTAAAAACCGCTACTATTCTTATACTAAACGTTGTGCAACATTTTGAAAAAAAATTGTGCTTCAATTAAAAATTATTATTTAATACAAAAATTATGCTTGGACCTCACGAACTTCTTGACGAAGTAGTTAAATATGGTAAATTACAATACGAAAAAGGAGTTCAAATTATTGACAAAACTGAATTGTGGAATTACATCATAAAGGTCGACCCAAATGCAAGACCAGAAAGTTTAAATGAAATATTTAGAGAATTAGATGCACGTGGATGGCTTTTAGAAAATATTGAAAACAAACTTAAATTTGACCCAGCTTCATTTCAATAAAATATGTTCGTAGATAAATACAATATAAGGCAATTCGAAATTGTTGAATTTTCAGCGCGAGTTTATCACTCAGGCTTGAGACATAAAAGTATAAATGGCTCACTATACGAAGACTTACTAATTAAATATTTAAGAGAAGATTTACCAAACCTCTGTTTTTTCAAAGGACAAATTAAGAATGAAGAAAAATCATCACAACAGTTCGATATTATAATTGCCAAACCAAATACTGAACAAAATGAATTTTTAAGACAGGTAAATCCTTACGTTAGTATGGTTGAACGTAATAATGTTTTAGGCGTAATTGAACTTAAAAAATGGGCAAATCCTAAAATGATTAGCGAAGGTGGAAAAATTGACAATGAATACCGGAAATTTAAAGAGGAATTTAGCGAATTGGAATACATTTTTGTTTGTCTGCGATTTAAGGACAGAATACACAAAACCTCTAACAATTGGGTTAATCTAAAAAATAAAGTAAGTGCCGATTCAAAATTTTGCTTTTTTGGAAGAGTCGCTGATAAAAATAAAGAATGGGAATTTCCTTGGAGTAAAAATTCTGTTTTACTAAAGGAAAATGAACAATATTTAAATCAGTACAAAGAACTCATAATGCGCATAAAAACGTTGCACAACAACGTATAAAAATAATAGGGTAATAAGTGCTTAGCCCAATGGACAAAGCGCTATTGCGAAGTCGCCGAATTTTTAAATTTGGTTTATTAGTAAAGAAAAAATAATAAGAAAAATTTAAAAATTCGGCTTGTGTTCAACCGAATGGATAGTGCTCATTTTCAGCCCTACTATTCTTATAATCGACCGTTGGCAACAAGCTTAAAACCGAAATGGAAGAAAGTGAATATTACAAAATAAGTAAAGAAAACGATTTGCCATTAAGGTGTCCAATTCTGAATTATTGTTCGAGAAGAGCTTGGACAATTTATTTGTTTTCAGAATATTCAAAATACGACCCAAGTTTGAATATGGTTCAAGCTTTGCAAAAAGCTGGAGAAATTCCGAAAGATTTTGAGGAAAATCAAATATTAGTACAAGGAGAGTCACCATCGATTATTAGAGGAAGTGAACACTACTATTTTTCAGATGTTTGTCCAGAAGTAAATCTTTTTGACAGCTCGAACGCAATGATTTCGGGAAAAGCTTGTACGAAAGGTGATTATGACAAATATTATAAAGGAGAAAAAAATAGAGTTTTAAAATCTCAACACTTTTCAGAATGTGCGGAATTCAATAAATATTTGTTTGATAATGACAAAATAGGAAAACGCAGAAAAAAACCGAATAGAAGAAAAGCAATTCCGTATAAGACAAAAGCTCTTTTACAAAAAGAAATTAATTCCGAATGTCCATTCTGTGAAAATAAAGATGTTGACCATTTTCAAGTTCATCACATTGATGAAAATCCAGAAAATAATAAAAAGGAGAATTTAATAATGCTTTGTCCGAATTGCCACTCGAAAATTACAAAAGGAGACATGAGCGAGGAAATAGTTATAAATCGAAAGAAAGAATTGAAAAAATAAAAGCCAGTTGCCAACAATGTGTATAATTCATTGCTAGTTAAAGCTTACTTACGAAAGTCCTAGCGGATTTTCTATTCGGTTTGTATTTACTAAATTAGTTGATGAACCAAGCAACTAACCATACACAAAACGTTAGCAAACTTACCCAAACGAGCTCACACAAAATGAACAAAATTGAAAAGACACTAGGTTTTGGAGCAATATTCCTGATGATTTTAAGACTTATTACCGACTACCCTTCTTCCGCTCTTTTAATTACACTTTCTATATTTATCTTGTCATTAGTTTATCTCTTTTTTAGTTTTAAACTATTGAACAGTAATAAAAAGGACTCTAAAGAAAAAACAAGTTCACTTAGACAAACTGGAATAATTTTAACTGGAATTATTCTATCACTTGTACTTATCGGAATATTATTCAAATTTCTACAATGGCCATACGGAAGCTTTAATTTAATGATTGGCCTTTTATGTTTAATTCCAATAATTGTTATTTCAATTTTTAAGTTTACTAAAACAAAATCTGAATTTTATAAAAGTTTACTGTTTAGAATATTGATTATTGGAGTAATCGGAACTTTGTTGCTATTTACGAAAAATGAAACCCTCTTGGCACTTAAATACCGAGATTTCCCAGATTATGTTGAAGCTGAAAAAAAACTAATGCAAGACCCAACGAACAAAGAATTAGAAATAATAGCAAACGAAGAACGAGAAAAAATGCATCAGTCGAAATAAAAGAATGATTTTTAAACTTCAGCTGTGTATAAACCATTGCTACGGCTAGTGCTTATCTGGAAAATTCCTGCGGATTTCCCTTTGGTTCGTTTTCTTTTACTATTTTAGTTGCTGATCAACGCAACTAACTATCCACAATTACATCAGCCAACATTAAAAAAACATAAAATGAACGATAGCATTTCTGATTTAGAAAAATATTTCAAAAATAATACTGATAGACTAATACATAAATGGAATCATTATTTTGATATATATGATCGACATTTTAGTAGATATCGAAACAAAGAAGTTGTAATACTAGAAATTGGAGTATCTCAGGGAGGTAGTCTTCAAATGTGGAAAAATTATTTTGGTAAAGCTGCAAAAATATATGGAATAGATATTGAACCTAGATGTAAAGATCTTGAAGAAGAAAATGTTAAAATATTTATTGGTTCACAATCAGACCGTAAATTTCTTCAAGAGGTAAAGAAATCCATTCCAAAGATTGATATATTAATTGACGATGGAGGTCACACAATGGAGCAGTTAAGGGTTAGTTTTGAAGAATTATTTGATCATGTAAGCAGCGATGGTGTTTATTTAGCGGAAGATTTACATACTGCATATTGGAAAAATTATGGAGGTGGATATAAAAAACGAAATAGTTTTATAGAATATAGTAAGAATTTTATTGATTACTTAAATGCCTACCATTCTAGACATAGAAAGTTAAAGGTAAGTAAGTTCACTAAATCTGTAGATTCCCTTCATTATTACGACAGTATATTGGTTATTGAAAAAAGGATAAAAAATAAACCTTATCACGAGAAAACAGGTAAAATATCTTTTTAATAAACTGCCTCTAAAAAAACTTAACTTATCATTAGAGATCATAAAGTAATAGTGGTTTAATTTCTAAAATGAAAGTTGATAAATATAAAAAACGGCTTTGATTAACCTAAGAGGTAGACGGATTGGAAATCCTTTCAATCTCAATGGAACGATACGAAAATGAGAATTTCCCAATCGGAATGCCCTACCCAATCGAGGCAATTAAGTTCCGAATCGAATAAATAGGAATGAATGAAAAAAAATTAGCAGAAGTAGTTGCCTTCAAATGTTTAGTGAGTGAAATACTAAATATAAAAGAAAGTTGACTTTAGAGATGATAAGAAAACTTAACACTAATCTACATATTCCAACTGAATTTTTAGTTCAACCTTATTAAAATAAAGCCAGTCGCCAACCACATATAAAATTAATGGCTAGAACTCGCCTAATTTCGAATCCCGAGGCTTAGGGACTAGCGGATTTTCTATTCGGTTTTTGTTTGGTAAATTAAGTGCTTGAAACACGCAACAAATTATATAAAACCCTTAAGTTCAATTTGTATAATACTCTGATTAATTTTTAATAAACCTAGTAGTAAAAACTTTTTCAGCAGTGAGTATCTTCATAAAATAATTTCCAGTTTCTAAATTAGAAACATCTATTTTAATATGGTCATTCTTAAAGGCAAGCTTTTTTACTTCCTGTCCAACTACGTTATAAATTACAATCGCTTTTACATCGATTCTTTTTTTCAATTTTAAGTTGAGATAATCTTCAGTAGGATTAGGATGTTGAGAAAAATAATCTGAAAATGAAAATTCATTTGTACTCAACAAACAGCAAAAGAAGGGTTCATTAAATTCAAATACATTGTCACTTGGTGTTGTATCCGTAAGACTTGAAGCTATTGAAGCAACGTAATTCACAAGAATCTCACCGCCTATTTCTTGCTCTACAGAAGACACATCCATAGTCAATTCTATTTCTCTAGATTCAAAGGGTTTTAAATCAGAAAAATTCCAAGTAAGTTCATTTGCACTCTGACCAAAAATATCTGGCACTGATGAACTAAAAACAGCCATGTCATCTCCGTAAGTCAAGCTAACGGTACCCGATTGTGTCATTGTTCCTTGGTTTGTATAGATGAGGCTATAGGTCACCAAAGTATCGAATGCATCATCGATATTTGCCATTGTTATTTTCAAATCGGGATACACGCCGTTCGGGGTTACGCAAAAATCTTTAACATTCGCATTAGCATCTTCAGGAAAGTTGACATTAACAGTTTCTGGCGTAATGCTAAAATAGGTTGTGTTTTCTAAACTAGGTGTAACCGAATACATCCCAGCCTGCAGGCTATAGGTATAATCACCAAAAGCATCAGCGGTGGCTGTTGCTGCATTGGACCCATCGGACAAATTAATCAGTAATTCTGGGTAATCAACATCATTGGAATCACAGCCGTTGCCATTCTCATCATAAGTCACATGGCCCGAAATAGTATAGAAATTTTCACCTTGAACAAACGAACACAATGAATTTGTAAAACAGTTCGAGTAGCCATACTGATTGATTCTATTTTGAATACTCATAATTTGTGAGTCGTCTGCGCAGATAAACTGCAAGTTGTCATTATCTGAAAAGTCAAGAATAGTTTCAGAAAATCCGTTTTTGATATTTAAAGTTTCAAGTTGGTTAGAAGAACAATCCATGTTATATAATTCGGAAAGTGGACTAACATCTAAAGTGGTCAATTGATTATTAAAACAAGATATAAACTTCAGGTTAGGTGTATCACTAAAATCCAGATTTGATAAGTCATTCCCGTCAACATCAATCCTAGACAAATCAATTAATCCTGTTAGGTCTATTGAACTTAATAAATTTCCTGAAGCGTATATGTTTTGTAAATTTGATAATCCTGCAATATTTAAATCTATTAACTCATTGTCGTAAACTCCTAACGTTTCCAAAACCGGAAGCATAGTAACATCTAATGCTGTTAAAGAATTCGTTTCACAACGTAATGCCTTCATATTAATAAAATACTCGATACCTGTCAAATCAGAAATATTTGATTCACGAATCTGTAAGGTACGAACAGGCAAAACTTCAGAAACCTCAATTTCTCCATTATTATTGGCATCAATTTTAAATGACCCTGCAACTCCATAAGCAATTGGTACACCAGAATCTGATTCCAATAATTTAGCCTTGAAATTAGCATCAGGAATATTTATAATTTGAGCGTATCCACTTGATACAATGAAGAAACCGAAAATAATCAAATATATATTTTTCATAAAAATTTATTATTCTTATAAAGTTAATCAAAAATCTGCACCTAAAACCGTGTATAATTAATTGCTATGGCAGTTGCTTATCCAGAAAATTCCTTCGGAATTTTCTCTGGCAAGTATTTGTTTGCTAAATTAGTTGCTTAGAATCATCAAAAATTAGCAACGCTTTGTTGTGTTACAACATTGAATCCGAGCCATAAAAACAAGAGCTTTCTGAATATGGACGAAACGAAAAAATTACTATTTATTGATGTTGTGTATTATAAATGTTTCGTTTTTTACAGAAAATTTGAAAAGGATTTAAATGAATTTTCAGGACAAGCTAACTTCACATTGCTTGTCTTTAATATTTTTGCCATAATAATTTTTCTTGAAGGGCTATTTCAATACTCAATTTTTGAGAATAAATGGTATACGTTATTTGTGTCTAGTACCAGTTTTGGGACTAACAATTATTCGCTATAGCAAGCACATCTCTAAAATGAAATTGAATTCTTACTGTATGAAAAAGAAATCAGTGTACAAAAAACTTTTGATTACTGGTATTATTATATGTTACAATTTCAATAGTTGGGATTTAATTGTTCCATTATTTATGGCGAAATTAATAATCCTCCACCTTTTGTGGGAAAATTGGTTTAAGTAATATTACTGATATAAAAATTCGAGGAGAACTTAAAATTAAAAAATTACTGCCAACACCGTGCAAAATTAATTGCTTTGGTCGAGGCTCTTTGTAAATTTCTGAATTTGTTGTTTAGTTCTTTACTAAATTAGTTGCTAACACCACGCAACTAACCTTACACAAAACCTTGTGCAACATTTGAAAAAACCTATGAAAACGAAAAAAGATACTAGCGAATTTTAAATTTATTGAAAAAGGAATTCCAAATCGAGTTGCGAAAGGAATTAGCTTTGACTTAAGCAACTTTCAGTGATAGAAAAAGGAAAATTGTTAGAAAATGACTTACTCTTGGAAGTTAACGGAATTTGATTGGAATGCATATTTGCAGTCGATTCGGAATTCGTATAAAATAGAAGGAGTAGTGGAACAGCAGGAGAATAATGATCGTAACGGTTTATTGAAAGTAACATAATGCAGTTGTCATAATGACCGAACTTAGTAACGTTCAGATCTTATGATCAGACTCGATTAGTTCCAAAGTTCCCAAAGGTATGTACTCGCAAATCATTTTCTGATCTTTGTCGAAAAAGTTTCTGGCAGATACTGGATTTAATGGGAAAAAATAGGGTTTTAGACTATCGTCGCTGCCTATTAAACCAATTTTAGATAATGATAAATCAGGAATTATTAACGAATTGATTAAAGTTAATAGGTTTAGTTTGGAATTTCGGATAGGATTCTATTCTACGGAATTTGAAAAAGAATAATCAAAGAGGATTCAGTGAATCTCTGGCTCGGGAAAATTATTGAAACGGAAATAATAAACGTTGCACAACACCGTGTATACTTAATTGCTGTGGCAAGGCCTAGTTAGGAATCCCGAAGTGTCGGGGCTTCTAAATTTTTCGTTTTCGGTTTTTGTTTGCTTAATTAGTTGCTTACGAAGCATCTAACCTTACACAACACATTGGCAACAACTGAAAGCTCCCAAGAAACTATTGAATGACATGATAAATTTTGTTCAGAAAGATAAACTTCCGACAAAAATTGAACTTGAAAATAAAATTAAAGAGTTAGGGTATGATTTTAAATTCTTAACTGACTTTGAAGAATTTGACAATCTTAACCAAATTGACTCAATAGATTGTGTGCTGAATGGAAATCAAACTTTTGTCGAAATTTATATAAATCCCGCAACAGAAATTCTTTTCGATTTTCCCAATCTGATAAAAGATTTAACGGACAAAGATTTTGGAATTTCATTCACGTTTGGTGCTGACGAATTAGTAAGTGCTTGCATAAATATAATTTCAATCGGTCTTATTGACTTAAGCCAATCTTATGTTTTGTACGCAGACGAGGAAATATTCTATTCCCGAAAAATGTTAATTCAAGACATTGAAAATTTTTTAGAATATAACGGAGAAGAAACATACAGCATTCCACAAGAAGCTATTGAAGTAAATTTAAAGTTTGACCAAAAAAGAAAGAAGAGAAAAGAAATAAAAGAGTAATAGATATTGTGCTATGGAGTTTGTTAATAATCGCCATGATTTTAATGAACAGAAAAATCATTTCTTGGTATTTTCCTTTTTTACTTTTAGCTATTGTGCTAATTAAAAGTGTAATTGAACATAATAAAAAAAGAAAAGATAAACGTTAATAAAAAGCCAATTGCCAACACCGTGTAAAATTAATTGCTAGTGCAAGCCTAATTACAAACCCCGAAGCCTCGGGATTCTATTCAGTTTGTCTTTGCCAAGTTAAATTTAGGCTACGCAACTACTTGTCGTTGATACCATCAAAAAGCCACAACTCAAGATTTCTGCCTTCAATAGCCAAATTAATTATATTAGACGAAGTGATTAAGAGAATGATAGATTCGTAGTAGTTTTTCTAGGCTTAAAACGTATCAAAATTAATTCAAGTTAGTTTAAATGCACCTGCATAAAAGACTTTAGTGATGTCCATGTGTCTAAAAGTGCCTCACCTTCCCAACCGTGTCCTTCATTTTGATACAGCGTGAAATTGTGAGTTACGCCCAACTCATCTAACTTTGCGTCCATATCTATACCTTGACTTGTTGGAATTAATGGATCATTGCCACCGTTAAATAATATTGTGGGCGGAGCACTGGTTGTAGCACGATGATAGGGGCTAACAGATTTTAGAAAATCTTCTGAAGTATCAATTCCAAAAGAATTTAGTAAACCTAAAAGTATGGGGTTATTGGATTCTAAATAAGCGGGGTCTGTAAAATTTGTAGGGGCAACAATACTCGCAACCATTTTAACGGCATTCGCATCGTCATGGGCGTAACTCCATAACAACGATAGCTGTGCTCCTGCGCTAACGCCTATAAATCCAATGTCATCAGATATCACGTAGGTATCTTGATTGGCTTTTAAAAAATCTACTACTGTTGTAATATCATTAATCTGCATGGGAAACGGTGGGTTGTTAGGGCCTGCCAATCTGTAATTGATGTTTACAATGGCGATATCGGGAAAGTCCTCCAACATAAGGGTTTTTATAGCGTTCATATCGTCCTTGTCTCCAGATGTCCAAGCACCACCATGAACCAGAATCATGACCTTGGTGTCAGTTGTGCGATTGGCGGGCAAGTTCAAATCAAAGGTTTGTTCAAAATCTGTTCCGTAAGAGATATTGAGAATTTCTAAATACTCTAGGTTTTTTTCGTTAAGGGTATCGGTTTCTGACTTGGAGCAGGATTGAACGCTAGTAGCAATAAAAATTAAGAGTAGCGTAAATTTGACGTAATTCATAACAAAAATATTAATTACTTTGTAAACGTTAAGGAAAGATAAATATTATGGCTGAATTAATTAGGATCTACGAAGAAAATCCAAACCCCAAAGAAATTAAAAAAGTTGTTGAGGTTTTAAAGGCAGGTGGACTCATCATCTACCCAACTGATACGGTTTATGGTTTAGGTTGCGATATCAATAACATCAAAGCATTGGAGCAAGTTGCACGCATCAAAGGCGTGAAATTAGAAAAATCAAACTTCTCTTTTATTTGCGAAGATTTGAGCAATTTGAGCGACTATGTCAAACAGATAGATACTGCTGTTTTTAAAATTTTAAAACGCGCTTTGCCAGGGCCTTATACTTTTATATTACCAGGGTCTAAAAATTTACCCCATCCTTTTAAGAAGAAAAAAACCGTAGGTATTCGTATTCCCAATAATAAGATTGCTTTAGAAATTGTTCGTCAACTAGGTAATCCCATTATTTCGACGTCAATTAAAGATGAAGATTTTGTAGTTGAATATACTACAGACCCTGAGCTTATTCTTGAAAAATGGCACAAACTGGTTGATTTGGTTATTGACGGTGGTTATGGAGATAATGAAGCTTCTACGGTTATTGACCTTTCGGGAAATGAACCCGCTGTGATAAGAGAAGGAAAGGGGAGCTTGGAAATATTTTAGTGACGCTTGAAAAGAAATAGTTAGGCAATACTAAACTGCGAGTATTGTTTTTGAAACTTATTTTTCTAAAATCATATCAAAGAAGCATTGATGATTTTTCGCAAAAAAAAAAGCCCAATCGAAAGATTGGGCTTTTTGAATAATTACTTAATTAATTCTTTTCTTCCATTGGAGCTACTTCACCACCATTAGCTTCAAGATTTTTCATTTCTTCTTCTACCATTTCGTAGAATTCATCAATTTTTGGAAGTACTACTATACGGGTACGTCGGTTAATTGCTCTATTTTCTGCTGTATCATTGTTAACTAGAGGAACATAAGAACTTCTACCGGCCGCTATTAATTGCTGAGGATTAACATCTAAACTTTCAAGAACTCTTACTACCGAAGTTGCTCTTTTAACACTTAAATCCCAGTTATCTTCTAAAACGCCACCTTTGTTATAAGGTACATTATCGGTGTGAGCTTCAACCATAGCCTCAAAACTAGGCTTGCTATTAATCACTTTAGCCACTTTACTCAATACACCTCTTGCCTCGTTAGTTACGTTATAGCTACCACTTTTAAACAAAAGCTTGTCTGCTATTGATATAAAAACAACACCTTTTTCGACATTGATTTCAATATCTGGGTCGTTAATACCAACAGCTTTCTTAAGGCTTGTTACAATAGCTAGAGTAACACTATCTTTTCTATTTAAGGCATCTTGCAACCTTGTGATTTTAAGATCTTTTTCTTTAAGACTTTCTAAAGATTTTTCAAGATTCTCTGCACCTTTTTGAGTTAAGGTTGTTAGATTTCCTTTGGTGTTAATTAAATCTTCATTGGTCTTGCGCATATCTGCCAACTGATTTTGATAGCCCTCCATCCTTGCCATTGCAGCGGCTTTATCTGATAAACAGCTGTTCAGTTTAACAGTTGCGGAATTTAACAAGTCTTGTGTTTCTTTTTGTTTTTCTTCAAGCGCAGCAAATTCTTTTTTGGATACACATGAAGTCATAATAAGCATTCCTACAACGCTTAGTAACATTAGTTTTTTCATAATAGTTTGTTGATATTGAGTTAAAATTTAACATACCAAAATTATTGAAAAGAATGACGCTTAGGTTAGGCTTTAACTAAAAATTTAACTTTTAATTTTTGAAAATTTAGAGTTTCCTTTTACAAAGTGAAACCACACAATAGAACTGATTTTAAAATAGTTGGGTTTCTGGGGAAGAGATTTGCGCACTTTTAGAAGATGGGGCAAATACCAATAATAACTAAAGTGAGCTTTCACCACTGCCGCAAAATGATTGGGCTTAAATTGTAATAGATATTTTAGGGCTGCAATACCATCTAGAATAAGCCGTGTAAAAATAATGCCGAAGATAAAACCGTTTGCGTTTTTTGTAATTGTAAAAAGGCTATTTCTAAAATTAAGAAAGGTTTTTTTAGCGCTACTAGCTTTAAGTGTTGCGCCCCCAACATGGTAAATTTTAGATTGATAAACATAATTGCAAGAATAGCCTAAATTAAAGGCACGCCAACAAAGGTCAATTTCTTCAAAATGAGCGAAGTAATTTTCATCAAAACCTCTTAATTCCTTGAAAATTGAAGCTCTTATAAATAGACAAGCCCCAGATGCCCAGAAGAGTTCTGCGTTATCATCATATTGACCTTCATCATTTTCAAGCGAATCAAAAATGCGACCCCTGCAAAATGGGTATCCATATCTATCAATGTATCCTCCGGCAGCTCCTGCATATTCGAATTTAGATTTATTGTTGTAATCTAAAATTTTCGGTTGAAGGATGGCAGATTTAGGATTAGATTGAAACGTTTCAACGATGGGATCTAGCCAGTTTGGAGTAACTTCCACATCACTATTAAGAAGACAGAGCACATCAGCTTTAACCAATTTTAGTGCATCATTATATCCTTTTGCATAACCACCATTATTTTCGTTCTGAATTATTTTAATCTGAGGAAAGCTGTTTTTTACAAAGGAAACAGAATCATCTGAAGATGCATTATCGGCAATATAGATTTCTGCTCTTGGAGAATGTTTCAGCACAGATGGCAGGAATGTTTTTAGAAGTTCTTTACCATTCCAATTTAATATAACAATAGCGATTTTCAGATTCAAGGTTCAGGGTTTGTATATCTCTAAATAATAGAGAATGCTTTTAGTTGGAGATTAATATAAAACTAATGATTCTTTTGTTATTAATCTTCTTTTTTGTTTTTCAAATAAGCTTGGAGATTTTTGAAACTAGTTTTTATTAATTGAAAACTTTCGGAATCCATTTAAAGGAATACGCCATTAGACACATTTTGTAGTTGTAAAATTTGAGGTTATAAGACGAAACTATTTAAAATATTGATAACAAATAGCTCTATGGAGCCAGAATATTGTTATTTGTTAGAGCTACACTTTAATAATAGCTCATGAATCGTTAAATTTGCTACTTAAAAATTTTTAATTAGCATGTTCAATAATTTAAGTGAAAAATTAGATAAAGCCTTACACGTACTCAAAGGCCACGGAAGTATTACCGAAGTTAATGTTGCAGAAACACTCAAGGAAGTGCGACGCGCCTTGTTGGATGCCGATGTCAATTTTAAAATTGCCAAGGAATTTACAAATACCGTTAAGGAGCGTGCTTTAGGACAGAATGTATTGAATAGCCTTCAGCCTGGGCAGTTAATGGTTAAGCTGGTTAAGGACGAGTTGACCCAATTAATGGGTGGCGATGCCGAAGGGATTAATCTTTCAGGAGCCCCCAGTATTATTTTAATGTCTGGTCTTCAGGGTTCTGGTAAAACCACTTTCTCTGGAAAACTCGCCAATTATCTTAAAAATAAAAAAACAAAAAAACCTTTGTTGGTTGCCTGTGATGTGTATCGCCCTGCGGCAATTGATCAGCTTCATGTTGTTGGAGAACAGATTGGGGTTGAGGTGTATAGCGATAAAGGTAATAATGACCCAATTGCCATAGCACAAGCAGGTATTGCTCATGCAAAATCAAATGGATATAATGTGGTCATCATCGATACCGCTGGTCGTTTGGCGGTTGATGAGGCCATGATGACCGAAATCTCAAACATCCATAAAGCCATTGAGCCACAAGAAACTTTATTTGTGGTAGACTCCATGACTGGTCAAGATGCGGTGAATACAGCAAAAGCCTTTAACGACATCCTTAATTTTGATGGGGTTATCCTTACAAAATTAGATGGTGATACTAGAGGTGGAGCAGCCATATCGATTAAATCTGTGGTTAACAAGCCTATCAAGTTTATTGGTACAGGCGAAAAGATGGAGGCTATTGACGTGTTCTATCCTTCACGTATGGCCGACCGGATTTTGGGTATGGGTGATGTCGTTTCTTTAGTGGAACGTGCCCAAGAGCAGTATGATGAGGTTGAGGCTCGAAAAATTCAGAAGAAAATTGCGAAGAACAAGTTTGGTTTTGATGACTTCCTGAAGCAAATTCAGCAAATCAAAAAAATGGGTAACATGAAAGACCTTATCGGCATGATTCCAGGCGCCGGTAAAATGATGAAGGATGTGGATATTGATGATGATGCCTTTAAAGGAATTGAATCCATTATTCACAGCATGACACCAGAGGAGCGCTCAACACCATCAATTATCAATTCGAGTAGAAAAAAACGTATTGGTAAAGGTTCAGGTACCTCCGTACAAGAGGTGAACCAGTTGCTAAAACAATTCAACCAAATGAGCAAGATGATGAAGATGATGCAGGGTGGCAAAGGTAAAGCGATGATGCAGGCGATGCAGGGGATGAGGTAAGGCCCTCTAGCTCCGAAAGGGGAGACCTAATACCAAACTTTCATTAATAAGTGTAAACACGATAATACCGAATATTAATAACTGCGGACTCAAGACTGCGAACCGAAGACTTAAAAAATGACCCTACTAGACGGAAAAAAAGTAAGTAACGATATTAAGGACGAAATTAAAGCGCAAGTCGATAAGATGAAAGCTAAGGGCGAAAAAGTGCCTCACTTAGCTGCAGTTATCGTTGGCAATGATGGTGCAAGTCTCACTTATGTTGGTAGTAAAGTAAGGGCGTGTGAACGCGTGGGTTTTGAATCGACCATGGTGCGAATGTCTAATACAACAAGCGAAATTGAACTGTTAGATAAAATCGAAGAACTCAATCAGAATGATGATATCGATGGTTTCATTATACAACTGCCATTGCCGCAGCAAATCAATACCCAAAAAGTGTTGATGGCAGTAGATCCAAGTAAAGATGTGGATGGTTTTCATCCAGAGAACTTTGGGAAAATGGCCTTGGATATGAGTACATTTATTCCTGCAACCCCCTTTGGTATTTTGGAATTAATGGACCGTTACGGTGTTGAGACTAAAGGAAAACATACCGTCGTTATTGGTAGGAGTCATATTGTAGGTCGGCCTATGAGTATTTTAATGGGTCGAAAAGGCTTTCCTGGAAACTCCACAGTAACATTGACCCACAGCCATACCAAAAATATTACGCAAATCACGTCACAGGCAGATATCATTATTTCTGCTTTGGGCGTTCCTAATTTTTTAAAGGCCGAAATGGTCAAAGATGATGTTGTCATAATAGATGTGGGTATTACTAGAGTTCCCGATGATACAAAAACGAGGGGTTACCGGATTACAGGCGATGTTGATTTTGAAAACGTAAGCAAGAAAGCAAGTTATATCACGCCTGTTCCAGGAGGTGTTGGGCCTATGACCATTGCAATGCTCTTAAAAAATACCTTGTTGGCTAGGGAGCAGCGTTTATAATCCTAATTTTTGAGAATGCAGTATGAGCGAAAATAGTACTGCTTTAGTTTTAGATAGAGTTCAAATTCTAAGTTGGGAACATCTTCTTCCAATACTCTTCGCTATAGTTTTTTTTGTTCTGCTAATTTACCAGATTAAAAATAAGTCTGCGGAACGTCAACGCCTAGTCATTCACATAGTTGCTATTATCATTTCTGCAACAGTTGCAGCTTTCCACATTCAAAAAGCAATAAGACATAATTACGATATCCAAGCAGATTTGCCGCTCTATCTTTGTAGTTTACTGGGGTTGATAATACCTTTCTATACTTATCTCAGAAAGTATTGGATGTTCGAAATATTGGTATTTTGGATTATTGCAGGAACGATTCAAGGTGTTTTGACCCCAGATATTTCTATTGGATTTCCAAGCTTAGACTACTTTAGATATTGGACCGTTCATCTAGGCTTATTGGGTATTATTTTTTACGAGATTGTTGTTTTTAAACTAAAGCCAACGTTTAAAAGTATTTTCAAATCATTTGGTGCCTTACAGATTTATGTGGTAGCAATGATGCTCATCAATTACCTTTTGAATGCCAATTATTTTTATCTGAATGAAAAGCCAAAGTCAACATCATTATTAGACCATTTTGGGGATTGGCCTTACTATCTAATTGTTGTACAGTTGATTATTTTACCTCTTTTCTTTCTCATATATTTAGGGTTTTATATTTCAAAAAAACGAATTTAACTTTTTCATTTTTAAACGAAAGTTCTACGAGGTAGTTCTATAAGTATGCAATTTAATTTTTTGAAATAATTGTTATCTTGAAGATTTTAAGCACGAATATTACTTGGCAAATAACTGCCCCATATCCTTAAAGGCTTTAAATTCCAAAGCATTTCCTGCAGGGTCCATGAAGAACATTGTAGCCTGCTCGCCAACCTGACCCTCAAACCGGATGTAAGGTTCAATAACAAAATTGACGTTTTTAGATTTTAATTTTTCTGAAAAATCCTGAAAAACTTCCCAAGGTAAAACAACGCCATAATGCGGCACGGGTACTGATTTCCCATCGACCTCGTTTACATGTAAATCCTCTTCAGATTTTGGTTTGTAATGAATGACCAATTGATGACCGAACAAATTAAAATCGACCCAATGGTCACTACTGCGCCCTTCTTCACAATTAAGGATATCCCTGTAGAATGTTCGGCATTCATCTAAATTATGTACAGGGATGGCAATATGGAACGGTGCTATAGTTTTGTTCATGACATTATTCTGAGGTTTATCTTCTTATTGTTTTTTTTGCTTTAAAAGTCTTCGTTGAATCGGCGAGTAATTTTTCAAGTTCCTTAAATTCGTTAGTAGTCAATTCCCGATACTCACCAACGGGCATGTCTAACTTAATATTCATAATCCTAACACGTTGTAAGGTCTGGACCTCATAATTGAGATATTCGCACATTCGTCTGATTTGCCGATTCAGGCCTTGGGTTAGAATAATACTGAACCTATTGCTATCTAGTCTCTTGACTTCACATTTTTTAGTGGTACGGTCTAGATCTTCCAAATAAATACCGCCCGCCATTCTTTCTATAAAGGTTTGGGAGATGGTTTTATCGACAGTAACGATGTATTCTTTTTCGTGATTATTGCTTGCTCTCAAAATCTTATTGACAATGTCTCCATCATCGGTAAGTAAAATCAAGCCTTCGCTAGGTTTATCAAGCCTACCAATAGGAAAAATGCGTTTTGGATAATTGATAAAGTCAATAATATTGTCTTTTTCAACATTGGTATCTGTGGTGCAGACGATGCCTATAGGTTTATTGAAAGCGAGATAGACAAAGCTGGTTTTTGTGTTTTCAATTAAATTGCCATCCACATGAACTTCATCTGATTGAGAAATTTTTGTTCCCATTTCTGGAACACTTCCATTGATAGTTACTCGACCAGCAGTAATGAGTTTGTCGGCCTCACGACGGGAACAATATCCTGCCTCGCTCAGAAATTTATTGATACGTTTTAAATCATCAGCCATGGTTCAAAATTACAAAACTATCCGTTAATAAAATCGATGATGTGGTTGTTTACCTCTTCAGTCTTTAACCCATGACCTAAGCCTTCAGTAGTGATTAATTTTGCATTTTTATAAAACGTCTTAAAATCCTCAGCATCGCTGTAAGGAATAATCCGATCTGATTTATCGTGTATGATCAGCCCTTCCGCAGTAAGTCCTTCGGAAAATTTAGCTGCATTGAAATGTTCTGGCATGTAATCAAACTGCTCAAAAATAAGTTGATCCATGGCCTTGGCAACTCTTTTGCTATAGCCCATCATTTTAACGTAACGTCTAAAAACGCCACTAAAGTTGGACGGTGCGCCCAATAAAATCAATTTTTTAATAGATTCCATTTTATACTTATTCTGAAAAAAAGCTGTAGCCATCCCGCCAACGGAATGTCCAACAATTATATTGGCCTTGAACTTTTTAGCGATGATGTTGATGCATTCAGCATAAAGAATGGCGTTGAATTTTTTTCCATTGGAATAGCCGTGGGCGGGAGCATCCAAAGCCACAACGTTGTAGTCTAATGCCTGCAGTTTATGTATAAGGCTTTTCCATCTAAAGGAATTGCTCTCCCAGCCATGTGCCAGTAGAACGGTCTCTTTTTTACCCAGCCACCGATAGGTTTTAATACGGAGTTTTCCGAAATCAACGTCTTCTAAAAATGCGGTTTCCAGAAAATCCCGCTGTTTTTCCTTTATGCTGATGCGTCGCGGGGACGAGAATAAATTCAACGCTAATTTGGCCGCCAACCTAGGAGATATAATACCTAAGACGTTGATAAAAAAGCCTACGATTTTTACGATAACTTTTTTCATCTATGATTCCCTGTTTACCAAATCCATAGAGAATGCAGGTTTGCAAATAGAGATATATTCGCAGACTTCTGTAAACGGATTTGAATATTGAACGCGCGTACCTTTTTCGATTTTAATGGATTGTCCAGCCTCTAAAACAACAGTTTCGTGGTTAATTATAAATTGTTTTTTACCTGATATTATAAAGGTGTATTCATCAAATTCTGGGGTTTGAAAAGGTTCGCTCCAACCTGCAGGGGCTTTCATGTGGGCTATACTAATATTTTTATTTCCATCTGTTGCAAGACCAAAATGCTCATTAATTATTTTACCATCATCTGTTGGTACAGCAAATGGTGTTTTCTGAATGTAGTAGGGTTTCATAGTTATTTTAATGGTTTTCGTTTAATGGTTCCGCCTTTTAAATCTTTGACCACAGACATAATAACGAATGCTTTTTTATCGATTTTATCAATCTCCGTATGGAGCTTCGGCAATTCCAAGCGGGTCATGATTATATAGACCAACGATTTATCGTAATGGGCTTGGTTGTTTTTATAACCGCCTTTTACAGGAGAAATTGTACAGGAACGACGCATTTTCTCAGTTAGCATAATTCTTATTTCCTCATGGAAATCTGAAATAATACTAACGCCAATATATTCCTCAACACCGTCAACTACAAAGTCAACCGTTTTAGCAGCAGAGAGATAAGTTAAAATGGCATAAAGTGCGATTTCAATCGATAAAATATAGGCTCCGAATGAAAAGATAAAGATGTTGATGAGCAATAAAACATCCCCAATAGTGATGCCCAATTTTCTGCTAAGGTAAATCGCCAAAACCTCAGTACCATCAATAACGCTGCCGCCTCTCATCGCAAGTCCAATACCCAGGCCAAGAAAAAAGCCTCCGAAAATAGCAATCAATAGCTTGTCTTCGGTAATCACAGGGTACTCTACAAGATGAACAACCACTGCAAGAAGTGAAATAGCGACTATACTTTGTAAAGCGAATCTTTTACCAATGGTTTGAGTGGCCAATAACAAAAAAGGGACGTTTACCAGAATAAGAAGCACTCCCAATGAGATTGTGGTTTGATTTTCAATTAATAATGAAATACCAGTAGCGCCACCATCAATAAAATGATTGGGTAGTAAAAACCCTTTGAGTCCAAAACCAGCAGAAAGCACACCTAATATCACATAAATAAACTCTCGCAGACCGTGACTTATTTCTACCTTAAGATTATCTACGGCAGGTTCAATTTGATGGTCTGCGTACTTTTTTTGCGGCGCCTTTTTTCCCAACCTCTTGGTGGCAATACTTAATAAGATTTTGGAAAAAAAGGGATTCATGGAAAACGTTAAATTAAATTTGTGAGCGGTTTATTGCACTGTGCTTATCTGGATTTTTTTTTTTGCCTACAAAACTTACAATTTAATTTCCAATTTCTTCATTTTTTCAGTAGCGATGCTATGCCAAGAATTAAATACTTCATTGCGATAAAAAACCCCGATTTTTCGGCATAAAAAATCAAGATAAAATTATTTGAAGTTTAAGCGGTTAGCCAGTAAAAAAGGACAAAATGCGTGATGGTAAAATTAATGATTTCTGCTGAAACTATGGCCCATAAATTTATCCTTACTTACCAATGTAACATGAAATACTTGATTTTCGCATTATCGGGAATCTGAACAGCCTCTATAGTCATGTCCATGTCAAACCTTAAATTGGCAGGTAGTTCGTCTTTATCGATGGTGAAGGAGGCATTGATTTCATCTACAGAAACAACAATGGTACGAATCAAATTATTGATTTTGGAAATCTTGTAATTATCCTGAATATCCTTAAAAGTACTTAGGTTTGAAATATTTTTATCGGTATTGAAACGTTTGTCAATAACCCTAATGTTCTTTATGGTTGAGGTGGAATCCTTAAATTTTTCTGGCGTGAGCACCAATAACTTTTGACCTGTTTTGTCAAAAATTTCATAATCTCTATTCTCGCCAGTAAATCCATCGGTATTCGTCATTTTTACAACGGAATCATTAGCAAAGGCAAGTTCTAAATCGCTGACTTTAGTAGAGTCTGTAAGCGCTCCAATATGCTGTTTGCCAATTTGGAATGGGTCTTGTTTTTTTTCTGAAGTACAACTTGAAACTAGCAGCAATAGCGTAAAAAGTAAAATGGTGTTTTTAATCATAGTTTTAGGTTTTTGGGGAATTTTGTTTTTGGGTTCAGTGTCATTATGACCATACTTTCAAAAAAGTTGCGGATGTGCAACCAATTTTGAAATTAAATGAAAAGTACTGCGAAATTAAACGGTCTTTATCTTTTTACTTAGTCATGGCTCAATTTCAAGTTTTCTTTGTCCTTAGTGTGATAACATTTCTAAGCCAGTATTTATTTCATCATTTTTGTTAAAATACCCAGCACGCTTCTAATAACTGTTGGGCTGGTCAATACTTTTATAAACGGATTTTGTCTATTACTTTGTCTTCTGGAAGTTGAACTTCGTTTTTTGCTTTCAGCTTCTTGCAATTCTTCCTTTTCTTTTTGGGCCTTTTCTTTGGCTTCATCGGCTTCAGCTTGCTCAATTTTTTCGTTGAGCATTTCGTAAGCACTATCTCTATCTATGGTTTCATTATATTTTTTTGCTAATTTCGAATTGCCAACTAAGGTGCTAAGTTCTGCGTCGGTTAAAACATCCATTCTGCTCATCGGAGCGCGCATCATGGTCGCGGCTAGAGGCGTTGGTTTTCCTTTTTCGTCTAATGCAGAAACTAAGGCTTCTCCAATTCCAAGGGAAGTTAAAACTTCGGTAGTTTCATAAAAATCGGTATCGGGATAATTTTGTGCAGTCAACTTTATCGCTTTACGATCTTTGGCGGTAAAAGCCCTTAAGGCGTGTTGTACTTTTAATCCCAATTGACTCAAAACGGCTTCAGGCACATCGGTAGGGTTTTGGGTCACAAAATAGAGTCCGACGCCTTTACTTCTAATCAATTTTACGATGCTTTCAATTTGGTTGAGCAATGCCTTTGAAGCTTCATCAAAAATAAGATGTGCCTCGTCAATAAACAAAATAAGTTCTGGCCTACCGCTATCGCCTTGTTCAGGAAAAGTGGAATAGATTTCAGCCAGCAAACTCAGCATAAATGTTGAAAATAGCTTTGGTCTATCTTGAATGTCGGTTAGTCTAATGATATTGATGTACCCTTTTCCTTCGTCATTGACACGCAACAAATCATCAACCTCAAAGGAGGTTTCGCCAAAAAACAAATCCCCGCCCTGTTGTTCAATCTCTACTATTTTTCTTAAAATAGCTCCGGTGGAAGAGGTCGAGATTCTTCCGTAGTTATCTGTAAATTCATCTTTGCCTTCTTGGGTGGCGTATTGTAATATTTTTTTGAAATCCTTTAAATCCAATAACGGTAATTTGTTGTCATCGCAATATTTGAAAATTACGGCGATAATTCCCGCTTGGGTTTCGCTGACATCCAAAATACGTGATAATAAAACAGGGCCAAACTCGCTTACGGTGGCTCGAAGTCTTACGCCATTTTGTTCGGAAAGCGTCAGTACTTCCACAGGAAAAGCCTTGGCGTTAAAGGGTAAACCGATTTTTTTATGGCGCTCGTCAATTTTTTCATGACCAGGACTTGGTTGCGCCAGTCCGCTTAAATCGCCTTTGATGTCCATGAGCAAAACAGGAATTCCTTTTTCGCTTAGATTTTCAGCAAGCACTTGGAGCGTTTTCGTTTTTCCGGTTCCCGTGGCACCAGCAATCAACCCATGACGGTTCATGGTTTTTAGGGGAATATTTACAAGCGTATTGGTAAGCGTTTCATCATCTAGCATTGCGGCACCTAAGGTGATATACTCGCCTTTAAAGGTGTTCCCATCATTTATCTGTTTTATAAAATCTTCGCGCTTGCCCATAGGATTTTGAAATTTCGATAAAAATAGTGTTATTTTCATTAATATAAGTTTACAGTTTTGGTGGTATTTTGCAGTCTTAGGTCTTAAATTTATTTTGGTATATTTTCAGTTAATATTGAGATTTTTAATAAGGACAATTTCATCTTAGGAATAAATCCCCAACACTATGTCTTTTGTGTGTCTTCTTTTTTAATCATCGTCTTAACTCTCTCGCAAAATCTTCGCTTGGCGGGTAATTTCAATTTCGATTTCATTACTTTTGCGCCTTATGACAAAAAGCGAACAACAAGAACTGATTAACAAGGGATTATTGCTCCCGCTTATGGAAGAATTTTACACTATTCAGGGTGAAGGTTTCCATAAAGGTACTGCAGCTTATTTTATACGAATAGGGGGATGTGACGTCGGTTGCCATTGGTGTGACGTCAAGGAAAGTTGGCTAGCGGAACTACACCCACCTACCGAAACTTCCAAAATTGTTGAAAATGCCGCAAAATATAGCGACACTATAGTTGTTACTGGTGGCGAACCTTTGATGTGGGATATGACCGCATTGACCAACCAATTAAAGGCTAAAAACTTGAGCGTTCATATCGAAACTTCTGGTGCTTATGAATTAACGGGGACTTGGGATTGGATTTGCCTTTCGCCGAAAAAGTTAAAACTTCCTACCGAGAAAGTTTACGAAAAGGCAAACGAGTTAAAAGTCATCATTTTTAATAAAGACGATTTTAGATTTGCCGAAGAACAAGCGGCTAAGGTTAACGGCAATTGTATTTTATACCTCCAACCCGAATGGAGCAAACGCGATAAAATGGTTCCGCTAATTGTAGATTACGTAATGGCTAACCCGAAATGGAAGGTGAGTTTGCAGACGCATAAGTATTTAAATATACCTTAAATTTTGTCTTGGCTTTACTAAATATAGTTGGCTTGAAAAGATGTTTTTTTTTGATACGTTGAATAATAATGTTGTTGATCAAATCAAATGAGTAAAGAGAACAATTTAAATTGGTTACAAAAAGCCCGCGATAGTTGGGGCCAAAATGGTAATGAGAGGCCATCTTTTGCAATCCAACCAAAAGAAGGACAAAGATCCGTTTGGGACTTTCCCCGCCCGCCAAAAATAGAAGACGTAAATAAACGTGTTAGTGTCAAGCATCAGGGTAAATCAATAGTGGATACTAAAGATGCCAAGGCCGTTCTTGAAACCGCAAGCCCACCCACTTACTACATTCCAGAACAAGATGTTGAAATAAGCCAGCTTACAAAAATTCCGGGGAAATCCTCATTTTGTGAATGGAAAGGAAATGCGGAATATTGGGCACTTAGAACCGATATAGACAATCCTGTGGCGTGGTCATACCCAAGCCCATTTGAGGAATTCGAAAAAATTAAAAATCATTTTGGCTTTTATCCCCAGAGATTAGACTGTGAAGTCGATGGAGAGAAAGTTACATCGCAACCTGGTAGTTTTTACGCCGGATGGATTACACCAGATCTAGTTGGGCCATTTAAAGGAGAAAAAGGAACAGAATCTTGGTAACGATTTTTTTAAGCAAGAACATACTAGTTTTATAAAAAATTCAGAACTCATAGGGATACAAATTGTGGATTCTAAATATTGATTCAGTCTTCACTGCTAAACGATTTATTCCCTAAAATCATAAACTAGCCCAAGACCATATCGCGAGCCTTGGAACGTATTTCTTCCACCGAGAATATTAGCATAGCTGAGGTAGGCTCCAAAATTTTGATAGATTTCTCGGTAAAATGTAGCTCCAACTTTATGATAATTAACCCCTAATTCTCTGAAATTTTGAGGCCTCGGTGTGCCACGGTAATCGATGCCACCATTAGTGTATTGATAATCGTAATACACATCGTAATACCATTTATTTATTGCTCTACCCGCTTTTATAATTACAGGAATACTGTTTGGCACTTCAGCAAATTTGAACGAAAAACCGGTTTGTGCAGTGACAAACCAATTGGAATTCCATTGGTAATGAAGCAGCGCACGAGTATCTAAAATAGTCGCCTGCTGACCAATATCAAACAATCCTCCAATTGGATAATCACTCAAAGGCGTTGAAAACCCCAAACCAAAACTAAACTGAAGTGTTCCTTGTTTTGAGGTTTTATTTAAGAGCCTAAATTTAGCAAAAACGCTAAGGTCTTGAATCTGGCTGTAAAGTTCATTTTCGATATAAGGTAGTGATGCCTGAATATCAAGATTATCTGTAATTCCATAAGCGGCGAAGAGATTGATATAGCGCGTCTTCCGGCTAAGTTCTGATGGGCTGCTGCCAATTATATAATCTTTGTTGTCTTCGTAACCGAAACCTAAAACTGTGGTTACATTATTTTGACCACGATAAAATCCGTCAATCTGCCCTTGCGAAAATCCTTCCGAAGAAAAAATAAAACAAAAAGTAATTAGAAGATATTTCATTATAATTTTTATTTCGCAGCTCTAAGCATACCTTATTTACGAGAACCTAACATTTGAGGTTTTTCCGGTTTTCTAATAAAATAACACTTAAGCCCCATCTACCTATGATGGTAAGGCTCGTTTTTAAGAATTGTAAAGCCCCGATACAGTTGCTCAATAATAAATAATCGAATCATTTGGTGGGAAAAGGTCATTTTTGAAAGAGACAGTTTACCTCTTGATTGTTGGTGTACCTCTTCCGAAAAACCATAGGGCCCACCAATTGCCAAAACCAATTGTTTGATACCAGAATTCATATGTTTTTGTAAATAATTTGAAAATGCGACGGAATCCAATTGTTTTCCGTTTTCGTCCAAAAGAATCAGTATATCGGTTGGTTGCAATTTATTTAAAATCAATTCGCCCTCTTTTTGCTTCTGTTGGGCTTCACTGAGATTTTTGGCTTTTTTGAGGTCTGGGATAATTTCAAAATCGAACTTAATATAATAACCAAGTCGTTTTTGATAGTCATCAATCAGAGATTGAAGGTCTTTACTATCGGTTTTACCAATGGCTAAAAGTTTTATCGTCATGTGTCAAAGTTATAATTTTTCTACGGGTATTTATTTTATGACGAAGAATGGGAGAAAAAGCAATTGATTTTATGCGATATTTTGATGTTAATTTGGTATTGGAGGTAGATTTGAGAATTTTTAATATTGCATTTGTTATTTTTACAGCAAAGCGATTAAAATGATTTCCGAAGCACAATTCAATAAAGAAATAGAAGGTATTATTGCCAATGCCATTAGAGAAGATGTAGGAGATGGTGACCACAGTTCACTGGCTTGCATCCCCAAATCTGCGAGGGGAAAAGCAAAATTATTGGTCAAGGATAAAGGTATAATTGCTGGGGTAGAATTTGCCAAACAGGTATTTCAATATGTCGATAAAAATATGACCGTTGAAACACTTATAGAAGATGGTAACGAGGTAAAATACGGTGATATTGCATTTTATGTTGAAGGAGCATCGCAATCTATTTTGAAAGCCGAACGTTTGGTGCTCAACGCCATGCAGAGAATGAGCGCCATTTCTACAAAAACCAAAACTTTTGTAAATCTGTTGGAAGGGACTGGTACAAAAATTTTGGACACCAGAAAAACAACTCCTGGCATACGGGCATTGGAAAAATGGGCGGTTAAAATTGGAGGAGGAGTCAACCACCGATTCGCACTGTACGATATGATAATGCTGAAAGATAACCATATTGACTTTGCTGGCGGAATCACAAAAGCCATCACAAAAACCAAGGACTATTTAAAAGACACCAATCTTGATTTAAAAATTATTGTTGAAGCTAGAGATCTGAATGAAATCAAGGAAATATTAAAGACCGATGGCGTTTATCGCATTCTTATTGATAACTTTAATTATGAAGACACGAGAACGGCTGTAAAACTGATTGGTGATAAATGCTTAACAGAATCCTCTGGTGGAATCAATGAAAACACCGTTCGAAAATATGCCGAGTGCGGTGTGGATTACATATCATCTGGCGCGCTGACTCATTCGGTGTATAATTTGGACTTGAGCTTGAAAGCCGTTTAACTTAACAGGCCAAAAGCTAAATTCTTTTGTATTGAATAAATTTTAGAAATATTGATAGTAAATATTTCATTTAATAAGAACACCGAACACCGAACACCGAACACCGAACACCGAACACCGAACACCGAACACCGAACACCGAACACCGAACACCGCCTGCCATCCGTAGGTTTTGCAAAGGCGAGAATATTGCGCATTGAATAAATCCTGAATTAGAACTTTGAATCAAGAAGAAAACATAGAAGATGTTGTAGAGCATAAGCTGGAAAGATTACCTGTTTTTAAACAATTTTTTCAACTGCTCAAATGGATTAAACTTCCAGCTTTGGAAGGGCTAACTTTATATGACTTTTTACGCATTTTTATAAAGGGGATTATAAAAGGTGCTATAACTTCAAGGGCAAGCTCGATTGCTTTTAGTTTTTTCACGGCTATTTTTCCTTTTCTGTTGTTTGTGATTATCTTGATTCCTTACATTCCTGTTGACGGTTTTGAAACTGAGTTTAGATCTTTTCTCAATGATGTGTTGCCACCTCAAACCTCAGAGTTTTTCTTCGAGAATATTTTTCAGAATATTTATCAGGATGGTACAGCTGGTCTTATCTCAACGGTATTCGTTTTGTCCCTGCTCTTAATGGCCAATGGGGTAAGCGCGCTTTTTTCAGGATTTGAAAGTTCATATCATCAAGAACTTACAAGAAGTGTGATCAAACAATATTTATATGCCTTGGGAGTTGCATTGATTTTGGTTTTTTTATTGATTCTCACCATCATTTTTTTGGGTTATTTTCAAATCTATGTAGTTAAGGAATTGTTGGCAGCTTTCGGCAGGCTCGGCTTTGAAACTCAAGAACAGGCAGTGTTTTGGTCTGAATTTGCAAAGTATAGCTTTTTCGTGGTAATGTTATATTTTACCACCGCGACGTTATACTATTTTGGCACCAAAGAAGGAAGGTATTCCAGGTTCTTTTCTGCGGGTGCATTATTGACAACTATACTTATTATTGTATTTTCTTATCTTTTTGGACTTTATATTACGTATTTTTCCACTTATAATGAATTATACGGCTCCATTGGTGCATTGTTGATTTTGCTATTTTACCTTTGGCTTAACTCCAATTTATTATTGTTGGGATTTGAACTAAATGCCACAATAAGACGTTTAAAAAGAAAGAATAACAATGAATAAAATAAAAATCACTTTACTGGTTTGCTTTTTAAGCACAATGACCTTTGCTCAAGAAATCTTAGGAAAATGGAAAACTATCGATGATAACGAGGGCGTCGCAAAATCTATTGTAAAGGTTTATGAGGAAGATGGAAAAATCTACGGAAAAATCATCGAAATTTTTAATGAGGACAAACAAGACGTGAGATGCATCGATTGCGAAGGCGAAGATGAGGACAAACTTGTTTTAGGAATGGTGTTTATCAAAGATATGGAGAAAGACGGTGATGCCTATAGAAACGGGACCATTACCAATCCCGAAAACGGAAAAGTTTATGAATGCCGCCTTAAACTGGTTGATGGTAAACTACAGGTGCGAGGCTACATCGCGTTTTTCTACAGAACCCAATATTGGGTAAGGGCCGATTCTTAGAGCATGAAAATAGTTTTAAAAAGGCCTCTTTGCGTCTAACCGAAACAGGAATGTGCGAGTTATTTGTCATCGTCACATAACTTTGTTTTCCCTTATGATAGGTTTTTACAAAATCAATATTGATGATATGTGATTTATGGGTCTTAAAAAAGCGTTGTTCATTTAATAAATCTTCATAGAATTTCAACGGTTTTGAAACGAGCTTCCTTTCTTTTTCAGTATAAATATAGGTGTAGCTTGTATTAGCTTCAAAGTGAATAATGTCCTCTAACTTTATTGTTTCAAAGCCTGATACCGATGGGATGGTTATTATTTTATTTTGGTCGGGGTTAAGGTTTCTAAACAAATTTTCGAGTTGACCTTCGAGCGTTTTTTGTCGGGTCTCTTTTTTCAACCGAATTATAGTATTGTTAAAATCGTCAATGTCTATGGGCTTCAATAGATAATCGAAAGCACTAAATTTAAATGCTTTTATGGCGTAACTATCAAAAGCGGTTGTAAAGATGATCTTAAAGTCGGTTTTTTTTGCTTGTTTCAAAAAGTCAAAACCTGTTTTATCGTGAATTTCAATGTCCAAAAACACTAAATCTGGTTTTGTGTTTGCTACGGCTTCAAGAGCTCTTTCAACAGAGTCGCAAGTCGCAACAACTTCAAAAGTATTGGGATGTCTTTCAATTAAATGTATTAAGCGTTCAATGCAATGGGATTCATCATCGACAATTAAAGTTTTTAGCATGGTATTAGACGTTTGTTTTTAACTTCTGCTTTTATTGTTTTTCGCTCATCTTTTTATTTTAAACTTAATTCTAGAGTCTTCAGCATAAAAATTTGATTGTTTTTAAAATGCAAATGCCAGCGGTAATAAAACTTCAACTCTTGTACCTTCTTTTTTATCAATAATTTTTAAGAGCCCTTTTGTGTTTTTAGCTTTATTTATAATATCAATTCTACTTTGGGTTATCGCCATACCAAAAGAGGGCTTTTTGGTGGGCTTGGTATCAATAATTTGTTGCCTGCCGGTTCCATTATCATCAACACTACAAATTAACATTTCGTCTTTAACGTCAAAATCAATTTTAATAATCCCTTGTTCGTTTTTATGCGCAAACCCGTGGAGTATGCTGTTTTCAATAAATGGTTGTAGAATCATTGGCGGAATTAAGGCATTATCAGCATCTATGGTATCGCTAATTTTGATGTCATAATTAAAACGATTTTGAAACCGTTTTCGCTCAATATCCAGATATGTTTTTAGCAACGCAATGTCTTCACTTAAAAGAATTTCTTTTTTTTCTGAATTCTCTAAGGTCAGACGCATGAGCTTTGCGAATTTAGTGAGGTAATCGCTCGCCGATTGGGTGTCATTCTTCAAGATATAACTGCCAATGGAATTTAGGGAGTTAAAAATAAAATGCGGATTCATTTGCGATCTAAGGGCTTTGAGCTCAACATCTGCCACCGTTGCATTAAATTCGGCTTCTTTTCTTTTAGAAACAGCGTCCTGTTTTTTTCGGAATAGTACAAAGGCAAAAAGTGATGCCATCAAAATACCACCACCGCCGGCAAGGGATAAATTTTTGATGGTGCGTTGGCGATTGATTTCGGCGGAAGCCTCGGCATCTGCAAGCGCCTGTTTTTTGTCGGCTTCATATCTAATTTCCTTGCGAGAAATCTCAACCTGTCTGTCGACATTTATTAAGCTATCGTTTAATATAACGTGTTCTTTATAGAACTTATATGCCTTTTCGTAATCGCCTTTATATTCATTTACATTGGCAAGTGTCAACAAGGCACTTTTTTCGGTATAAAGATTATTGAGCGATGCATTGAACTCGCGACTTTTTGTGGCATAAATTTCCGCATTTTCAAGATCTTGGTGCTGAAGGTAAATTTCCGCCGCATTCACATAAACGGGCACTCTTATTAATTCAAGTTTATGTTTTTTCACTAAATCTAAACTTTCTTCTGTCTCTTTTAAAGCTTCCTTCAAAAGCCCTTTTGCTACCAGCATAAGGGACAGATTACTTTTGATGTTGGCAATTTGAATGATATTCTTGTTCATCTTAGCCTCATGTATTGCAGCGTTAAAATAATATATCGCCGAATCCAACTGTTTTTGTTCCCCGTAGATATTACCAATATTTGATAAGGTGTTCGATTTTTCCTGCGGAAATTTCAATAGTCTTTTAAACAAAGGCAATGCTTTTTTGAAATCCTGCTGCTCATAATGAATGAGGGCCATATTATTGACTACCCCAACGATATACTTCTCAAATTTTGGCTCTTCTTCAATAATGGCATAACTAGCTTGGTAATAATCGAGTGCGGCAATGGGATCTGACAAAAAATAATGGTAAATAATGCCTAAATTATTATTGCCCAAAGCGATGCCTTTTTTGTACTCAAGCCTTTGTGAAACTTCCAAGGTCTTAAAATTATGGGGCAACCAATTTGTGTCGGCGGGTGTTAGAAACATTTTTCGAGAAACCAGCTTCAGCCTAAGATTTACATAGGTTGTGTCTTCAATTTTATAGTTTTTTATTTCAGTTTCTAAAGAATCTATAGCTGTGTTTTGAGAAAACCCAGAGAATTGGATGATTAATAATATTGCAATACTTATAATTCTCATGCATAAAAGATGTTGGTTTGGTGCTTAAAAATAGTGTTTCGTAGTATCAATTCCTACAAAATGCAACGTTAATCAATTAAAAATCAACGATAATAAATCCATCATGGTTTTTTAAGTTAAAAATTAAGTGATTTGATTTATTAACCAAAAACGTAGAGAATATGTCATTTAATTTAAAAGTGTTACTCGTATTTAGTATTGGAATTTTGTTATTGACCAGTTGTTCTAGTGACGATGATTCCTCTTCAATCGAGATTGGTAATTTTGGTACTATCCAATTATCTGGACCAGATACTGCAATCGTAGGCACAAGTTTACAAGTCGGTAATATCGATGAAGACGGACTCGGTTCAACAGGAACTTCAAGTGCCGTCGTACTGCTCGACCCTGATACCAGTATCGTTGACGGTGAGTTAATACCCACAAATTTTGAAAGCGCTTTTGTTATCATTGCAGCACAATTTACTATAGGTGACAGTGCTGCCGTTAATAAAGCCATCTCTATGGTTATAATTAAAAACGCCCAAGAACTTAGTTACGTCTGCACCACGCCCGCAGATGAAGACGATGACGAGATTAATTGTGGCAACGGATTTACGGTTGACAAAGCCGCCAAGATTGTGACTTTTGATAACACTACAGTTATCAATCAAGACAACGGCAATATTTTGACCATGAACGGCGTCATTAATTATAATTGACTTTCATTTCTTTCTTCGGAAAGTCTTAAGACTCAACAATTCTAATGAGCCAAAACCATTACATATGATAGTATTCCCGCAAGTAAAATTCGTTATCGCTTTAAGTCTTTTCGTATTGTGTTTTTTTCCGAAAGATTCATTTTCCCAAACAAAACGCATTGCCCCACCAAAACGACCTTCAAAGATTGAAAGTGTAGATCAGTTTGTGGATAATTCATTCAGTCTTTACCACAAGATTTTTGTCTATGATAGCTTGAGCAAGGCTGGCGTAGAAATACCCACTGAAGTTGAAGATGCCATAGCGGAACGCGCACAGCAAGAGGCCGATAGCCTTTGGCAAGTATTGCCAACCGTATTGGACGATATGACCAGTGGAGATGATAACATTTTCAAAAAAGGCAAGGCCACGATTAACCTTAACAAATCTAAAAAAGCATTGCGGTATTGCATGGAGATTACTAAAGCTGCATTTTTTGGAGGTACAGAAGCGGAAATCGATGATGACAATTAAAACCAATTCCATGAGACACATGATACTGATTATTGTTCTATTGGCGCTAAATGTTACAGCAGGCCAAGATTTTAAAGCTGCGATGCGTGATGATATCTGTGAGTGTCTTGAAAAACAAAATCTCAAAAAACAATTGAGCGAACGTAGCTATGACCCCTGCTTTAGAGAGATTCTTCCTACATACGCTGCTCAAATAGAGGCGACTATAATTGGAGAAAACCTTAATAGAAGAATACAGCTCGGCCAGCGCGCAAAGTTAGATCTACTCATGGCCATGGAGTCAGAAATCATATATACTTGTGATGTGTATTTTGAATTTTTAGAAAGCGAAAAACAACGCAAAATACTCATCGCTAGAGAACTGGCAGACCCTAAAAGATTAAGCTATTTTGATCAAAAAATAGCGATGACACCATTACCTAGAAATTACTTGGAAAGAGCGCAATTCTATTTTCAGCTTAATAATTTAGAAGCGGCAGAAACTGATGCATTGCACGCTATTGAAATTAATCCTATTAAAAACGATAACAGGTTAATTTGGACAGAACTAATGTTACTGGCCTCTATTTACGAAGAAATAGAACAGTACCACAAGGCTCTAGTAGTGATTGACAGTATTCCCGTAATACAATATGATCGGCAAACGTCAAAACTACGAGCATTGATAGACAGGAAAGCAGGTGGTAGCTTAACATTCTCAGCTAATCATCAAATTCAAAACGTAAACAAAAATACTAATAAAACTCAAAAGGATACGCTGTTCAAGAAATCAAATCAACCCCTTACTCGCAGTAAAACAAAACCGACACAAAAAAACTTCAATAAAAAAGAACAAGACACCAATACTCTCAAAAAACTATTTAAGATTGATAATTAGATTGGTGTTTTTTCAACAAAAAAAAACAAACTCCCATGAAAAAAATAGTGTTTATTCTATTGATACTGCTTTTTTTGATATTAAACTGTAGTGATAATAATTCTAGCGATCTAGATAACCCAAGTAATTTATCAGGTGCGTTTATTTCTGCACAGATCAATAATCATGAGTTTATAGCTACGGCAAGTGATTTTGATTTTTCTACCATTGACTCAGAGCTAAATGAGTCTAATCTCTTTTTTGTCTTTTCTATAGGAGCAACTGTTGTAAATGGTAATTCATTTACACAAGGTCAGGTTATGGTATTGTTATTAACCGGCGTAGATTTTAGTCAAGTGGAAGATGGCTTTGAAATTATTATAAGTGAAACTAATGAGGATGACCTCTTGCAGTTTGCCGCAGCTTATGAAACCTCCGATGCCAACGGTGGAGGGGATACAAACTTTGAACAAATTCCAAATGAAGGATTTTTTAAAATTACCCAAATCGATAAAATTTCTCGAATAGTTTCTGGAGAATTTAGTTTTTCGGTTGTAGAAGAAAACTCAAATACGGTATATCAAATTACACAAGGTGTTTTTAATGACATTTCATATAACGTTGAAGAGTAATCGAATATTTTGGACAATAGCCTGCTTGACCATTTCAACAAATTTATTTCAATCATAAATCATAATTACATGAAAATTATTTTTAAAATCATTCTTGCGTCAATTTTTTTAATGGGTTCATTTGCCCAATCCCAAGAAATTTCAGAATCAGGTAAATTAGGTTTAGGTCTGGCCTATAATTATCCTGCGTATGGTGTGAGTGCCAAATACAATATTACTGAAACACATTCAACTCAAATCATATTAGGCGCGGCTTCTTATGGCTTCGGTACAAGTTCGTTCGCCGCCAATCTGAGATATTTATATAACTTCTCTGAAAGCGGAGAGAGTTTTGTTTACCGTCCCTATGTGTTTGGTCAAGTGGGTTACTTTTCGGTTAAGGCTGACTTTTTAAATCAAAGCGAATCCGCAAGCACTATTTCCTTCGGAGCTGGTGGTGGTATCGAATTTACGCTTCCTGAATTTGTTAAAGGTCTCGCCTTTAATGCAGAACTCGGTTTAGTTGGAGGGTCATTTGGCGATGGCTTCGGAAAGTATGCCGGTTTTGCCTATGGTGCGGGTATTTACTATTATTTTAAGTTATAATAGTCTTGTGTACTAAGATGAACTTTTATTTATGACACAATCGCACTTAAAGGAGTAGTGGTTTTTTTATATAACTCCTTACCTTTGGGCAATGGGTCATTTCATCAACGTCATACTGCCAATTCCCTTAGAAAAAAGTTTTACTTACGCAATTACTGCTGCCGAAGCTGATTTTTTAAAACCTGGAATGCGTGTTTCTATTCCCTTCGGAAAAACGAAGATTTACACTGGCCTAGTCGAGTCCATTCATAATAAGCAACCTTTAGTATATGAGGCCAAGCAGATTCATCAAATTTTAGATGAAGAGCCTTTGGTCACCAATACCCAACTCAAACATTGGCAATGGATGGCCAATTATTATATGTGTAGTGCCGGTGAAGTAATGCGTGCGGCTTTACCCAATGCCTTTATTTTAGAAAGCGAGACCGTAATCACTAAAAACGAAAACTCAAAAATCAATGACCTAGAGTTAAAGGACGATGAATTTTTGGTGTTTGAAGCTTTACAACATCAGACTTCATTGAAAGTGCAGGATTTAATGTCCATTCTCGATAAAAAGAATGTACTGCCCATTATCAAAAGGTTGTTAGAAAAAGGTGTTATCAACGTTCAAGAAGAAATCTACGAGAAATACAAACCTAAATTGGTTCGATACGTCAAATTAGCATCGAGATTTACTTCAGAAAAAGGACTACATAAATTACTAGACGATTTAAGCAGAGCTCCAAAACAGCGGGAAGTGGTGATGACCTTATTTTCGGTTTCGGCAAAAACAAAGAAACCGATTAAAGTTTCCGATTTATCTTCGGAAAGTGATGCGTCTTCATCCATTATCAAAACGTTGATAGATAAAGATGTTCTCGAAGAATACCATATTCAAACCGACCGTGTGCAATATGAGGGTGACGAAAATGAAGATTCAAAACGTTTAAATGAACATCAAGTAAAAGCTTTGGAAGATATCTCCGAGGTATTTATGCAACAGGATATCGTTTTGCTACACGGAGTAACTTCTTCTGGTAAAACCGAAATTTACGTCAAGCTCATTGAAGATCAATTAAAAAAAGGAAAACAAGTATTATACTTATTGCCAGAAATTGCTTTGACCACCCAGCTCGTGGACCGATTGCAAACTTATTTTGGAGAAAAAGTGGCAGTGTTTCACAGTAAATATTCCACCAATGAACGGGTTGAGGTCTGGAACAGCGTGCTTGCTAACGCACCAAACGCCCAGATTGTATTGGGCGCAAGGTCAAGTGTCCTGTTGCCGTTTCAAAATTTGGGATTGGTCATCGTTGATGAAGAGCATGAAACGTCATACAAACAGTTTGACCCTGCGCCACGTTACCATGCCCGTGACACCGCAATAGTCTTGGCAAATATGTTTAAGGCCAAAACGCTTTTAGGCTCGGCGACACCAAGTCTGGAAAGTTATTATAATGTGCAGCAAAAAAAATATGGATTGGTTGAACTGAACCATCGGTTTAACGATGTATTAATGCCAGATATAGAATTAATTGATATTAAGGATAAGCAAAAGCGCAAGCAGATGAAAGGTCATTTCAGTGACCGACTTATCGAAGAAATTCAAGAGACCTTAAAAGAGAACCATCAAATTATTCTATTTCAAAACCGCCGTGGATTTTCGCCAATTGTGGAGTGTAACACTTGCGGCCATTCGCCCCAATGTCCTAACTGCGATGTGAGCTTGACCTTTCATCAATATAAAAATCAGTTGCGCTGTCATTATTGTGGATACAACGTTATTATGCACAAAATTTGCGAAGCTTGTGGCAGCGTGGAGTTGGATTCCAAAGGTTTCGGTACCGAACAAATAGAACAAGAGGCAAAAGTATTATTCCCAGACCATAAAGTTGCACGAATGGATTTGGACACCACTCGTGGAAAGTATGGATACGAGAAAATTATCACGGCCTTGGAGCAGGGGGAAATCGATATTCTGGTAGGAACCCAAATGTTGACCAAGGGTCTTGATTTCAGAAACGTGAAATTGGTCGGTATTATGAATGCCGATAACATGCTCAATTTCCCAGACTTTCGAGCACATGAACGCAGTTATCATTTGATGGCGCAGGTTTCGGGTAGGGCAGGGCGAACTAAAGAGCGAGGTAAGGTGTTGATACAAACTTATAATCCGTACCATCGTATTTTGCAACAGGTTTCTACAAATGATTTTCAGCAGATGTACGCTGAGCAAATGGAAGATCGCTACACCTATAAATATCCGCCTATCTATCGTATGATAAAAATCACCTTAAAACATAAAGATTACCAAAAAGTAAATGTTGGTGCAGATTGGTATGCCAAATCGCTACGAACCGTTTTTGGCGAATATGTTTTAGGGCCTGAATTTCCGCCCGTAGCAAGAATACGCAATCAATACTTAAAACATATTTTAGTAAAAATTCCTCAAAAGCAGTCTTTAGGCAAAACCAAGGAAGCCATCTCAAAAATAAATCAGAGCTTTTTGAGTGTTAAGGACTTTAGACCGATTCGAGTCATTTTGAATGTTGATAATTATTAACCTTGCATTTCTGCATTTTTTTTTCGAAATAACAAGTGTTAAAAAAAAATCCCGCTGGGGCCGCGGGATTTTTTTCAATACTTAGTATATTATTTAGTTAGGGGTAATTAATATAATGTTGGTTACTAAATGTTATTAAGCGCATCAACTAATTGTGTTTTCTTGTTTCGGCTCAACGGAATTTCGTAAGCACCAACTTCAACATTTTTACTGTTAAAACGATCAACCTTGTCTAGGTTGACGATATAAGATTTATGTATTCTCAAGAACTTACCCTCGGGCAGTTCGTGCTCAAAAGCTTTCATGGTCGATAAAACAACTAGGCTATTTTCTTCAGTAACTAATTTTACATAATCACCGAGTGCCTCGATCCATTTAATGTCTTTAATGTAAACTTTTCGTTTTTTAAGATTACTCTTTACGAAGATGTGCTCGCCATCTGTTTCGTTAAAATCTAGTTTAAGTTTATGCTGTTCTACTGCTTTTTCTACGGCTTGATTAAAGCGTTCTCTGGTAATTGGTTTGTGAAGATAATCTGTAGCATCATAATTAAAGGCTTTAAAGGCATACTCGGTTTTTCCTGTAACAAAAATGATTTGGGGTTTGTTGTTAAGGACGTCGAGTAATTCAAAGCCATTGAGTACTGGCATTTCGATGTCTAAGAAGATTAAATCTACTTTGTGGGTGTTGAGTCCGTTCTTGGTTTCTAACGCACTACTGTATTCAGCAATGAGGTTAAGCGATGAGTGATTCTCGATGAGCTTAACAATGGACAATCGCTGAATTGCAGAGTCGTCAACTACTACACAGTTTAAAGTCATAACATTATTAATTTTAGGTTAAGATATCGACAATAGTACAAAAAATTCGGATAAAAACCAAAAAACATCGGTAAACCGTGTTTTTTAACATATTATTTAGATGACTTTTTGGGGAAGAAATTAGTGCTAAAAAATAGTGCCAAATATAGAATAAATAGTTATTTTTGCACCCATTTTTAATTGTAAAATAAGTTTATATGAATCATTATGAAACTGTTTTCATCTTAAATCCCGTTTTATCTGATGACCAGATAAAGGAAACAGTACAGAAATATGAAGATTTTCTCGTTTCTAAAGGAGCTAAGATGATAGCCAAGGAAGATTGGGGGCTTAAAAAATTAGCCTACCCAATCCAAAACAAAAAAAGTGGCTTTTACCACTTATTTGAATTTACCGTAGATGGTGAAGCAATTTTACCGCTAGAGGTAGAATTTAGACGAGACGAACGTTTTATGCGTTACCTTACCGTTAAATTAGACAAGCATGCGATTGCTTGGGCAGAGAGAAGAAGAACCAGAGATAAACAAAAAGCGTAACTATGTCTTCAATTGAACAACAAGCAAAAGGAAAGAAAGACGGAGAGATCAGGTATCTTACCCCGTTAAATATAGATACTACCAAAGCTAAAAAGTACTGTAGATTTAAAAAATCAGGTATCAAGTATGTCGATTACAAAGACGGTGATTGGTTAATGGGCTTTGTAAATGATCAAGGAAAAATCTTACCAAGACGTTTAACAGGGACTTCTTTAAAGTTTCAAAGAAAGGTTTCTGTTGCGGTTAAACGCGCCCGCCATTTGGCATTGATGCCTTACGTAGGAGATTTATTAAAATAAAACACCAATAACTATGGAACTTATATTAAAACAAGACGTTGAAAATTTAGGATTTAAAGACGATATTGTAACAGTAAAGAACGGTTATGGTAGAAATTTTTTAATTCCCCAAGGTCACGCCGAAATGGCTACAATATCTGCAAAGAAAGTTTTGACAGAAACCTTGAAACAAAGATCGTTTAAAGAAAAAACAGTAATAGCCGAAGCAGAAAAAACTGCAGAAGCCATCAAATTGTTGAATATTAAAATTACCGCTAAGGCCGGAACAGGAGCAACTGCTGGAGATAAATTATTTGGTTCTATTACCAATATTGATTTGGCAAACGCACTTAAAAATGAAGGTCACGATATAGAGAAAAAATTTATCTCTATTACCGGTGGAAATATTAAACGTTTAGGACAGTACGATGCCGTTATTAGACTGCACCGTTCTGTTGAAGTGAATTTAACTTTTGAGGTTATAGCAGAAGCTTAATCCAAAATGTACTAATTTAAAAGCCCCAATCCTTTAGGAATGGGGCTTTTTCTATATTTAACATTTGGCTTATCTAAATGTCCCATCGTTGTTTAATATGGGAATGGGCTTTGGATAATCAAAAGGTACGTGATTTATAAAGTTATACATCAAAATAGTAATAATACAAGAGAAATTTACTTTCCTACCCTTATGGTAGGCAGATTTAGGGAAATGAAAATTATAAATACCTTCCTCTTTAGGGAAGATTAAGTGGGGATAATGAAATACGCAAGACTTACCAAAGAACAATTTGAGGAACTTCACCAAGAATTTATAAACTTCTTGGCCACCCAATCCATTACGGCAGAGGAGTGGAAAGATATTAAAACCAATAAGCCAGAGGTGGCAGAACAGGAATTAGATGTTTTTAGCGATTTAATCTGGAAAGGCGTGTTGTCTAAAGTTAACTATCTTGAGCATATCTCGCCACGGCAAATGCATTTGTTCTATTGCGCCAAAAAAGAAATGCGCCTTATTGCCCTCAAAATTAAAAATAAGGACATTGATATTACAACAACAAAAGGCTACGACTGGTTCCGTGATAATTTGCTCTCGGACGATGTAGAATTTTTTACAGCTAAAAAGGAATATTCTGAAGATAAGGCAGCAGATAAGTTCAAGTTAATTCAGGAGGGAGCAAATATTACAAAGGGAGAATTGTTCAAATATTTTGAAGGTTTGGTGAGTAAGTGATTATAGTTCAAGGTTTCAAAGTTCAAAGTTCAAGATTTAAGATTTAAGATTCCAACTCTATCATTCTGAACTAAGTTTTTGAATAGAATCAAAAATCTCTAATAATTAGCATTATTACTCATAACGCAAACTTTCCACAGGGTCTAGTTTGGCCGCTTTTATAGCTGGCATCAAACCTGAAATCACTGCTACTACAAACGTTATGATAACGGCACTAAACATAGCCAACCAGGGTGTTGTAAAATTAAAGCCTACACCTGCCGAAACGCCCCAACCTACCAAAATTCCTAGACAAATCCCTAAGGCACCGCCCAATTGACCGATGATTATGGTTTCGATAAAAAACTGAAAAGCAATTGTACTGCGTTTGGCACCAAGTGCTTTTCTAACTCCAATTTCCCGGGTGCGCTCCGACACCGAAACCAGCATCATATTTAAAAGCGCAATGGTAGATCCAAAGATGGTTATGATACTCACAACCCAAGCAATAGTTGATAAAACACTAGTAATGGTGCCAATGCGGTTAATGAGGTCATCGCTGCGTTCAAGTCCAAAATTATTTTCCTCAATCGGGTTGAGGCCTCTTATATTTCTGAACAATAAAATAGCTTCGTCCTGTGCACCTTCCAACATGTCCTTGTTTTCGGTTTTGATGCTCAAATTATAATTGATGTTGGCATTGGTAAAAATTGTTCTGGCTTTTTGTAACGGCAGTAGCACCCTTAAATCTTGATTATTGCCAAAGGTTGCCCCTTTTTCCTTTAAAACACCAATAACCTTAAATTTTGCTCCACGTATGCTAATGGTCTTATCAATGGGGTTAACGTCGTCAAGCAAGGCCTTTTTCAAATCGCTACCAATCACACAAACTGCGTTACTGTTTTGTACATCAAAGTAATTGAGTTCCCTGCCTAATTCAACTTCGAGCCCTGAGTTGGTGATATAATTTTCATTAACACCGTAAACTTGGACTTCGGGATCTGTTTTATCATCGGCAGATTTTACCTCTGCCATAGTAGTCCCCACAAATGATATTGAGGTTTTTGTAAAGGGAAATTCATAATCTTCCTCAAAGGTCTTAACCTCTCTATAACTGATAACCGGATTTATTTTTTCCTCATCGTTGACCCTTTGCCCGTTAAAATCGTAGCGTTGAATATTAAACGTATTTGCACCCATTGAAGAAAAATCACTGGAGATAGTGTTTTCCAATGCAGATACTGCGCTCAAAATTCCCACAAGTGCGGTAATCCCAATGGCAATAATCAATATGGTTAAGATGGTGCGCAGCAACTGACTCCTAATGGCATCAAAGGCAATCCGGATATTTTCCTTAACTAATGAAAACATAAAAAGTTTTGGTTTGAGGATTTTTAGATTAGACTACAAATCCTGTATAAAGTTACTATAAATTTAAAGTAAGTTAGGCTTGACGCTTTTAATTATGATATTTTTGTATTCAATTATAGCGTTGGCATTTTTTTCTTCGGAAATTAGAGCCCTATAGAATTATTTTACGTTTTAATACATAAATTATTCGATTATTAAGAATTTGAGTCGAAGCTTTATTAAGCAAATAAGGCTTGTAAGTCGATAATTGAGTTTTAATAAAGAAGCGAAATATAAACGAAACGAGTTCCGCAACTGTCGGAAACAAGAACTATTAATCTGAGCTTAAAACCAGTTTATATTAGGTGTAAGTTCAAAATAAGATTTCCGTTTTTACGGAAAATTAACATGTCACAAAAACCGAGCATACCAAAAGGCACCCGTGATTTCAATCCCACTGAAGTCGCTAAACGCAATTATATCACATCCACGATTAAACACCAGTTTGAAACATTCGGATTTCAGCCCATTGAAACCCCAAGCTTTGAGAATTCAGAAACCTTGATGGGTAAGTATGGCGATGAGGGTGATAGGTTGATTTTTAAGATTTTGAATAGTGGGGATTTTTTGGGTAAAGCCGATAAAGAGGCGCTTCAAACAAAAGACTCTACGAAGTTGACTTCAAGTATCTCAGAAAAAGCCCTTCGTTATGACCTTACTGTACCTTTTGCCCGGTATGTGGTTCAGCATCAAAACGAAATTGACTTTCCGTTTAAGCGCTATCAAATACAACCTGTTTGGCGTGCCGATCGGCCGCAGAAAGGGCGGTTTAGAGAATTTTTTCAGTGTGATGCCGACGTGGTTGGTAGTACTTCACTTTGGCAAGAAGTGGAATTTATACAATTGTACGATGCAGTTTTTACCGCTTTAAAACTAACTGGCGTTAACATAAAAATCAATAACCGTAAAATATTATCTGGGATTGCCGAGGTTATCGGGGCTCAGGATAAACTCATCGATTTTACCGTGGCGCTGGATAAGCTCGATAAAATAGGGGAGGAGAAGGTCAAGGCCGAAATGCTGAGCAAAGGGATTTCTGAAGCAGGCATTGCAAAACTTCAGCCCCTTTTTAATTTAGAAGGAAACTTCGGTACGCAGGTTGAAAAGCTGAAATCTATTTTGGATACTTCCGAAGAAGGAAAAAAAGGCATCGAGGAATTGGAATTCATCAATCAAGCTATTGAAAACTTAGGTTTAAGAACTGCTCAATTGGAATTGGACGTTACCTTAGCCCGTGGTCTCAATTATTACACAGGAGCCATTTTTGAAGTCGCAGCTCCTTCAGGTGTAGATATGGGTTCTATTGGTGGGGGCGGACGTTACGATGATCTTACCGGAATTTTCGGTTTAAAGGATGTTAGTGGTGTTGGCATTAGTTTCGGTTTGGATAGAATCGCATTGGTATTGGAAGAATTAAACCTTTTTCCTGAAACAATCAATAACGCCGTAAAAGTGTTGTTTATTAATTTTGGGGACGATGAGGCCTTGGCGAGCTTAAAAGCGATTAAGCAACTTCGTGCATTTAATATTTCGGCAGAACTTTTTCCGGATAACAAAAAAACCATCAAACAATTTAATTATGCCAATAAGCGTGAGATTCCGTTTGTAGTTTTATTAGGAGAATCTGAGTTGGCATCAAATACCTTTACGCTAAAAAATATGAAAACTGGTAATCAAGATCAGTTGTCTTTTGATGAAATGCTCAAGCAATTGCAATAATCTTTATAGTCGAATTAGTTTTTTACAACAAGTTCTTGTTGCTCCTGCTTGCACTTTGAGGCCTTTTGTAACCTTATCTTTCTAATAATTTTTAAAGGCTAAAAAAAAGACCCCAACCTAAGTCGGGGTCAATTTCAGTTAAGATTAAGGTAGATTTGGGTCTAGCTTGTAAAATTACCGCACAATAACCTTTTTAGATACCAAACCGCTAATGGTATTCAAATTAATTATGTAAGTGCCAGTACTTAAATTCCTAACTGGGTATTCAGAGTAGTCCATCTCTGAAATATTATTGATTGTTTCAATTTTCTGTCCTAAGAGGCTATAAATTTCTATTGATTTTACAATAATTGCATTTGGGTTAAAAAGGCCAATACTTGTTGCAGCGTTGCTGTAAAATACATCGAGTGAATCCAGCTCGTTTCCGTCGATGCTTAATGTTTCATCATTTGCCGCAAAGGTCAATTCAAATTTATCGAGATGTTCGCCTGCTGGTAAAAAGAACTGAAAATCACCGTCCCTCAAATTGTGGTAGGAACCGTTTTCAATATCGTGAATAAATATGTCGATGTCATTCGGTACGTTTTCCAACTCATCTATACCTATTGTATTTAAACCATCTTCATGGGCTAGAATACCAATGGGATAAACAATTTCAGATGAAACAACATTGCTTCCCTGTATGCTATATTTTCCATCGTTGATCATCCAGAACATATCATCTATTTGTGTTTCATTATATTCCCCATCATAACCCCAATCGATATCTATGCTAGCGTTTTCATCTATGGTTAATAAAAGCTGTCTGTGAAACTCACCTACAGAATTTAGACCTAGCCTAAATTTCATACGGTCATCAAAATTTATGTCGTTATTATTATCTTCATCAACACCACCAGTCTCTTGGGAATTTCTAAAAAACAAAGACGTACCAATTTCTTCCTTTTGAAATACCCGCTGCCCGTTATTAAAATTAATTGTTCCTGTATTTTCCGCAACTACAAAAAATCCTTGTCCTACTGCAATATATCTACCTGAAATCTTAATGGGTATTTCATCAGCTGAAAAATTCGGAATTGCTATGCCTACTTGCAAAAAACCTGAGAGATTGTATGTGGCATAGCCACCAAGGTAGTCTGCTAATACATGAGATCCTCCACCCCAATGTTCATAAAAGTAAATTGTACCCGTCATTGTAGGTAATAATCCGTCAATAGCTGGCCCATTATCAATAATAAACTGTTTTGCATCTAATGCACTCGGGTAGGGGTTACCAACTAGATAATTGTTACCAGAATTAATAGATAAATTGATATTTCCATTATTAGGTTTTCCTGAGAATACATAGTTTTGGGCATCAAACACTCCACCTGACCCAGGACCTTTCATTGTAAATCCTTCACCAGCAAGTAAATCAGTATTTTGATTTATGCCTACCCATGCAGAATAGTCGTTATCGGGTAAGTTGTTATAGATATACATCCATCTGTTTGAAATACCAATAGGCGACTGTCGCAGTACCATTAAGTCCAGATACAAAATTGATTGTGCTTGGTATAGCTGCATTAGTTCCGTCTCTAAGAACATTGGCTATACTATAGTTACCATTATTGGTGGTGTTATTTGTAGTTACCAACAGGAGAAGACCAATAGTTATAAGTATAAGTGTCTGCGGTACCTTGTTGGTCTCTTTCAATTTTACCTTTACTGGTCGGGTCTAAATAGCTATCTAAACCTTGTACGAGCTGTGATTCGCCATCAAGATCAATTGTACCGTCAAGTTTGAGGTACCAACTTACATCCAGCTCAGAATCTCCTTCTACACTGAACTCTATCGAGCTACCTTCAGAATCTGTTTCATCTACAAATAGGCCGATATGCTTTTGAGAGCCGTTATAACTTACTCCAAAATGTTTAATCTTAACTATTGACCAGTCATAATCAATTGCATCCATGCCATTTACGCCCTCTGTAGGAATAGAAAGTGCTGTTTCAAGACTGCCACCTTGTTGGGTTATAAAGGGCATTGGTGCTGATTGTTCTCTAAAAATTTTAATATTATACATTTTAGCACCAGTATTTTCATCTACAGCAGGTGTGGTGAGATTATCGGTAATATCTCCCCTAAAGCTATCTAATCTGTAATAACGTAATAATGAGTTCCAGCTTAGAGTATTGACATTATCAACATCTACAAAATCAGTGATGTCTTGTGGTATTTCTGTACCTCTCACATTTCCGCCGTTATTTTCGATTTCTTGATAAACCATTTTTTGGATTTCATTTGCGGATAGTGCTTTATTGAATAAACGCACTTCATCCAAATGGCCTTTAAAGAAGGAATGGTTTAGCTCCTGCACGCTTGCCCATCGTGAAGAGTGAGTTATCTGGATCAATAGATTGGTCAATGAAACGGTTTGAGACTTCCTCGCCATTGATATATAAATTCATACTATTATTTGCATTACTGTAAGTTAAGGTGACATGGAACCATTGGTTATTTGGCATATCGGGACTATGGATGGCATATCCATTAACTCTGGCATAAACCTTGTTACTGCTGGTTAGCCTTAGATAAATTGCTTCTTGGCCTAGTATAAATCGATTACCGGAAGAACTTGGATCGATTTTTACCCAACCCATCATAGAGGCTTCATTGCTATCGCCAAAAATTGAGGAGTCTTCTATATAGTCGTTTCGTCCCGTCGAAATAGAGTAGTAATTTTTTATCTAGATGTTTTGGAGAACCAAATTGATCATCTGCAGTATCAAATAAGTCTAAAATGCCATCACTATCAGCATCGTTGGTATCATCAATAATCCCGTCGTTGTTTAAATCAAAATCGTCATAAAGTGTATTTGAAATATCAAAGGTGCTACCATCTGAAGTAACATCTATATAATCTGGTATGCCATCAGCATCTGAGTCTAAAACAAAATAGGTGTTTCCTGAGCCTTGATTATTGTTGCCGTAAGAATTATTGAAATTATTTCCGTTGAAAAAATCATAGATGTCAAGTATGCCATCTGCAAAATATTCTGAAACACCATCATAATCAGAGTCGGTTTCTCTCATATTATCGCTATCTGGTCCATCTCCAACACCATCGCCATCTATATCGCCATCGCCATTTTGGAAGTTTCCATCGCCAGAATTTCCAGCTCCTGATTCATCCACGTCAAAAATGGAATCATTATCACTGTCCAAATCGATGTAATTTGGAGTACCGTCACCATCTGAGTCCAAAATACTCAACCCCTCAAAGGCATCGTGCATTCCATTTCCATTTGTATCTAAGAAGTTTTGAATAAAAGCTCTTCCATTGGTGCTAGTTCCAAAACCAGCTTCAACCGCATCAGGGATGCCATCATTATCGCTATCTAAGTCAAATGAGTTTATTATACCATCTGCATCAACGTCACCACAAACTGAAATTTCAGCCGTTAGATTAACATTTACCAATTTAGTTGCAGTTTGTTGGTTTGCATTAAATATGTCGAAATCAATTCCTGTAACACAGTCCAGTATTAATGGGTTTAATATAAACTCATCATTCCCAGAGCCTAAGTCCGTTTCCATAAATAAAAGTGCATCCTCGCGCGTACCAAATTTAGTATCTAAAAATAATTTAATTTCATTTTCCAAAATGACTAATTCTGGATTACCTTCACCAGACCAAGGTGTCCAACCAAAACTCCCTCCAGTATTTCCATTCGAGTTAAATTTTCCAGAAATTTGAAACTCATCAGCGAATCGCCAATGGGTCTGATTAAAATTGAGAACCGTAGCTCCGTTGATATCTACCCTTAATCCATCGTCAAACTCTCCTATGGAGGCTGTCAACGAACATGATTCCGCTACTGCAGCGTTTCCTAATGACAATTGAATAAATGCACTTAACTGAATGGAATTAACATCTCCCGAATTACCCACAGCTCCTGCATTTGTATCATTAGTAATTAAAGGATTAGCTCCTGTTGCAGTTGCATTAAAATCTCCAGTCATTGTTAATATGGCATCACTTAAAGAGCATTCCTGATAATCTGAAATGCCATCATTGTCATCATCTAAATCACATAAATTACTTACTCCATCACCATCATTATCTAGATTTCCAGAAGCCACTGAATCACAGGAGTTATTCACGGTTAATGTGACACATTCAATATTTTGACAAGTGTAATTTTCATTCGTAATTATCACACAATATTGATTTTCATTTAGCGCCAAATCAATATTTATATTTAATGTTTGGGTATTTACGCCGCTGTAGGTTGCATCATTGGCAAGAGGTGTACCGCTAGAAAGAGGATCGCCCAAATACCATTGGTAGTTAAATCCGTTGGTCGAGGAAGTGGCTGAGGCATCCATGTAATCTGGAGAGGTGTTTGGAGCAATTCCAGTAAATGCAGTTGTACTTGTCAAGCTTGCATTGTTCACCGTAAAGCTCGTGTTGCCATCAGCATCATTAACTGTTTGGTTAATTGGTGCGACATAAGTCGTTTGACTGGCTTTAAATTCATTCCCAGTTAATCCATCAAAACCACCGGTTCCTCCGGTAACCAGACCATTAGCATCAATGCCCGTTCCATCAAGGATTCCATTATTGTCAGAATCAACTCCATCTGATTCTACAACATCATTGCATCCATCATTATCGGAATCTAGGTCTAAGTGATTAGAAATACCATCTTGATCTGTATCGCATTCGGCAACCATCTCAAAATCATCAAATATGATTCTGTACCCGCCACCATAATAGATTCTCATATTACCATTTGTAAAACTATTATCTGAGCCATCAAAAGTTCTACTGTAGTCTGAAACGAAATTCACGCCATCGTAATTGACATCAACGTCAATCTGAGCCATTTTTGTATTACTATCCCAGTCAATCCTAAATCGCATTTGAGTATTGGATACGTCTGATAGAGAATTAGAATCTGCTGTGGAATAAGAATCACCAGGTGGTTTATCATGAAAATATAATCTATTGATATCCGGTCTAACGTTAACCCCGAGCTTTGGATGTTCAGGTTCCCCAAAATACGAGGTACTGGCATTACCAGGCCCAACCCTATGAACGGTGTGCCTGCTGGTGAGTTTGAATTTGGAAGAATTGCGGTAACTGCAAAAATTACGCTAGTATTATAAAAATCACTCTCTATACTTCTAATGTACTTTCGCGTTTGTGTGCTGTTTGAGGGATGACTAAATACAGCTTGACCGGTAGAATAATCAATTGCTACCTCGGGAGATTGGTTAGACGTGCTTTCCTCAAAAGAAGCGTCCAAGCTATTATCATCAAAATTTTCATCTATACTACAATTTTCAAGGCTGTTCTAAAATACCATCATTATCATCATCAAGATCTTGATTGTCATCAATCCCATCGCTATCAAAATCTGGATAAGCCGAGCCTCTTAGTCCAAAACTGAAAATTGAATTATCTAAGTCGTTAGAATTAATTGTAACATTTGTGTTATAAATACCTTGGATAGTTGAATTAAATTGAACGATAATTGTTTCGCTAGAGGATGGTGCGATAATTCCTGTGAAAGGCGTACCGACGATTGTATAATCAACTATATTCGATAAAGCAATATTGTTTATTTCTAAATCAGAATCTCCGTTGTTACTTAAAATAAACTGCCGCGTTATAGCAGTGTTAAGGACAGTACTTCCAAAATCGGTAAAATCTAAAGAGCTTGGTGTCGTGTCTCCATTTAATATATTTTGGCTATTTCCTGAAACCATTAATTCAGGCAGCTGTTTTTCTCTGAGATTTATACGATCAATTGATATATCTCCGGTCTCACAAGCCTACTAATAAACTTCCAGTTACTCCCCTAAATCTCAATTTTATATCCCTATCAACATAGGAACTTAAATCAATAACTACAAGTTCCCAAGGAGCGTTGTTTGAATTTTGAACTTGTCCATTTTGTGACCATAAAGTCGTTTCAAAATTTATACCATCTAGACTTAAATCAAGATAAAGCACTGCTATGCCTGCTCCAAACATGTGATAGCTAAATGCGAATTCTGGATATTCCATATCTGTTAGGTCAAAACATGGACTCTCTAGTATTGCAAAGCTATTAGCCGGTGGAAAATTTTCCATATATAAGTATTGTACTCCGTCATCTGCTGCTGAGGCCCAGTATTTTCTGAAGGCGTTGCGCCACTATTTAAATACCAATCCGTATTGTCTGTTGTTCGTATTTTGAGTCCATGACCCTAAGCCTGTTTCGAAACTTTCGGCATAAGGGAAGACATCTACTGTTGAATTACAATCAATATTTATCAGTTTAGAGAAATCAATAATTTGAATTTCATGTAACATATTGTTACCACTTCTATGGGACCAACGTGGGCCGCTTCGTCGGTGTTATTTAAATAGTAGTTTCTCCATCCTCTTCCGTAAGCTTGCCCGGTGCCGCTAGTGATAGATGAGCCTATTACCATTGACTGATTGAGATTGGATAGGTTAGCACGTAATGTCAATAGAAGTCTCATTTGCTGCATTTGAGCTACTTTGAAATCTAGAAACGTTAATTTCGCTATGTTCTAAGACATGAACAAAATGACGATTGTTGCCATTTGAATCATGGTCTGAATCGAATTGCCATGAGACTCGCTGATTGTTTGAACCTGGAAAGAATAGCGGCCAATTATCAGCTAACGCATCATTAGTGCCATCATTGTCCAAATCCCCAATATGCTGACCAAATATTATAGCATTAGACCAGTCGTTAACGCTAGTTGCAGAAGAACTTCCATTGGAATTTTCACTTAGGGTGATATTGCCAGTATCTTGATTTGTATAGCCAGAATCACCGTGAAGTACCGTCCAATTGTTGCCCGTAAATTCTACAACCGTTACATAAACTGTGACGTTATTGGTATTTGACCCTTTTAAAACCCTTGAGTCGTTATGTTTCTAAGATAGGCAATTGCCGTTCCAGAATCTGCATCTAGGGCTTGTTGCACTATTTATAATACCAGTTATAAACGGAATACATTTTCTGGAGTTTGTAACTCCACTAAGACTTTGGGTAGTACTATTATTTGTGCCGTTTAAGGTTAACGGTATATCTACCTCTAACGATAAATTCGTTACTACCACCTAATAGGTCCATGTATATTCTATTATTGAGGCGTTGAATCTCGTATCAGAATTAGCAGAATTGGGTTCTCTGTAGAAATTTAAGTGTAGAAGTATTTGACAATCTAACCGCACCTGACATATCACGACCGTTAAATTTGAAGCAGAGCCAATAAGACCACCGTGGGTTTTACGGTTGCTATTAGGAATTACAAAGGCTCTTTCTAAAGATGATACTGCTGTAAAGCTGTTATTGGTCTTGCCTGATCTTGGAACATTATCCTGTATATGTCTAATATTGAAATCTTGGGCAGTACTAATTAATCCCATTAGACAAAGCCCAAGAATTAAATTTAGTTTTGTTTTAATTAAAGTAATTTTAAGAATCATTAGCGGTAAATTTGGGATTTTGGATGTTTAAGTTAAAAAGTAATACATAATCGATTAAAGGCTAATTATAGTCGGTGGAATACATTAAATTATATATTGAATTTAATAGAAACCTTCTTAGCTCTTACTGATATCAGGTATTTGATATTAAGAATCAAAGTGGGTTTATTGTTTTATGAGGACAATTTTATTTTCAGTGTTATGAGTAGATTGTATTTTTACGATAAATGTGCCTGTACATCTATTGTGTAACTCAAATTCATAACGTTTTGATAGCTGTATGTTATCAAATTTCATTTCAGATTGTCCCTTTAAATTAAATAGATTTATGCTATTTATTTTAATTTCATTTGGATTTAGAACCACCAATTGTTTTTTATTTAAATCAAAATAGATATTAAAGCTATGTTGGTTATTATTCTTGGTGGTCAAAGTTGAGCTAGCATTGTCTTCAAAAGTCAGCTCAAATTTATCGAGGTACTCTCCCATTGGTAAGGAGAATTCAAAGTCAGTTTCACGTAAATTGTGATAGGAATTGTTTTCAATATCATGGATAGAAATATCTTGGTTTTCAGAGATATGTTCTAAAGCATCAATTGTTATTTTCTGCATACCATTATTAAATATTTTAATGCCTAAAGGGTAGGTAATTTCAGAATCGAGCGTATTACTGCCCTGAATATTGTACTTTTCTCCTTCAATAATCCAGAACATATCTTCTTTTTGCTCATAAAATAACTCTGAATCATAAGCCCAATCTTTTGCAACAGTAGCATTTTCATCTATGGTTAGTAACAATTGACGGTGAATTGTAGTTGCAGAATCAAAACCTAATCTCACTTTTGGTCTTAGGTCTTCAACTTCGTTATCGTTATTTTTCTTATAAACACGTTGTGCGTTATTAAATTGAATTTGCCCAACACTTTTACCGACTACAAAAAAACCTTTGCCAACGGGAATAAAACGTGATGGGATTTTTATGGGGCTACCACCAGTAGCTAGATTGGCATCATTTGTTCCTAAGGAAGGTGCGCCGACCGCACCAGATAAATTATAGGTGGCATAACCACCGCGGTATTCTGCAACATTATGGCTACCGCCTCCCCAATGCTCCCAATAATAGAGTGTCCCGTTGATTAAGGGTTCTTCATTAACTTCATTTTGGAGGCCATTATCCATAATAAATTGATTAGCATCAATTGCAGAAGGATAGGGGTTGCCTACTAAATAGTCATTACCTGCTTCGAGTTGTAAATCTATAGTGCCGTTATTGGGCTTACCTTTGAAGGTATAGTTTTGCTTGTCGCTGAATATACCTGTACCGGGACCTTTCATTGTAAAGCCTTCTCCAGGTAATAGCGTCCCACTCCTTCTAAGATGTTGCCATGCAGAATAATCGTAGTCCAGGTTATTGGCGAATTTCCATATCCAATAATCTGCTATTCCCACCGGGCTGCCAGGTGAGCCGTTGTAACCAGAGGTCAAAAAGTTTATTGGTAATCCATTATTGTAAATTATATTTTTTACTGCAAAGGCATTATTGTTTGAAGTAGTATTTGCTTTTCCCACGGGAGAACACCAATAATCATAAGTATATTGGTCGGCTGTACCTTGTAATGCTTTATACAATTCGCCGGAAGAATTGACATCTAATTCTGCATTTTGTTCCAACAGTAATTGTGACTCCCCTTTAAGGTCAAGTTGCCCATTGAGTTTTAAATAATGCGAAATGTTTAAACCGTTTCCCGTAACGTTTTCTAACTGTCCTTCAATAGTTAATTTGGCGTCATCTATGAGAAGCGACTGTAATTTGATACTTTTTCCCATCACTTCATCAGTATCAATAGTTAAGTTATGGGCAACCTTAACAATGTTCCAATCTATGGTAATGCTGTTATCTACTATGGAGTAGGAGTTGGGAACGGGTTGGGTGTTGTCGTTTTCCCAAGTTAAAGTGTCTGTCCAATTACCATCAACTTTCGAGGTATAGGGCAAAGGTGCACTCTTATCGTCTGTTGAATTTATATGCATTAATGTGCCGTGATGACCATTCCCTGAGGCATCTGTCGTGGAGTTGACATCAAAATTTAAAGGATAATATGCATCCAGACTTGACCATGGGATGTTGGATAAATCATTTTTGGCAATTGTTGATGGTACAATTTTTCCGCTTACAAAACCATTTTGGTTGGTAATCTCTTGGTTCATCATATAGTGACATTGCGCTTTGGTAAGTGCAATATTCCAAATTCTAATTTCGTCCAAACGACCATTGAATTTTTGGGAAATTTCCGCTTGTCCGCAAGTCGCTAATTTAAAGACGTTCTCACAGGGAATTGGTGGTAATTTTAAATGTGAAGAATCCGCAACGCCATCAATTAAAAAAGTGAGTGTCTCGCCGTTGTATACCGCGACAATTTGATGCCACTCATTATCTGGAATGGCGGTGTTTGTAATTGCTGTTTGCCTTGACTCAGCGTACCAAACTAATTCAATAAAATTGTTATCGGTTAGGCGAAGGTCAAAACCAGAGCTGAAATTACTTTCTCTTTTGGAGATTATAGATTTTGTTCCAGAATCATTGCTATCCCTGTTTACCCATAGCGAAATCGTAAATCCACTTGGATTAAGGTTTAGGGTGTTATCCATTTCAGCGTATCCGTTGATACCATCAAAATAAATGGATTTTACAGCTTCAGGACTACTATCAAAATTTTTTACAGCTGAAAATATTCCCGTTTGGGCCGAAGAACTGATAGTAAATAAAATAGTAAGAAAAAATACGGCTAAATAGCGAACGTGCTTTCTCTTCGAAAGTTGTGATACATACATAAGCGGTTAATTATTTAGTTTGGGACTAATTAATTGATTCGACAAACGTAGTAAAAAAATCTATTAAGTGCAAAAAAATCCGATAAAATGTAATTTTTTGTGAAAATTATAGATAAAAATTGTAGGAGATAAATACATTTTTTTTTGGTTAATATCGGCACTAAAATCTCATTTAGACGTAGAGTATCTTATCTAAATAATTGATTTTTAGTTGATTATTTCAATAATCCGCTTAAGGTGTAAGCGTGCTAGAGAGATTCCCAAAAACAAAAAGTAGTCTTTAGATAAATTTTGAAAAGAATTACAGAGAAGTATAATTTAGTGACCTAAATTGAAAACGTAGTGCCGTCCTTACCGTCATTTAGCTGAATGCCTTTTTCCGCCAATTGGTCTCTTATTTTATCGGATAGCGAAAAATCCTTATTAGCCCGCGCTTCTTGGCGCAAATCTATTAATATCTCAACGGCGGCACTCAATTTATCGGTATGGGATTCAGATTGGCCTGATTTGGTTAACCCTAGAACGTCATGGATAAAAATGTTAAGTATGTTTTTAAAAAGTTCAAAATCACTTGAGCTCAAGGTTGCTTCATTTTCTTTCATTTGATTGATCCACTTTACGCCCTCAAACAAATGGGCAATCAATACGGGCGAATTAAAATCATCATTCATCGCCTTGTAGCAATTCTCCTTCCACGCTTCAACATTAAATGTTGAGTCTTTACCCGGCTCCAATTTATCTAACGCATCCACGGCGTCCATTAACCGATTAAACCCCTTTTCACTTCCAGAAAGGCCGGCATCTGTCAGATCCAAAACACTTCGATACGAGGATTGGGCATTAAAAAACCGAATAACATTAGGCGGATAGGCCTTACTGAAAAATTTGTTTTTACCAGAAAGCAATTCTTCAGGATTTACAATATTCCCAGTAGATTTGGACATGCGCTGTCCATTCAACTCCAGCATATTGGCATGCATCCAATAATTTACTGGAGATTGCCCTTTCGCAGCTTCACTTTGGGCGATTTCACAATCATGGTGTGGAAATTTTAAATCCATCCCACCGCCGTGAATATCAAAATGATCTCCCAGGTATTTGGTGCTCATCGCTGTACACTCTAAATGCCAACCCGGAAAACCGTCGCTCCAAGGAGAGGGCCATCTCATAATATGTTGAGGTTCTGCTTTTTTCCAAAGCGCAAAATCCTGTGGGTTTTTCTTGTCGCTCTGCCCTTCCAAAGCTCGGGAGTTATGAATAAGGTCTTCGAGCTTTCTTTTGCTCAACTTGCCGTAGGTATTCGATTCATTAAATTTATGAACATCAAAATAGACCGACCCGTTAACTGTATAGGCATAGCCATTTTCCAAAATAGTCTTAACAAGTTCAATCTGCTCGATAATATGTCCCGTAGCTGTAGGCTCAATACTTGGCGGTAAAAAATTAAACGTATTCAAGGTGTTATGAAAATCGATGGTGTAACGTTGCACCACTTCCATGGGTTCAATCGCTTCCAAGCGCGCCTTTTTTGTAATCTTATCCTCACCAACATCAGCGTCATTTTCCAAATGCCCGGCATCGGTAATATTGCGCACGTACCTTACTTTGTAGCCTAAATGTTTGAGGTACCTAAACACCATATCAAAAGACATAAACGTTCTTACATTACCCAAATGTACGTTGCTATAAACCGTGGGACCGCAAACATACATGCCTACATAGCCATCTTCCAAAGGTTCAAAAATTTCTTTTTCTCCAGAAAGGGTATTGTAGATCTTTAATTTTTGCTCTTTGTATAATGGCATTGCGAAATATTTAAATGAAGGCAGAGTTTAATCCTCTAAAGATTATATAATGTGCATCAAATCTAAAATATTTATTTCAGATTAATTGTTGAAATTTTCAATTTAAGTAAAATTGAAATTGAAACTGATTTACGAAGATAAAAAGGTCTTTTAAAATTTGAATATTTAGCATTCTGAATATTCAGAGTTCTCGGTAATAATAGTTTTCGGATTTGGTAAAAAATGTTTCTTCGGAAAAATTCGCCTTTAAAAAGAAGTGTTCAGTTTTATGTAATCCAAAAATTCACGTTTGGTTTCTTTATTTTTAAACTCACCGCCAAATTCTGAAGTCACCGTACTACTATCTACATCTCGAATACCTCTGGAGTTGACGCATAAATGTTTGGCATCGATAACGCAAGCAACATCTTTTGTCTGTAGTACCTTTTGAAGTTCCTTAACAATTTGAATGGTCAACCGCTCCTGCACCTGCGGGCGTTTGGCAAAATAGTCGACAATACGGTTCATTTTGGAAAGTCCAACAACCTTGCCACTAGAGATATAAGCAATATGGGCTTTACCCACAATAGGTAATAAGTGATGCTCACAGGTAGAATAGACAGATATGTTTTTTTCCACAAGCATCTCGCCGTACTTATACTTGTTATCAAAAGTAGAGGCACTTGGCTTTTTATCAGGGTTGAGCCCGGCAAAAATTTCGTTCACGAACATTTTGGCCACACGGTTGGGAGTGCCTTTCAAGCTATCGTCAGAAAGGTCTAAACCTAGGGTTTCCATGATGTGGTTAATATCTTTTCTTATAAGCTCTATCTTTTTTTCGTCGGAAACAGTAAATGCATCGTCACGCAATGGTGTATCGCTAGAGGTGCCAATATGGCTGTTACCCAAATCTTCAATAGCAGTTGTATTATCTTCAATTTTCATAGTCTCATAGTGTAAATATGCAGTTCATATCCAAAGATTAAATCACATATTTTTAAATGCCAAAATTAATTTAAGAATGCAAAGGTAAGCAAAAATGAAAATGAATACCGAGCCTTATAACTATTTGGTACTAGTACAAAGTGCAAATAATCGGAAACCTAGTACAATTAGTCCAATTTAACAGCAGTATTGTTAGCTTTTATTATAAAATGGTTAAATTCCGACTCCTAAAATTAATAGATCATTATGAATTTCACATTACGCCCCTCATTGGTGTTGTTGTTCTGTTTCGGAATGATGGCATTTTCCTTTTCTCAAGTCAAGCATGATCCAAACTCTCTTAAGCATGTGGAGTACTTTGATGATATTGACGACCCATTGACTAAAAAAGAATTAGCTTTTATTAAAGAGGTCTATGGCAATCATACCCAAACTGATATTTTAAATAAGCCACAGAGGCTTAAGGACATAAAGAATATTTTAAGAAACCGGGTTGTTATTCAACATCTACCGAATAAAAATCTTTCAAATTTCACTCCGCTTTCAACGATTTCATTGTTTGATACCTATAATAAATCTTTAGTCCGAGATGTAATTTTTGAAGAAGAGAAATTCAATCCTCTTAAGTATAAATTTAATTTTGATTCTAACAACGAGACTAAAACCTTTAGGTTTGACGGCACGCAATACTTAATTGTAATTAAATCCCAACATCCCCAATACTAATAAGACTATGATAAAATTTTTACGCCCTTTATTTTTATTAATACCAATAATTTCATTTTCGCAAGATATTAACATGCAAAATGGAACTTTCAACCAATGCTCTGGACGATTTTTTGATTCTGGAGGTGAGTTTGCAAACTATGGGAATGATGAAAATCTATCCATTACGATTTGTCCTGAAAACGCAGGAGACGTCATTCAATTGAGTTTTACTGAATTTAATTCTCAGTTAAATGTAGATTTTATGGTTATTTATGATGGCGACGATAATTCAGCGCCTTCCTTTGGTACTTATTCTGGCGGAAATAATCCAATGGTGGTTGAAGCAACCAGTTCTTCAGGTTGCTTAACAATCGAATTTGTAAGTAATGATGCAGGAAATATAACGGGTTGGGAGGCCGATATTGCTGTGTCTTACGCCATGTCAAAATATTACTGCAAATGTTGATAGTACTTCACCAGCTCTCGACGTAAATAACATCATAGTGGCAGATGTAGATGAAGTCATTACTTTCAATGGTAGCGGAACATTTTCATTTGATGGAACGGGCGCAACATATCTATGGGATTTTGGTGATGGCTCAACTGGTACTGGAGCTACAACAACGCACCAATATGCAGCTTCTGGTGTTTATGATATAGGATTAGTAATTACAGATACCAATCCCTCCGGATGTTCAAGTTCTAATGAGATAGACTTAACAGCTCAAATTGGAGCTTCTGGACCAGGTAATCCATTTGTAGATGCAGGGGAAGATATTACAATAGCTTGTGAGGATAGTTGCACTGATATTACCGCTACATTTTTGGATGTCGGAGAAACAAATACTTATACGGTTACAGAAATACCCTATGTACCACCTTTTCCTTTCCAAGGGTTATCAAATTCGGTTAATACCGATATCGATGACGCTTGGGAGGACGTAGGAAGTTTACCTTTCAATTTTAATTTTTTTGAAGAAATCAGAACTGAATTTCAGGTAGGTTCTAATGGGGTTATTAGATTTGATGTTGATGCTGGCGATACCGGTATTGGTTCAAATGCCTTCGACTTCACGGAGAGTTTACCCAATAATTCTAATCCAACATTAGGTGAAGCAAACATATTTACACCTTGTCATGATATTAATCCATGCAGTATCAGGTGCTAGTGAGGAAATCGCTTGGGAGATACTTGGTACAACACCAAATAGGGTTTTGGCTGTATCTTTCTATCAAGTCCCCAATTTTAGTTGTACAGAATTTGAGGCCACACATATGGCAGTATTTTATGAAACACAATGTAATTGATATTATATACTAAATGGGCTTCAGGCTGTAGCTGGAATGGAGGGAATGTTTTGGTTGGAATTCAAACGATGAGCGTAATTTGGCATTTGTGCCTCCAGGAAGAAATACGGGCATTGGTCAACTTCTGAAGAAGCATGGCGCTTTACACCAGCTGGTCCAAGTATAGTTGATTTTGCTTGGCTTGATAGCGCTGGGACAATTGTCGGCAACACACCGGCCTTAAATGTTTGTCCCACGAATGATGTCGAAGTTTATACCGCCCAAGTAACTTATACCGATGGTGATGGCAATCAAGTAATTGTTACAGATGATGTAACAGTTAGTAAGGATATTCCTTTTTCTGTAGATTTGGGAGCAGATCAGAATTTATGCGAAGGAGATGCCGACGTTATTTTAGATGCCGATATTGCTTCAACTACAGCAAGTTACCAGTGGTTCTTAGACGGCTTTATAATTGCCTCGGAAACAAATGCTACCTTAACTGTGGCTTCCCCAAATTCTGGTGTTTACTCTGTAGAAGTAACTGATGAAAGCTGTTCCATACTGGAAAGTGTAGAGATTTTATTTAACCCATTGCCCGATACGTCTTTTTCAATAAATACAACGTGTACTGGAGCAACTGCTACAATACTTGGTGATTCAGGCGGGCTGTTTTCATTTAATCCTGCTGCCACAGATGGAGCTGTGATAGATGAAAATAACTGGTGACGTAACAAATACAACTTCAGGATCAACATATACAGTTGAATATGCTATTTCTGGCGTTTGCCCTGGCGCTACTACACAAACTTTTGTAATACCCGATATTGACGATGCTTCTTTCACAATAACCCCAACCTGCAGCGGTGCAACGGCAACAATTGATGGAACAACAGGAGGAACATTTAGTTTTAATCCTTTGCCCGGAGACGGCGCAATCATTGATGCGAACACGGGCACCGTAACTGGTGCTACTTTAGGCACTGTTTATTTTGTCGAGTACGCAACCACTGGGATTTGTGCAAATTCAAGTATTGAAACGTTTAGTATCATACCAGCCGATGACCCCTCTTTTAGCTTAACACCAAATTGTACTGGAGCTACAGCTAGTATTTCGGGAGATACCGGTGGAACCTTCACATTTAATCCCGATCCTGCTGATGGTGCTATAATTGATGCAGCATCTGGCACAATAACAAATGGTGTATCTGATGCCACTTACACTGTCGAATATACAACATCAGGCCCTTGCGTTCAGACTTCACAAGAAACTGTAACAGTTTTTTCTGCAGAAGATGCGTCCTTTACTTACGCACCAAATTGCGATGGTGCTATCGCTACTATTACTGGTGATTCTGGCGGAACGTTTACGTTTAATACTGAACCTGGTTCTGATCCTTTCGGTGAAGCTACAATTGATGCTGTTACTGGTGAAATCGCCAATGTAATTTCTGGGGCAACTTACGTTGTTGATTATACAACATCTGGAGACTGCCCAGAAAATCAAACGGTTAGTGTCACTATTTTAGAACAAGATGATTCTAGCTTTACAATAGCACCAACTTGTAGTGGTGGTACATCAACAATTACTGGTTTAATTGGTGGAACGTTTACTTTCAATCCTTTACCTACAGACGGGGCTGTTGTTGATGCAAACACAGGGTTGGTGACCAATGCCGAATTTAACACAACTTATACTATTGAATATACTACCAATGGTGCCTGTCCAACAACTACTGCTCAGACATTCACGGTATTTGAGCAACCTACAGTAATCGCCCCGACACCATTGGAGGTCTGCGACGACGGCATCCCCGATGGCACGACCCTTATCGACCTATCGCTGAAGGACGCGGAGATCACCGGTGGCGATCCCACTTATGCGGTGACCTACCACCTCGACCAGTCGGGCGCCGAGAGCGGCGCCTCGCCCCTGCCGGTCCCCTACCAGAACGAGGCTGACGGCCAGGAGGTCTATGCGCGCGTGGAGGACACGGCCACGGGCTGCTACGCCACTACGGGGCTCATCCTTTTGGTGGAGCAGGCGCCGGTCGCCAACGCTCCCTCCCCGATAGAGTTCTGCGACCCCGACAGCGACGGTTACGGGGTCTTCGACCTGGGGTCGAGGGACGCGGAGGTCACTGGCGGCGACCCTTCCCTGGAGGTGAGCTACCACGAGACGGCCGCTGACGCGATGAGCGGCTCCAACCCGCTGTCGAGCCCCTACGTGAACATCAACATCGACTCCCAGACGGTCTACGTCCGTGTGGAGAGCGGCACCATAGCGACCGACTGCGCGTCGTTCACCGAGCTCCAGCTGACGGTGAGCCCGACGCCCCAGCTCGGCGCGGCCGCCGTGAGCCCCCTTAGGGAGTGCGACGGCCCGGAGGCCGACGGGATAGCGGAGTTCGACCTGACCGATAGGCTGGCCGAGATACTCCAGGAGCTGGCCGACCCCTCGCTCTACACGGTCCGCTTCTACGAGGACGCCACCGAGGCGGAGCTCGGCGACCCCTCCGATGCCATCGCGTCCCCGTTCTCGTATAGCGTCACGGACCCTTTCGGGCAGACGCTGACGGTGCGCGTTGAGGACAACGCGACGGGCTGTTTCAAGCTCACGGCACTGGAACTGGTGGTCGACCCGCTCCCGGTCGCCGTGGTCGCTCCGCCGCTCGAGCAGTGTGACGACGACGTGGCGGACGGGCTCACGGTATTCGACCTGACCGATCGCGACGCGCAGATCACCGGCGGCGAGGGCAGCTCTGCGGTGGCCTACTACGAGACCCTGGCCCAGGCGGAGCTCGGCACCGGTGCGGTGGCCGACCCGACGGCCTACACCAACACGTCCGTGGGCGGCGCCCCTGCGAACCCCCAGACGCTCTGGGCGGTGGTGACCGATACGGGCACCGGCTGCACGGCCACCACGACCCTTACCATACGCGTACTGCCCAGGCCCACCCCGACACAGGACATGCCGGAGCTGGTGCTCTGCGACGAGACCGATACGGGGGACCTGGTGGAGACCTTCGACCTGACCGCTGACGAGCCCCTGCTGCTCAACGGCGAGGCGGGCGTCACGGCGAGCTACCACGAGACGCTCTTCGACGCGCGAGCAGGGCCAGGCCGCGTTGGCCGACCCTTCGGCCTACGAGAACACATCGAGCCCCCAGGTCATCTACGCTCGGGTCGCCAACGGCGCCACGGGCTGCTACGCGATCGTGGAGATCGGCCTTCGGGTTGACCCGCTCCCGACGGTGCCCCAGGGCGGTGTCGAGGGGATGGTCATCTGTGAGCTTGGCAGCGACGGTGCCGCACAGTTCGACCTCGCGCAGCGGGACGCCGAGATCCTGGACGGCCAGGACCCGGCGCTGTTCACGGTGACCTACCACGATAGCCAGGGCGACGCCGACGCGCTGGAGGACGCGCTGGGCTCCCCTTACGCCAACACGTCGAACCCGCAGGTGGTCTACGTGGCCGTTACCGACAATGCGACCGGCTGCTCTATAAGCACGCTGAGCTTCGAGCTAGAGGTACAGGAGGCCGCCCGCGCCAATGCCGACGGCCTGGACATCCTGCTTGAGGTGTGCGACGACGCGATGGAGGCGGACGGTGACCCGTCCAACGACAGCGCGCAGTTCGACCTCACGCCCGTGGGCGATATCGCGGCCCTCGAGCCGGGCAGCGTACAGGCACAGGTACTGGACGGCCAGGACCCTGCGGACTATGCGGTGAGCTATTACGCGAGCGAGGCGGCCGCCACGGAAGGCGGCGACCCGCTTCCCTTCCTCTACGAGAACCTGGTCAACCCCCAGGTCATCTGGGCCAGGGTGGACAACGACACAGAGGCCACTGACGGCACTGACGGCTCCACCTGTTACGCTGTGGCACCGGTGACCCTGCGGGTCAACCCCCTGCCGCTGTTCCGTCTCGACGAGCGGTACGTGCTCTGCGTGGGCACCAACGGTACCGAGGCGATCGATGCCCCTGTGCTTGACACGGGGCTGTCCGCTCCCGCCTATGGCTTCCAGTGGACATTGGACGGTACGGACATCGCGGGTGCCACCGGCGGGAGCTACGTCCCCACCGGGGCGGGCACCTACGGGGTCACGGTGACGGACCTGTCCACCTCCGCGGGGACGGAGTGCGCGGCCTACGGCGAGACCGAGGTCATCGAGAGCGGGCCGCCGGCGGTCACCGCGGCCGTGACCAGCGAGGGCTTTGCAGAGGTGCACACCATAGCGGTGACGGCCACCGGGGACGGGGTGTACGAGTACAGCCTTGACGGCGGCCCATGGCGGGACAGTCCCGTCTTCACCGGGGTGTCCCTCGGCGGGCACGAGGTCACGGCGCGGGACAGGAACGGCTGCGGCCTGGCGGGCGCCACGGTCACGGTGCTGGACTACCCGGCGTTCTTCACGCCCAACGGGGACGGCTACAACGACCGCTGGGACATCGCGGGGATGGACCTGCGCACGGGCGCGACGGTGTTCATATTCGACCGCTTCGGCAAGCTGCTCAAGCAGATGGCCCCGGGCGGTCGGGGATGGGACGGCACCTACAACGGCAGCCCGATGCCCACCAGCGATTACTGGTTCATGGTAGAGTACGGCGAGCCGGCCACGGGTGTGAGAAAAGAGTTCAAGGCGCATTTTACGCTGAAGAGATAATTAATTATAAAAACTAAAAAAAAGCCTGAATTTTATAGTTCAGGCTTTTTTTTACTCTTTAAATAGGATTATCAAATTCGACAATATACGTGATTTTAGGTGACTTATTTTTGATTTGAATACGCTACATAGCGCTGAAGCGTTCATTGATAATTGTCTGTCATACAAGCTATGTTGGCAAAACAACATTATTATAAAAATTGTTGCGAAAACTATAGTGGATTTTTGTCTAGATTAAGATTTAATCTCTGTGGAAAAATTTAATTTAAGAAAACGAGAAATTATAAAAGTGATTTAATGTAAAGTCAAGCACTTATAACGTTAACAACAACAAGAAATTAAATTATTATAAATCAAAGGCAAGTGATAGGGTAAAATTGGAATTATTACCATTTACCGAAACCGGGTCTGTTAATCCAACCGAAAATAATTGATTACCAATGGTTCTTTCGGAATAGTCATAAGCCAAGTCTAGTCTCGTATTTCCAAAATTATAACCCAGACCCATAGAATAACCTGTAAGATTTCCATACAGATTTTCATTTACATACGGACCTTCCTCAAATCTATAGCCTCCTCTAAGGCTTATTTGTTTGATGCGATATTCACCACCAACGCGATATGTGTTTGCCGCCTGAAGAATGTTATTCATTGTATTATTTTGAGTTGAGAAAAACGGATCTGAGGTAGGCTTAAATTTAGTATTTGAATAATCCTTTCTAGAATAATCAAAACTAATTAGGCCTTTAGTACCAAACACGTATGCTAAACTACCTGTAATTTTTCCTGGAGTCTGCAACCTGTAATTCGGAAAGATGTTGATAATTGAAGGGTCAATAACAATTGGATCCATTCCTTCGGCACTGTTAAAGGTTGTTGCCAAAAATTGAGTTGTCTCTTCGGTAATAGTAAACCAAGTTGGGGACTGGTAAGTAAAACCTGCTCTTAACTCGTTTGTTACTTTGAAAATACTACCCAATTGGAATGAAAATCCATTTCCGACGGTAAAGAGGGAGTTTCGAAAATCAACGTTTGTTACTAAAGATGTAGCGTTATTGTTAGATTCAGTAAAATTATTAAAACGCTCGTAATTTATAAAATGGGCGTTTAAGTTTAATCCTAAAAATAATTTATCGCCATATTGTGTAGCAGCATTAAAACTAAATTTTCCATTGTAACCAGTTTCAATTGTTGAATAGGATTGATTAAAAAGTCCTGCTCCAATATTTGAAGTATATGGCGAACCATCATTTTCGCCAGGTTCTAAAATAAACGATTCATAACCTAAAAAAGCTTGTTGATTTCTAAATCCCAACTCATTACCAATTGCGGCATAGGCTTGCTCCAAAGTTTCATCTGGAAATGCAGATATATCAGCTAAAGGTAGGGGAGTGGGAGAATTGGCATAGCTTAGAAAATATCCATCAACGGAATTTCTATTAGTACCTCTGGCGAAATAATTATTTTCAAAATTACCTGTTTTATCATAAGTTACAGAAAGTGTAAATTTTTTCCAAGGAGAAGTCTCGTCTGTACTCATAAAAACAAAAGCTGCCCCAGCTTGATTCAAATCAAATTTGGATTCAGAGGAAGAATTTCTCCCTTCAAAAAAGGAAATATCATTATTAATATTTAAGATTGATAAGGATAATGATGCTCGGCTTCTGTTGAATATTGCAGAACCAGCAGGATTTAGGCTAATTGCGGACATCTCACCTCCCAAGGCACCAAAAGCGCCACTCATGGCTCTAAATCGTGCAGAACCTTGGATTTCATCTTGGGAATACCTAACGGCATCTACAATCTCTTGAGCATTGATAAAGGACATAGATATAACACCTATGAAGAGTAAACTTAACTTTTTCATATTAAATAATTCAGATATAATGTAAAATTGATTTGTAATCAGCCGCCCCTTCTTCCGCCACCTGATGATCGGCCACCACCACCTGAAGATCTGCCACCACCAGAAGAGCGCATTGATCCGCCGCTACTTCTTACAGTACCACTACTTCTAGATGAAGAATTTGAACTTCTAACCGAAGACGAGATATGATCTTCTGTACTATTTCGTGATGACGTATGCACGGGAACGATTAGAACGATTTCCGGAAATCACTGAATTTCGATTTGAGGATGATCTAGATCTAATTGAATTATCTCTACTTGACCGCGACCGTGTAGTGTTAGAATTAAATCTTGTCGTTCTATTTGAGGAAGATGGCATTTCTTCTGGATATATTTGTCTCCGGCAGAACTTCTTGAAGTTACATTTCTGTTATAGACGGAATTGGAACCCGCTCTTCTTCCGTTGTTATCGTAAGCATAACCACGTCTAGAATTATTTCTGTAATAGTTATTATAACCATAGAATCCCGGTGGACACCAATTAGTTAGTTGTTCCCATAGCCAAATCCACCGCCCCAGCCATAGTTGTTCCACCCCCAATTATTAAATCCAAAGCCGCCACCCCAACCGAAGCCACCGCCCCAGCCAAAATTGTTCCAGCCCCAATTATTCCAGCCAAATCTAGGGCCCCAACCGAAACCGCCGCCCCAGCCGAAATTATTCCAACCATTGTCATAATAATTAATCGTTACATTTTCATTGGCAGCTCCCCAGCCCGCATAGCCTACTTGTTGTTCTTGATCAAGGCTCTCATCATAACCACTACTGTAATTTTCTATATCGGTAAAAATGACACTCTCATCTTGGGGAACATCTTGATATTGATTTGATTTTTCCGCAAAATAATTTTTATAGTATGTATTGTCAGATACCTCAGTCGTTGGCTCAGTTTCATGATAACTTATAACCTCTCCTTCATCTTCGTAAATTCCATCATTAGAATAGCCGACGTACTGATAAGACCCGCAAGCAGTCAAAATGGATGTTAAACCAATTGCAATAATTAGTGAACATTTTCTCTGTAAGTATTTTTGGGTCTGCATATCTATATAATTTTATTGTTGAACATAACAAAAATAGTTAGTTTTGTCGAACTATTTTTCTATTTAACATAGTCTCAATTTTTATGCCAAAACCCTAAAATGAGTAAAAACCTTACAAGTAGAAGTCAAGATTATTCCAAATGGTATAACGAATTGGTGGTTAAGGCCGATTTAGCCGAAAATTCAGCCGTTAGAGGTTGTATGGTCATAAAGCCTTACGGTTATGCGATATGGGAGAAAATGCAGGCTGAATTAGACAGAATGTTTAAGGAAACAGGTCATCAAAACGCTTATTTTCCATTATTTGTTCCAAAGAGTTTATTTGAAGCTGAAGAAAAAAACGCAGAAGGATTTGCTAAGGAGTGTGCTGTAGTTACGCACTACAGGCTTCAGAATGATCCTGATAATCCCGGAAAACTGAGGGTTGATCCTGAGGCTCGTTTAGAAGAAGAGTTGGTTGTAAGACCCACTAGCGAAGCAATTATATGGAATACTTATAGAAACTGGATTCAAAGTTATCGGGATTTACCGCTTTTGATAAACCAATGGGCCAATGTGGTACGTTGGGAAATGAGAACGCGATTATTTTTAAGAACCGCGGAATTTTTATGGCAGGAAGGGCATACAGCCCATGCGACTAAAAATGAAGCTGTGGCCGAAGCCGAGCAAATGAACGATATTTATGCAGAGTTTGCCGAAAATTTTATGGCAATCCCTGTTATAAAAGGAACAAAAACCGAGAGCGAACGTTTTGCAGGTGCAGTTGAAACCTATTGCATAGAGGCGCTAATGCAAGACGGAAAAGCTTTACAGGCGGGTACATCTCATTTTCTAGGTCAGAATTTTGCAAAGGCGTTTGATGTAAAATTTGCCAACAGTGAGGGTAAACAAGAATATGTTTGGGCAACCTCTTGGGGCGTTTCCACAAGATTAATGGGCGCTTTAATTATGACGCATAGCGATGATAAAGGTCTGGTACTACCTCCAAACCTGGCACCGTTTCAAGTTATCATTGTGCCTATCTACAAGAGCGAAGAACAATTACAAGTGATATCTGAAAAGGCAAAAATTATAATTTCAAACCTTAAGGCATTTGGGGTAAGCTGTAAGTTTGATGGCAGAACCACACATCGTCCTGGCGCAAAATTTGCCCAGCACGAACTGCAAGGCGTGCCTTTGCGCATTGCTATTGGCCCTAAGGACTTAGAAAATGATACTATTGAATTGGCAAGACGAGATACACTATCTAAGGAAATAATCCCCATGGATGGTTTAGCTGAAAAAATTGAAGGATTGTTGAAAACAATTCAAAATGAACTTTTCGAAAAGGCCTTAAATTTCAGGGATACGCACATCACTAAAGTTGAGGATTTTGAGACATTCAAAGATATTTTAAATACAAAAACAGGTTTTATTTCCGCTCATTGGGATGGCACGTCAGAAACCGAAAATAAAATCAAAGAACTAACAAAAGCAACTATAAGATGCCTACCAATGCATACAGAAACTGAAGAAGGCGTCTGTGTTTTTAGTGGAAAACCCTCTAGTCAACGTGTTCTTTTTGCTAAGGCTTATTAAATTTTCAAAAAAATTAACCTAAGTATTGCAACATTTAAAAATAGTTGTATTTTTGCACCCGCCAACGAGACATAAATAGTTCTATTTTTGTCAATTTGGTAAGAATTGAATTTTTTTAAGTTCATTTCAAACAAGAGAGTTAAGAAAAAGTTTGTACTTTTTCTGAATCCTCAAAACATAATGGCCCGTTCGTCTATCGGCTAGGACGCATGGTTTTCATCCATGTAAGAGGGGTTCGATTCCCCTACGGGCTACAATATTTAATTAAAGAATTAAAATGGCAAATCACAAGTCAGCATTAAAGAGAATTAGAAGCAACGAGTCAAAACGTTTGACCAATAGATACCAGCACAAGACAACTCGTGGTGCTATCAAAAAGTTGCGTGAAATGGAAACCGCTAAAGAGGCAAATGAATTTTTGCCTACTGTAATTTCAATGGTCGATAAATTAGCTAAGAAAAACGTAATTCACGATAACAAAGCGGCTAATATAAAATCTAAATTGATGATACACTGTGCTAATTTGAGCTAAGGGTTTCACTAGAATATTAAATGAATTAAGACTTTTCAATTTTTTGAAAGGTCTTTTTTTATTCAGCTGGTTTTTAGTCTTAAGGTGTATAAAAAAAAATCCTTGATGGAATGTTTCCCATCAAGGATTTTTTTATTGAATTTAGAATGACTATCCATTCATGGATATTAAAAATTCTTCGTTGTTTTTTGTTTGTTTGAAACGATCATTGATAAATTCCATTGCTTCAACCGGATTCATGTCTGCAAGGTATTTACGCATTACCCACATTCTTTGAATGGTCACTTCATCCAGTAGAATATCATCTCTTCGTGTGCTAGAGGATGTAAGGTCAATAGCAGGGAAAATTCTTCGGTTAGATATTTTTCTATCCAGTTGAAGTTCCATGTTACCGGTTCCTTTAAATTCTTCAAATATAACCTCGTCCATTTTAGAACCGGTTTCTGTTAAGGCTGTTGCGATAATAGTCAATGATCCACCATTTTCGATATTTCTGGCCGCACCAAAAAAGCGCTTTGGTTTATGTAAAGCATTCGCATCAACACCTCCACTCAATATTTTTCCTGAAGCGGGTTGCACGGTATTATAAGCTCGCGCAAGTCTCGTTAGAGAATCTAAAAGAATCACCACATCATGGCCACACTCAACAAGTCTCTTTGCTTTCTCCAGTACAATGTTAGCGATTTTAACATGCTCGTGAGCTTCTTTGTCAAAAGTGGATGCTATAACCTCTCCACGAACATTACGTTGCATATCTGTTACTTCCTCAGGACGTTCATCAATGAGCAAAATCATTTGATATACCTCAGGATGATTAGCTGCAATCGCATTGGCAACGTCCTTAAGTAGCATGGTTTTACCTGTTTTGGGTTGTGAGACAATCATGCCCCTTTGTCCTTTTCCTATAGGGGAGAACAAATCCATAATTCGAGTAGAGATAGTACTTTGCTTTTCAGCAATATTAAATTTTTCTTGCGGAAAAAGTGGCGTTAAATGCTCAAAAGAAACCCGATCACGAACCACTTCTGGCTTTTGCCCATTAATTTTGCTTACGCGAATCAATGGGAAATATTTCTCACCTTCTTTAGGAGGTCTTACGTGCCCTAGAACCGTATCTCCAGTTTTTAGGCCGAATAAACGAATTTGAGACTGTGATACATAGATATCATCTGGAGATGATAGATAATTGTAATCAGAAGACCTTAAAAAACCATAACCATCTTGCATAATATCAAGAACACCCTCGCTTTCTATAATGGCATCAAATTCAAAATCTGGTTCCCGGTAACGGTTGCGACTATCCTTATTGCCATTATTTTTATGGTTGTGGTTAGAGTTGCCGTCTTTTGATCTTGGATTAGGCTTATTCTCGTTCGAGCTTTTTGGGCGCGGGTTTGGTTTATTTTGTTTTTTGTCGTTTTGGTTATTAGACCTTTTATCCTGCGTGTTTGATGGTTTGGGATGTTTGGGTTGCTTCTCTTTCTGATCTTTTGAATTAGAGTTGCTACTGTCTTTTTTATCATCCTTATCAGATAGCTCCATTTTTTGTTGTGAGTTATCATCCTTTTTTGCGGAAGGTCTTGGTCTAGGTTGACGTGGTTTTTTTGCAGGAGGAGTTTTTTTGCCGTCGCTTTTAGAAGTTTCTTTTGAAGCAGATTTTTCCTCTTTAGGGAGTTCTGCAATAACTTCGTTTTTGACCTTTTCTGGATTTGCTGCTTGGACATCCAAGATTTGATAGACCAAATCTAATTTTTTCATTGTGCGATACTTAGGCACATTTAATTTTTGAGCTATAGCCTGAAGTTCAGGCAGCTTCTTTGCTTTTAATTCGGAAATTTCGAACATGAATATGTTTACTAATTAAGTTTATTCTTTGAAATGGATTTGTTTCTCAACTTTTCTGAAAACTAAAATTCTGTGGGAAAAATGTGAAATAAATCTGAAGATGAACGAACTGATATTCTGTTTATAACAGTTCTATTACTGCAATAATACGATTTTATTTTAATTTTTAAAGTCAATTTTAAAAAGAAACTATTAATTTTGTTGACTTATCTAAGGGAATTTAATGATTCAACGTATTCAAACGGTTTATTTAATATTAGCGGCAGGCGCATCTGCCGGGTTGATTTTTATATTCCATCTATGGACAAATGCTAGTGAAGAGGCTATTTATGCTAAAGATGACCTTTTATATTTTGGTATGTTTTTAGGTTCAGCTATATTGTCCTTGATTTCGATTTTTAATTATAAAAACAGGAAGTTCCAATTTGTTTTGGGACGACTCAATATCATATTAAACTTTATTTTATTAGGCATATTTGTATATCTGCTGCTAATGCCACCTGGAGAAAGTCATATTTCTGAGAAGGGTGTTGGGATTTTTATTCCTATTTTATCTATCGTGTTATTGGTCTTGGCCAATAAGGCCATAAAAAAGGATGAAGACCTCGTGAAATCTGTAGATCGATTACGATAAACCTATTATCTTAATTATTTTAGTGCGTAGGCCCAGGGTGGAGATCCTGGGCTTTTTTTATATTACCCTCCCTTTTGAAAAGATGGCTTTTCCGGAGCATTAAATTTGTAAGTAGAACTAGTCTTCGAAACTCTGTGGAGTCTCAAGATTGAATTTCTATTTCAGTATAAATACCATAGGTTCTGGTTTATTTGAATTACACCAATTTGTGAGCGATTATAACCATGACTTATTTTCTTTCAAATCAAATAAAACAAAATAATCTTCAGTAATAAGATTTGACCAATTGTCATCTCTCAAACTCAACTACCTCTAAATTTTCAATTTTGCCGCCATCTAGAGTAAATCGCAACATCGTCCTTACTTTATGAAATCCATGTTTTCCAACTGCGCCGGGGTTCATGTGAATTAAGTTGTAACGTTTGTCTGGCATGACCTTTAGTATATGGGAGTGGCCACAAATAAAAATCTTTGGCGGATTATTTTTTATAAGTTCACGTGTTCTATTATTATATCTGGGTGGGTAACCCCCAATATGGGTGATGAGTATATCAACACCTTCGCACGTAAACCGATTGTTTTCTGGGAATTCTGACCTGACTTGCTCGTCGTCAATATTGCCAAAGACCCCTCGAAGTGGCTTAAATTTTTTTATAGTATCGCTGACTGAAATATCACCAATATCTCCAGCATGCCAGACTTCATCGGCTTGCTTAACATATTTTAAAATAGTTTCATCGATATGACTGTGGGTATCAGAAAGTAGTAGGATTTTTTTCAAGACATTTAGTTTATTAAAATTGGAAACTGAACCAGAATCGATTAATAAGCCTATGAGGTTTAAAGCGGAATTCTAGTTATCTTTGCCGCTTACAAAAGTAATTGTTTAGATTGAGATTTTTTATAAAGCTATCCTATAATGGCAAGGCCTATCACGGTTGGCAACGTCAACCAAATGCCATTACTGTTCAAGAAGTTTTGGAGGAAAGTATGTGTGCCTTATTACAGGACACCGTAGTTTTAATGGGCGCTGGAAGAACGGATACTGGCGTTCATGCCGCGGAAATGTTCGCTCATTTTGACATAAATCAGAAAATTCCTGAGCAGTTTTTGTTTAGATTGAATTCATTTTTACCAGAGGATATTGCCGTACATGATATTTTTGAGGTTGAAGCAGATAATCACGCCAGATTTAACGCACTGAGCAGAACTTACAAGTATCGGGTTTCAATAAAAAAAAACGTCTTTAATACGAATAGTGCTTTCGCTTTTTATAGACCTTTGGATTTTGAAAAGATGAATGCTGCCTGCGATGTTTTATTTCAGTATAGTAATTTTCAATGTTTTTCAAAATCGAAAACCGATGTTAAAACCTATAATTGCACTATTGAAAAAGCATACTGGATAAAATCTGAAAGTGAATTGGTGTTTCATATCAAAGCCAACCGCTTTCTTCGTAATATGGTGCGTGCCATTGTCGGAACTATGATACAAATAGGTCTGGGTACTATTTCTGAAGAAGACCTGCACAATATAATAAACAGTAAAAGTAGGAGTGAGGCGGGATTCTCGGTTCCTGCGCATGGACTGTATTTAATAGGTGTTGAATATCCCGAATCGATAGTTGGAAAAAAAAGAAACGAGAATTGAGAACATAGAGATTACATAAATTAAAATTAGACATCAGATTCAATTAGAAAAATATTCTAGTCAAATTATATAAAGCTCAAATTAGAGCATTAAAAAATACATGGAAACCCAAAAGAAAAAAATATTTGACCTTAGTCTTTTTAAAAGGTTGTTACATTTTATCAGTCCTTTTAAAAAAGTGTTTTATGGGTCTTTGGTTTGTGTCATAGGATTGGCGATTTTTGGTGCGCTTCGACCTTGGGTATTACAGAAAGCGATTGATGAGCACGTGGCGTTGAAAAGTTACGACGGTTTTATGTTCTTGATTATTGCCATGATCTTACTTTTAGTACTTGAGGTAGTTTGCCAATTGCTGTTTATTTATTTTGCGAGTTGGTTGGGTCAATCGGTCGTGAAGGATATTAGGGTAAAGCTATACAATCATGTGTTGCGGTTTCGGATGAAGTATTACGATAAATCCTCGGTAGGCGTTTTGATAACCAGAACCGTTACCGATATGGAACGCATAGCCGATATTTTTGGTCAAGGTCTTTTTATGATTTTTAGTGATGTCCTCAAAATGCTCGTGGTAGGTGCGGTGATGGCTTACATCAACTGGAAATTAGCGCTTATCGCATTTGTGACTATGCCAATCGTTCTTTTTGCGACCAAGATTTTTCAAAGGTATATGAAACGAGCGTTTGAAGAAGTGCGCAACGAGGTGTCCAACCTAAACTCTTTCGTTCAGGAGCGTATCACGGGGATGAAGATTCTACAATTGTTTACTCGGGAAGCTACCGAATTCAAAAAATTCAAGGCCATTAATGAACGCCATAAAAAGGGTTGGCTTAAAACCGTTTGGTACAACTCGGTGTTTTTTCCTATTGCTGATTTGCTATCTTCAATTACTCTTGGTACGATTATTTGGGTAGGCGGCTTGATGGTTTATAAAGGTAGCGGTGCTACAGAAGGAGACCTTTTCGCTTTTATCATGTTTGTGCCCATGTTATTTAGACCTTTGAACCAAATTGCAAATAAGTTCAACACGCTGCAAATGGGAATGGTCGCAGCAGACCGAGTATTTAAGGTATTGGATACCACCTCACAAATTGATGATACAGGTGAGTTGGAAGCTTCGGAATTTAAGGGCGATATCAAATTTGAGGGCGTTCATTTTTCTTACGTTGAAGATGAAGATGTATTAAAAGGTATTAATTTAGAGGTCAGGGCCGGGCAGACCATTGCCATTGTAGGATCAACCGGCGCTGGTAAATCGACCATTATCAATCTGCTCAATCGGTTTTATGATATTCAAAATGGCACTATTTACATTGACGGTACAGATATAAAGCACATGACCTTAAAATCATTGCGAGCCCAAATTGCGGTTGTTTTACAGGATGTATTTTTATTTGCCGATACCATATTGAATAACATCACTCTTAAAAACGATGCTATTTCCGAAGAAGAAGTGATACAGGCGGCAAAGGATATTGGTATCCATGACTTTATTATGAGCTTGCCCAACGGCTACCATTATAATGTGAAGGAACGTGGCGTGATGCTTGTCTTCAGGACAAAGACAGTTGATTTCTTTTTTAAGAGCTTACGTTACCAACCCGAGTATTTTGGTGTTGGATGAAGCGACCTCTTCGGTTGACTCATATTCAGAACAATTGATACAGGATGCCACCGATAAAATAACCAAAGGCAGAACCTCTATTGTCATTGCCCACAGATTGGCAACTGTACAGCAAGCCGATCAAATCATCGTTATGGATGCTGGAAAAATCGTAGAGAAAGGCACCCACCAAGAACTTTTAAAATTGGATAACGGGTACTATAGAAATTTATACGAAGTACAGTTTTTGAAGGCGGAGGCGGTATAGGTTTCAATTAATTTTTTGGCGCAAAATCCTGTAAATCTAATGTACCTGTGGCGAAAAGTACAATTAAGCTTACTATGGTAATACCTATATAACTTGCAAAAAACAAAACTGAAAACATAAGCAACTTAAGTGTAAGTTGGCCAATACTTAACTTGAAAAGCCTAGTTAGAATGTAACAATGGTAAACCAATACAAAAACATAAATCCAGGTGGAAAACGTGAGGTATTTTTCTGGACTTATAAATAAAACAATTTGTCCTAAAACCACTGATATTATTGAGTAAATGGACATGGAGTACAAATAGATAATCACGTGTTCTGTGTAATTATATTTTTTGTTGTAAAACACAATCCAACTGATGAAGGCGGCAAGAGGGATTAGAAAGGAAAAAAGTAGTGAGGCATATTCTAAAGAAAAGTCAGAAGACAGTGCCATTATTTTATCTTGTCCAGCACTTTTGCTTTGATAGTTTTCCCCCAAAAGGCTAGAAGCATCTAAATACTTCTTGTAAAATTTACTGATTAAGAAGATATTGAAACCGTTTATGGTCAATATAATCCCGAAGAAGCTCATCGGGTTTACATATCGTTTCCTCACACCTTGAACGTATGTATCAATAACGGCTTCTGGTTTTTTGAACAAATCAATAAATGTTCTCAGAAGCTTATTATCGTAATTGAAAAACGTTTCGCTTAAGTGCTCAAATAGGTTTCTAAACGTGAGCCGTTTTCTAATGACCTTACCCCCGCAACAGTTACAAAAGTCGCTGTCTATGGATAAAGCGTTATAGCAATTTTTACATTCCGCCATTATTTTTTAAAATTAATGCCACAATTACTCCAGCAATTATCGAAAGTATTCCAATTATTAAAAACAATACAATATAAACTATCATTACCAATAAAAAATGAATGACACTATCCCAAAATTTTAAAGCAAATACCCGCTTTAAAACAAAATAAAAATATCCAAAAAGAAATACAGTTATATAACTGGAGATGAGTAAATAATTAAAACCAAAGCATAAAAAAATAATGCTCAAAACAGAATTAACGATTATGATTTGAGCTGAATAATATAGGTTGATTACAACATGTTCGGTAAAGTTGAATCTGCGTTTTTGAGCCAACCAAAACGCCAACCAAGATGCAATAGCCGAAATAGGTACACTTATGATGTAAAAGACACTCTGGTAATTATTCCAATCGGCAAATTTATAATCTTTAAATGGATTGTTTTCTTGATTTTCAAGCTTACTATAATCTGTTAAAAAATCAGTGTCAATGGCAAGCGCTTCTGCAAAAAATGTATTTAATAAAAAAAGTTGAATTCCCGCCAAGGTTAATGACAATGCAAAGTATTGAATAACGTTCACGTATTTTTTCCTCGTGCCGTTTATAAAACCATTAATAACGGCTTCAGGTTTTGTGGATAAATGAAGAAAGGTTTTTAGTAGTGTGTTATCAATATCAAAAAATTGCACAACCACGTCGGTCCAGATGTTTTTTAAGGTGAGCCTTTGTTTTATAACTTTAGCACCACATTCTGGACAAAAATTCAGGTCTTGCTGAACTTCTTTTTCACAGTTTTTACAGTTCATTTTTTAGTTATGAAAGATCCTCATTTAAAATCGCGGTCAATTCTTGTATGGTTTCGAACATTACAAATTCGGCTCCTTTAACATAAGAAATCTGTCCCGGTTTCTTCACTAACAATAATGGCTAGTGCGTCTGTTTTTTCTGTAATACCAACCGCTGCTCGGTGTCTTAGCCCAAAACGCTGTGGGATATTACGTTCATTGCTCACTGGTAGAATTACCCTTGTCGCTTTAATCACATTATTTTCTATGACTATAGCGCCATCATGCAACGGACTATTTTTAAAAAATATACTTTCAATAATGGGTTGGGTGACCTTAATGTTCATTTCGTCCCCTGAGCTGGTTAAAAAATCAAGGCTATTATTGCGCTCTAATACGATTAGTGCACCTGTTCTAGAACTTGACATTTTTTCACAGGCTGAAATCAACGTAAAAACATCAGTTTCAGAATTATTTTCAGTTTTTAGGAAACGTAATTTGCTAAACAATTTGCCGCGACCCCTAAGATTTGTAGAACCGAGCATCAATAAAAATTTTCTTATTTCTGGCTGAAAAACGACAATCAAGGCAATAATACCCACGTTTATAAAACCATCAAAAACACGATGCAACATAAACATGTTGAGAAAATCGGTTAGTCGCCAAACCAGATAAACAACGATAATACCAATAAAAATATTGATGGCAACCGTGCCCTTGACTAATTTATAAATATAGTAGAGTAGAATAGCAACAAGAAATACATCGATAAAATCTATGATGCCGAAATCCCAAAATTTAAATTTATCCAATGCTGATCTGTTTTTGTAAACTTAACAAAATCTTCTGAGGTAAATATCAAAATTTTGGTTTTCTAATTTATCGTATTGCAATATAGGAATTGAAGTATTTATTAAGTGTATTTCGGGGTTTTTATAAAGTAGTTTTCATTTTGAGATGTAACTACCTCCTTGGCTTTAATCTTGGATGTTTTCTGATAATTTTTAGAAGTATTGAAAATTTCAAAAACACAAATCACTCCAAGTGTTGCATTAGCTTGATACATTCCATTGCCTCCTTTACATCGTGAACCCTCAAAATAGTCGCTCCTTTTTGTAGTGCAATGCTATGAAGTGCGCTTGTTCCGTTGAGTGCCTTTTCTGCGGAAACATCCAAGGTTTTATAAATCATTGATTTTCTTGAAAGTCCCACCAATATAGGTAAATCTGTAATCTTAAAAAGCTCTAGCTTTTTCAGTAGCTCAAAATTCTGTTTTAAGGTTTTTGCGAATCCGAAGCCTGGATCAATAATTAAATCCATAATCCCCAATTGTCTGGCAGCTGCCAAACGTTCAGAAAAATAGAATAGAATATCCTTAACCAAATCGTCATAATCTGTAAGCTGCTGCATGGTTTTAGAGTTGCCGCGGCTGTGCATCATAACGAAGGGAACACTTAAATGCGCAATGGTTGCCAACATCTTTTCATCTCGATGCCCAGCTGAAATATCATTAATGATACAAGCCCCTGCATTCACGCAATTTTTGGCAACGTTACTTCGGAAGGTATCTACAGATATCAGAATATTAGGAAAAGTTTTTACTAGCAGTTCTATAATGGGAAGAATACGATGTAATTCCTCTGCTTCAGAAACCACATCGGCTCCAGGTTTTGAACTGTAAGCCCCAACATCGATAAAGGTAGCGCCATCGTTCAACATATTTTCGACGTGTCTCAACACAGCATTTGTTTCCCTATAACGGCCACCATCATAAAACGAATCTGGTGTAAGGTTTAAAATCCCCATCACTTTAGGTGTGGTCAAATCGATAAGATGTCCTTTGCAGTTGATGGTCATTTTTCAATTAGTCTTCAGTCTTCAGACTTCAGTTGTAAGTATTAAGCCGGTTCTGATTTTTCTCAAATTTCCTCTTTTGCAAAAGTTCCTTTGGGCAGGTGACTTGATCTTCATCTTCAATTTCAACTGCATATTCACAGATGTTCATCACTTGCTTTGAGTTTCTCGGTATTTTCGGCGAGCATCAATTCATCGATAATTTTTTGGATATCGCCATTGATGATGTTAGGTAAATCGTATAGTGAGAGTCCGATTCTGTGATCGGTAACCCGACCTTGGGCATAATTATAGGTCCTTATTTTCGCGCTCCTATCACCAGAGGAAACCATGCTGCCACGTTTTTCAGCATCTTCTGCCTGTTTTTTTGCCAGCTCCATGTCGTATAAACGAGAACGTAAAACCTTAAAAGCCTTCTCTTTATTTTTATGTTGCGATTTTTGATCTTGGCATTGTGCCACCAATCCAGTTGGTTCGTGGGTTAAGCGCACAGCAGAATAGGTCGTGTTTACCGATTGTCCACCTGGCCCAGAGGAGCAGAAAAAATCGACACGTACGTCTTTTGGATCCACCTCTATATCAAACTCTTCAGCTTCGGGAAACACCATACAGGTTGCGGCACTGGTATGAACCCGACCTTGGGTTTCTGTTTGAGGGACACGTTGCACACGATGTACACCCGCTTCAAATTTGAGCGTGCCGTAAACGTCATTTCCGGTGACCTCAAACTGAATTTCCTTAAAGCCGCCGTTGGTGCCTTCGCTGTAATCAACCGTATCTACTTTCCAACCTTTGCTCTCGCAGTATTTTGTGTACATTCGGTAAAGGTCTCCAGCAAAAATACTGGCTTCGTCGCCACCGGTGCCTGCCCGAAGTTCTACCACAGCATTTTTGGAATCTTCCGGATCTTGAGGAATTAATAAAAATCTAATATTATCCTCTAACAAGGGTATGCCTTCCTTTGCTTCATCGTATTGCATTTTCGCCATTTCTATCATTTCAGGGTCTTTACCATTGGCAATGATATCTTCGGCTTCTTTTAAGTTATTGGTGAGTTCTATATAGTCCTCGCGCTTGTCCATGAGCAACCGTAAATCTTTGTATTCCTTGTTCAAAGCGACGTAACGTTTCTGGTCGGTTATGATATCGGGTTGGATAATAAGGTCACTTACCTCGTCAAATCGTTGTTTTATTATCTGTAGTTTCTCTAGCATCTATTTTTAGAATATAATAGTTTTTAAAATCTTCTTCCTCTATAATTTATTCGGGGAGAAATTTACTGTTTTGCTTGCCTATTTTAAATTGAGTTCATGTTATAAAATCCGCAATTTTGGGATTAGGCAAGTCAAATATCATCCTGAATGTTATCAGAATTGTAGATTTCAAAAATACGATAATTTATGGATTTGCTTAGTTGTAAAATTAGTCTCTTTAACTAGAATAATTTTATGATGGTTAGCGTTATTGTTTTTGTGAGAAGACAACTAAAATCTATTTTTAACTATTACCGAACACTGGCTGTATGGTCTTTTCTGGTAACGTTTTTGATACTGGTAATACAGCCAAATTTGATGTTGGCCCTATTGACCAAATTATTCTTAATCTGTATAATGTGGTTTATGCTGAGCGACATGAAGGTTAGGCAGCGGTTGGGTTTCTATAGGATTAGAGGTGTTTCTAACGCGAAATTTTTTACTATTGTTTTTATGCTTGACTGTTTTGCAACGGTCTCGCTTTATATGGGCATCAAGGGGTTTATATAAATTTGTTTTAAATCGTTTTTATTTACACGTGGATATTATGTTTCTTGAAAAACAATGACACATCTAAAACTTATTTGGCTTTTTTACCGATAGTTTTTTAATAACGACACCTTTTTTAAAGCGAGATAAAAATCAGTAAAAAAATAAACACTATTAAATTTCTTTTGTCAAACGATTTTAAATTGTCAAAAGTCCACCACAACTCCTACTCCTAGCAATTGTTTCCATTGTATTTTTGGTCCTGTTTCCACCAGTTCGGTTTCGCCATCTACAATAACCTCGTCAAGAATTTTAATGTCGTTATCATAGCGAATGTGAGAACCCAATGTGGCTTTCACAAAATTGTTGACCTTAAAATCAAAAACAACTTCCCAGTCCACGTCAATGTTTCCAAAGTCTTTCAAGTAGTCGGAGTAGAGGCTTAGATTCTGCCGAAACTTTATGTTTTCAAACAGTTCAGTCTCATAGAAATTTGTGACTAAAATGCCCATTTCAGTTCTAACCCTTTGACCTTCCTGTATAATATTTCCTTCGGCGTCCATCACCGCTGGGTCAACCCCAAAAGAACCTGCATTGGCTAAAGTTTCATCCAGAACAAAAGTGGCCTTAAAAGTTAAGGGCGAGAGATAGATTGAGAATTTTTCAAGATTTTTACCGTATTCCGCACCACCACCAAGAAAGAGATAGCCAGGTGCCATCAGTCTTGAAATGGGATTATCACGGTCGGGGTAATTGTAACCATTTGTAAATTGCGTTTTAAAGTTAAAACGCCCCGAATAATACCAGTTTGTTATAGTATCTTCCCTGTAGCCAATGGTGGATATCAATTCAAGCTCATCTTCGGTTTTTCTGAGTTTTTGATTTTCCTGTTGATTGATTCCGTAGCGAAACCTAGCACTGTTTTTCCACTTGTAATAACTATCTGAATAATCCAGCTGGGAAATGTAATTGACTAATGCTGAAATTGAGTTACTTCCGCCGGCATTCCAATTTACAAAAGTGACTTCGCTAATATCAAGTCCGACTCTATTGGTCTGTGTCCACGTAAATTCAGGTTTAACAATTGTTGTAGAATCAGAAGTCTGCGCGTAAGTATTAAGAAATGTCAGCATCATGAGGATGCATACAAGGCTTTTCATCATAAAATGGGTTAGGGAGTAATCAATAAATTTTAGTATTCAAAAACACCAAATTCGCTTTTGATTGTCAATTTTTTTTCGTCGGAAGGTTCTACCCGCCCAATAATTTTTGCATTCACATTAAAGGATTTTGAAATGGCTATGATTTCTTTTGCTACTTCGGGATTGACGTACAATTCCATACGGTGGCCGCAATTAAAAACTTGGTACATTTCTTTCCAATCGGTTTTTGATTGCTCTTGAATAAGTTTGAATAACGGCGGAATTTCAAACATATTATCCTTAACAATATGTAAATTATCTATGAAATGAAGAATTTTGGTCTGTGCACCACCCGAACAGTGGACCATGCCATGGATTGCGTCCTTTGAAACCAATTCAAGTATTTTTTTAATAATAGGTGCGTAAGTTCGCGTTGGTGAGAGTACCAATTTACCGGCATCTATGGGGGAATTTTCAACGGTATCGGTTAATTTCATTTGGCCAGAATACACCAAATCCTTTGGTACAGAGGCATCAAAACTCTCGGGAAATTTTTCAGCTAAATAGTTGTGGAACACATCGTGACGTGCCGACGTCAATCCATTGCTGCCCATGCCACCGTTGTATTCATTCTCATAAGTAGCTTTGCCGAAACTTTCCAGACCCACGATAACATCACCCGCTTCTATGTTGGAGTTGTCGATAACATCACTTCGTTTCAAGCGAGCCGTCACAGTAGAATCCACAATAATGGTTCGCACCAAATCCCCGACATCTGCGGTTTCGCCACCAGTGGAATGAATGGTCACCCCAAAAGATTTAAGGTCTTTTATGAGAGCTTCAGTACCATTTATAATTGCTGAAATAACCTCGCCTGGAATCAAATTCTTGTTTCGCCCAATCGTTGAAGATAGCATGATATTATCGGTCGCACCCACGCATAGCAAATCATCGATATTCATGATGAGGGCATCTTGGGCAATTCCCTTCCAAACTGAAAGGTCTCCTGTTTCTTTCCAATACATGTAGGCTAAAGAAGACTTTGTCCCCGCACCATCAGCGTGCATGACCAGACAATAATCTCTATCGTTTGTCAAATAATCGGGCACAATCTTGCAAAAGGCTTTTGGAAACAATCCTTTATCGATATCTTTTATAGCGTTGTGCACATCTTCCTTAGATGCTGAAACACCTCGTTGTGCATAACGTTTACTTATTTCTTTGCTCATATTCATTTCCTGCAAGCGCGGGAATTTTTTTTGATATTAAATCTAAATTATTGTTTTACAAAAATAAGAATAGTTAAAAGATAGAGGCATCAGATGTGAAATGCTTTTTGACAATTGCGAACTATTTAAATTATTACATTCGCAAAAAAAACAGAGGAAAATTACTGAAAATGTTATAGTTGATGAGATTTTATTAAATTATTGTTCATTATTTGGCGTAATGGGAAAAAGTAATAATTTTGTAATTATCAACTAAAAATAAAGCACGACATGAGTAAATCTAAGTTAGAGTACATTTGGTTAGATGGGTATAAACCTACCCAAAATATGCGAAGTAAAACCAAGGTTGAGGAAGATTTTAGCGGAAAATTGGAAGACTGCCCAGTGTGGTCTTTTGATGGGAGTTCAACAAAACAAGCTCTGGGTGGTAGTTCAGATTGTTTGTTGAAACCAGTGGCTATTTATCCAGATCCAGCTAGAGAAAATGGTTTTTTGGTCATGACCGAAGTTTTAAATGCAGACGGAACGCCTCACGAATCTAATGGGAGAGCGACTATAGATGATGATGATAACGATTTCTGGTTCGGTTTTGAACAGGAATATTTTATAATGGACATTCATACGCAACTACCTTTGGGCTTCCCAATTGGTGGATATCCTGGACCACAAGGGATGTACTATTGCTCAGTTGGAGGGAGACACACCCACGGGAGGGCCTTTGTAGAAGAACATGCCGATTTATGTATCGCCGCAGGATTAAATTTTGAGGGTATTAACCAAGAAGTTGCTTCAGGACAATGGGAGTTTCAATTGTTTGCCAAAGGTGCTAAAAGAGCGGGTGATGAAATCTGGATTGCACGTTATTTGTTAGACCGTTTGACTGAACAATATGGTTATTATATAGAGTACCATCCAAAACCTGTTAAAGGGGATTGGAACGGGTCTGGTATGCATGCTAACTTCTCTAATGAAGTGTTAAGAACATGTGGAGACAAAGAAACCTACATGAAAATATGTGAAGCTTTTAGACCTGTAGTTAAAGAGCATATTGCAGTTTATGGCGAATTCAACGATGAGCGTTTGACGGGTAAACATGAAACCGCATCAATTTCAGACTTTAGCTACGGTATTTCAGATCGTGGTGCTTCTATTCGTATCCCGATTATAACGGTTGAAAAAGGATGGAAAGGTTGGTTGGAAGACCGTCGACCAGCATCAAACGGTGATCCTTATAAAATTGCAGGGCGAATTGTGAAAACAGTAAAATCTGCTAATATTAGTTAAATAAATAGTTTTTAAATTGTTAAAAATGCCTTTCTTAACGGAAGGTATTTTTTTTTGGATAACTTCTAAATTTAAGATTTAAATGCCAGAAATAGAAACGCGCCATAAGCTACAACCAAAAAGAAGCCTTTAAGTCTGCCGATTTCGAATTTCTTTGGAATCAAAATCAACGGAAGCAGGACCGCCGCAAAGGCCAACATCCAATAAATATCTCGAGATAAAATACTAGGGTCTGAAACCTCTATGGTAGTAATCATAGACGTCAAGCCCAAAACCGAACCAATGTTAAAAATGTTGGAACCAATTAAGTTGCCTAATGATAATGCCTTTTCCTGCTTAACGGCAGCAATGACCGAAGCTGCCAACTCTGGGACACTCGTACCAATAGCAATAACGGTGGCGGCAATTACGGCATCGCTTACGCCAAGTGAAATCGCCAATTCCTTAGCTCCAGACACTAACCACTCCGATCCAAAATAGAGCGATGCAGCTCCAATGAGCAGCCAAATGATCATTTTAAAGTTAGAAACTGTGCCAAGGCTATCATCAATTTGTTCTTCAATATTTTCTTTTTTAGCAGCTCTTATCAACACGAATAAAAAGACAATCAATCCCGCAAATAAAATACCGCCTTCAACGGCAGTTAATTGATTATCATTATATAAAAAATAGAATAATACCAGTGAAAATAACAACATAACTGGCCAATTGAGAAAGTAAAAAGAGCGATCAACATCAATGCAACTTATAGTGGCGGTAATCCCCAAAACCAAACCAATGTTTGCGATATTCGATCCAATAACATTGTTGATTGCAATATCTGGCGAACCTGTGAGTGCGGCATTGAGACTTACTAGAAGTTCTGGTGCTGAGGTTGCAAAACTAACAACCGTCATACCAATGACCATTTTAGAAATGTTTAATTTGAAAGATAATGCTACCGAGGCGCGTACTAGAAATTCGCCACCCACAACCAATAAGATTAATCCTAAAATTAGCCAGACTATACTCATAAGATAGTTTTATAATAAATTTTTTAAAATGATGTGATTTGAGTGCGAAGATACTATAAATTGAATTTCGTACACGTTTTAAATATATCAGAAAACTTGATTATTTTTAAAGGAATTTTAAGTTTATTTAGATATAAACTGTCAAAGCTGGTCGAAATTGAAGCTGGGAAAAATTAATTGACCGAGTAATAAATTTAATAAAACACTTTATGTTCTATCGTATAAAATTATTTTTAATGTTGATTGGTGCAACCTTTATAACTTCTGAAATAACTGCCCAAACTTCAAATGATTTATCAAAAGGAAATTCTGAAGATGTCAACATCACCATTGATGCTCTTACCACAGACGAAAATTTTAGGGGTATTATTAAAATGCTATCCAATTATGGAATAACGGCCAAATTTGAAAATCTAAAACGAAGTTCAGCCAATCAAATCAAACGTATAAAAATTTCGCTCGTCACTAATAACGGACAAAAAATATCCAGTCAAATTAAGAGCAGCAGTCCGATTGAAAACATTTATTTCGGTCGAAAAGATGGTGCTCTTTATCTTGGAGAATATGAAGACTTGCCAAATGTGTTGTCTTATAAAAACGGTCAACCCGAATTTGATTTGAATAAAGAGAAGGATTCGATGCGCTCAGGGAACCCTGATTTTGATACCAACGATGTTTTCAATAATCCCAGTTCTGTTTTTCTTTTTGAAGGGGATTCTTTGGCTATAGATCAAATCAAGGAGCGGACGATGCAGAATTTCAGTTTTAAAAATTCAATGAATGATAGGTTTTCATTTCTATTTGATGACAACTACGATGATGAACAAAAAACCTATCGATTTGTGGATAATCCTAACCTAAAAAGGGTCGTAATAATTGATGGGGAGATTCAATCGAAAGATTCTGGTATCAACACATTAAACGCTTTGGCCAAAGCTAATAAATTGGATACGGTTGATAGTTTGCAGCCAAAGACAGCAATGAGCATTTACGGCGAAAAGGCTAGGGATGGAGCAATTATCGTAACTACAAAAAAGTGAATACTTCCAATTCAAATTAATGATTCTTTTAAATCTCTGGAGTATTATACATCAGCGAAAGCCTGTGTTGTCTATAGTCAAAATATGCAGTAACCAACTTGAAGATTTTTGAATCTAAGTGAAAAATATTAGAAATAAAATTCAACTCAACTAAAAATGCAGTTAAATAACGAGTTAAGTAGTTTTATAACTATAAAAATAGTTATATTTATGGTTTCAGTATTTAAACTTTCAAGATCATGCAAAAATTGACCAATAAAGAGGAAGAAATTATGCACATTCTCTGGCGTTTGGAAAACGCTTTCGTAAAGGATGTACTTGCCGAAATCGAACAAGAGCAGCCACACTACAACACACTTTCTACCATTATAAGAAATTTAGAGGAAAAAAAATACGTGGGTCACAAGGCTTACGGTAAAACCCATGAATATTTTCCAATTGTAAAAAAGGAAGACTATAAAAAAAGGTTTATGACCACGGCAATTGATAATTATTTTAATAGCTCTTATAAAAATGTAGTGTCTTTTTTTGCAAAGGAGGATAAAATAAGTGTTGCTGAGCTCAAGGAGATTATTGCATTAATTGAGAAAAAACAGTAATCATGGATTATCTCTTAAAAGCATCGGCGGTTATATTGATTTTTTATTTGTGCTATAGATTGCTACTTCATAAAGAAACTTTTTTTCAGACCAACCGATGGTTCTTGTTATTTGGATTGGTATTGGCGATTGGCCTTCCTTTTGTAAGTATCCCTCTCTACGTAGAGACAGCGCCTTTTGAAATGTTCAATTACCAACCGGTATCCTCTTTTCCCATTAATACAAATCAAGCGGTAGATAAATCAATAGTTCAGCCCTACGACTTTATGGATATTTTATTTGGGTTATATCTAGCAGGTGTTTTCATAGGAATAGTAAAATTGACTCTAAATCTGCTTTCACTTCGTCGTATTATTAAGTCATCCCAAATATTCATCAACGGTAATATTAAAATTTATAAAACTGGTATTGATATCGCTCCATTTTGCTTTTTTAAGTATATCGTTTTTAATCCGAATCATTTTCAGAATGAAGAATTGCCACATATCTTAAATCACGAAAAGGTTCATGCGTTTCAACTACATTCGGTAGATGTTCTGATTTCTTATATAGCCTGTGCCATTTTTTGGTTCAACCCAATAGTTTGGCTTTATAAAAAAGCTATTCAGCAAAATCTTGAGTTTATTGCCGATTCGGGAGCTCAACTTCATTCCGAAAGTCCAAAAAGTTATCAGAAATTGTTAGTGCGTACTGCCGTAAAATATAATCAATTAGCAGTTATCAATACTTTTTACACATCACTCATCAAAAAACGAATTATCATGTTACATAAAGCAAAATCAAAAGCCATCAATCAGGTTAAATACCTTACCGCACTTCCACTTTTAGTGGTTTTTATGATGAGTTTCAATACTGAAACGATTTATGTCACTCAAGAAAACACGATATCAGACCAATCTGAAACATTTCAAGATAAAGCCCATACAATTTCGGCTAAAACTTCAGAAGCAGATTTAAATCGCATCAGTAATCAATTTAGGACGCAGGGTTTAGTTGTTGAGTTTTTGAATACGAAGCGAAATGCTGACGGTGAAATTTTTTCACTTAGCATAGATTTTAAAAAGCCTGACCAGAAACGGTTTAGAACTTGGAATTTAAATACCAAATCCAATACAACTATTCAACCAATATCAATAATGTTCGAAAAAAATCAATTTATTGTATCGAGTGGTAGAAGCTTTTCAAAGGTTTTCGACTTAACTAAACAAGACACAGACACAAAATTTAAGCGGTCGTTTCTTGTTCAGAATGATGAAAAAAGTAGCATCCATTCTGAAGATTCCGATGATAAAATAGAAGAGAAAGGAAAAATCCAGACTTCTAAAAATTCAAGAACAGTTACATCCTTTAAATTGCCAGATACATTACAAAAAGAAAATGGAGTATTGAAACAAATGGACAGCTCATATTTTGATTTGCAAAGGCGTAATTCGAGTTTTTTCAGCTCTGACGGCACTAAGCCTAAAATGATAAAATCACAACATGATCTTACTGATATAAATTATAATTTAGGAGAAAACTTTCTCGTTATAGTGGATGGTCTGGAATCTACTATTGAGGTCATTCAATTAATAAATCCAAAAAATATTAAATCCATGGATGTTTTAGAGCCTGAAAAAGCAAAGGCTATTTATGGTATAAAAGCGACGGACGGTGCTTTGATTTTAAGAACCAAAAATTATTTGGTATCGGTTGATTCTTTGACCAAGGATGAAATAGTCGTTTATCGGGACATTGATGGGAAGTTTGTCATTTCGGGACGTAATAGCAACATTATTTTTATAGTTGACGGAAAAGAAGTTACTAGAAGTACCCTTAATGCACTGCCAAAAGACAGTTTTAAATCTGTGGAAACCTTAAGTGGGGTACTAGCTGTTGAAAGATATGGAGCAAAAGCCAGTAGTGGTGCTGTCGTTATTAATACGATCCCGCAAAAAGGCTGGTATATTGGATCAGAAAAAGTTATAACTGAAAAGGAATATAGCTATGAAAAGAGCAATGATCAATCTACCGTGGAATTTATAATTACAAAAGATGTTACAGATGAATTTTTGGATAGGCAAATTAAGGAGATGGCCAATAATGACTTAAGGGTAAGTTTTAAACGCATAAAAAGAAACCGAGAAGGGAGTATTACCGGAATAAAAATTACGATAAGTGATGCTAACGGAAAGGAATCTTCAGCCTCATGGAAAAGTTCCAGTGATCCAATCCCAGATATTGTTCTAGGAAAATCGAAAAACGGAAGTTTGATTTTAAGAGCTTTGGAATAATAAACTAGCTTCAGCTAAATACTATTTCACTATAATCTTCTTCACAATAGCTCCGTTTGACGAAGAAATATTCAGTAGATATATTCCGCTGCTAACATTCAAATCAATCTTTTGATTTGGAAAAATACTCATCGATTGTAGTTGTCTGCCTTCAGTAGAAAGAACATTTAGTCTAGCGTTACCTTCAAATCCTGAAATTGATATTGAGCGAGATGCAGGATTAGGATAAACCTTAATTGCCGTTGCATCAAATTCTGTAACGCTCAACTGTTGGTTCCAGACATCACCAACATTAGCGCCCCAAATGTATTCTACCAGATCGGGTTGGTCTATAAAAGGGTTTCGGTTGAATTGCCAATTCTGGACAATGTTGTTTCGGTTCATCTCAAAATCATCTGGCGGGTCATTTCTATGCCAATCCAAAAGGGTAGCTAGATCTCCAAGTTCTCCGGTTACATCTTCAGGAAAGCCATTTACCACAGTAAGACCGTTATATCGAATTTCCATAAATAATACGCTTCTGGCCACATCGCCGTAAAAGCTGTTCTGATTTTCTTCCGGGCCATTATACTGCCCATAATGTAAATTGTTGCGTGTACTATTTTCTACGGCATCGGCAGCTCGTAAAGCGTGGGCGTCTGAATTACCGTGGCGTAAAGAGTCGGCATTAGTGGTCCAAAAAAGGTCAATGCCATCGGCGATTTCATCTTCTTCAATACTGAAAAATCCGCCCCTTGATCGCGGATAAGTATGTTCTCTATTCCATTTGTTGGTATTGTTAGAACTGGTTTGGAAATCCAATTTCGGGCGGCCTTGCTCAGTATAAAGTAACCAAACCTCGTTGCTGTTCAACGGGTTTTGGTCTGCCGATTTCAAGATATCGATAACATCGGCATAACTATGCTCCCTAACCGTGGCAGGGTCGGCAATAATATCTTGAAGTGCCTGACGTAATTCTAAATTTGTAAGCTGATCTAATGAGTTGTAATACCCAGAAGGCTGGGTTGAGGTCACGTTACCAAAGGTAGGGTTAACGGGCGTTCCAAAATTTGCCATGGTGAAATCGTTATCCACAATACGAATTTGCAAGTTGTTATTTAAAGCCAAAAATCCTGCAGGTAAACTTTCAAAACGCAATCTGGTAACTTCGTCTCCTTCATTGGCGTCGTCATCCAATAGGGTTATTGTTGTTGCAGCGGTAGATTCATTTTGAGGGATTGTAATGGTGGTATTTCCCGTAAAATCTGAAGTGTCAAATCCCGCATTGTCAAAGATAATATTGAACTGAAGGGTTTCGGTAACGGGGGTTTCCGAAGTAAACGTAATGTCAAAACTTTCACCTTCGCCATATTGGGTTTCAGCCACTTCAATTATGATGCCGTTGAGTACAATACCGCTTCCATCGTTAAGCTGCCTTGGTGTTGGGACCGTTGCGCTATAACTTACGTTGCCTTCCACATCCACAAAACGTTGGATGGAATTCGGGTTTTGACTAGGCCCCTCGTTGATTTGCTCTATGTCGGCAAATCGTGGGTCTTCACTGAAAATAGCAATCATGTCATCATCATCTGGATCTGCAGTGTCATAAAGCAGAACATCAATTAAATTATCTATAGTAGCCGTGGTCTCCTCTGGAAAATCAAAATCATCTCCCTCATAAATAGCAACTGCATCTGGTCCATTTTGAAAAATATTTGGCGCAATGAGTAATTGTGGTACCGGACTAACCGAATTACTCCCAATGAGTAAAAGTCCGTTGACATCTGTTGTAAAGCCATCGAGGTCAAGCGCAAAGTAGCTAGAGTTCATCCCAGAACTTGAGCCGTTGAAAAAAACCAGTACATAACCGTCCAAGGCTGCTTCTGGGGTTTCGGTGAGAAGCTCGATAAACTCCATATCGTCGGCACCAGGACTATCACAATCCAACTCGTTGATAACGACTTGGGCGCACAATGTTGATGAACAAATAAAAAGGCAGAATAGGGAGTAAATTAATTTCATTGTCAATTTTTTTTGCAAATGTAAACTTTGATAATTTAAATAGAACTCTATAAGATTACGAAAAGGTTAATTAAAGAGAAATTTTTACTGATTTGAATTTATTTAAGAATTATTATTTCCAATTTTTTTTTAGGTTGAAAAGATGAAAGGGCTAAAAAAGCGAGTTTTTTAAATGAAAACTCCCTTGTAAAAATAAATGGTGTCAAATATCCCCCTATAATTATTACATATTTTGAGTTATAGTTTATAAAGAAATTATAAACTGTAATAATTTTTAAGGAAGCGTATTTCAATTTATATCAGTATTCATTTTATTAGTTACAATAGTATAGTCAGTTTTATAGATAATGGTGAAATCATTTGGTTTCATTATGGGCGAGGTTATATATTGAAAACTCTTTGAGAAAAGAACACAAAAATTCATTAATCTTAAAACCAAATAATCATGATGACACTCGCTAAATTTTTAATCGATATTTTATTTTCAATAAATTAATATTGAATAATCAAACACCCCATCCATTAAAGGAAAGTTAGGGCGGATGATTAAAAAATCAATTAGACAGGTTTAACCAACCGCAACTATCAATTCAATTCATAATATAGTTTTCTACTAGAATTAGGGAAATTATATTTTGGGTTGAATTTTTATTTTAGTTCCTACGGATTTATTTTGATTTTCTGGTAAGGTCTATCTTATGATTATTACTGAGAGATTATCATGCTACAATGAAGAATTCGGGATTGAATTGATTTATATTGAATAGCACTTATTTAGGTATTGGCGAAATTATTAACTTAGCTCAATTAGAGAAATAAGATGAAGGGACTATTTAAAATTTTGGCAAAGATTAACAAAGCGCTTTTGCCGAGTTATTCTAAAAAAAATCTAGATTTGAGTAAGGCCAGCAAGATGGAATTGGCAATTATAGGATGGCGCGCATACGTTACCAAGAGGTCATTGTAAACCTAGTTGAAGCAAAAATTAGAATTTGGAATGGTTTAGATGGTTTTTCCTTTGTGATTGTTGGGAAAAGAAATATATTTGCAGCCCAAAATAATTAACTTGGCCTTTGTTCTAAGATAATTAAAATAGGCCTCGTGGCGCAACTGAATAGCGCACTTGATTACGGCTCAAGAGGTTACTGGTTTGAATCCAGTCGAGGTCACTAGCTTAAAAGCCCTGTTTACGGGGCTTTTTCTATTTATATACTTTAGCTATTTTCACACGTTAGTTGGTCTTTTAGAGTAATTTGTGGTAAAACCGTACTTTAAACGAACTTATTTTCAACGCGTCTATCAAGGTTTTTACTATTGAAAAACACAGATGATGGTGTTTTATAGTTCAACTGTAAAATTATTTTCATAACCATTTTTTTAATTCTTTTTGTCTTTAAAATAGGTGAGTGATCATTAATTAGCTTTGTGGTGAGTTGGTCTTAATCTCCTGTTCATTGTATAACTTAATTTTGTTTATCTCCAAAATCAGTACTCAGGAGATTTTCTCTATAGGCGTAGTAGAACTATATGAATGAAATTTATCTCATCGGAAATTGAATTTTAGATGTTTGTATTAGAGAGTAGATCTTGAATTGCTTTTAGTTTTTAGCCTTTTTTTACAAAAAACGATTTTGTTCTAATTGAAGCACATGTCCAGAATGATAAATGTTGCGATAGTAAGTCTGAAAACTATCTTGTTGATTCTTTATAGCATATTGTTCGTTTTAACCACTTCAAATAGTCTTTTTAGACTAAACGTTACTTCAAATTGTTAAAATTTTATTTATATCTGATATGGGAGATTAATTCAAGACAACCGATTGTTTATATTAAGTGTATTTCTTACATTTGTTAGCTATGGTCATTGAGTAAGTCATAAAAAGTGCCTCGAAAACTGTTAAATGATAAGCTGTTGTAATAAAATATAAAAAATAAATTTAAATAAATGCACATCAAATACTCCATCAAATCCATTTTTGTTTTAGCTAAAGATTTAAGCTATTTGTTTTTTTTCCTGGTGTCTTACATGACTTTTGCTCAAATGCAGTCCTTCGATTTACAGGACGTAAGACTCACGGATGGACCGTTCAAAAATGCCCAAGATGTGGATATGACCTACATTTTGGAGTTGGAACCCGACAGATTGTTGGCGCCTTATTTAATCGATGCAGGTTTGCCAGTTAAAGACGAGCGCTACGGAAATTGGGAAAGTATTGGTCTGGATGGCCATATTGCAGGACATTATTTATCTGCGCTCGCGATGTTGTATGCGTCCACAGGTAATGAGCAATTAAAAACGCGTCTCGATTATATGCTTTCGGAATTGGAGCGATGCCAAAACGCAAATGCTAATGGTTACGTCGGTGGCATTCCCGAAGGGAAAGTTTTCTGGGAGCGTATTCATACAGGCGATATTGATGGCAGTGGTTTCGGACTGAACAATACTTGGGTGCCGCTATACAATATTCATAAACTATTTGCGGGCCTGATAGATGCCTATCGTTTTACCGATAGCGAACAAGCCAAGTCCATCGTCATAAAGTTAGGAGATTGGTTCGTGGATTTGATAGCGCCGCTTTCCGATGAACAGATTCAGAACATCTTAAAAACGGAACATGGTGGTATCAACGAATCGTTCGCCGATTTATACATGATTACAAACGATGAAAAATACCTAAAAACCGCCAAAAAACTAACCCATAAATCCTTTTTAGAACCTTTATTGAATAATGAAGATAAACTGACTGGCATGCATGCCAACACTCAAATTCCGAAAGTATTGGGTTACGAAAAAGTGGCAGAATTAACGGATAACCAAGAATTATCCGAAGCTGTTAAATTTTTCTGGAGAGAGGTGGCCCAAACCCGAAGTGTCGCTTTTGGTGGCAACAGTGTGGCCGAACATTTTAATCCGGTTGATGATTTTAGCGGAATGGTAAAGTCCAATCAAGGGCCAGAAACCTGCAATTCTTACAACATGGTACGCTTGAGTAAAGCTTTGTTTTTAAATGGTGGTGACCTTAAATATTTAAATTTTTACGAGCGCACGTTGTACAATCATATTTTGTCGAGTCAGCATCCCGAAAAAGGCGGATTTGTGTATTTCACGCCCATCCGTCCCAACCATTATCGCGTCTATTCGCAACCAGAAACCAGCATGTGGTGCTGCGTGGGCTCTGGTTTAGAAAATCACACCAAATACGGCGAACTCATTTATAGTCATAACCAGAATGATGTGTTTGTGAATTTGTTTATTCCATCTACTTTGAATTGGGAAGAACAAGGGATTTCTTTAACCCAAAGCACCAAATTTCCGTATGAAAATCAATCGGAAATCATTTTAAAACTTAAAAAGAAAGCAGAAATTCATAGTAAATATTCGTCAACCGGAATGGGCAGAAAATTTTGAAATTTTAGTCAATGGAAAGGTTCAAAAAATGAATGATAAGTCTTCGACGTATAGAAGCATTGACAGAAAATGGAAGTCTGGCGATAAAATTACCGTCAGATTTAAAACATCAACCCATTTAGAAAATTTACCCGATGGTTCTAATTGGGTTGCGTTTGTGGACGGTCCCATTGTTTTGGCAGCCAAGACTTCAACTGAAGATTTAGAGGGATTATTTGCAGACGATAGCCGAATGGGGCATGCGACTCACGGAAAATACATTCCGCTAGATGAAGCTTATGCTTTGGTCGGCCATAAAGACAGTTATTTATCTCAAGCAAAAGAGCTTGAAAACCTTCATTATAGTTTGGATTCTTTGGAGCTTCAACCATTTTTTGAAGTGCATGATGCGCGTTACCAGATGTACTTTCAAACCTATAGTGCCGATGAATATAAAGAGAAACAAGCCATCTTAAAACAGCAAGAATTAGACGCCGCGGCATTGGAAGCAAAAACGGTCGACAAAGTAAGTTGCGGCGAACAGCAGCCAGAAGTGGGGCATTTGTACAAAGGGGAAAAAAGTTACTCTGGATATGATGAGGACCGATTTTGGAGAAGCACGCGCGGTTACATGTCTTACCAATTGTCCAACAAAAACCGTGAAGGCCAATTTTTAGATATTTCAGCATTGGACGACATCACATTAGAAAATATTGAAATTTCTATCAATGAGAAACCTGCTGAAATTATTTCATCAGAAAATAAAACCATTCGCATAAAATTGAGCGACAACGAACTTGTCAACGTGAAAATGTCTTCTACAAATGACAAACCGACGCCGAGATTTTACGAATTACGGATTTTGAAGGACTAACTTCTAGAGGAAACAAAACAACAACACTTGATGAACGTACTTTTCAAATTCATACTGATTTTAAGCTTGATTATAGGCTTTACTACGAGCGCACAAGATAAAAAAGCTCAAAACCCTATCATTTATGCTGATGTGCCCGATGCCTCGATGCTACGAGTTGGCGACACCTATTACATGAGCAGTACCACTATGCACATGAGTCCTGGTCTTGCCAATTATGAAATCGAAAGATTTAGTGAATTGGGAACTTATCAATTATGGTTATGATACGCTTGGACATTCCGATGAACTTGATTTAAACAATGGGAAGAACATGTATGGTCGCGGCTCATGGGCGAGTTGCCTGCGCTACCATAATGAAAAATTTTATGTGAGCACCTTTTCTGCAACCACAGGTAAAACCCACATTTTTGTTACTGAAAATCTTGAAAAAGGTCCATGGGAAACCATAGAATTTCAACCATCCTATCACGACCATTCCATATTTTTTGATGACGATGGAAAAACCTATATGGTTTGGGGAGCTGGCAAACTCAATATCATCGAATTGAAAGACGACCTTTCAGGCGTTAAGGAAGATACCCAAAAAGTACTTATTGAAAATGCCAGTGCTCCTGCCGGCGACAACATTATGTTGGGTGCGGAAGGTTCTCAACTTTATAAAATCAACGGTAAATACTACTTGTTCAATATTACATGGCCACAAGGTGGTATGCGCACCGTGATTATTCATCGCGCTGATAATATTACCGGTCCTTGGGAAGGTAAAGTGGGTCTGCAAGATTTGGGAGTGGCCCAAGGTGGACTTATTGATACGCCAGATGGCAGATGGTTTTCCTATTTATTTAAAGATAACGGCGGAGTAGGCCGAATTCCTTATATGGTGCCAGTTACTTGGGAAGATGGATGGCCGATTTTAGGAACCGATGGCAAAGTGCCGCAACAGTTGGATTTACCAGCAAGCAAAGGTTTGATTCCGGGAATTGTGCATTCAGATGATTTCAAACGCAAGAAGAAAGAAGCGGATTTACCTCTGGTTTGGCAGTGGAACCATAATCCAGATAATTCACTTTGGTCGGTTAGAGAACGCAAAGGTTATTTACGATTGAAAACAGGACGAATCGATTCCAGTTTCGTTCAAGCGAAAAATACGTTGACCCAGCGCACCATTGGTCCAGAAAGTACAGGTTCAACACTCTTGGATATTTCAAAAATGAAGGAAGGCGATTTTGCTGGGCTTTGTTTATTGCAGAAAGAATTCGGATTGGTGGGTGTAAAGTTTGAAAACGGCCAGAAAAAAATAGTCATGGTGTCAGCGCCAAAAGGGGAAGCAAAAGAACTCCAAAGTGTCCCTCTAAATCAAGACAAAGTTTATTTAAAAGCAGAATGCGATTTCAACGAAAGAGCTGACAAAGCGAAATTCTTATACAGTCTCGATGGTAAAACTTGGAAACATATTGGCGAACCCATCAACATGCCGTACACGCTTCCACATTTTATGGGCTACCGATTCGGACTGTTCAACTATGCCACAAAACATATAGGCGGCTATGTTGATTTTGATTATTTCAATATCAGCGATACGATTTCAAAACAATAACAAAAGAGTATATGAATTTCAACAGAACAAAACAGGAAACAAAAACGATTTGGATGCTTTGCATCTGTTTATTTGGAATGTTGCAAGTAAGCGCACAAGAATTCCCGTTTCAAAATCCTGAATTGAGTTCTGCTGAACGTGCCAAGGATTTGATTTCACGCTTGACCCTTGAAGAAAAAGCAACCTTAATGTGTGACCAATCCGATGCCATTCCAAGATTGGGAATAAAGAAATTCAACTGGTGGAGTGAGGCACTTCACGGCTATGCAAATAATGATAATGTGACGGTGTTTCCTGAACCGATAGGCATGGCAGCTTCCTTTGATAATGATTTGGTGTATCGTGTTTTTGACGCGGTTTCTGATGAAGGGCGTGCTAAATACAATCAATGGATTGCAGATGGAAACGAAAATAAACGGTTTTTGAGTCTATCCGTTTGGACTCCAAATGTGAACATTTTCCGAGACCCTCGTTGGGGTCGTGGACAGGAAACCTATGGCGAAGACCCTTATTTAACGTCAATTTTGGGAGATTCTGTTGTTAAAGGTTTGCAAGGTGACAATCCTGAATATTTGAAAACAGCCGCTTGTGCCAAACATTTTGCTGTACATAGCGGCCCAGAGCAGGTAAGGCACGAATTCAATGCAGAGGTAAATCAAAAAGATTTGTGGGAAACGTATTTGCCCGCTTTCAAAGTATTAGTAGATGCAAAAGTTGAAGCCGTGATGTGCGCATACAACAGTACAAACGGTGAACCTTGCTGTGCCAATAATTATTTGCTTACCGATGTGCTCCGCAATCAATGGAATTTTAAAGGTCATGTATTGAGTGATTGTTGGGCCATACTGGATTTATATGTTGCAAAAGGAAAAGGGAGGCCACGGAACGGTGACCACTCAGGCGGAGGCAGCGGCTGTGGCAGTAAAAAGTGGTGTTAGTTTGAATTGTGGTGATTCATATGAAGCATTACCAGAAGCGGTAAAAAACGGATTGATAACAGAAAAAGAGATTGATGCACAATTGGCAATTCTCCTAAAAACACGTTTTAAATTAGGCTTGTTTGATAAAAAAGGGAGTAATCCTTACGATGCTATTTCTTTTGACGTCGTGAATTCGGAAAGCAATAGAGCCTTGGCAAGAGAAGCCGCTCAAAAAAGTATTGTTCTTTTGAAAAACAGTGGGATTTTACCTTTAAAAACAGACCTTCCAAAATATTTTGTGACCGGGTCCCAATGCCACAAGTGTAGAAATTCTATTGGGGAATTATTACGGGGTCAATTCTAATATGGTTACTATTTTAGAGGGTATCAGCGCTGCGATTAATCCTGCGAGTCAGTTGCAATATCGATTGGGAGCGATGCTCAACCAAGAATCTTTAAATCCTATAAACTATGCCACGGGTAATGCTGGAAATAGCGATGTCACCATCGTGGTTTTGGGGCTCTCAAGTACCTTGCAAGGTGAAGAGGGCGATTCTATAGATTCCGACACAGCTGGCGATAGATTGGATTATGATTTGCCAGAAAACCAACTCAAGTATCTTCGGGATTTGAGAACAGCCGCTGATAAAAATCCTGAAGATAAAAAACCAATTGTGGCTGTGATTACAGGAGGAAGCCCAGTCAACCTTTCCGAAGTTCAAGAACTGGCAGATGCCGTTTTATATGTTTGGTATCCAGGAGAAGAAGGAGGGACGGCTGTGGCTGATGTGCTATTTGGGAAGCGTATCTCCATCTGGTAGATTGCCCATTACCTTTCCGAAATCATTGGACCAATTACCTGCTTATGAAGATTATTCAATGAAAGGAAGAACCTATAAATACATGAATGTAGACCCCATGTATCCTTTTGGTTTTGGCTTGAGTTATACTACTTTTACTTATTCAGACATTAAAACCGAAACAGCATCTATTTCTAAAAATGATAAGATTAAGGTCAATGTCACCATTAAAAATACAGGGAATGTAAAGTCGGACGACGTGGTCCAACTATATATTTCAGATATTGAAGCTTCCGTTCGAGTTCCAAATTCTCAATTAATTGCAACCAAAAGAATTACGTTGGAACCAAATACATCTAAAAACGTGGAATTTGAATTGACACCAGACGATTTCGAAATTGTAAAAGAAGATGGTTCTAGAACTATTGAATCTGGAAAATTTAAAATCTATATTGGTGGCTCCAGTCCCATGAAACGCAGTGCAGAACTGGGAGCGGCTAAAATGGCCGAATTGGAACTCACTGTAAATTAATAACCCTTATCAAATGAATAATCCTCTAAACTTTATTATAGCCTTACTTTTTATTTTATGTAATGCCACTTTAAATGCCCAAATAAAATTACCTAAATTGATTAGTGATGGCATGGTATTACAACGCGATGTCGAAATCCCGATTTGGGGATGGGCAAGTGCCAATGAAAAGATTGTCGTTCGCTTTAATGGAAAAACGTATAAGACTACCGCATCTGCCTCAGGCGAATGGAAGGTGAATCTGCGTAAAATGAAGTCTGGTGGTCCTTATACCATGACTATTTCTGGAAAAAACAACCTAGAGGTTAAAGATATTTTAATTGGAGATGTCTGGTTGTGTACAGGGCAATCCAACATGGTACATCAATTGGATATTCATGATGTGCTCTATGCAGATGAGATTGCAACTGCTAATAATCCAAACATTCGTCATTTTAAAGTTCCAACCACCACAAGTATTTCTGGGCCTCAAGACGATTTGGATGGCGGAGAATGGCAGAAGGCAGTAGGCGAGGAGGTCAGACCCTTTTCAGCAGTGGCTTATTTTTTTGCAAAGAAGATTTATGAGAAAAATCAAATCCCAATTGGATTGATAAATGCCAGTGTAGGCGGTACTCCAATAGAAGCTTGGATACCCAAAGAAGGGTATAAAAATATCCCTGACATTTTAAAAATTATAGAAGAAAATCAAGACAGCACGTTTGTAAACAATCTGAAGAAAAACCAGCCGTCAGTTTCTAAAGAGGTGGATGAGGAAACAGATAAAGGTCTCATTGGAGTATTGCCTTGGTATGATATTAACTTTAAGCCAAAAAACTGGAGACAAATCAATATTCCTGGATATTGGGAAGACCAAGGGGTGAAGGATTTAAATGGGGTTGTTTGGTACAGAAGGGACATCGACATACCAGCATCGATGGTTGGTGAGAAAGCACGCGTTTTTTTAGGAAGAATCGTCGATGCTGATGAATTGTATATCAACGGCGTCAAAGTAGGGAACAAAACCTACCAATATCCTCAAAGACGCTATGATGTGCCAGACCATCTTTTAAAAGCAGGTAAGAATGTGTTCGTGGTTCGTGTTACCAACAACTATGGGAAGGGTGGCTTTGTTCCCGATAAACCCTACTATGTGTTTACTGAAAAAGATACTGTGGATTTAAAAGGCTATTGGGATTATAAAGTTGGAGATATTTTTAAACCATTTGATTTTTCAACAGTTTCAAACGGAAATTCAGAGACGCCAAGACCTAGACGTATAAATCCGCAAAATGAACCTACTTCCTTATACAACGGCATGGTGGCTCCATATCACCAAATCCCTTTAAAGGGCATACTTTGGTACCAAGGCGAAAGTAATACTGGTAATCCAAAAGCGTACGAAGCGTATCAACGCACTTTGATTTCAGGATTGAGAACTGTTTTTAATCAACCCAATCTGCCATTTATTTATGCACAACTTCCAAATTTTATGGATGTAGCTTATCTGCCTTCAGAAAGTAATTGGGCAGAATTAAGGGAAGCACAATTAAAAGCGTCTTCCGTTCCAAATACGGCTATGACCGTTAATATCGAATTGGGAGAATGGAACGATATTCATCCCGACAATAAAAAAGATGTTGGAGAACGAATGGCTTTGGCTGGATTGAAGCTGGCTTATAATGAGGGTATTGTCTATTCAGGTCCTATTTATGATAGTTATAAAATAGAAGACAGTAAAGTCATCATTTCATTTAAACATGTTGGAAGCGGATTAACAACTGATGATGGTGAAGGATTAAGCGAATTTGCGATTGCGGGTGATGATAAAAAGTTTATATGGGGAAAGGCGAAAATAGAAGGTGATACCGTAATTGTTTGGAGCGATGAGGTTCCGAATCCGAAATACGTTCGCTACGCTTGGGCCGATAATCCTGATAATCCGAATCTTTATAACAAAGAAGGATTGCCTGCTTCTCCTTTTAGAACTAAAGAATAAAAATTGAAAAATATGAAATCACTTTTTATATTGATTGTGATGTATTGCTTAACATGTACACAAAACGTCGTTGCTCAAAACAATGAGAGAAACAGAGTCATTATATTATCTGATATTGAAGCAGACCCAGACGATACACAATCATTTGTTCGCTTACTATTATTTTCAAATCAAATAGATATAGAAGGTATGATTGCCACAACGTCTTGTTGGCACAGAAATAGTGTGGAGCCACAATCCATTGAAAACATCATTCAGGCGTATGGTAAAGTGCGAATAAATCTCGAAAAACACGAAGCTGATTTTCCTAATGAAACAGAATTACTTTCACTTGTAAAAAGTGGTTTGCCAAAGTATGGTATGTTGGGCGTTGGAAAAGGAAAGGATTCGGAAGGTTCTGATTGGATTATAAAAATTCTAGAGGAAGATGATGAGCGCCCATTATGGATTTCGGTTTGGGGCGGCGTGAATACTTTGGCGCAATCACTTTACAAAATAAAAGAAACGAAATCTCTAGCAGTTGCAAAAAAAATGATTTCAAAATTAAGGGTTTATACCATTTCTGACCAAGATGATAGTGGTATTTGGATTCGAAATAATTTTCCTGAACTGTTTTATATTGTAAGTCCTGGCGACCATTACGCTACAGCAACCTGGAGCGGAATCAATACATTTTTTAAAGGCATTAATAACGAAGTCATTAGCAATAAATGGATTGCTGAAAATCTGCAGCAAAACCATGGTGCACTAGGAGCAGCCTATCCTGATACTGCTTGGGGCGTTGAAGGTGATACACCTGCTTTTTTGTCCTTAATCCCTAACGGATTAAACAACCCTGAACACCCAGAATATGGTGGTTGGGGAGGTCGCTACGAATTGTATAAACCTGATTTTTCTAAAACAACAAAAGGTGGTTCTATTGTAGAATTGGCTCCAGAAACTAGAGAAATTTGGACGAATGCTGTTGATTCTTACACGCCATACATTTACAATCAATATGGAAGAGCGGTTAAGAAAGATACCGTAACATTCAATGATTATAAAATAACGTTAGCCCGTTGGCGAGAAGACTTTCAGAATGATTTTAGGGCCAGAATGGATTGGTGTGTAAGTTCATATGAAGATGCAAATCATGCACCTTTAATCGAATTGAAAAATTCAAATTACATCACTGTGAAATCTGGAGAAGGTTTTGGTGTAGATGCGAGCGAATCAACAGACCCTGATGGTGACAGCATTTCATTTTTGTGGTTTCAGTATCCAGAAGCAGGAACTTATGAAGAAGAGATAAAATTTCAACCAGAAAACGCACATGCAATTTATGTAACGGCACCAAAAGTTGAGAGGAAAGAAACACTTCATTTTATTCTCAAAGTAACCGATAAAGGTACTCCGGCCTTAACGAGTTATAAACGAATCATTGTGACGGTTCTACCAAAATAAAGGGTGTGTAAAAACTATATTTTTTTTGAAGACTCACGAACCAAAACTTCGGTGTTTAAGAATGTAATTTGTTTTACAATGTCAGTTTTCTTTTTCTTGCTTTTCAGGTTTTTGAGAATAATTTCAGCAGAGGTTTCTCCCATTTTGAATGCAGGATGTGTAATGGTTGATAAATTCGGTTCTATGATGTTTGAAATGGGGTCATTGTTAAATCCAATTACCGCTAGTTGTTGCGGTATTTTTATGCCTAGTTTTTTTGCAGTTTGTATGGCACTTACTCCTAATATATCTCCAGGGGCAAAAATGCCATCTGGTGGGTTTTTTAACTGTAATAATTTCTTGCAAGCTTTTTTAGCATCTTCAAATGTTATGGAATCCGCTTTAACAATGAGTTCTTCCTCTATGGGTAGGTTATATTCTTTAAGCGCCGCTAAATAGCCTTCTTTTCGTTCGTAATAAATGCTGAATTCCAAACCTGCAGTAATATGTGCAATGCGCTTGCACCCTTGTGAGATAAGGTGTTTAGTGGCTTTGTATCCTGCCTCAAAATTATCTATAACAACGTGAAATGTATCAAAATTCTTAGGGACTCTATCCACAAAGACCAATGCAGTATCATTATCAATAAATCTCTTGAAATGGTCGGTATTTTTTGTTTCCATAGCTAAAGAACAAATCACACCGCTCACACGATTATCATATAATGATTGGGTCAAATGAACCTCTTCTTGATAAGAGTCATGACTTTGCATAATCAATACTGTATAACCCGCTTTTTGCGCCGCAACCTCAATACCGCTAATTAATGAAGAAAGGAATGGTTGTGTAACAGTAGGCAATAAAACGCCTATGGTTTTCATTTTATTACCACGAAGACTAGCTGCTAAATTATTGGGACGATACCCCATTTCTGCCGCTGTTTTTTTTATCCTCTGAGCAGTTTTTTTACTAATAGTATGATGGTCTTTTAGACCTCTGGAAATAGTTGAAGTTGCTAAATTTAATTTTTTTGCAATATCATAAATTGTAACTTCATGGTTAATCTTCATGTGGAATTAGTTAGTAATTTCAAAGATACATTTTTTTTTATGGTTCTGTATGATTGAAACATTTCAACAGGTGCCATTGTAAAGGGTTAAATCAAATAAACGGACTAAAGCTATACTTTTCCGAGTTAACCGGCAATCTAATTTTTCTAGTATTCATTTAAATTTAGGGAAAGCAAGAGCGTCAAATTAATTGTTATGTTTGTATTGTACTTAAAGACAAGTTTTAAAACTCAATAATGCGCTATTTAAAATTGATTCAGTTTTTGGTGATTTGTAATGTCTTATTGACTTGTAAAAACGCAAATCAAAAAACGGATGAGCTTCCTGTAACCAATGTTCATAATGAAGAACAATTTAAATATACAAACGAGTTAGTGGCTGAAACGAGTCCCTACTTATTGCAACATGCTCATAATCCCGTAAACTGGAAACCTTGGGGCGATAAAGCTTTTGAGATTGCGAAAGCCGAGAATCAACTTGTTGTTTTAAGCGTTGGGTATTCGTCTTGTCATTGGTGCCATGTCATGGAGGAAGAATCTTTTGAAGATATTCAAGTAGCCAAATTGATGAACAATAATTTTGTAAGTATCAAAGTCGATAGAGAAGAACGACCAGATGTAGATATTATTTATCAAACTGCGTTAGAATTGGTTAATGGATTAGGAGGTTGGCCGCTTAACGCCATCTTGTTACCCAATGGAAAGCCAGTGTATTTAGGGACCTATCATGATAAAGAAAGCTGGTTAGCGATATTGGCAAAATTTAGTTCAGAGTACGATAGCAATCCACAGCAATTAGAGCAATATGCAGAGCTTTTAACTAAAGGTGTACAAGAGGTTTATAACAATGTAACAAATAATCAAAATGTATTCACAAATAAGGAATTAGTGACATCGAGCGTTTTGAAAATGTCAAAGCAATGGGATGAAAAATGGGGTGGTAATCTTGGTGATCAAAAGTTTGTAATGCCGAGTCAACTGAATTTTTTATTGGATTATGCTACCATCACAGATAACCCAGAAGTAAGAGAACATATCAAAAACACATTGGATAAGATTATTTTGGGAGGTATTCATGACCATATAGGCGGTGGTTTTTTTAGATATAGTACAGATAATCGATGGACATACCCTCATTTTGAGAAAATGCTTTATGACAATGCGCAACTATTAAGTCTATATTCTAAGGCTTATCGCGTATTTAAAGACCCTGCTTACAAACAGGTTATTGAGTCAACCCTGGCGTTTTTGAGTGCAGATATGAAGGATAAGGAAGGGGGTTACGTTAGTGCGATAGATGCAGATGTCAATGGAAAAGAAGGTGATTATTATCTTTGGACAAGTGCTCAATTGAAAAAGGTTTTAGGAACAGATTTTACATTGTTTTCAAAGTTTTATTCAATTAATAAGGAGACTTTAAAAGATGGCAAATACCTTCCCAATAGTCCGATGGCTCTAAGTGATTTTGCCAATTCCAATAGTTTATCTGTTTCCGAATTACAAAATAAAATCGCGAAGTGGAAGAAGAGCCTGTTAAAGATGCGCAGACAGAGATCACAGCCAGAGAAAGACGATAAAATCATAACCTCGTGGAATGCACTTTTGGTAAAGGGCTTTATAGATGCCTACATGGCGTTAGGTGATGATGAAAATTTACAAAATGCAAAAAGCACTTTTGATTTTTTAATTCAGAATAATTACAGGAATAAAAAGCTGGTGCATAGCTTTAAGAAAGATAGTAGGGTAAAGAATGCGTTTTTAGAGGATTATGCATTTTTGATTCAAAGTGCACTGGCCTTATATAAAGTAACGTTCGATTTAAATTATTTAAATATCGCTAAGGAATTGAACCAAAAAGTCATTGCTGATTTTTCCGATAGTTCAGGCCTATTCACCTTTAGCCCTACGGATGAATTGATTACAAAAATAATTAAAACCGATGATGGGGTTTTACCATCTGGAAATTCCATCATGGCACAGAATTTATTAGAACTCGGCCATATCAATTATGATAAAACCTTACTGAGAAAATCCAAAGAGATGCTTTCATTGGTAAGCACTTATTTTGAAGAATATCCTCAGAATTTTGGAAATTGGGGCGTTTTGATGCTGAATACTTCTTATCCGTATTTTGAAATTGTAGTTACGGGGACTAATGCAAATGCATTGATTACTCAATTGAACACTTACTATATTCCAAATACTTTGCTTATTGGCTCTACTGTTGAAAGTGAGATGCCCTTGCTTCAAAATCGTTATGTAGATGGAGAAACTTATATCTACATGTGCCAAGATAATACCTGTAAAATGCCAGTTAAGACTGCGGAGACCGTTTTATTGCAATTTAATACATTGGGTTATTATGGTCTGAAAAATTGATTTGTCTTTTCATGAATTATATATCAAAAGAATTCTCAGGTAAAGCATCGTGAAATAGACTTTGTTTTGAGACGCTTCATTGAGAATTAAAATATGAAATTCTTAGCAATAAAATACCGTGATTTTTTGAATAAATAGCTTTTCATTATTTATTTTTGAAACAAACGGTTGCGAATTTTCGTAAATCCTCATTTTCGAATCCTAATTTTATGTATTTATCAAGAATTAAGACGCTTGCTTTTTTTGTATTTATCCTTAATTATTCTTGTAAGGATGACGCTATAATTAAAAAACAAGCAACGGCAGAAACTCTTTTTACTGAAATTTCAAGTGAACATAGTAGTGTGCATTTCGTTAATACGGTTGAGGAAACGTCAGAATTCAACGTTTTGAAATATTATTATGCATACAACGGCGGCGGCGTTGCTATTGCAGATATCAACAATGACGGCCTACAGGACATCTATTTTACAGCGAACCAAAAATCGAATAAGCTCTATTTGAATAATGGCGATTTTAAATTTGAGGATATCACCACAAAAGCCAATGTTACTGATGCTGGAGGTTGGACCACAGGTGTCAAAATGATTGACATCAATAATGATGGTTGGATGGATATGTATGTTTGTAAATCAGCATCATTGGATGACAATGTACTTCGCAGGAACAAACTGTTTGTAAATCAAAAAGACGGCACTTTTAAAGATGAAGCTGCACAATGGGGTCTTGATGATGACGGATTTTCGATTCAAGCATACTTTTTTGATTATGACAGAGATGGTGATTTGGATATGTATTTAATCAATCATAGAAGTGATTTCCTTAATTCCGTAAACCTGAAAACAATCATAGAAGACAAAGAGCTTTATCCTCAAACCTCTGACCATTTGTACCGGAATGATGGCACTAAATTCACAGATGTCACAATGAATAGTGGGATTATCAATAAAGAGTTTAGTTTGAGCGCTTCCATTGGCGATTATAACAATGATGGTTGGTTGGATGTGTTTGTGGCCAATGATTTTATTACTCCAGATAAATTATACATCAATAATAAAAATGGCACATTTTCCAATCAAATAAATACGAACCTGAAGCATATCACATACAGTAGTATGGGTTCTGATTTTGCCGATATTAACAATGATTTTTTACCAGATTTGATGGTTTTGGATATGTCTGCAGAAGACCATAATCGGGGCAAACAAAATATGGCCAGTATGAATACAGAAGGTTTTTGGTGGATCGTGGAAGCAGGATTTCATTATCCTTACATGTCCAATGGTTTAAATTTAAATAATGGTAACGGTTATTTCAGCGATGTTGCCCAAGTAGCTGGTGTCTCTAAAACCGATTGGAGTTGGGCACCATTGATGGCAGATTTTGATGGCGACGGATTTAAGGATATATTTATTACCAACGGTATTAAAAGAGAGATTGCAAATCAGGATTTTGGAAATTATTTGGACTCAAAACAAGATTCATTGCAATACATGCCTATTGACAAAATCTTGGATAACATGCCTTCCGAAAAACTTCAGAATTATGCTTTCAAAAACAATAAAGATTTAACTTTTAAACGCGTAATGGAGGATTGGGGCTTAAATCAAGCAGTTAATTCTAATGGTGTCGCTTATGCCGATTTGGATAACGACGGTGATTTGGATTTAGTCATGAATAATCTTGAAGATGAAGCCAGTATCTATCAAAATAATGCAACCTATAATTTTGTAAATATCAAACTCGTTGGTGATCGTAAAAACAGCAATGCAATTGGCTCAAAAATAAAAGTGTACACTGATAGCACCCAACAATATCAAGAACTATTTTTATCAAGGGGCTATCAATCTTCCGTGTCTCCAATTTTAAATTTTGGAGTTGGTGATGAAGAAATGATAAATAGAATTGAAGTCGTTTGGAATGATGGTAAAATCTCTACTATGGAAAATGTCAAAGCCAATCAAAAACTAACATTTGAGAAGGATATATCTAAATCAGGGGCTGAAACGATGTATGAACGACCAACTAATTTCCAAAGATTGGCTCCTGAATCGTTAGGCATCACCTTCAAACATGAGGAGAATACCTTTAATGACTTCTCAAAACAAGTACTATTACCTCAAAAACAATCGCAACAAGGCCCAGCATTTGCTCAAGCGGATATCAATAGGGATGGCTTGACAGACTTTTTTGTAGGAGGTGCACTAAATCAACCCGCTGAGATTTATCTTCAAAACAGTAAAGGAACTTTTGATAAAACCCAACAGAGTATTTTTGAAACAGATAAAAGCTATGAAGATAATGGCGCCCACTTTTTTGATGCGGATGGCGATGGTGATTTAGATTTGTTTGTGGCAAGTGGAGGTTATGAGCTCAATGAAAATGACGCTTTATTACAAGATAGACTGTATCTGAATGATGGCAAAGGGAATTTTACGAAGACCAATAACTTACCGAAAATGCTAACCAGCACAAAAGCAGTTGTATCATTTGATTATGATAATGATGGTGATTTGGATTTGATTGTGGCGGGTAGAGTGATTCCAGGGAAATATCCGGTATCTCCAAAGTCGTATATCCTTAACAATTCAAATGGGAAATTTACGGATGTTACTAAAGAAATAGCACCAGACTTTGAGGAAGTAGGTATGGTAAACGATATCATTTTGTCTGATTATGACGGTGATAATGACCTCGATTTGATTGTTGTTGGCGAATGGATGCCCATCACCATTTTTGATAACGTGAAAGGAAAATTTGAAAAAAGAGCGATTACATCATTAGCCGATACGGAAGGTTGGTGGAATACCATTTCGGAAATAGATTTTGATAAGGATGGCGATATGGATTATTTTGTGGGTAACATTGGTGGCAATAACAAATTTCATCCTTCCAAAGAAAAACCACTACATATTTACGGAAATAACTTCGATGCTGATGGGAACTACGATATGATTATGAGCAAACTATATCATGGAAATTTAGTGCCAGTAAGAGGTAAAGAATGTTCCACAAGTCAAAATCCGTTTGTTAGCCAAAAAATTAAATCCTATAAAGAATTTGCCAATTCAACCTTGACAGATATTTATGGAGCGGACGTCATCGCGAATTCCTATCACAAAAAGGTCACTGAATTTGAATCGGTCTATTTGGAAAACAAGGGAAATGGCGAATTTGTCATCAAGCATTTGCCAACCACCGCTCAATTGGGTCCTACCATGTCCTTTGTGTTTGCAGATGTAAATAAAGACGGACATTTAGATGTGATTGGTTCTGGAGCCATACATGAGTCCGAGGTTGAAACCGTTCGATATGATTCAAATGTGGGCTATATCTTATTAGGAGATTCTAAAGGCGGCATGACTCCTTACATGGATATCAGTTTTTACAATGATTTAAATGCAAAGCATATGGAATTGGTTACCATACAAAACAACCAATATGTATTTATCGCAAATAATGATAGGCCGTTCGCGATTTTCAAACTCAATTAGGCCGATATTTAGAGGGTATTTATTTAAGGGAAGGTTTCAATATATAAAAGTGATACATATAACCTTCGCTCTAATTAATCTTCTTTAGTAGAAAGTATTGCCTCCAATGCCTTTTTAGGTTGTTTGTTGCGGTCGTACAGTAATGGGTAATTGGTTCTATTGGCTATTGGGTAGTCATTTTTCCAAGACATGCCATCGTGTAATCCCCAAAAAGTGACTCGGCTTATCTTATCTCGTTTGTTATAAAATATTTTAAATAGTTCAGCATATCTGTTAGCTAATTGCTGTTGCATAGCTTCTGGTAACCCATTTTGATAAGGGTCTAAAAATGTTTTGAACTCTTCCAAGTCGTATTGCGGGTGCAATAATCCTGTTCCTATGATTTGACCTTCTTTAGTTAATGGCAATACATCGATATCCAATTCCGTAATCATTACTTTTACACCTAATGAAGCGAAGGAATCTATGGCAGCCTCAATGTACTCGGTTTTCGGGTAATTCAGTCCCCAATGTCCTTGAATGCCGACACCATCCACTCTCACACCTTCTTTTTGTAGCATTCGTATCATTCGCATAATACCATCTCGTTTTGTAGGTCGCCAAGCGTTAAAATCATTGTAATATAGTTCTGTGTTTGGAGCATATGTTTCTGTAAACTTAAAGGCGTTTTTTACTAAAGTATCACCATTACCAATGCCATTGACCCAAGTGGTTGGTCGGTAAGAGCCATCATTATCTATAACTTCATTGACAACATCCCATGCATCTACTTTGCCAGAATATCTGCCGGCAATAGTTTCAATATGTTTGCGCATCTGTTCTATTTGCGCCTCTTTAGTTTTTGGTTGCCCTTCGTTATCCGTAAAAAACCAAGCTGGGGTTTGATTGTGCCATATTAAGGTGTGGCCGACAATGAATAAATTATTCTGCTTTCCAAAATCAACAAAATCATCGGCGGGTTTAAAATTATAAACGCCTGGTTCAGGATTGATGCGTTCGGCTTTCATGACATTTTCTGGGGTAATCGCGTTGAATTGTTCCAAAATAATCGTTCTAGAAATTGAATCCTTTCCAGATGCCATATCTTCATTTAAGGCATTTCCGATTAAGAAATCCTCCTTAAAAGTATTCTTCAACGTAGTGCTTGAAGTTTCACTTCTAGAAATTGAATCCTTCTTCTGTTCTTCACAGCCAGTAATAAGGAAGACACAATAAAAGGATAGGAGTTTGAGTAGGATTCGATTCATTTTTAAATAATTTAAGATGCAATTGAGATATTAATTAGGATGTTATATTTTTTGAATCAATCATTTCAAAATTATGTCCATCAGAAATATATTTTGAAATTTTTACGTAAATATAAATATAATATTTATTTTTACATACCAGAACAGAACAGAACGGTTAATGAATTTAGAAATTAATTTTGATAGCGATATTCCAAAGTATCAGCAGTTGGTTAATACCATAAATGATGCGCTTGCTAGCAGTACGATTTCGAGTGGCGATTCGCTGCCTTCGGTTA
>CAWDOF010000007.1:0-125295 GCA_963803715.1 uncultured Flavobacteriaceae bacterium
GTAAACGCATAGGGTGTAGTCCTTAAATCGTGTATCACATTGTTATAAGTGTCTTCAAGAAAGATATCCTGTTCTTCATCAACAAAAATGGAGCCGTCTAGATTATCTATTCCGATTCTATAAATACCATTATCTGAAACTGTTATTCCTAAAGGAATAATATCTGTATCGGTAAAGGGCAAAGGCCTACCTTGAATGCTAAAATTCTCGCTATTTATAATAGAATAAATTAAAAAATCGGCCGAGGTGACATTTGCATCATAAAGAATGTCTTCGTTGTAGGTTGCGCCTTCAACGTATCCTACCAAAGTGGTTATTGAAATATTTTCGGCGTTTGCTAGATTCAACCAAACTAATTGTTTTTCCGATTCGTTATTTTCAGTATTAGTCTCATTATTGGTAGAAACATTTCTGTAAAAATCACTATTATCGTAAGCCGCATCATTATCGGAGCTATCGAATCTCAGATAATTTTTGAAAGTCAATTCAACCGGGGCTGTTAGGGTTTCTATACCTTGTACAAAAAAACCTTGACCTGAAGCAATCTTGCCATTAAATGCTGGAGTTTGGGGTGGATTGGAACTAGTCCCGTTATATTGAAAATACTGGTTTCCATAGTTTAAGGCATAGTTATCATAGTAAGGACTAGGTTGGGCAGTTGGTGCTGCGTTATGTGTCCAAATGTAAACAAAACCTTCAATTTTGGAATCGGTAACGGCATGTTCATTTAAGAACTTAAGCGCGTCAATAGATGAAGGATAAGGGTTCCCAATCAAATTGTAATTGCTATCAGTAATATTGTAAGGACCTGAAGTTGGCTCAATATCTATGGTAACATCGCCATTGGTAGGTTTTCCTGTAAACGTCGTAATGTCGGAAGTTGGGGTTGTGTTAGGAACCCTTACGATATAACCTATACCAGAGTTCATAGTAACTCCATTTGCAGATATATAGTTACCTGAAACCGCTGTTCCACCAGTGTTTGAAGCTAACGGATCCCAATAAAACCGTGGTGTGCTTCCACCAGAAATACCGTTAATATTGAAGTTTTCGACAGGTGATGACCAATAGACATAATCATATTGTTGGAGGCCGTCGGCTTCTCGACGTATATTGGCGACACCATAATTTTCATTCGCAGAGATATCCTTGGTTTGGAGTATACTAGCATTGTCCTCCACGAATAATTCGCCTTTAGCGATCGTTTCAATTATATTTCCAGTATCTAAATCTACAATATCCACTTCATCTTCAATTGTAATTTCTGCATAAAGTTTCAAAACAGAATTTTCGGGAATAGTAGCTACTTCTCCAGCAGGTACTCTACAATTACAACCTTCAATCACATCGTCAACGTTTCCTCTGGATGATTGTAATTATTTGTAAAAATCAAGTTGCGATTACCTGGATCTACACTTATTCCTGCATTATTATAAACAGTTGGCAAATCAAAATTATCAACGCCATTCCAAAAAGCTGGCGTGCCACCCTCCTCCAACTTTACTGGAAGAATTACCTTACCAAAACTATTTGATATTTCGAGATTGTACGTGCCAATATCGCTAGCAACAACATCATCTATATCTAAAACAGCTCCAACCGCAAAAGGGGTCATAGTACCTGTATCTCCCGTTGTATTGTTGAACTTGAACCATTTGTAAGTCAATTCTTCTTGAGAGGTTAAGGCCTCTCCCTCCGCCTTACCATCAATTTTGGCAATAGCATTAAATTGAATATCGGTCTCAGCATTTAATCGGCAGACAAATTGGGAAACCGGAAATCTATTGATATCCGGTGCTGCAATGTCAAAAGCATCCTTGTTGTATGCTAAAAATGCTATATCCGCATTACCACCTGCAGCCATATTAATATTATTGATGCTATCGAGACTTGCTTGATTAACGATTCCAAACTCTTGTAGCTTGAAAGCCGCCATTTTGATAGTTTTTGTGTCATTTTGACCATCAGCAAATTCTGTTGGGATTGCATCACTAAAACTTATTCCATTTTGAAAACGAAATAAATCGATAATCCATCTCGCGAGCATCGCCGGTCCATCGCTATTACCATCCTTCCTTATATTCAGGGATATTGGCCTACCTACAACATTACCATCTTCATCAGCATAATAATAAATATCTCTGGAACTATCTCCTGCATCGGCAATTTGAGTAATCAATAAATCAGGTATATCATCCTGTATAGCTCCTACTTTACCATTACCGCTAAAAAACCTAACACTAACATCAACATTGAAATTTGTTATCCCAGTACCTAAATCAAGACCATTAATTCCATCAACTATCGAATTGTATATTGTAGCTCCGAGAATCTCGCTTGAGGTTATTTCTTCATCTTCCTCTGTTGGTGGACTTAGCTCGCTATTAGCAATTACGCCATCAACGGCGTCGCCATATTCAAGATAATGATTTCTATTAGTCCTACCCTCAACCCCATTGGATGAATATGCTTTAAATTTTTGTGAAACAAAACTAATTCCTCTATCAATAAGTTCCTGATCATCCACACCAGTGGAATAAGTGATTGCACTTGCGCCTTCACCGTAAGTAAAAGCCAGAAGATTATGCCGATTATTAGGCCAAGTTGATAAGTCTGAATTACTCCATTCATTCGACCTCCAAAATGTGTTACCGTCACCTCTATCCCAATCTGTGAATATTTCAGAAACACGGGTAACATTATTTGGGGCGTTGTCACTACGTGGATCGCTGCTATGACTTCCATTCGAGTTTCTCAAAGTCTTGTAAGTAGGTGCTAAATATCTAATATCAATATTTGTGTTTACGCCAGCGACATATAATAAACCATACTGGTCATAAGGTTGTGCTGTTCTTACCCTAAATGACATTTGATTAGGACTTATATATTCAAAAGTATCGGTTATCCAAAGTGTAGTATTGCCTAAATTTGGTGTTCCCAGATAGTACAATTCAACTCTAAAAAAATCGTCATCGTTCACATCATTAGGCTCAAAATTTCCAGCAGTGTCTGTAACGGTTACTGTAAAATCCGTAGTTGTTCTTGTAGGTGAGGCAGAAATCTGCGCTCCAATCCTAAAGCTCATAAAAACTAAAAATATAATTATAATGTATTTTATTTTCATATTTCTCAATTTGAATTTTTTTATTTATTATAAATCATAGACAAAAAAACCAGTAAAACTTATATACTAACTACATTCTAATCTTAAAAATTTTGAGGGAACTTACAAAGATGAATGGAATAAATTAAATTTCAAAATATACTTGATATTCAGCATATAATGTCGTCAAAAAAACACTATTTATGTTAAATTTAAAAAAAACTGTAAAATACACATTTTTAAAACGTTAAAACTTTCTGATTCAAAGCGCTTAAAATCTCCAAGCAATTAAATATACGTAATTTTTGATAGTTCGGTTTTATAAATTGTAGGAGTTACAAACACATAATATTTTAAGTTTGTTTTGCTCTTTATAAATCCATATGATTGTTATATCGACTTATAAACTTACTTACCCTTGTAAAAAATTGTCACTTTTAATTTTGCGTGTGATTTAATCTATTAGTCAGTACTAAAAATAGACTTCAAAATTATTCTACCACTATCTCCTTGCCGTCTTTTGCCAATTCAACATTTTGGAAAACGGTTCTAGCTTCAGTTTTAAATAATTTTAAATCGCCATAACGAGTTGAGTAATGTCCTAGTACGAGCTTTCCAACGTTGGCAAGCTTGGCTATTTCAGCAGCTTGTTTGGCTGTACTGTGTTTTGTTTTTGCCGCCAAATCAGTATCCTTATGAAGAAAGGTCGACTCATGATAGAGCAAATTGGCATTTTTTATTAAAGGAACAATACTTTCGATATACATGGTATCGCTACAAAACGCAAAACTTTTAGGGGGTTTTGGGGCAATTGTAACGCTTTCATTTTTGACTAATTTTCCATTTTTGTTCTTTACATCGAAGCCTTGTTTTAATTTTCGATAAAAAGCTACATCAATTTCACTTTTAATTGCCGCATCAACATCTAGCTTGCGTTCACCTAATTTTTCCTTAAACAGAAAACCGTTGGTATAAACCCGATGCTCTAAAGGAATGGTAAAAACCTCAACCTTATTATCCTCGTAAATCAATTCTGAGGTATTTGAAGTCAATTCATGAAAAATGAGCTCATAGCTGGTCCATGATTTTGCCAATTTCATTTGCAGACTTATAACTTCTTTTAAACCTTTGGGTGCATATACGTGAAGGTCTGCCTCTCTAGTCAATAAATTAAAAGTTGAAATTAGTCCTGCAAGGCCGAATACATGATCGCCGTGAAGATGGGAGATAAATATATGCTTAATTTTACCGAACTTTACTTTTCTTCGACGTAGTTCTACTTGAGTGCCTTCGCCACAATCAATTAAAAACGTGTGGTTTCTAATCTCCAATATCTGTGATGTTGTGCTATGCCCAACTTTTGGCGTGGCACTATGGCAACCGAGAATAGTAAGTTTCATAGAAAGTTTGAACTGATTTTTAGATTAAATATATAAATCCCTTTAACTGATTCTAAAAACCCAAGTCTCGTTCCATACTTTCCATTTCAATAATGTCATGTGCCTCTTTAAGGGTAGGAACGACAACAATTTCATCTGGTATTTCGCTCAATTTAGCAGATTCTGAAACTATTACAAATGAATGCTTATTACGACGATGCTTATTGCTCAATTGCAAAAACTCAACAATTTGACCAACGCTTACTTTTGAAAGTGTGTTTATATTTACAATAATGTTATTGTTTTTATAAGTATCATAATCGTGTTGAATTTTTTTTACTAGTTCAACTATTCCGATTTTTTCTTGGGTAATAATAACGATGTTCTCTTGCTTATCAATAATCATAGAATCAGTGTTTAATTTTTAGTGCGAGTAAATAAATGACCGCCATCCTAATGGCAACACCATTTTGCACCTGCTCTAATATAATGGATTGGTCTGAATCGGCAACATCACTTGTAATTTCCACGCCTCTATTTATCGGGCCAGGATGCATTATTGTGATTGGTTTATTTAAAGAATTAAGTACTTTTTTATTAATACCATACTGTTGCGCATATTCACGGGTTGAAGGAAAGTAGCTAATATCCATGCGCTCATTTTGAACGCGTAACATATTTGCCACATCGCACCAATTTAAAGCTTTCATCAAATTGGTTTCAACTTTTACACCGAGGGTGCCAATATATTTTGGTAGAAGTGTTTTTGGACCACAAACCATAACATTGGCACCTTGTAGTTTCAAGGCGAAGATATTGGATAAGGCGACCCTACTGTGCAAAATATCACCAACAATAACCACATTTTTCCCCTTAACCTCCCCTAAACGTTCTCTTATAGAATAGCTATCCAGAAGGGCTTGGGTAGGATGTTCGTGTGCACCGTCTCCTGCATTAATAATACTTGCGTTTATATGTTTTGAAAGAAATACCCCAGCGCCAGGATTAGGATGACGCATCACTACCATATCTACTTTCATAGACAGGATATTGTTAACGGTATCAATAAGCGTTTCTCCTTTTTTTACTGAAGATTGGGATGCAGAAAAGTTAATGACATCTGCAGAAAGTCTTTTTTCAGCAAGCTCAAAAGATAACTTTGTGCGAGTGGAATTTTCAAAAAACAAGTTGGCGATAGTAATATCCCTAAGTGAGGGTACTTTTTTAATCGGTCTATTTATAACCTCCTTAAAATAATCTGCCGTTTCAAATATCAATTTGATATCGGCCTTGTTAAGGTGTTTTATTCCTAGTAAGTGAGTAACACTTAATTCGCTCATATTTTAAATCTTCTTTTTTAAGCCGGCAGTTTTTAATTTTTAGTTTAGCTCATGGCTCTAAATTCTAATTTCAACTATTTACCAAATACACCGCGTCTTCCCCTTCGTTTTCTAACCAATTTACTTTTACCTTTTCCTCATTAATAGCATCGACTTGGCGACCACGATAATTAGGTTGAATGGGTAAATGCCTGCTAAAGCGCCTATCTATTAAGGTTAACAATTCTATTTCATTAGGCCTGCCAAAAGACTGTATAGCAGTTAAAGCCGCTCTAATACTTCGACCGGTATATAACACATCATCAATAAAAACAATGTTTTTGTTCTCTACAACGACATTGATTTCGGTAGTGTTGGCTTCCAGTATCTTTTCCCCTCTGCGGAAATCGTCCCTAAAAAAAGTGATATCCAAATGCCCGAGCTGTATATTAGGTATCTTGTAATCTTGCCGTAGCATTTTTGCCAAACGATCAGCAAGGAATTTTCCCCTCGGCTGAAGCCCTATCAAAACCGTTTCTGAAAAATCGTTATGGTTCTCAATAAGTTGGCACGCCAATCTGTGAAGAATAATATTAACTTCCTTAGCGTTTAATAGTACTTTTTGACTCATAATAAAATCCAACTCATTTAAAAACAAAGTTAGTTTAAAATTATTTGTTTGCAATGTATTTTCTATTAGCCCTTTCTTGCATCTCCAAGAGCGAAGATTATTCATAAAAAAAACCCCATGTTTCCATGGGGCTCTTCTAAATATTAAAGATTTGAAATTTTTACTTTCAAACGTCTGGGATTAATTCTTCCCGTCCATTTTATCTTTAAGCGCTTGTAAAGCGTCGTTAGCATCACCTAAAGTTGGTTTTGCTTCTGCTGCTTGAGTTTCTTGTTTCTTAACAGCTGCTTTTACATTTGCTATTTCCTCTTCTCTGAAAATTGCGGTATGCGAAGCTACAACACGTTTGAATTCTTTATTGAACTCAATAATCTTGAACTCGGCTTTTTCGCCCTTTTTCAATTTGCTACCGTCTTCTTTTTCTAAGTGACGTGATGGTACAAAGGCAACAATATCATCGTTAAAATCAATAGTAGCACCTTTATCAACAATTTCTCCTATTTCGGCAGTATGTGTTGTACCAAGAGCAAATTCAGTTTCGTATTTATCCCATGGATTTTCCTCAGTTTGTTTGTGACCTAAAGATAATTTACGTCCTTCAACATCTAATTCCAATACCACAACATCCAATGTATCTCCTACATTACAGAATTCACTTGGATGTTTGATTTTCTTGGTCCAAGATAAGTCTGAAATATAAATCAAACCATCGATACCTTCTTCCAATTCTACAAAAACACCAAAGTTTGTAAAGTTTCTTACAATCCCAGAATGTTTAGAACCAACAGGATATTTAGTTGTAATATCCGTCCATGGGTCTGGAGTTAATTGTTTGATACCAAGAGACATTTTACGGTCTTCTCTATCTAAAGTTAAGATAACAGCGTTAATCTCATCACCTACGTTTACAAAATCCTGAGCTGAGCGCAGATGGGTTGACCATGACATTTCACTAACGTGAACCAATCCTTCAACTCCTTCTTCTACTTCAACAAAGGCGCCGTAATCTGCAATGACCACAACTTTACCTTTAACCTTATCGCCAATCTTGACTTTATCTTCGAGTGCTTCCCAAGGATGCTTGGTCAATTGTTTAAGACCTAATTGTATTCTAGATTTATTTTCGTCAAAATCTAAAATAACAACGTTTAATTTTTGGTCAAGATCTACAATCTCGTTTGGATGATTTATTCTAGACCATGAAAGATCCGTAATATGTACTAAACCATCAACCCCACCAAGATCAACAAATACTCCGTAAGACGTAATATTTTTAACTGTACCTTCAAGTACCTGGCCTTTCTCTAATTGAGAGATGATTTCTTTTTTCTGTTCTTCAATATCAGCTTCAATAAGTGCTTTGTGCGAAACAACGATGTTTTTAAACTCGTGGTTGATTTTTACCACTTTAAACTCCATTGTTTTATTGACATACTGATCGTAATCACGAATAGGCTTCACATCAATCTGTGATCCCGGTAAAAATGCTTCAATACCAAATACATCAACGATCATCCCGCCTTTAGTTCTGCATTTTACAAAACCATTGACAATCTCACCGTTATCATGTGCATTGTTTACACGTTCCCAAGCCTTGATTACTCTAGCTTTTCTGTGTGATAAAACCAATTGACCCGTCGCATCTTCACGCACGTCAATAAGTACCTCTACCTTGTCCCCGACCTTTAAATCTGGATTGTAACGAAATTCGTTAAGGGAAATTACACCTTCAGATTTTGCATTGATGTCAATAATAGCATCACGATCTGATAAATGAATGACCTCTCCTGTAACTACCTCATCATCTAAGGTGTCGACGAAATTCTCAGAAACCAATTTCTCAAATTCCTCTAATTGCTTATCATCTACAGGGTCAATGCCCTCTTCGTAGTTGTGCCAATTAAAATCCTCAAGAAATTTTTCTGGGTTTGCTTGAGCTGGAGATAATTTAGGCTCATCTGCTTTTTGTGTTTCTGTAGTTTCTTTTGACTCTACAGTTGCTGTTTCTGTTGTTGTAGCTTCACCCGAAACCTCAGGTTCTGCTTGTTTTGTTTCTTTTTCAGACATTTGCTGAATACTAATTTGTATTCTGTGTGCTTTTGAAAGTATTAAGCGACTAACGCACAGAAGTGTTATTGTTTAAATTTTTAAAAATCCCATTTATCTTTCATTGTCGCTAAAAAGGAGTGCAAAAGTACATTATTTCATTCATTTTTCAAAATAAATAACTAATCTAAACTATTGAAATTCAGAAATAAAAAAATGGCTCAGTTCTTAAGTTGAAACTTTAAGTCTTTAATACATATATTTAGATTCTTACTTTAAATGTAAATTAAAACAAAAATTATGGTTAAGTCAAAATATCAAAGCGTCTTGGATTTAGGCGAAAAATTAAACATCAAGAATGGTGATGTACAAGTTAAGGACGGAAAATTAGAAGTACGTGGAACCGCCCATACTCAATATGAAAAAAACCTTTTATGGGATGAAATAAAAGCGGTCGGTGGTGAAAATCCCAGCGATATCATGGCAGATATTAAAGTAGAAGACACTTCTGTTTTTCACAGGCATACCGTAAAAAGTGGAGAAACCCTAGGCAAAATCGCCAAACAATATTATGGTGATGCCTCTAAGTACCAAAAAATATTTAAGGCCAATACTGATATTCTTAAAAACCCAGATTTGATTCATCCTGATCAAGAACTTATTATCCCAAATGTTTAAATAGTTTAAGCAGTAAATTTAAAAGCGGCCGCACGGTCGCTTTTTTTTTGATAACATTTTAAAAGTTTTTCGATTCAGGGTTGTAACTAAAATACAAAGCATGAAAACAGTTAAGTTTTTATTGTTATCAATTCTTTTAATCACAACATTTTCTTGTAGCAAAAATGACGATTCTCCTTCTGAGCAAGAAGAAGATGTACAACTGCTCGTTGAGAACTTTGTTACCCCAGAATTAATCGCCACGCTTCAACAACTTGGTTTCACTTTTAGGGATGGTATTGAACAGCCAAATATTTAAGGCTCTTTTTTATTTGACACCCACCAATTCGCTGCCACTAATATTGAAGATGACCTTAATATTGGCACTGCTTTTTTTTACGACTACTTTTTCATTTTCAAATTTGAATCCGGAAAACCGAACCTTCAGTTTTTCAGGTACTGAAAATAGGGTTGCCTCCTACCCTAATGTAACCGATACATTTAATTCTGGTGTGGGAAATAATTTTTCAGCTTACGTTAAATTTACAGTGACTAATGATGCGGAAACCGCTATCGTTTTGCTTGCAGTCTCTGGCACTATTACAGAAAACGCTATTGAAAATGCCGAGGATGCTATTATCATGTTAGATAATATGGGTAACCCCAACGATACATTTATAGAAAATGGTTTCGGAAGATTATTTGTCGATGTAGATGGCACCGCGTACAGACAAGAGGAATAAAATTTTTGAATAGCTGAAGATTGAGATGCGTTTTTATCGGAAGAACCATCTCTTTTTATTTAATCTATTTCGAGTTTTGGACGGAATCCGAATTGTTCTATCAGATGAAGAAATTTTTTCTTTCGAAAGCTCTAGAATATAATTAAACTGTTCATCAAGTGTCATATTAGAGTTATCAACCTTAATGGCATCATTTGCCATGACTAGAGGTGAATCTTCTCTTGTGCTGTCAATCAAGTCACGAGATTGCACATTGTCTAAAACACTTTGATAGGTCACTTCATCGCCTCGTTCAATAAGCTCATCGTAACGCCGTTGGGCTCTCTTTTCTGCCGAAGCGGTCATGAACAATTTTAACTCGGCATTAGGGAAAACAACCGTACCAATATCTCGGCCATCCATAACAACGCCTTTATCATTTCCAAAAGCTTTTTGTTGTTCAACCAATTTTTGTCTTACGGCAGATATAGTTGCTACTTGGCTAACAAAACCGGAGATGTCCATACTTCTTATTTCCTTTTCAACATTTTCATTATTAAGGTAAACTTCTGCGAACCCTAATTCTGAATTGAACTTAAAGTCGATTTTAATTTGGGGGAGCTTTGCAATTAAACCTTCTTTATTAAAATTAGTTTCTGAAATTAGATGGTGTCGTACCGCATATAAAGTCACCGATCTATACATAGCGCCGGTGTCCACATAAACATAGCCCAAACTTTTTGCTAATCGTTTAGCTACTGTGCTCTTTCCCGTTGAGGAAAATCCGTCTATGGCTATGGTTATTTTTTTCATTAAAAATATTTGATTTTCGTTAGCAAGAATGTGGCAATCTTATTTATTAATCCGCTCTAATTCGACCACGCTCATCACAAACCGGAGATATTTTTTTTAGATTTTTTAAGGACCAACCTCTACTTACCCTACCATTTTATTTATTCAAATCTATCTGCAAACCGAAAAAATTGGCATTAGACGCACCAGAATATCTTGCATGGGTATAACTAAAGCGCATTTTGTTCAGTTTAATGCCCAATCCAAATGAGAGTCCAGAAAAATTTCTTTGCTCTAAAATACGTAATTCCTCTGCCCTTCTAAAATTATAACCAAGTCTTATATTAAATCCACGGTCTGGAAATAATTCTGCCCCAATAATGGTATGCCTCAATAATTCATTTAAAAAACTTGTTTCCTCTTCGGTTTGGTTACCGTCCAAATCGGTTGTTGCGCGAGATGGATTGCTAAATCCGATAGGCCATTGCTGTAAATTCTCAAAGGTTAAATGCCAACGCAAAGGCATATTCTCTAAAGTTTGGGATAGACCAAAATTGACTTCCAAAGGTAGGGATTCGTTTAGGCCAGCGTAGGTCTTTATTTGTGTGCCTAAATTTCTAACTGTCAATGCCGCATGAAAGTCTAATCTTTCATTGATATACATAGCTCCAAAATCGGCCGCTATTCCTATGGAATTATAAATTTCTAGTTTTGAGGTAATGACCTTTAAATTGGCGCCCAAATAGAAATCTGTAAAGGGAATTTGATAAGCATAACCTGCCGAAACTGCCGCCTCATTACCAGTAAATGTTCCAGTAGAAACACCGTTTAAATCGTAACCATCAAAAGTACCGTAATTAATATAGGACACTCCAAAATGAAATGTTTGTACGTGTCGGTCCCAAGTGTAAGCATAAGCAGCAGTGCCGTAGCTAATACCTCCCAAATAACTGGAATAATTGAGGGCCAGCTGATTGTCCATTTCGGTATTGATTGAGGCTGGATTGAATAACCCACCTGTAACATCATAATCGTAATTGGTAATTACCTTTCCGCCTAGAGCTGCTTGGCGTGGCGATGCAATTAAATTAAGGAATTGGTAAGTAGATTCACCACCCAATTGTGCAAGACAAGAGCCCGATAAAAACAAGCAAAAAATGGTAGCAATTCCCTTTAGCATAAATCTGTGCAAAGTAAATAAATCTATCTTAAAACGAATGTATGCTAGTTTTATTTTTGGGATAAAAAAACTGGCAACAAATTGTTGCCAGTTTTTTTTATAACTCTTTCGCTCGATCAACCTTTTGTTTGGTTAATGCTAGTTTCAAAACATCGCTCATATCACTCACATAATGAAAGGTTAACCCTTTTAAATATTCAGGTTTTATTTCCTCAATGTCACGCCTGTTATCTTCGCAAAGTAAAATCTCCTTTATTCTGGCGCGTTTTGCCGCTAAAATCTTTTCCTTAATTCCACCTACAGGAAGCACTTTTCCTCTCAGCGTTATCTCACCCGTCATGGCCAAATTTTTCTTGACCTTACGTTGCGTAAATAAAGATACTAAAGATGTTAACATGGTCACACCAGCACTTGGGCCGTCTTTTGGCGTTGCCCCTTCTGGTACGTGGATATGAACATTGTATTTTGGAAAAACTTCTGGATTAATACCAAATTCATCAGCATTGGCCTTTATATATTCCATGGCGATAGTTGCAGACTCCTTCATAACCTTGCCAAGATTTCCTGTAATGGTCAACGTACCCTTTCCTTTTGAAAGAATGGACTCAATAAACAAGATGTCCCCACCAACTTTGGTCCATGCCAAACCTGTAACCACTCCCGCTACTTTATTATTTTCGTATTTATCGCGTTGTAATTTTGGAGCACCTAAAACTTCAATAACATCTGTATTGGTTACCTTAAGGTTATACTTTTCTTCCATGGCAATATTTTTTGCTGCGTGTCTTACCATTTTTGCAACCTGTTTTTCAAGCCCCCTTACACCAGATTCGCGGGTGTAGCCCTCAACAATTTTTTCGAGTTGGGGTTTAGCAATCTTTAAATGACTGCTGTCCAAGCCATGCTCTTTTAATTGTTTAGGAAGTAGGTGACGTTTTGCAATCTCAACCTTTTCCTCAATTGTGTAGCCGGTTACATTGATAATTTCCATACGATCGCGTAAAGCAGGCTGAATGGTATTTAATGTGTTTGAGGTGGCAATGAACATGACTTTTGACAAATCAAAACCCATTTCCAAAAAATTATCGTGAAACTCACTATTCTGTTCTGGGTCTAAAACTTCCAAAAGCGCTGAGGAAGGATCACCTTGATTTGAGTTTGATAGTTTGTCAATTTCATCTAAAACAAAAACTGGATTGGACGTCCCTGCTTTTTTAAGACTTTGCAATATTCTCCCAGGCATGGCACCAATATAGGTTTTTCTATGACCACGGATCTCCGCTTCATCACGCAGTCCACCAAGGGACATACGCACATATTCTCTTCCTAAAGCCTCTGCGATAGATTTGCCCAAAGACGTTTTACCAACTCCCGGTGGGCCGTATAAGCAAAGAATAGGAGATTTCATATCGTTTCGCAATTTTAAAACCGCCAAATATTCTATGATTCGTTTTTTGACATCATCCAATCCATAATGGTCTCTTTCCAAAATTCTCATGGCGCGTTTAAGGTCGAACTTATCCTTACTGAATTCATTCCAAGGCAAATCCAAAAATAAATCCAAGTAGTTACGTTGTATCGAAAACTCGGCCACCTGTGGATTCATTCGCTGCATTTTAGCAAGTTCCTTTTTAAAATGCTCTGCTATCTTTTCATCCCATTTTTTCTTTTTGGCACGAGCCCGCATTTCTTCAACTTCCTCACCAGAAGAAACGCCACCACCTAATTCCTCCTGAATGGTTTTCATCTGTTGGTGCAGAAAATACTCCCGCTGCTGTTGACTCATATCACTCTGAACCTTAGACTGAATATCATTTTTGAGTTCTAGTTTTTGAAACTCAATATTCATATATTTTAAGGTTGCCAGGGCGCGCTCCTTGAGGTCGTTGATTTCCAATAATTTTTGCTTTTCCTCTACGGAAAGATTCATATTGGACGATACGAAGTTTACCAGAAACGAGTTACTTTCAATATTTTTAATAGCAAAAGACGCTTCTGAAGGAATATTGGGACTATCCTTAATAATTTGTAGCGCCAAATCTTTTATAGAGTCTATAATTGCAGGAAATTCTTCGTTACCATCTGCTGGTCTAGCCTCTGCAACATCCTTTACCTTTGCGGTGATGTAAGGGTTTTCAGAAACAACCTCTTCAATTTCAAAACGTTTTTTACCCTGGATGATGATTGTAGTATTACCATCTGGCATTTTCAAAACTTTCAAAATTCGAGCTACCGTACCTGTTTTAAAAATATCCTTTGCGGTAGGATCCTCAATGGTTTCATCCTTCTGAGAAACCACGCCAATAACCTTATTGCCCTGATTGGCATCATTAATAAGTTTAATGGATTTATCTCTACCTGCTGTAATCGGAATAACAACTCCAGGAAACAAAACCGTGTTACGCAGTGGTAAAATTGGTAAGCTGTCTGGTAAGAGTTCGTTGTTGATTTCTGCTTCGTCTTCGGGCGTCATTAAAGGGATTAATTCTGAATTTTCATCAAAATCCTGAAATGACAAGTTGTCAAGACTTAAAAAATTTGATTTCGCCATAGTATATTTTTGGTCATTCTGTCATAATTTCTCAGAATGCTACTTTTATTTTATCGTGTGACTTCTACCTCCTATTGATTTTCAAACCCTTACAGATAGAATATATGATTTACTGTTAATAGTTTTCAATAGTTATGCCATTAATTTATTCTTTTAAAAAGATTTTTTATGTGAAAGTGTAACATTTCAAAATGACCACTATCTTTATTCCAAAGCATTTGTTTTTTTGACACTAACCCATCAAAATATAAAGCAACTCTTACAAAAATGTAAGCAGGGCGATCAACAGGCACAACTTGAAGTCTATAATAGATATTACTTTGCCATGTTCAATACATCTTTGCGCATTGTCAAAAACAAGATTGAGGCAGAGGATATTATGCAAGATTCGTTTTTGTCGGCCTTTACAAAATTAAACAGCCTCAAGGATTATGATATGTTTGGAGCTTGGTTGAAAAGAATCGTTATAAACAACAGTATTTATCATTATAAAAAGCAAATGAAAAATCCTGATGTGCCCTTAGACGATGTACTTTATAAAATTGAGGATGAAGGCAATGGTTTTGAAGAACAGCATGAGTTTAAAAATCAGAAAGCAAAACAAATCCTTAAAACTATGAACCTGTTAAAGGACAATTATAAAATAAGTTTAACGCTACACTTGATTGAAGGTTTTGATTATGAGGAAATATGTGAGATTATGCAAATAACTCCAGCAAATTGCAGAACAATGATCTCAAGGGCAAAGGCAAGTTTGAGAGAAAACATGGAGCCACTAATGGATTAACGATAGAGATTCCCGTTAATGGGAATGAAAATTTGAAATTTTATATGAAAAAAGATAAGATAATTACATTATTCAAAAGGCTGGAAAACGATTTTGATACCGAAGCCCCAAATAGCGGGCATCAAAATCGGTTTTTAGAGAAGTTACAGAGAAATTCTAATCAATCAAGAACTCTTCATAGCAACTGGTATAGAAATTCTTTCTTAGCCGTGGCAGCGAGTATTATTATTTGTTTTGGCCTTTTCTTTGGATTTAATAACGAGCAGAAATTAGAAGGTCTAGCTAGCGTATCTCCTGAATATTCAAAAACCCAATCCTTCTTTTCAAACGCTATCCAGACGGAACTGGTGGCTTTAAAAGCACAGCGCTCTCCTCAAACAAATCAGCTCATTGATGATGCTTTAAAACAACTTGATCTTTTAGAAGAGGATTATAAAATGCTTAAACTGGATTTGACCGAAAGTGGAAACGATAAACGTGTCATTTACGCCATGATCGCCAATTTTCAAAGCCGAGTAGATGTTTTGGAATCTGTTATGCAAGACATTGAAAATCTAAAAGAATTAAATCCCTTACAAAATACAATCTAATACCTTGATACCACAATGAAGACAAAATTAATAATTCAGCTTTTTCTAGTATTTTTAATTGCTCCAGCGATGGGGTTCGCGAATGGAGATAAGAATTGGAATGGAAAACACACCAAGGAAAAAACCATAAAAAAGGAATTTTCGGTTGCCAAAAATGCTACGTTGAAAATCAGCAATAGCTATGGAAATATTAACGTTACCACTTATGAAGGGTCTTCCATTAGTTTTGAAATACGTATCAAAACAAACGGAAATGATGAAGATGACGTAAGAGAAAAACTCGATGATATCTCAGTAGATTTCAGTGCATCGTCGGAATTGGTTTCTGCTAAGACGTTGTTCACTAAAAGTAAATCCAACTCTTGGTGGAACTGGGGAAAAAACAATAATGTGAATATGGAAATCAATTACTTTATCAAACTCCCGATAACTAATAACGTAGAATTAAATAATGACTACGGAAGCATTACGTTAGACCGTCTGGAAGGAAGAGCCGACCTAAATTGCGACTATGGAAAAATAACCACAAAGGAATTAATGGCAGATGGAAACACTATTAATTTTGATTACACCAATAACTGTTATTTTGAATATATAAAAAGCGGAAAAATAAATGCCGATTACAGTAGTTTTACAGTAGCAAAAACAAATAATTTGGAAATCCTGGCAGATTACACCAAGTCTGAAGTTGAAGTAGCCGAAAATATTCAATACCATTGTGATTATGGTTCGGTTAAAATCAACAACGTTAATAATGTTGATGGCAACGGGGATTATCTGACTTTGCGACTGGGTACTATTTATAAAAATGTAAATATCCATGCAGATTACGGCTCAATAAAAATTGAAAGAATGACCGCCAATGCCGGCAACATAAATATAGAATCAGATTACAACGGAATAACCATTGGCTATGATGCTGACTATTATTTCGGTTTTGATATCGATTTGGAATATGCGGCTTTGAGAGATGCTGAAGGCTTTCAATTCACAAAAAAACGCATAGAATCCACCGACAAATATTATCAAGGTTACCACGGAAATGCAAACAGCGGAAACTCGATTAGAATAAAATCTGATTATGGAAGTGTGACGTTTAAAAGAAATTAAAAATTTATTTATCAATCAAATCTTTAAAAAGTCCTTTTAAAAATTCCTCATACTGAGGTTTTTGAGAGGCCATCAAAATTATGAAAACAATTATTTTAGTAGTGGCAACAGTTATGACCTTCTCATGTGCAGAAGCGCAATGGGGAGGCAAAAAAGTAAAAGGCAACGGCAAGATTAAAACAGAAAAGAGGTCAACTTCAGATTATGAAGGTATTCATTGTGCTGGATCATTCGATTACATGCTGGTTGCTGGTAAGGAAGGGCAAATCACATTAGAGGGCGAAGAAAACCTTTTGGAATTTATAGTTACAGAAGTCAGGGATGGCAAATTAATTGTCAAAACAGAAAAAGGAAAAAACATTCAAACGAGCAGAAACAATACCATAAAGATTACCATTCCGTTTGAATCTATTGATAACGTATCCTTATCAGGTTCTGGTGATCTTTGGAGTGAAGGCGTCATAGCCTCGGAGAATTTTTCTGCATCAATTACAGGTTCGGGAGATGTGATTTTGGACATCAAAACAACATCAACAAAGGCCAATGTTACGGGTTCTGGCGATTTAACACTTAAAGGAACTACTGATAATCTTGAAGCCGATGTTACGGGATCTGGTGATTTTCATGGTTTCGATCTGCAATCTACCAATACCGATGTCTCAGTAACCGGATCAGGCGATGCAGCCGTTGTTTGCAACGGAAATTTTAAAGCTCGAGTTTCAGGTTCTGGTGATATTGAATATAAAGGTAAACCTCAAAAAGAGGACACGAAGGTTTCTGGCTCTGGAAGTATTGGGAATTAGTTTTTCAACGCTATCTTCTTCCCAAAATATTTGGAGTGCATAAAGTAAACCAGTTAAAATCATTAATAAATTTAAAAGCCATCAACATTCTTGATGGCTTTTTATATCAATGATTAGAATTTTTCTAAAATGAAATATCAATTACAGCAGTTTCTATAAATAAAATGGTACCGAACGCATCAATAATGTTTCCAGAAAATGCACCGGTCATCCCTTCTGAGGTATTGGCGTCTATTTCAGAATAAAAGGGTGCATCGCCTTCCGGATAAGGGACATATGACGTATTGTAATTTAATACAAAACTATCGTTGATAATATTAACGCCAGATTGACCTGAAACTATCTCAAAATAAACGGTATAATTATTTTCTGAGGAAGTTTCGCCATAAACCTGAAGAAGATCAGAGGTGTTAACTACTGATACCATATCAAATTCAATTGAGGTTTCTGCGAAATTTATATTAATCTCAACCTCCAGAGCGTTCAACATACACTCACCTAATTCATCAATTTGAGCTTGGATGCTTCCATCTTCGTCCCCACATTGATCGATAACATTTTCCAAAGCCGCTTTTAGCGCATTGCATAATTGGATATAGGTCTCTGATGAGGAATTATTAAAGGCCGATTCAGCCAAATTAGCTGCTTCAATGGCCATTTCACAATTATCGGGTAGATTATCATAAATACAGTTGCCTAGAGTATCTACTATAGCCTGTAAAGATCCATCGGTATCGCCACAAATAGCAATTTGAATCTGTAATGCTGACTTGTAAGCCGTGCATAATTGGGTATAACTATCCGCGTTGGCATTCAAAAAATTCAAGGCTGCCTCGGTAGAGCTTTGTAATGCTAAATTGCAAGCGTCCAGATTGTCTTCTGGGAAACCACCTTCGTAAGGTTCATTATCACAAGAAAAGAACATCACAAACAATAAACAATACGATAAGACCAAATGAATTTTAAGCAGATATTTTATACGCATATAATTTTCAAAAATTTTAATAGTACCAAGATACGATTAAAATAGGCTTAAGTACAAAGTAGAATTTTCAATTACGGGAATCCCTAAAGTTAACTATTTATTGTTTTGTATAAATAAAGGTCAAATCTTCAGTAATCTCTACCGATGCATCTTCGCTTACAGAGATAAAACCACTTGGAAATACAAATGAAAGTTCATCATCAAATAGGGTCATAATAATTTCTTGACCATCGGATGTAAAAGTTACCGTATTATCTGATTCCTCCCAGCTTCCGTTAGTTATATCTATTTCATCAATACATTCAATTGTAAAATCATAATCGTTTTCTGTACCTACTACTAATTCAACCGAAATTTCAGCATAGGAGTTCGATTCACTAGTGGCTGTACCGTCCTCATTAAAAATGAGCAATTCATTGGTATAACAGTCCATTTCATCTAAAAGATTCTCGCTTTGAGTACCGTCGTTATTTAAATCGTAAGGGTTCTCTGACGACCAGCTGGTTAACTTCCAAGTCCCAACAATCATCGCTTCTGGTTGCGTAGTACCACTACAATCCCCCAATCCATTGATTACAGCCTGAATACTTCCATCCTCATCACCACAAGCGTCAATTTTGCTTTCCAACGCAGTTTTATAAGCGTTGCAAAGAGTTGTATAATTCTCATCGGTAGCTGAGTTGAATGAGGTTTCTGCAACAATCGCTGCTGTCGTTGTAGTTTCGCAAGTGTCCGATTGATCTATGGTAGAGCAATCGCCAAGAGCATCAACTCCAGCTTGAAGTGTTCCATTTACATCACCGCATGATTGAATCTGAGCTTGTAGTGCCACTCTGTAATTGACGCATAATAACACGTAATTATCAACATTTGCCCCAAGAAAATTTAATGCGGCTTCTGCTGTGTTTTGAGTTGCAACAGCACAAGTGGCGTTTTGTCCCTCAAAAAAATTTTCATCTAATGGTTCGTTTTCGCAGTTGACAGCGGTAAAGAGTAGCAAACAGGTAAGTAACCCCGTAAATTTTAAAACGATATTTTTCATAATTAAGACTTAAATTTCAACAAACATACATAATTATTCTAAACGTTTTCTCTAGGCACTCGGAATAGTAAAATAATTCCTAGAAGAAAAAAAACAAATAGAAATAGAATCGCATTGCGCATACTGCCGGTTATTTGGTCAATGGTGGCAAATATGCCCATCCCTATAACAATACCAATTTTCTCTGCTACATCAAAAAAGCTAAAATAGGAAGTTGTATCCTTTGTTTCTGGTAAAAATTTGGAATAGGTAGATCTCGCTAAAGCCTGCACACCGCCCATAACAAAGCCTACAATGGAAGCAGCAATATAAAATTGAATGGGAGTTTCCATAAAATAAGCATAAAAACATAGCGCCATCCATATAAAATTAACAACGATAAGTGTTTTGATATTCCCAAATTTTGAGGAGGCACGAGAGGTCAAAAATGCCCCTAATATTGCCACAACCTGAATAACAAGAATACTTACGATCAATCCCAAGGTCTTGGCATCATCATCGCCCCATGCAATTTCCTCTTCCCCAAAATATACCGCAACGAGCATAATAGTTTGAACTGCCATACTAAAAACAAAGAAGGCTAATAAATAACGTTTTAGCCTTAAATTAAGTTTTAACTGATTCCAAACCTGTCTCAACTCTTTTAAACCATTTAATAAAATCGCTTTAGATACCTTTTGACCTTTAGAAATTCCTTTGGGAAGAATGTAGAAGGTATATTGGCTGAACAAAATCCACCATAACCCCACGGTTACAAATGAATAGCGCATCATCTCAAGTCTCTCCTCACCGGTTTCCTGGCTTAAAACCATACCAAGGTTTATTAATAGTAAAATAACACTTCCCACATATCCAAAACTAAAACCCTTAGCACTAACAGCATCTTGCTGATCTGGAAAAGCAATATCTGGCAAATATGAATTGTAAAACACCAAACTACCCCAGTAACCTAACAAACCCATAAAATAAAAAAGGAGACCTAAGTGAATTTGTTCCAGATCAAACCAATATAGACCTATACATCCGGCCCCGCCGAGGTAGCAGAAAAATTTCATGAAATTCTTCTTGTTTCCTACATAATCTGCAATGCCTGACAAAATTGGAGAGGTAAAAGTAACTACCAAAAATGTAAAAGCCGTCACGTAGGTAATCAAAGCCGTGCTTTTGAACACCATACCAAAGGCTTCAATATTTTTTTCAGTTTGAGATAAAAATAATGCAGAATAAAACAAAGGGAAAATTGAAGACGCGATAGTTAAAGTATATACCGAATTCGCCCAATCGTAAAACGCCCATGCATTGAGTAGTTTTTTGCTTCCTTTTTGTGGTTGGTTCATTATAATGGAAAATAGGGATTAGGCAATAGGTATTAGGTATTGCATAATGGGCTCATTAATTAAAAAGCCGTTCAAAAACTTGAACGGCTTGTAATTTACTATTTATTTTTATCAAGACAATTAAAATTTCCCTAAAGGCCTGAAAGAATCCACACCATATTTTTTGGCCTCAGCCTTTGCCAGGGGCGCATAATTTTGCAAATTATTGATACGGGTATCGTTGGCTGGGTGTGTACTTAAAAATTCTGGTGGGGCTTGACCACCGCTGTTAGCTTTCATACGCTTCCATAATTCTGCTGCTTCATCTGGATTATACCCTGCTATTGCCATAAGATAAATACCAATTTCGTCAGCTTGATTTTCATGCTTTCTGCTAAACGGTAACATGCCGAGTACGTTTGAACCAACCCCGTAGGCTTGATTGAACAATCCTCGTTTTTGCGGGTCGTCAAGCGCTATATTACCCGCTACGGATAAACCTTGCTGTATGTACGATGCACTCATTCTTTGTTGGCCATGATTATCTAATGCGTGTGCTACCTCGTGCCCCATTATCGCTGCTATCGCAGTTTCGTTTTCAGCTATGGGCAAAATCCCAGTATAAAAGACAATTTTTCCACCGGGCATACACCAAGCATTAACAGTTTCATCCTTAACCAAGTTGTACTCCCATTTGTAGTCATCTAAATAATCTGTATATCCACGAGCTGTTAAATAACGCTCTGCAGCCACAGCAATTCTTTGACCTACTCTTTTAATCATTTCAGCTTCTGATGTCCCATTGACGACATTATTCTCAGTTAGAAACTGATTATATTGAGCAAAAGCGGATGGAAACAAGGAGTCGTTGGATACAAATGCCAAAGTTTTATTTCCTGTAAAAGGGCTTGTTTTGCAGGCAAGAACTAGGCAAAGTGTTAGTAATCCGGTTATTATTTTTTTATGTTTCATTATTCTATATTTAAATTCCATTAAAGTTAAGAAATCAAGTCAGAGCATTTATCGCAATAACGATTAATTTTATTACGATTACTTCTTATCACTTTCATTTATCACTTTTACCAATCAAATGGATTTCAGTAAATTCCTTATCCACTATAAATGAGGATATTTTGTCTGTGTTAGAAATATTGACAGTTTTAACCTCGTGATCAATTTCGGTTTCAATTATATCAAACGGCAATCCGTGAATTTTTATTTCAAAAGACTCATATTCTGTTATGAATTTTCCTTCTTTATGCTGAGTAATGATTAATTCGTTAGATTTACCCGTCAACTTGAAAATTCTCAAGCTATAACGTCCCTTGGTATAATCATAGCCATCATGGGCATCGTCAAACAATTGGGAAACTTCCTTTCCTTCTTTATAATATACGTCTAAAACAACGGTTTCGATTTTTTTCTCGCCAACATATTGTTGAACCGGATATTTAGGAATAATAGCTCCTTCTTTTACAAAAATAGGCATGGTATCTAAATCTGCATCTACCCATAGCTCCTCACCACCTTCTATTAATTTTTCAGTCCAGAAATTATACCATCTCCCTTTTGGAAGATATAAACGTCTTCCTTTGGCATTTGGTTCCTGAATAGGACAGGCTAGAATATGTTCCCCACATATAAACTCATCGGTTCTGTAATGGGTCTGAACATCTTCTTGATCAAATAATACCAAGGACTTTAATATTGGTGTGCCATCTTCAACGTATTTCCAAAATGATGTATATAAATACGGAAGCAGTTGATAACGGATTTCAATAAATTTTCTTACAATATCTGTTGCTTCCTTACCAAAAGTCCAAGGTTCTTGATCGCCGTGGTCTCCAGATGAATGTACCCTAAAGAAAGGATGAAATATTCCCAGTTGAACCCAGCGCACAAAAAGTTCGGCTTGCGGTTGCTCGGCAAAACCCCCAATATCACTCCCTGCAAAACTAAAACCTGACATTGCCAAACGTTGAGCTTGGGTATTAGCGATACTCAAATGTTCCCAGGTAGCGACGTTGTCACCAGTCCAAGTAGAGGTATAACGCTGAGTGCCAGAGTAAGCAGCTCTAGTGATAACAAACGGTCTTTTAGGAAAAATAGATTTCTTGACGCCCTGATAAGTAGCTCGTGCCATTTGCATACCATAAATGTTATGCGCTTTTCTATGGCTACAAGGATTGCCATCATAATCATGGCGCACATCATCAGGAAATGTTTTATTAGGTACTTCCATAACGGCGGGTTCGTTCATATCGTTCCAAACCCCCTTAACGCCAATTTCTTCAATAAGTTCTTTAAAAAGTCCTGACCACCACTCACGTACTTCCGGATTTGTATAATCTGGGAAATGACACTCACCGGGCCAAACTTTACCTTTCATATACGGTCCATCGGCTCGTTTACAGAAGTAATCATTTTCGAGTGCTTCTTTATATACCCAATATTCGCTGTCTATTTTAATACCTGGGTCAATTATGGCAACGGTCTTAAAACCTTCTTCCAGCAATTCCTGGACCATTCGTTTTGGGTCTGGAAAATAATCGTTGTTCCACGTAAAGCATCTAAACCCTTCCATATAGTCGATATCTAGATAAATGGCGTCACATGGAATTTTAAGTTTTCTAAATTTTGCTGCAACATCTTTAACTTTCTTCTCCGGATAATAACTCCACTTACATTGGTGAAAGCCTAAAGCCCACAATGGTGGTAGTAAATGAGGCTTTCCGGTTAGGTCTGTGTAACTCTCAACAACCTCGCTCATTTTCGGTCCATAGATAAAATAATAGTTCATCTCTCCTCCCAATGCCCAAAAACTGGTAACATTTCTTCGCTCATGTGCAAAATCAAAATGCGAGCGAAACGTATTGTCAAAGAAAATACCGTAGGCCTTATTATGATGCAAACCAGTATAGAACGGAATCGTTTTATAAATGGGGTCTGAATCCTTTCCGTAAGCGTAAGAATCTGTTACCCAGTTTTCAAAACGACGCCCCTTTAAATTTAAATGGCTAGGTTTGTCCCCTAAGCCATAATAACTTTCTCCCTCATTAGAAACTTTACTCATCTTTACGATGTTACCACCGTATTGATAACTTTCCTCCCAATGAAAACCAATTTCATCCTGATTAATCAGCTTGTTATCTGAAGCATCATAAATCTGAACCCCCAAATTATCTTTGGAAATATGGCAAATCAATTTTGACGTTGTAATTTTATAAAACGTTTTTAAGTCCTCTATTTCTAAATGATTATAACCCGTACTGGCATATTTAGTAATGGCGTAGGAAAAATCATTTTCAAAAGTTCCTGTAGTTGTATATCTAAACCTTAAAACGCTATCCCTAAGAACGGTTATCTGTAATACTACATTATTCTCTGTGCTGAAAAATAATGTATCAACATCCTTTTTAAAATCAATAACTTTAGAAGGCGTTAAATTACCTTTTTGTTCAAGCTCGGTATTTACAATCATAGTATAATTATTAGTAAAAAATTATGTAAAAAAAAGGAAAAATAGGCGAGTTAAAAAGTAATGTAGGATGTATTTATAAATCCCTGTCAACGAAAACGTTTTAGTCTCAAATTATATGGTCATAGATTTATAAATAAGCACCATTAATATCTTTTTTATTCGCTAAAAGCTGTTTAGTATATTTTAAGGTAATAGCTTTCTTAGCATTCAATATATTTAAATTAAAAAAAGCTAAACTTTTACTACCTAAGAAAACATAATAAAAAAAACGAAAATAAAAGCAGGCTTATGATTTAGCTAATGATAGCCTATCTTCGCAATGATAAATGTAAGGCAACCCAAAGCAATCATAGTATAAAACAGTCTCAACTTTACATTGCCACATAAATACAAACCTGAGATGGCAAGCAAAGACATAAAACCTACTTCTAACCTTGCACAAAGTATACCTATAATTAATACTATTAAAAGCAGGTGAGTCCATATAGATTTAGGTTTAAACAATATTGCAAGAGCTACCAAAAATTCTATCAAGATTGTAATCCAAGCATAAATTTGGCATATTAAACTAATATTTTTCAGACTATCCTTTAAAACAATACTTTGCCTCAAATTGGGGTCTGTTTCCTGCAAAGCCAGAATATTTTTATTATTAATTTCTATTATTTCTAAATACTCTGGAAAATTATTAAGGATTAAATCAAAAATATAACCTCTACTCAACAAGTAATAATAGAAATCACCTGACATAAATTGGCTGGAAAAAACTTTTTGAAAAGCTGAAGTCATTACAACAATGACCAATAGCAGTTGGATGTTTTTAAAAAGTACGTCATTGCGATTATGATAAGTGTATGATATGATTGAAAGCACCATAAACGTTAACATGAAGTGGTGGTTTGCTACTCTAAAATAAAGATTATAAAGGTCAGAAAAGAGAAGAGTTAGCAGAACAATCCATATTATAGGATGCTTGGTTTTGTGACGTAGAAAAAGCCAAGTTAAAAGTCCGACAAAAAGCAATGGGACTTTCCATCTTATATTTTGGTCTGCCATTATAAAGGCATAAGCCCCAAGCACTATAAGCAGCAATTGGTTAGCAAGTTCAGTAGGGTGCTCTAATTTTTCTTTTATAACCGACCAGTATTTCACAATTGAGGACGTTTCAAGTGAATCTCATTGATCATAACTCTTGAATAAAACCCGTTCCTTGAATTGATCGTGGGTTTCCAAACTTGAATATGAATGCTGTCCTCTTTAGTTACTTTTAGGACTATTTCTGCTGTGCTTTTAAGGTTTTCGTCATTTGGCATTACCATTAGACGACTAAAAGTAGGTTTTATTTCATCACTTTTTTTTAGTAAAGAATCGACAGAAAAACCAGTAATATGTATTTGATCGAAATAATAATGAATTCCGGTGTACATGCCATAGCCCCCACCTTTCCATTTATTAAGACTTCGTTTGTTTACAAAAAAAAGCTGGATGACAATAACGATAACCGCAAGGCCAGAGATGCCATAGTTTAAAAAAAAATCTTTTGGTGTTCTAGGCATATCATTGAATTGCCAGTGTTATTAATATCTTATCCCTTAGAAGTAAAATCTATTTTGAATACTTAAAAGCCACCATTCCTAAAGGCGGAATATCAATTTTTACAGAATCGTCCCTAAAGTGCCAAACCTGATTTTCTGAAACCAATGGTTTGTTTTTATAAACACCACTGCCATAATATTCTTTAAGGTCACTATTAAAGATTTCCTTGAGTTTTCCTTTCTTCGGAAGTCCAATACGGTAAGCTTCACGAGGTATCGGTGTCATGTTTATCGCAACGATGATATTGTCCTTTTCATTTTCTCCCTTTCTAATATAAACCAATACCGAATTTTTATGGTCGCTGTAGTCAATCCATTCAAACCCTTCGGCAGAAAATTGTTTTTGATGTAAAGCTGGTTCTGTTTTATAAAGCTGGTTTAAATCTTTCAGAAGCGTCTGAACTCCCTTGTGTGGCTTGTATTGCAGTAAATGCCAGTCCAAGCTTTGTTGAAAATTCCATTCACTACTTTGTCCAAATTCAGCTCCTTGAAACAATAACTTTGTTCCTGGATGGGTAAACATATAGCTGTACAATAATCGTAAATTTGCAAATCGTTGCCATTCATCTCCCGGCATTCTTCCTAAGATTGATTTTTTACCGTACACTACTTCATCGTGGCTTAGTGGCAACATAAAGTTTTCAGTAAAGGCATAAGTCATTGAAAAGGTCAAATCGTTTTGATGGAACTTTCGATATACAGATTCTTTAGCAAAGTACTGTAATGTATCGTGCATCCAGCCCATCATCCATTTCATGCCAAAGCCCAAACCGCCCATAAACGTAGGTTTTGAAACCATTGGGAATGCGGTAGATTCTTCGGCGATAGTTTGGACATCTGGGAACGACTGGTAAACTGCTTCATTCATTTCCCTTAAAAAAGCCATGGCTTCCAAATTTTCCCTTCCGCCGAACATATTGGGCTCCCACTCACCATCCTCGCGACTATAATCTAGAAAGAGCATGGACGCAACAGCATCAACACGTAAGCCATCAGCGTGATATTGATCTAACCAAAATAAGGCATTACTGATTAAAAATGATTTGACCTCGTTTCTTCCGTAGTTAAAAATGAGACTTTTCCAGTCGGTGTGGTAGCCTTTTCTTTTATCGGGGTGCTCATAAAGTGCTGAACCATCAAAAAAGCCTAATCCGTGGGCATCTTCAGGGAAATGTGAGGGTACCCAATCTAGGATAATACCAATGTCGTTTTGGTGAAATTTATCTACCAGAAGTTTAAATTGATCTGGAGTACCAAATCGTGAGGTCGGTGCAAAATAGCCTGTTACTTGATAGCCCCAACTTGGGTCGTAGGGAAACTCCATCACTGGCATTAGCTCTACGTGGGTGAAATTCATCTCCTTAACGTAACTCACCAATTCTTCTGCCATTTCTGAATAGGTTAACACTTTGTTACCTTCAGATTTGCGTTGCCATGAACTTAAATGAACCTCATAAACCGAAAATGGCGCATCAATAGCATTATTCTTTTTGCGCTTTTTCATCCATTTTTTATCCTTCCAGCCGTAGTCATCTTCCCATATTATGGAAGCGGTTTTGGGATTATGCTCACTTCTTCTGGCGTAAGGGTCTGCCTTTTCGGTCTTGATATCATTATTGCTGCTCTGGATTTTATATTTATAAGCTTCTCCCATTTTAGCTCCCGGAATAAACCCTTCCCAAATACCACTGGAATCCCAGCGTACGTTAAGTCTATGCTCTCCTTCTACCCAATAGTTGAAATCACCAATTACAGAAACCATTTTTGCACTAGGCGCCCAAACAGCGAAGTAAACACCTTCAACACCGTCAACAGTAGTGATGTGCGATCCAAATTTTTCATATAAGCGATAGTGTTTCCCTGATTTGAATAAATTGATATCAAAATCTGTAAAACGACTGTAAACAGTAACCTCTGCCATATATTCTAATTATTTATAATGTTTGAAATTCCCTTTAATGGGATGACTGCCCAGCGTGGACGAGAATTGAGCTCATATCCCAGCTCATAAACAGCTTTTTCGAGCATGGCATATTTGAGTAGAAAGATGCGTTCTTGCTGATAGCCTATATTAAGATTGGCATCTTGAATCTTAATGGTATAAGTTCCTAGAAAAACTCCTTTCAAATATTGATAAAGCACCTCACCAGCTTCAAATAAATCTTCCTGACTTTGGGAGTAGGATTCCATATTGTTAAAAATAGTTGCGTAAATAGCATAATGAAACGACCTGAACATTCCCGCAACATCCTTTAGTGGAGGTTGCTTAACTTTACGATCTCTAATAGTGCTTTCTGGCTCTCCCTCAAAATCGAGAATGTAAAAATCATCTCCAGTAATCAATACTTGACCTAAGTGATAATCGCCGTGCACACGGATGCGCTCTCCTTTTAATTTTGTCCAATCAAAATCGACAAAACGTTTTCTTATAATATTCTTTTTTTCTAAAAATTCATTCGCCAATTCCAAGGCCAGACCGTCCAATTTATGGAGACTGTTTTCAATGGTATTCAATCGATTCTGAAATTGGTAGAGTAACCTGTTTTTAAGCCAAACGGTATAATCACCGTTGAAATGGGTCGGGGTAAATGAAGTATCTTCAAACTCACTTCCTAAAGCAATATGCATTTCTGCAGTACGCTCAGCGAGCTTTTGTATTTTAGTGAAGACATTTAAACCCACCCAATCTATAATCTGGGGTGGTACATCCATAATGCTCAACTGCCCAAAATCTTCGGTGCAGGGTAAATCTTTACAATTGATATTTTTATACTCCAAATTGCAAAACACCTTATGAAATTCGGTTAGCATGTACTCCCATGCATCACCTTGATTTTCTACCATCTCCTGCATGAGACCGATCGTAATGTTCACACTGTCAACACCCTTAATTTGGATGCTGCCCTTATAGGCTGGCGTATTTTTAAAATCTTTTTTATCTGACAAAAACCTGCTCATCTCATAATCAGGATTACGGTCTGAGTAAATTCTTCTAAAAAATTTCAATACATATTTTTCATTGTAAACAATCGAGGTATTGCTCTGTTCAAGCCCCATATATCGGGATGATTCATATTCACAATCTTTAAATGAATCGCTTTTCTGGTAACGCACCCTTGTGGTATCTTTTGGAACCGCAGTTAAAATCCGCTCAAAAACCACTTTTCGGAAAGATTCTAAATTTATGGCATCAATAATAAAGCCCTCTTGGCCTTTAATACTAATTGGTAGTATGCGATCATCTTGCGCAAAACTTTTATCTGAAACAAATGCAATGGGTAGAAAATAATGTTGGTAAAACGCTTCGGTGAAATTGACTTCGAGAATCAATCCGTAATAGACCTCATCGTGCTGCTGAATTCTAAAGTATTCAGATAGCTCAATATACTTCAATTTACTGGCCTTGCCACCATACCATCTTTGTTTAATGATATAGTTCTCAAGCACATCAGAAAGGAAAACTTTTAAGAATTCCTTGTTTTCAAGTAGGTCTTCCCATTGATCATTGAACTCATAGGGAGGCTGTAAAACCGTATTTTTTTTCTCTTTTTTGGCCATATTATTTACTTATCTTAAAAATATGAAATGGTAGAACAGGATGTAATTCCACGTAATTCCATTCATTGTACCAATTATAACTACTGCCCGTGATTAGGTCTGAAAGTTGCACCTTATGCCCAGCTCTTACGCCTAGTTCCATTAATGGTAATTGCACGTTGCCTTGTTGTGCTTGGTATTGGTCTAAACTAATTACAATTAAAATTTCGTTGCTGTGGTCGTGGTTCCATTTGTAAAAGGCAATTAAATTTTCATTATGGACGGTACAGAACTTAATATTATTAGTTTGCTGTAAAGCTTCGTTTTGATGTCTAAGTGCGTTGATTTTAGAAATCAACAACGTCAATTTATTTTCTTTAAACCAATCATAATGACATATCTGAAATTTCTCTGACATGTGATATTCTTCCTTACCAGGAATGGCATCATCTATACGTTGTTCAAAAACAGGCCCATAGATACCAATGCTAGAACTTAAAGTTGCTGCTAAGGCATAGCGCTGTAAATATTTTGATTCGGTTGCACCCTGTAAGTGATAGGGATTTATATCTGGCGTATTTGGCCAAAAATTTGGCTGCATATATTCCTTCTGTTGGGTTTGGGTCAATTCGGTCATATATTCTATAAATTCCTGTTTTCCCGTACGCCAAGTAAAATATGTATAAGATTGTGTGTAACCTTCTTTTGCTAATCGTTGCATCACTTTTGGTCGGGTAAATGCTTCGGCCAAAAATATAACATTGGGATGTTTCTTCTTGACTTGCTCAATAAGCCAACCCCAAAAATAATAAGGCTTGGTATGTGGATTATCAACTCGAAACACCTCAATACCGCAGTCAATCCAATACAACATGGTGTCAAGACATTCTTTCCAAAGATTTTTATAATCCTCACTTTCCCAATAGATGGGAAGAATATCCTGATATTTCTTTGGTGGATTCTCGGCATATTGCACCGTGCCATCCGGTCTCCATTTAAACCAATCTGGGTGAGATTTTACCCAGGGATGGTCTGGTGCAGCTTGAAGTGCATAATCCATCGCGATTTCAAGACCGTGTTCTTTTGCTTTTTTTATCAAGTTTTTAAAGTCTGAAACCGTACCCAGTTCAGGATGTAAATCTTTATGTCCTCCCAATTTTGAACCGATGCCCCAGGCAGAACCTACGTCACCTTCATTGGCAACAGTTGTATTGTTTTTTCCTTTGCGATTGACTTCCCCAATGGGATGCACCGGCGGAAAGTATAAGGTATCAAAGCCCATTTGTGCGATTCTAGGCAACAGCCGTTCACAATCCTTAAAAGTACCGTGCTTTCCTTTTTCTTCGGAAGCCGATCGTGGAAAAAACTCGTACCAAGTGCTGAATCTTGCTTTTTTACGATCTACATAAACCTGAAGTTCTTTGGATTCGTTAGCAAATTGCTTTTTTGGATGGGTTATGAAAATGTGGTTCAGCCTTTCGCTTTTCGTTTCTTTTATAGCTTCCTCGTAGCGTTTTGTATCAGAAAAAGCATTGATACAATTTTGAAGGTAGGCCTTATCATCTTTTGAAACTTTAGTCAATAAAGGTTCTATATAGGTTACACCTTCTAAAAGTTCAGATATTACGTGTTGGTTATCATCGATTTTCCTTATAGTTCCGTGCTGCCAATTCAAAGCATAATCGACCCAAGCTTGAACCTTATAATTGTAAAACCCTTGTTTTTCAACCATAAAGGCTGCTTTCCACTCATCATTTACAATGTGCCTTAATCTAGTTTCGCTCCAAGTTTTTGCTTTTTCATGTTTGTGTAAAACGGATGCTGCTATAATATCATGACCATCGCCAAAAACATTGGCATTGATATTAACTATTTCGTTGACTACTCTTTTGATGAAGTGTTCGCCACAATTGACTTGCGGTGAAACAGCTTCTATAACTACTCTTCTTTGATTTTGCATTGTATTAGTGAGGGATTGGAAGTTTAAGATGTGAATTTAATAAAATTAAAAGCAATAAATAATAATGTCTCAATTTTATATTGAACTTATAACAATTCTTTTAAAATTCGCCAAAATCTTATGGAATTCCGAAAACAAAGGGTTTTGAGATTTTGACTTTAGACTACATCAAGTTTTCTTAGATAACTGTACCAGATGGAATCGTAGCCCCTTTCTTAACAACAACAATACTATCTTTAATAACATAATTTTCGGTTTCAGAATCTTCGGTGTGTTTTTTTCCGTCAATAGTCACGTTATCACCAATACGGCAATTTTTATCAATGATGGCATTATTTATATTACAATTTTCCCCGATACCTTTCAATACCTTAATATTGTTTTCCTGCACAAATTGTAGCGATTCATAATCATCATTACCCATCATAATCGTATTGGTTACCATAGAGCCTTGGCCAATTCTAGCTCTAATCCCAATCACCGAATGTTCAATATGTTTAGCGTGTATAATGCAACCGTCTGCGATGATTGTTCTGTCTAACCTAGTACCAGATATTTTTGAAGTGGGTAGCACTCTTGCGTGCGTATAAATACGTTGGCGCTCATCGTATAGGTTAAATTGAGGTATGGCATCGGTAAGGCCCAAATTCGCTTCGAAAAAGGAATCTATGTTTCCAATATCGGTCCAATACCCTTCATACTGATAACTGAAAGTCTTGTATTTGTTGATGGACTGCGGAATAATTTCCTTTCCAAAATCAACCGTATCCGGTTCGTTCATCAATTTTATCAGTAGGTCTTTATTGAAAATATAAATTCCCATTGATGCGAGATAATGTCTGCCGCTTTGTTGCATGTCTTCACTTACTTCAGATTCCCAACCCTGCAATAATTCGTTATTTGGTTTTTCAATAAATGAAGATATAGAATTATCCTCGTTGGTTTTTAAAATTCCAAATGAGGTGGCATCCTTGGCATTGACTGGCAGCGTAGCTATTGAAATTTCTGCCCCCTGATTGATATGCTTTTGTATCATATCATTGAAATCCACTTGATACAACTGGTCGCCCGAGAGAATAAGTGCGTATTCAAACTCATGTTCTAAAAAATGGTGCATACTTTGCCTAACAGCATCGGCTGTTCCCTGAAACCACTCCCCGCTTTTTATGGTTTGCTCTGCTGCCAAAACATCCACAAAGGCCGAACTGAAAAAACTAAAGTGATAGGTATTCTTGATATGCCTATTTAAGGATGCCGAATTAAATTGGGTCAGAACAAACATTCGTTTTATATCTGAATTGATACAATTTGAAATTGGAATATCCACCAAACGATACTTTCCGGCAATAGGTACAGCAGGTTTTGAGCGTTTTTCGGTTAATGGGTATAATCTTGAACCTTGTCCACCACCCAGAATAATGCTTAATACTTTATCATTGATCATAATTATTGTTTTAAAGATTGATATAATTCTTGAACTTGTTTTGCGATGGCCGTCCAGTCGAAGAGTTCTTCCACTCGTTTTCTACCGGCTTTTCCCATCGTATCTTGCAACTGCTTATCGCTTACCACGGTATTGATGGCATTTGCTAAATCTTTTGAAAATCGTTCAGGACTTACAGGCTCAAAAGGCGCCTCCTTTTGTTGCTCCAATGGCACTAAAAATCCTGTTTTGTCATGTACAACGACCTCTTTTATTCCGCCAACCGCACTTGCCACAACGGCGGTTTCGCATGCCATAGCTTCCAAGTTAATGATTCCGAAGGGTTCATAAATAGACGGACAACAGAAAACCGCCGCATGACTGTAAAGTTCAATAACATCCGGTTTTGGTAGCATGTCCGCAATCCAAATTACGTTATCCCGTTCTTTTTGAACCGTTTCAACACTGGCTTTCATTTCTTCTCCAATTTCTTTGGTATCTGGTGCGCCTGCACATAACACTATTTGCGTATCTGCGTCTATGTGTTTTATGGCATTTACTAAATGAATAATACCTTTTTGCCTTGTAATACGACCCACAAAAAGCACGTAAGGCTTATCTAGTGCAATGCCATGACGCTTTAAAATTTCTGTGGATGACTTTATTTTGTATTCATTTAAATTGATACCATTATAAATGACCTTGATTTTTTCTGCATCAACATCAAAATAGTTGAGAACGTCCACTTTTGTTTCTTCGGAAACTGCGATAACCGCATCGGCCATTTCAATCGCCGTTTTTTCAATCCAGGATGATGCTTCGTAACCATTGCCCAATTGTTCCCGTTTCCAAGGCCTTAATGGTTCGAGGGAATGGGTAGTGATGACCAAAGGCGTACCATAACAAAGTTTTGCAACTATACCGGCAAAATGGGCGTACCAAGTATGACAATGCACAACATCGGCATCAACGGGGTCAATGTTCATATTTACGCAGGTTCTCAAGGTTTGCAAGACTGCCTTTAATTTAGCGTCTGCAGAATCAAAGTCTTGGCTTTCAAACTCAAAACCCTTAACTGTCAACTGCTCTGAAACCACGTTTTGGTCGCCAAAACTTCGGACTTCCATTGACATCAACTTTGCTAACTCAGAAGCCAAATATTCAACGTGAACACCTGCGCCACCATATACATAGGGTGGAAATTCTCTTGTGTAAAATAATACTTTCATAAATTGTGATGGAAAATTAAATAGAATTTCAATAACTTAAAAAGACCCTACAATTTAACGAAATCTTATAAGTTGACCATAACTTTAAACTTTAATTATTATTTATCTTTCTGTAAGTCGTTTCAAACAAGAGCGACCTAATAATGATTTAAAAAAAATTCAAATGAAAAAAGTAATATTGATTTGCACCATAGGCTTATTTTTTAGCTGTAATACTTCAGCCCAAAAACAAAAAACTGAAGACTTCGAAGTTGAAAAAACTAGTGCCGAATGGAAACAAGAACTAACCGCTGAAGAATACAATGTACTGCGAGAAGAAGGAACCGAACGTCCGTTCTCAAGTCCATTAAATAAAGAATATGGTAAAGGCACCTACAAATGTGCTGGTTGTGGTACACCAGTTTTTGAGGGTGAGCATAAGTTTGATAGCGGTACGGGATGGCCAAGTTTTGACCGTGCTATCGAAGGCAATGTTTCTTATTCAACCGATAGCAAGTTAGGATATACCAGAACCGAAGAACATTGTGCTACTTGTGGCGGGCATTTAGGTCATGTTTTTGACGACGGACCGAAAAATACGACTGGAAAGCGACATTGTATTAATGGCGTTGCAGTTGAGTTTGTTCCAGAAGAATAAATTACAAAAGTTTATAGTAAAATGGAAATCCCAAAAACAAGTGAGTTTGTTTTTGGGATTTCCATTTTACTATTGCCAATTCCTTTCGTAACTTCGTGACTTCTTTAAACGATAATAAAAACAAGATGAGTAAATTCGATATTATAGTACTTGGTAGTGGCCCCGGTGGTTACGTAACGGCTATTAGAGCATCACAACTAGGTTTTAAAACTGCAATTATAGAGAAGGAAAGTTTGGGTGGCGTTTGCCTCAATTGGGGCTGTATCCCAACCAAGGCGCTTTTAAAGTCTGCCCAGGTATTTGAATATCTAAAGCACGCTGAAGATTACGGACTTAATGTAAAAGAGGCTAAACATGATTTTGATGCTGTTGTAAAACGCAGCCGTGGTGTTGCTGATGGCATGAGCAAGGGCGTTCAGTTTTTGATGAAGAAAAACAAAATCGAGGTCATAAAAGGCTTCGGAAAACTAAAGACCGGAAAAAAAATAGATGTGGATGGCACTGAATATTCCGCAGACCATATCATTATCGCTACCGGCTCACGGTCACGAGAATTACCGAGTTTACCGCAAGACGGTAAAAAAGTGATTGGCTACAGAAAAGCCATGACTTTAGAGAAGCAACCTAAAAAGATGATTATCGTTGGCTCTGGAGCCATCGGTGTGGAATTTGCGTATTTCTATAATTCCATGGGTACAGAGGTTACAGTTGTTGAGTATTTACCAAATATTGTTCCCGTTGAAGATGAAGATGTCTCCAAGCAACTGGAGCGCAGTTTTAAAAAGAGCGGTATAAAAATTATGACCTCCTCCGAAGTCACTAAAGTAGATACTTCTGGAGATGGTGTAAAAGCTACCGTTAAAACAAGTAAAGGTGAAGAGACCTTGGAGGCAGATATTGTTCTGTCCGCAGTAGGCATAAAATCCAATATTGAAAACATTGGGCTGGAAGATGTTGGTATCGCCGTAGATCGAGATAAAATCTTGGTCAATGACTACTACCAAACTAATATCCCTGGCTATTATGCCATTGGAGATGTCACTCCTGGTCAAGCTTTGGCGCATGTCGCTTCCGCGGAAGGAATTCTATGTGTCGAGAAAATTGCAGGTGAACACGTTGAAAAATTAGACTACGGAAACATTCCTGGTTGTACCTATTGCTCTCCTGAAATAGCTTCGGTTGGATTAACCGAAAAACAAGCCAAAGAAAAAGGACTTGATGTTAAAATAGGAAAATTCCCGTTTTCAGCCTCCGGTAAGGCAAGCGCTTCTGGAGCCAAGGACGGATTTGTAAAAGTTATATTCGATGCTAAATACGGCGAATGGTTAGGTTGCCACATGATTGGCGCAGGCGTTACCGATATGATTGCTGAAGCAGTACTAGGTCGAAAACTGGAAACTACGGGACACGAAGTTCTCAAATCGGTCCATCCACACCCTACAATGAGCGAAGCGGTCATGGAAGCGGTCGCAGCGGCTTATGATGAAGTCATACATCTTTAAAACAGAAATTATATAAAATTTAAAAATCCCAAGTCGATTGTATTGATTTTGGGATTTTTAAATTTAATGCTTAGTCTAATCGTGAACCCTAATTTTATTAAAAACTAAATATGAAATACCATATCATTATAAATAGCGTAAAAACAGTTGAATCATTAAAAGACGCATGGAGCAAAGAAGATTATCTGGCATTGTTGGAAAAATTTGATTTGGAAGGCGAAAGTACTTCAAGCTTTAAGGAATTAGAGGAATTATTATTCCTGGCCATTTCAGAATATGAAACCAATGAAGCTGCCGCCATTATTTTAGATTATAGATTATCGGAGCATCTCAATGAGAATCAAATTGAACAAATATCCCACGAAATGCTTCAAGATAAAATCTCTGAAGAGTATCCGGAAATTTCATTGCACCATGAACTCTTCAACATCAACCAACTTCTCTATAAAGCTTACAACGGTACGTTTCCAAATGCAAAAGCCACTATCGTTGAGTTTGAGATTTCCCCAACCAATGACATTTCCAAGGAAATAGTTTTGAAAGCATTCGACAAAACATTGGCAGATGGTAATGTTATAAAACGCCTTTTTGGAAATCAACTTGCCGGAAAAGAATCATTTGAAGAGGCCGAATCCATCATCTGGGATTTAACCTCAACCGGCAAATCGTCCTATACTATGACTACTTCAGAATACTGGATGAGCCGAGATGAATTTAAAGACGCCGAGTTTGATGTAAATGTCGTAGAATATGAAGAGGAAGACGAGGATTAATCAGTAAAGGATTTATAAGAATATCATTTCAATCTATATAGATTGTTAAGTCTAAATTTTTTGAGAGTTAGTCCCGAGACTTCGGGATTGATTTCAATCATACTTCGCATCAAAATTACCGTCCCATTTGTCTTGGACTTTCATGACTTGTTCAATAACATCTCTAACCGCTCCTTTTCCGCCGTGTTTATGCGATATGTACTTACTAATACCCTTGACCTCAATCGCTGCATCCTGTGGACAAGTAGGCAAGCCGACCAATTTCATTACGGGAATGTCAGGAATATCGTCGCCCATGTATAAAACATTTTCGGGTTTGATGTTTTTACTTGAAAGATACTCTTCAAACTGAGTTATTTTATTGTGAGCGCCCAAATAAATATCTGTGATACCTAAACCTTCCAATCGTTTTTGAACACCAAGATTACTTCCGCCAGAAATAATGCACATATTATAACCTGCATCCATCGCCGTTTTTAAGGCATAACCGTCCTTGATATTCATACGTCTCAACATATCGCCATTGGTCATAATCGTAACCGTACCATCGGTAAGTACGCCGTCCACATCCAAGATAAACGTTGTAATCTGTGCCAGATATTCTTTATAGCTTTTATCTTCTGTTTTATTCTCGTTTTTATGTTCCATGGGTGGTTTTAATTGCTTTGGTCAATAATTGATAAATGGCCTTATGCTGCTCGTTTTCCAGTAATTTCAAATGGTTTTTAATGGTTTTTTTATCGTTTCTTATGGCAGGCCCTGTTTGAGCTTGGTACGGTGAAAGCTCTTGGACTTTATGAGCTGTTTCCAGAATTAAAGGTTTCAGTAAATCAAATTCGGCACCAGTAGATTCTGTGATTTCATGGGCGACTCGATATAACTGATTGGTAAAATTATTGACAAATACCGCCGCCAGATGCAGTGCTGCACGTTGGTCACTATTTATGCGCTTGGTGTTTTGACTAATTGTCCTTGCCAGCTTTTTTAATAATGGATAATCTTTCTTCACTAAGGTTTCCAAACAAATAGGAACTTCGGAAAAATCAATACCCGTAGATTTTGAAAAACTCTGTAAAGGATAAAACACACCTCGCCTATTTTTCTTGTCCATTTCATATAAACCTGCACTCCCTGAGGTATGCACTACCAAACGGTTTTCAAAAGGTAATTTTTCAGATAACTTTGAAATACCATCATCTTTAATAGCTACGATGTAAACATCGGCAACTTTTAATTCAGATAAATCATCTGTAATTTCCACTTCATTTTTATAGGCTATCAGCCGTTCCAAATCTCGATTATACCATTGAATAATCTTGACTTTTCCTGAAGCAGAAAATGCTTTATATAAATGTGTGGCAACATTTCCTGCGCCAATTAAGGTAACTGAAATCATAGTACAAAAATACAATGGATTTTAGAACTGAACGGTTTTTTAGAAGACTTCTATAACTGGAGTTTAAACCTCATTTTCCTCCATTAAGGATTCTATAAACGCAGTAAACTCTAATTTGAATTCCTCATACTTTTCGCCAGTCGCTGGACCGTTAAATCCAGTATGGATTTTACGAACTTTTCCTGTTTTATCTATAAAAACCGAAGTTGGATAGGATAGAACGTGATTGAGCATTGGGAGTTTTTCTTGTGCTTCTGTCTTACTCGACGAGCCGTATTGCGCCAAAAGGATGGGATAGGAAATGGCCAAATTTTCCTTTAATCGTTTGATATTTTCAAATGCCGCTTTTTCTGTTTTTACATACTCAAAAGCCAAGGCCACAAACGCTATATCCTTCTCACTATTGTTATTATAATATTCTGAAAAGTATCGGCTTTCATCTAAACAATTTGGGCACCATGACCCCATAATCTGCACCACAACCACTTTGTTTTTAAAACGTGCATCGGTCAAGGAAACCAAATTGCCTTCCGCATCGGGAAAAGAAAATTCTAGTTGATCGAAGCCTTCCTTTAAAAAGGTCAACTCATTGGCATCTGGTAATTCATAATTTTCGTTTCGCTTGGCTGTAAATCGCTCTTGCCAATGGTTTCCAGAATAAAACGTACCGTTCATCGTACTATCATTAACTTCTGCAGTAAACAAAAAAGCGTGGGCACCGTCAAATGTGGAAAGCTTCATTTTATTTCCATCCATAACGCCTTCCAGATATCTATAATCTCCCGTGGTAGTTCTAAAAGTTCCAGTTACATTTTGTCCTGTTTGCTCGAAAATTCCCTTGGCAATGTATGTATCCTCATCTGAGTTTGGACTAAAAACCGCTTCCCAACTTCCAGAAACATCGGTAGTAACTTTTGTGTTATTTGTTTTAAACCTTTTATCTTCTGAACGTTCCGCAGAAAAAGGCACACTCCTATCCAAACTTTCAATTACAAAACTCCCCCTTAATTTTCCTTTGGAAAGCACCGCCTCAATATACCCTTCAAAAACAGGCATTTGAATACGTACGGTATCATTACGATATGAAATTTCGTTGACTTGGATAACTTCTTCAGCATTAAAAACTTTTAAGGATTTCTCAGAAGTAACTTCAAAATTAAAAGGCAGAGTCTCATTTTCTGTAAGTTGTAATTGCGCTCGCCACATACCTTCTTCTAAAGATTCAGGTCTATTTGAGTTACACGAAAACAAGGTTGCTAAAACAATTATAATCGAAAGATTTCTAAACATAATTTTAATTTACGCAGATTTAGTCCAAACAAATATAAACTTCTTACAAAGAAATGGCCTCGCCTATTTAATAAACTAAGCAGTTTGTTATCTTTGCCGATGTTTATTTTCCACCAAAGTGGGAATCTCATTTTTATTCTAGAAATTATTTATGAAAATTTCATACAACTGGTTAAAACAGTTTATAAATACCGATTGGCAAGCCGAAAAAACAGGAGAACTTCTAACCGATTTAGGTCTAGAAATTGAAGGTATAGACACATATCAATCTGTAAAAGGTGGTTTAGAAGGTATCGTGGTGGGCGAGGTTTTGACCTGCAAACAACACAGCAATGCCGACCGTTTAAAAATTACCACCGTTGATATTGGGCAAGAGCATCCGCTTCAAATAGTCTGTGGCGCTCCCAACGTTGCCATTGGTCAATTAGTGCCTGTTGCCACAATCGGCACTACGTTATATTCTGCAGAAGGCGAACCTTGGACTATTAAAAAAGGTAAGATTAGAGGCGAGGAAAGCCACGGAATGATTTGCGCCGAAGATGAACTGGGTCTGGGCAAAAGTCACGACGGAATAATGGTGCTGGACAAAAAGTTAAAAGTAGGCACTCCTGCGGCAGAAATTTTCGAGATTGAAAACGACAGGGTCTTCGAGATTGGTCTAACCCCAAACCGCGCTGACGCCATGAGCCATTTTGGTGTTGCTAGAGATTTAAAAGCCGGACTCCTACAGCAGGATATTAAGACCGAATTAATAACGCCCTCGGTTAGTTCATTTCATGTAGAAAATAGAACGCTTAAAATTGATATTGATGTTGTCGATAAATTATTGGCACCAAGATATTGTGGTGTTACAATTTCTGGGCTCAAGGTTTCAGAATCCCCAAAATGGCTACAGCATCGGTTGAAAGCGATTGGCCTTACCCCAAAAAACAATATTGTTGATGTTACAAATTATGTACTACATGAACTAGGCCAACCCCTCCATGCTTTTGATGCCAATAAGATTTCAGGAAATAAGATTATTGTAAAAACCTTGGCGGAAGGTACAATCTTTGAAACATTAGATGGCGTCAAACGAAAGCTAAGCGCAGAAGACCTAATGATTTGTGATGCCGAAAAACCAATGTGTATCGCCGGTGTTTTTGGAGGTGCTTATTCTGGCGTAACCGAACACACAACAAATATATTCCTGGAGAGCGCTTTTTTTAACCCAATAAGTGTTAGAAAAACTGCCAAACGCCATGCCCTAAATACCGACGCCTCCTTTAGATTTGAACGCGGCATTGACCCAAATATTACCGAGTACGCATTAAAACGTGCTGCATTACTTATTCAGGAAGTTGCGGGTGGCGATATTACGAGTGATTTGATGGATTTTTATCCGAAGAAATTCGAGGATTTTCAAGTCCGGGTAAGCTTTGAAAATGTCAAAAAACTGATTGGTCAAGAAATTCCAAAAGAAACCATAAAAAGTATTTTAACTTCCCTTGAAATTAAAGTAAACAACGTTACCGAAACTGGTCTTGGACTAACCGTTCCCGCTTATCGAAACGATGTGCAAAGAGAGGCCGATGTCCTTGAGGAGATTTTGAGGGTTTATGGTTACAACAATATCAATACCACCGAAAAATTAAATGCGTCCATTTCGCACAGTTCTCGTTTTGAAGATTTTAAATTACAGAATATTGTAGGTAATCAAATGGCATCCCAAGGTTTTTTTGAAATTCTGTCCAACTCATTGACCACACCAAAATATACCGAGCTATCTAATGATTTAAATACTGCACATAACGTAACCATGCTAAACCCATTGAGCAATGATTTGAGCGTGATGCGACAAAGTTTACTGTTTGGTGGATTAGAGGCTGTAAGCCATAATATTAATAGAAAACGTCAGGATTTGAAATTGTTTGAATTCGGAAAAACATACCACGCCTTCGATACAAAACGGGAGGAATTTAAACGTTTGTCCTTATTAATAACAGGCAATAAATCAAATGAGCGGTGGAATACCCCGAACGCAAAGAGTGGTTTCTTTTATCTCAAAGGTATCGTTAATTCTATTTTAGAAAGACTTGGTATTACGGGACATCGGGTTTCTGCCATTGAAAGTGATTTATTTTCTGAAGGTATTCAACTTTCATTGGGCAAAACGGTATTGGTTGATTTTGGTTTGGTCGGTAGATCGGTGCTAAAACATTTTGATATTTCCCAAGAGGTTCTTTTTGCTGATTTCAACTGGGATAATATTATAACCATGGCAAAACACAATAACATAAAATTTAAGGACATACCGAAATATCCTGAAGTTCGACGTGATTTTGCTCTTTTGATAGATGAGAACGTGAAGTTTGAGGACATAGACCGTATTGCCTCCAAAACCGAACGAAAACTTTTAGTTGATGTTGATTTGTTTGATGTCTATCAAGGTAAAAACCTTCCGCAGGGAAAAAAGAGTTACGCCGTAAGTTTTATATTTCAGGACGACCAAAAGACACTTACTGATAAACAGATTGATAAAATAATGAGCAAGCTCCAAAGCAATTTTGAGAAGGAGCTTGGTGCAGAATTAAGATAACCCATTGAGCTATAAAATTTTATTTATTGGAGTTCTATTTTTTTGGAACGTTAATGCTTCTTTTTCGCAAGCCTTAGAAAGTAAGGTTGAAAAAGATACTACAGGTATTTGGCAGCTGGCCAAGCATGATTTCACTTACACCCTAAAAGGTTTAGGTCATTCATTTACCCAACCCCTACGGTGGAAAGGTAGAGATTTTACTAAAATGGGAGCATTGTTTGCAGGAACCGCCGTTTTGAGCTTTGCCGATGACCCCATGCGCGATTTGGTCAATAACGGAAGAGATAGAGTCCCTGAAATTCTGCGCGATTTTGGTTGGTATTTTGGAAGTCCTCAAAACTATTTTATCGCCAATGCTGGTCTCTATGGCTTTGGATTATTTACAAAAAATGAGACGATAAGAAAAACCAGCGTTTTAATCATAACGTCGTCTATTACATCTGGTTTTCTTGTATCGTTTGCAAAAACTGCATTTGGAAGGGCACGTCCTGGATCAGAATTAAGCCATTTGGAGTTTTCTCCATTTTCAAGTCAAGGAAAATACCACTCATTCCCATCGGGACATGCAGTTTTATCGGTAACGATGGCACACGCCATAGCCAAACAATTTGATAATATTTGGGTAAAAGTTGGGATTTACACTATTGGTGCTATACCTCCTTTTTCTAGAATGATAGATGACGCTCATTGGATAACAGACATTGCCTTTAGCGCAGCTTTAAGCATATTTGTTGTAGATGGAGTAGATAAATTTCTCTTTTCCGAAAACGCCTATGCATACCCCACCAAGAAAAAAACAATCTCTTGGAACATGCGGTTTGGTGGAAATACTATTGGTGTAGTTGGAACATTTTAAGTTCCCATTTTAAGATTTCAACCGTCGATACCTATCGAAATTAGATACCAACCCCAAGTCCGAATTATAAACCATAGCTATTAAAACTTATCCAAAACCATTGAGTGATTAGTAACAAATTTCAACTCATTTCGGTATTTCAACTTGACCTTGCCTGTTAAACAATTGCAAAAAAAAATTCTTAACCCATTAAGACTTATTTTATGTGTAATTTTAATTCCAAATTATTCAACTAAAAAACATATCAAATGGCAACAATTACATTAAAAGGTTCAGAAGCTCATACTTCTGGAACGCTACCAAAAAAAGGAGAAAAAGCACCAGATTTTAAACTTACAAATACTGATCTTCAAGAGAAATCCCTTTCAGATTTTTCAGGACATCATTTAATATTAAATATTTTCCCCAGCGTTGATACTGGCGTTTGCGCAACTTCGGTAAGGGAATTTAATGAAAAAGCCAGTAATCTCGAAAACACAAAAGTATTGTGCATCTCTCGAGATCTTCCCTTTGCGCTATCACGTTTTTGTGCTGCCGAAGGTTTGGACAATGTGGTCAACCTTTCTGATTTTAAAACAGGACATTTTGGAAAAACCTATGGCGTGGATATTACTGATGGTGCTTTTGAAGGCTTACTTTCTAGAGCGGTTGTAGTTGTAAATGCAGAAGGAAATGTGATTTACACGCAACAGGTGGGCGAAATTTCTGAAGAGCCAGATTATAAATCTGCCTTGGATGCTTTGAGCTAATGGCCAAAAAAGAATCTTTTCTTGTTAATAGGCTAAAAAGTGTAAGCTATGCTTTTAAAGGAGCGGTTTACCTCATCAAGACCGAAGCAAGCGTAAAGGTGCAAGTTACTTGTGCCATTTTAATTACGCTTGCTGGTTTTTACTTTGACATTTCAAATACCGAATGGATTCTTCAAATCTTCTGCATCGGTTTGGTACTTAGTTTAGAGGGGGTCAATACGGCAATAGAATACATCGCTGATTTTGTTCACCCAGAATTACATTCAAGCATTGGTAGGATAAAGGATATTTCGGCGGGAGCGGTATTTATCGCTGCTACTTCGGCGTTTATAGTGGCTCTTATTATTTATATCCCAAAAATTGTTTAATATACTATTCCACTAGGATAAACGTTAACAATTTGTACTTTTGTGCCTGTTGTTCGGTTTAAAGCTGAACGCAGTATATTTCAAAATAAACTAAGAGATTTCTACCTAAAAAATGAGATTCCCAAATTCGTGGGAAGTTAACATGGCCAAACGCAAAACCAAACCAAAAAGTAAGCCTAAGTCTGTTTCTAAAACTAAAAAACAGCCTCGAAAGATAAGCTGGAAATTATCCAGTCAGCAAAAACTTATCTTCGGTAGCTTATTGATTATTTTGGGAGTTTTGATGTTTATAGCCTTCCTTTCTTACTTTTTTACAGGCGCGGCAGACCAAAGTACCCTTTCAGAATTTTCACAAAGAGAAATTGAAACCGAAAATTGGCTCAATAAAATTGGGGCTTGGGTAAGCGATACGTTTATCAACAAGGGTTTTGGTGTATCTTCCTTTATATTTTCCGGGCTACTTTTTCTATCAGGCATTTACATCACCTTGGATATCGCAAAAGCGAGATTATTAAGACATTGGATTTGGGGCACGCTCATCGTGATTTGGCTCTCCGTATTTTTTGGTTTTTTCTATGAAGATTATGATGTACTCGGCGGAACAGTAGGTTTTGAAACCAATAGTTTTCTGCAAGATTATATTGGCAAAATAGGTACGTCTCTCCTATTGGTATTCGTTTTAATCGTTTATCTCGCAATTAGATTTAAAGTAACTGGGCAAACGTTTGTCAGACTTTTCAGAAAGGCGAAAGGAGATTTAAAATCTGAAATGAGTACTAACTCTAAAACAGATAAAACCGTGCCTTTGGACAATGCGCTTTCCGCTGAAGCAGAAGATATAAAGTCGGCTTTTGACCTTGATGTCGAGGAACCCAAACCTACTGATACGTCTTCTGAAGTTTCAAATAAAACAAAAAGCAATACACCTCCGGTTACGATTTCCGAAGTCAAAAAAGAAGAGACCGAATTAGATATCGAAATTGAAACCACGGAGGAGGAAGTTTCCGAAGAAGATAACCTATCCAACAAACTCGTTGAGGATTTTGGACTTTTTGACCCCACCTTAGAATTGAGCAAGTTCCAGTTTCCGCCTTTAGATTTATTGAAAAAATATGATACCGAAGGCATTACCATCAACCAAGAGGAACTTGAAGAAAACAAAAACCGAATCGTTGAGACCCTCAATAATTATAAAATCGGGATTGCTAGTATCAAGGCTACAATTGGGCCTACGGTAACTTTATATGAGATTGTACCCGAGGCGGGGATTCGTATTTCAAAAATAAAAAATCTTGAGGACGATATTGCACTCTCGCTTTCAGCATTGGGCATACGTATTATTGCACCTATTCCAGGAAAGGGAACAATTGGGATTGAAGTCCCTAATAAAAATGCCACCATTGTATCAATGCGTTCGGTAATTGCCTCCAAAAAATTTCAGAATTCTGATATGGAGTTGCCCATTGCCTTTGGTAAGACCATTAGCAACGAAACTTTTGTGGTTGACCTTGCCAAAATGCCACACATGCTTATGGCGGGAGCTACAGGTCAGGGAAAATCTGTAGGATTAAACGCAGTGCTGACCTCCTTACTTTACAAAAAACATCCGGCCGAAGTTAAATTCGTTCTGGTTGACCCAAAGAAAGTGGAACTTACGCTATTCAATAAAATTGAACGTCATTACCTTGCGAAACTACCTGATAGTGAAGAGGCTATAATTACGGATAACACTAAAGTTATCAATACATTAAACTCATTATGTATTGAAATGGATAACCGTTACGAAATGCTTAAAAATGCACTTTGTAGAAACATAAAGGAATATAACGTAAAGTTCAAGGCTAGGAAATTGAATCCCGAAGAAGGACATCAATTTCTACCCTATATTGTTTTGGTGGTTGATGAGTTTGCCGATTTAATAATGACCGCAGGGAAAGAAGTTGAGACTCCTATTGCAAGATTGGCCCAGCTAGCCAGGGCTATTGGTATTCATTTAATTGTTGCTACCCAACGTCCATCTGTAAACGTGATTACGGGGATAATTAAAGCGAATTTCCCGGCACGTATTGCATTTAGGGTAACTTCAAAAATAGATTCAAGAACAATTTTGGACGGTTCTGGCGCAGATCAACTCATTGGTCGTGGTGATATGCTATACACCCAAGGTAATGACATCACGAGAATACAATGTGCTTTTGTTGATACTCCAGAAGTTGAGAGAATTACTGACTTTATCGGTGGGCAAAAAGCCTATCCAGATGCTTACCTCCTCCCCGAATATGTTGGAGAAGATGGTGGCACAACTCTTGATAATAATATAGACGATAGAGATAAATTATTCCGCGAGGCTGCTGAAATAATTGTTACGGCGCAACAAGGATCAGCGTCATTATTGCAGCGTAAATTAAAACTTGGGTACAATAGAGCAGGTCGCATAATTGACCAATTGGAAGCTGCTGGAATTGTAGGCGGATTCGAAGGCAGCAAAGCAAGGCAGGTTTTAGTTACAGATTTGGTGGCCTTAGATGAAATGTTATCAAACGAATAAAAACAAAATTTAAATTTAAAACCAATGAAAAAAATCCTGATAATCTTGATAATCCTTGCCGGAACGCTTGGGTTTTCTCAAAGTACCGATAAGGCGGAAACGCTTTTAAATGAGGTTTATAACAAGGCGAAATCTTATGATAATATTGCCATAGACTTTAAATATGTATTGAGTAATGAGAGTGAAAACATAAAGCAGGAAACTCGTGGGGATGTGACCATGTCTGGCGAAAAATACAAACTGAACATTTTGGGCGCTACTAGAATTTTTGATGGCAAAACCATGTACACAATTAGCCCCGAAGACGAGGAGGTTACTGTTTCATCTAATAACACCGAAGATGAGAACACAATTACTCCAAGTAAAATGTTGTCTTTTTACAAAGATGGATATACGTATAAAATGGATATTGTTCAAAATGTGAAAGGTCGAAAAATACAATACGTCAAGTTGTTTCCAATAGATAGTAATTCTGAGATTAGTTCTATTTTACTGGGAATAGATGCCAACACCAAGCACATCTACAATTTAATAGAAACTGGTAAAAATGGTACACAGACTACGCTCACTGTTAATTCTTTTAAAACTAACGAGCCTTTATCCAAATCCTTATTTACTTTTGACAAGAGCAAGTACAAGGATTATTACATCAACAAGTTAGATTGAAAAAGCTCTCTAACAATTGGTAATAAAATTCAGCATTTGGTAAAACATGTATTTAACTAAAACTTTGAGGTTCCCCCGCTTAATGGCGGGGGAATTATTATGAAAATACTGGATAGGTACATACTGATCACCTACCTCAAAACATTTATAAGCGTTTTTTTAATACTTATGTTTATTTTTGTTTTACAGGCTATTTGGTTATATATCGGAGATTTAGCAGGTAAGGATTTAGATGCCTTTGTTATCGTTAAGCTATTGCTTTACCTTACGCCTACCCTAGTACCGCTCATTTTACCGTTAACAATTTTGCTAGTTTCTATTATGGTTTTTGGTGCTTTTGCCGAAAATTATGAGTTTGCAGCAATGAAATCAACCGGTATTTCATTGCAGCGTGCCATGCGCAGTTTAAGCGTTTTTATTGTTTTCTTGGGCGGTGTTACTTTTATCTTTTCGAATAATGTCATACCGTGGGCCAATTATAACGTGTATAACCTTAGGAAGAATATTGCAAAGGTAAAACCTGCCTTGGCCATATCAAAAGGCCAGTTTAATGACATTGGTTCTTACAATATTAAAGTTGAGGAAAAGTCTGGGGAAAACGATGAATTTTTGGAGAAGGTCGTTATTCATGAAAAATCCAGTAACAGCACTACCAATAGAAAAATTATTATTGCCGAACGTGGCGAACTTATAAGTAGTACAGATTCCAACATTCTTCAATTAGTACTTTTTGAAGGTAATCGTTACGAAGAAATTTACAATCCAAAAAACGTAAAACAAAATCGCAAAAAACCCCACGCCAAAAGTTATTTTGAAACTTATACGATAAATGTCGATATCGAAGGCCTTAACGATGTGGACATTGATGATAAGAGTTACGATAACCGATACAATATGTTGGATATTTCTGCTTTGAACTATACCATCGATAGTCTCTACAAAAGAGAAGATGAGCAACTCGATAATTTTTCAAGAACACTTTACAGACGTACGGCTATCACTTCACTCAATCAAGGAATTTCGCCACAAAAAGATTCTATTTTTAATGGCGAAATTATTGAACTTTTTGACGATCGTATCAAAATACAACTGTTGAGCTTAGCCTCTAACACCATAACGAGTACAAATCAAATCATAGCCACAAATAAGGCCAGCTTTATAGGCTCGACTAAATGGCTAAGTAAACACGAGATATCCCTCCATGAAAAATATGTTTTGGGTTTAGCATGTATCATCTTGTTTTTTGTTGGTGCGCCATTAGGTGCCTTGATCAGAAAGGGTGGCATTGGTTTACCTCTGGTCATCGCCATACTCTTGTTTTTAACGTATCATTTTATCGGTATATTTTCAAAAAACAGCTCGTTAGATGGTTCGTTTAGTCCTGTAATTGCAACTTGGCTTTCAACCGCTATCATGTTACCGTTAAGTATCTATTTAACTACTAGAGCCACAAAGGATAGAGGGATTTTTGAATTTGACCACATTACCGAACCTTTAAAAAAATTGTTTAAGCTTGGTAAAAAAAAGAAAGACAAACCATCTGTAATTAACCAACAAAGTTTAGATGCAACAACTTTAAAGGAGCTTGAAATTTCAAAAAAAGAAGAGTTTGAGATTACCGATAACAAAGCATTTGAATCAGGACTTGGTAATTATAAAAGTTATGCTAAAATCGCTCTAATATTTTATTACATATCTGTCCCGCTATTAGGACTCCATTTTATTTTCAAAAACAATGGTTTACCGGAAGTAGCTGAAACTTCCATTGAAATAGGTGCGATTACCGTGGTTATATTCTTCATTTATTTCATATTGGCAACATTCAATCTACACCGTATCTATAAATATATTGAAGTGAAGAAAATCTCAAAAAACCCAATTTTCAAAATTTTGGCCTTTATATTCTATCCTCTTGCTTACTATATTAGGAAGAATAAAATTACAGATGACTTTTCCCTAGACCTTAAATAAGCCATATCTTTGTGGAAAAATCCATTATGGATGAAAAATTCAAATGGCTCAATGCTCTAAATAAATTATAAGCAGATCGTTTAATTATCTGCTATTTATTAAACGATATAAGAAAATCAATGATCCATGACTTTAAAAATTTAAATTATTGAAATCAATAAAAGAAATCATCAATTTGGATCCTAACTTGAAAAAAAATAAAACATGATTGCCGATACCTCTAATCTTACAAAAAACATAGAATTAAACACAATCAAAGATGCCATCGCCGATATTAAAGCTGGCAAAGTGGTTATTGTAGTTGATGATGAAAACCGTGAAAACGAAGGTGATTATATCGCTGCCGCGGAAGCTGTTACCCCAGAAATGATAAATTTTATGGCAAAGCATGGTCGTGGATTGATTTGCGTACCACTCACTGAAGACCGCTGCGAGGATTTAAATTTGAACATGATGGTACAAAACAATACCGTTTTGCACCACACCCAATTTACGGTTTCGGTAGATTTGATTGGTCATGGATGCACGACTGGCATTTCTGTTCATGATCGCTCAAAGACAATAAAGGCATTGGTGAATGCCGAGACGAAGCCTCATGATTTGGGTCGTCCTGGTCATATTTTCCCTTTAAAATCGAAAAATGGTGGTGTATTGAGGCGTACTGGACATACTGAAGCAGCGGTAGATTTAGCACGATTGGCTGGTTTTCAACCGGCAGGTATTTTAGTAGAGATTTTGAATGAGGATGGTACCATGGCTCGCTTACCTCAACTAACAGAAGTGGCTAAAAAATTTGATTTGAAAATCGTCTCAATTGAAGATTTAGTGGCCTACCGTATGGAGCACGATAGTTTAATCGATAAGCAGGAAGATTTTGATATTGAAACCCGCTTTGGAAAATTTAGGTTGAGAGCTTACCAACAAACAACCAATGACCAAATTCATATCGCTTTAACAAAAGGTACCTGGGCAAGTGATGAACCCGTTTTGACTCGGGTCAACGCCACTTTGGTCAACAATGATATATTAGGAACTTTAACAAACAACGCCGATCAAAAATTGGACGATATGTTTAAAGTTATAAATTCTGATGGTAAAGGTGCTATTCTGTTTATCAATCAGCAATCGCAATCCATGAATTTATTAAAGCGACTTTCGCTTTTAAAAGAAAGCCAAAAAGAAGGCGAAATCATAAAGGCACCAAGTATTGAAATGGACTCCAAGGATTTTGGGATTGGAGCACAGATACTTCACGACCTTAACATTCATAAAGTTAAACTCATTTCTAATAGTCAACAGACCAAACGTGTTGGGATGATTGGTTATGGATTGGAGATTGTTGAGTATGTTGGGTATTGATTTTTAATCCCAAGCATTATTATAAACTTCAAATATCATGTACTTTAAACTTGAATGATTAATAAACGAACAAAGTTTCATTGTCCTATCTATAGCCTCTTGAAAATAAATTTTACTATCGCTTTATAATTTTAAACGTTTTTACGGATTCATCTAACTTCAATTTCAGCAGAAAAATTCCTTTAGAAAATGGAGTCATATCCAATTTAAAGTTACTTATACTTTTCTGATTGTGGCTATAAACTAGTTTTCCCAGAATGTTAAATAGTTCCGCTTTAAAATCTCCAACATTCTGCTGAAAACGAATGTGAAGTTGAGTCGTTACCGGATTTGGATATAGGAGAATTTTTTCTTCAGAATTAAAAGTATTGAGGTTTAATACGTCAATGTTTGAAAACACGCGTACGTGACCAGAGTTATCTGCACTGCCGTTATTTAAATAAGCACCAATGGCTGCAATACTTCCGTCTTCACTTAAACTTACAGACCTCCCTGACCTATCTTCAATAGCTTCACCAAGAATATCCCCACCAATTTGTTGCCAATTCCCAGATTGATTTTTAAAGATTCTTACGTGGCCAGCATCTGAGGCAAAGTCGCTGTTCAGTTGTGCTCCAACGGCAAGGATATTTCCAGCGCCATTAAGGCTAACCGAAAACCCAAAATTATCTCCCACATTTTCACCATCAATATCATCACCAACTTGCTCCCAAGCTCCTGCCAGATTTTCAAAAACACGAACCTGCCCTATCCCTTCATGGTCCTGTGCGCCCACAGCAAGTAAATTGCCCATATTATTCAAACTTACAGATTGACCAAACTCATCGTTAAGTGCAACACCATCAATATCTTCTCCAATCTTGACCCAGTTGCTTCCCTGATATTCATAGACTCTAACTTGGCCGGCACCTTGCACTGCATCATTATTATTTGGCGCGCCAATGGCAAGTATGTTTCCATCTTGATTGAGGCTTGCCGAAAACCCAGAATTATCTTCAGGGTTTTCCCCATCAATATCCTGACCCAATTGCTCCCACAAATCATCAACTAAATGAAATACTCTTACATGCCCATAATTGCTGCCTACATTTGGCACAACTCCATTATCTGGTGCGCCAATTGCCAGCCGACTTCCATCATCGCTCAAACTCACCGAATGCCCAGAATGGTCACTTAAGGCTTCTCCAATAATTGTGTTTCCCAATTGGACCCAACTGCCGCCTTGAAAGTTATAAACCCTAACGTGACCAGATTCAAAGCCATTATCATTATTGTCTGGCGCACCAGCGGCAATAGTACTACCATCGGCACTTATACTTACCGAAAATCCAAATTTATCACTTACGTTCAAACCATTGATATCCGTTCCTTTTTGTTGCCAATCGTTAGCGATATTTTCAAAAACCCTTACATGTCCCGAAGCAGCACCTCCATCGTCATTGAAAGGTGCGCCGATTACCAAAATATTACCATCGGCACTTAAACTTATGGCATAACCAGATTGGTCGTTAAATGCTTCGCCATCTATATCTTCCCCGATTTGTGTCCATTGAGCTACCACAACAAAAGGACTTAAAATGATCAGGATGAGAATTACTTTTCTATATTCTAAATATTTAAGCATAGCTATTTGTTTTATTATTGTTTTACAACAGTTAACGTTTTACTCGTGTTCATTATGCCTAAATTGGCCTCCAACGCCTCAACCCGATTTGCCAAATTCATATAATCTAAAAGTTGCTTATCAATTATCTGCTGTTGGTCTTGAATGGCTTTTACTAAAACCGGTATTAAATCTGAATAATACACGCCCAAACGGTCCAGTTCTTTTTTAGTTAATACTCCAGTTACTTTATCTTTCTCCCAAGTATGAGATATAACCACCTCAGGGATCAATGCCTGTAAATCTTGTGCGATAAGGCCTAGTTTTAAATCTTGATTATTTTTAGTTTTCCAATTAAAGCTCACCGGTTGCATTTGCATGACTTGGTTTAAACCATATTTCAGAGCTTTTATATTTTTCTTTTCACGTCTGTCTGATGTATTTATGGTACCATCAACTGCCCAAAGATTTATCCATCTGTTGGTTCCGGTACCAAGGAGATATTGGGCATCTTGGGCGGGCATAATGCCTGCATTTACCCTTAAAAAATCAAAGGAATCAAATACAATCTTTTCTATATTGACATCTTCAATTCTTAATCTTCCATCAATATTAACGTTTCCAGACTCGTTGACTGAAAACACCTCTCCATCATCACCATTTCTAATAATGAATGATGCCGATTCATTATCGTCATTATCTAATTCAATGACTACGGCATCGTTACTTCTTAAATAAAGGTCACTACCTGGAAGTTCAGGATTAGAAGCTATTATGCCGTCATCGTTGTTGTTTCCAACAGTCCCTCCTAAAATAATATCTGGATTATTGGGATTAGAAGCTGTTGCATAAACACCAACTTCACCACCAGAGAAAGAACCACCTCGATTAATTGCAAATGCTGATATACCGCTTTGCTGAGCGTTTGAAACTTGTATGCCATTAGCAGCCGCATTTGAAATTCTTATTCCGTGAAAACCAGAATCACTAATTTCAATTGAATTAGCTTGGGAATCTGAAATTACTATCGCATTTATTGCGTCTCGAATTATTAGACCTGCACCTTGGCTATTAATGGTATGTTGCCCACTCTTAGAAACGGTTAAAACATTGCTCCTTTCGTTATCTGAGCTACCATTACCAATCTCAAAAAGCGGGTCACTTTCAACCCATAATGATGAATTACCACCACCAACATTATAGCGCCCAATTGCTGTTGTAACAAAAGCTTCAGCTTGCGTATTATTTCCTATTGCAGTTGATGATAAGCCTGATGCTTCTGTAAAATTCCCTAAAGCTAAAGATGAGTTTCCACTAGCAACATTGCCAATACCGATAGCCACGGCGCCACCCCCAGAGGCCACTACACCAGCTCCAATGGCGATAGCAAAATCCTCTGATGCAGTAGAATCAGACCCTAAGGCTAAACTGGAATCCCCGCTTGCAGTAGTTCTTACTCCCATCGTAGATGAATTAGTCCCAGTTGCGCCAGAGGTTTCTGAATCAAAATCAGAATAACTTAGGTCGGTTGCAGCAAAACCTATATTTCCGTAATAACTTGGATTACTGCCCGCTAATCGCCAACCAATACCATTTCCTTCATCAATGGTTTCTAAACCTTGAGTTTTTAAAGTATTGATAGCATAAGGCACCGCATTGAAAGGGCTACTCCCTAAATCAACCAAACCTGAACCTATATTTATCTTTACGTTAAGTTCTGCATTGCGGGTACTCCAGTCTATGGTGTCAAAGTCTCCCAACGTAGTAACGCCTGTACCTATGATGGCTATGGCAATACCATTTATATCGGTGGTTATTTGATGGGTTTCGGCATAGGCTGGAACATCATCAATTTCGATAGTGAACACCAAGTCCACCATATCTTCAGAAATAATGTTTCCACTGGCATCTTTAATTAATGCCTTATAATTGATACCTAATTGGGCAAAAACGTTAACTGAAAAAATTAATGCCAAAATGAATAGTCTTGATTTCATGATTGATAGTTTTTATTCTATGATTATTTTTTTATTGATAATTCCGCGATTTGTTTTGATTTTAAAAAAGTAAACACCTGAATTAAAACGACTTATCTTCATTTTTTCACTTCGGAAACCTGATGCACCCGTTTACCCAGCGCATCAAAGCGTTCTAATTTTTCAGTGTAAAAAGGGGTGAAATACAGAGTCAATCATGGGAAGGGTTTGGGTATAGTTTATTTCAGCATAAAATAAAACTGAGATGCCCATTAAAAGTGTTTTCATTATCCTGCACCACTGAATGTAAAATTGAGTTGGGTTCATAATAGTATTGTATTATAAGACGTTCTATTTTGGTGAAAAAACAAAGCACATTTTAGTAAAAAAAGGAGGAACAATGTAAACTCCACGTTATACTTTTATTCCCCCTTGACAACTGACTAATAGCGTCTTTGAAACTTTATAATTATTTTTTTATAGCCAAGGTTTTAATTTCTTTATTATCTAAAAGGATTGTTAGCAGATAGGTTCCTTTTTTAAGGTGGTCTATACTCAAATAAATCCTTTCTATTTTTTCTTCTGAAGCATTCTCCATCACAATTTTATAATCTACGTGACTTTTAATACTCCAAAATTATATGAAAGTGGTATTGAGGTATGCAAGAGATGTTTTAAAGTATAGAAGATATGTGACATTGATGAAGATGAAGATGAAATCGAAGACGAAGATGAAAGACGCCTGCCCGCCGACCGCATGTCGCCAAACCTTTAGCGGAGGCACAAGCGTTTGCGAAGAAGGGAAGTTGAAATCGAAATCGAAGACGAAGATGAAGATGAAAAAAAAGGACGGAAGAATATAGATATGATTATAACTGAGTTTGACTCCTAAACCTAATAGTCTAAAAAAGTAACCTCGAACTCGAGCTTGAAATTTTGAATTTATGTAATCATAAAAGTCAAAAGTCCCCTTTGAGGATATAGAGACTTATTAATACTCGTTTGGTGTACAGCCGTAGGTTTCCTTAAAGCACTTGATGTAATATGAAGGTGTATTAAAGCCCACCTGATAGGCAATTTCAGAAATAGTGGCGTCCGAGTTCTGGAGTAGTGATAGCGAAAGTTTTAAGCGTTTTGCACGAATAAATTCTGAGGACGACATGCCTACGATGGCTTTTAACTTTCTATGGAGCTTCGTCCTGCTCATTTGCATGTTATTGGCAAAATCTTCACTTGTAAAATCTGGATTTGTAATATGCTCTTCCATCACAGTTTTCAATCTATTTAAAAAATTAGCTTCGGTTGATGTGATGGGAATTTTGGCATCAATCACAAAATCGTTGCTGTAATGTAATTGGAGTTTCCGCCTGTTATCGATGAGTTTCTGTACCCGTACTTTTAGTTTTTCGCTATTGAAAGGCTTTGTAATATAGTCATCTGCTCCCGTTTTCAAGCCTTCTATCTCGTTCTCCTGACCTACTTTTGCAGTTAAGATAATAATAGGAATATGGCTTGTCAATTCATTATATTTTAGGGTATTGCACAATTGAATTCCATTAATAATTGGCATCATAATGTCGGTCACAATAATATCTGGAATATGTTCCAACGCCATTTCAATACCTAATTGACCGTTTTTCGCTTCAATAATCTTAAATGAATCCTGAAGTATTGAAACAATAAAACCACGAATATCATCGTCGTCTTCTACAATCAAAACAGAATCATAAGTCTGCGAAGTTTCTAAATTGACGGTTTCAGTTTCAGCTGGAGTTTTCAACGTTTTCAATTCCGAAGTTAAAAACGCTTCTTTTTCAATGGGTAATGTGACCGTAAACTGTATCTTTTCTTCATCTAATGAATTAGCAATGATGCTACCCCTTGAAGCATTTACCAACTCCTTGACCAGTGCAAGACCCACACCAACACCATCGGAAGCAATATCTTCTTGATAAAAACGCTTGAACAGCTGGTCAAAATCTGTCCTTGAAATCATTTTGTTAATATTTATAACGGACAGGACCAAAGCGTCATTCTGCCTATTGGCATCAAAATAAACGTCACTTTCTGGTGGCGCATATTTTATAGCATTAGATAATAAGTTTGAAACTATTTTTTCAATAATATCAACATCATACCAAGCGGTTTCCAAGTTTTGAATAGTACTTATGATAGTTATCTGCTTTTCTTCAGCTTTATATTGAAACGCCGCCAATATCTGTTTTAATAATACATTTAGGTTGCCCTGATGTACCTTTAATTGTAATTGCCCAGAATCAATAAGGGATAAATCGACCATTTGATTAACGAGATTAAGCAATCTATTGGCGTTTTGCTTTACTAAATTGAGCTCTTTACGATCTTCTTGACTTAAGGTTTGTTTAGATAATTGGTGATCAATTGGTCCAGAGATAAGGGTTAAAGGCGTTCGGAATTCGTGCGAAATATTGGTGTAGAGTTTGGTCTTAAAGTCATCCAACTTTTTAAGCCTTTCGGTTTCAGCGTGTTCTAATTTGAGCTGTGTTTTAATCTCCCACCTAAATGCCAAGTACTTATAAACTCCGTAAATTAATAGCGAAAAGAGCAGTATATAAATAATTTTTAAAGAGTTGGTAAAATACCACGGTTTTAGAATCGTAAAGGTATATGTTGCTGGTATTTCATTCCAAACACCATCATAATTGCTGGATATAACTTGAAATTCATAATCATTTGGCGGTAAATTAGTGTAATGTGCGGTGGTACTGTTTTTAGCATCAACCCAATCTTTATCTAGGTTAGTTAGCCTATATTTATAATCGTTATGCTCTGGTTGTGAAAAATGTAAACCAGCAAAAGTGAAGGTCATGGTATTTTGATCATACCTGTAATTGGCATTTTCTTTTTGTGGCTGATCCTTATTAAATATTTCAAATTTTGAAATGACGGTCTTGGGTGCTTTTTTATTATAGGTCAACGTATTTGGTCTGAACCAATTGACACCTTCCAACCCGCCAAAGTAAAACGTACCATCTTCTGATTTAAAATAGGCTCCCGTATTAAACTCAAACGCCTGAAGACCGTTATAACTTCCGTAAAGTTCAATATTCGGTGAGCCATCAATAAGGTCAAAACCAAAAATGCCCTTATTACAGCTTAACCATAAGCTACCATTTTCCGAAGGTAAAATTGCATAGATAACTCCATTTGGGAGTCCGTTGTCTTGATTGTACGTCTCCACTGTTTTAGAATTTGGATGATAACGTTTTAATCCATTACCATTTGTCCCAACCCACAAGGCATTCCCATCAAAATAAAGTGATTTTATTTTATCGGTAATAGTTCCAATTTTCTGAATCGAATCTGTTGCAACGTTTAATTTAAAAAGTCCCTCATCTTCAGTACCAATCCAGAAGTCATTCCCGTTTCCTTTTTCAATTGTCCTTATATTGTTTGAGGATAATACCGAATTACCACGGTTATATGCTTTTATGATACCCATTTCTTTATCAAATAAAACCACTCCTGAGTCTTGTGTACATAGCCAAAATTGATTGTCACTATTCGGATAAATTTTCCAAATGGTTTGGTTTTGAAGTGCTTGATAATTTGTGAATTTTGCCGAAGCATCAAGTGATTGCAGCCCGTTACCTTGATGGCCAATCCATAAGTTTCCATTTTGAAAATACAGGCTCATAATACGATTGCCAGAGACCTCTGAATTTTGCTCAGTAAGAGTTTTGAAAATACCCAAGGACTCATTTATGGCGGTCAAACCTTTGCCCGAGGTTCCCAACCACATCGTTTTTTGGTCATCAATGGCAATCGCACGCACCACATCAACATTGACATCTTGAGGGGTTTGTGCGTTGGTAATCACATTGAATTTTTTGAGATGCTCATCGTAATAACTTAATCCAGCTCCATCTGTCCCAAGCCAAATTGTACCTGTATAATCCTTATACAAACAGAGAACATCATCATATTGTAGCGCAAAAGGATTATTTTTTTCGGCTATAAAATGAAGAACATCGTCTTGTAACCTATCCAAAATATAGAGGCCATCGCCATAGGTGGCCATCCAAATGCGTTGCGAATCATCTACCAAAATATCTTGGATATTGAGATTTGCGGGTAATTCTGGATGTATTAATTTTTTAAAACTTTTGGCATTTTTGGTTTTGTAAAATAGACCGTTTGTAAAACTCCCTAACCAAATGGTTTGGGCTTTCGAGATGGCCATCGCACTAAAATTCTTAGTATCAGAATCTGTTTCTATGATTTTCAGACTATTGTCTTTAATCTTAAAAACACCATTTGAAGTCGTGAAATACAGCGCGTCTTGTCCGCTTAAAATCTCGAAAATATCAATAGATTTTAGCTCTTCCTTAAATAATTGAAGGGTATCTTTTGAATTCGAATTAATTGAGAAAAGCCCGTTGCCAAAAGTGCCAAAATAGTGATTTCCTTTGTCATCCTGCGATATACAACTCGTTGGATAAATAGAAGAAACTTGTTTAAATTCTTCAGTTTTACGGTTGAATTTCTCCAGTTTCCCAGAGCTGCTTATAATCCAAAGCTCCCCAGACTTATCGACATAAGTTTTGCCTAACTTACTATAAGTGGGCCTGGTGACATCATCAAATTGTTTGTTGAAGATTTGGAAGGTTTTTCCGTCGTATTTATTAAGACCATCTTGGGTAGCCATCCATAAATAACCAATGGAATCCTGTGCGATACTGACCACGCTGTTTTGTGAAAGCCCATGCTCGACCGTGAGATGTCGAAATGAGATTTGTTTGCCTTCCTGAGAAAATAAAATAGACGGCAGTACGCAACATAAAAGTAACCACAAATATCGCATTGCATTTGGATTAGTTACTGAAAAGTAAGAAAAATATACTGGTAATTAGTTAAATAGCTTTTTTAATAAGTTCGGCCATTTTTAAGGCTCTAGCCTTAACCTCATCCTCCGTCCAGGATAGTTTGATTAGACAGGAGATATTTCGACCAATAAAATGATCAGACTGCTCAAAGGTTTTATGAGCGAGTTGCTCTAATCCTGCTTTGACATCGGGCGCTATCGGATGCAATGACTTTTGTTCAATTAAGTGCTGCCATTTTCTTATATAATGCCAGTTATTATCATAGTAATGAAAACAGACATCGATGCCGTTGGCCTTGAATTCCGAAGACACCTTTCGCGCCGTGTCTAAATCAGGCAAGTAAAAATTAAGAAAGGCACAACTCTCAACACCGCCTTCCGGGACGCGTCTAAACGTCACGCCAGGGATTTTGGAAATTTCACTACGAATAATATTGAAATTCTTTCTCTGAATTTCTAAAAATTCGGGCAACCGTCTTACTTGGGCCAAACCAACAGCGGCATGCAGCTCTGAAATTCTAAAATTATAGCCCAAAAACGGATGGGTCTCCGCTCCCCTATCTGATCCAACGTGGTCATGCCCGTGATCGCTATAATGATCGGCATTTTTGTAATAATCTGGATTATTTGTGATGACCGCACCGCCTTCGCCACAGGTAATAGTCTTTACAAAATCAAAGGAAAAACAGCCCAAATCGGCAATACTGCCTAAGGGTTTATCGTCATAAGTTCCGCCAATAGCTTGGCAAGCGTCTTCGACAAAAACGAGATTATTTTTATCGCAGATTTTTCTAAGCGCATTCATATCGCCCATGCTGCCGCACATCTGCACCACCATAACTGCCTTAGTTTTTGGAGTTATTGCAGCTTCAACCGCTTTTGGATCTAAAGTAAGTGTATCGTCAATATCAACCAACACGGGTATGGCACCCAGCATTAAAATAGCCTCAAAACTAGCAACAAAAGTGAAGGCTGGCATGATGACCTCATCACCGGCACCAACACCGGCAGAAGCCAAAGCTACAGATACAGCTGCGGTACCGCTTGATAAAAGTTGCGCGTGATTGACTTGAAATGATTTTTGAAGTTCGGCCTCTAGTTCCTTGGCTTTCCAATGGCCATTGCGCATACCATCAAAACCGTAGCGCATTAAAACGCCATTGTCCAATACGTCATGCACCTCTTTGCGTTCTAAATCGCTAAAAAGTTCAAATCCCGGCATGTAAAAATTTTAAAATGATATTGATTCTAGAAAAGTTATAAAGTCTTTTACGTTAGAAGAAGTTATTTGGTTTAGTGGTTTACCTACCGTCTTTTGGTTAGTGTCCACCAAAGCCACTCCTGGTGTTTGCTTACTGTTAGTAAAATGAATGGCCATTCGTTTTGCGTACATATCTTCGGCTGTATTAAGCTTTAAAAATATCAGTTTATTACGAAGTGCGAGTAAGATATCAGAACTAAATAATTCAGACTCCAATATTTTAACTTCAGTAGAAGTAGTGCCATCAATTGCATAAACCAAAATTTGCTTATTGCTTTCTTTCGAGGCATTAATTGCCGATTTGTAATCTGTTACCCATTCAAATTTTTCAATCTGAGCAGTAGCATTAAGGGATAACATAAATAAGGCGATGTAAAGAATTGTTTTCATAAAGCTAAAAGGATTATAGTATTCTTTGAATACGGATTGTTAAGAAACAAATATAAACTATTGCATAAGGTATGCAAAACCAAATTTAAATTTCTATGACGGCATGGTTTAATTCTTTCCGTACCTTTTTTAAGTCGGCGAACATATCATCTGAAGCCCTGTAACCTATAGGTAATAGTAATACAGATTTTAAGTGAAGCGTTTCCAGTTCTAAAACTTCATCAAATTTGGCGGGTACGAAACCTTCCATAGGGCATGCGTCGATTTCCTCAACGGCACAAACTGTCATTAAATTACCTAAAGCAATATAGGCTTGGTTTATTGACCACTCACGGCGTTCCTCAACAGTTTTATCCTCCATCAACTTATTCAAATCGGCCTTAAACGGTTTTAAGATAGAATCTGGAGTATTTCTAATCTCTTTTACATTTTGAAAATGAAGCTCTACATCTTCAGAGACAATATTATCTTGAATACAGATGACCAGTAAATGGGATGCATCCACGACTTGCTTCTGGTAAAAAGCGTGTTCTACCAAACCCTTACGGACTTCCTTATTCTTAACTATGACCATCTTAATGGTTTGCAGACCAAAAGAGGTAGCGGTAAGATTAAACGCTTCTTTGAGAGTATCTAGTTTATCTTCGGAAAGCGTCTTCGAAGCGTCAAACTTTTTAGTGGCATAACGCCATTCTAAACTTTCAATAATGTTCATTTTGGAATAACAATTTTTGCAAAAATAAGCTATCAGAATGAGCTGGGACAATTTGTAGAATAAATAAAGACTATGCCCATATTGAGCAACCTATAAAATTCTTCGTTTTTTACTTGAATGAAATGAAAAAGCTTTCTATATTTGCACCCGCCTAAGGAAATGCAATATTTTGAATTAAGTTGTTTAGTCTTCCTTAAAAAGGCAAACGCAATAGGTACTCGGAGAATTGGCAGAGTGGTCGAATGCGGCAGTCTTGAAAACTGTTGAGGGTCACACCTCCGGGGGTTCGAATCCCTCATTCTCCGCAAAAGGAAACCCACGATTGAAAAATCGTGGGTTTTTTGTTTTCTGTAACCGCCCAGGCTTTTTCAGCTTGAAAGCGGTGAAAGAAAACAAAAAACCAGCCTTGCCTCTTTTTGGCAAGGCGTTGGTTTCTATGCTTGTCCAGGATTACCCTTAATGGGATATGTAATCCCTCTTTCTCCGCATAACCCCTGCAAAGCGCAGGGGTTTTTTTATATGAGCTATACTTATATCTTAAAAAGTTTACCGTTTGGAACATATTACTATGGCCATAGCGCAGATATTGACAAAAGATTGAAGCGCCATAATCAAGGATTCGTCAGATCCACCAAGGCCAAACGACCTTGGCAAATTCACTATTTTGAAGCGTTTGATACCAAGAGCGAGGCTTACAGGCGCGAACTGTTCTTTAAGTCAATCGATGGGCGAAATTGGCTCAAGAATAAAGGAATCATATAAACCTAATTGTTGAATGCGCTGGTCTTGCCCCGAAGGGATGCCCGCGGCAAAAACCAGCGAGGGTCACACCTCCGGGGGTTCGAATCCCTCTTTCTCCGCAAAAGGAAACCCACGACTTAAAAATCGTGGGTTTTTTGTTTTCTGTAAGCGCCCAAGCTTTTTCAGCTTGAAAGCGGTGAAAGAAAACAAAAAACCAGCCTTGTCTCTTTTTGGCAAGGCGTTGGTTTCTATGCTTGTCCAGGATACCCTTAATGGGAAATTCAATCCCTCTTTCTCCGCTGAAAAGCCCCGTAAACCTAGTGTTTAAGGGGCTTTGTTTTTATGGGTGTTGAATTAGGTGTTGTTTATTGAGTTTATATTTAATTAATATTCTCGTAATAGAGAGTTAATAGAAGAGTTAGTTGCATTACCGAATAAAAGTTCGAAAATTTTTTTATTTTGGCTAAGACCATAATTTGACTCAAACTTATTTAAATTATTAATTAGAAAATTTAAATCCCAATTGTATAATTCATTAAAGGCCAGCTGAAAATAATCTTTATTAACACTGTTACGTGTAAAAAATTCTTGATCTATTCGACCATATCTAAAAATACTCCATCTATATTTCAATAACCTATCTAAATTATTCTCTACATACCCTCTTGAAAGTTTCCTCACTATTTTGTAAGATAATACTCTGTCAAATTCATTAAGATCCAAATACTCCTCTATTTCTTCAGTAGTTAGTGGATCAGGTCGCCATTTTAAAAGCTGTTTTATTTGAATAAAATTCAAAAATCCATCTTGAGACCATTCATCCCTATTAAAATCTAACCTAAAAGATGCATAATACTGTAACATTCTTTTTGCTTGAATATTTTTCTGAGCATCGTCAAAATTTGGGTGACTTTTCTTTTTAAACTTAGCTTCTAAAAAATTCTTCAAATTCTTTCCAAAAATAACTCCTGGGTTTTGAACAAAGGAGATCCAATTCCATTCATACTTTTCGGGGAAAGCTAAAATAAATGGAATCATTGATGGATTTTTAGATAGACTAGACCAATTGATATAATCTTCATACTCAATTATATCATTGCCATTAATAATTAATTTAGAATTGGCACACAATTTTTTCCAATTCCATTTATTCAAATATTTGTCTAATAGAGTTTTATTTAATACTAAATATTTATTAGCTGAAAAATCATTCCAGTCATACAGATCCCCATATTTTTCTATGTTCCTTGGATTCGCAGTTATTGCTTTAAAACTTAAACCTTTCCAATCCCACTTATCTTTGTATTTATCTAATAGTTCATACGACCAATCAATATTGTTGTGATGGTGAATGAAAGAAAAATCTATATACCCCTCATAACGCTCAAAAAAATCAAGATTTAACTCCAAGCCTTTTGTTTTCCATAGACTACCCCAATCCATTTTATTTTTTAATAGTTCAATTAAATCAAATGACCATAAAATGGTATCATTTTTCATAAACATCATTTCTTCAAAATTTATGATGTTTCTAAATTCTTCTATTTGCTCTAAATCCCAAGGGTAATACCGCGATAATAAACCAATACAAATTTCTTTGAATCTGATATTAGTTTTAAAATTATGTTGTAAATCGCTCGATATCATTGTGTAATTTATCTTAGCTGTATAAAAATTCTCCGTTTTCGGTTAATATTGTTAGTAAATCCTTTTTGTTATCTGCTTCCTCAGTTCTAATACCTAGAACGTGTCTTATCATTGTATATCCAGAATTTAATTTGGCATTGTAAGGCGATGAAAATGTCTCTAATGCCAAAGCGTCTGTAGTGTTCTGCCTTGATGTAAATTGGCACTGTGGGTTATTAATTAACCAAGTTTCGTTTAAATCTTTGATTAATCGCAAATTGTCCTTTAGGTAAAATGTATAAACCCAATCTTTACCGTCAGAATCCATTTCGCTTAATATAAAAGGGTGTTCGTTTTCTGGATCAGGCTCTTGTAGTTTTAATTCTAACCTATTAAGGTTCTCTATGATTTTAATAGCACTTAAAATTTCTTGTCTATAAATTGGTGAACTTATATTATCGTGGGATAGTGGATTCATTAATAAATCCTTATGTTCTTTAAATTTTTCATAAGGAATGAGATTACCTCCCAAGTCACCAAAGTAGCGTATAAAATTACTAATTAAACCATCTAAATTTAAAAGCGCACTTCCTTCGTCATCGTCACCGTCTTTTATTTTGATTGTTTTACTCTCTGGTAAAATATATTTAAGTACTCGTTCGCTCTCTTTTCGTAAATAATTGGCAGATGCAGGATAATCAAATTCTTTAAGGTACTTTTTAGCTAGATCTAAATAACTCTTTTTCTCTGGTATAAATGGACAAGGAATACCAGTTTTTGTACTATCCTGATACATTTCTTTAAACTCCCAATTATATGTGTTGTCAATTTTTAAATTATTTTCTATTCTACGTTTGCATAAGCTGTAAAATGCTCGATCGTGAGTCAGAATAAATATTTGATATTCGTCGACTTTTTTCAATATAATATCTAAGACTTTATCCCGATGACTCATATCCAAACTTAACAAGAGGTCATCCAAGACTAATAAACTGGCTGAATTTTCGTCGTACAATCTCTCTTCTAGCATTGCTAATCTTATAGCTAATGCAATAGCAGTCAATCTTGCTTCATTTAAAAAAGTGTGTGGTTTTCCTATCTCCTTTTTTATTTCATCTAAGCCTTCGTGGTCAAAAATCACCTTTAATGGTATTTTTGGTTGGTGTAACAATCCATCACGTGTTTTACCACTAATGGTCTTGTTATATTGACAAGAGATTGATTCTGTATTAAAATCAATTTTAAAGCCTTCATTAAATTCTTCCTTAAGGTATCTATTAGCCTCTTCTTTTATTTTTTTTAAAAAGGCACACAATAACTCAATAAATTTGGGGATTGTAGTTTGTGTATAGCGAACGTAAGCTTCGGAACTTTGATTAGGCGTATTAGCTTTTCTTTTGTTTTTAGGCAGTGTATCAGGTGCTTCAAGTATAAATTTCCACAAATCACTTGCTAAGGTGCTAACTGAAAGATTGCCTTGATGGTCTGTATAAGATTCTTCAAAATCTATAAACATCAATACTTCTCTCTCAAACCAGTTGTTTTGGTTTATTTCTATTTTGTTTTGTTCCTGCTCAGTTTCTGTTCCATAAAAAAACTTAAAATTACGCAGGGTGATGGATTGTATTCTTTGCATAATTTAAACGCTTAAAATTGGGTTTAATAATTGTTTTAACTCAATCTTCATAAGCTTGATTTGATTACGCAAGGGATTTTTCTTTTCTGATAATTCTTGGTAAGCTTGAAGCACTATTTCAAATTTTTCATTTTCATCGGAACTATCAAAATTTTTGAAAATTTCTTTTGAATTTTGTAGTATCCTGATTTTTGCCACATTAAACTCTTCAGGGAAATACATTTCTAAAACTACTGCATCTAAGACTTCTTCAAACGCCAGAGATATAACCTCAAATTTATTTGAGTCCTTTTCTTTGTCCAATTGAAGTCTTTTTGAAAAAATTATATAGTCGACTATTATGTTTAAAAATTTATCATCACTAAAAATTATTGGACAGTTTCGCAAGATTTCATTCCCAATATTTAGATAACCACCAGCCATTTTTAAAGAATGATATACATAGTTTAAATAGAAGGTCAAGACCTTGCTGTTTAATAATCCGAGTAAGAATTTTAGATTTTCCTTATCTTCTAATATGATGGTGGTAGATTTTCCAGCTAAATATTCACCCTCAGCATCATAGAAAGTTTCAAAAGTTTTAGCCATTCCAGCTACGATTAATTTGCTTTGCTTTGATTGTTGAAATCGAGTTGAATTTATTTCAATTAATTTTTCGTTGGGCACAATAGGGTTTTCATATCTACCTTTTATGTACTGAGTGTCCTTTACTCCCCACAATGAAACAAATGGGTCTATTGTACCAGTATTTATCAATTTTAAATTGTTTTCATTTGACTCTCCATCCTCAACAATCTCTTTAATAAGATATGCTTCAGATACCGTCGCAGCACCAAGGATTGATATTTCAGAGGAATAATCTGCTAAACTAGTATTCGCTTCTATTCTATTTATAAGATTAACTATATTGGGTTTAAAAAAATATTTTGACCAAGAAATGTCGGAATAGAATTTATGTTCTGGAACTGTATTGAAATAAGCTTCATTTACCAGTGTTTCCATTTTTGACATTTTTACAGTATGATTTGGAATACAATTATTTATTAATAATGTAATAGGATATACACTAGCCTCTTTGAAAACGTTAATTGAAGAATAATCTCTAATTTCTATAATCTCTTTTGTAGATAAATAATGGCGTAATGCTGTAGTGTACTTCGCACTGATAATTTTATTAGGTATTATATAGCAAAACTGGGAAGTTTTTTTAGCAATTTGAAAACCAAGTTCTACAAATGGAATAAATAAATCCCAGTTTCCTGTAGCTGTATCGAAATTATTTTTGATAAGATTTCTCAATTCCTTATCATTTTTAACCATTGTCTCGGAATCCACATATGGCGGATTTCCAATTACGATATCAAATCCTCCTTCGTCGAATACTTCTTTAAACATTAAATGCCATAAAAAAAATGGACGGTCGTTAGAATTGTAAAGTTCTTTTAAGTTCTGTTGTTTACTAGCAATTACTTCTAGTTTACTATTAAGTTTTTTTAAGCTCTTGGCATCCTTACTTTCGTTTTCATATTTAATTTTCTGAGTAGCTTGGGTTAATGAAGAAGATTTATTTTTTATTTTCTTTTGTAACTTCTTTACATCTTTTACTAAGGATGAGCTATAATCATAAAGTGTGAAGTAGATGTTGTTGAGAACTTGCTTATCAATTTTATTATGTAGTTCTTTTTTTTCATCTGGATCATCTAAATCGAAATAGGTATGTATTAAATCCTCTAATTTTTCCTGATTCTCAACATTTGCCTTCTTTATAAGCTCCTGACTGAACAAATTGGCTTTTGAATTTTCCTCATCAATCTCGATAGCTATGCCTTCGTGTATCTCACTTAGGTCAATACCTTCAAAGCTCTCCATTAAACTATTTCCTTGCATTATTTTGTAATCTAGATTTGGTAGAGCTTGGGGTGTATTTTCATCAACAACTAAGGCCAACCAAAACCGAAGACGTGCAATATCTACTGCTCCAGATTCTAAATCTACTCCGTAAATAGAATTTTGGATAATACTCTTTTTTACCTCAGAGCGATCAAGTGTCCAGTCTAAAGCCATTTTAGCTTTAAATATTTCTTGTAGCATACCCATAGGGAATGCACCAGACCCTATCGCCGGATCACAAATTTTCACATTATCTAAAAGTTCTTCTATTTTTTTAGCGTTATCCCTGATAAAATTTTCTTTGGCGGTTTCATCCCCTTTATTATCATTTCTAATAAATTCTTCAATTTCATAATGTTCACCCAGATGCGTCTGTAAATATTGTATTAAACTCTCTTGAGTCATATACTGCACAATCTCTTTAGGTGTGTAGAATGCGCCTTTTTCTTTGTTCTCTTCCAGTAAATTTTCAAAAATATGTCCTAACATCTCAGGATCAATACCAACCTCGTGGTCTTCCGGACTGTTTTCATCAATTGTAAAATTGTACTGCCCAAAGAATTCAAATAAATCTTGAAAATAGGAAAATGGAAAATCAATACTTTTTGCATTTACCTCTTTATCCGTCTCAAATAAACCGCCATTCAAATATGGAACTTTACTGTTGTTAAGATTGTTGCCAAGACCATCAATTTTAAAAATATCATTCTCTCTTTTTGCGTTTAGCGTATTAAAAAATAAATAGGTTAAACAATTGGAATGGAAGTGTCCTTTATCATTAAAACTATCTAACAGCTTTAAAAGAAATTGTTTTTCACCATTTTCCCATTCTGTTGGATGCGGATCGCAACCCATCCACCCTTTTTTTTGTAGAAAATGAAGAAACACAATACGGCCTAATAATTTTTTAGTAAAATCTCGAATGGATTTTTCTTGCTTCTCTTTATCTACACTAGGGAATAATTTTCTGTATTTATTATTATCTAATAAGTAGGACCAGAATTTATTGTAATGTTTTTTATAACCTTCAAAGAATTTTTTGTTTAACTTTTCTACATTAAAAAGTTCTATTAAATGTTTAATCGTTACTTGCTCATTCTTTAGTTTCTCAAACTGTTTTACAGCCGTTTTTACGCTTTCATCTTCACCTAACACATAAGTGTATCGCCTTGGACTAGTTTCTAATTTATTTTCATTAAAATCATCATCCCAAAAAATAGCTTTAGATATAAAGGTCAGCCGCCATTCAGTATCTCCCTTTGTGTGAAAAACCACCAATATCGCATCCACATCCCCAGGAATTACATCATTATGTATAAGATTACGCAGACCAACTCTGTTTTTTGCAACGTGTTTATTGTCTTCAAGCTCGACGTCATAAAATTTTAGAATTTTATTGTCGGCCAATTGAGCAGAACCAAATTCTACAATGGTTTTTGCTAGGCTATGAGCATTTTTTTCTTCTTTTCTGTTTTCTGGTGTTAGGTAAAAATCAACATTTTTAAAATGGCTTTTTATTACCTCTTTCCAATCATCGTAGTTGAAAATACTCTGGAATATATTTTGTAATTGGTTTGTTTCCATATTTATATTGAAAATGATTCGGATAAAATTATGTTCGGTGCCGAAACTGCCTGACGTGTCTTACTTTTAGTAATTTCTGGAATTTCTTTTGAGACATCATCTAATGGGTATGATTTAAGAATTTCAATGAGTGTTTCAAAAACTTCAGAGCGCGTTAGACCACTATCCTTGATACTTTTTAATAGCTTATTAATTTCTCGGGGTAATTTCTGGAATTTCCCTCTTTTAATAGCCAGTTTTGTTAGTTCGATAAGCTCTTTATCTTCTTTAGAAACAAATTCCTGTAAGGCTTGTTTTGTTATAAATGCTATAGCCCTCTTATCATTTGGACCTAACTTTACAGCACCTAAATCACCCAAATTTGTTAAGTTTTCCTCGTTTTGAAAAGAGTTTAGTGCTATTTGAATTTGCTCGTGATGTAAACCGTGTATTGGTATAGGTCTTTCTGATAACTGAGCTTTGAAAATTCGAGCTGCTTCGACAAAGGTTAATTCATCAAACTGTAGATTAGGATAAATAAGATAAAAAACATCTCTTTTTTTATTCTTAATAAAGGTAATAGTTTGGTTTTTGGAACTTTTATTATGTCGTCCAGTCCTAGCCCTTTTAGGAATAGTTTTTTTAATTTTTTGATATAAGTCTGGATTTTCTGTCCTAAATTTTCTTAAATAGTTAAGAAATTCTAAGCGTTCATCCTTTTCTTCTTCAGGAACTTTTTCAAACAAACCAAAAGAATCAAATTCTTCTCTTGTAGAATAAATTTGGCTGTCTTCACCTAACGCAGAATGAAAAGCTTGTAACTTTATATAAGCTTTTTTATTTAGCTCAATTTCATTGTCGGTTCTTGAAGTTGGAAAGAAATTGTAGATATATATGTTATTTGATTGTGTTCCGATTCTATTTACACGTCCTATTCTTTGCATTAGCCTTGTTGCATTCCAAGGGATGTCATAGTTCAATATGATATTTGAGCGATGAAGATTGACTCCTTCAGCTAGGACTTCGGTTGTTAAAATTATATTATAATCATCCTTCTGTTCCGAAATAGATTCATTAGCATCAAAGTTTTGAGAAATTGTATCGGTTAATTCTTTTGAGTTAGAACTATCCACGCTTAGTATTTTATCAAAACCTTCCTTTTTTAACCTCTTAAATAAATAATTCGTGGTTTCTTTAGATTCAGAAAAAACCAACAACTTTTTATTATTGTTGATTGCAGAATCCATTAATTCATTATTTATTTTTTTGACGAATGTGTTGTATTTTGGATCTTCAGTCACTTCATCCCACTTATCCTTTAGATTAGTTAATGTTTGATGATCCGCCTTAATACCTTGAATAAATTCTTCATAAAAATCCTCAACCGGATAAGCATTTATAGTTTCAGTATCTTCCGCATTTCTCAAAATCTCTTCCAGCTCCGCTTCATTTTCATTTAAAATAAAATCGCTTATATTAAGCTTAGGCGCAATGTAAATAGTTCCATTATTAATCATTTTAAGCATTGCCCTATTCGCATCATAATATCTACCCAAACTCATTCTAAATGCGTGGAAACTACTATCAATTCTTTTAACTAAAAGTATTCGCATTATATGTGCCAATTGATCTGAAATCCTATCGGCTTGACTCGGATTTACACCAGTAGCCTTTTGATAGGCTTCTTTTGCTTCAGGTCTTAAATATTTGATTGCTTGGTATCTGTAATAACCTAAATCTTTACTTTCTTTCTTAAGGGTTTTTAAAGTGATATCATAAAGATTATCTATATATTCATCTAATTCGTAAAGTATTTGCCTTGGTGGATTAATGTTTGGAAAAACAACTCCTTGATCTATAATGTCCTGCCAATACTCAGGTGTATTTTTAATGTCTGTTCTTGTTCTTCTAACTATAATTGATTCTAATACTTTTACTCGAATCTCTTTGTATATTTTTTTTACGCCTTTGGCTATTTTGTCGTGGTCGCGTTCTTGTTTTAGTTTCCGGTACTGATCTATAAGTGGTCTGAAAAAGTGCTGTAAGTTTCCAACTTCTAGTGTAGATTTTTTAGCATCTTGAAAAAGATATAACTGATTTCTAATATCTTCAGGTTTATTGTTTAGTGGTGTTGCCGTAACTAAAATCACCTTCTTCTTATCACTACCATCATTTCCTTTACGTTTTCTTGGTGTTTTACAAAGCTTTTGTAATTGGTGAAACATTTCAGATTCATCTGATCGGAATTTATGTGCTTCATCGACAATAATCAAATCATAATCTTCAGGATGTTTGATTTTGTGTAAACTTCCATTAGTAATAAACTCAACTCCTGGAACTTCAAAATCTCTTACAGTCTTAGTCCATCCTTTTACAAGAGCTGGTGGATGTATAATTAATATCTTTGTACGGTAACCATTACTGAAATAATATTTTTTAGCTATAATGGTAGCTATTATAGTTTTTCCTAGACCAACAACGTCTGCAAGAATAAAACCATCGTGTTTAAATAATTTTGCATATCCATCATTGACAGCATCCATTTGATAAGCTAATTTTTTATATCCTTTAGGCAGATCGGTTATGGATTCAGGGTCATACTCAATACTCTTTCCAAAATATTCAATAAGTAATTTAATATAAAGTTCAAAGGGGGTAAACGTATCATTTAAATAGGTCTTTTTCTTAACTGTTTCAATTTCAGATGGAAGAATGTCAATGGCTTCTTCCCATAAATTCTCAAATGTTTGACCTGCAAATACAACGTCATCGTAATCTCGTAGCTCAACGTTAAATTCAAAATTTCTATCCAATCCTGAAACGCTCAAATTACTCGATCCGGTAATTACTGAACCGCTATTATGTTCATTCCAATTCTCTGGTTTAAAGATGTAAATCTTTGCGTGTATGTTTTTATCTGGATGTGCTTTTATATAAATTTTACCAGATGTAACATCCTCAACAAACTGAATTATTCCTTCCTCAACATCTTTTTGATATTCTGCCTGTTGAATATCTTCTTTGAATTCTCTGATAAATTCTTGTCTGGTAACCTCGGTGTTAAAATTAAATTCTAATCCTTTTCGAGCTGCTTCACTAATTAAATGGTCAACATCGATGCCTACTAAAATTCTTATTTGTTCTACGTCCTTTAAATATTTCCTTATCTGAAAATAGCCCGATGATCTAAAATACCCTACTAGTGCATCAAAATAATGTACAGATGTATTCTTGAAGATTCCATCAAATTTATTTAGTAGTGTATTGTCACCACTATTTGTAAAAAATTTTGTTGCCATTTAGATCTTGTTTATCAATTTGCTTTTAAGCCACTTAAAAGCTACTTCTTGATTATATTTAATTTCTGGTCGTAATAAAGCCTCCATATCTCCTGTGAAATTTGGGTCTTGTTCTTTTTCTTCAATGTTTATCAAAAACTCTTTTTGACTAGGCGGTCTATTTCCTGTTGAAAATGTCGTGTATTCTTTAAAAGATTTAATGATCTGGTCTATGTCCAATTTCTTATGTAATCTTGAGTAATCTAAATCAAACAAATCCCGACCTTTGCTTCGTTGGTACAGGGCTCTTAATTTTGTTCCCAATAACTCATTAATATTGTAGGTTCTAATTTTAGCACTTCCCGTAAACCAATTACTATCTACTTCAAAAGGAAATTCAACCCAAGGCAATACATTAAAATGTTCTTTACAATTAATTTCCAATTTTAAGCGTAGTCGGATATTTTCATATTCAGAAGTGAAACGGTATAATGCCTTTGCACCGTGACCGCCGATTTTAGTGCTTCTATTTTCTTCAAAAAAAGTAACCACTTCGCCTATACGTTGCATTATTGGCTTAATGGGACCTGGCTTAACTTGAACCAAATCGATATCTTCGGAATAGCGTGGCGCAGGGTTTAGATACAATTTATGAAGTGCCGTACCACCTCTGAATGCCAGATTTTCATTTAAAAATTCATCCGAAAATATATCGACAAGCGCACGACTGATGACCAAATCTTGTTCTACTTGATAAAACTGTTTCCAAGGTGCTTGTTCTTGCCATTTCGCTATGTAGGGCTTGGGTATCATAAATCGCTCTCTATTTTTATATTCACATCCACTTTCCAATTATTATGAATGGCTCCAGGTCTCTCTTTTGATTTTGGACTCAATAACACCGGATAGTATTTTGATGTCTTTAAGTACTCTTTTATGGGTTCGTACAAATTCGATTCAACTTGTAGTTCATCTTGTAGCAAAAACCCCAAACGTTGTAAGGTGCTATTGTGGGGATACCAATTAAGTAAATCTTCTATATCTTGAACGTTTATTTCTTCTGACAGTTCTTCGAGAATGGCTAACATTCTATTGATACCACCTAATTTAGTTTGGTGATGAATTAAATCTACCGCTGTAAGTACTGGACTTGAAATTTTAAAAATACCTGCATCCGATTTTTTCTCTAAAATGTTTTTTGTTGGCCATTTTGAAGTTGTAAAAAAATGAATATCTATCGATGATTTTTTAATATCAGGGAATGCCTTATCTGTCATAACATATTCCCGTTGCACTTGTTGATGTCCTGCGCCGTGAAACTTTGCTGCAGAATAAAAGCCTAAGTAATAATTACTATCCAAATAGTCAAAAAGCTTATGTGCAAATAACTGCACAGGTAGTTGTTCCTGTTTAGAATATCTCGGCGGAATGATTAAATAAAACCCTTTTCTTAAGTTTACAATTTCCTTTTTGGCTACCAAACGTGAAAGCTCTCGCTTTAAAGCAGTATCAGTTTTATGACACTTTTTTACAAGTTCATCCCAAGAAAACGAGTATTCCTCAAAGGATTGTAGTTGCTTTATATAGTCTGAAATATCCACTTTAAAGTAAATTTTCGAGAAAGATACCATTTTACGGTAATTATCTCGTTATTCTACTATAAAAAATTTTAATTTTGCCAAAGGATTGCCATAAAGGCTATAAGTATCAACTTTATATGAAAACGCTCTTCATCTGCTCAGCAAACAAACAACGCTCTAAAACGGCTGAGGCCTATTTTGCTAGAAAGCATCCTGAATACAATTTTAAAAGTGCAGGCACCAATATCAAAATTTGCAGAAAAGAAGGAACTACCGAACTCACTGAAGATTTATTACAGTGGGCAGACAAAGTCTATGTGATGGAAAAGAAACATCTTGAGCATTACCAAAATGAAAATATATTTTCATTGAAGGTACCGAAGCAAGGCTTTTAAAAACATACAGGCTCAAAATAGTACTCGAAAATTGAAGTCTTGAATATTCGAGACATTTATAAATATTATGACAAAGGACTATTGAAAATTTTAGAAGAGAGAATACTGCTTTAGAACAACCATTATAATGGTAGTTTTATTGATTAAACAGTAATATTTACCAGTATAGTGGTAATTGACATACTAAGCTTAACTTTTCAATAATTCAAAAAGCTTCACATTTAGATACAAATTTTCTACCCCTACTTTTTGTGATTTCAATACTCCGATTTCTTCCAACGCATTGAGATAATCCGCGGCAGTTTGGCGTTTCGCAATATCATTCTCGACCAAGTATTTTACCTTGCTGTAAGGCTGCTCAAATAGAATTTCAATTAACTCTTTAGAATACACTCTTTTTGGCAAATTTGTTTTTGCAAACGTCATCGTTTCCTGCATCAATTTATTAATATCGTTTATCCTATTTAGTGTGTATCTCGAGGTTTCTTCAATACCTTTAAGCATAAAGAGTACCCAATCTTCCCACGCTTGCTGCTCCGTTACATTTCTTAGAAGTCTGTAGTATTCATTTTTATTTTCAATGATAAACTTGCTCAGATATAGAATGGGTTTATCCAATAAACCCTTTTCTACAATATACAGCATATTAAGCACCCTACCGGTTCTACCATTTCCATCAAAAAATGGATGTATAGCTTCAAACTGATAATGCATCAGCGCTAATTTGACTAATTGGTCGATAGTATCATCCCCATGAATGAAATTTTCAAGATTTCTCAGTAAATCTCGAATTGTTTCCTCTCCAGTAGGTGGCGTATACAGCACCTTATTATTGCTAGAGATAGTTGTTCCTGGTGCATTGCGTATTCCTGAATTATTTTCTTTAATAGTTTGTACAATCGTTATAAAAGAATTTGTTGAAAGTGGCTTATTTTTTAAGTCATTAAACCCCTCCCACAGTGCTTGTCTATACCTTAAAACCTCTTTCGTTTGTGCGTCGATTCCCGAGATATTTGAAGAAAAAGCTTTATACAGGCTATCTTGTGTTGTAATGATATTTTCAATTTCAGAACTATCTTTCGCTTCTTGCAATAAAATGGCATTGACAAGCATAGACTGGTTTGGAATTTCGTCTGCCCGTCCTTTTAACTCCGCTAAAATTTTATTTGAAGCGATAGCTTGTTTCAATACTTTTTTAGTTTCAACTTCTATAGTTGGTGGTAATAATGGTAAATTGTTATAGGGTTCTTCTGGATGGTACATGGAATCGACAGATTGAAGTTAGTATGTCGATGATTTCGACACAATGTAAATATATGTCGAAATTTTATTATTTTATAGACACATTCTATTAAATTATCTAGCTATTGCTTTCAAATGATGTCAAATAGGGGCAATCGTTGAATATTTGATAAACTTTTGTTAAAAAGGGGCGATTTCGGTGGACATGAAATTTGGAGCTGCTTTAAAGTCCTACAAATGCTGTAAAAATGAAAATTTGGATAGTTCCTCTTTCTCCGCTTAGAGCAAAGCTCGATTTTCAATAGAAAATCGAGCTTTTGTTTTTTAAGGGTGCTACATACAGAAGTTTGCAAGACTGCACAAAAACCAAAAGACCAGAAATTGCAAAAGCAATATAAACCTTTATTGTATGTTGGACAGATTGTAATGAGATTAATTCCCTTAGAATTTAAAAAGAAAACGAAGTGAATATTAAAAAGGTGATGAAGACGAATTTAATGCCGATTTACAAATCTGAATAGAGAATAGAGAAGCTCATCTAACGACTTCGGCTGGATGATGAAAAATTAAAGCTAACTGAAAATTAAAATAAGGCACGAAATGAGCGAACGTTTAAGACGGATATTTCTGGTATAATTTTAGTTTTTATGAAGAAAAAAGTTGTGGTGATTGTTATGCTAGGTGAACGCTATCGCTTTTTTTGCGACAGGGTCCAAGATTGTTGTAGTGAACCGCTTTTCTTGGATTGAAGCTTTTTGCGAAATGGAGAGGAATGGGGTGGAACGGATTGAAATTTAATACAATTATTCTACTTCTAAGACTAATTCGTATCTAGTACTCCTACCGCCACCGGTTGGAATAAATATGCCTTTACCTACCAAATCTTGGAAGATCTCGAGTAGCCGTAGCTTTTGAAGTTTTTGTAATGCCTATATATTTACGGGCGTTCATACCACCTTCAAAACCTTTTGGAGCTTCTTCTAACATTCGTTGAATAGCGCTCAATTGTCTTTCATTCAATTGCTCATTAAAGCGGTCAAAAAAACGAGCCTTTTTTAAGGTAAAAGCAACTTCTTGTGTTGTTTGTTCTTGAGCTATAAGAACGGTATTAACAAAATAAGATATCCACTCCGTTATATTAGTTGATTTTTGGGCTTTTTCAAGATGGTGATAGTAGGCGCGTTTATCAACTTCAATACCTCTCGACAAACTCAGTAATATAGGTCTATTTACGTATTGTGAAAGTGCTTTTTCTGAAATACATCTTCCTAAACGACCGTTACCATCTTCAAAAGGATGTATGCTTTCAAAGTATAAATGCGCAATTGCTGATCGTATAATAGGTTTCTTTATGGGATGCTTTCCTGATGGGCTACTGTCATTAAACCATTTTAGAAATTGTTCCATTTCATTCGGTACAGCATCGGAAGGTGGTGCTTCAAAATGTACTTTCTGTTTACCCATTGCTCCAGAAACAACTTGCATTGGTGCTGCGTGGGTTCTCCAACTTCCAATAAGTACATCTTTTGCTCCCATCATCAATGATGAATGCCAAGCAAAAAGTGTTGACTGTGTCAATGGTTCCGAAAAGGTCTCTCGAACGTCTGTAAGTAAAGCCGCCATTCCCGTTGCTCGTTGATCTGAAACCACTTCATTTGGCACGTTAAGTCCAAGGTTATTTCGTACAGAAGATTTTACATCTTCGCGTTCAAGATATTCCCCTTCAATTTCTGATGATTTCATTGCTTCAGCTACCATTGTTTGTATAATCGTTTCAAGCTGTTCGTCTTGATCTAAACCTTCTAAATAGCCTTCCAGTTGACCCACACGAGACATATAGTCAAACAATAAGTCTTCAACATTTTCTAACGAATATGTGAAGTTAGGCCATTCTGGTTTTTGCCAATTATAAATCATTATGAGCCGATTAGAGTTTTTATTCGGCTCAAATATAATCATTTTTTGAGTTGATTAGGTTGGTTTATTGGCTCAAGTTTATACAGCCTCTTCGACAACTATTCTACATAAAGCCAATTTATTCTGGAGCGATATGTCAAAATATTTTAGCAAATATCTTTCCTCATTTTTTATTATTTGAAATAAAAATTTATTAAATTTTTATATCTTAGCCGACAACCAAATCAATTTTCAACCTTTGTAACTAGTGCAATATCACGTAATTGAGTTACTTAATTGCGTGTACTAAATACTTAATTTACTTAAATTTATCTCTACCGATAAACTTTTTAAAAGCTAGTGGTGCCTACTAAAATCAAACATCGCAAAGCTGATAAATTAATCTGTTACCCCAAAAATCAATATTTAAAATGGCCCCATCCCAACTCAACAACTTATATATCGATAAAAGCAAAGACCTCATCTGGATGGTCAATCATGAATTTCGTATAGTTTATGCCAATAAAGCCTACCTAAACTTTATGGAGACAGTCATTGGTACAAAAAAGCAAATAAATGATTCTGCGTTTATTAATGATTTTGGCGAGGATGACATCGAGAAATGGAAAGGCTATTATAAAAAAGCACTTGCGGGAACGTCTTTCGAGATTGAAGAACATTTTTTTAATCCTAAATTAAATAAAATACAATTTCGCCAAACTATTTTTGAGCCAATAGTTGATGATGTCAATAACAGGACGGTAGCTTGCCGTTCTAAAGATATCTCAAGATTAGTTAAACATAAATCTGAAGCCAGCCAATTAATAGATGCTTCGTTAGATGTGTTTTGTACTATAAATACTAAAGGAGAATTTGTTTACGTGAGTGCATCTTCTTTGAATCATTGGGGGTACACCCCAGAAGAATTAATAGGTAAACCCTTCATGGATTTTGTTTTGGAAGCAGACAGAGCTAAAACCAATGACACCACAACAGCTATACATAAAGGAAAGAAAACAAAGACCTTCTTTAATAGATATCAAAAAAAGGATGGCAGTATCGCTTATAATTTATGGTCTGCAACATGGAACGAAAATAGCAAACTCATGTACGCTGTGGCCAGGGATGGCAAGGAAACAATAGAGCATGAGGAAAAAATATTACGGAGTGAACAGCGCTTTAAAGCCTTAGTTCAAGGTGGCAATGATCTCTACGCTATTATTGATTTAGAAGGTCGTTATATTTATATGAGTCCGTCGAGTACGGCTATTATAGGCATACCCCCAGAAGCATTTATCGGTAGAGATGCCTTTGAATTTATCCATCCCGATGATATTGAGCAAACCCAATCGAGCCTAAAAAAAATAGCAACCGAAGATAAAGTGGTCATGGAACTCTATCGGGCTAAAAATCAACATAACGAATGGCGATGGGTAGAGACAGTTCTCACCAATATGGTTGATCACCCTGCGGTAAATGGCATTGTTATTAATTCTAGGGATATTACAAAAGAAGTTGAAGAAAAACATCAACTTAAGTTATTTGAAAATATTATAACAAACACTCAAGAAGCCGTTTTAATTACAGAAGCAGAACCCTTTGATGAACCAGGGCCTAAGATTGTTTATGTTAATGACGCTTTTATGACTATGACAGGTTACACCGCTGAAGAAGTCATAGGTAAAACCCCACGGATACTGCAGGGTCCTAATTCCAACAAAGAAGATTTAGAAAAATTAGGCCGTGCACTTAGAAATTGGGAGTCTCATGAAATAACGACCATTAATTATAAAAAGAACGGCGAAGAGTTTTGGATCAACTTTGACGTGACGCCCATAGCTAACGAAACTGGACGATACACGCATTGGATCGCGATTGAGCGCGATGTAACCGAGCAAAAGACTAGAGAATTAGAAAAAGATCTCATCAATAAAATAAATTCCATTTTTAACCAAGATGTTGACAACGACCTATCTATCTTTTTAACCAATCTTTTACAACAAATTACAGCGTTTGGAGATTTTGATTTTTCAGAAATATGGCTGACCGCTATAGATGAAAAGCACGTTAATCGTGTTGCCAATTATGCACATTCTGAAGCAGGGCATGCATTTCAGAAAGGTACAAAGTCACTTAACTCTTTAGAATTAGGTGAAGGATTACCTGGTTATGTTTGGAAATCCAAAACCATTGAAATATCGGAAGAATTTGACGAAAAATGGATTTCTAAAAGAAAGATTGCAGCCATGAATGCTGGTCTCCAATCTATGATGGGAATCCCCTTAATCCATAAAGATGAAACTATAGGCGTATTGCTCATAGCTACCTGTAAAAAGAAAATTTACTTAAACAAGTATAAAGCACTCTTCGAAAGGATAGAATTAACCATCAGTGCTGAATTAAGTCGTAAAAAAGTTGAAATTGAATTGTCACAAATTTTCGACTTTACTCCAGACATGATCTGTGTGGCAGGTTTTGATGGTTTTTTCAAACGTATGAATCCTGCCGGGTTAGAAATGCTTGGTTATTCTTTAGAAGAAATACGATCTAAACCAATTGTGTCCTTTTTACACGAAGAGGATAGGTTAAATACTAAGAAAAAACAAAACGAAGCTTATGAAGGCAAGAAAATTCAAAACTTTGAGAATCGATACATTACAAAAACAGGACATACCATATGGCTAAACTGGACCGCAACCTCTGCTCCAGAATATGGCATTGTATATGCTGCCGCTAAAAACATCACTACAGAAAAAAACCTTAGAGAATTAAATCGTCAAGTTGGAAAACTTGCCAAAATTGGGAGTTGGGAAGTAAATTTAGTAAATAAATCTGTATTCTGGACAGAGGAAGTACATCATTCTACATGGCACAAATCCTAATTCCTATATACCAGATTTTGAAGGTGCAATCAACTTTTACAGAGAAGATTTTAGAGAATTAGTAAAATTAAAGGTTCAAAATTGTATAGCTACGGGTGAACCTTATGAACTAGAGGCCGTATTAGTTACCGCCAATAAAAAAGAAGTTGTGGGTTCGCTCCAATGGTAATGTCGAGTTTATTGACGGTGTTTGCACACGCCTCTATGGTAGCATTCAAGATATCAGCTCTATAAAAGAAACAGAAAACAGATTGCTATCGCTTTCAGAAAACTTACCGGGTGTGGTTTACCAATACCTTATAAATCCTAATGGAACAGACGAGCTTAGATATGTTTCAAAAGGAGCGGAAAAAACATCGGGCTTTACGGCTAGCGAGTGGACCAATAACATAAACCTCTTATTCAACCAAATTGAAGCGGGTGGTAATATGGAAGAGTTCAAGTCCAGTATCCGTAAATCCATTGAAACAAAATCAAAGTGGACATGCCGGTATAAATATGTTTTACCAACAGGAGAAGTTCGAACCCACATGGGGTTTGGCACGCCAAACTTTTTAGCAGATGGCACAGTATTATTTAATAATATCGCTCTAGATATCACACAGGAAGCAAAAAACGAAGAGTTATTAGAACAGATAACCAAGGTATCCCGAATAGGCAGCTGGGAGCTTGATTTAGTCAATCAAGAAGGTGATGAAATGTATTGGTCTCCCATGTTATTTGATATACTTGAGCTAGACGATAATTACAATCCAACTTTAACAGGTGGTATAGAATTTCACGTTGGTGAGAGCAAAGACCGTATAGAAAAAGCACTCCATCTTTTAATCAATGAAGGGATAGAGTTTGATGAAGAAATTTTAGTACGAACCACTACGGGAAAATTGCGATGGAACAGAGCAATCGGCAAGTGCGAAATGGCTAATCAGAAGGTAACCAGAATTTACGGAAGTTATCAAGATATTCATAAGCGAAAAGAATCAGAGTTAGAGTTAATAAAAGCTAAAGAAAAAGCAGAGCAAAGCGACGCAAAATTTAAATCTTATACAGAACAATCACCTATTGCCATCTATACTACCAATATAGATGGCGATTGTATTTATGCTAATGAAACCTGGCAAAAAATGGCCGGTATGTCCCTAAAAGATGCCTTAGGTAAAGGATGGATCAATGCTTTACATCCAGATGACTTAGAGCACGTTCAAAAAAATTGGTACAAATCGGTCAAATCAAATGGAAAATGGAGCTATGAATATCGATTTATAGATAAAAAACAGAATGTTACCTGGATTAACGGTACTGCAAAAGAACTCTATAATGACAAAAATGAGCTCATTGGGTACTTGGGTTCCAACGTGGATATTACCGAACGTAAAAAAGCAGAACAGGAAAAAACCAATCTCCAAGTCACCATTGAAAACAGCTTGAATGAAATCTATATTTTCGATGCCAAAACATATCTATTTACTTATGTAAATAAAGGTGCTTATCTTAACCTTGGGTATTCTGAAGATGAAATGAAAACCTTGACCCCAATAGATGTTAAACCAGAATATACACCACATACTTTTAATAATCTTGTAGCACCTTTATTACGTAAAGAAAAAGAGAAGATTTTATTTTTTACAAATCATCTCCGAAAAGATGGAAGTACTTATCCCGTAGAAGTTCACCTGCAATTGTTTTCTGAAGGTGAGAATAAAAGGTTTTTAGCAATTGTATTGGATATTACAGAACGTAAAAAAGCTGAAGAAGAAATTCTTCTTGCCAATGAGCGCTTTGAGAAAGTCACCGAAGCTACAAACGATGCTATTTGGGACTGGGATATTGAGAACGATACCTTTTACCGTTCAGAAGCCATTGAACATTTTTTTGGAAGACACACCTCAAAAGCATTTTCAAAAGTAGATTTCTGGAAAGACCGTTTTCATCCAGAAGACATGGAGACTATCATTAACGGAATAGATGCTGCATTGGCAGACCCAACTTGTGAGCGTTGGGAACAAGAATACCGAGTGATAGACGATAAGGAAAACATTATTTACGTTATAGACCAAGGCATCATTGTAAGAGACATCAACGGTAAAGCTATTCGTATGGTAGGTGCTATGACCGATTTGTCTAAGCAGAAAAAATCTGACCAAGATAACAAGTTTAAAGCCAATTTATTAAGCACAATAGGTCAGGCTGCCATTGCAACAGATTTAGAGGGTACCGTTAATTATTGGAACCATGCTGCAGAAACGATTTACGGCTGGACTGCTGACGAAGCGATTGGAAAGAATATCATAGATTTAACGTCTTCCGAAGATAATAGAGCGCGTGCCAAAGAAATCATGGAAAATCTTAAAGAAGGATTAAGATGGACAGGCGAGTTTGATGTGCGTAGAAAAGACGGCGCTATTTTTCCAGTCTTAGTGACCAATTCACCAATATATGATGACCAACAAAAACTATCAGGTATTATTGGTATCTCATCAGATATATCAGAAGAAATCAAAAACAAGGAACTGCTCAAGCAGTACACGGATGAATTGGAACGTTCTAACGAAGAGTTGGAACAGTTTGCCTTTATTACTTCCCATGATTTGCAAGAACCCCTCCGAATGATTTCCAGCTTTATGGATCAATTAAAAAGAAAGTATGGAGATGAACTGGACGAAAAGGCTCTTCAATATATCAACTTTGCAACCGATGGTGCAAAACGTATGAAACAGATTATCTTGGATTTGCTTGATTATTCTAGAGCAAATAAACCTACAGACGATATCGAAGAAGTCGATTTAAACGAACTGGTTTCAGATTATAAACAGTCTAGAAGAAAATTAATTGCCGAAAGTTCTGCATCTATTATTTCCGAAGAATTACCAGTCTTAAAAAATTACCGGGCAGCCCTTACTCAAATCTTTCATTGTCTATTAGACAATGCCATAAAATATGCTCAAAAAAATGTTGCGCCTCTTATAGAAATCAAAGTTGAAGAAAACGAAAAAAATTGGCAATTTGCAGTTAAGGACAATGGTATTGGAATTGATTCTCAGTTTTTTGATAAAATTTTTGTCATTTTCCAAAGATTGCACAACAGAGATACCTTTGAAGGAACTGGTATAGGTCTTTCTATAGTTAAACGAAGTGTAGAATTTTTAAACGGAAAAATATGGCTTGACTCAACTCCAGGAGTAGGTTCCGTATTTTACTTTACCGTATCAAAAACAGAAACAAAATGAGCAAGAATTTCCCCGTTATCGGCATTGGAGCTTCTGCAGGAGGATTAGAACCGCTAGAAGTCTTTTTTGAATTTGCTAAAGTAGAAACAAATTTTGCTTATATCTTAATTCAACATCTTGCGCCCAATCATAAAAGCCTGATGGATGAACTGCTCGCTAGACACACCGATCTTCCTATCAAAGTGATTGAGCACGATATGCCTATTAACAAAGGAAAAATCTATTTAAACCCACCTAAAAAATTTGTTGAAATTAAGGATGGTAAGTTTTGCCTGATCGAAAAAGAAGACCGAAAATTAAGTTTCCCCATTAGCAGCTTTTTAAGCTCTCTGGCAGAATACCGTCATGAAAATGCCTGCGCTATTATTTTCTCGGGTACTGGAAGCGATGGTTCTGAAGGAATCAAGTTTATCAAAGAGAAAGGAGGACTGGTTTTGGTTCAAGATCCTGAAACCGCGAAATTTGATGGTATGCCTCAAAATGCCATACATACCGGTTCTGTTGATAAAATCTGTGCGGTAGAAGACATGCATAAAGAATTGAATACTTATTTTCTAAGTAAAGAAGAAATAAATACAACAGATTTTAAATCTGTTAGTGGTAGAACTTTAATTGGTCAAATACTAAATAGCATTCTTGATCAAATTAATGTTGATTTTACAGGATATAAATATACCACGGTGTCCCGAAGAATTGCCCGAAGAATGAGCCTGCTGGGATTTGCCTCTATGAAAGACTACAGTTCATTTTTAGAAGATAATGCTGCAGAGTCTAATTTACTAGCTAAAGAGTTATTAATTGGTGTTACCCGTTTTTTTAGAGATGAAGAGGCTTTTGAAATTTTAAAAAATAAAATTATTCCAAAGCTAATTGAGGCTAATCAAGAGAGTAAAAGCCTTCGGGTTTGGGTAACCGCTTGTTCTACTGGTGAAGAAGCCTACTCGATAGCCATTTTGATTAAGGATTATTTACGAGTCAATCGGCTGCAGTATGATGTAAGTATTTTTGCGACAGACTTAGATAAAGAGTCTATAAAGTTAGCAGCAAACCGTGTTTTTTCTGAAAATATCTCTGCTGAAATTCCTCCGGAATACCTTAATACCTATTTTATCCCGCAGCGCAATGGATATACTATTGCGAAAGAAATCAGGGATATGATTGTGTTTTCTGCTCATAATTTAATTCAGGATCCTCCATTTAATAAAATTGATCTGATAAGTTGTAGAAACTTTTTAATCTATTTGAATGATAAAATTCAGCAACAGATTTTTGCTCTTTTTCAATATTCGTTGCGCACACAAGGTTTTCTGTTTTTAGGATCCAGTGAGACACTAGGTAGCTCTAGTCAGGAATTTTTAGAGTTTGATAAAAAAAATAAGTTTTATGTCAATTTGGAGAATAAAAAATTCACACAGCACATTCGCAGTTCTCGAACAAAAAATGCACTTAGCTATCAATATTCTAAATCATCAGCTAATGATATTCCTGCAAAAACAGGTCACAAAAAAAGTAGATTATTGCTAGAGATTCAAAACTCTTTAATACAGGAATTTGTACCAGATTCTATCGTTACTGATAAGGATTTTAATTTACTGCACACAACTGGAAATACAAATAAATGGCTTCGCTTGCCTGCTGGAGAAATTAGTTCCAATGTTTTAAAAATGTTGCCCGAAGTACTAGCAATACCTTTGGAGGTCGTGGCAAATAAGGTAATTAAGTCTGGAAATGCAATTGTATTGAAAAGTATAGAGGTTACACCTGAGCTCAAAGAGTATTTTGGGGCTTTTAGCGCGCTTGATATCCATGTGCGTAGAACTGATTTACTAGATGGAGAAATCTATTTTTTTATAACATTCAAACCTCAAAAAACCAGAACAGAGACAGCCCCTACAACGCAGATAGATATGAGTGCGGCGTCCATGGAGAAAATCCATATTCTTGAGCGGGAACTTAATATTAATAGAGAAAACCTTCAAACCACTATTGAAGAGTTGGAGTCGAGCAATGAAGAACTCCAAGCAGCTAATGAAGAATTACAGAGTTCTAATGAAGAATTAGAGTCGGTAAATGAAGAACTATATACGGTAAACGCAGAGTTTCAACAAAAGAACACGGAGCTTGCTAACGCAAATACAGATTTAAATAACATTATTCACAGCACCGATATTGCGCTTTTATTTCTAGATTCTCATTTGAATATCAGAAAATTTACTCCGGCAATTAAAAAGATTATGAATTTTGTGCCGCATGATATCGGTAGAAACATTAGCCATTTTAGGGGTCAAGTGCAATTTGAAGATTTTCTTGATAAAATAGAGAACGTATATGCAACCGCTAAGCCTTTTCAAATTGAAATAAAAAGCATTAAGGAGATTGATTACTTGCTAAAAATATCTCCTTTTAAAACAGCTAAAGGTGAGCTTAAAGGTGTTATTCTTGTATTTATTGACATCTCTAAAATCAATAAAATGCAGAATGCCTTAGAACTATCAGACAAAAGTTTGAATGCTCTAAGTGCAAAACATTACAATCAAACCGAAGTTCTAAAATTGATTACAGACAATTTAAGAGATTTAGTAACCATCATGAGTACTAATGGTGAAATAGAATTTTGTTCAGCTTCGGGCAGCGATATAACAGGCTATACATTGGAAGAAATGTATAAGCTTAATTTTTTAAATCAGATTGTAGAAACTAAACATCAAGAAGTCTGGAAAGATGCCATACGTAAGCTTGAAAACCGTGAAAATCCCGGACTTATACAGTTTAAGTTCAAAACCGCTGATGGTAATGTTAAATGGATTGAATCAAGCTTAAAACGATTAGACCAATCCAATTCTGATTCTGAAGATTTTAAAATTTTAGTGTCTACCCGAGATATTCACCAGCGTATGCTCAGCGATATGGAGATGGGCAAGTTGGCTCTAGTAGCAGAACAAAACAGTAATGCTGTATTAATTACCGATGTCGAGGGAAAAATTTCATTTGCCAACCGGGCCTTTGAAAAAATGACAGAATTTCGCGCAGAAGAAGTTTTGGGCAAAGTCCCCGGAAAATTACTTCAAGGAGCTGAGAGTGATCCTGCAATCATTAAAAGTATGTCAAAAGCCATACTTAAGAAAAATTCCTTTGACGTTGAAATTATCAACTACACAAAATCTAAAAACAAATATCTGGTGCGTTTACAGGTAGATCCTATGTATGACAGAGAAAATAACTGTATAGGATTCTTTTCTACCCAAACCGATACCACCAAGCAGAGAGATCAATTTAATGAAATTGGTAAATTAAATTTAAAAATTAAAGATCAGTATAAAAAACTCGAGGAGGTCAACACTGCATTAGAGGAGTTTGCTTACATAGTGTCTCATGATCTAAAAACCCCTGTACGTAATATTAGTGGTCTTGTAGATATTATTAAGAAAAAAGATAAAGAACTAGACCTTACAAAAAAAGAGCAGATTTATGATATTATCTCAGACTCTTCAAAAGAGCTCAGCCGTATGATTGACAATCTGCTTGAGTATTCCCGTACAGGAACCTGGAAGGAAGATATCACAACAGTAGATCTAAGTGAGATTTTAAAGGAAATTATTCAACTGTTCAAAAAGGAACTTGAGGAATTAAATGGTGAAATAACGCTCGATATAAACGTTGATAAAATTAGTGTTTATCCTATTTTGTTCAAGAGATTAATAACTAATTTAATTAGTAATGGCATAAAATATAGGGGAGAACAAAACCCCAGCATCCTCATATCAATTAAACCTAAAAGCAATCATGTACTTTTTGAGGTTAAGGATAACGGGATGGGCATTCCTGAACATCAATATAACAATATATTTAACATCTTTAAATCACTCAATCCTAATAAAAATAGTAACGGCATAGGCCTATCTGTATGTAAAAAAATTGTGGAAATTCACGGTGGTGAAATCTGGCCAGAATCTGAAGTAGGCTCAGGTACGTCATTTTTCTTCACAATTAATAACCTTATTTAAAATAATTAATATGAAGTTAAAACCGGCACACATCCTTTTAGTAGAAGACAATGAAGGAGATATAGTTCTTACTATAGAAGCATTTGACGAGAGCAAATTGCAAACACATATAAGCGTTGCAAAAAACGGAAAGGAAGCTATTGACTTTTTATTTAAAAGGGGGCTGTTTTCTGATGTTAAGACTCCAGACCTTATTCTTTTGGATATTAATATACCTATTTTTAACGGGCACGAAGTTTTAGAAAAAATCAAAAGCGACCCAGATTTAAAAAAAATACCGGTTATTATGCTTACCACTTCTTCTAACCAAAAAGATATAGACAAAGCTTATGAAATGCATGCTAATAGTTACGTGAAAAAGCCTATAGATATGCAGGATTTTCTAAAGTCAATCTTAAAAATCGAAGACTTTTGGCTGCAATTATCAACACTTTCAAATCAAAGGAATGAGTAGAATTAGTAAAGAAAAGCTCCCTGTATCATGCTTGGTAATTGAGGACAATGAGGGCGATTTTGTATTGATTGAAGATTATCTTCTAGAAAAGTTTCAAAATGTAAAAATACAACATTGTAGCAATTGTGAGGATAGTATTTCGTTTCTAGACAACAACGAAACCTCAGTTTCTGTTATTCTTCTAGATTTACATTTACCAGATTTAGAGGGCATCGATTTAGTTAAAAAAGTACTGCATCACGCAGCACAAATACCCTTGATTATACTTACAGGATATGCAGAGGTATCTGAAGCTCAACAAAGCCTCCAGCTGGGTGTTTATGATTATCTCATTAAGGATGAAATAAATCCAGTCATACTTCATAAAACAATAATCATATGCATTAAACAGAAGTAGATTTATCAACCAAATTGAAGATGAAAAAGACAACTATGAGAATCTGTTCAACTTTAGCCCTCAGCCTACTTGGCTTTTAGACGGAAAAACATTAGAAATACGCAACGCCAATAAAGCAGCACAAAAAAAATACGGCTATAAGTTAGATGAGTTTTTAGAAATGTCATTTTTGACATTGCACCCTAAGCATGAAGGACCAATTATAAAGCAAAAATTAACAACTCAAGAGTACGAGTTAGATAAAATACATTTTACGCACGTTTTAAAAAATCAAGAAAGTATCAAAGTATTTATCTACTATAGAAAAATACAGAAGTAATTCTTCCGCCGATCTTATTGTTCAATCCAATGATATTTCTGTAACTTTAAAGCACATCAATACTATTGAGGTTCAAAATAAAAAATTAAAAAAAATCGCTTGGACTCAGTCTCATGTTGTCCGTGCACCTTTAGCGAGAATACTGGGCATTATTAATCTTATTGAGATGAAAAACCAAAACCCTGAAGATTTAGAGTTTTACTTAAAACAACTGAGGGTTTCAAGTAATGAAATGGATGATATTGTAAAAAAAATCATTGACGAAGCTAATCATATCGATTAAAAATAAGCGCACTATCATGGAAAGTCAAATAGTTATAATAGATGATGACCCTATTTACAGGTTAATCGTTTCAAAGATGATAAATCACATAGATAGTTCTTTAGAAATCCATGAATGTAAAAATGCAATTGTCGGCCTTGATAAGTTAAAGACCTTTGAAAATTCAAAACATACTGTTATAGTCCTTTTGGACCTTAATATGCCTTTAATGAATGGTTGGGATTTTTTAAAAGAGGTCGAGAAATTATCACCAGCTGTTTTGAGAAATATAGAGATTTACATGGTATCCTCTTCAACCGATGACAGTGATATTTCAAAAAGCAAAGCTTACAAATTTATTAAGGGATTTATTTCCAAACCTTTATCAAAAGAAAATATAACTACAATACTTGGTGAATAATCATTTCTTATTGAGTAATAGATCTTAAAAAGATAAAAAAAACTAATAATTCACCTATCCAATCTGTTCCAGTGGCTTTAAAATAAGCATGGACATTTTGAAGGCAATCATATTTTACCCATAATGAAGGTATAGAGCAATCTTCTGCCCTATTCAAAAATATCAGAGGAAAGATAACGATCTCCACGATCACAGATAATACTTACTATTATTCCACTTTCTAACTCATTGGCCAATTTTAAAGCGGCCGTTGTTGCTCCCCCACTGCTCATCCCAGCAAAAATACCTTCTTCCCTTGCTAACCTTCTTGCCATTGCAATGGATTGCTCTGTACTTACCTCTATAATTCGGTCCACTTTTTTAGCATCAAATATTTCTGGCAAATAGGCTTTTGGCCATTTACGTATTCCTGGAATACTTGAACCATCTGTGGGTTGTACCCCAACAATTTGAATGTTTTTATTTTGTTCTTTCAAATAGGTGGAAGTCCCCATTATGGTTCCCGTAGTTCCCATGGAAGACACAAAATGCGTGACCGCTCCCTCCGTATCTCGCCATACTTCTGGCCCAGTGGTTTTATAGTGTGCTTTCCAATTGTCTTCATTAGAAAATTGATTGAAAGAAAAGTAGTGTTCTTTCTCAACCTTTTCTACAGCATAATCCCGCGCACCCTCAATACCATCAGGGTGTAAAGTGACTTTGGCACCGTAGGCCTTCATGGTTTGCACACGCTCTTTTGTTGCGCTTGCTGGCATCACCAGTTCTATGTCCAATTTAAATATCCCTGCAATCATAGCTAGAGCAATACCTGTATTGCCGCTGGTGGCCTCAATTAACTTTGAATTTTGATCTATTTTACCTGCATCAAGTGCAGTCTTGATCATATTATATGCGGCTCTATCCTTAACGCTGCCGCCAGGATTATCTCCCTCGAGTTTAAAATACAAGGTCACATTGGGATTGGTGTTTAAAACCATAGATTTCACAAGTGGTGTATTTCCTATTTGATCAACTAATGTTTTACTCATCCTGTTTATGTGGTTTTGATATGATTTCTACTTTTGAACTGTTTACAACAATAGAATTTTTTGCGACAGATTCAGTTAACCAAGTGTTACCGCCAATAATACTATTTTCTCCCACAATTGTAGCCCCACCCAGAATTGAGGCATTGGCATATATAACCACATTGCTTTCAATGGTGGGATGCCTTTTAGTGTTCTGAAGTTGTTTATTCACCTTGAGTGCTCCCAAGGTAACGCCTTGGTAGATTTTAACATTATCATGAATTTCTGCGGTTTCGCCAATCACGATACCTGTACCATGATCAATAAAAAAGGAACTTCCTATTCTAGCCCCCGGATGAATATCAACACCTGTAAGTTGGTGGGCATATTCGGTCATCAACCTTGGTATGAGCGGTAACCCTAATTTAAAAAACTCCTTAGCCATTCTATAAATGGCAATGGCAAAGAAACCTGGATATGCCAAATATACCTCTTCAATAGATTGTGCAGCTGGGTCATTATTATGAATGGCCATAGCATCTTTTTTTAGACTACAGAATAACTGCGGTATGATTTCAGTAAAATCTTCCCATGTTTTACAAGGTTTACCCTTTTTTTCAGGACAAGCAAGATTTCTAATAACAAGAAATAAACCCTCTAGTTCCTTAAGTGCCTGGGCAGCATCTGTTCCTTGATCAAATAAAGCATTGAATAACAACTGGCTAAAACGTTGGGATTCTTGTTTTAGCTCGATAGAAACCCTAATTTCCTTTTTTTGATCGCTTATTGCTGATAACAACGTAGATGAATTCATAACTCCTTTTTTCAAAGAGACGCATTTTTCTAATAAAACTTAAAAAAAAGAGGACTAAAAAACATATTAATTTTTAGTCCTTATAAAAAACTTTCTTTAGAATCCTAATTTTCAATAAGAGTGATTTCTTTGTAAGAAGCATTTTAATGAAAATGAGGTACTTTATAAGCTTTGTTTTTTTTAGTTGGAAACTGACCCAAATGATGCAAATGGCTCCAAATAAATCTACCTAATTTTCCGCATTAAGTAAGTTAGTTACCTCATCAAGAAAATATCCTACAACCAAAGATAATTAAGATCAAAAAAGTCAAAATCACCTTTTTATTTTCGATTAAGACTATTTCAATCTTAAAACAACAATTCCTTTTTAAATTATGAGCCCGTATTTTTCCAAATATCAGCTAACATTTCCCAAGGTATCTGACCGCGTTTTTTGGTTTCAGAATTTAAATTTTCCTTAATTTGGGTAAAGGCCGAACTGTCTGATATGCCCATGGCATCCCCAATGGATTGCACCACCAATTCTGCTAGTTCTGAGGGTTGGTCTGTTTGCCAGGCTTTGCCATAGGCCTCCCAATCGTAAGTGGTGTTTTTTGTTTGTACTATGGTTTCTGGAGAAGGTCTTGTGATTTTTTCCGAAGAAACAGTCTGAACTTTGTCGGAAAATGAAATCAAGTTCTCACCCTCATTAAAATCTGAAAAGGACTGTCTGAGTGTTTCACCCTGCCATCGTAGTTCCATATAGCCTTCAGCTGGGCGATACAAAGAGGTATAAATCGTTCCAAAACCATCTTTATATTGCGTATTAAATAATGGAATCTTTAAAAAAGCCTGGGCGATTTTCTCGGGCCCCATACTTTCCTTACTCAATAATTCCTTAATAAATTGCTCTCGCTCTAGCGTTTTAGAAAAACGGGCGTGTGCTGGCCAATCTATCTCCCCTTGATGATTGGTGGACTGCAGCATATCTGTAATTACAGGGTCTTTATCGGGTGCCAACTGCAACATTTTGTGGGCTCCAGATTTATCTAGCACCATAACATTATAAGCCATGTGAGTAGGAATTCTTTTTAATTCCTCAACAGCTTCGTCAACATTAGTGCAAAATTCCAAAACATACCTCAGTATAAAAGGAATCCCAAATCCCTTACCCACAACCTTTCTCCCTCCAAAAGTAAGGGAAGCGACAAGACCATCGGTGTTCATACCATCAACAACTCCCCAAAGGCAATCGCCAATGGCAATAACGTGCTTATCGTTCCAGGCACTATTTAAAAGTGTACCCTCACACAAATTTGGATGGTAATCATAATTGCGTACTAATTGTGGTTTATCTTGGTAAACTGCTTGTGAACATCCAGTAATATAAGCTGGTGGCTGATATCCTGTTAGAAAACGTTTAGCAACTGGATCGTTTCCTGCCAACTCACATAATGCCCTATAAGTAGGCATAAATTTTGGCATATACTTTTCAAGTTGGGCTTGTGCGGTTTCTAAATCTGGATTATTGACCGCTCCCTTTGATTGAAACCAAGCTTTATAGGCTGGCCAATGTTTATTGAATAACTGTTGCCATTTGGGTCCTGGTTTATTTTCTGATATTGAATGAAAATTCAATTGTAACATATGTTGAAATTTGAGTTGTTTTATTAAATGAATTGTATGATACCTAAATAAATCCAATTCACTTAACGTAAACCGTTTTCCTATTAACAAATTCAAGTATCCCATCTTTGGAAAGCTCTCGCCCGTAACCAGATGTTTTGGTGCCACCAAAGGGCAATCTTGGATCGCTCTTTACTAATTCGTTAATAAAATAGGCACCATCAGTTACTTTGCTTGAATAGGAAAGTGCCTTTTCAATATTGCGCGTACAGACTGTAACACCCAATCCAAACTTAGATTGGTTAGAAAGTTCAAAGGCATTATCGATATTTCTTGCCTTAATAATAGCGGCAACGGGACCAAAAGTTTCTTCGTCAAAAGCTGGCATGCCTGGTTTTACATCCCCTAGAACCGTTGGCTCATAATATGCTCCTTTTTGGTTTCCGCCCAAAAGTAATTCTGCACCTTTATCAATAGACTTTTTTACTTGTTCTTGTAATTGGTCTGCAAGGTCTTCACGGGCGAGTGTTCCAATTTTTGTGTCTTCATCCATGGGGTCTCCAGATTTTAAATCTTTCACTTTAGCGATAAATTTTGAAACAAATTCATCATAAATCCCTTCTAAGACAATAAATCGTTTTGCGGCGATACAGCTTTGCCCGCTATTCATCATTCTTGCCGTAACCGCGGTATCAAGAATTGCGTCTAAATCTGCATCTTCCCATACGATAAAAGCATTATTACCCCCCAATTCTAACAACGATTTTTTAAGATATTTTCCCGCTAATTGTGCAACGGAAGACCCAGCACGTTCGCTACCGGTCAAAGTCACTGCTTTTACAGCATCGTGTTTAATGATACTTTCAGTAGTATCGTGATGAATAACTAAATTTTGAAAAACATCATTTGGAAAACCAGCATCTTGAAATACTTTTTCGATAAACTTGGCACAACCAAAAACATTAGCTGCATGTTTCAATAATCCAACGTTACCAGCCATTAAAGTAGGTGCAGCAAATCGAAACACCTGCCAAAACGGAAAATTCCAGGGCATCACGGCAAACACAGCACCAATAGGATCGTGCTTTACAAAACTATTTTGTGCATCGGTCTTTATAATTTCGTCTTTAAGAAATTCTTCGGCATTGTCGGCATAATAATCACAGACCCAAGCGCATTTGGTAACTTCGCCTTTGGACTCTGTGATTGGTTTCCCCATCTCTAGGGTAATCATCTTAGCGTATTCATCGGTATTTTTCCTTAATACTTCCGCTGCCTTTTTCATCAGTTTTGAACGTTCTGAAAATGGGACTTTTCGCCATTTTTGATAAGCAGTATCTGCGTTGCTAAGCATTTTTTGTACCTCTGCTTCGGTATGCCCGATATGGGTTTCTATTTCAGTATTGTTATATGGGTTTATACTTTTAAATTCCATGGTGTCGTTTTAAAATTTATTCCGAGAATTTAAAATTTTCTCGAGAATTTTATTTATTAATTTCTATTATTAACCCCTCAAATTATTCTGAATTCTTTTCCAGAATAACTTTAGGGGTCAAGGTTTAACAGCATCAATAGTTTTAATATTGATTGTTAAATGTTTAATTACTTGGTTAAATTACCAATAATCTCAGGTCGCTCTCTTTGATCTTCTAGAATATGCGAAGCAAATTTTTTCTGTATAGCATTAATCCAGGTTTTAGCTCGATCGGTTAAGTTGAATTTATCGGTCATCATCCTTCCACGAGCCACCAATATTCCTAAATCTGCACCTTCATAAAGATAATCGCCCTCATTGGTTATGCGTAGGAAGAAAGCTTCATTTTCACTTTCAACTGCACGACGGTGAGAATCCATACGGTCAAATTTTATGTGCCCAGTGTCAAACAAAGTCCAAATTCCAGATGCGGGTGCAGCAGTTACAGCCTCGATTGTTTTTTCGGTGTGTTTGATGACAATCTGGCTCCAACTATCGGTATTGATTTGTTTTGACCAACGTTCATTCAATGTCTTTACACTTAGTTTATAATCCACATTCATCCATTCCAAAATATGAAATAAATAAAGTGGTGCATCTGCGAGTGCGAATACGGCGTGGTTTGTAATAGAACTTGCGCCAGTAATTCTAGGGTTTAATTCGCCCAAGTATATTTCGCCATTATCCTGATCTATTAAAAAGTCCAATTCAAAGTAGCCCTTATACCCTTCTTCTCGCAACTGGTTCCCGAAAATACGAGTATATTCTCTAGCTTTTTTTCGGAGTTTTACTGAAAAGGCATCGGGGAAAATCTCATTGCCGCACCAACCGCCTTTATAAGGTGTTAATTCTTTAAACCCTACCAACTCTGTCATCAACGGGGCTACGATTGTTCCGTGGCGAGTAACGCAAGCTTCAATTGCAGATCCACGGCAATTGATGCGTTTCATTATTTTCACTTCTTTCTCTGAAGTTATTTCGTCCTCGTATTTTTTAAATTCTTCTTTATTTTTAATAAAAAACGTTGTGTGCCCAGAATCACCAAAAGGGGTTTGTATGACTAAATCATCACCTAATTTTTTCTGCGAGACTTCCTGTAAGTGTTCATAATCCTTCACATTTGAAAGTACATACGGCACACAGGCAACACCAGCTTTTTCTGCAATACGGTTGGTGTTCACCTTATTATCCATAAACGTACGCATCTTAGCAGATGGAGACATGACTTCTAATCCCAGCTTTTTAGCCAATCTTTCTGTTTCTGAGGTAAACATCAGAAACATGACTTTTCCTGCTTTTTTCCCTTTAGATCTTAAATCAATATATTTTTGAACCTCTGGATGCTGCAACAAGTAATTATTGATATCCTCAATGCTCTCAAAATCATCATGTGGGATTTTTTCCTTTGGACAAAAAACGTTTGGGTGCTGGCCATCGAAACAGTCTATATAGGTAATAAATTTGAATCCTTTTATCCATTCATCTGCTCCCAGTAAATTGAAATTGGTCGCACTAATAAAATAAATAGGCTCTTCATTTTTATGAAAATAACGGCGAATGTCTGGTAAATTATTAAGTACTAATGGTTCTTTAGTTTTAGGTTTAGGTTTAGCTTTTGGGTTGCTATTGGTTTTTGTTGCAGTCTTTTCTTTGGCACTCATAATTTTTAAAAATTTAATTTAATAGTTTTATTATTCTGAAGTCTTTCTTCAGAAATTATTTTTTTGAATTTGTTTTCCCCATCGCTCCCATTGCACTCATAGCGCCCATGGCAGTAGCAGTTTTTTGACGGTTCAACACACTTTCACGGAAAATACGCAAGCCAAGATCTGCTCGATATCCATGGATTTCTGAAACATCCAGAGCCAACATGAAATTAATAATCTCGTTGCTTACTACTTGTCCTGGAACTAGCACCGGAAATCCTGGTGGATATGGGATTACGAAGGTAGAAGCGACCAACTCCCTATCTTCTTCTAAAGCCGTTTTACATTCTTTTAATGAAATATATTCGTAATTTTCTTCATTATATGCCATAAAAAAGGCATCGCGAATATTTCCACCAGGTACATTTGGTACCGCCCTAAATGAGGAATGAAAACAGCTAAAATCTGGCAATGGTGGTACTTCGTTAATCAATGAATGTATACGGTCTTGATTTATTTCTATCTCCCGGCTATTCAATGATCTAAATTTTTCGTCCAGTTGCTCAGAAATTTTTAAAAGCGCATTGGTTAAATAAGCAACACTACCGCGTGTGGTACCTATATTGGTCATAAACAAAACCGTGTTTCTAGAGGTTTTATTAATTTGAATATTAAATTGATCCATTAAATATTCATTCTTAAAGGTATCGCCATCTACACCCGTTCTACCTATAAATAGCGTTACTTTAGTGGGGTCAAGCATAAACTCATCTTTCTCCCATGCTGTTTCCATACGGTTCCAGCCAGTTACGGTATCATAGTATTCATCGAGTCCGCTTTCCCTAAATTCATCAGGGATAAAATCCTTTACGGTAAGCACATCAAAATACTTATTGAGCTGTGGATTGTTATTGACTTTGGCACGAAGTACCATTGCCATTTCAATGCTTTTCTCAACCATTTCATAGCCTTCAAACTCCACTTGACGTCTTCCCACATCCAGTGAAGCTAACATTTGATAGTTGGGCGATGTTGATGTGTGGGTCATGTAAGCTTCTAAAAAGGTGTTTTCAGATTTTTTTCTAAATTCTTCATCCCAAATATGAACCATAGAGCCCTGACGGAAACTACTTAAAGTTTTGTGTGTACTTTGAGTGGAATACACTCTGATTTTGACTTTCTCAGGATCCGGCATCGAGGGAATTTCACCTTTATCAAGATTTTTAATGTGTTCTTTATAGTCTTTTTTATAAGCGTCACTTCGGTACTTATTGAAAAGTTTTTTGGCGACAAACATTCCCGTACGTTGCTTATAGATGTAGGTGAAGCCAGCAAATGCAAACCAAGCCTCGTCCCAAAGAAAAATCATATCTGGCTTTATAGCCAAAATCTCCTGCATCACTTTTTCAACATTATAGACCAAACCATCAAATGTGCAGTTTGTTAACAATAGCATTTTCACTTTATCCAATCGCCCAGCTTCTTTTAATTGAAGCAATTTCTCCTTGATACTTCTCAAAGGCACGGCGCCATACATAGAATATTCTTCAATGGGGTAGGAATCTAGATAAACAGGATAGGCACCGGCAAGTACCATCCCATAATGATGACTCTTGTGGCAATCTCTATCTATCAATACCAAATCTCCTGGCTCTATAATGGCCTGTAGCACTATTTTATTTGCAGTGGAAGTTCCGTTGGTCACAAAAAATGTGCGTTGCGCCCCATAAGTTTGAGCTGCCATTTCCTGGGCTTTTTTGAGTGGTCCTGTTGGTTGCAACAGAGAGTCAAGACCTCCAGTGGTGGATGACGTTTCTGCCAAAAACATATTTCTGCCATAAAATTCTCCAAAATCCTTAATCCATCTTGATTTAAAAACAGAATTTCCTCGAGATATTGGCATGGCATGAAAAATGCCGGTTGGCTTTTGGCTGTATTCTCTCAAGGCCGTAAAAAATGGGGTGTCAAAACGTTCTCTTATTCCGCGAATGATGCCTAAATGCAATTCCTGAAGATCTTCACGACGGTAATATATCCTGCTAAACTGCTGAAGTGTGCTATCTTTTAAATCAGTTAATGACGTATCGGTCACATAATAGGTATCCAGTTCGGGTCGGAACTGTTTTACATAATGCCCTAATAATGGTCCCAATTCTGATTCTGGCATTGATTCTAAATCAATATTTAGGACATTCTGAATGTAAGGCTTTATAAGGTCTGAAACATTTGAAGAGGCGTAAGGTGGTGCATAACGTATAACGACCGCTTGAATGTTTGGATTGAAAAGAATAGCAATTAATGCATCCTGAAAAGAATGTTGCACATTAAAATCATAGGTAAACTGTTCGTTGGTTTCACGCAGTTCATCTAACTTGTCATGAAGTGCGGCCTCTTCAGTAGGTGAAAGGTCTTCTACGAATAAGACTTCAAAATAATTTTTCTTTTGCCCAGAATGTAGCTCCCGCAATTCGTCCGGTCGCGCCTGCTCTGTTTCATCGTGGTTAGTATTTGGATTTTTAAGATAATCATCACTAACCAATTGGCGGGTAATCTCGGCAACGCTGTGAGCAAGTGTGGTCTGCTCGTTTCGTTTAAGGTGATTGAGCAGTTTTTCTAACTTAGCCTTTCCGGGAAATACATAATATTGTTCAATAACTCTTAATCGGCCTAAAACTTCTTCAACCTTTTCATAATTTTTTTCGTAGGTTCCCGACTCTTTTTTTGATTGTGAAAGCTCTAAACTTTCATTTTTCAATAAATTCCAAGTGGCCAGTCTTAATTGACCGATACTATAATATGGTGAGCTGATTGGTTTTTTTTTGGCTGACATTAATTTAGTTTTTCGAATTTAGTGCAAGTTTGTTACCTTCTGTATCAATAAAAAGAGCGAAATATCCAGAGTCGTCATCAATTTTGGTCTTTTCCATAATAATACGGCCGCCATTTTTTTCTACTCTATTAAGGATAAGCTGAAGGTCATTACCGCCATTTAAATAAATGAGAGAACCTGTTTCGCTCGGTACACAACCTGGGCCCATGACCAATGCGCCACCAATGCCCTCTTCAGCAGGAAAGAAAGCCATAGCATAATCCTTCATTTCGGTCATTTGCATTTTAATTTGGTATATAGAATTATAGAATTTCACAGCTCTTTTCAAATTGAGCACAGAAATTTCAAACCAGTTTACATAGTCTTTCAAATTTTCCTTCTTCGATTTTTTACTTAATGTTCCCATGTTTGATTTTAGTTGTTTATATAATTCTATCGCCTTTGTATCCAATTGATGCGACAGGGAGCTCTATTTCACTTTCCATTTTTTTAAGCTGGGTCAATGTGTCTAATTTTGTTGGTTTAATAAGTGGCCCTAATGATTCTAAATATGGAATTTTTTCCTTGTTTTGGTAGATGGTAAAATCCCCTAAATGATCTCTAAAACTTTTAAGAGGTTGTCCCAGACGCATAACACCCAACTCTCTACTTCGGCGTACACGCTCAATATTTATTTCAATGGGGATTATTTCTTCGGTTGCTCCCGCTTGATAGAGTATTCTACCATCTGGTCCGCAAACGGTTGATCTACCAATTCCACCAGTTTCCAAGCCATTGATGTCAAAGAAAAAACATTGGTTAACGGCCGCATTGGTTTGTGCTATGGAATGTTCAATTTCACGATCCATAGTTCCTGTCATTGTGGGGTGTAAAATGACTTCTGCACCCATCACCGCGAGGGTTCTTACTGTTTCAGGAAACCACATATCATAGCAAATGGAAACCCCAAATTTCCCAACTTCCGGAACATCAAAGGTGCAAAAACTATCGCCTGGAGTAACTCCGGCCTCAAACGGGAAAAAAGGAAACATCTTTCGATAGCGTTTCACGATTTCGCCATCTGGGTTAATAACCGTTGCAGTGTTATAGGTATTATCTCCATCCTTTTCGAAAATAGTACCCGGTAATAGCCATATTTTATACTTTTTGGCCATTTCTTGCATTTCCTTTTCAAATTCACAAGGAAATTCAACTGAGTTATGAAAAAGTGGTCCGTAAGCACATAGCTCACTAAATAAGACCATTTGTACAGATGGATAGAGATTCATGGCAATATCCAACTTGATTTTCATCATTTCTAAATTGGAGTGTACTGCAGAAACCTTCATTTGTATTCCTGCGATTGTAAATGGTTTCATATAAGGTGATTTTTTTTAAAGTTTATGAGTCGGTTTTAATTATATTTTGGGTCGCTTTCAAAATTACGTCCTCCAAAATATCCAATCCCCGATTTAGTTGCTCATCAGTTATAACCAACGGGGATAATATTCTAATAACATTTTTATAGGTACCGGCACTAAGAAGTATTAGACCTTTTTCGGCACATTTGGCGACGATGGTTTGGCATAAATCGCCGTCTGGTTTTTGGGGGTCGCCGTTTTTTACGAACTCGATTGCCATCATGGCTCCAAGACCGCGTACATCTCCCATTTCATGACAACGTTTTTGTAATTCTTTAAGACGGGTTTCAACAATTCTCCCAACCTTTAAGCCACGCTCATTGAGATTAACATCTTTCATTAACTGTATTGTAGCCAAGGCAGCAGCACAGCAGACAGGACTTCCAATATAAGTTCCACCAATAGTACTTGGACCCGCAGCGTCCATTATTTCGGCCCTTCCTAAAACGGCAGCTATTGGCATACCAGAACCCAGAGATTTTGCGTAAGTACTTATATCTGGGGTGACATCGTACGTTTGCCAACTCGCCCAGTTTCCTGTACGGCCAAATCCGCTTTGAACTTCATCTGCTATTAGTAAAATACCATGCTCACTACAGAATTTTCTCAGTCCTTCAAAATATCGTTTAGGAATAGGATTAAATCCACCCTCACCTTGTATTGGCTCTATAATAATGGCGGCTACATTATTGGGGTCTACAAGGTTTTTAGCACTTTCATGCAGTCTTTTCAACTCCATATCTACAAATTCATCTAACGTTTTTTCGCCGTGATATCTGTAAAAATTAGGAAAGGGTAACCTATACACTTCGGGTGCGAAGGGGCCACAATTTATTTTATAATCAATTTTACTGGTCAATGTCATCGCCATAAGGGTACGACCGTGATAGGCATCAGTAAAAGCGAGTACAGCTTGTCTTCCGGTGGCTTGCCTAGCAATTTTTATTGCATTTTCAACGGCTTCAGCACCAGTACTTACTAACATGGCTTTAGTATATTCTCCATGTGGAAGAATCTCAGCGAGCTTTTCACAGAGCTCAATATAGGGCTCATAGGTAACTACGTTGAAACTAGTATGAATATATTTGGCAGCCTGCTCTTGGATTGCTTTAACAACAGGCTCAGGACAATGACCTGCATTGACTACGCCAATCCCTCCAGCAAAATCTATTAGCTCACGTCCATCTTCATCAGTTATAATAGCACCTTTTGCGCTGCTCACTGTTGCGGTGTTAAAAACACCTACCCCGTTTGCCACAATCTTCTTTCGTCTTTCAAGAAGTTCTTGTGATTTAGTCATTTGTTGTATCATATAATTAAAAAGTGATAAGTTAAAAATATACCGAAAATTTATCGGCTAATATATTTTTTAAGATGATATTAATACTTTAATGATACATTGAAATATTAACATAAAAAAATAAGATAATCTTTAATTTTTAAAAAAAAAGTATGGCCTTTGAAAGAGTCAAAACGCTGACGGTATAAGTCAAGATAAGATTCAAATTTGATAGAAAATACGGATATAAAAACAAAATAGGTTAGTATTTAAGCTACAAACCGCTGATTCTATAAAATTTATTTTACAATAAAGTCAAAATAGGTTTTTGGATAGGGCTCCCACCTTAAAGTGAAATGCCACCACTCCTTGGGATAGTTTCTAAAATTATGCTTTTGCATAGCGTCTTGCAAAATTTGACGATTTTTTTGTTGGCTCTGGGTCAAATCAGTATTCGCCACCCAAGAGGCCTTTCCGAAAAAATCAAACGGACTACCCATGTCCAATGGCATGCCAGTATTACCATCAATAAGAGTTAGGTCAACGGTGCTGCCACGACTATGGCCAGATTTTGAAGCGATATAGCCGTCGCGAAATAAATGACGTTTTTCAATTTTAGGATAGAACTCTTGCTTATTTACGGTATCACTTAAATCTTTCGCCCAGCGAACAAAATGATTTACCGCAGTCTGTGGCCGATAACCATCAAAAACCAACAAGCATAAATTTTTTTGTTGCAAATCATGCTGAACCTTCTTTAGCGCTTCTGTGGCAGGTTGGGATAGGATCAACCTATTCGATTTGTAAGCATCAATGGTATCGCCCACAAAGTTGTGAGTGGAAAAATAACGGAGTTCTGTATTTAGATCAGGAATTTCATTCTTTACGTAAACAAAACCATCCGGTAATTGGCTGTACTGCCTTTCAGCAAATGAAAAACAGAGACCTATGCACAGTATTAATATGATTTTGTGGGTTCTCATCTTATGGCTAAATTAGAGAAAAAATTAAAGATGGACTTATTTTCTGAAGGAAAAACAGAATTCAAATTACCCAATGCAAAGCTAACCTATATCTCTAATTTTATAGAACCCAACGAAGCTGACATCTATTTTAATAGTCTAAAATCTACTATTGATTGGCAACAGGACGATATTACAGTATTTGGGAAAACCTATAAGCAACCCCGGCTTACTGCACTTTTTGCCAATAACGCTAAACCTTACTCCTACTCTAATATTACCATGCACCCTAAGCCCTTTACTGCTGAATTACAAAAGCTTAAAAACAAAATTGAGGAAGAAATCAACCATAAATTCTCTACAGTGTTGTTGAATCTTTATCGTGACGGAAACGATAGTAATGGATGGCATGCAGATAATGAAAAAGAACTAGGTAAAAACCCAATAATAGCCTCTTTGAGTCTTGGGGAGGTTAGGCCTTTCAATTTTAAACACCGACAACTCAAGAACGAACGACACAAACTAAACTTAGAACACGGGAGCTTATTGATTATGAGTGGGGAAATGCAACACTTTTGGTTACATCAAATTGCAAAGACAAAAAAATCAATCGGAGAGCGGCTAAATTTGACCTTTCGTACGATTATTTAATTGGATTTGGTACTGGCGAAATATAATCCATGAAATGGTGTTCTAAAAATTATAGAGATATTAGCATTAATCTTTGATTTTTTCGTAATTTAATAGTCATTAATTTATAAAATCCCCACATTATGAATACGTTTACTAAAGTTCTTCTTTTTAGTGTTATTTTATTTTCTTGCGGTGATGGTAATAATAATTCCGAAAAGGAAAACAACAATACCGAAAACAACCAACAACAAGACCTTGCGGGCGCTTGGGAGCTAGTTGGTTATTACAATTATGTTGACAATAAAGTCACAGATTCCTTTAACAAAACCGAAGGCTACAGACAGGTTAAAATGTACACTAATTCAAAAGTGATGTGGAGCAAGAGCATCCCATCAGATTCTTCCGAATGGTTTGGATATGGAAGTTATAATCTCAACGGTAATGAACTTATAGAAATTTTGGATTATGGTTCTGAAATGATGAGCAAGATTATTCAGGAGAAAAAAGAGTTTACTTACGAACTTATTATCAAGGAAAATCGATTCAGTCAAATAGAAATGGACGAAGAAGGTAATCGTATTTATGCCGAAAATTACCAACGGATTGAGTGAGTTGTGAGTTGTGAGTTGTGAGTTGTGAGTTGTGAGTAAAAAAATTATTTCTATTTATTTAGCTTGTTCACTGTTTTTTTGATTTGTGCTATACTATCCCATACAATCTAAATATCGAAATCACCAAGTTCAACTAACCATTTTTATTAGCGGTACTAAATTTCAGACTTTTTGCATCGATGATAAAGTATATTCTTTTTGTTTTTAGTAAACTCAGATACGTTTTAAAAATCATTTAATTCTTTTTAAGTCTTGCTAGGCTAACGATCAAATCACGAACATACAATTGAACAACTTCTTCGTTCATCCGATTTACAGAAAAAGTCGCTTAAACCGAAAACTTAATCCACTTTTAAATTTACGGTTTTGATTTTAGGTTCTGGATTATTGGTTGCAAACTTATTTATCTTACTTATTTTTTTTGAATTTTTTATAGAGCCATAAGCGAACAACGCAATGATAGCAATCATAAAAGCAACAACAAACTTAAAGGCTAAGGATGGGGAAATCTTCATAATTAACTGAAATTATTTAATATTGAAAGAAATAAACACTGGAAAATGATCTGAAGGAAATTTAAAATCCACTGCGCTTGAGAGCACTGCGTATTTTTCGATTTCAAATTTTCCCAATTTCGATACTAACAAATAGTCGATACGTCTTGTGACAGGATTGTTATAATTAAATCCATTAAAAGTACCAACAGGTCCAAAATTAGTTTCAGCTATAGTTTTGGCATCGTGATAATTTAATTTTGTTTGTTCTAAGACCTCGCTTTTAGGTTCTACGTTAAAATCGCCCATTAAAATTACGGGAAGGTTTTGAACGTTAACTTCCTCTATTTTTTCTAATACCAATTTCAAACCTTCTTTTTGAGCCATTGCGCCTTGATGGTCTAAATGGGTATTGAAAACCCATACTTTTTGGTTACCATCTACAAATGAAAACTTTCCATAGGTACAGATTCTGGGATAGGCGGCATCCCAACCTTTTGATAATATTTCAGGAGTTTGGGATAACCAAAACGTACTATCATTTTCTACTTTTACCTTAGAGGTGTTGAAAAATATGGCTGTATGCTCTCCATCGGCACCACCATCACGACCGTTACCTATATAGCTGAAGTTTGGCAAGGCCTTTTGCAAATCACTAATCTGATTCGGTCTTGCTTCTTGAACCCCCATAATATCGGGAGATAAGAACATTACTTGTGAGCTTAAAAAATCTTTTCGATTTGGCCAGGCATTTTCACCATCTGAGGCAATATCTAATCGAATATTATAGGTCATTACTTTCATATCCTGACTTTTACAACTAGAAAATATACCTATACTGAGTAAAACTAGTAGAATTTTAATTTTCATATGTTTACACTTATTCAACCCTAACATCCTTTGCGCTTTTAATCATTCTCTTGAGTAATACATTTTTCAATATGCTGGCGTCATATCACTCCTGCTTTTGATATACTCGCACAAAATCTACTATCATTTTCTGCGGAAAAATAGAGTCATCAATTCCCTTTCTTCCTCCCAACATTCCGCCAACGGCAACATTTATTTTCAAATGAAAGTCTTGATCGAAAGGCCACTCGTCGGTAGTTTTATGTTCGTTTTCAATGTGATTATAAACAATTCCGTCGAGAATAAAATCCATTTTTTCTGGAGTCCACTCTAAAGAATACGTATGAAATGTTTCATAAGGTTTTTCAACGTGGGTAGTCTTTCCTCGTTGCGTACCTTTCATGTGATTATAGGTTTTTGTATGAATCGTACCAAATATAGAATCTGGATTAAAACCGACGTGTTCCATAATATCAATTTCGCCGCACTCGGGCCAACCAACTTCATTATAATTTTCTCCAAGCATCCAAAATGCGGGCCATAGACCAACACCCTCGGGTAATTTCGCACGAATATCAATACGTCCATAAGTCCATTCCGCCAAATTTTTTGTGGTCAAACTTGCTGCTGAATACGCTGCAAACTCTTGATTTTTTCTCCAATTTTTGACCGCTTCATTTTCAAAAGCAGCATTTTTAATTTGTTCTTGATGGGTCTCCAAAATAAGATGCCCCTTCTCTACCCTCGAATTTTTATCGCTATCTGTGTAGTATTGTTTTTCTTGATTTCTTTTAAATCCTATTTCGTGGTCCCATTTAAGACTGTCGGGTTTTCCGGAATAATTAAATTCATCGCTCCACACCAATTTATAATTGTCCTTGGTGTAGGTTTTTTTGATTCTCTTAAAAGCCAACTCAGGCTCATCCGTAGTGATGTAATCAAATCCATTTGCCAAAAGCCAATCAATATCTTCTGTAGTATTGGCCGTCCAAGCATTTAGTACTAAATTCAACTCTTTCGCATCGGCAATCCATTTTGGATTTTTTTTGAGTTTATAAATCAAGTAATCTAAACCGGTTATACTATCTTGTTTGAGTTTTTCTGGAGATTTAGAACCGTCGAGATATAGCACATTTGCATCAGGGTTTAACTTTTTGATTCGATTGATAATATTGTAGCTGAAACTTATATAGTATGAAATATAAGCATCTGCCTCAAGCTCTCGTACTAAATCTGTAACTGCATTGGTTATTTTCTCGTTTCTATCTTCTATTTTAGAGGGTTTGATTTCTAGTACCAATCCGGTTGAATCATTATCTGTCATTCCCGCAATTAAATAATTCTTAAGCGTAGGGAGAGATTCACCGTTTGACAATTCGAATTTTGAAAGTTCAGCATAAGTGGATTCTTCTACATCGAGGCCATTATAATCTTGATCGTGGGTAACAATAAGGACATCATCTGCCGTCATGCGTACATCAAATTCACTACCAACACAATTTAATGCAATAGCCTGTTTTAGGGAAGCGATAGAATTTTGAGGATGTCCCTGAGCTTTCCAAGCCCCACGGTGGGCAATGACCTCATTATCTGCGAAGGAAGGCATATAGCTGTCTGAAGATGAACAAGAAACTAATATAGAAACTATTAGAAGTGTAATTAATTGGTGCATAATGTTAATGTTGTTTTTACCACTAAAATTTTACAATCGTAAAAATGATAATATTATAAATACACAGGGAGCAAAATAAATTGCCCCCAGTGAAACTGTAAAAAGACTAATTCAAAATTTTTCTAATATCCATCGTTTTGTGGATAGCTTGAGCCTAATAAATCTAAATCTATTTGAGCTATAGGCCAATTGATATAATGCGGTTTCCAATTTTCTCTTGGGTCTCTTTCTCCTAAATTGTTTGGAAAGAATTCGCCATCACCTGCAAAATTGGTTATTTGTGAGTTAATGACATCCTGTCCCATACGCTTCAAGGTGAACCAACGTTGACCTTCAAAAGCTAATTCTCTGGCACGTTCATCTAAAATAGCTTGTTGATTTACACTATTAATTGGTGCGGCGCCCGCTCTTGTTCTTACAGCATTGATATAAGGTAGTGGGTCGCCTGAAGACATCATGATAGCTTCTGCTGCAATTAGATAAGTTTCTGCCAATCTGTAAACCATGATGTTGCTCTTATTTAAATAGGAATCTGGATTGTCGTCATCTTGTGCAAACTTAATGCAAGAAGGATGCAGCCTTCTGTAGTACAACTGATAGGTGTCACTAGGATTATCAAGGTCTGTTATTGGTTGATAAATATCAATCTCTTCACCAACATTATCACCTGAGGTATAGAAGTATTTTAACCTAAAATAGGTGTCATCATCTCTAGTATCATTAGGGTCTTCGGCCAGTAAACCTAGCAGATATAAGTTGGGTAATACTCTTGAAAAACCTCTACCACCCTGTGGAATATTTGACTCAATACCTGGAATCTGAAAATATTGGGTCACATAATTTGCATTCATCATTGTGTCGTCTCCGCCACCTTGAAGATCATCTTCAGACTGTATGACGAACAATGATTCTGAGTTGTTACGGTCACCTTCAAAAACTTCAGCAGTAGAGCCTACCAAGCTATGCGGGCCTTCATTGATTAATGAGACCGCTTGATTTCTAGCCTCGACCCAATCGCCTTGCCACATGGCGACCTTAGCTTTTACATGCTTTGCCGTGCCTTTAGTAATACGTCCAAAAGTATCTATATAGTCTAAATTTTCAATTGCGAAATTAAGGTCACTATTAATTAGTGCGAAAATTTCCTCGTCGGAAGATCTATCATTTATAACATCAAAAGCATTTTCAACGGTAATCGTTTCTGTAGAAACATAGATGTTATTAAACATTCTGTAGAGATAAAAGTAAGCATGTGCTCTAAAGAATTTGGCCTCGGCGATAATTTGATTTTTGGTATCCTCATCAACACCTTCAATTTCTTCAGCAGCATTAATGACCGAAGTGGCTTTATTGGCGATGTTGTAATAATTCTGCCAGAACAAGTTGGATACAAAATTAGCACCCTGATCAATTGGAGAGACACCACGCTGGTACCTGCCCATCAAGCCAGTATAGCCCGACCTACTAAATGCCAAATCACTTCTAGAAGACATTAATACAGCTCCCATATAATCTTCAGTACCCTGATCATAACGATCTCTCTCAAATTTGTATAAGGCTACTACCCCCGATTTTAAACCTTCTTCGGTTGTGTAGATAAAGTCAGCATCGATTAGGGTCGATGGATTTTCCTCTAAATAATCTTCACAAGAAGATAGCATAAGGAAGCAACTCAGGGAAACTAAAAGTCCCCAATTTAAACTTGAATTTATTCTTTGCGTTTTCATATCTCTTTTTTTCTTAAAATTTAACTCTAACCCCAAACGTGAAACTTCTGGCATCTGGATAACCTGTATCGGCATTGGAGAATGTGCTTCTAATATTAACTTCAGGGCTATATCCAATATAATCAGTATCTGTAAACAAATTGTTACCTGTAACATAAAATCTCAATTGGTCAACACCAATTTGATCTATTGTTTTTTGAGATAGTGAATACCCCAGACTTACCGTTCTCAATCTAATGTAAGAAGCGTCTCTAACAGCCAAGGCATTTAAATAACGTGGTGTAGCATCAGAACTAGGTCTTGGGAATGTTGTAGAGGGATTTTCGGGTGTGTAATAATCAACTTTTACGCCATTCAACCTTCCTGTTAACGTTGCACCATTATTGAATTGCGACAAAAACGGATTTATTTTGGTTGCGCCTTCTACAGCGTAAAAATCAACAAATAAGTCAAAGTTTTTATAAACTAAGGTTGTAGAAAGAGAGCCGAACCAATCAGGATTCGGATCTTTGAAGACACGATCTTCCTGAGTGATTTTTCCATCTGGAATGCCAGTTTCATTTCCATCTTCATCCACTCCATTGGTATCTGCAATTCTAATATCGCCTGGTCTCAAATTTTCTTGCGGATCTGCCGAGTCTGGATTTGCTTGTGGAGCATTCTCAAAATCATCACCCTCTTGCCAAATACCATCAAATTGATACTGATAAAGAACTCCAACTGGCTGACCCACATAATAGTTAAAGGCATCGTCTCTAACTACAGGGTTACCATCTCCATCATTATAAAGTTCCAACAATTTATTTTCGTTATTAGACCAATTTGTAGATACAGACCATCTGAAATTTTCTGTATTTATAAGGTTAGCAGTTAGGTTCAACTCTATACCGGTGTTTTGTAACTCTCCTGCGTTAAAGAAGGTAAATTCATAACCTGTTGTTGGTGGTACGGGACGACGCAATAATAAATCGGTAGTTCTTTGGTCATAATAATTAACGCTACCTGTCAACAAGCGATTGAATAAAGAGAAGTCCAAACCGAGGTTAAGAGTAGTTACTGTCTCAAAGGCCAATCTGGGATTTGGTAATATTGTAGAGGGTGCAAAACCTGAAGCGGATTCTGAATCAAAAATGTATCGCTGACCTTCTGCCGTAAAGAGCGAAGTATATGAACGCCCTAAATCATTAACCAATGATCCGTAAGCTACCCTAAGTTTCAACTGCCTAATGGCATCAACATTTTCTAAAAAGGATTCTTTATGAATGTTCCAAGCAAAAGATCCTGCTAAATTTTGACTGTACCGGTTTACTTCAGAATTTATAGAGCTACCGTCACTTCTAACAGTACCTTCAAATAAATATTTATCCATAAAGGAATATCTAGCTCTAGCCATAAAACCCAATCTATTGATTTGATTTTGCTCCCGCTCAACAGATACATCCCCAATAGCATCGCTAATACCGTTAAAACCTAAGGCTTCATTTGTAAAACCTTCCGCTTGGGTAAATGTTCGTGAAAAAATATCCTCCTGTGCAGACTGCAACAATGTGACATTTACCTTGTGGTCTTTTCCGAATAATTTATCGTAGGTAAGTATATTCTCAATCAAATAGGATTCGCGCAAACGAGAATCTAGTCTGGCTATACCATTTTCATCCATTCCGGCACCACTCATTGAAGATTGGAATTGCCCACGTTCTGAAGTTCTTCTTGTAAAGTTGGTTTTTAATTGATATTCAAAATTGTCATTAATTTTCCATATCGGAGTAATATTCACTACGTAGTCATTTCCTTTTTCTTGATTCTCCTGTTCTCTTATATTAAGAAGCGGATTAACTCTTGAACCCTCTTCTCCAGTTGGAAATTGCACTAAGTTACCATCATCATCAAAGGCCCTACCTAAAGGAGACGTTGTAATGACATCTACATTAGCGGCAAGATCTGTATCGTCGTTTAATAAATTTAAGTCAATATTTACTGAGAACTTATCGCTAATTTTTTGATCAATATTTAATCGAAACGTTTTTCTATTGTAGCTTGAAGTAGGAATAAGACCATCTTCCTGAAAATAATTGATACTCCCAAAAACCTTGGTGTTTTCGGTACCGCCGCTAATGCTAAGGTTTTGGCTGTTAACCATACCGTTTCTTAGCAACTGCTCTTCCCAATCTACAAAATCATTGTTCGCCAGAGATTCTAATTCAAAATCAAAAAATATTTCCTCGTCATCTGGAAATTCATCCATATCATTATTTGCTCTAACGGCCTCACGACGTAGTTGTGCCAATTCCTGCCCGCTGTAAACGTCAAAATTACGTTCTATGGTTTTTGTAGTCACAAAGCCGTGATAACTAACTTGTAATTTGCCTGTTCCTCCTCGTTTCGTGGTTATTAATACCACGCCGTTCGCTCCTCTTGATCCGTAAATGGCCTGTGCAGATGCATCTTTCAAAAACTCAATAGATTTTATATCATCGGAATCGATGTCTTCAATACCGCCATCTCTTATAATACCATCAACTACATATACTGCACTTACGTTACCCTCTACAGAGCTTCGGCCTCTAAATATAATATCTGATGTTCCACCAGGCCTAAGTGTACCTCCACCAACATCTACTTGAAGACCTGCGATTCTACCTCTAAGTTGTTCGTTAATATCTGAGGTTGGTGTTAGTATGGCCTCATCCATTTCTACACTAGCTACTGCATTTACAATATCACTTTTCTTTTGTGTACCATAACCAACTACGACTATCTCGTCCAAAGCACCAGCATCTTCTTTAAGTGAAATGCTCATATCGTTTACCGATGCTAGTACTTCTATACTTTCAAAGCCCAGGTAAGATATAATCAAAGTGGCATTATCACTGCTCACCGTTAAATTAAACTTTCCATCAAAATCGGTAGATGTTCCACTATTTGTTCCTTTTTCTTGAATAGTAGCTCCTGCTAAAGGCATATTATCTGCCGCCGAAGTTACGGTGCCTGTGACTTGGACCTGTGCCATCAAGGCGAAAGAACTGCACATTATAAATAACACAATGTATTTGTGAATACTAGAAACTTGTAATTTTAAATTCATGGGAAATTGTATTTGTGAAAATTTAAAAATCAAAATTATTGTTTCAGCCGTTTCTTTCTTTTAGCTAAACATTAACCTTTTGTAAATTTAATCTCAAAAAATTAACGAATTGACAATAAACACCCCGATAAAAAACCAACATCATAATTTTAGGTAAAATAATTAGTGATTCTGAGTCAAAAAGCATTGGAAATGTTGCGAATAACCATCCAATATTAAATTAATGTAAACCACTGTAAAACAATCATAATTTTCGTTTTGTAGTGGTAATGTCAAGGTGAAATTGAGAAAGTAGTAGGGCTAGAATTTTAAGATATAGTTAACAAGACTATCATCATGATCTAATTGTAAACGTTTTCGTAATCGATAACGTTTTGTTTCAACACTTTTTGTTGAAATATTAAGAAGTGGTGCAATTTCCTTTGAGGATAAATTAAGTCGAAGATAGGCGCAAAATTTTAAATCATTTGGGGTCAATTCTGGATGGGCTATTTTTATCTTATTCAAAAAATCTTTATCCGCATTGTTAAAAGCCTGTTTGAAAAATTTCCAATCTTTTTTGTTGTTTATATTCTCATCTATTAATGCAATGGCACTTTGTACATCCTCTTTTTTGAGATTATTTTTTATTTCCTTTTTGATTTTACCCAATACCTCATTTTTTTTAATAATGCTCATCGTAGAGATTGCCAGCTCCCGATTCTTACTTTCAATTTCCTGATTTAGCTTTTCGTTCTGAACTTGAATAATAGTCTTTTCACTTTTAACTTGCTCATGTGCCAAAATTCTTTTGAAATAATACTTATAGGCCTTATGGACCAAGAAACTTAGAAACAATAAGAATATAATATAGAGAGCCAATGCTAAATTGGAAATGTACCAAGGTCTTGCAATTTCAAAATTATAAATAATACGATTTGCCGATAATTTATTTCCAATTTTTGACCTTACTATAAGTTGATAGCCACCAAAGGATAAATTCTCAAATTGAATATTTGAATTAGTTGACCATTTACTCCATCGATCGTTAAGTCCATCAAGTTTGTATTGAAAACGGACCTCAGTGTACTTATCGAAATTTGGAACACTGTAATTAAACTGTAATACACCGTAGTTATGATTGAATTCTTTTGCTTCATTTATATCTAGCCGAACTGAATTGTCGTCCCTATCTATAACTGTAATTTCATTCAAATAAATGTTGTGGTCATTGAGTTTTTTGTTTTTTGACAAATCGAGTCTTAGATAGCCGTTGTTAGTACCTAAAAAGTAGTTGTTATCTTTAACTTTATTAATATTTTCAAAACCTTGAACTCCTTTTCTCAAGCTCAAAGGCATAGAAATATTAGTGATTTGCTTGGTGTTACTAAGATGGTCATTTGAAATGTAGCTAATATTCTTTTTAGAAAACATCCATAGTTTACCATCTTTATCGACGCTCATTTTACCAGAAATATAGTCGGTTGAATCTAGTAATTGGTTTAAAATACTGTCTTTGCTAAACCTTTTCTTGGCTTTATCATACTTAAAAATACCATTGCTAGAATTATAATAAATAGCGTTATTGTATAAAATTAATCCCGAGGTCTGACCCAGGTCTAACTCCGAATGGGATTTTATATTTGTTGCTTTTGTAAACGAGGCATCTAAACTAAAACTAAAAACACCCTTATATTCATGATTAACCCAAACTTTATAGTTTTCATCAATTTCAAAAAACCTTGAAGAATTTGAAAAGCCCAGAATCTTGTTTTTATAAGTCCAATTCTTACCAATTTTTTCAAGTATGTGCAATCCATCATAGTTTCCTTGTAACAGTAAATCATCATGATTAGGAATTTTTCTAAAATCCCAGGCGCCGAGAATTGGACTAATATTCCTTGCAATCCCATTTTTAATTTCAAATGTGCCCAGATGATGCCCACAAAGTAGATTTTCGTCATTATCATTATAAAGGCTCCAAACCTGTCCGGAAGATCCTTCAACGAAAATAAATTCGTCTTTGTCAAATTTATACGGTCGGTAAAAAAGCCCTTGGTTAGTGCCTATATATAATTGATCTTTGTAAACAGCCGTTGTATAAACTGTGCCTAAAACTCCTTTGTAATCAATATTTGTTTTAATAAATGAAGCAGCATTTATGCAGTTGATACCATTATCCAATCCCGTCCAAACATTTTTATCAATATCTTCAAAGAGTGAGAGTACCGTGTTGTTAGCTAGGCCTTTCTGTTGGTTGATATTATAATCGAAAGTTCCATCAGTATTAATGTGATAAACACCATTAGATATAGTTCCCAGCATAAAACTATTATCACTTAGCACAATACCTTTAAATATATTTAACGATTTTAATTTATCATTTACGGGAATGCTCCAGGGTTGGATTTCATCATTACTAAATTTGAAAAAGCCAGAATTTCGAGTTAAGACAAGAAGGTCACCTTGGTGTTCAAACATATTGATTACCCTATCTTTAAGGACAATAGAATCATCGACAATCAATTCAGGTTCACCATTAACAACAATATAAATACCTTCTTTGTCCACATGATAATACACGCGATTACCCACTGTAAAAACTTTGTAGATTATATTTTTAGAGGCTATGGATTTAAAAGCTCCTGAAACCGAATTATAAAAGTAAATACCATGAGCGGTCTGGAATAAGACCCATTCCTTGTAATTGACAATATTCCAGACTTGATTTCCTTTTAAGGAATCATCGATTAGTTTGTCAACTAGCGACGTATAATCCAATGTTCCGAATTTATTTCGCTCCCAGTAACCTAATTCTTCATAACATCCCGTATAAATTTTATCTCCGATAACATTTACAGCTCTCAAAACCGAATTATTTGGTGATGGATAAAAATTCCAGACCGCACCATTATATTCTATTAAGCCTTTATTATTGGCGACGTAGATAAACTTATTGGAAGCTTGGGAAATCATCCAATTCTGGTTGTCGGCGTTGTAATCTGAAGGTGTAAACTTCTCAAGAGGCGGCAACTCTTGTGAATGAACCCAAAAGAAGATAAAAAGAAAAAATATAGAAAATAATGGTCTCATAGCCTAAGTAAATATACTTTGACTTTACGAACAAACAAAATTCCAATTGTTATAGGTTTGACTATTTTTGATTGAATTATTTCGAAGTATTTTAAGAAAGTGCAATAAACAGAAAGGCCGCCAAAGCGCCACCAGTTAAGGGACCCAAGACAGGAATCCAAGCGTAGCTCCAATCGCTATTTGCTTTTTCTTTTATGGGAAGAATAGCGTGTATAATTCTAGGTCCCAAATCACGAGCAGGATTTATAGCATAACCAGTTGTACCGCCCAAAGACAACCCAATAGACCAAACCAATAATGCAACTGGCAAAGCTCCCAAAGACCCCAATCCAACAACAGTTTCGGTTTCGTTGATACTGGCATCGGTAAAATAAAGGATGGTAAGCAACAAAACGAAAGTCCCGATCATTTCACTAAAAAAATTAGAGACCATATTCCTTATAGCAGGTGCCGTACAGAATACTGCTTTTTTAGAGTCAGCATCCTCGGTAGCGTCAAAATGATTTTTATACATTAACCAAACTGTTGTAGAACCCAACATAGCACCAATCATTTGCGCTAAAACATACATGGGTAAATCTGCCCAAGGAAAACTTCCAACGATTGCTAAAGCAAGGGTTACCGCAGGATTGATATGCGCACCGCTGTAAGGTCCTGCAATGACCACCGCAACATAGACTGCCAAAGCCCAACCCGTTGTTATCACAATCCAACCACTATTATTTCCTATGGTTTTGTTGAGTACAACATTGGCAACAACGCCTCCACCAAGTAAAATTAAAATTGCCGTACCTATAATTTCTGCTACAAATGGTGTCATGATATAAATTTTAATTGTTCTTGGTCCAATATTCCAGAGCGTCAATGGCTCTGTACCATCCTTTAATCTCAATTTCTATTTCGGCTCTGTCTTTTATGGGACTAAATACTTTATCGGTTTGCCAAATATCTTGAATTTCTTCGGGATTTTCCCAATATCCAACGGCCAAACCTGCAAGAAATGCAGCTCCCATTGCCGTTGTCTCCACTACTTTAGGCCTTACTGTTTTGGTATTTAGCACATCGGCCTGAAATTGCATCAACATATTATTAATAGTAGCACCACCGTCAACCCGTAACTCCTTGATTGATATATCTGCGTCTGCTTCCATGGCTTTTAAAATATCCATAGTTTGAAACGCGACCGACTCCAATGCAGCTCTAGCAATGTGTGCGTCGGTAGTGCCTCGGGTCATTCCGAAAAGCGTTCCCTTTGCATGCTGATTCCAATGTGGTGCACCCAGACCGGCAAAGGCTGGCACAAAATATACTCCGTCTGAGCTATCTACAGAGGTTGCCAGCTTTTCTATTTCGGAAGAGTTTCGGATTATTTTTAAACCATCCCGTAACCATTGCACCACGGCACCTGCTATAAAAATACTGCCCTCAAGGGCATATGTTGTTTTTCCATTGATTTTCCATGCGACGGTTGTTAAAAGGTTATTTTCTGAAACAATCGGTTTGTCGCCAATGTTCATTAACATAAAACAACCCGTACCGTAAGTGTTCTTTACCATCCCAGGTTTAGTACACATTTGACCGAATAACGCCGCCTGTTGATCTCCGGCTATACCCGCAATTGGTATTGTGGTTTCAAAAAAAGTAGATTTTGTATGTGCATAAACTTCACTGGATTGTTTTACCTCTGGAAGCATACTTTTGGGAATGGTTAGAATCTCTAAAAGTTCTTCGTCCCATTCCATCGTATTTATATTAAACATTAAGGTTCTAGATGCATTTGTTACATCAGTAATGTGTTGATCTCCTTTGGTAAAATTCCAAATGAGCCAAGTATCTATGGTACCCAAGATTAAATCTCCTGCTTCAGCTTTTTCTCTTGCACCTTTTACGTTATCGAGAATCCATTTGACCTTTGTTCCTGAAAAATAAGAATCGATGACCAGACCCGTTTTTTTTCTGAATATTTCGTTTTTCTTCTCCTTCTTTAGTTCGTCGCAGTAGCCTGAAGTTCGCTTATCCTGCCATACGATAGCGTTATATATAGGTTTACCTGTAATTCTATTCCAAACTACGACGGTCTCCCTTTGATTGGTAATCCCTATGGCAGAAATGTTTTCAGCATTCAACCCCTTTTTTGTTACGGCCTCGGCAGCTACACCTGCTTGGGTTGACCAAATTTCCTGAGGATCGTGCTCTACCCAACCTGGCTTTGGAAAATGTTGGGCAAACTCTTTTTGTGCCATAGATACAATATTTCCTTTTTTATCGAATACGATAGCCCTAGAGCTGGTTGTTCCTTGGTCTAAGGATAAAATATATTTTTCCATTTTGTTCAAACTATTTAATAGTATTCTGAAGAAAAAAAAATTCAGAATATTGAAGATTATCTTAAAACGTATTGCTCTGCAATTTGCTTAAATTCTGAAACTTGCTTATTTAGCCAAACCTCAGTTTCATTTAATTCAGCTCTAATGAGCTCGCCTACCACTGGTGCTATTTCGATGGCGGCTTTTGCATCTAAAAACAAAACACGCACTCGCCTAGCTAGAACGTCCTCAATGGTTCTTGCCATTTCATTTCGCACTGCAAAAACAACCTCTGCTTTAGTAAAAGGCAATCTGTCATGTAGCCGTTCTTTTAAATTTACTTGATCTTGCATTAATTGCTCAATCTTAGCTTGATCACTGCCGTAGATGTAGAAATGAGAATTCTTATTCATTGTACCATTTGCCCCGTGAATCAACAAATGTTCTGTTTTACACTCAGCACTCGGCAATTTTTTCAGGGCAATGACCCTGTCAACCGTATCCTGTGCCATCTTTCTGTAGGTGGTCCATTTTCCGCCAGTAATGCTAATCAACTCAGAGTCTGAAACTATTATTTTATGGCTTCTAGAAATTTCCTTGGTTTTTTCAGAGTCATCCTTTGGTGCAGCGAGTGGCCTTAAGCCAGCGTAGATACTTAGGACATCTTTTTTTGATACGCTAATATTCAAATATCGGTTAGCAGTGTTAATGATAAAATCAACTTCCTCATCCAAAGGTTTAGGCTCTAAACTGTGGCTATTCAATAAAGTATCTGTGGTACCAACAACCACTTTATCATGCCAGGGTACTAAAAACAGAACGCGTCCATCATCTGTTTTTGGTATCATAATGGCATCATCTCCTGGAAGAAATGATTTATCAAATACCAAATGAATACCTTGACTTGGCCTAATACTATCTTTAGCTTTGGGATTATCCATCTTCAAAACCTCGTCGGCAAAAACACCCGTGGCATTAATAACAGTTTTAGAATTTAGTAAATATTCCTTATTGGTTTCTTTGTCAATCGCTATAACGCCATTAACGATACCTTTCTCGTTTTTTGTAAGATTCTTGACTCTACAATGGTTGATGGCTGTTGCACCTTTCTCAATACAAGTTTGTGCAATATTGATGGCTAATCTAGAGTCGTCAAATTGACCATCCTGATAAACAACACCACCCTTTAGATGTTCAGATTTGAGAGTTGAAAGCCTGGAAATTGTTTCAGATCTCTTTATTCTAACCGATTTTCCAAAGCTCAAGTTGCCGGAGAGAAAGTCATAAACTTTCAGGCCGACGGTATAAAATATGTTATCCCACCATTTATAATTTGGGATAATAAAAGATTGGTTGCTCACAAGATGGGATGCGTTTTTAAGCATTAACCCTCTTTCATGTAGGGCTTCACGAACCAAATCAATATTGCCCTGCGCCAAATATCTTACACCGCCATGCACCAACTTTGTGCTTCTGCTTGAGGTGCCTTTAGCGAAGTCCACTTGCTCCAATAACAATGTTTTATACCCTCGTGTGGTACAATCTAGAGCAATACCCAATCCTGTTGCGCCACCTCCAATAATTATAACGTCCCAATTTTCGGTAGATTCTAACTGCGTAATTAAACTTTTTCGATCGAACAAGATATTTCTTTTTATTATTATAAGTTTCAAATATATAAATTTAAATTACAAATGAAACTAAATGAAGATTATATTTAGTTTTAATGATTTTTTATTCAAAAATATATTTCGTTTTCTTTCGTTTTATATATATTTGTCTTTAAAGCTAATAATTCAAGATTTAGAAAAAAGTGAAAAGACATCAAGTCATATTAGATAAATTGGCCAAGGAAAAACACCTTGAGGTTCTAGAACTTTGTGATATTCTGGATGTTTCCGCAGTAACCGTTAGAAAAGATTTAAAACTATTGGAGCAAAAAGGTTTACTCCACAGAACTCACGGCGGTGCATCTTTAGAGAATCCGTACATAAATGAACGTACAGTTATAGATAAGGAGAAAATTTCGGTAGCCGAAAAAAATGGAATCGGACAAATCGCGGCCACAAGAATTGTTGAGAACGATTCTATTATGATTGCTTCTGGAACCACCGTACAGGCGCTTGCCAAATTCATCAAACCACAGAATAAGTTGACCGTTATTACATCTTCGCTTCATGTTGTTCTTCATTTGATCAAAAATCAAAATATTGATATTTTGCAACTCGGCGGTTATATAAGACACAGTTCTGCATCGGTTATCGGGAACTATGCCGAATACATTCTAAAGAATATTTCTTGCAGTAAGCTGTTTTTAGGCGCAGATGGCATTGACCTTGATTATGGCCTTTCAACAACAAATCTTGAAGAAGCAGAATTGAACAAGAAAATGTTGAATGCCGCGCAAAAGGTTATCGTTTTGGCAGATTCTTCAAAATTCAGCAAAAAAAGTTTTGCGAGAATATGTGATTTGTCACAAATTCATGAGATAATTACCGATAAAGGAATTTCGGATGCAATGCGGAAAAAATTGGAGGAAAAAGATATAAAAGTAAGCATTGTCGAATAATCACAAACAGTAAATCAACCACAAATGAAAAAACTCTTATTTGCACTTATTGTATTGACAATAATCTCATGCGATACAAAAAAAGATGCCACGAAAACAGAATCCCAACTGGAAAAACCCAATATACTTCTCATTATTGTTGACGATCAAGGATATGCAGATTTCTCGCCCTTTGAAAATCATGACACAACCGTTTCAACGCCAAACATTTCTAGGTTGGGCGAAACCGGCACTGTATTTTCACAGGCTTATGTTACTGCACCAGTTTGCAGCCCATCACGGGCTGGGATACTTACCGGAAAGAATCAATTTAGATGGGACAAGCCTGCAAGTTGGGGTCCGGGTCTACCCGATGATGTAAAGACCGTTGCAGAATATTTAAAAGATGCTGGTTACGAAACGGCTAAAATTGGAAAAAATGACCTCGGAAGAAACTTCCATAAAAACGATGTGCGGGAATATCCCTTAAATCATGGTTTTGATGAGTTTCTTGGATTTTCGGCACATGCACATGACTATTGGTTAAATTCCCAAAGCATTAAAGACCGAACTCCAGACCCCTATGGAACGAGCGCCTTACTTGGTCCATTGATGTATAATATGGGAGAAAAAAGCTACGAAGACGGTTATCTTACTGAAATTTTTACAGATGAATCCATTGCTTTTTTAAAACAAAAACGTGATAAACCTTTCTTTTTGACACTTTCTTATAATGCAGTTCATCATTTGATACATGAAGTACCCAAAAGATATCTGGACAAGTATAACGTAAAGAAAATCCCAAACTTTGACCCAGACAGCTTGATGTCTTACGGCAAACACAAAGCAGGAACTTACTCTGCCTATTATGATAAATATTCAAGAGTTGGCGCCATCAATACTGAAGATTTACGAAAATATTATTTAGCCAATTTAAATTGTCTGGATGATAATATCGGTCGTGTATTGAATGCCTTAGCTGAAGAAAAATTAGACCAGAACACAATGATTGTGTTTATTTCAGATAATGGTGGTTCGCCTTTAACAGGTTCTAATAATGCACCATTGACTGGCGGAAAATATTCTCTGTGGGAAGGCGGGATACGCGTACCAATGGCTGTAGTCTGGCCAAACCACGTGGAAACTGGTAAAATAGAACAGCGGTACGTTTCTGCAACAGACATTCTACCCACACTCACAAAAGCCGCTGGCCTTAAAGTAACCGATGACCAATTGGACGGTATCGACTTATTTGAACCTCAAGCGGAAGAATCAAAAAACGACCGTTTACTGGTTTGGAAATGGCAAAAAACTTGGGCGATTCGTAAAGGCGATTTTAAACTAACAAACGCACGTGAGAACCATTGGAAAAGCGAACCTTCTGAACAATATATTGCACCAATCAGGGATGATTTAAGCTTGAAATTATTTAATATTTCTGAGGATCCTGGCGAACGCAATGATTTGGCCCAGACCATGCCAGATAAAATTAAAGAACTTGAAGCCGCTTATAACATGTGGTGCTCTAAAAATATTTCAAAATAAAATATTTTGACCAATAATTAAATAGAAAAAGCCGCAAACTGAATTTGCGGCTTTTATAATATTTGGGTTTTTATCTTATTTAATTTCTACCACTTCCAAGTCAAAAACCAATTCTTGACCTGCTAGAGGATGATTACCATCAACTATAATATGGTCTTCCTTTACTTCGGCAATTCTGAACTGATGCTCATTACCCTGCGCATCTTTTGATGCTAGCCCTAAACCTACTTCTGGCTTAACTTCAGCCGGTAAGTGCTCACGTTCTACTTTATGGAATAACTCCTTATTGACATCGCCATAAGCTTTGTCAACTGGAATATTTACTGTTTTTTTATCATTTACTTTCATATTGATAACCGCACTTTCAAAACCGGGAATCAACATGCCTTGACCAAGAGTAAACTCCAAAGGCTCGCGGTCTTTTGAGCTATCAAATATTTGACCACTTTCTTTTAATTTCCCTGTGTAATGAACTTTTACAGTATCGTTTTCTTTTACTACACTCATAATTTAAATTTTCTTTAAATGAATAACAAAACTATGGCTAATACAACAGATGCCCATATCATTTCACGGCTTTAAGACAAACTTAACGTCCATTAGCGCAAACTGTTAACGGGCTGAAAAATCATAATTCATTTAGAGAAGACTTTGTTTTTTAGTTTTTCTCGAAGGAATATATCATCAAGAAAAACGATAATTATAAACAATAACCTTGAGCTATAAAAAAACCAAATCTCTTATACTCGAAAGAAAAGCACTTAATAACAATCTCTAACAATATCCAGCTTCTAAATAAAATCAACAATAAAAACCTTAAATAAAAAAACCCTGCAAAGCAAGGTTTATAAATTTCCAAAAGGTCTGAATATCAATTCACTCTTGTAATCTTAGCACCAATGGCTCTTAACCGTTCATCAATATTTTCGTAACCTCGGTCTATCTGTTCAATGTTGTGTATCGTGGAAGTTCCTTTTGCAGATAATGCCGCAATCAATAAAGATACACCCGCCCGAATATCTGGTGAGGTCATGGTTGTTGCCTTAAGGGTCGATTTGAAATCATGTCCTATAACGGTAGCTCTGTGTGGATCACAGAGTATAATCTTTGCGCCCATGTCGATCAATTTATCTACAAAAAATAGTCGGCTTTCAAACATCTTTTGGTGTACCAAGGCACTCCCTCTGGCTTGGGTCAAAACAGTTAGCACTATACTCAATAAATCTGGTGTAAAACCAGGCCACGGCGCATCTGACACCGTAAGAATAGAACCATCAATATAATTCTGTACTTCGTAACCATTGGTATGAGCTGGGATATGAATATCATCGCCCTGACGATCAACCGTAATTCCTATTTTTTTGAATACACTGGGAATCTGACCCAAATCGTCCCAACTTACATTGGTAATGGTCAGTTCACTTTTGGTCATGGCCGCAAGCCCAATCCAGCTTCCTATTTCAATCATATCGGGTAACATACGATGCTCTGTACCACCAAGTTTATCGACACCTTCAATGGTTAAGAGATTGGAGCCAACTCCAGTTATTTTTGCGCCCATACGATTGAGCATTTTACAAAGCTGCTGTAAGTAAGGTTCGCAGGCTGCGTTATATATTGTGGTTGTTCCTTCAGCCAAAACCGCTGCCATCACAATATTGGCTGTGCCGGTAACCGAGGCTTCGTCCAGAAGCATATCGGTACCTTTGAGCTTTTCAGCTTCGACGCCATAAAAGTAATCTTCTTTGTTATATCTAAACTTAGCACCTAGTTTAATGAACCCTTCAAAATGGGTATCTAATCTACGACGTCCAATTTTATCTCCTCCAGGTTTAGGAATGTAGCCCTTTCCAAATCTTGCCAATAAAGGACCAACAATCATAATCGAGCCACGCAGGCCTTTGCCATCTTCCTTAAATTCTGGCGATTCTAAATAAGCAAGATTAAGTTTATCTGCCTTGAATGTTCGGCATCCTTTTGAAACCTCCTTAATTTTTACACCTAGTTTCTCCAATAACGCCATTAGTTTATTGACGTCAATGATATCTGGTATGTTGTCGATTTTAACTTCTTCCGCAGTCAACAATACTGCGCACAAAATTTGTAGTGCTTCGTTTTTTGCGCCTTGAGGTTGGATTTTTCCTTTTAATTGATGACCTCCTTCAATTATAAATGTTGCCATGAATTTATTTAGTAGCGTTTTCTGCCGCGGTTGGAATTACTCTTTTTATGGTGCGTTTTCTTGTTGCTGGAATTGGAATATTTCTTTTTGTTGCGCAACAGACTGGTGGCATCGGTAAGATCTTCATCCTTTTTCTTAAGGTTGATTTCCCCTTCTGATAATTCATATAAGTGATGAAAAATAACATCATCTTCAACGGTATCTTTGTTCCAATTTAGAAAACATTTTTTCATGTGATTTGCAATCGTAAAGACCAATGCCTCTCTCATATCTCCAGGCTCCCAGGTTCTCGCCACATCGATCATCGTCTTGATGTTATTGCCGTAGAAACGATACTTAGGGTAATTTTGAGGATATTTTAAAGGCTCAGGGCTCTGCATCAATTCCTCTCTAGAGGGAGTTGGATATGGAGAATCTACGTCCAATTCAAAATCGGCCATAATAAATAATTGATCCCATAATTTATGCTGAAAATCGGGAACATCTCGTAAATGTGGTTGCAAATTACCCATTACAGAAATAATGCCATTTGAAACTTTTTGACGTTCCTCCTTGGTTTCTCGCTGCTTTGCGTAATTAATCATTTTTTGAAGATGTCTCCCATATTCGGGTATAATCAAATGCTCACGCTCTGTATTATATTCTAAATCGTCTATTAACATGTAGTTTGGTAAAGTGTATGTAATTGATGCATGAAGTATTTCTGCACGCCTGCAAAATACAAAAAAATAATAAGTTCGCAGATATTGTTATAAAGAAATAACACCTTCAACTTGATCGGCTACTTGTTTGTATTTGGCAATAACGGCTTCAGGATTTTTCATGGTAAGATTCACAGAAACACTGGTATAAGTTCCTTTTTTTGATTCCTTGGTAGAAATCACTGCTCCCAAATTATCGAAAAGCGCTTCGATTTGTTTTATCTTAACCGTATCTGAAGGCACTATAAATTTATACAAATATTCTGAAGGCCAACTTGAAGTTTCATAAAGCTGTACCTTTAACTTTTTATAGAATTCCTCTGTTTTTTTCTCGTTACTCATTCTTATTTTATTGATTTGCAAAGATACATTATACTTTGTTTTTTGTAATGATTAATTTTACTTCCAAAATCGAATACTATTGAACACTCAACGCATAGTTATTACTGGCGGCCCAGGTACCGGAAAATCATCTTTAATCAACGAGCTCATTCGCCTTGGTTATTTTTGCTACGAAGAAGTCTCCAGGCAAATAACCTTAGACGCAAGAAAAGATGGTATAGAGCAGTTATTTCTAACCGAGCCTTTACTGTTTAGTGATTTATTACTCAAAGCTAGAAACGAACAGTTCTTGGACGCTGAAACTAAATCCGTAAACCCTATTTTTTACGATAGGGGCTTGCCAGATATCGTAGCCTACATGGATTATGTTAAAAGTGATTATCCTGAAAGATTTTTAAAAATTTGCAAAACGCAAATTTATGATCAGGTATTTATTCTTCCACCGTGGAAAGCTATCTTTAAAGGTGACAACGAGCGTTATGAAAATTTTGAACAAGCCGTGGCCATTCAAAAACAATTGGAAAATACCTATAAACGCTTTAATTATAATTTAAAAGAAGTTCCTTTTGGAACCATAAGTGAACGCGTTGATTTTATACTAAAAAATATTAAAACGTAAATGGCGCATCCTATCAACATATTAGAGCGCTATTGGCAGCATACCGAGTTTCGTCCTTTACAGGAAGACATTATCAACGCGGTTCTGGCCAATGAGGACACCTTTGTTCTACTGCCCACTGGAGGTGGTAAATCGGTCTGTTTTCAAATTCCAGCGCTCATCAAGGATGGCATATGTATAGTGATCTCCCCGCTCATTGCGCTAATGAAAGACCAAGTAAAAACATTAAAGGATAAAGGCATCAAAGCCATGGCGTTGACGAGCGGCATCAGCTATAAGGAATTGGACACCTTATTGGATAATTGTATTTACGGGAATTTTAAGTTCCTTTACCTTTCG
>CAWDOF010000008.1:0-223456 GCA_963803715.1 uncultured Flavobacteriaceae bacterium
AAAAAGCCTCTCAATTTCTTGAAAGGCTTGATTTTACTAGTAGCGGGAACTGGACTCGAACCAGTGACCTTCGGGTTATGAGCCCGACGAGCTACCTACTGCTCTATCCCGCGATTTGTGTTTTAAAATGACTTACTTTATTTAATAAAGCCCGATTCATAATGTCGGTGCAATCATTTTGGGACTGCAAATATAAAAGCTTTTTTTAATATAAAAAAATAACTCCCAACAAATAAATGCCGGGAGCTATTCGAACTAAAAACTAACGTGATTAATCTTCTTCTTCGTCAAGAGTTGCTATTACGCCTTGGTTTGAAGTGTTGGCTATATCAAACTGCTGTAAATTAGGAAACTTCGCCCTAAGATTTACGAGTTCGCCCTTAAATGAGTTGTTGCCCAACATCAATACCTTTAGGTTTGATAATGCGGCTAAATCTGTTGGTAGGTTACCATAAAATGCGTTATTACTTAGAATAAGTTCCTCAAGACTTGATAGTTCTGAAATTGAACTCGGTAGTGTTCCGAAGAAATTATTATCGAATAAACTTAAGACCTTCAATTTTTTTAAATTTGAAAGGTTAGATGGTAATTTTCCTGATAATTTATTACTGCTTACTAAAATCGCTCTTAAATTGGTAAGTTTTCCAAGAGTTGAAGGAAGCTCGCCCGTAAAGCTATTATTATAAATTTCAAAATCCTCTAATTCACTTAATTGTCCAATAGATGCCGGAATTTCACCATGAATAGAATTCATAAATAATTGCAGGCTCTTTAAGGATTCCAAATCACCAATGCTTTTTGGAAGTTCTCCATCTAAGGAATTAAATGCAAGATTCAGAGTGTGCAAAGATTTAAGGTTACCTATGGATGTGGGTATAGTTCCAGAAATCTCATTTCTAAAAAGATTGATTTGTCTAAGATGTTTGAGATTACCAAAATTTTCAGGTAACTCACCTTTAAGTTGATTGAATGCCAAATTAAGTTCGGTGACCTTGTCGTCTTCAACAACAACACCATACCACTCTGAAACAGGACGCTCTAGGTTCCAGGTGTGGTTCCAATTTGCTCCGTTTGTGGTTTTGTACAAATCAACTAATGCGGCTTTTTCCTTTGGAGATATATTTGCAAAGGCTAAAACGGACATTAAACAGAATAATAAAGTAGTTTTCACGTTTTTCATAAGTTTATAGTTTAATGGACTTATAACGAAACGAAAATAGAATAATATCGATAAGTGGGCAACTTTTTTCGATGAAATGCACAACCGTTCATCGAATAAAATATTAAATATTTGATTATCAGTATTTTAAAAATGACCTATTGTTCAATATTTTCAGCATAAAAACTTGAAATTTGGCCATTTTCTGTACTGACATTCAGTTGGATAGGATTACAGCACACTTCGCAGTCCTCGATATAACGTTGTTGACTTTGAGAAACATCAATCAGCATTGAAATGTTTTCCCAGCAATACGGACATTGAAAAAAATGCTCAATCATAATACAATTTTAGATAGAAGGATTGTTTTGGTAGTTAAGATTTGAAGTATAAAAACTTAAAAGTCTACGTTTAATAATTGTCCAGTAAGTCGCAGTAATTCAAGTTCTGCAAGCTTGGCATCATATTTTGCAACACTTTTACTGGTTTCGGCATTAATAAGGTTGACTTGAGCTTGTCTAAATTCAATCGAAGATATCTGACCTAAATTTAAGCGCTCTTGAGATCGCTGTAAGTTATTCTTATTAGTTTCTACATTTTGTTGCCTGATAGCAAAAATCGTGAGGAAGTTTTCATAATCTCCTTTGGCATTGGCGATATCACGTTTAATTTCAAGTTTAAATTGCTCTCGTTGTATCTCATCAGAATCCTTGATTATTTTAGAATTTTTCAAACTTGTGATATTTCTTCCACCATCGAATAAATTCCAAGTTAGATTAGCTCCAAAAGCCAAGGATTGCCCTTTTGAGACAGAACTTGGAAAAAATGCAGAGGCTGGACTATTTATTCTGTTCCAGCCATAACTTCCCGTTAATCCTATACTCGGCAGCAATAATGCTCGGGTTGCTTTTATATCGTAATCACTGATTTGAACCTGTTTTTCAGCTTGAAGTAATGTTACATTATTCATATCTGCCTCGACAACGAAGTTTTCTAAACTTATTCTATTCTGAAATGTTACGAGTGTATCCACCTCAAAACCGGTTTCTAGCTCTCTGCCCATTACGACGTTAAGATCACGTTTTGCGTTTGAGAGCTGTTGCCTAGCGTTTAGAACATTAATTGAGTCTGTCACAACATCTACTTCGGCCTGAAGTAAAGCTAGTTTAGTGTCTTGACCATATTCAAACTGATACTGAGCTCTCGTAACTCGATTTCTCGATATGTCTAAGGCTTGTTTTAGTACTTCTAAATTTTCAGAAAGTCGAGCAACATCAAAATAAACGGCAAATAATTGTAAAATGGTGTTCTCTATGGTTTCCCTAGCTTGAAGCTCAGTGAGGTTATACTGTTCCTTTAGTTGTTTATAATTATAATATCTACCCAAACCATCAAACAGCAGATAATTTGCATTTAATGAGGCATCATATCTTTGTGTCTCTGCGCCTTCAATCCTCACGTCTTGTCTTGGTGTTCCATCTTGCTGAAGAGTTCCATTTGGGAATTGACGTAAATCGTCAGCTTCATCATATTGTGCCGCAGCCTCAGCGGTAAAAGAAGGGAGATAACCAGAGTTTAGAATACTCTGATTATTATCTGCAATTTCAATTTGATTTTTAGCCAATTTTATTCCGAAGTTATTTTCCAACATCAGCGACACTGCGTCCTGTTTACTAAGTTCTTCTTGAGCATATAGACTATCTGAGGTGATGCCCACAACCAGAATTAACATTAAAACTAATATGTTATTAAATGATTTCATTAAATACTTATTTGTCTTGAGGTTGAAGTTTTTTGTCGTCATGCACAATTTCGCCATTTGCTTCATCTATCTCACTTTGTCTTAGCCGCTCGTCCTTTTTTTCGATAATCGCTCGCTCAACACTTTCTTTTTCAACCATTTCTCCCGTAACGAGCCATCTAGATCTGGTTTTTATAGAATTGGTAATTGAAAGTAAAAGCGGCAAAATCAATAAGGTGAGAAATGTTGCGATGAAAATACCGTAGGCAATAGAAATGGCCATAGGTTTTAGAAACTGGGCTTGTCTGCTTTTTTCTAAAAGTAAAGGTGCAATACCAGCAATCGTGGTTAAAGACGTTAAAAATATCGCCCTAAATCTTGATTTTCCAGCTTCAATCAATGCCTTATCAAATGTTAGACCTTCTCTTAAATAGGCATTAAACTTGCCAATTAAGACCAAACCATCATTAACCATAATACCAACAAGTGCAATGATTCCCAAGAGCGAAAGTATATTTATAGGAAAACCATGAATAAAATGGCCCCATGCCACACCAATTATACTAAAAGGTATCATAAGAATAAGCAAAAGCGGTTGGCTATAACTTCTAAAGGTGAAAGCGATAACGGCATAGATTAGAAAAATAATTACAGGAAATACCTTGGTTGCTGAATTGGTTAACTTCTCAGCTTCACGATTTTGACCTTCATAAGACACTGAAACACTTGGATATTTGGCTAATATGTCTGGAAGTACATTTTTATCAATATTTTCTATTGCATCGGTTGAGCTAGCGTTTGGGTCTTCCATATCTGCCTCCACTCTAATCTCACGCAAACCCTCTAAGTGGCTTATAGACTCTGTACCTCTTCTAATTTCGTAACTCGCAATCTCACCAAAGGGCACCCGATTTCCATTGGATGTTACAATGCGCATATCGTCTAAATCATTGATAGATTCACGATTAGCCCGGTCATATCGTACCCATACCCGTATTTCATCTTGACCTCTCTGAAAACGTTGCGCTTGCAAACCGAAAAAACCGGCCCTGACCTGACTCATAACCTCTTGCAGGTTAAGCCCTAGTGCATAGGCACTTTCATTGAGTTCAATGGTAATTTCCTTGATACCATCGGGATCCGTATCGGTAACATCTTTTAAAGAAGAGTTATCAACTAATACAGCTTTCAATTCTTCTTTGGCGCTCTCAAGTTCATTTAAATTATTTCCTAAAAGTGAAACGGAAACGGGTTTGCCTCCAAAATTTCCTCCAGAACCAAACGTGAGCCGCTCAACCCCATAAACTGGACCGACTTCTTCCCGAATGGAATTTGTGATTTCGGGAGAGCCAAAATCACGTTCTTCACCTGGTAAAAGATTCACCCTTAGTGAGGCCTTATTATTTCCTGGCCCAACACGTCTTACAATATTTTTGACAACTTGTTTGTTACCTGTTTGTCTTGCGGTATAATCATCATTGACACGCCAAGCTGCATCTTCCACTAGGGAGATAATACTATCGGTTTTTTTAGGGTTAGTACCTTCGGGCATCAGCAAATCAATACTCACCCGATCACTAGCGATACTAGGAAAAAGCGTTACTTTTACAACACCACCCATTATAGACCCAATGGTCAAAATGAGCATAGCGGTCAAAATGGCAAAACTTATAAATCGGTTTTTTACCGTAAAGCGCACAATAGGTCCGTAAGCATTATCCCTTAAATAAGCCATTACTCGGTCCCCGTATTCATTGACGACCCTAAGCTTCAAGAACAGTTTACTTATGCCTTTTTTATTCTTTTTTTCTTCCTCGGTCTCCCTAACGAGTGCTTTGGAGTGTGCAATATGAGCTGGTAAGATAATTAATGCCTCCACAAGGGAAACCACAAGGGTAAGGATAACAACTGTACTGACCTCACCAAAAAATTTACCAATTCGACTATCTAAGAACAGGAAAGTAGAAAATGCCAAGATTGTTGTAATAATGGCTGAAAGAATTGCGGGCAGTACCTCCATCGTACCATCAATAGCGGCTTGAACTGGTTTTTTACCCATCTCATAATGTTGATAGATATTTTCGGAAATAACAATGCCATCATCTACCAAAATCCCGATAACGATAATCATCCCAAAAAGCGACAATACATTGATGGTGACCCCAAAAGACGCTGCAAAAATAAACATGCCTAAAAATGAGATTGGCAAACCAAAAGCCACCCAAAACGCTAATCTCGTGTTTAAAAAGAACGAAAGAAACAAGAGTACCAAAAGGATTCCAACAGTACCGTTCTCAATCAATAAATCGGTTCTCTGACTTAAGGTGATACTACGGTCATCCTCGACAATAATTTCGAGAGTATCATTTTTTTTATTGAAGTCTTCAACGTAATCGCGTACTTTTTCTGCTGCTGAAATTAAATCTTCATTATTAGTGGTAGAAATATTGACACTAATCGCAACTCGTCCATTAATATAGGACGCATTTGGGGTTTCTGAAAAACGGTCTCTTAAAACGGCAACATCGCCTAACGTAATTTGAGTACCGTCTGGCTGAGATTTTACAACAAGATTATTTAGCTCTTTCCCATAGTAGGAACGGTTGTCCGCTCTTATCAAAAAATCTTCGGCTTCCGTTTTTATACTTCCACCGGTTGTTAAGATATTAGCTTGGGAAACAGCTCTTGCCACTTCGGCAAAGGTTAGATTGTAAGCTAAAAGGTCATTTTCATCTACGGCAATCTCAATTTCTTCTTCTGGAAATCCGGCCAGCACCACTTGCGACAAACCATCCATGGCCCGAAGGTCATACTCTATCTGTCTCGAGATTTGCTTTAGGGTGGCAAGATCTACATCTTCACCACTCAAGAAAAAATCGAACGTTTCCCTAATATTTTCTTGTTTTGCAACCACCAAAGGTTCCATTCCTGTAGGAAAGTTTGGTACACGGTCAACTGCGTTTTTAACTTCGGAAAGCATGACATCTATATCCTCACCCGTTTCAACTTCCACCGTAATGCTACCACCATTCTCTCTTGAAGTAGAGGTTACTCTATCGATACCAATTAATCCTTTCAAATTATCCTCAATCTTGAGTACGATGCCCTCCTCAATTTCTTCGGGAGCAGCTCCTGGATAAGTAACGTCGATGGTTATAATTTCAGATTCAATTAACGGGAAAAATGATGACTGCATGCGCAACATGCCCACAATACCAAAAATCACGCATGCGATAATAATTACATTGACCGCAACGTGATATTTTATGAAATACCCAATTATTTGCCTCATAATTTAACCTTCTTTGGGTCATTCTCATTCTCTTGGGTACTATCAATAGAAACAGTTCGCTCCGCCACCCTTACTGGCATGCCATTATAGGCGCCAGACACTTGTTTTGATAAAATAACTTCTCCATCCGGGACGCCTTTTATAATCGCCATCTTATCAGAAAAATAAACAGGCTTTACTTTTAGAACTTTTAAAACCGTATCCTTGACAACAAATATTTCATTTTTATCATTTACCAAACCTCGGTCTATCGAAATGGCATCTTCTTCGTCTTTGGCATCGAGATTGGCTTGAAGATACATACCATCTTTTAAGGACTCATCCTTGACCTCAATAAATATGCTGACCGTTTGTGTGGTTGGGTCTATCCTTGCATTAATTCGGCTCACCGTACCTTCATACGTCTGCGTTCCTTTGTTATTTTTTAGCATAACCCGCTCTCCTACCTTCAACAAATCTGCATATTCTTTGGAAAGAGCTACCTGTAGTTCATAAATTTCTGGGTCGATGAATTCGCCTAGTTTTTGTCCGTTTCTTATTAGCGATCCTTCGGTAACCAAGGCTTCGGTCAACACACCATCAAATGGAGCTGAAATTCGGTATTTCACCAGTCGCTGCTCCAAATTCTGAATATTATAATATGCGGTAATAAGGCCTCTACCATTAATAAAATACCTTTCTTTATCAGTCGAGGCTTCGGGTAGAGGCGGCACGACACCATTTAAGTCAAATGTATCGAGGTAGTCTTGCCATTTGGGATAAACATCTGGATAATCCAAACGTAAATCTGGCATGATGGCTATAATCTGGTTATAAAGATCACTTTTAGCGGATTGTACAGAAGCTTCATACTCGTTGGCATCAATTTTAATTAATGTTTGCCCACGCTTATATTTTTGCCCTGTTCTAAAAAGTTCGGAACTATACCTAAAGACCCCTTGTACCTCTGCGTATAACTCAACCCTCCTCTTGGCCACAAGATTACCGTTGGCGGGAATAATTATAGGGATTGTGGAATTTTGAATGGTATCTACAAAAACGGTCTTAATCGTTTTTTTTGGTTCAGATTTGGGTTTCTCCTTACTATCTACAATATATTTAGCAGCAAAAAAAGCACCAATGAGCAATAGTGCAGCGAGCGTGTAAAGTATAATTTTACGCATATAAATTTTAGGTTGACATTGCTATAGGTTAGTGTAAACCCATAAACTAACAAAACTATTAAGGTTATTGGCTAGCTCTAGTTAAAAAACTCCTAAAATTAAATGATAATTTTATTCTGAAAGGGCCTGTTTTAAGCTTTTTCTAGTTGAATTTCAATTTATCAGTGCAGTTTTAGAACATGCTATCAGTCCTATATTTTTGTCGAAAAACAATAATCGAACCTTTAGTAAATAAGCGACGTCAATTTAGACCTTGCAAATCACTCTCAAATTTAACACCAAAACTTTAGTCTTAAACCAATTCCTCTAAATCTAGGGTCACACTTTCCCAATCTTTCATCAACTGCTTCAATTTTTTCTTTTTGGATTGATAGCGGTCGAAGAAACTTTGGTCTGCGGCGGTTTTATCATAATTGGTCGCCAATTCTACGTCATCCTTTTTGATATCTTTTTCTAAGGCGCTAACCTTAGATTCTATGTTGCTCAGTTTATTATTTAGCGATTTTAACTTTTTTTGGTCCTCGTATGATTGTTTATTAGTTTCTTTTGGCTTTTCTTTAATAACGGTTCGTTTTTCAACTTCCCGTAAATTCTCCACATTGCGCTGGTCTAAATAATACTCGATATCGCCAAGATATTCCTTTATTTGTTGATCCTTAAACTCATAAACCTTATTGGTAAGCCCTTGCAAGAAATCTCTATCGTGAGAAACAACTATCAAAGTACCAGCAAAACTTTTCAATGCTTGCTTGAGAACGTTTTTAGACTTCATATCCAGATGATTGGTAGGCTCATCCATGACCAATACATTTAAGGGCTGCAGCATTAATTTTGCAAGTGCTAAACGGTTACGTTCTCCCCCAGATAGTACACGCACAAATTTTTCAACCTCATCCCCACGAAACAGGAAAGAACCGAGGATATCCCTTACCTTGCTACGATTAGATTCATTGGCGGCGTATATCATAGTATCTAATACGGTTTTATTTCCGTCGAGATACTCCGCTTGGTTTTGGGCAAAATATCCAATTTGAACATTGTGGCCTAATTTTAACCCTCCGTTGTATTCTAGTTCTCCCACAATAATCTTCGCTAACGTCGATTTTCCTTGTCCGTTTTGACCGACAAATGCTGTTTTACTGTCGCGCTCAATCAATAAACTAATATTTGATAGCACCTGATTTTTTCCGTAGGATTTTGAAATCTGATCGGTCTCCACAACAACTTTTCCCGGCGTTACAGACACGGGGAAATTTAAGCTCATTACGCTATTGTCATCTTCATCTACCTCAATGCGATCCATACGATCGAGCTTTTTGATAAGTGATTGAGCCATGGTCGCCTTACTCGCCTTTGCCCTAAATTTCTCAATCAATTTCTCGGTCTGCTCAATCTGTTTCTGCTGGTTTTTCTGTGATGCCAATTGCTGCTCCTTAATTTCGTTGCGAAGCAGTAAAAACTTGGAGTATGGTTTTGGGTAATCATAAATTCTTCCCAGTGAAATTTCAATGGTACGATTGGTCACATTATCTAAGAACATTTTATCGTGTGATACAATTACAACTGCACCGGCATAATTTTTCAAAAACCCCTCGAGCCAAATGATAGATTCGATATCAAGGTGATTTGTTGGCTCATCTAGCAATAAGATGTCGTTATTTTGAAGTAGAAGTTTTGCAAGTTCAATTCTCATACGCCATCCACCGGAAAAAGTATCGGTCAATTTATTGAAATCCCCACGTTTAAAACCAAGACCCAAAAGGATTTTTTCTGTTTCCCCTTGATAGTTATAACCACCTATGATTTCATATTTATGCTGAACGTCATTGAGATCAATCATCAATTGGTTATAGCCTTCACTCTCATAATCAGTTCGTTCTGCCAACTGGGTGTTAATATATTCCATTCTTGCCTCTAAGCTTTTTATCTCATGGAAAGCTTCGTAAGACTCTTCAAGGACGGTTCTTCCAGCAACAAAATCAATATCTTGCTTTAGAAAACCAATACTTAAATCTTTATCTGCAGCGATCTGACCGGAATCTGGCTCCATTTCTTTTGAAAGAATTTTGAGCATCGTGGATTTTCCTGCCCCATTTTTCCCAATTAGACCAACACGGTCACCGGGACTAAGTTTAAACGTGATTTCTTCAAAAAGAAATTCACCTTGAAAGGAGATAGAAAGATTATGTACGTTGAGCATTTAGACTAGAACTATGGAGTTTATATTTATTAACTTTGTATTTTTATTTGAAAGCGCAAAAGTAAATAAAATTTTTCTTGAACTAACTATCAGATACAAAGAGGGTGTCAGGTTTATTTTGGATTTAAACTATTGACTACTTAGTAATTAAGAATTATTTTAATTTAGTACACCCAGAAGTGCAAAAAGTGATTCTGATTTTCCCATAGGGAAATAAAAAAATAATAATTTTATATTTAAAAACTTCATGCTTAAAGGCTCAAAAATCTACAGTATATTCACCGGAACTTGCCCTAGATGTCAGGGCGATTCTATTTATCAAACCAAAAATCCTTATGTGCTTAGCGATGTTCTAAAAATAAACGATACCTGTTCAAATTGCGGACTAAGATATCGATTAGAACCGTCTTTTTTTTACGGGTCTATGTACGTTAGTTATGGTGTTGGGATTGCCTTTGCAGTTGCAGCGTTTGTAATCAGTTATTTCTTTTTTAACGCCTCTTTATTTTATTCGTTTATTTGGATAGTCGTGACCATGGTTGCCTTTGGCCCGATTATTATGAGGCTTTCCCGCAATATCTGGATAAATATGTTTATTAGCTATGACAAGAAGTTGGCTAAAAAGAACGCTTCAGAATAATTATCGAAATGCCTTAAAGCGTTTGATATCGATAGCAGCATCCAACTCAAGATTATGCTCTATATGATTAAATAATTGTAGTGCCACGTACGGCGAAATCATAACACCTCTTGTACCCATTCCGTTTAAGACATAGATGTTTTTATGAGCACGATGTGATCCAACCAAAGGTCTTCTATCTTTTGTAGTTGGCCTAACTCCCGCGACTTGATTAATAACCTCAAAGTGGCATGAAATAACTGTTTTCAATTTAGAGAGGAGTTGTGATTTTGCTCCTTCAGAAATATTTTGGGTTTTATCGTGATGCTCGTAAGTAGCACCAACCCAATAAAGATCTTCTCCCAAAGGCACTAAAAAAACTGAGGACTTAATAATAAAATCCAATTTTAAAGCTGGGGCTTTTATTGTGAGCATTTCGCCTTTTAACCCTACTAATGGCAAATCGTCAAAATAGGGGTTCTTTTTGGCACCGAAACCTTCGGTGAAAACGATATTTTTAGCAATTCTATTTTCTAAGGAAATGTTTCCATCTTGAACTTTCAACTTAGGATATGGAAAACTTTCTTCAATAAGACTGCCTGAATCTTTCAAAAAAACTCGATAGGCAGTAATTAGTTTCTTGGTATCAATCCTTCCTGAATGTAAAACCTCACCAAAACCAAGCGGTGCAATTACGGCTTCATTTTGATTTTTGGTAATTTCAGCATTCATGAAATTATTAAGTATAGGTTGGTCTGAAGCTACAAACCAACCATTCTGCTCTTCGATGGAATTAAATTTTCTAAATACGGGTAGTTGATGGTTTAACTTTATTTTTAGCAGTTTTTCCAATTTTTCGTAGGCAGGCATTGCTAAATCCAATTGCTCTTTTGCCATCCAAGCCGGCGTAAATCGTTTTAATACGACTGGATTATATAAACCTGCGGCAACACTGGATGAACGCTGAGAATCATCATCAAAAACTATAAAAGATTTCTGCGCGGTCCGTAACTGCTCGCAAAAAGCAATACCAGCCAAACCACAACCCACAACTATGTAATCGTACATCTTCATTATTCTTAACTTCTAAAAAGACAAAGGTCGTGATATTATATAAAACAAAACGCCCACTAAATTAGCGGGCGTTTGAATTTTTATTTTGAGCTGAGAATTAATAATTCCACATATCTTGTTCAAAATTACGAATCTTATCTTTTATACGGTCAGATTCCAATAGCTGCATTAATGCATTATCTGCTACATAGTCCTTAACCTCTCTATCGCCATAAACGTTTTCTTCCTTATACATATAACCGTTGAAACGTCTTGAATTCAACAAATGATCAAATGATAAAGGTGAAGCACTGTTTTCATTATTAAAGGCTTTTGCCTCATGCAATATTTGTCTTGCTTCGGGATAAAATACCCAGAACAGCGCATTTGGCATTTTTAGTGATTCGTCATCAGAATCTAAAAAGTTAACATCTGGCGCAGCAGGAGCAATACCTAAAATTCTGTATTTCAGTTCACCATGTCGCTTGTCAAAATACCACAGACCCTTAATTAGGTATGCACTAATATTGAAAGCTTCAATATTTGTGGTCGTGATGTATTCTGGAGAAACAAATCCATCTGCGTTCAATTGATCGTAACCAATATCCAAGGTATCAACCAAAGTTGTAATATCCTGTAATTCTTTTTGTGTTCTTTTGGTCGCAAAATAAGAATCGTTATAAACATTTTCTATTTTACCTTCTTTTACGGCTTTAATCAAAACGTGATATAAAGAACGTCTGTTTTTACCAATATTATTAGTATCTACAGGAAAGTATAAAGGAAAGTTGACACGCTCATCCAAAACGACTTTTTCCCAAGTCATTTTTGAAAATAGGATGTCCCTATCATCTACATAACCATATTCTAAGGGTTCATCATTATCCAATGCCAATTGAGCTTCAGTCTTCACACCAACTTCTTGAGGTGTTTTGGCATTCAATATATTTGCTTGAGCGACTACACTAGACGTGATGCCGACGGCTGCAATAATTGATAATACGTGTTTATAATTCATCTTATTCATTTTTAAATTTGGGTTAACTAATTTGAATACAGATTAGTTGGATAGCTCAATCATTAAGGGACTTGCAGGTTTGATAGCAGGACCATTACTTCTTGATTTGATATCAAAAATTTGTACTGTAGAACCACGAGGAGCACTTGCCAAAGCTGATTTAGCCGCGCCACTCAATTTACTTCCTGACACAGTTACAGAGGGCTTACCTTCTACTTTCATTTTAAATCCAGTTACGGTTAACGGTAAGTCAAAATCAAAATCTTCCAAGACCGCTTCAATGGTTCCAATTTCCACATTTTTCCTAGGTAATTTAGCTGTTCCAACTTGCCCAGCAATTTGTCCAGCTGGCTTAGGAATATCTTTAATTCTAAACATGGCCTTATCACTAACTTTAGAACCATCGTCTAGGGTAGCTGTAACATTTATGGCAACTTCCCTTCCTGAAGTAGGCACCATAGTATATTTACCCATACCCGAAGCTTTTGATAAACCAGAACCAGAAGCTGAAACTTTATTATCAGGCACTCCAGCAAATGAAATGGTCATAGGGTTTGATACACCACGATAAACAACGTTCATCTTATCTGCTGAAATTGTCGCAGCATTTGGTTTTGGTACAACTACATAGTTTCCTCTAATTGGAATTTCTAATGGCTTACCATCCTCTAAGAACGTAAAAGTACCTTCAATTTTTTGCTCACCGACACCTCCCACATTAAAATTTAAACGCGCAGCACCTGATGAATCAATCGCTTTTTCTAAATCAACAGACTCTCCACCTATACTCAATCCAGTTGGAGTAACATTTGCATATTTGCCAAGAACCACTTTACCCTGAAATTTCTCACCTGCAAAAAATGCAGATTTATCAGCAATAACGATAGCTTGGAAGTTTTTTAATGATACAGCTTCATCCAAAGTATTTCCTAGAAACACATTGAATAAATTAGCCTCGGTAACTACGACATCATTTTGCATGGCCGTCAATTTCGTATAAGAGGCGATAGCAGGAAATCCTTTATAATGATAATCTAACCAATCGATTTTTTTACCGTCTGTATTTGTTACTGGTTGCGTACTAAATCTTTTCTCAAAGTTTTCGATTGCTTTAGAGTATTTTACATCGTTTCCAATAATACGCTTTACATCACTTTTATAAGCAGCTATTTTATCCATAACTTCTTGACCTTTTTTAGTCAATCTATCACCGGTAAACCAGGCCTCATCCAAGATATCAGTCTTATCCATTTGTTGAAAAGGCAGTTGGCCTGTTTCCTCTTCTATTTCATAGCCACCTTCAGCAATAATTTGTCGTTTAAGGCTACCTATGTATTTGAAGAATTCATCAGAAACACTACTAATTTGCTCGGCTTTATCAGCAGCCAGTGCAAATTCAGCGGGTTTTTCTTCAGCTTTGACCTCTAAATTAGCCAGTAATTTCTCATTCATTTCACTTGTTACCTCATTGGCCTCATCGAACTTTTCGTCCATTAGACCAAATGCCGATAACACTTCCTTCGACATGTTCATGGCTATCATCGCAATGAATACCAAGTACATCAAGTTAATCATTTTCTGCCTTGCAGATAATTTTCCTCCTGCCATAATATTAGGTTTTTAGTTTTAAATTAAAATTAATCTCAGTTCCTAAAAACCAATTAGTTTTTGTTCATTGCAGAAAGCATTCCACCGTAAACTCCATTTAAAGAAGATAGGTTTGATGCTAAGGATTGCATTTGCTCCTTAAGTTTAGTGGCGTTTACAACAGCTTCTTCGTTAACGGCAGCCTGACGGTTTGCGCTATCCACCTGTACTTTGTAAAGACTGTTCAAAGACTCCATTTGTGCAGCGGCAAGAGACATCTCTTCGCTATATTTCTTTTGTGCAGCCATCCCATCTATAGTAGGACTAATTCCTTTAGCGGCTCCTTCAAAGTTCTTTATGCTAGATCCTAAGCTCGCCATCAACTCACCGTCAATTTTAGCTTCTTTTAAAAGATTGTCTAATTTTTTTGATAACAAACCTTCCGCATCTTTAGGCTCTTCATTTTTTAATTTTTTAGTGGTTACGGCACCACCAGCTAATTCCGGATACACCAATGACCAATCTAAATCTGATTGTTGTCTTTCAAAAGCTGAAACTGTGAATACAATCGCCTCTACGACCATACCTATAGTTAAGATCAACGAACCATAAGGCCAGTGTTGAATTTTGAATAGTGCGCCAAGAATTACAATTGCAGCTCCTAGTCCATAGACCATATTCATTGATGAAAGTTTTCCTTTTTGTGCCATGATTTTGTTGTTTTGATAAGTAGATTAAAATATTTATTCAGTTAATTATTTCATTGAATTTGTTGCAGCATTTTGAGTGACCTCTGTACCAAGATAATCTTGTACGGTTCTGAATCCTATATAACTTCTAGCTGAGTCTGCGTACTCATAATCTCTAGAGCTTACCTGTAAAAAGTAGGCTACATCTTTCCAAGAACCACCACGAACAACTTTACGCTCATTGTCTGGGTCATTTACATTTGGATTAAAAGATGCCATATATTCGTAAGAAGCAGCATCATAAGAACCTTGTACCCATTCTGAAACGTTTCCGGCCATATTGTATAAATTGAAGTCGTTTGGCTCATAAGCATCTGCTTCAACAGTGTAAAGTGCTGCATCTGCTGCATAGTCACCACGTAAAGGTTTAAAGTTTGCCATAAAACAACCTCGGTCATTTTTAGCATAAGGCCCACCCCAAGGAAATGTTGCTCCCTGAAGACCTCCCCTTGCCGCGTACTCCCACTCGGCCTCTGATGGTAATCTATATTGATTTACATTGTGGATGCCTCTAGATTTTCTATAAGAATTATGGTATAAAGTTCTCCATTGACAAAATGCCTTAGCTTGTTTCCAGGAGACACCAACTACTGGATAATCTCCGTAAGCGTCATGCCAAAAATAATCATTGTGCATAGGCTCATTGTATGAATATGAAAAATCACGAATCCAAGACGTAGTATCTGGATATACTTTTACTTCTTCGGTAATGAGTACGTCGCTACGTTTCAAATTTTTATCTTTTGCCGCTTTTTTAATGTCCATATAAGTGTATTGGAATTTGAACTTGTCAACATCCCAAGTACGTTGGCCATTGTAAGATTCTTCTATTGGAAGATACATGGTGTCCATGACCTCAGCGTAGTATTCATCTGGATAATCTGCAGTATCCCAAATTAAATCGACATCTTTATTTAATTTACGACCTTCATAACCCGTGGGGCCTAAACCAGCATAATTATCATACATGTATTGTTCATAAACCGTCATGTTTTCGGGATCTGCATCATTAAACGCAAACTCACCAATACCACCATTACCAGGGGTCTCACCAATATCATCAGCAAGAATTGCTAATTTCATACGCAATGTAGAATCACGAACCCATTCCACAAATTGACGGTATTCGCTATTGGTAATTTCAGTCTCATCCATGTAAAAGGCCCTTACAGTTACCGTTCGCGTGGGTGCGTCTTGAACTCCAGGTAAATCATCGTCAGATTTTCCCATTATAAATGCACCTCCTGGTACCAAGGTCATGCCATATGGCTTTTCTGGATGCCATTTCTTTCCTTTAACTCCTACAAGCTGTCCTCTGTCACCAGAGTTACAGCTAGACAATAGAGCTAATACAGCTGTTAATAAAGCAAACTTTTTAAAATTCATAGTAACTCGAGGTTAAATTGTTTAGTTGTAATACAAGCAATAAATAGGTTATAATTTTTTTTGAGACGGTAAACATATTTATATATTTTCTAATAACCAACTTTATTTCGGATTATTTTGCACTTAAACCTCAAAAATTAACACTTTATCGATTAATGGTATGTTAAATTGAAGAAATCGCAAAAAATCACAATCCGTTTTTTTTATATGCTTTAAACCATCTTTCTGGTATTTTGCCATGGCTTGCCTCTAAATAATCTTCATACGTGCATGGTAATAACGTGTGCTTTTTTAATTTATTATTAACGTTTGGCAAAAAAGGGATTTCTATCCACCATCTTCCTGTTTTAGTACTCTTAAAAAATATTAAATCATCATCTTCAATGAGAACGTTGAATTTTTGGTAGGCATTTTCCGAAGAAAATCTATCATCGTCACTTACCCTGCAATTGACACCCTCAATAAAATACCAAATAATCTGTGATACCAACATTGGGGTGGCGTCTAATTCCTTAGTGGTCTTAAACTCGTAAATTCCAAATGAAGATACCTTATTACTAATTCCAGCGTACCTTGAAATGGTACAAATTTCCTTACCATCAAAACCATTGGGCGAAAATTTCTGCTTTGCTCCTACTTCTGATGCTCTTACAGACTTTAGATCCATTGTTACAATATGGGAATCACGCATTACGGGCTCCACTAAACTCATATTATGGGTCACTTCTCCTAACCTGTAACCCTCGAAATATAACTTTTCCATTAGGTCAATCTCTTCTTGGGAATTGAAATAGGTTTGATATCCGATGGCAGAATAGTTAAACAAATTATAGGGCTGTTCTAAAATAATCTTACCCAGATAGCTATTATTTTTCATTTCTACTGAAGCGTCTCCCAAATCAAAATTACTGTCAACATTTACAATATTGACCATTGGCGACATGGTATCGTAAGCACGGTAGTTAGCATAGGTCAAATCTTGACTACCGCCTAAAATAATAGGAATGATTTTTTTTTCAAGTAAAACTGAAATTGTCGTTCTCAACGCATAATAGGTGTCTTCAATAGAGTCTCCTTTAAGTATATTACCCAAATCGGCAAGCGTTGTATTCCAGTTACCGGGAAATAGAGCGTACAATGAAATCCTTATGGTATCGAAGTTTAAATCTTCACCATTATAATTGACATCGTTGCGGTTTTCAAGCACTCCAATTATTGCCAATTGGACACCCTCCAAATCTGGTATTCCGTTTTGCTCGGTATGAATTTTCATTTTTTTGCCAAGCGTCTGTGGAGATAACATCTCTTTATGATCAAGTACAGCGTCTGAAACAGGCGATAAAAAATTAAAATTCATTTAAAAAATTATTTCTTGCTAGTAGATGTTTTCTTTTTTGCTGGTTTCTTTTTTGCTGTTTTCTTTTTTGTAGCAGCCTTTTTCTTAGGAGCTTTTTTTTCTATTTCAGCTTTAGCCTGCTCTAAGGTCATTTCAGAAACATCAACAGTTTTAGGGAGTTCTATCTTTGTTTTTCCCTTAATGATATTATGTCTGCCCCATCTTGCTTTCTCAACTCTAATACCTTCTTCTTCCCAATGGTGAATGACCTTATCAATTTCCTTTTGAATCTTAGCTTCTACTAATTCTACAATATCTTTATCGGAAAGATTATCCCAATCGTATTTTTTGCTCACGTTAATGAACATATTGTTCCATTTTATATAAGGTCCAAATCGCCCTTTTCCTTTTTGAACGGGTAAATCCTTGTACATATATATTGGAGCATCTGCTTTTTGCTTCTCTTTTATATATTGTATAGCTTCATCTCGCTCCACATCAACGGGATTTGTTCCTTTTGGAAGCGACACAAACGTCTCACCAAATTTCACATAAGGGCCGTAACGTCCGTTATTAACTTCGACTTCCTTATCTTCATAAGTACCAAGAGATTTTGGCAAACTAAAAAGATCCATCGCCTCCTCATAAGTGATATTCGATAATTGCTGATCTGGAGACAAGCTGGCAAACTGTGGTTTTTCTTCATCGTCAACCGTACCAATCTGCACCATAGGTCCAAATTTACCCAGACGAACGCTAACCTGTTTTCCCGACTTTGGATCTTTGCCCAATACACGCTCACCAGATTCCCGGTCGGCGTTTTCTTGAACATCCTTAACCTTTGGATGAAACTCTTTATAAAAACCTTTCATCATTTTCTTCCAGTCTTCCTTACCCTCTGCTATTTGGTCAAAATCAGCCTCTACTTTTGCGGTAAAATTATAATCGAGAATTCCGCCAAAATGAGTTACTAAAAAATCGGTAACGATCATCCCAATATCGGTTGGCACTAATTTGCCCTTATTGCTATTGGTAACTTCAGAAAGGTTTACATCCTTAATTTTCCCCTCTTGGAGCGTCAATTGTACGTAGGCTCGCTCTTCACCTTCGTTACTTCCCTTTTCAATATAATTTCTGTTCTGTATGGTAGAAATTGTTGGCGCATAAGTTGAAGGTCGTCCAATACCAAGTTCCTCTAATTGTTTAACTAAAGAAGCTTCAGTAAAGCGATATGGCGGACGCGAAAACCGTTCGGTTGCTGTAATGTAGCTATTAAGCAAAGTTTCGTTGACTTTCATTGCTGGGAGCATTCCATCTTGCTCAGCATCTTCATCGTCAGTCCCTTCCAAATATACTTTTAAAAAGCCCTCAAATTTGATGACCTCTCCGTTTGAAGTAAATGTTTCACTATGGGTAGAAGCCTCAATCCTAACATTAGTGCGCTCCAACTGGGCGTCACTCATTTGTGAGGCAATGGCACGTTTCCAAATCAAATCATATAACTTAGCTTGGTCACGCTCTATATTAACGCTATGTTGTTTAAAATCTGTAGGCCTGATAGCCTCGTGTGCCTCTTGAGCACCTTTTGACTTACCTTTATAATTTCTTGTTTTGCTGAATTTTTCGCCATAGGCATGCTCAATTTCAGCTTTTGCTCCTTTTTTAGCTTCGTCTGAAAGATTTACACTATCTGTTCTCATGTAGGTTATCAAACCAGCTTCGTACAGACGTTGCGCGTTGCTCATGGTTCGACCTACCGAATAACCCAATTTTCTTGCGGCTTCTTGCTGTAAGGTTGAAGTTGTAAATGGTGCTGCTGGCGATTTTTTAGCGGGTTTTTTGGTTAAATCCCCAACCTTGAAATCTGCCTTTACGTTTTTCTCGAGGAATTTAAGTGCCTCTTCTTTTGATGAAAAATTCTTCGGAAGTTTTGCCTTAAAGGTCTGACCATCCTCGTTTGAAAATTCGGCGTCTATTCTATAGGAAGCTTCCGCAGTAAAATTTTGGATATCACGTTCGCGCTCCACAATCAATCTCACCGAAACCGACTGTACACGTCCTGCCGAAAGCCCACCTTTTACCTTTCGCCATAAAACCGGAGATAACTCGTAGCCTACAATACGATCTAAAACCCGACGCGCCTGTTGGGCATCTACAAGATCATAATCAATACCACGCGGATTCTCGATGGCTTTTTGGATGGCGGTTTTTGTAATTTCGTGGAATACGATGCGCTTAGTCTTCGCTTTATCCAATCCTAAGGACTCTGCTAAATGCCAGGCAATGGCCTCTCCCTCTCTGTCCTCATCACTTGCCAACCAAACCATTTCGGCTTTTTTGGAAAGTGCTTTCAATTTTTTTACGATATCTTTCTTATCAGCTGAAACTTGGTATTTTGGATTGAAGTCACCATCTACATCAACCCCTAATTCTTTGGAAGGTAAATCTGCAATGTGCCCAAAACTAGACTCTACTTTGTAATCCTTTCCTAGAAATTTTTCTATGGTTTTGGCTTTTGCTGGTGACTCTACAATGACTAAATTCTTCGGCATATAAGGATTTTTAAAGCTACAAATGTAAATCAAAAAAAATGTACCAACCTAATTTAAACGGATATCGGCAACATTTTATCCTGAAAAGAGAAACATTAATATATTAAAGTGCATAAAAAAAACCTGAAAAATTTCAGGCTTTTTTTTAAAAAGACGCTTGTGTTAATTGAGATTCAACACACTCATCAAACTAATTTCATTTTGGGCATTGAAATTATATTGATAGAGAGCACTACTCGAAATCATGAGCAAACGATCATCTAAAGGAATCACATCGGTTGCCTGAACATTGTTGAATACGTCAATGATTTGCAGGTCTAACGGATTTGTTTTATCAAACACCTTCAGTCCTGATGTACCGTCGCAAACAAAGAGTTTGCTCCCTTTAAAACCTAGACCATAAGGATTATCTAAAAAGTGTTGGGCGGCAAGCATAGGAGCGTTTTTATCACTCACATCTATAACTTCCAATACACTCAACTCTTGTCCGCATTCATTACCACCGCGGAGGGTCAAATAGGCATAATCGCCATCTACCACAACCGGATCACAACCATCCCAATGGGTGAATTGAGAAATAAATTCCGGGACGGCTGGATTAGCGAGACTATTAATGAATAAGCCATTAGTACCACCCAAATACAAATAACCATCGGCATAAAACATCGTTTCAATGTTCCAACCTGCATTAGTTGTATTTAATAAATTAGGTTGTGAGAGATTGGCTATATCAAAGGTTTTAATAGCTGACGTTCCTACAGTATATAAATAATCATCAACAATCTGAAACCGAGCTAAAGATCCTCCCGTGCCTACATTACTTGATAATGCAGCGGCGGACTCGTTAAAAAAAACGTCACTATTAGTTTCAACCTCCTCCCTTTGTTCTAATCTCCAGCCTACAATAACCTCGTTATCATAATCGACATTGCTATAATCTCCCCATCGAGCTTCGGCTGGTACTGCAAAATCTGAGTAATAACTAAAAACATCTTCTAATCGTTGTACTGGGGTAATTGCATTTATATTAGAAATATCAAACACCACCAAGTCAATGGCACTATCAGCGTATAAGAAATTATTCTTTATTGAAATGTCCTCGTTTCCAGGGATTTTTATAAAGCTTACTACTTGTGGATTTGAGGGGTCGCTGTTATCTATAACATGTACGCCCTTGTATTTTTCACCTATAAAAATATAGTCTTGGTAAGCATATATTTTACCTGCCTCACCAATAGATTTTGCCGTCTGTACTTCAATAGCAGACCTCCACTCAGCTTTCGACATAGTTTCAGGAACTGCTACCGTGAAAGTTACTATGTCATCTCTATCATCATTATTACAGTTCCAAAAGAAACAAACGACCAAAATAAGAACTAGTTTTTTCATTTTTATAGGATTTGGTTAATTGTTAGTAATCATATATTAAAGATTCTTCCTGTTCTTCAAAATTCAAGTTGATACTATTACTTCCTTCAATTTGAATTGCACTCAAATCAAAAACTCTAGTCTGCCCGATAACAGCAAGGCAATCTTCCTCATTAGAAAATACAAGTTTAAGAAAGCGTTGTTCTGGATTGGATTCAGTGATTATACCAGAATCGACTAATACCAAGCTCCAAGTATTACCATCACAACCACTTGAAGAAATATCCACGGTAAGACAATTGCCGGTTATCTCAGCATTGATCAACTCAAAACCGTCTGATTCAGAAGACTCAAAAAAACCGCTATCAACAACAACACCCTGCCCAGCACAGTTGCTTTCAACTTCATCATCATCGTCGCATTGGGTATTCAAAAAAAGTAGGGCGAAGCAAAAAAAAGATAAAAATAATTTAGTTGATTTCATTGGAAAATTTTTGTGTTATTAAATAGATGCATCATTGGTTATTTGGTTGCGTCCATATTCTGATTTTCTCCTATCTGTGTTATTTCATTGGTGTTAAAATCGATGGTATTCTTATAGACAAAATATACCGGAATAGCTGCAAATGAGGCAGTAAATAATATCCCGATACCGCACATCAACATACCAACAAACTGTGCTAATAGCGATGCTACTATTATGAGACCGAATGTTATAAACCACTTCTTATTGCCAAAATAGAAACTGGCCCTCACCAAATCTGAGGTTGACATTTCTGGATTAAAAGCATATATAACCATCAAAAGGTTTAAAGGCACCAACACATAAATAAGAGGTAAAAAGCAAAGTAAAGCTGCCACTAATGAAATTCCAAAATACGCTAATGCTACGGAAATTGTTTTAGACAGATAAGGTTTCCGTAGAAATAAAAAGTAATCATCTCTTAAAACCATATTACCGTCTTTTTGAAACATAATTTTAAATAAAGCAGCCCTTAATCCTACGGTAATTACCATAATGGCAAAAGCAAAAAGCAAATAAGCCAAAATACAAAGAGCAAAGCAATTGGAGCCAAGCTATCAAATTGATTGGGATTGTTGGCATCGGCTATACCAAATATTAATAAGGGAACATATATAATGACGACAAAAGGAATCGTAAATGCAATACTAAGCAACGTTATGAGGAGACCCTGCAACCAAACTTTTTTGAACAACTCTATACTATCGTTAAAGATCTGACCGAAATCCAATTCATTGGCGGTATCAATACGCTGTTGTAATTCTTTAAAAAACATGGCTATTTTGTTTTTGGTTGGTTCACAAATATTATAAAATTATAGGTGCTTTCAAAGAAAAATCAGCTATGACAGTTTGTCACAATCCTATAATTTATCATATCTTTGCGGCTAATTTGAAATGACTTACTTAAAAGTATTTTTACGTGATAAGATTTCAGCTATATTCTGCTTGACCATAGTATAGAAGTTGAAACTGAAGATAAAAAAACAATGGACGAAACCAAACAAGGGGAACACCTCGTACTAGAAAACAAAATAGGCAACGCCCGTAAACTCTATATTGAGAGTTACGGCTGTGCCATGAATTTTAGTGATTCTGAAATTGTAGCCTCCATTTTATCCGAACAGGGATTTAATACCACCCAACATCTTGAAGATGCCGATTTGGTTTTGGTTAATACCTGTTCCATTAGGGACAAAGCCGAACAGACCGTTAGAAAACGTCTCGAAAAATACAATGCCGTAAAGCGCATCAATCCTAAGATGAAAGTTGGCGTTTTAGGCTGTATGGCAGAACGTTTGAAAACCAAATTCTTAGACGAGGAAAAAATAGTTGATCTTGTTGTTGGTCCAGATGCTTACAAAGATTTGCCAAATCTTTTAGCGGAAGTTGATGAAGGTCGCGACGCCATTAACGTAATTCTTTCAAAAGATGAAACCTACGGCGACGTATCACCAGTAAGGCTAAACAGCAATGGCGTAACTGCTTTTGTATCCATAACCCGTGGCTGTGACAACATGTGCACATTTTGTGTGGTTCCATTTACAAGAGGTCGTGAACGTAGCCGTGACCCTCAAAGTATCATCGAAGAAGTGAATGACTTATGGAGCAAAGGTTTTAAAGAAATCACACTTTTGGGTCAGAATGTGGACAGTTATCTTTGGTATGGCGGCGGACTAAAAAAAGATTTCACGAAAGCAAGTGAGATGCAGAAAGCAACAGCCGTAAATTTTGCGGGATTACTGGAACTTTGCGCAAAGGCACAACCAAAAATGCGCATTCGTTTTTCAACTAGTAATCCACAAGATTTGACGATGGATGTCATTGAAACCATGGCAAAGTACGATAACATTTGTAAACACATCCACTTGCCCGTTCAAAGTGGTAGCGACCGTATTTTAAAGGAAATGAACCGTCTCCATACCCGCAAGCAGTATTTTGACCTGATTGATAATATTAGACGTATTCTACCAGAATGTTCTATCAGTCAAGACCTGATTTCTGGATTTCCTACAGAAACAGAACAAGACCATCAAGATACGTTGAGCTTAATGGACTATGTAAAATATAACTTTGGATACATGTTTACGTATTCAGAACGCCCGGGCACCATGGCAGAACGAAAATTAGAAGATGATGTTCCAGAACCCGTTAAAAAAAGACGCTTGGCGGAAATCGTCCAACGGCAAAGGGAGCATAGCGAAATTAGGACAAAAGAATATTTGAATACCGTTGTAGAGGTTTTAATCGAAAGAGAATCCAAAAAATCAGATTTAGAATGGTCTGGACGCACTTCACAGAATATTGTGGCAGTTTTTCCGAAGGAAAGTTATAAGGTGGGAGATTTGGTTAAGGTAAAAGTGGAAGATTGCACCAGTGCGACGTTGATTGGCAAAGCCCTCTAAAAATCACTTAATCCCGAAAGGGAAATTGTGATGGTTTAGTATTAAGGAAAAACTGATTGATTTTTTACTTGTTTATAGAAAATAAATTGAACACAGATAAATGAAAATAATTAATTTTATACAAATAATCTCGTTTTCCCTTTCGGGGTTAGAGGGCTTTTAGGCAAATATGGAAAGCATACAAACAATAAAACAGCGTTTTGGAATTATCGGGAACGACCCGAAACTTAACCGCGCCATAGAGAAAGCAATGCAGGTTGCCCCTACGGATATTTCGGTATTGGTAACTGGGGAAAGTGGTGTTGGTAAAGAGAGCATCCCCAAGATAATCCACCAGCTTTCCCACAGAAAACACGGCAAGTACATTGCGGTAAACTGCGGTGCAATCCCAGAAGGCACGATAGACAGTGAATTGTTCGGTCACGAAAAAGGAGCTTTTACCGGTGCGACCCAGACCCGTTCAGGATATTTTGAGGTTGCAGATGGTGGAACTATCTTTTTAGATGAAGTTGGAGAACTTCCCTTGACCACGCAAGTCCGCTTATTACGTGTATTAGAAAATGGAGAATTTATCAAGGTAGGGTCCAGCAAAGTTCAAAAAACCGATGTTCGTATTGTGGCTGCGACCAATGTAAATATGTTCGAAGCCATAAAAAAAGAGAAATTTCGTGAAGATTTATACTATAGATTGAGTACGGTAGATATTAATATCCCACCGCTACGAGAGCGAAAAGAAGATATTCATTTATTGTTCAGAAAATTTGCGAGTGATTTTGCGTTAAAATATAAAATGCCCACAATTAAATTGACCGACGATGCGGTAAATAGTCTAATAAAACATAGATGGAACGGTAATATTAGACAACTTCGAAATGTTGCAGAGCAGATTTCAGTGTTGGAACAAAATAGGATTATTGACTTCAATTCGTTGAATCACTATTTGCCATCCGGCAGTAATAATTTGCCCGCTGTTGTAAATGCGTCTAAACCAGAAGGTGATTTTAGCAACGAAAGGGAAATTCTCTACAAAGTACTTTTCGACATGAAAAGTGACCTCAACGACCTCAAAAAGTTAACGATGGAGCTCATGAAAAATGGCAACACCGAAGATGTAGAGAAGGACAACGAAGGCTTGATAGAGAAAATTTACGGAGACCATAAAAAAGATAATTACCAAGAAGAATTCGAAGACCTTGAAGTGCTATCCATTCCAGAAAAAGCGGAACAGAAAGAGCGCGAAGAACCTAGTAGCGTAAAGGATAAATATCACTTTGCCGAAGAAGTTGAAGAAGAAGAAACTTTGTCCTTACACGATAAGGAACTAGAACTTATCAAGAAATCTCTTGAGCGGCACGAAGGTAAACGAAAACTTGCAGCGGCCGAACTCGGTATTAGTGAGCGCACCCTATATAGAAAAATCAAACAATACGATCTTTAAGAGAAGTTTATGAAAGTATTTTTATTTTTTAGGATTATGGATTTGTTTATTTGTAGAAACCTTTATCCGTGAAAGTATTCAGACAAATAGTAATGTTTTGTTTTTTCCCCATCGTTTTAGGTTGTGGCCCTTACTCCTTTTCAGGCATATCGATTTCACCAGGAACAGAAACGTTTCAGGTTAATTATTTTCAAAATTCGGCGCTTTTAATAGAGCCGGGTTTTGATAGGGATTTTACATTGGCACTACAGGATTTGATTTTAAACCAGACCAATTTAACGATCACAACAACCAATGGTGATTTGGTCTATGAAGGCGAAATTACAGAATACAGAATCTCACCAACAACCGCACAAGCAAATAGTACTGCGGCACAGAATCGATTAACGGTTGGTGTTAACGTTAGATTTTATGATAAAAATTTACCAGATGAGGAATTTGAACAACAGTTCTCCTTCTTTTACGATTATGCCGGAAGTGCCTTACTAACGGGTGCTTTAAAAGATACCGCGCATGAGGAAATTTTTGAACGATTGACCCAAGATATTTTTAATGCAACTCTGGCGAAATGGTAGAAACGATAGCCAAAAATAGTGCTACACAGAAATTAGTTTCCCTCTCGAAATTATTAAAAAATAATTTCGACCTCCGCTGAATGGAGATTAAAAAACATTAAAATTTATCACAGTAAGTACTGCTTTAACTTTGTACATTTGTCTCTTAAGCAAGCAAATCTGCCTTGCCTTTCTTTAAATTAAGAGGAGTCAATTCTAAATCTTAAACATTGAACACAACAGATTTTACACGTCTTTTACAGCATCCACAGCAGGTCTCAAAAGCACAAATTTCTGACCTGCAAGAATTAGTTGTGAATTATCCTTATTTTCAGGCGGCACGGGCTCTACACTTAAAAGGGCTCAAACTAAAGGAAAGTTTCAAATACAATCAAGCTTTAAAAACAACCGCTGCTTACACTACGGATCGCAGTATTCTTTTCGATTATATCACTTCAGAAGCCTTTAACCAAAATGAAATATCGCTAGCGATTAAGCATAATTCTGAGCACCTTAAATCGATAACCGTCCATGAGCATGATGATATTTCGGTAAACAAAAGCGTGACCATTGATGAAGCTTTAAAAAAGCATATTAAAGACAGTGAAGGTGTTCTGGACCCTAACCTTTTTGAGAACAAACCCCAAACTTTAAAAACAGAATTAGATAAAAATGATAATAATCTAAATGCTGATAGTTTGAGTGATAAAGCTAATCCAGAAAAAATCTTGAACATTGGCAAACCTTTACATTTTAACAAGAGTGAAACCCACTCATTTGCAGAATGGTTGAAACTAACAAGTTTTGAGCCAATTCATCGCACACTAGTTTCAGATAGTTCTGAAAAGTCAATCGAACAAAAGGAAACCGAGAACCATAATAAAGAGGAGAAATCGAACTCCGATATCGAAAAGAAATTTGATCTTATCGACAAATTTCTAGAGAATAATCCTAAAATTGTTCCGTCAAAGGAAAGTCCTAAAATAGACCTATCAAAAGCGCCTAACACCAATAATGACGAGCTTATGACGGAGACTTTAGCGCGTATTTATTTAGAGCAAAAAAACTTTGAAAAAGCCATCCAATCCTATAAAATTTTAAGTTTGAAATATCCAGAAAAAAGTGGTTTCTTTGCAGACCAAATTAAAGCAGTAAAACAATTACTAGAAAATAACACCAAGAGCTAATGAATACGTTTACAATATTTTTAATCCTAATTATACTAGTGGCATTTTTACTAGTGGTTGTCGTTATGGTTCAAAATCCTAAAGGTGGAGGTCTATCTTCATCATTTGGTGGTGGCGGTAGCCAACAATTGGGAGGGGTAAAAAAAACCACAGACTTTTTAGATAAAAGCACTTGGGCGTTGGCAACTTTATTGTTGGCCTTAATTTTAGCTTCCAATTTTGCTATCCCTGGTGCAGGCGGTGCAACAACAGAATCAAAAATCATTACAGGAGACGAAAGTACAACCTCATCTCCTGCTCCAATTTCAACACCAGATACCTCTAGTGATATCGCTACTCCAGTAGATTCCACAAAGTAATATATTTAATTTTTTAATTAAAATGCCAACTCTAACGAGTTGGCATTTTCTTTTTATGCAAGATTCTAAAAGTGGTCTGCAAGTTTGTCAGTTACCTTCTATTGGCACATTATTAGCTACCCTATGAATAGAATTTTTAACTAAAAAAACAATCATAAAATGAGTTTAAACATCAAACCATTAGCAGACAGAGTTCTTGTTGAACCTGTGGAAGCTGAAACTAAAACGGCTTCAGGAATTATCATCCCTGACAACGCTAAGGAAAAACCACAAAAAGGAAAAGTTATTGCTGTAGGTAAAGGCCTAGTAGATGAGCCTATGACTGTAAAAGCTGGTGATGACGTCCTTTACGGAAAATACGCAGGTACCGAGCTAAAACTAGAAGGTAAAGATTATCTCATTATGAGAGAGAGCGACATCTTGGCGATAGTCTAAAATCAATTCTTAACTACAACAACTAAGTTTCAAGAACAATCAAATTATTTATGATTCTAAATTTTAGAATTTATAAGATTGATACCTTGAATTTTAAATATTAACAATTAAAAGGTTTCCGCTTTTACGGAAACATTAAAATAAATTTTAAAGATGGCAAAAGATATAAAATTTGATATAGCAGCACGCGATGGTTTAAAACGTGGCGTTGATGCATTGGCAAATGCAGTAAAGGTAACTTTAGGCCCTAAGGGTCGTAATGTAATCATAGGTAAATCCTTTGGAGCACCGCAAATCACTAAAGACGGTGTAACAGTAGCTAAAGAAATTGAGCTTGAAAATGAAATTGAGAACATGGGCGCTCAAATGGTAAAGGAAGTGGCTTCTAAAACCAATGATTTAGCAGGTGACGGTACAACTACCGCAACAGTTTTGGCTCAAGCAATCGTGAATGAAGGTTTGAGAAACGTAGCTGCCGGAGCAAATCCAATGGATTTAAAACGTGGTATCGACAAAGCAGTAGAAGCAATTGTAAAAGATTTAGAAAAGCAGGCTAAAAAAGTCGGTAATTCTTCTGAAATGATAAAGCAAGTTGCATCTATCTCAGCAAATAACGATGATACTATTGGTGACCTTATAGCTAAAGCCTTTGGTAAAGTTGGTAAAGAAGGTGTAATAACCGTGGAAGAAGCAAAGGGTACAGATACTTATGTGGATGTTGTTGAAGGTATGCAGTTTGACAGAGGTTATTTATCTCCGTATTTTGTGACTGATTCTGACAAGATGATTGCCGATTTAGAAAATCCGTACATCTTATTATTCGATAAGAAAATTTCGAACTTACAGGAAATTCTTCCAATACTCGAACCAGTAGCACAATCTGGTCGTCCGTTATTGATTATTGCTGAAGACGTTGAAGGACAAGCCTTAGCTACATTGGTAGTAAATAAATTACGTGGCGGATTGAAAATTGCAGCCGTAAAAGCTCCAGGATTTGGTGATAGACGTAAAGCAATGCTAGAAGATATCGCCATCTTAACAGGCGGAACAGTAATTTCTGAAGAAAGAGGTTTCTCCTTAGAAAATGCAGATTTAACAATGTTAGGTTCTGCTGAAACCGTTACTATTGACAAGGATACTACAACTATCGTCAATGGTGAAGGTAAAGCTGCGGATATCAAAGCGAGAATAAATCAAATCAAAGCTCAAATAGAAACCACAACGAGCGATTATGATAAAGAAAAACTTCAAGAACGTTTAGCCAAATTGGCTGGTGGTGTTGCCGTACTTTATGTAGGTGCCGCATCTGAGGTTGAGATGAAAGAGAAAAAAGATCGTGTTGATGACGCACTTAATGCTACAAGAGCCGCCGTTGAAGAAGGTATTGTTGCTGGTGGTGGCGTTGCTTTAGTACGTGCTATATCAGTATTGAAGAAACTCGAGACCGAAAACCTTGACGAAACTACAGGTGTTCAAATCGTGGCAAAAGCAATTGAAGCTCCATTGAGAACAATTGTTGCCAATGCTGGTGGTGAAGGTTCAGTAGTAATCAATAAGGTTATGGAAGGTAAGAAAGATTTCGGCTTTGATGCAAAGACTGAAACTTACGTGGATATGCTGAAAGCCGGTATTATCGATCCTAAAAAAGTAACACGTATTGCATTGGAAAATGCAGCATCTGTTGCCGGAATGATCTTAACCACTGAATGTGCTTTGGTTGATATTAAGGAAGAAGCCTCTACTGGTATTACACCAGGTGGAATGGGCGGCGGTATGCCAGGTATGATGTAAATTCTGCTTCAACTAGTTAACTAAGACTGCGGTCAGATAACTAGTGGCGAATTGATACAAATAATTTATTCACTAATGTGTTTAGGTTTAATGAAAAGCTCTTGATGCAAATCAAGGGCTTTTTTAATTTTAATAGGTAACTATAAATATGATTACTATCTTTTTTATAATTGAGAATTTATAGATTCATTTAAGCGACTTAACTTATTAAGGAATAAATACCAACAAGATAATCCAGATGTTTTCAATTTAATTAATTAGATTTAAAACTTAACAATCTCATCAAATGGCAAAAACGAAATCAAATTGGAAATATACCTTTCGAGAAATTATTATTGTTATTATTGGCATAACCATAGCCTTCAGCATGAATAAATGTGCCGATAATTATAAAGACAAAAAACTACAGAAACAATACCTCGTTGCCCTAAAAAGCGACATTGAAGCTGATAAAGAGCAATTATTGAAAAACGTAGATGCCATAGAGGTAAAAATCAATACTTGTTATGATATTATTCCACTTTTAAATACTGGCAAGACCCAGGACATGCAATTGATGAACAAAATTTTTATAGTTCTAAAATATGAAACCTTTAGTCCTAAGAATATTACTTATAGTACCCTAATCAATTCAGGAGATTTGAAACTTATTGACGATTTTGGTTTAAAAACCGCCATACAACGCCATTATAATAACTATGAGAATATGTTTGATGTCTATAATAGACATACCAGTTTAATAAAGGATTACCTGGGAAATTACCTAGTAAATCACGCGGATTACGACCAGATTCTATCTGGTAATGGTCCGTTTTTGGATGAAATCAAACTTAAAAATATTGTTCGAGCATTGAGTACAACCCTTGAAGAGGAAAAAGTCGCCACGCTCGATGCCATTAAGAGCTGTGATATGATAAATGCTGAAATAGATAAAAGCTTAAACTAATTCTATAATAAGATATAATCGATAAAGGGGAAATTCCGCATTTTATCTTTGCTAGATTTTTCTGCTAAAAAACGTTATCTACAAAATGATGATACACTCGGTGAATTGAAACTAGTCGATAATTTGATATCACCACTACAATTGAAATCCATTATTCTAACAACATGGAGGGCTTAATCGATTAAAAGCGTCATCAAATAATCCATAACCGTTATTTATGGAAACACTTAAATGAAAATGCCGACTATAATGTAATGTATTAAGGTCAATTTAGATTTCAAAAAAATCTTTTCAAAAATGTTCTTCAAAGTTTGATGTTACCCTCCAATAAAAAATGCCACAGAACGTGGCATTTGAAGTTGTATTAATCTCAGGTAGATTTAATCATTTTTATGATTGTCCTTAACTACCTCATCGCGGTACATACAGCAAGGGTGTACTGAATTATAAGCTTCGTCTGTAGCTTTCATATCCTTGGTGTCGTGACCAACAGCTAAAACACTTTTCTTAATATTGTCAACATCAGTCTTGCGGGCATCAAAAATCAAATTAAGCTCGTGGGTTTCTAAATTCCATTGGGCAGATTTGACTCCTTTTGTTCTAATTGCTGCTTTCTCAATGCGCTCTTTGCACATATTGCAAACGCCGTCCACTTCAAAACTAGCTCGGGCATTTTTGTCTTGAGCGAATGTTAGGGTTGTAAAAAAGACGGCTAATACTATTATAATTTTTTTCATATTGTCTTTAACCTAATTCTAAAAATTAGGATTTTTTATTATGTTAGATAATTCTATTTTTTTGTTACTTAAATTCTATTCGAGCTGATCTTAAGTTTAATAACTAAACACTTTATTACAGAACGCCAAATTTTTTTCCTTTGGGAAGATTTAGATAAGCTTTTTAATTTATTCTAAATCTCAATCCTGCGTAGTACATACTTCCGAATATTGGACCATACACAAATGTAGTATCAAAATTTGAACCAAATGGATTCTCGGGGTCTAAAATTGGATTACTTTGCCTTAGATTAGTCACGTTCTCACCACCAATATAAATTTCGAATTTAGGCGAAAACACCCTAGTAATCTGAGCATTTATCGTGCCAACGGTTGGTGATTGTTCTGGTAATCTAAATTCAGGCGCATTGGATGCAGTTGATGAAAACCGTTGTTCACTAAGCCAATTATAAGTGACATCGAATTTCCATTTTGAAAATTTACCGTCTTTAAATGGAGTTTCATATCCCATATTAGCAAAAATACGATGTCTCGGAATTAAAGGTTTAGACAATTTTCCAACTCTATATTCAGTTTTTACCTCATAATATTTATAAGCGGTTCTCAAGCTGAAGTTTTCAAAAACATCATAATTAAGTTCTATCTGCATACTGTTAGCATAGCTTTCTCCCTCTAGATTATAAAAATTCACCGCATCTGGGTTTTCCCAATCTATCACGACTTGGTTCTGAAAATCTGTCCTGTAAAAGTCAATTGCCACATCTGCCTTTCTTCCGAAGAGATTAAAACCTTGCAAATAAGAGATACCGTAATTCCAAGCAATTTCGGGATTCAAGCCGTAAGCTCCAGACTCTCCCGACCTCTCCACAGTAGAGGAGTTACCATTTAGGATTGAAATAGCTCTAGATGTTGCAAAGATGCTTTGATTTTCTGCGAAGATACTGGCACTTCGTTTACCCCTACCAAACGATGCCCGTAGCGCCGACTTTTCCCATGGGGTATAACGCAGGTGCAAGCGTGGGGTGATAAATTCGCCCAACAAATTATGGGTATCAAATCTCAGACCGGCAGTTAAGGTCAAATTACTTAAATCATCATAGGCATATTCAAAAAATGCGCCCGCAGAGCGTTCGCTACGTTCAAAATCTTGACCAATCGCACGTTCATCATAATGATCGTAGGTAAAACCTAATCCTGTTTTTATTTTATGTCTAGAATCACTGATGATGGAATTGTAAATTACATTAGAGTATATACTGTTATGCTTTATATTATAATTGTTTAGTCCAAAATAAGAATTCTGTTGGTGATTACTATACGCAAACTGTAGGCCTAAACTCTGCCAAGGTATGTCTGGGTTGACATATCCAAATTTAGTAGCCAACTCAAAACGTTCTGTATCTATTTCACTGCCCCATGGCTCGGTTGGGCTCAGGACAGCCGCTTCATTCTGCTTACCCAAATTCGTATTATCAGGGTCAAATGCCAATTGTCCCGATTGTTTTGAATCATTCAGGTATTTTACGTTTATAAAACTGACCAAACCTTTTTCGGGGTTGGTGTATTGCCAACGGTTCATCACATTGATTTGATTATAAAGCGGCATGTCCAAAAATCCGTCATTATTATTGTCGTGCTTTTTCTGTTGGGTGTTTCCGTGGATAAACAATCCAGTGTCCCAGCGTTTACTGACTTTTGTGTTGATATGGGTATTCAATTCTAAACGTTCGCTGGTGGCACCGTAAAGATTTACAAATAAACGATCGTCTGCAGAAGGTTTGCGCAACTCGGTATTGATTTGTCCAGCGATACTCTCAAAACCATTTACTACGCTACCAGCGCCTTTGGTAATCTGGATACTTTCCACCCAAGTACCTGGGATAAAACTCAGTCCGTAAGCTTGAGATGCGCCTCTTATGGACGGAATATTTTCCGTAGTAATTAAAATGTACTTATTGGTGAGACCCAACATTCTTATCTGCCTTGTACCAGTAACAGCATCTGCAAAATTCACATCAATCGAAGGATTGGTCTCAAAACTTTCAGATAGATTGCAACAAGCTGCTTTCAGTAATTCGTCACTACTAACAGTCATAATGTTCTGCGCACTCAAATAAGATTTTGAGGTGGCTTGCTTTCTTGCCGTAAGGGTTATTTCATCGAGTTCATCTGTTGCCTTTAGCTCGTGCTTAATATATTTAGGGCTATTAATTGTTATTGTGTCGGTCTTAAAACCAACATAACTGATAATTAATTTATTATAATTATCTTGATAGGGAATACTAAATTTCCCATCAATATCGGTCACTGCACCTACCGAGGTATCAAGCCAAATCACATTTGCTCCTGCTAAAGGAAACATTTTATTTTGGGATGTTTTTTCAGTAATAATCCCTTCTAAGTTTTGCTGACCTATAAGAACCAAAGGAAAACCGAGTAGTATAAATATTAGATTTTTCATCTATGAAAATGTTTTTATCAGCATCAATGCGGCCATGGCAATCATGATACTGTTTTCAATGAATGTAGCTTTGGTCATAGGCAATTTTAAAGCCGTCCCGAGACAGGCGCACTGAATGGATTTTTTATCTAACAAAATTTTCGTGACCCCGATAGTCGTCATACCCAGAATAATAAGAGTAACAATCAACGCAAGCGTGATTTGAATCCGCATCAAGAACATTACACCAAGTGCCAACTCGATAAAGGGATAAATCCATCCATAGGCTGGAACAACTTTAGCCAATGGATCATACATTTTAAAAGATTCTGGAAAGCCCTTTAAATCCAAAAATTTGAAAAAGCTGAACACGACGTAAAAAATACCCATAAAATCGAGCATGAAATTGCTAAAATCCCAAGGTTGGATATTGAGTAAGATTGATGTTCCCGTTATAAAAAAGAAAATCAAGAAGAGCGGAAACAGCTGTTGAAGTTCTGTCTTTTTCTCTATTTTCTCTTCGGAAACTGAATTGAATACATTTCGTTGCACATTGGAAGAAATGGTATATTTATTATTTAAAGCCTGTTGTAAGTTTTCTACCGCAACAGGATTAGACACTGTAATTTCTGCTTCCGAAGCTTTTAAATCTACGGTAACATCTATAACGTTCCTTACTGACTTTAAATCTTTTTCAACGGAGTTGGCGCAGCCTTGACAGGTCATGCCGGTAATAGTATAAGTATGTTTCATTATTTTGAATTTGATGATAAAACGGATTGGATTGCTGGTGCAACCCCAAAAAAAGCGTTTTAAACAATCAAACAATGAAGACTTGGTCTAACAGCTGTATGTCTGCGACCAAATTTGGAGGGGAATAATTTTTATGGGGAATAATTGCTTTCTCAACGGCATCAAAGCGGTTTAAAAAAGAATAAGCTAAAAACTTAATTGTAAATTGCTGTTGGGCCGGTAACTCTTCAAATTTTGACAATTTTAAATCATCCTGACCTTTTACAACTTCAAGCTCATCTTTACAGCAAGATTTTTTTACGCTAGAAGTCATTTCCATACCGCACTTTTGTGCTTCAGTAAAAACGGCCGTATCAATCAAAGTTGTGCCACAAAAATGTTTTTCAACCGTAAAGGATACGGTGGAAAATAGTACTAATAAAGACATTAGCACTGAAAATAGTTTATGACTCACGGATTTAAACATTACTGCAAAAGTACGAAAATTTCATTTTCCCTATTTATATTACCATAGTATTAACGTTTAACATGCTTCAACTTATAGTAATAAAACGCTGGTAATAAAAGCAATAACAAAATAGGTTGAATTAAGAATCGTCTAAAATTGAAAAAGAGAAAATAATCTTCCTGTCTTGGGTGAATTACAAAATATAGAAATATTAAAATCAAAACAATATAAGCAATAGAAAAAACGAGAGCTGAAAATTTTACGATGGAAATATCCTTAAAAAACAAGTAGATAATTCCCAGAGAAATCACCGAATTCAATACGTAACGCAACGTGGTGAACATTGTTAACTTGAATACTTCGCGATTGGGTGAATCTATATAGAGATAATCATTTCTAAAAAAAAGTAAATAAGGATCATAAAATAGCTCGTTTTCAAATACCCGAATCAAGACCAGTAATCCAAAAAGTATCAGCAATAAGGTAAATGTAATAGGACTACGCATTGGCTTTTTTCAATTTAGAAAAACGGTTAACCCAGAACATCCATAACAAAAAAACCATCCCATAAATAATCATGGGAAAAATCACGGTATGCAGCGTATCACGACGCCAAGGATAATTATAAAGACCTATAGTTATAATAACAATTCTCAATAAATTCACGGTATATAACAAAATACTTCCTGAAATAATATAAAAAAATGTGGTTTTAAAATTACCTGCAAATGCAATAATAAATGATAAAAATAATATGATAACACTAATGCCGTTGCAGCCTTCGATAACACGTGCAACGTATTTGCCGTTGACAATTACTTTCATTGAAGGTTCATCTGGATGCGGTAATACTTCAGAATCATAACCAAAACTAAGCAAGACGGCGTTACTCTGCTTTGCCACCAAGTTGGTTAGAAAATCGGGGTAATATTTAGAGCCATCTGAAAAATCAAGATAAAACTTGTAAGCAAACGAAAGCACAAAATAGACCGTCAAAAATATGGCTATAAACTTAATGACCGATTTATATTTGATGAAAAGTGCTTTCAATCGCTGATGATTTTTGAAAGATTACTATTGGACTTAATATGGTTCTATCCGTTAAAATTATATAAAATGAAATTACCAAAGATAGTTTTTAAATACTTTTACCGAAATTAAAATAGGATATGACTTTTACAGCCCTGAAACCCGAAGTACAAAAAATTGTTAAAGATATTAACTTGAATAATAATCAACGTTTACTGAATATTTGTAAACTTTTAGAAACCCATATTCCGTATTATAATTGGGTTGGATTTTATTTTAAGAATGGTGATAAAAATGAGCTTAAATTAGGGCCTTACGTTGGTGAACCCACAGACCATACCATAATTCCCTTCGGAAAAGGGATTTGCGGTCAGGTTGCCGTTTCCAACCAAAACTTCGTTGTACCAGATGTTTCCGCACAGGATAATTACATTGCCTGTAGCATTACGGTAAAGGCTGAGATAGTCATCCCCATTTTTGTAAATGGCGAAAATATGGGACAAATCGATATTGACTCAAATACGCCAGACCCATTTACCGAAGATGACGAGCGGTTTTTGGAGTTTGTTTGTGAGGAAGTAGCCCCTTTAATCCCCAAAAGTGGGAAATAAAACTCTTAAGATAAAAGAGAGTGAAATTTGATTACGTTACAATAACTAATTTTGTAACATTTACATATTTTCGTTTATTAAAGCTAAAACTATAAATCTAAAACTCTTTTGTTACTGGCCTTGGTGTTAGAATTTATAACAATACATTTACTTTAAATTAAAAATAAACTACAAATCCATGTCCGAAACCATCCTAAAACTAACTAATGTTGCTATTTATCAAGGCGATAGCATGGTCTTGTCTGATGTGAATTTTGAAATGCAGAAAGGTGATTTTGTCTATCTCATTGGTAAAACTGGAAGCGGAAAAAGTAGTTTTATGAAAACGCTCTACGGCGATTTAGAACTTACCGAAGGCGAAGGATTAGTTGTTGACTACGATTTAAGAGCCATGAAAGAGAACGATATTCCGTTTTTACGACGTAAATTGGGTATTGTATTCCAAGATTTTAAGTTGTTGCCAGACCGTACCATAAATCAGAATTTAGAGTTTGTACTAAAAGCTACGGGATGGAAGGACAAGGAAAAAATAAAGGAACGTATTGAAACCGTATTAAATAAAGTGGCCATGAAAACCAAGGGTTTCAAATTCCCACATGAGCTTTCTGGTGGCGAGCAACAGCGTATTGCAATTGCCCGCGCTTTACTCAACGAGCCAGAATTGATTCTCGCCGATGAGCCTACCGGTAATCTTGACCCCCAAACCAGTATTGAGGTTATGGAAGTATTGCGGGATATCAACAAAAATGGAAATACAATCCTTATGGCAACCCATGACTATGCGCTGCTGCTTAAATACCCTAGTAAGACCCTAAAATGCGATGAGAACAAGGTTTTTGAGGTGGTGCAACGTAAATAATCCCCTCCTGAACCCTATTACCTTTTGGGTAGTTTTGCCCCTTCCAGAGAATGGGTACTCAATAAATTGGAAATCATTTTATTGAACTTAATCTATTCCACTTTAAAAATTTAAAATCCCAACCACTCTAAAAATCGCTCGAAACTATTTTTTTCTTCGGAAGGCATTTCAGTTTCTATTGAAGATTCAAACTCAATCTGAAATACACCAAAACTAGACAGTGTTTTTTTTGCATTCGTATTGTGCAATGGTTTTTGAAAAACACTAGAATCCATAAACACCTGTACCATCGAATCCCCAGAAATCTGACCAGAATCTAAAATATTTTCAGGGTTTTCAACGTCAATAACGCGATATGTACTGCCCGGTTTTATGCTATATTCAGAAAAATCTATGCTAACTGGCTTGCTTTCCGAAGAAAAAAGAGCGACGTTAAATTTGTTGCCATCAATATAATGCTGACTTAGATTAACCACAGAATTTAATTTAAATTCAGAGTTTGACCTTAAAGTAGTTCCCGCATCCAAATTGAAGGTGCTCTGCCAATTGCTCAAATCATAGTCCTTGACACGAGTTACCCTAAACGGCTTTTTCAGTCTAGAAAATATTAGGTTATTTCGAAAGTTCCAGTTTTGGAAATAATCTTTTATGGTTGGGGCAACTTGAATATTTCCGGAGTAAATGGTATTGTTTTCAAAATTAAGGGAATTTGCATACAGAATGCGTAAACCGTTATAGCCTCCAACAATAACATTACCATCAACGGTTACATTTTCAATGGGTGCGTTTACATTAAAACCCAATGTGAGCGACGCCGCATCGCCAATTAGTTTTCCTGAGCCATCATCTGTATTATGATAAAGTACATTATTTTTTAAAATAATGTTTTTGGCAATATTTACACCATTTCTATCTGCTGAAGCCACGATGACGTTATCTACAAATCTTCCCGATGGGGAGCCACTATTGAAAATAATATTTCCTTCTAGAGTTATATTTTTAACATACTCAAAATCCTTGCGTTTTCCAGCGGACCAAACTTCAATGCCTTTATAATAATTGTTGAAAATTATGTTATTACGAATATATTTTATGGCTTCACTTTTATTCTGTACGTAAATCCCCTCGCCCCTGCCCTTTCCGCCTTTAGACATGTAACCATTATTAAAGATGTTGCAATTTTCAATAACACTGGCGCCGCCGTGTTTCCAAAAGCCAATACCCAGCCCTGGATTATCGTGAATTTTGAGGTTATAAAATTTACAATCAATTCCGGAAAGGTGCATCAGCCCTGGGCAAGCCCTAAAATCGGTATCATTTTCATCCCTTGAAAAATTACCAAGCCAGGTGATTTCAAAATTTTGAAAATGTACAAATGCCCCTTTAACTATCAATACGCCTTCTTGGTTAGAGGTCACGTTTCCGTTTAAAACTACGGTATCATTTTTATAGCTAGAAACGGTTATGGGATTTTCTTTAGACCCTTTTAAAGTACTAACAAAACGGCCGTTGTAAATACCTTCGTGAAGCCAAATCGTATCGCCCGGTTTGACGCTACCTTGTTTTTGATTTAAAGCAGTTTGCAAATCCCAGGGATTATTCAAGGACCCAATACCATTTTCTAAACTTGGATTAGTTTCATGATTTGAGGGAAAAACATGAAATTCTTGTTGAGCTGTCAATTGAAACCAAAAGAAAATCATGACTAGATGTAAAATAGATTTATTCATACTAGAATTGCTTTAAAGCGAATTATTTTAAAACCATAGATTTGAAATCATTATCAAGCAGTCTTTAACGATATTTTACTTTTTCCGACGGAAAAAAATCAAATCTAAAACAGGCAAGTTCTTTATTAATTGAATACCATTAATCTGTTGTTGAAAAGGAGACAATATCAACAAGATGATAATCGAAAAGCATGCCACATACATATTTACATTGAGGACTAATTGCAAACCAATGTGCATACAGATTAGGGCAACCCCCCATATTTTATAAAGATTGGGTTTAAAAAAGATAGCTATAGATGCAAATTCCAGATAAACAACCCCTAGAAATAACAACCAACCTATAACATAATGCTCTAAAAACCAATTTCCTAGAATAGTGGTTTCGCTAGACTCAAACTGAAAAATTAAAATGTTGCGAAAGGATAATGGAGAAAACATACTTACTTCTTGTGTGAAGCACTCGATAATTCCCCAAAATATTTTCCAAAAGCCAGTGAGTGAATAGGCCAACAGTAAAAAGAATTTTGCGCTCAAAAACATCAAAATCGTTTTTTCCATACTTTGCTTTGCGCTTCTATTGGGTATCAAAGCAAAACAGAAAAGCGGAATCAAGACCAAATGCAAACTATGATTTATTTTACCGAACGAATTGGATAGTGCTGCCAATAAAAAATAGACTATAAAAACATAAATCCGCAATATCTGGGAATTTTTAAATTGCACTAGAACAAGACCAAATAACAAATTGGCGGAAAGAAAATAAACAACAAAAATCAAATTCTGTTGATTTATAAACCAAACCGGCCATAAAACATCTACCAACTTTGAGTTGGCCAAAGCGTCAATTTGTCCAAACTGTATGAAAACCATTATAAATAATGCGGCATAAGCATATTTCAAAAGCCGCAATATATCCTTGTATAAAACAGTCTTTTGCGTTTTGAATATGGTAGTAGAATTCAAAACGTGTTTCCAAAAAAAATGAGTCTTGAGCTGTTTATTCAAAATGGAATATTTTGTTTTTAAAAATTAAGATTTGATTGGTCTTTTTAGTTTTTTTATAATCTTGCTGGCTTAAATCCATGGTTGTTCTGTATAGATAAAAGGTGGAGTTTTTTGGAAGAATATTAAAAATCAGATGTTTTTCCAAAGCATTATGTTTGTTAACCGCACTACTAAAATCCTGTACAATCAAGTTTGTATCTACTTGGTTGATGTGATGATAACTTTGTAAATCTCTAAAATCGGTTTTTTGATTGAGTATAGAATCCCCTATTTTTTCAACCATTATATAGGAGTGTTCCATAGTATTGGGCGTTTTGGAATAAAGTGACCACCTAAAAAACGGAAAATATTCCTTATGGGCGGCGGTAAATCTGCCAACAAATGCTATCAACAAATAGATAACCGCCCAGTACACCAAGAAATTTTTATAAAACTTCATTTAAATTTAATTCAAGCTATATTACAATGAGTAAATATAACAATCTTTAAAGGCGTAAAATAATAGTATCAAAAGCCTGATCTAAAATCTGTATTTTTGAAAACCAATAAAAGCCGATGCTCTCTGTACTTATTCCAGTATATAATTATGACGTTAGGTTACTTGTCAATTCGCTGCACGAGCAATTAGTCGCAAGCGGACTGAATTTTGAAATTATTTGCCAAGACGATGCGTCTCAGGACAAATTCAGCGATAAGAATAAAGATATCGAGAGCCTGAACTTTACATCCTTCAGGTTTTCTGAGAATAATCTAGGCAGAATCGCAACGCGCCAGCGACTTGTTGAACAGGCCAAATACGATTGGCTGCTTTTTTTGGATGCTGATGTGATGCCAAAATCTAGTAATTTTATAGAAAATTACCTAAAAATTATAGGACTAGATTATAGTGTAATTTATGGCGGATTTACATATCAAATTGAAAAACCCGAGCCCCATAAGATACTTAGATGGACCTATGGAAAATCACAGGAACAAGTTGATGCAAGATTAAGAAACCAAACGCCATACCGTATAGTAATCTCCGCTAATATGCTTGTTCAAAAATCGCTCTTTTTAGAATTGAACAAGGGGATAAAATATAGGGGATACGGATATGACAACTATTTTGGAAGCTTACTAAAATCTTCAAAAGCAAACGTTTTACACATTAATAATGAGGTAATTCACCTTGGTCTAGAAAGTAATGATATATATCTGGCAAAAATTGAAGAATCCATTGAAACTTTGCACTTTTTGCACAGAGAGCGAAAATTAATTGAGACAGATAATTCTCTTTTAAATTTATACCTACGTTTAAAGCGCTGGAGGTTAAACTATTTTTTTGCCGGATTGTTCAAAATTTTAAAACAACCTATAAAGAAAAATATTCTTTCAAAGCATCCAAATATACTACTGCTCCAATTTTATAAATTCGGGTATCTTTGTTATATTGATTTGAATCCATGAGGCCTTATTTTTCCATTGTTATCCCCTTGTATAATAAAGCAAACAAGATTATCAAAACCTTGGAAAGCACTTTGGGCCAAACCTTTAGGGATTTTGAGATTATCATTATAAATGATGGATCAACAGATGAAGGTTTGGCAAAAGTGAAAAAAATCAAGGATAAGCGTATTAAAATTTTTACCACTGAAAATAAGGGTGTTTCCCATGCAAGAAACTTCGGAATTGAAAAAGCATCAGCAGATTTCATCGCTTTTTTGGATGCCGATGATATCTGGTACAAGCATCACCTGGCTGATTTGAAGGATTTAATCGAAAGCTACCCCAACTGTGGCATGTACTGTAAGGCTTACGAGAAAGATTATAACGCCCAACAGATTGTAAAAGCGAAATTCAACGGACTTGCACCAAATTTTGAGGGCATCATCCCAGATTATTTTAATAACAGTTTGGTTGACGCTATCGCTTGGACCAGTGCAGTTGCCATACCGAAACAAATCTTTAAAACACACGGCTATTTTGATATGGACCTACGGTCTGCCCAAGACACCGATTTGTGGGTGAGAATCGCTTTAGATGAGCCAGTTGCCTTTTCCTCAAAAATAAGTGCAGTACATATTTATGAAAATCAAAAAACCCATCTCTCTAAAACCAATAGCGGCACCGATAATTTGAAACTATTTGACAAATTTGCCTTGCAGGAAAAGGAAAATAGCAGCCTAAAAAAATATCTGGATTATAATCGATTCGCAATGGCGATTGAAAGAAAAATTCAGGGAAATCATTCCTTATACTTAGATCTTTTACGGAATATAAATACCAAAAACCTTAATTGGAAACAGAACCTAGCTCTAAAAATACCACCACTATTGTTAAGGCCGTTGCTGAAAATTCAGAAACAACTCCTTAAAAAAGGCGTGTATCTAAGTGTTTTTAGATGATTTAAAATCTTTGTAGTCCCTGATGTAATCGGATTCGTCGAAATGGGTCGAGGCCAAGACCAAACAAATAGAACCAGAAGAGAAATTATCGATTTCCCGCCAAATACCATTAGGAATAATCAAGCCTTTGTCCGCCTTGTTGAGTAAAATTCGTTTACTTTGCTTCCCGTCATCAACCATAACTTCAAAACTACCACTTAAAGCTATTAATAGGGATTGCTGTTTTTTATGGGCATGTCCGCCACGATACGCGTCTGTTGGCACATCATATAAATAATAAATACGCTCGATACTAAAAGGTACCGTTTCTTTTTCAGCCACGGCAATTTTACCCCTATGATCGTGAACATTAGGTATGCTCACTATTTTAACTTCGTTTATGCTTGTCTTCATACTTGATTAATTGAGTAAATTTTGCCAAGCCTTTGCTATGTTTTGCATAGAAAAGGAGGTTACACTTCTTTTGGTATTTGATTTACACCTGTTATATAAGGTTTCGTCCTCGAACATTCTTCGCATTGCCGCCGCAAAATCAATCTCATCCCTACCTGAAATCAATAGTCCGTTTTTTTCGTGTTCAATAATTTCATTAGGACCAGAGTTAATATCTAATGATACCACGGGCGTTCCCAAGGAGAGACTTTCTACAAGCACCATTGGGAAACCTTCATATCTACTGGTCAAAGTGACGAATTTACTGTGATAAATATATGGAAATGGATTTATGGTGAATGGTATAAAAAGAATAAACTCAGATGCGCTCATTGTATCAACATACGTTTTAATTTTATTCTCATCGGGCCCACTCCCTAAAATTACTAAGTAAATATTTTGCTCGGACAATTTAGATTTTACATAACTATCAATCAAAAAAATCAAATCCTTCTCTTGGTCATCAATCCTTCCGTAGAACAAAACATAGGTTTTATCTTTTAAAATATTTGGCAAGCTAAAATCTAACTCAGACCAATTTTGATCAAACGCATTGTAAATTGTAGTCGTGTTATCTAAGCCATTAGCATTGAATATTTCACGTTCAATATATTTGGAAACAGTAACATTACTGATTGGTGGTTCGTGAATTTTGAAGAACTTTAATTTGTATGGCTCTGTATTATATTTCTGAAACGAATTATGAGTCACGTAAATACATTTGAAACCTTTATAAATATACTTGCGATAATATAGCTCCCTATAAAATTGATTTTTCGGGCGATGGTCTATTATAGCATCAAATTGTTGTTTCTTTAAATAATTCCTCAATTTATTAAACCTCAACAATCTTTGCACAATGTTGTCCTTAGGCCTTTTGAATTTACCGAGGTTAAATAAAACTCCTGAAAAATCATAAGCCACAGCGTCAGTCAAAATAACAAGATGTACCTCAAAACCTTTGTCGTGCAACATTCTAGAAAGCATCGCCATTGAACGTTCAGCACCCCCAACCGCTAATGATGTTCCTACTAGAGCAATTTTCATGAATAGATTTAACCTTTTAACTTACTTTTGAAACACATATTTTTGAATTGTAAATATAAGGTTTAAATGAGAATTTTATTAGTTGGCGAATACAACCGAACCCACAAATCCCTAAAAGATGGACTAATCAGATTGGGCCATGAAGCAGTGGTGGTTGGGTTAACTGACGGCTTCAAAAAAGTTAGCGTGGATTATGAAATTTTAAAACGGTTTGAAAGCGGACTATCAAAAAAAATAAGGTCACTTTTATTCAAAGTTTTTAAAATTGATATTTATGCCAATGACGTTTTAAAACAGATTAAGCAGCTTGAACCTGAACTGAGTAATTTTGATGTCGTCCAATTTATAAATGAATCTTCATTTTTATGTCCCCCAAAGATTGAAATAAAGATTTTCGATTTGCTCTCAAAATGGAATGGCAAGGCTTTTTTACTTTCCTGCGGAACGGATTATCCAAGTGTCAAGTTTGCCTACGACAAAAAATTTAGATACTCCATACTCACGCCCTATTTTGAAGGTAGGGTAAAAAAAACTGACTTTTCATTGGGTCTTAAATATCTCGAGCCAGAATTCAAACTACTGCACGACCATATTTATGCCAACATAAAAGGAGTAATATCGTGCGATTTGGATTATACAATTCCGCTAAAAAATAACAAGCAACATTTGGGACTTATACCCCACGCGATCAACACCGAAAACATAAAGTATGTTCCCTTACAAATGGAGGATAAGATTGTTATTTTCCACGGAATAAATAGAACTAATTATTACAAAAAAGGAAACGATATTTTCGAGAAAGCCCTCTCAATTGTAAAAAACAAATATCCCAAAAAAGTTAAGATTGTTACCGTGGAAAATGTGCCTTACAATGATTACATCAAGGCGTTTGACGATGCCCACATCCTATTGGACCAAATTTACGCTTATGACCAAGGATATAACGCATTAGAAGCCATGGCAAAAGGAAAAGTAGTTTTTACCGGGGCAGAGCAAGAATGGTTAGATTATTACAAAATCGAGGAAGATACAATAGCAATCAATGCGCTACCAGATGCTGAAGCTATTGCAAAAAAATTAGAATGGCTTATTTTAAATCCAAAAAAAATATCGGAAATATCTGTCAATGCTAGGGCGTTTGTAGAAAAAGAACACGGTCATATAGAATGTGCCCAGCGCTTTTTAGAAACTTGGAAAGAAAACTAATTCTCTTTTTTGGGGAACCTCAATTCTAATGAAATCCTTGTGATATCCTTGTTTTTATTAACGGCAGAACCATGTATTAGAAAAGGCGAAAAAATTAGAGCCTCGCCCTGCTTAGGGTTTGGTCGTATCATTTCAATGGGTCCTTCTTTTGTTTCTAAAATACAAGGGACGTAATAGGTGTTACCGTTTATTTTTGCGCCTTTGCTCTCGGTTCTTAATATCTGATGCTCGGGTATTAAGTGGCTTTTAGGAAATACAGGAAGAGATGACAGTTCATTACAACCTACAATTGGGATCCAGACATTAATTATATTTTCCCAATAACTTAAATAGCCGTCTCGATGCGGTGGATTTATGTCCAACGAATTAGGTCGGCTCAACCTAATCTGAATATGTGAGGTCTGCAATTCTTCTATCCAAGACGTTAACTCGTAACCTAAGATTTTTCCGAATCGATCGGCAAGCGCTTCCATATCAAAATCGAAATCTTCGTTTTTGAGGTTGCGGGTAATATCGATGACTTTATTATGCAGTTCGTTAGTGTTTACAACCTCATGATAAGCTTCCAAGTTAAAAGTATCAATTTCAAAATTTGGTATTACTTTAGAAATTGCTGTTCCAATATTTTTACTTACTGATGTTTTTAAACGTTCAAATTCTTCCGGAGAAAAAGCATTAACGATAGAATAGCCCTCATTTTGCCATGGCATTTTTGAGATTACGTTATCTTCCGATTTGTATAAAAGTTCTTTTTTACCCCAAAAAAATTCGCCTTCAACCTCAAAATTATAAGGTTCGTTATCAATTAAAAGCTTACAGGTTTTATTCATCCTCAGTTTTGTTATTCATATTTTTAAATTAATACCAAATCAGACCTATTACAAGGAAAAAGTAGATAAAACTGTTTTATCATAACCAGCCTTCCACTCTATAGATATCAACCGAAACTAATTTTTTAAAGAAACTTTGTATTCGGTTAACAGAGTGAAAAAACGCTCTGAATTATCAATAGATTAGCAATTTAAAAAATTAATCCCGTGATCTCATCTTGTATTTTCATTTAACCGAAAAAATACGCGATTTACACTCTAATTTTAATATTTATTAACCGAGGCTATGGTTATATAAAATAAAAATACCTTAACTACTTAAAAAAGCCATTCTTCTCTTATCCAAATAAAAAATCAAAATAACATCAATAATAAATAAATGATATTTTTGAAAAGGGTTTTTATAAAACAAGTGATATTTTGCAACCAATTTAAAAAGGTTTAAACCACTTCAATAGGTAAATTAGCTCAATACTTGATTTGTTGAAAATAAGAATCCTCATGTGGTGTAATACAAGATTTAAAAACTCGTAATAAGACTAAAATAAATAAACGTATTAATGACTCCCAAATTGAAAAAAATCAATCTTTTTATTCCTGGGGCTGCCAAATCCGGTACGAGTTCATTACACGAAATGTTGAAATTACATCCTGAGATTAATATGTCAACCGATAAAGAACCGCATTTTTTTTCTGCACATAAAGGAGAATTAGAATCAAAGGAAAATATTGCGGCATATCTGCAGAATTTTGATTTTTCTAAAGAATTTAGGTATTGGGGAGAATCAAGTACCGGTTATTTCTATTTCGAGGAATTTAAACGTAATTTTAAAGTCTTTGCTAACCCAGATGCTAAATTTATTCTCATTTTAAGAAACCCCATCGATAGAACCTATTCGCATTATAATTACTTGAAAAGTTTGGGGAGCGAAGATTTAGATTTTAAATCTGCTGTGTTGAGAAACCATCAAGAAAAACCATCACCAACAGATGTACTGCCAGAATTAATGATGAATAATTATTACCAATACAGTCTTTACGGAAAATGGCTTAGTCTTTTTTTTGAAAGCTTTAAAAATGAGAATATTAAAATCATACTTTTTGAGAACTTAAAAAGTCAACCCTTGCAAACGCTTAACAGCTGTTTTGATTTTCTAGGTTTGAGCAAAATCAATAAAATACATGACATAGATTCCAATAAAACCGTTAAAATCTATTTTCCAAAACTATATAAGTCAATTAGAATCTTCGCCTTCAATAAGAGTAAGTCTAGAGATGTCGTTAAGCATTTGCTCCCTAAAAATTTTAGAAGAAAACACAAAAAACGAATCACAGAACTTCTCTTAAACTTATTGAAAACAAAGAAAAGTTTACCAACTGCCAATGATGAAGAGCGACAATGGCTCTATGACCTTTTTAAAGCCGATGTTCAACAATTGAAAAAAGTGACCGGACTGCCCCTTGATGAATGGAAAGAATTTAGAAACACGTAATGAACTTTTTTAAAACATCCTTTATTTCAGGAATCAATACGGTCATTACCATGACGCTGGGATTACTTACCAACAAATTTATTGCGGTATTTATTGGTTCAGAAGGTTTTGCAGTTATAGGTCAGCTCAAGGACTTCTTGAAAATAAGTTTGTCTTTAGGTCAATTGGGTTTTGATCAAGGTATTGTAACCTACATATCGGCCAATAAAAATTCTCAAAAACAACTTTCAAAATATTTGAGCACAATCTTTGTCAGCCAATTACTACTTTCTGCAGTTATTGCCCTTGTGACCATAGTTTTTCATGATAAAATTCTACACTATCTTACTGGCCTAGAAAACGGTCTCGCCTATTTCATTTTGATAGGTGTAAGTATTATTCCGATGGTTTTATATACTTCAGGAATGTCTATTTTAAATGGCTTACATGAAATCAAAACATACACATTGATTTCTATTATAGCTAATATTATTGGAGCATCTTCAGCTTTACTTCTAATCTATTTTTACAAGTTAAATGGTGTCTTGATTAATTTGGCACTCATCCAATTCATCAATTTTTTCATTTTTTTACTTTTTGTATTGAGAAAAAAATTGAATCCTATTTGGTTTAAAGAAAGATTTCAGAAAAAAGAGTTTAGACAACTTACCCAATTTTCACTTATGAGTATTGTTGGAACGCTTACTCTAGCCTTAACCTTAATTGCAATAAGAAAATACCTGACCCATTTTATGGGCATAGAATATACTGGGTATTGGGAAACATTGTGGAGACTTTCAATGGTATTTGTAAGCGTACTTACTTCAGCCTTTGGATTTTATTTGTTGCCCACGTTTTCAAAACTTTATACCAAGCATTTACGAAAGGAAATTTTTAAAATTTGGAAAATTACAATTCCTGTTTCTATAATTGCAGGAGTTTCATTGATCCTATTAAGGGAGTTTGTGATTAATTTAATTTACACCAGTGAGTTTTTAATCATATCCAGTCTAATAATTTTTCAAGTTATGGGCGATGTTGTTAAAATAAATAGTTGGATTCTAGGCAATTTAATCCTGGCGAAAATTCACATAAAAACGTATATAGGTGTACAAATAGGTTGGAGTCTAATTTTCTTTACGCTTAGTGTATTACTGACCCAAGAAATAGGTTTTAAGGGAATAGCTGTAGCTTATTTATTTAGCTATATTCTCCACTTTTTGTTTATGAATCTATATTTCAGAAAATTACTCTGGAAAAAATCAAAATATATTTAAAACTAAATTAAAGTTTTAATCACTATTTTATTTTCGGATAATTTAAAGCTTTTTTTGGCCAAGTTTATTTATTCTGATTGAGGTGGTTTGCTGAATAATGATTTTCTGAAAATGATTATCAGAATCAAAAAATGAATGGAGTACGTTATAAAATGTGCCATCACCACGCCTTCTGCACCATAGATATCAACATAGTATTTTGAAAATGCATAGAATAAACTTAAGGAGATAATTTCAGTTACGGCAAATGTCCACGTCATTTTCTTGGCAATAATCTGATACGAAATTACAAGACTCGCCAATCTGACAAAATCACCCAATAATTGCCATTTGAACAGTTCTTCCAATCCATCAAAATCAGGATAAACAATTTGGATTATGAGGTTTCTACAGAGATAAACAGCAATCATCCCGAGTCCAAATAGTGGCAAAAGTGTCTTATAGATTGTAATTACTTCTTTCTTAAATCCATAAGCTGTGTCTATTTTTGCAAATTTAGGAATGACATAAAGCGTAAATAAAGTAGATGAGAACACCATATAATTTTTGGAAATAAAGCTCATTGCCGTCCAATAACCAGCTTGCTCTATATTGATTCTTTCGGTAATGGTAGTTCTAATATCAAGTTCTACATAATTTGAAAGAACGGTAGAAATTAAGGACATCACCGTAAATGACAACAGCAATTTAGCAAAGGACAAATCAAAACTCAATGTCTTTATTCTAATAATTTTCTTCAACCTATCAAAAAATACAAGGAGTATAATCGATAGATTTACAACGGGCACAAATACTATTGAAAACAAAACGCCCTCCAAACTGAAGAAATAAAGAGACGCCACTAAAATCAATGATGCAATCAAAAAAGTTACCAACTCAATCTTAGCGTGTTTTTTATAGGCCGATAATCCATTGATAACGCCATATAAAATCCTGTTGATTCCTATGACCGGCGGAAGAATAGCTAGGCATTTTACAAGCCCCTCAAAACTGTTATCCCCAAACAGCCTAATTGAAAGATAACTGGCATTATAAAACAATAATAAAGCGGCAAGTAAAGACCCTATAAAACAAAAGATAAAAGCAGAGGAAAACAGTTTTGATAATTGACCTTCGTCGTTTTCAAATTCAGATACATATTTGACTACGCCATTAAAAGTTCCCAAAGATGAGAAACTGGTCAACATCTGCATCAAATTACGCAATTGCCCTATTTTCGCGATTCCGCCCTCACCAACTGCAATTGCTAAATACCTTTGGATAAATATGGAAATCACCAACCTTATAATGATAACTACTGCATTAAAAGATGTTATCTTAAGCAGAAGGTTCTTTTTTATAAGATTCTTTAGATTAACCAATTAGAAATGATTTAAAGCAATTATAACCTGGTCAACTTCATCATCAGTCATTACCGGGCTCATAGGCAAACTTACCACACTTTGATGAATTTCCTCGGTAATTGGTAAATCCAAATCCTTAAAATCTGCTAGCGCTTCTTGATGATGGGGAGCAATGGGATAGTGAATTAAATAGCCGATATCATTCTCGTCTAAATAGCTTTTGAATTTTTCTCGATTATCCACGCGCACCACAAAAAGATGAAAGACGTGGTTTTCAGAATTATCATATAAAGGCAACTTTATTTTTGGATTATCAATCTTGCCAAGGTAAGTTTTGGCAATCTCTCGCCTTCTGTTGTTGTCAGCATCCAAATGTTTTAGTTTGATGTTTAGAAAGGCCGCTTGCAACTCATCCAACCGACTGTTAGTACCAACAATATCATTTACATATTTTTTAGAACTACCATAATTACGAAATAGTTTTATGGTTTCTGCTAATTCCTTATCATTGGTTGTTACTGCACCAGCATCACCTAAAGCTCCCAGGTTTTTACTAGGATAAAAACTAAATCCCGCTGCGTGACCTAGATTTCCGGCTTTTAAAATTTGTGAAGAATGCGTTTTAGATATACTAGCTGAACTTGTTACCGCTCCATGCGCCTGTGCTGCGTCTTCAACCACCAATAATTTATGTTCCTCGGCAATTTTGTTTATGGCTTCCATATCTGCCAATTGCCCGTATAAATGAACGACTAAAATAGCCTTGGTCTGTGGGGTAATATGTTTTAATAGTCCCTCGGCTGAAATATTAAAAGTTTGCTCATCAGGTTCCACAAAAACAGGTTTTAATCCTGAATTGAGTACTGACAGAATACTCGCAATATAAGTGTTTGCAGGAATCAATATAGCATCACCTTTTTTTAGTTTACCTAAATGCAAATAAGCCTTAAAAATAAGGGTCAAGGCGTCAAGACCATTAGCGACACCAACGCAGTACTTGCTCCCACAATAGTTTGCGAAATCAGTTTCAAACTGTTTGACCTCGTTACCTAGAATATAATAGCCCGAATTTAAAAAGGCTTTGAACTTTTCTGAAAAGGCCGTTTTAAATCGGGCGTTGATTTTATGTAAGTCAAAAAACGAAATCATAACATAACGGTTTCTAAAAGCTGATGATTCTTGGTTTCTACACTATAAAAATCTTGAGTAATCGTTCTCGCACCAAAACCCTCTTTCCAATATTGCAGGCCAGCGTTAATATTTTTCCCGTTATTTTCATTTGACGTGCCAAAATCGAAATACATCTTATCCTTAAAAACAGTTTCAATTAAATGAAAATGTAAAAAATCAAGACTTCCTAAACGGTTCTTATCTGAATTTCCTGAAATATATTGGGAATGCGCCACATCCTTAGTTTCAAAAATGGTAGTTCCTGCAACAATTTTTTCATTTATATAAACATTGAACTGTCTTATCTGTTTAGGGAAATTTAACTTCAATGCGGAAATTTCTTCTAAAGAATGCACAGGAGCAGCTTGGTGCTTCTCTTCAAGGTTTTTTATAAGAATTTCATTCCAAAACTCATCGAAGGTTTCTACCTCTTTGATATTTAATTCTTGCTTTTGACCTCGTGAAACCCCTTCCATTCGATTCTTGGAGATTTTAGGTCTGGTCACCCATTTGTAAAACCGAAAGTGCATCACGCCTTTTTAGTTCTGCTTTTGTCAAGAACATCAGGTAAAGCAACTCATCATTAGGGATTTTAGAATAAATGGATGGTAATAGTTTCAGCTCTAAAGTTTCAATATTCTTTTCTACTAGAAATTTTAAAACTAACTTAAAAACCAATATCGTATCCCGAAATTTAGTGCCTTCCTTTAAAAGCAATCCGCCGTAGGTCAGACCCTGATGAGAATACAAGGTATCACCAACTCTATTGGCGGGCAATAAAGCTACCAGTTTTTTGTTGTTATATACCATCAACGAAAAGTCATCAAACCTATCTTGATGATAATCCATAAAATCTCGATTGAACAAAAATGTAGCGTTTTTAGCGTGGGCTACAAATGAGTTCCATTCTCTTTTTTTGTCGCTATGATATGGCTCTACGTTTATGACGATATTTCATTTTGATTAAGACAGGCTAAAATAACAACTCGAAACAGTATATGCTAATTTGAAATACTTTTAAAAACGGCGTTGCCTTTCGCATCCATAGTTTTATAAATTCCAGTTGCTGCACCATCGGTAATTACGGAATAGCTATCATCAGCCTCAAGAGAACTTAAATAGGCGTTATTTTCACTCAAATATGAAAATACTACCCGGAATAAATTTACCGAGGTTTTCAACTCACTTGTATAATCTGGATTGTCATTGTTTGGCCACCGTATAGCCAACAACGATGAAAAAGAGGATTTGATTAAATCAGCATCGGTTGTTTTGCTTTTTATTTGATAGGTATAATCATAACCCACGTAACCACCGTGATCTGAAGAAATAATTATTAAGGCGTTTGAATCTTTCGCAGTTATTAAATCAGTTATTTCCTTTAACCACATATTGGATTTTTCAAGATTTGCCAAATAAATTTCTCGCTCCTGTTCAGCCCCAAAACTTGTGGATTTAGAAATATTAATATGTCCAGGACTTGGTTGCCTTACAAAATAAAAATTATTATAAGTTACACTATTGTCTAAAATCTTAGACAAATCCTTCAATGTATTTTCTTCTTCGTCAAACCCATTGCTCAAAAAAGGTAAATCTCCATAATCTATATTGCAAGTATCATATTTTAAATTTGGTCTATTCAAAATTAGATAGGTATGATCTAGAATCAAATGGGTTTTATAACCATTATTTTTAAAAATATCAATTACGGCATTTTTACCAACGATTATCTTTCGTGCGTTGTTAGTAACAGACTGCTCCGCATTGAAGTTATAATAATGATGTTTCATTGAAAACATAGAACTGTTTGAAGTCAATGTTGAGGTATAATTACTTCTGAAATCATCGTACAGTTTAAAATTATTAGTTTCAAAAAATGACCTCATCTCGCTATTGTCATAATTGTAATAACCCCGATTTATTTCGCTGAAATTTAGATATCCGTCGGGTTGCAAGTAATATACATTTGGTGTCTTTGTAAATTTTACCGCTTCTATTTCATCTGAAATGTCCTGCCAGTCATAAGAATAATTCAAATAGTAATACAAGCCAAAGCTAATTTTTACAAGTAGGTAACAAGAGAGTAATAGCTGAAGTACGACAATTTTCTTGATGTGCTTATAAATTAAAAAACCAATAAAAAATGCCACTATAATTACAGCGAGCAGTATCTTTTTTTTATGAATGCCCTGTGTAATCCACGCAATGAAGAATGCGAATGATACACAATTCAAAATTGAAAGGACGTAAGGCTGAAAACGCCCTAACCCATTAATTTTTCTAAAGGTCAAAGTAATAACAAGATAAACGATTAAGGGAATGATGAAAAAAACAAAAACCAAGTATAAAAACTGTGGCCATGAGTTTACCAAATTGAAATTTCTATCGTAGAGATAAAATAAAGGATATAATCCCGCAGCAAAAATCGTTAAGACAGGGTAGGCCTTAGAAGAATTTAAAAACTTTTGGATCTTAGCTCTCAAAAGTATTCGATTTAAGGAGATACATCACACGTTCTGATTGGTCTATTGGTATTTTTTCCACTAAAGAAAAGTACTGAAGATAGCTCGTTTCGAATTCTTCTATATTATAAAAGTCAAAATGAACCTTAAAATCGCCCTTGGTTTTTAGTAAACGTTTTACCCAAGAATCTTCCCGCTTCGGAAATTCAATAATAAGATATTTTGAAAAAGCGGAAAAAAATTGTGCTGACATTGAAAACGGAACGTTTCCGCTAAGCGACATGTGATGAATCACGGCCAACGCCATGGTAACATCTGGAGAGAACTGTTTAATTCGCTTAATAAAAGAATCTCGTTCCTTATTATTAAAACCGATGGCGGCAGAAGGATTAAGGACATCAAAAACAAACGGTAACATATAGGTTTCCTTGTTGACCTTGATAATCCTATGGTTGGCATCGACCGCATTATTATCAATGTCACAAACCAATGCCTGATTAATATGCTGGCTAATTTTTCTAACAAACGTACCATCGTTACCACCAATATCAATCAAAGTTTTGATATTTAGCGTTTTTATCCAAGTATCTATAATGCTCGACTTCTGCTGAAACGCTTTTTCATTATAATTGATTTTATCGTAGTAATTGCCCCATTCTGAATCCACCTTAAGGGTCATTTTTTTTATATAATCATAAAGTCCTTCGATAAGATTGAATTGTGCTTTTTTTGAAAGTGTAGCTTTTCGGCTCGAGTCCTCATAATCTTCATTATGCTTATCTTCAAATTTTGCGAGTAAATGAATATTGGAGTATAGAAATGGATTCAATTTTGTTTTAAATGGAAGCATTGACGCCGCCATTTTTATCGGAATTCCGTCTATAAAACTTTGGGTAAACTTGAGCATTTCATGGCCATGGTATTTTGCCAATAAGAGTGGGGCAAAAAAGTGGGAAATGAATTGTTTATAAGCACGCCAAGGTTCATCGTTCTTATAAAAATCAAAAGATAAGGTATCAATAAAAATCATTTTCCCCTTATGGAAAGTCACGTTAAAAGCAGAGGCGTCCTTTAATGAAAACCCGTGCTCTAGAGAAAACTTTTGGATCTTAAGCGTTAAAAGAGCGGCTTCCTTATATTGGTTGAAACTCCACTCGTAAGGATAGGTAAAAAAAGGGATTTGTTCTGGTTCTAAAATAATCTCATCAACTGAAGAAGCAATTTCTTCATGTGGAATCAAAAGTTGAGCATCATGGAGTTTTTTAAAAAAACCGGTAGTCTTAAATTTTTGATACTGACTGAAGTAAATTGGAGAGATTGAACGTTTTATTATACCGCCATTAACAAACATAAAACCTGATGGGTCTCTAAATGACGAAGAATGTCTGTTATTTGAGGTCACTATTAGATTTGCTTTCTGTATCTGTTTCCTTAATATCTATATCATCAAAAACATCATCTTCGGTTTTATGTATTCCAAAAAAGAGTTTAATCTTGTACATCAAATTCTTTGAGAATAGAATAACACCAGCAACGGCAGCCACGATGGCCTGTAAAATCATCGCGCCTAAACCAGGATCAAAATATAAGAAAGGTAGCATAGTTCTCTTTTGGTAAATATAAAAAACTTCAATAAAAAAAAGGAATCCAAATTCAGGATTCCTTTTTTATATTATTTATTTTCCTACTAAATTGATTTATACCGCTTACGGTCATTTTCAGTTAAATGTACCTTACGCAATCTTAAGAATTTTGGTGTTACTTCAACGTATTCATCTTTTTGGATGTACTCTAAAGCTTCTTCCAGAGAAAATTTAATTGCCGGAACAATCTTCGCCTTGTCATCTGCACCAGAACTACGTACGTTACTTAATTTCTTGGTCTTGGTTACGTTGACCGTCATGTCATCACCACGAGAATTCTCACCGATAACCTGACCTTCATAAATATCTTCTCCCGGATCTACGAAAAACTTACCACGATCTTGTAATTTATCAATAGAATAAGGAATCGCTTGGCCTTTTTCCATAGACACTAAACTTCCGTTTTGACGTTCAGGAATACCACCTTTTAACGGTTGGTATTCTTTATAACGGTGTGCCATGATGGCCTCACCAGCAGTAGCGGTCAATAATTGGTTACGAAGACCTATAATTCCTCTTGAAGGAATCAAAAACTGACAAACCATACGCTCGCCTTTAGCTTCCATACTCAACATTTCACCTTTACGCATTGATACCATTTCAATGGCTTTACCCGAAACATTTTCAGGTAAATCAATGGTCAACTCCTCAACAGGCTCACATTTAACGCCGTCAATTTCTTTTATAATTACTTGTGGTTGACCAATTTGTAATTCGTAACCTTCACGTCTCATTGTTTCAATCAAAACAGAAAGGTGCAATACACCACGGCCAAAGACCATAAATTTATCAGCACTATCGGTTTCTTCAACACGAAGCGCAAGGTTTTTCTCTAATTCTTTCATTAAACGATCCTTGATATGACGGGAGGTCACGTATTTCCCATCTTTACCAAAAAATGGAGAATCGTTAATTGTAAACAACATGCTCATTGTCGGTTCGTCAATAGCAATAGTTTTTAAACCTTCGGGATTTTCCAAATCGGCAACCGTATCGCCAATTTCAAAACCTTCCAATCCAACTATCGCACAGATATCGCCGGTTTGAACTTCATCAACTTTTAAACGACCTAAGCCTTCAAAAACATGGAGTTCCTTGATTTTTGATTTAACAATGCTACCATCACGTTTTACCAAAGAGATATTTTGGCCCGATTTCAAATCGCCACGCATCAATCTTCCAATAGCAATACGACCAGTAAAAGAAGAGAAATCTAAAGATGTAATCAACATTTGAGTTGTTCCTTCTTCAATTTTTGGTGCAGGAATATGCTCAATAACCATATCCAATAATGGCTCAATATTTTCAGTTTCATCTTTCCAATCTTCACTCATCCAGTTGTTCTTTGCCGAACCGTAAACCGTAGGGAAATCCAACTGCCACTCTTCTGCGCCAAGTTCAAACATCAAGTCAAAGACCTTTTCATGAACCTCATCTGGAGTACAGTTCTCCTTATCTACTTTATTGATAACCACACAAGGTTTCAACCCTAAATCAATCGCTTTTTGCAGTACAAAACGCGTTTGTGGCATTGGGCCTTCAAAAGCATCAACCAATAATAAAACACCATCTGCCATATTGAGAACACGCTCAACTTCCCCGCCAAAATCGGCGTGACCAGGGGTGTCAATAATATTGATTTTAGTGTCTTTATATATTACTGAAACGTTTTTTGAGGTAATAGTAATACCTCGTTCACGCTCTAAGTCATTATTATCCAAAATAAGATCACCGGTGTTTTCGTTTTCACGAAACAACTGGCAATGGTACATGATTTTATCAACCAAAGTAGTCTTACCGTGGTCAACGTGTGCGATAATCGCAATGTTTTTTATGTTAGCCATAATTATGCTCTGTTTTAAGCGTGCAAAGGTACGCTAAAATCCGATTAAAAAAACAAAGTGCTAAACTATTTAAAACCTGCATTATAGAAAATTAAATCAAAGTCATTAAAAACAGTTTATAAAATACGTAAAGTATTGATTTATAATACTTAGAAAGACCTAGAAATCTACTAAAAACAAACTTTAGCGACGTTAATAAAACGTTATTTAAAATTTATCTTGTAATTATGATTCGTAACTTTCGTCATAGTTCATAAATGGCACAGTTATGAAATCATTACGCAATTACACCAAATACACCCCATATCTTTATTTTCTTACGGTAATTATATATTGGTTTACCGATATTAATAAAACCAAGGGTATTACAGCATATCCCATATTACTGTTAGCGATTCCATTTGTATGGCAAATTTTAAAGCCCAACAAGCAACTCAACTTTGGACTGGGAATTACTTTTATTTGTTTATCCTCCTATATGATTTTAGCGTATCTATCTGATGTTTTAAATATTGTAAGTTTGAGTACAAATACTAAGCAATTTCTTATTTACGGCGGATTGTTCGTTATCGCTAATTTTGTAATGGCAGCTTGGATGATTAAAAACAGTTTAAATCGCGATTTTTGAGAGGATTTATTTTTTTCGAAAATTAGATAGCCTTTAGGATTACTTCACTTTGTTTGATGATTTTTAGTCAACAAGATTAACCGATAGGAAAATTGCTGTAAAACTAAGCTTCTCTAAGTTTCAGTTAATTTTATTAATTACATTCTTCTTTAAAGTTATTTACCCACAAAGGCATTGTATCATTTGTATTTCGTCATGTATCAGAATTTATAACCTCGTTTATTTCGTAACTTTGCGCAATAAAATTTAAGATGATGCAACTTTCTGAAGTACCAAAACTAAAACATACCAAGTCAAATAATTTCTTTTTACTCTGCGGTCCATGCGCTATTGAAGGTGAGGCCATGGCGCTGCGTATTGCTGAAAAAGTTGTGTCCATCACCGAAAAATTGAACATCCCTTATGTGTTCAAAGGAAGCTTTAAAAAGGCCAACCGAAGTAGAATTGATAGTTTTACAGGGATTGGCGATGAAAAGGCGCTAAAAATTTTGAAGAAAGTTTCTGAGACTTTTGACATTCCCACTGTAACCGATATTCATGAAATCTCTGACGCCTCAATGGCTGCGGAATATGTTGACGTACTTCAAATCCCAGCATTTTTGGTACGCCAAACCGATTTGGTTGTCGCTGCCGCGGAAACTGGAAAAATCGTCAACCTCAAAAAAGGACAGTTCATGAGCCCGGAAGCCATGAAACACGCGGTTCAAAAAGTAAAAGATGCTGGTAATGAAAAGGTTTGGATAACCGATAGAGGCACTATGTTCGGTTACCAAGATATGATTGTAGATTTTAGAGGCATACCAACCATGAGAAATTACGCCCCAACGATTTTAGACGTGACCCACTCCCTACAGCAACCCAACCAAAGTGTTGGTGTGACTGGCGGGCGACCAGAAATGATAGAAACTATTGCTAGAGCGGGTATTGTCAATAATGTTGACGGGTTGTTTATAGAAACCCATTTTGATCCTGCTAATGCCAAAAGCGATGGAGCCAATATGTTGCATTTAGATAAGCTGGAAGGTTTATTAGCTAACCTAGTGGCGATTCGAAAAACGGCAAATAGTTTACAGTAGCGGTCAAAGACGAAGTCAAAAATTTAAATATTCCTATGGGTTGATTAATTGAAGATAAATTTTTCAAAAGATTTTCAACTCAAATCGGCACTAATAACACCTGTCGAAAGTTTTCAATGTCAAACTTATTTTTCATGAATATAGATTATAGAGAAGCCACTATAGAAGATTTACCAGAAATCACCTCCATTTTTAGGGACACGATACGTGAGGTAAATAAAAAAGACTATTCAGATAAACAAATTCAGGTGTGGTCATCTGGTGCAGATGAGGCTGATAAATGGAAAAACCGAATAAAAAAAACGTACTTCTTGGTCGCTGAAATTGAGGAACAAATAGTGGGCTTTGCCTATTTAAAGGGAGGAAATTACCTCGACGGAATGTTTGTGCATAAAGATTTTCAAAGACGAACTATTGGCTCAAAACTATTACGAATCATGGAATCCCGCGCCTCTATCAATGGTTTTGAAATGATTAAGGCAGAATCGAGCATTACGGCATTGGAGTTCTTTGATTCTCATTTCTATGAAATTGAAAAGAAACAGAAAAAATCGCTTAAGGGGATTGTTTTAGAAAATTATATAGTTTCTCGAGAATTGTGAGTTTATGCCAAAAAAAAAGCGCATATAGAAAAAATCAAAGTGATTAAGCCCATTCAAATAACTGAATAAAGTTACCTTTTGTGACCTAGTTGCGGCTTTTGGGCTAGAACTTCATAATCCTAAAAATCTCATTTTAAAAATGATTTGTTCTTATGCGTTTCCACTTCTTTAAGAATTAAAATAAAAATAGCATCGTCAATATCCTCCAAAGTTTTATAACGAAGCGATTTCACCACCTTACGCTTCTCACTGACTAGATACTCGTCCCACTTTTTTGATAGATGAGCCGAATGCCAAAACCCCACATCCACATAATCCTTACTTTGGTTGAGATAACAAATGGGCCGTTTTTCAAAATAATAACACGGTAAATGCCACTTGTATTCTAAACGCGCATCAGGTAAAGTATGCTCTATCAATAACTGAAGATGCATCAAGATGGACTGATAAGGCTCTTCTTGTTTTAAAATATAGGCTTCGGCTGGTTTCAAAATAAAACTTTTGACAGTATTCAAAATTAACCAAAATTTTCATTTGATAATTCAATTATTTTATTTTACTTTGTATTTCAAAGTACTTTAAGTCATGAGCGAAAAAGATTATTTAAAAGATATCAGCGAGATTAAAAATCTCATGAACAAATCCTCTCGATTTATCTCCTTGAGTGGATTGTCTGGAATTTTGGCAGGAATTTATGCTTTGATCGGCGCTTTTTTTGCCCAGCGAATCATAAATAACATTTCCTCAGAAAATAATGATTTAAAAAGATTCTTAATTGCTTACGATTCAGTAGGTACTTTAATGTTAATAGCCATTTCAGTAATTCTACTGTCGATAATTACTGGTATCATTCTAACAAAAAGAAAAGCAAAAAAACACAATGAAAAAATCTTTGAGAAATCCTCAAAACGATTGATTATCAATTTTTTTATACCCTTAATCGCAGGTGGTATTTTCTCCATTGTTTTAATTGACAAGCAATATTTTGACTTAATTGCATCGACCACACTTATATTTTACGGTTTGAGCTGCGTCAATGCCAGCAAGTACACACTTGGGGATATAAGATATTTAGGCATCACCAATATCATATTAGGACTAATCGCGACACAGTTTACCGGTTATGGATTATATTTTTGGTCCCTTGGTTTTGGAGTTATGCATATTGTATATGGCACTTGGATGCACTTTAAATACGACCTAAAAACAAATTGAAATTAAATATCCTAAACCAAGATTGAGCACTGAATACTGAAATTTGAGCATCATCAACAACATCAATAAAGTCTTTGACCATCGCATTCGCTTGGGCATTATGTCTGTGCTTATGGTTAATGAGTACGCCGATTTCAATACCTTGAAGGAGCTGTTGGGCGCAACCGACGGCAACTTAGCGAGCCATACCAAGGCACTTGAAAAAGCGGATTATATTTCAGTAGAAAAACAATTTATCGGCCGAAAACCAAACACGCGCTACTCCACTACAAAACTAGGAAGAGCAGCATTTAATAAACATATCGAGGCCCTTGAAAAATTATTAGGAAAAAAAGATTCCTGACCCAAAAAGTGGAACTGCTATATGAATAATCTTATGTGTTTACGGTTGAACAGTTTTTATACAACTAAAAAGAAAATTGAGAGCTAAATATAAAATTTGGGTGAAAACAAATTCGGCATTATGGAGAACGAAATAATTATACAAAAAAGCTGGTTGTCGCGAAATTATAAATGGCTCGTTCCAGTTATCGTTATTTTGATGATTGCGATTTATGGCTTGGTTTCATCAGGGTTTGGTGGAATATTAAGTAACTATACCAAGGCTTATAACGACCCAGAATTATATGAAGGTGCCTTAAAAGAAGTCAGACAGAATGAACGAGTGAAAACTGTCTTAGGTAATATTCAACCCATAGATAATATGACTATCATGAATGGTGCTGTTAACTATTCGGAAGACAATAAAACCGTCAATTCAACTATAAAAATTAAAGGCGATAACGGTAAGGCCATGTTGGATATTTCAGCAATTCGAGCGGAAAGTAAATGGGATTATACCGAAATTAAAGTTAGGATAAAGAGTCCGCAAGAAAAGAAGGAAACTATCAAGATAGTATCCACAGAAAATTAAAAATACCATTATTTTGAAAGATTAACTTCTGGTAATTTTTCAATCAAAAACTAAAAATGAGACTAATTATATACAATAAAATCAATTAAATATAAATTTCAATATAAAATAAGCCATGTCAAACTTCGTAGATAAAAACTCAATAGTACGCGAAATCTGGGGAAAGAGCGATACCATACTTTTGGTGTTTGCTGGGGCTTCGGCCGAATTCGCCCTGAGCGTTGCCGTAGATTGGCTTTACTTTACGGGAAAAATCCCTAAAGACCCCTTGGGACGGTTATTTTCTACGGTGGCTTATGCTCGCGATATTGTGTTTTCAGAAAAAAGAGAGGCCTTTAAAGCCATAGATCGAATCAATGTGATTCATGCTTCCGTTGAGAACAGCCGTGAACAATCGATTCCCAACTGGGCCTACCAAGACGTACTTTTTATGCTTATCGATTACTCAATTAGGGCCTATGAACTTTTAGAACGCCCTTTAGAAAATCACGAAAAAGAAGACGTATTCAACGTATTTTTAGAAGTTGGTAAGCGGATGCATATTAACGAACTTCCTCAAACCTACGCCCAATTTAAAACCATGCGCCAAAACCATCTGGAGACCAATTACTATAATGGGGATTTCACAAAAGACCTTTACGAGCAATATCGAAAACACCTTGGATTCTTTAGGTACAAATTACTTATTGAAACTCAAATCTTACTCACGCCAAAGGCTATAAATCAAAAACTAAACTCGCGTAAACATACATTTATAAAACCTTTTATCTCTATGTACAAGGTAAGCAGGTCTATTAATCTAGATGAGATTATAAAATCAATTGTGCTACCTAATGAATACCATGAACAAATAAAATCAATGAATTCAATCCCAAATTAAATTAAGTTATTTTTTTATCAATTCACTTTGAAATACAAAGTACTTTTAAATATGAAAAACATTAGAAAACAATTGATAGAGTGGCTATTTGAACATTCGCAGCGCATTTATACCAAAATGTTTAAAAAGCATGAGCCGTGGGGAATCTATCGCGCCGAACTCTTAACCTATCCAAAAAACACCTTCGGCAACCATTTAGGCCAATTTCTAGAGCGTAATGATTTTGAACTTATCGCCAAGGTAGAACGACATGACGCTTACCATACCTTAACAGGATATGGTACAAAGGTTGAAGATGAAATAGCACTGCAGTGCTTATGTTTTGGCAATGGCAAACGAAGTTTGTATTTATTTGGGGCAATGATTTTGGGGATTGTTATTTTGCCCGATTATGCCGCGTATTACTATCGCTCCTATTGTGTTGGGAAAGCATCAAATTCCTTTTCATCATTTTGACTATAAAAAATTACTGAAAGTAGATATCGATCAATTTAGAAGCGCCATTTTTACAGGGTCTAAAATTCCAAATAAAATGCATTTTAAAACAGATTTATAGTCTTAATATTTATATTTTCACTTATAAAAATTCCCTATTTGAAAATGATTGTGTTCAACAAATAAATTTTAGAATTCATTAATACCGGTACGAAAACCTATAAAAGTTAAAATAAAAAAATCCTTTTAGGACTTTGAAAAACAGAGAGAGAACATTCTAAATATTTCCGTTTTCACTAAAAAAAATATGAAAAAGTTGAAACTCTTAATACTGGTTGTTATTCTTATAATTTCAGGTTTGATACTCACAAATTATTGGGTGTCCTACTCCTCTAGCGACTATCTTTATGATGATGTCAACACCATCCCAAAAAACAAGGTTGGGTTACTTCTTGGTACTGCCAAATATGTGGTTGGCGGCTCTATTAATCTGTATTATCAAAACCGAATCGATGCCACGGTTGAATTATACAATGCCGGAAAAATTGAATTTGTTTTGATTAGCGGGGATAATTCGACAAAATATTATAACGAACCCACCACTTTCAAGAAGGATTTGATTAAACGTGGTATTCCTGCCGAAAAGATATTTTTAGATTATGCTGGCTTTAGAACCCTAGATTCTGTAATTCGTGCCAAAGCCGTTTTTGGCCAGGCAGCCTTTACCGTTATCTCTCAGGGTTTTCATAATGAGCGTGCCATTTACTTAGCGCGGCATCATAATATCAATGCCATTGCATTTAACGCCAAGGATGTTCCAGGCAGCTATGGCCTCAAGGTACAATTGAGGGAATATCTCGCTCGGGCCAAAGCATCTTTGGATATTACGTTTAACGTAAAACCGAAATTCTTGGGGGAGAAAATAGTTATTGAATGAAGTTGAAATTGAAATTCAAAATGGATGGAAGACCGAATAAGTAGAACAGAAAATTGAAATCCTACCTGAAAATAAAATCAAAAACGAAATAAAACTTGGCATTTAGCCCATAACGTTTGGGTTATTTTAATTAAAAACTAATGAAACTTAAATTTAACCCTTACTTTTTTATAGCGAGCTTGATACTGTTGGCTACTGAAATATGTATCGCTGTGTTTCTCAAGGGTGGATTTATCCGTCATACCTTTGGCGACTTTTTGGTGACCATTTTGGTGTATTGCTTTTTAAACAGTTTTATTAAAAGCAAACCAATTTATATAGCGCTTTTTGTCCTTGTATTTTCTTTTACTGTAGAATTTTTACAGTGCTACAATCTTTTGGATTTGTTAAATCTAAGGCAGAACAAACTTGCTGTTATTGTTTTGGGAAGCACCTTTCACATAGGTGATTTGATTGCTTATACATTAGGCGTCATCACTATTTTATTAATGCATATAAAAATAAAAAATACATGGAAAACTTAAAAGGCTTAGTCCTCGACCGATTTAAAATTCTGTTCCTGTTGTCAGCATCAATGGCCTTAAGTTTAGTACTACTCATGATAAGAATGAAATTAAATCAGTCTTTCTTTCTACTATTCTTAGTATGGAATTTATTTTTGGCCATCATCCCATATGCAGTTACCACTTGGATGATAAGTAAACCTAAGCCACACAAATTTCATGTATTTATTGGATTTTGTATTTGGCTTCCTTTTCTACCAAATGCGCCCTACATTGTAACAGATTTGCTTCACCTTCAAAATTCAAGCAATCACTTATTATGGTTGGATGTCTTGGTCATCACCTCTTTCGCATTTAATGGTTTGGTCATGTTCTTTTTGTCTATGCGAGACATGGAACAATTACTAAAGGGATATGTAAAACCAAACATCGTTTCATTATTACTTTTTGTGATTTTCGGCATGACTGCTTTTGGGATTTATCTTGGGCGCTTTTTAAGATACAACTCATGGGAAATTCTTAATAACCCGATAGCACTTTTTAGAGATATGCTCCATATCATTTTTCAGCCTAATATTGATGCTTGGATTTTCACATTGACCTTCGGTGCGTTTTTGTGGATTTCCTATAAGCTCCTGACGGCTTTTTCTTCGGAAATCAATACCCAACAGTATTAGAATCGTTTGGTTATGTGATTTCTAAATATCTGCCAAATTGAAATTTCTAGTAACTCCTATTTTTTTAAACTGAATAAATACGTATTTTCATTCACTTAAAAACCACTATATAATGAAAAAATTAGCTATCTATCCCATCGCCATTTTACTGTCTTTATTTTCTTGCAAAGAAGAAAATAAAGCAACAGATAATTATACAATGGGCAATTTGACCATTTCAAAAAAACAACCCCGACCTGGAGATAGTCTTGAGATTACTTATGATACAGACAAGACCATTGAGGCCTTTTACACCTATATGGTTGGTACTAAAAACTATCCGGTAGATTTAGATTTCACAACAGCAGATGGAGAGATAAAAAGCGCTATTAAAATACCAGATTCTGCAATTGCTTTGGCCTTTCTCATAAAAACCGACGATTCATATGACGATAACGATAAAAATGGATATGTTTTACCATTACATACTCCTGAGGGCAAAGCACTTCCTGGAAGTCATTCTGCAATAGCACAATACAAAACCTATTACGGCGAAAACTACGGAATTGAAGCCAAGGAAAACGAACTTACAGAAGCCATGGAGGCAGATTTAAAAGCTTATCCCGAATTAGAAAAGGATTGGAAAATGCCTTATATAAGTAATAAATATCAAGCCAATAAAACCGAAGGTGAACCACTCGTGAATGATTATTTGGAGGCCTTATCAACAAAAGACAACAAAACAGATGAAGATTATGTAGCCATGATGCGCTTATACGCAATGACATCACAACCAAAAAAACAAGACTCTATACTTGCCATTGCCATAGTAGAATATCCTAATGGCGTTTCTGCAGAAGGTGATTTCATAAATAAATTTTCCAAAGAACAGGACCTTTCAAAAAAAGCTGAGCTATTTGATAATTATGCGCAAAGCCGTAAGGAATTAGGCAATATGGGTAATTATATGGCTGCCTCTATAGCCAGGGAATATTTCAATCAAGGCGATATGGCAAATTTTGAGAAATATTCTGCTATCATAGATGATAAAAGCCGAAGGGCATCAAGTTTGAACGGAATCGCTTGGAGCTTGGCAGAAAAAGGCGATAAACTAGACAAAGCCGGAGAAATTTCCAAAAATTCAATAGACTTGATTACTGAACTTCAAAATAATCCAAAGGAAAATAAGCCCGATTATTTGACGCAAAAGCAATTTAAGAAAGGACTAGAGTCGTCCTATTCTGCCTACGCAGATACTTATGCGCTTATTCTATTCAAACAGGGTAAGGTTTCAGAAGCGGTCAAATATCAGGAAAAAGCCCATGACCCCGAGGCTAAAGACGCCGAAGCCAATACCCGTTTCGTGATGTACTTAGTGGAAGATGAACAGTATGAAAGCGCTATTAATAAAGCAGAAACCTTTATTAAAAAAGGTCACAGCACAGACAAACTTAAGGAAGATTATAAAGCGGCATATCTAAAAGTCAATCCAGAAGCCAATGATTTTGATGAAAGATTAGCAGCATTAGATAAAGAAGCTTATGCCAGTCAAGTCGCAGATATCGAAAAAACTATGATAGACGAAGATGCACCAACTTTTACTATGAAAAATATTAAAGGCGAGGATGTATCGTTAGAATCTCTCAAAGGAAAAACCGTTATTTTAGATTTTTGGGCAACATGGTGCGGGCCCTGTAAGGCGTCATTCCCGGCTATGCAAGAAGTGGTTACAAAATATAAGGATAATGACGATGTGGTACTTTTATTTGTTGACACCTTTGAACGAGGTGACGAGCGTGAAAAATTGGTAACAGATTTTATTGCTGAAAACAATTATGATTTTCAGGTGGTTTATGATCCAATAGTTGAAAATTCCAGCGATTTTGAAGTGGCCAAAAAGTATAACATAAAAGGCATTCCAACCAAAGTGATAATTGGTCCCGATAGTCGTATGAAATTTAAATCGGTAGGATTTAATGGTTCCAATGACGCCTTAGTTGCCGAAATGGATATTATGATTGATCTTTTAAAATCTAAAGAATTAAAAATGTAAAATGCTGGTAGTTTTTTGTGCAAACTAAATGATCATTACTCCATCAAAAACAGACCTCAAAGTTTTTCGCTTCATCTTTTCTTAGCCGGCGAGATAACCTTTAAGGTCTGTTTTTTGTTTTATCATTAATTTTTCATTTTTTTTTAATCAGAAAAATTCAGTTGTTAATTATAGCTTAATCAGCTGTTCATCGAATACTTCAAAAATCTCAATGGACATTTTTTAAATTTTGTAGGAAATTTTTATATTTCACACAAATTCCCAACTAATGACAAATAGCCTATACCCTGCCAGCCCTTTAGAAGTACCTAAAAAACTCACATCCTTGACACCTTCCTACAAAACAAGGGCGTTCTTGGCAATTGTATCCATCTTTCTATTTTTCATCTTATACGGAGCTCTCGTAATTGGACTTGGCTATCTCGTCTATTATGCCATAATATATGATATGGGCCGCATTAATAAACTAACGATATTATTGAAAGTTGGTGCTATAGCCGGTGCTGCCATGTTGTTTTTCTTTACACTTAAATTCATTTTTAAGCTGAAAAACCATAAGGCCGAAAACCGGATTCCGCTTAGTAAGTCAGAATACCCGACGTTGTGGGAATTTATATTAAAAATTTGTGAAGAAACTGGCGCACCAAAACCAAAAGCCATTTACGCTGACCCAGACGTTAATGCTTATGTAGCCTATAGTAATATGTGGCTCAGTCTGTTTCTTCCGGTCAAGAAAGAATTAACCATTGGCCTAGGATTAGTAAGCTGTATAAATATGACCGAGTTTAAAGCGGTAATGAGCCACGAATTTGGGCATTTTTCGCAAAGTAGTATGAAAATTGGCAGTTATATCATTTCGGCAAATACTATTATTCACGATATGATTTTCGCAAGGGATAAGTGGGATGATCTATTGGACCAATGGCGAGGTTCAGACATTAGACTTTCTGCAGCAGCTTGGATAATCACCCCAATTATTTGGTTGATTAGGCAGATTTTAAATCTATTTTATCAGTTTTTAAACATTATGTATTCCTCACTCTCAAGAGAAATGGAGTTCAATGCAGATAAAGTCGCCATTAGCACTTCGGGTAGCGATGCCATTATTTCGGGACTTTGGAAGTTAGATAGCGGTCACGAAAAATGGAACGACACCATTAACCACGCCTATCTCGCCTCAAAGAAAAAGTTATATACTGAAAATCTATACGTTCATAATGATTTGGAGTTATCCCGAATTAAAGACGTTCAATCAGAAGCATTGCAGTTGCTGCCGGAAGACCATAGGGGTGGCAAAAACTATTTTTCGGCATCAGAACATTCTAAAGTGGGTATGTATGCAAGCCACCCACCAAACGATATGAGACAAGAAAACGCTAAAAACCCATTTGTACCGTGTGAAAATAACGAGAACTCCCCTTGGTTACTTTTCGACAAAAAAGAGGCGCTTCAAAAAGATATGACCACCCTTATCTACAAACAATACATCAATAAAGTAGCTGAAACCTTTTGTACCACCGAAGAATTTGAGGCTTTTATCACTTCAGAAAATGCAGACAAAGACCTTTTGGAGGCTTACGACCATAGCTTTGAAAATCGATTTCTAGATATTCCAGACCTCAAAGAATCGTCGCATAAGATGGAGGACATTGAATTAAATTTATCGGAATACCAAAAGCTAAAGAGCAACTTAAAACAATTAATGGCTCCCGTCAAGGATATAGAAAACCTCATGAAAACGGCTGGGGATATAGCTGGCGGTACTACAAGAGCCAATTCTTTTGCATTTAAAGGGAAAACATATAAGAAAAAAGATGTTCAGGAAGGTTATAATGAATTATTTAATGCACGTGAAAAATTATTTCTAGAGACATTCAAAACTTGGGACGAGAACTACTGCTTATTCCATTTGGCCGTCGCAAAAAAAGCCGGTCAATACGAGCATTTAAAAAATCTGTACAGGCAACATCAAGAAATTTCCAAATTTTATAAAAATGTCGTTGCCGTTAAAAACACCATTTACAGCGAACTCAATCAACTCCAAGCCCAAGAAAACAGTGAAAGTGATGTTCGTAAATTCGGATTTCGTGTGGTAGATTTGGTCATGTCATTAAATGAAGATCTTAAAGTTTTTGACAAACTTGTTTTTGTGCCTCTACCTAATATTGATACTATTACCGAACTTAAAGAAGCTATTATTGATAATGGCGAGTTTAAAAACGAAACTGGAAACATATTTGAGAACGAGGGATTCAATCGGTTATTAACAGCAATTGAAAATGCTCTTGTACATTGCCAGCGACTAGACCAAAAGAGTGTTGCGTTTATTTTAGCCCAGCATAAAGTATTGCGCAATTGTTTGGGGCAATAAGATTATAAAGATTGATTGCTTAATGTTGAATAAACTGTAATCAACATTAAGAAGTTCAAAACTTAATCCTTACCATCCACAAAATCCTGCAAGTAGGAAAAACGTTCGGTCAGATGCCCTTCCGAAGTTGATATTTTCGCTCGCTTTAGGATACCTCGTTGGTCACTATTAAAAAACGCGGGGATAACGCTCTCTAAAAACATGTCGCCAAAACCTTCGCTGGCATCTTTTGGAAGCTCACAAGGTAAATTATCAACAGCCATCACAGTAATGGCGTTTTTTGCATCAAAAGCCACTTCTTTTTCTGTTTTAGGGTTATAACCATAAAAAGGTTCGGCGATAGTAGATGGTCTAATCGTTGAAGCAACAGGGCCATCTATATCGCATGAAATATCGGCAACTAGATTAATCCTAAAATCAGGATGTTTTGCATCTTCCCTAGTAAATAAATAAGGTGCGTTGTTACCGTAAAAATGTCCAGCGATAAAGACATCGGTTTCTTTGGCGTAGGGCATAAAATTACTTTCGTAACCAGAGGGGTCTTTATAAAATGCTAAGTTATCCCCTACTTTACCATCTTTACGCTTGGCGTACTCCATCACGTCTGCCATAACGTAAACTGGCTCTGTGAATTGGGACGTTAGATAAAGGGCATCATTTATTTTTTTGATTTTTAAATGATCTAGAATTTCCTTTGCCCCTTGCGCAACTTTACCCGTTCCTGTCAACAGAATTTTAATATTGGGCACTTCTATTTTGTCGAGTTCTAGTTTAACGGCGTTTAAATCGTCGAGGGTTTCCACTTTAGGTAAAGCGAATAATTTTTCTCTTAATCCCAATGCTCTGAAGCCATTGTAAGCGCCCACCAAACCAGCGTATCTTCCAAAACCTATCAATCGTGCACCATTTTGTTTAACAATGGTTTCATGGTCATAGAGCTCGATGTTTTTATTGAGAATATCTTGGAGCAACGCTCTGTTATAGGGTTGCTTCTTTATGGTGTGCGAAAAGAAGAAATATTTTTTATTCGGAATAAGATGTTCCTTGGGCACTTCCTTTACGCCAATCATTACATCACAATCGGAAACATCGTTGGTTACTGTAAACCCCATTTTACGATAGGCGTCATCACTAAATACCCTAATGTTAGAAGATTCCACGATAAATTCGGCTTGAGGAAACTGTAATTGAGCCTCGGCTAATTTTTCGGGAGAAAATACCACGCGACGATCGGGTGGGTTTTTACGTTCTTTGATGATGGCGAATTTCATAGAAAAAGGAGTTTTTTATTCCCTCACTCCCAATAATTATCGGGAGGTAACTTATAATTTTTTCCGAAGATATTAGAATTTAGGAGTAATAGCAATACAGAGACGACATATATGGACATTAAATTTTTTGCCACCTGAATTTATTCTATTTTTATTTCGTTCCTGATCATCTAACTGAAAAACCATAAATCGAAAACAAAATGAAAAAATTGACGCTCCTAGCGATTATGGCAGTACTTATGTCTTGCAACGATACTAAGCAGCCCAACTCAGAAAAAATTAAAGGCAACACCCAAGAACCCATTGTGGCATTTAGTTCGTTAACAAAGGATTATAATACGTGGTGGACTTATCACTCTCGTGAAATTAATTTGACTTTAAATTTTAGACCTTTTGACGAGGCATCAAAAGAAATTACTAAGGATAAATTTTTGAAAAAGCTAACATCAGGGAACTATATCCCGATTGAACTCAAAACCAAAGACAGTATCACAGCTTACAAATTATTTGAATTAGATAAAAATAAAAATAGAGGTATTGTACCAAGCATCAAAAATACCTCAGCCGTTTTCTATGAATATTTCAAAATGGAAGGCCTTGATTTTCCCAGTTTTAATGTCACGAATCTTGAAGGCAATATTCTGAACAACGAATCTTTAAGAGGTAAGACAACAATTTTAAAATCTTGGTTTATTGCCTGTAAACCTTGCGTAGCAGAATTCCCTGAACTCAATGAACTTGTAGAACATTATAAAAACAAAAAGGATGTCCAGTTTTTAAGTCTTGCTCTGGATGAGTCTAGTGCATTGGAAAAATTTCTGATTAACAATCCTTTCAACTATCAAATAATAGCCGAACAGGAGAATCTTATTGAAAAGAAGTTGAAATTACGCGCCTATCCGACCCATTTAATAGTAAATCAGCAAGGAAAAATAGTAAAGGTATTTACGAAGGCGTCTCAATTAATGTCGTTTCTCAAATTTGAAACATCTGAAACTAAAGATAATACTTCTGACCTAGAATCACCACCGCCACCGCCGCCACCGCTATCTTAATAGACAGACTTGGAACGATTTTCTGGATTTATAAAATTTTAATCTACCCGCTCCACTTCACTTTCACTTTTAAGGACGTGATCGCCATCATCTTGTTTGATGTAAAGGGCTTTGTTACCTTCTTCGCCGTTTCGGGTCACTTCGTTTCCTTTAATTGTTTTTGTGGTTTTCTCGGTGTAGGTTTCCTGTACTTTGCCTTCGGCAGTGCCGTTTCCCCAGTTCCATTTTACTTTTGTTCCTTTTTGTATCATTTTTTTAAATTTTTTTAATAATTAGTATTCAGTATGCTAAAACTGCGTTTTTCATTATTCTTACGCTTGGCTTTTGGCTTTTGAGACCGCGATTTAAAAAACAACTGGGTAACAAATTAACTTTAATGCATAAAAAAGCTGTCAAATCCTAGAATACCCAATGCCTACTGGATACTGCCTAATGCCTAATGCCTAATGCCTAATGCCTACTGCCTACTACTAATTTAAACCATAAGATTGAGAACTTTTCTTAACACTTTTATAAAATTGATTCGGTATGGCTTTTGCGCTAATCTTTTTAGTAAATTTGCCGTTCTTGTTCTTTAAGATATGATTTTTACTGGATTTGCGTTAGGGATTGAGCAATCTGTTTGAGCTCTCCCGATTTTTCATCGGGAAGCGAGTTGCGAAAGCCCGACCCTTTTTGGGAAACGCCAAAAGTAAAAAATTGTACTTTAAATAATGATTCTGATACCGACGGTTCGGGAAGGAATTGCTTTTTCAAGAATTACTGGGGCCGACTGGTTTTGACAGCGAGACTCATTGAATGGTAAGCACGTCGTGTAATGGTTTTGAAACACGTAAAAGGCTGAACCAACTTTTTAATCGGCGAGAATAACTACGCTTTAGCTGCATAATCTGAATTATAGTAAGATTAAGCTAGTTCCTACTAGGTAGGAAGGCTAAATGTCTCTGGAAAGCCTTGGTTTATGGCGTTCCAATAGAGGCATCGAAAAAATAGGCCAAGATCGTGTGGCGCTTTGACGCACTTTCAAGATTAAAAAGATAAGTGTTGAGTGGGTTGTCTTTTGCCAGCTCAACATCGAAAACCCAATGAAAGACTAAACGTGTAGAAGGCTATTTAATAGCTTGTTTGGACGAGAGTTCGATTCTCTCCGGCTCCACAATCAATCACAACTGGGGTGTGATTTGAAACATAAACAACCCATCAAGTTCAAAAGAATTTGATGGGTTGTTTTGTTTTAGGTGTTAAGGTATAGAGAGATTTCCCATCAATCTCCTATTATTCAAGTCGCAAAGCAGGTTTTATATCTTAACTAAAACCTAAAATCTAAACCCAGCGGTAAAAATGATTCGGTTATCCTCGTTACTTTGATAATAGCCAATATTTGCTGTAAATGCTTGAAAACCGTTTATAAAAACAGAGCCTCCGTAACTGTTATGCCATTTGTTGGAATCTTCATTATCATTCCAAACCCGACCTAAGTCAAAGCCGCCTGTGACTCCAATTCGAAGTGGAATAAATCCTGTGCGCTGTTCAATAAAACAGACCCTTAAATCTGTGGTTTGGAAAAAAGAGCTCTTCCCTAAAAACCTTTCGTTTCTAAATCCGCGTAAACTATTGTTGCCACCAACTGTTGCTGCGTGGTAAAACTCATAAGAATCCCCAAGAATAAAATTTGCTTGTACTTTTGTTGCTAAAACGGCCAATCCGCTTTCGTGGATAGGGTAAATAAAAGACGCCGTCGGTTTGATATACGTAAATTTATTATCAAAATCTGAATCAATATTTTGCTTATACCCAGCTAGTACTCCAATTTGAAGTCCGCGACGTGGAAAGGCGAGCAAACCTTCTTTATTGTTAAAATCGACCCCTACTTCTGCCCCTGCATAAATTTGATCTTCGAAGACATCATTTTCCGAAGTAAAAAATTCGTTCACAAAACCGTTGTTATTTTCTTCAACCTTATGAGACTCGATACGAGCTGCAATATGGGCGCTTATATTATCGCTTGTTTTATAGATTAGGGAAGGCTCAAAATGCCATTGGCTTATTCTTGTCCGATTGAAATCTAAATCAACAGCATCATCGTTGTAGGTTGTTTCATTTCCTATTCCGAAGAAATTAATCGCATAATTATCACTGGTTACTCGAGCATCCAAAGCTAAGTTCCAATTGTAGAACACATGGGCAAATTCGCCATTATAAGAAAATTCAAACCCTTGCGTCGCCGAAAAATAGGAGGCGTTTACGACATGTTGCGTTGTAAAAGGGTTTCTCAATAAACTATAGGTGGTAAACGTGTTTGTTAATCCTGCATTAAATCCTGCATCAGGATCAAAGCCTACGGTTGGCAATAGAATATTATTGTTGTACTTACGCTTTTGAGGATCATAATTATTAATATCATAAGAATCTGTTAGTCGCTTACTCACCTGATTTTTAAATGTATTTTCTTTTGACTTAAAGTCATAAATGGTAACGGCACGTTTGTTTTCGATGGCGTAAATATCATTTTTCTCACCACCAAAGATTTTTAGCTTGATATAATTATCGCCATCACCAGAAACTGTGATGTCATCATCCCCATCAAGGGCATAAATCCATATCTCCTTGGTTTCATCTTTACTATATGTATTTTCAATAATGGTGTAGTCATCTTGAAGAATTTTGATTGTTGTTTTACCATTTGGTAATCTCAGCACATTGATTTTATTGTCTTTATTGGTCGCTACAACAATTTCGTGTTCTTTAAAATAATCGTAATAATCTCTGGCAATAGATGCCATATTTTCACGCCGTTGCTTTAGGATAGATTTGATATTACTAATAGTTTCGTCCTTGGTGTCTTCTAAAAGATTTTCGAAGGCAGAATCGATAACGGCATCGGTTAGCTCATCTTGAATGATTTTTGCTTGTTTTTCCCAATCGCTCCAGCTTGCTCTATTGATAAACGTCTTATCTAAATAATAAGCCGCGTTATTAAAGGTCTTTACGTTATGAATTTCGGGCGAAAAGGTCTGCATGTTTCTAGAAAGAGGGGCGGCAGCTTTAAGGATAAATGGAAAAACACCGTCATATTTTGAAAACACCTGATCACGATCACGCGGAATGGGTTTGTAAAGTTTTGTACCATCTTCCTGCTCGTGCAAACCCCAACGCCATTGATCTTCGTGGCGATCCCAATCATTAACTAACATATCAAACAAACGCGCTCTTATATAACTATCTTCATCTATTTTGGCATCTTTATCGTTTTGAAGCTCAAGCAACATATCGCTTGTACTAATAATATCCTCTGCATTCCCAAAAATATCAAACTCCTTATTTTCATCCCCAACGTGCGCTTCGAACATATATAGTTTGTCTCCATAATTTTCATTGAACCGGCCCAATCTTTTCTGCTTCGGAATGTAAAAAATTTCGGGTTCGGCATGAGAAATATCTATCGCATCCAAAAGCTCATTTACGGCGAATTGGGCGTAAGGTTGTGCAGTGGTATAATAATCTTGAACAATATCTTCGGCTACGGTATTGCCCATGTAATCCAATACATAATGATCCTTGATCTTGGATTGAATAAATCTAACGCTACTCTTACGGAGTTCTCTTATGGTAAATTCATTTTCATTATCATCAATTAACCTTAAGCTTCTTGATTGGTTGCCACCGCCTTCAGTAGTAGCTCTTACATTGTGTGGTAAATCTTCTAGAAACAATACAGGAGCTTCTATCTCCCTACCATAGACATCTCTATAATGATCTCCCCAAAACCATTTGTAAAATCCAGATTTATCAACTTCTTCTTCCGTATAAATTGACGCCTTATACGTTTGACCGTAATCTTGTTTTGTATGGTAATCGAAATCTTCCAATTCCCCTAACTTCGATTTAATCGGGGCTGAGAACACTTTGTTGACTTGATTGCCATTTACGGTAAACATTTGGACTTCCGAACTTCCGTCTTTAAAGATATTCAGTTTTGCAAATCCCTGTTGATCGATTCCAAAATGACCATCTTTTTCGTCAGGATTCACTTTTTCAGTATTGGCAACAGCACCACTAATAATTTGCGGAATTCCATCATTTATTAAAAACTGAAGGTTCTTATCACCACCAGAAACGAATATAACATTGTTAAACTGGCTGGCAAGGGTTTCAAGTCTGCCCACTAAATTCTGCATATCATTATGATAGTAAGCCTGTTTGGACAATCCGCCCATGCGATCAATCAATCCATGTCTTGTGGCGGTCAATACAGGATGGTAAAGAGAGACAACAATTGTTTTATTCTGCTCATCCTTGAGTTCATCCTTAAATTGTAGATAAAACTGCTCTCTTGTTTTTATCTCACATTTGTTGTTTATATAAGGATAATTATCCCAATCTTCTAGGTACCATTGGGTATCTACCATAACCAATTCTACCTTATCGCTCAATGTTTCGCGTTCTATGGGGCAGCCATCATTTGGCCAAAATTCTGCCTTACTATTATCCTGTAAAAAAGATTCTAAGTCATCAATATTTTGGTGGCCGCCTTTGTTCCACTCGTTTTTGCCAGGAATGAAAATGACTTGACCATTAAAATCGGAAAGTGGTTCTAAAACCTGCGATTTGAGAAATGCTTCCTCTTTTTTTCGTTCTTCAGAATCTTTTGGATAGCCATCAGTTCTAGTCGTATTTCCCAATGCCACAAAAGCTGCATCGTCATCTTTTTTGGAAGCCTCGACAATAGCTTTAAGTATATCATCAGAATTTGAGTTCTTTTCTGCTCCCAAATTAGACGTTAGGTAGATACTTTTTGAAATATCTTTTGAAGTTGCATTTGAAGTTTCCTGTGCCTCAATTTGCATTGAAAAGGTAAGCAACAAAAGACTGGTTATTGATAGACGAAAACCTAATAAAGATTTTGAAAAAAAACAATTAATCATAGGGATATTCTAATTTTTCGCAAAGCTGCTAATTAATAATTACAATCTTAGTTTAAAAATTATTAAACTTTTATGAATTTTGATATATTTTAATTTCCTTTTGAAATCAAAAGCGCTACGGTTTAATTTTTCAGTATTGACTTTTACGTTATTGACTTTTACGCTGTAAAACTTTCAAAAATTATTACCCGCAATTGATAATCTCAACTACTTTTTATGGTCTCTGGATTTCTCCTCCTTTAACCTGACATAAATGAGTTTCATTCGGCCTTTGGTATCTTCTCGCCTTTCAATTTCGAACGCTGAAATAGAATTTATCAAAGGTGTTAATTTTTTAAAGCCATAATTCCTAGAATCAAAATTTGGTTGTTTTTTTTGGAGTAAGCCGCCAACATCCCCTAAGAATGCCCAGCCATCATCATCTGCAACATCCTCTATTGTTGATGAAATAAGCTTAATGTCCTTTTGGGTTAAAATGTCGTATTTACTTTTAGAAGATTTGGATTTGGTTGTAGATTCCTGGACACTTTCTTCGGTTAGATTTTTGAGAATTTCTATATAGATAAATTTATCACAGGCCACAATAAACGGATTGGGCGTTTTCTTTTCGCCAATGCCATATACTTTCATGCCCGCTTCCCGCAATCTAGTTGCCAAACGCGTAAAATCACTATCGCTTGAAACTAAGCAGAATCCATCTACTTTTTCTGAATACAAAATATCCATCGCATCGATAATCATCGCAGAGTCTGTTGCATTTTTACCCGTGGTATAACCGTATTGTTGTATTGGAGTAATAGCGCTTTCCAATAACAGATTTTTCCATTTTGATAAATGGGGTTTGGTCCAATCACCATAGATTCTCTTTATGGTCGGGTTGCCGTATTTAGCTATCTCTTCCATCATTTCCTTTACGTAGGCTGATGGAATGTTATCGCCATCAATAAGTACCGCTAATTTTAACTCCATTTTAGTTCTTTTCGTTGATTTTTAAGCTAATGGTTTCAAAGTAAAAAACCACTCCTAGTGAAGTGGTTTCATTTAGAAAGTTTCAAAAATTATTTACGGCTATTTTTTTTAGCCAATTTATCTGCCTTTTTTTCTTTAGCCGTTTTTGCCGGCTCTTTTTTTACGTTTTTCTTTGCGTCCTGCGATTTTGCCATTGCGTTATTTTTTAAAGGTTATTTTTTCTTTTAGGGAATAAATGTAGTGAAAAATGCTATATCAAGACTTGGCCCTGTTCTTTTATTGCATCCCTTAAAACATTACGGACAACAGACTAGAATTTAGCTTTAACGAAATTTGTTAGTGAAAGCTTCCAGATTTCAGAATTAGAAATTTTCAGATGAAACCGTAAGTCCAAAACCCGATTTTACCCTAATTATTCTGAACTAAAATTCACTTAGCTTCCCTTCTATTTTATAAATCACATGATGAAAATACGTGGAGTAACGTTAAAGATGAAATATTTGCTGTTTAATAGAAACATTACAATTTCTGCTTGTTCTCAACCAAAAACCTTATTGAAATTTGATAAATAATTTTCATCTCTACTATTTGCGCCCAACAACCTTTTTTACAGCTTTAATGATTGAAGAGGAATCCAATCCATATTTTTTCATCAACTGTTCTGGTGTACCACTTTCTCCAAAAGTGTCTTGTGTACCAACAAATTCTTGGGGTGCAGGGTTTTTTGTAGTCAATAATCTGGCAACACTTTCTCCCAAACCACCAATTATATTGTGCTCTTCAGCAGAAACAACACAACCTGTTTTTGCCACAGATTCTAAAATTGCTTCATCATCCAATGGTTTAATGGTGTGAATGTTTATTACTTCGGCTTCAATACCGTGTTCATCCAATAATATTTCGGAAGCCTGAAGCGCCTCCCAAACCAAGTGTCCCGTTGCTACAATGGTAACATCTTTACCTTCAGTTAATTTGATGGCCTTACCAATTTCGAATTGTCCTTCTGGCATAAAAATCGGAACTACAGGACGACCGAATCTTAAATAAACCGGCCCTTCATAATCTGCGATAGCGAGCGTTGCTGCTTTAGTCTGATTATAATCGCAAGTGTTTATAACCGTCATTCCCGGCAACATTTTCATCATGCCGATATCTTCCAGAATTTGGTGGGTTGCGCCATCTTCACCAAGTGTTATTCCAGCATGTGATGCACAAATTTTCACATTTTTGTTTGAATAGGCTATCGATTGTCTAATTTGATCATATACCCTTCCTGTTGAAAAATTGGCGAAAGTCCCAGTAAACGGAATTTTACCACCAATGGTCAATCCTGCAGCAATACCCATCATATTGGCCTCTGCAATACCCACCTGAAAAAATCGCTCTGGGTTTTCATCAATGAAATTCTGCATTTTTAAAGACCCTACCAAATCCGCGCAAAGTGCAACTACGTTAGGATTAGTTCTACCCAACTCGGTTAATGCTGCACCAAAGCCACTTCTTGTATCTTTCTTGTCTGTGTAAGTATATCTTTTCATCTTGTATCCGCGAGAAAGCGTTTATCTATTTAAAAAGCTTCCCGAACCCTCCTAAAGAAGGGATTTTTAAAACTTTCGGAAAATTTGATTTTTAATTTTTAATTAAATTTAATTTATAGCTAAATTCCTCTGGCCATTTGACGAAAAGTTAGAAAAAGGCTAATAATCTCCCAAGTGTTTCTTCGTTTTGAGCCAAGGCAGTCTCAAGCTGTTCATCATTTGGTGCTTTACCGTGCCAAGCGTGTGTATGCATCATAAAATCAACCCCATTTCCCATTACGGTATGGAGTAGTACACAAACAGGCTTGCCCTTTCCAGTTTTGGTTTTTGCCTCTTTTAGTCCTTCGAGAACTGCATCAATATCGTTACCTTTTTCAATCTCCATAACTTCCCAACCAAATGCCTCAAACTTAGCGCGAATGCTTCCCATGTCAAGAACTTCATGAGTCGGCCCATCTATTTGCTGACCGTTTAAATCAATGGTTGAAATAAGATTATCCACCTTTTTAGCAGAAGCATACATAATGGCTTCCCAATTTTGACCTTCCTGCAACTCACCATCACCGTGTAGTGAATATACGATGTGTTTATCACCGTTTAGTTTTTTAGCTTGTGCGGCACCAATAGCCACAGACATACCTTGTCCTAATGAACCTGATGCCACTCGAATGCCGGGAAGACCTTCGTGGGTGGTGGGATGACCCTGTAATCTTGAGTCAATCAATCTGAAAGTACTTAATTCCTCAACCGGAAAAAAACCTTTTCGAGCTAATGTGCTATAAAAAATCGGAGAGATGTGTCCGTTTGATAGGAAGAAAAGGTCTTCATCTTTTCCGTTCATATCAAAACCTTCCTTTAGCTCCATTATTTCATGGTAGAGTGCGATAAAATATTCTGTACAGCCTAATGAACCTCCAGGATGACCAGAATTAACCTTATGTACCATTCTTAAAATATCCCTTCTGGTTTGGGTTATGATATCTTGTAATTCAGCGTTTGCCATACTATCTTAATTGTTTTAATAAAATACATTTTTATGGAGAAAGAAAATCCCATAATCGTTCTTAACTAAATCATGCCAACGACACTGATGTAAGCCAAAATATTTTAAATGACTTCGATATCGGTTTCGATATCCGCAATAAATTTCAAAAATACATAATTTTAGGGACGGTTAGGCAACAATATTTGAAGGTTTCGAAACCTAAAAAAACTATTAATTAGATGAAATTGAAAAAACAGCTACAGCCTTTTGTAGATTATAATAGCAGAGCATAATAGAGTGGCACAGTAATCAAATGAAAATAATTAGCAGAAGAACATTTTTTTCAATATTCGGAAATTCTATATAGGCAAAGAACCCACTAGTTTTATATGAATGATTTTGTTCAGTTTAAAAATTCTTGGATAATTGCAATAATAGAACACTATCATAAATCAATTGGATTAAATCGATTTTGAAGTCAAAATTATAAAATACAACCGGTAGATATTCACTTTATTCACAATTGACAAGACAAGATTTTTATTTATCTCGACTAAATCAATGTTTCAACAGCTGCAAAGTTTCAGTAGATTGAGAAGTGCTCACCTGAAGAAAATAAACGCCTGTTTTCAACCTTTCCAAATTTTCAACTGTATCATTTTCAAACTGAATTGAAATCTCACGTCCTAAACTATCAAATAAATTAGCCGATAAAATTGGCGTCTTAGCATTGATTTGGATTGAATTTCTAAAGGGATTCGGATAAACCTCGAAAGACACATTTTTATTCTCAGCTATTGAGAGTAATGAACATTCAGGGTTAATCCCATCAGCAATGGTCAAAACACCATTGTCAACCGACCAGTTTTCCCAAACTCCACCTACACCAGTTTCCCAGTCTGAGAGGTCAAAGTAGTTTGGCCCGCCGTAAGTACCTGTTACTTTATATACCTTAATAGCTTCCCCACTTTGATCCCAAGTAACGGGCGAACCAGAAACTACAGTTTCCGGCTCATAATCTGTAGTGCAATTGGCCTGAAAAAAATAAGCGAACTCATTCGTGAAATCTGGAAATTCACCGTACACGTAAGCTTTTCCATCGGGTTCAACACAAACTGCAACATAATCATTACTTGCAATACCGTAAGAACGTTCATTATTATCTTCTACAAACCGCGCCAGAAATACACTCATGCGGCCTTCACGGTCACGGTTGGCAAAATGCGAATCGGTAATCACATTTTCCATGTAAGGAACTTCGAGAAAATCATCGTAACCTAATGTTACTCTTGGATGATATGGGTTGCTGAGAGCAACATCAGAATCGAGCGTACCGTTTTCAGCAGAAAAATATGAGGTTCCCATAATTGCCATGCCGGCGCTCGTACCGCCGATAACACCTTGTTTTACATTAATAAAATCATTTAGGGCCATCTCCATAGCGTTATCCTTAAAAAAGGAAACGTAGTCAAACTGATCGCCCCCAGCAAACCAAATGGCTTCGGCATCGGCTACCTTTTGAAGCACAAAAGGGTCTAATGCGCCCAATTCGTTTTCGATTACTAAAGTGGTAACCGAGTTTAGGGTTACGCCTAAATCAGTAAAAAAATAATCGTTATAGCCATCAGAACCATCCGCTCTTAAAACCAAAACGTCACCGCCGTCTGCCTTGTCCAGAAACCAAACCATGGCCTCATCATTTTCTGTGGCGCCTCCCATCAAACAAACACCAGGTTCGTGGTTGGTATCCACATCGGTGGTGCTACCGGTGGTATATTCTGTGTAATTTTGAGAGAAAGCAAGGGTAGTTAAACTCAATGCCATTAAAAGTAAATTCTGCTTCATAATCGGATTTTTATTTTTTAAAATTTTCTTTCATCAAGCGGTACATCAATACGGCCGTTATTTTAGCTTTTTCGGCAAGCAAGTTGAGATTTGCGGTCTCTTCGATGGTATGGTCGCCATCGCCGCCGGTTAATCCCATTCCATCGATTGCCATATCGACATATCCAGACGTAAACGAAATATCGGCAGCACCGGCATTTCTAGGGTTAACGGCTCTAATTGTTCCGAAACCTAAATCTTGGCTTACCTTATTATAGTGTCCTAAAAGTTTGGTATTCCCTTCTGTTAAGGCAAGTGGCGGATAACCGCCTTCATTAAAAATCAGTTCTGCGGAAGTTTTTTCATAGCTTTCCGAAACAATTTTGGTCATTACTTTTTTTGCCATATCCAATTGCTCTGGTGAAACGGCTCGAATATCGCCGTGCACCTCAACGGTTTGCGACACTACATTATTCTTTCCAAATGCAGTACCTCCAGTTTTATCTTCGTTGACCTTTAGTTCTGTACCACCAAGAATAAAACCCGGATTGAAGGTCAAATCTTTTTCTTTGGAAAGTTGAAGGTAAAAAGCATTTAAGATTCTCGAAGTTTCGTAAATAGCTCCTACTCCAATGTTTTCGGTAAATATTTGCGAGGAATGTGCCGGCTGACCTTTGACCTTTAACTGCCAGTCTGCAGAACCACGCCTAGACACCACAATAGTTTCGGGGTTATTGTCACCATTTTCAAAACCTAGTGCAATATCGGCACGTTTCGCGCCCTCAATCAAATCTTTTTTACTCAGCTCAATTGGGCTACCACTTTTTTCTTCATCGCCAGTCATGATGATCTCTATTCCCATATCCTTTAGAACACCTGCATCCTTTAAGGCTTTCATCGCTAAGATAATAATCACGTCCCCGCCTTTCATATCGGCTACTCCTGGACCTTTTATAACGGAATCATTCAGCATCATATACTCCTGAAACGGACTATCCAATTCAAAAACCGTATCTAAATGACCAATCATTAAAAATTTAGGGCCTTTAGTACCTTCCATTTTTGCAACGAGATGTCCTGCTCGATTATAAGATTCGCCCGAAGTCATTTCTGTCTGAAACCCCAAAGCATCCAGCTCCTTTTGGTACAAGCTCCCCACAGCTTTAACTCCTTCAAAATTCATGGTACCGCTGTTGATGTTGACCGACGTTTTCAATAATTCAAAAGAACTTTCCAAATGATTATCCACTGACTTGATAATCTTTTTTTCAGTTTTTCCATTTTGAGAATAAGCCCCAAAACAAAAGATTAGATTGAAAACTATGACTACTGAAAATATATATTTCATTTATTTATTTCTATTTTTTATTTGTGGTACTTCAACCAACTCAGTACAGGCATACTCTTGGCTAATAATCAATTAATCAAACAATAAGTTCATTGATATGCACATTTTCGTGTTTTTATTTTATTCTAAAATAAAGGTTTCATTTGGCAAATATATATTCAATTGAAGGTTTTGCGCTCCAATCTTTTCCTGAAAGTGAGTTTTTGATTGCTCCGTGTTTTTGATAACCACCACCTGGGAATCTCCGATTACTTCAATTGTTTTGCCATTTACCAAGATTGCGGTAGATTCGTCAATACCAATACCCAGAAGTTCAGGATGCTCAATAACTGCGCTAATCAACCGATTGTAACGGCTTCGCTTTACAAAGTGCTGGTCAATTATAACTTCGGAAATCAGCCCCAAACCTTTTTTGAGTTCGATGTTTTCAGATTCGATGTTTCTAAAAGTTGACGAGTATTCTGGATGTTTCAGCTCCGTTCCTGTAATCATCATCTTGCTCATTACGGCTGCACCTGCGCTTGTACCTGCAATAAGACTTCCATTATTGTATGCAAAGTGAATGGCCTTTTCAATTTCAGTTCCTGCAACGATGTCCATAAATCGGTTTTGGTCGCCTCCCGATATATAAATTAGTTTTGCTTTTTTCAAGGAATCGATTTTTGAGGTATTGAATGTGTCATCCTTTTTAAAATCAAGCCCCATCACATTATCCAAACCCTTTTCCTTAAATTGAATCTTCGCATAGAAAATCGCTGAGTCTGGTTCAATGCTGGACATGGGTAGGATTATTCCGTAGCCACTTTGATCAACACCAGATTCTTTTATGATTCTATCAATCATACTAGAAGGTCTTGAACCACCCCCGATAATTACCAACTTTCCTTGGGAATCTAATTCTTGTGCGTTTAGGTGGTTCAAGCTAATTGTAAAAACTAGCGTAACCAAACTATATAACGTTATGTTCAAATATCTCATTAAAATCTAGTTTGCAATTACAATTCCACGGGTATCTCCCGAAGCCTGATAATAAAGTTCTGAGCCCGTACCGTCTAAATTAATACGCATCATTGCGTCAGTATCACGGTCGCCATAATACAGTTTGCCTTCGGCGGAATCGTACCCAATGCCGTAAATTGGTCGACTAATTCCCGTGGCAATTGTGGTGATATTTGAGCCGTCTAAAGCGGCAGATTTCAACCTGATATCTCCTGAACCCACAAATTCGTCAAAGTAAATACGGTCATTGATAACCTTCATACTTCCGGTTTCTATATCTGGTATTATCATAGTTTCTCCAGTACCGTCAAGATTTTTAGACCAAATACCGCCATCGTAATTACCCCAATACACTTTACCAGTTGGTACGTGGATCGAAACACCTTCTGGATCAGCTTGCCCTGTGGCAAAGTCCTCTATTTGAGTAAGGTCGTCTGAATCTAAATCGGCCCTTTGAATTCCTGTGCCCGTAGTCCAATACAAACTATTAGAATCAAAATCTATGGCCATACCGATGGGTGCATCCAACCCTGTTCTAAAATCTGAAAAGCCGCTGCCATCTGTATTCGCCTTATATATTTTTCCAGCCCCTAAGTCGCTAATGTAAAGCGTCTCATTTGCGGCATCTAGCACAATGTCGTAAGCAGATTGTGGTACAAAATCATTGAAAGGTGTAAATATTGCGGGTTGGTCATTTATCAAGCCTTGAAAAACGGTACTTCCATTGGTATAATAAATAGGAACACCAACCGCATTTGGATCTTTTATAACAATCGTTGAAACCGTTTCTCTAATTTCCAAAGATTCGGAAGTCGTCACCACCAAACTTACATTATAAGCCCCTGGCTCTGAATAGGTATAGCTAGGATTGGTATCGGTAGAGGAATCTCCGTTACCAAAATTCCAGTAATAAGTGGCCTCACCGACATTTTCTGGAACAATTGAACTGTTATCGAAAGTTACGGTTGCTGGTGCAAATTCATCGTTGCTAATGGTAAACGTGAATTGTGGTACTGTACTTGCTGCCGGCACAGGATAGTCATCATCAGAACAAGACTGAAAAAAACCACCAAATGCAATAAGTAGTAATGCTATAATTTTATATTTCATGTGTTTCTATTTATTGTTTCTTAATTGGCACATGCTATTCGCAATTAATCATTCTGTTAAATGATAAATTTTGAACATGCTCGTTTCATGTGTTTCTATTTATTGTTTCTTAATTGGCACATGCTATTCGCAATTAATCATTTCGTTAAATGATAAACTTTTTAGCATGCTCGTTTCATCATCTATTATTTTATAAGTACAATTCCTCTTGGGCTGCCTAAACCACCTTGTAATATTTCTCTATCGGTACCATCTAAATTGGCACGATATAATTCTCCAGAATCACGACCTGACCAATATAATTTACCATCTTCGTTATCGATTTGCATTCCATAAATTCTGGAACCATCGGTATCAATAGTTTGAATGTTTGAACCGTCTAAATTGGCTACTCTCAACTCTCCAGCAATTTGGTCATCATAATATAGTTTGTCATTTACAGTATCAACAGCCACGGCGTATCCATAAAGTCCCGTAATTAAATCCTGCCCGTTCGTACCATCTAAATCAGCTACATACATGCGGTCACTAACACTGGCATCAATAATGTACATCTTATTATTTTCAACATCTAGAGTTAAGTCTCTCCACGCTGCATCAGGATTGTTTATTACAACCTCAGGACTTGACCCATCTAAATTTGCTTTTGAAACTTTACCGTCATTATCCACCCAATATACTTTTCCGTTGGTTTCGTCTATGTCTATTCCGTAGGGATCATTAATATTTGAAGCGATATTTATCAGGTTTGAACCATCGAGGTCAATACGCCAAATATTTCCGAAGGGAGGCGTATCGAAATCGCTGAAGTAGATTTTTTCGTTAGTTGAATCATAGGTTATACCAACACCGCCTTTACCCACTAAGTTAAGCACATCGTTTGGCGTACTAGTACCATCTAAAACCAAACTTCGAAGAAAATCATCTCCCAAATCTATGTAGTATAAGGTATCAGGAAGCTCTGGCGCCATGGCAACCGTGATTTCCCGAGTTGAAACATTTGAACCAAAGCTTGTGGTTGCCGTCAAAGAAACGGTGTAAGTACCTTCGGAAGTATAGGTGAATGTCGGATTCTCATCGGTTGAGGTAGAACTATCTGAATCTCCAAAATTCCAACTGAAACTCGTGGCACCAATAGACTCATTAGTAAACTGAACGGGAATGCCTGCCATTAAATTATCTTCATCTTCTACTGAAAATGAGCTTGCCGGTGTTACCGTTATCTGCATATTAGAAACTGTAGAGCCACCTGAACCGGTAGAAACCAAGCTGACTAAAAACGTGTTGCTGCTTTGGTAAGATTTTGTAGGAGACACTTGATTTGAAGTGGTTCCATCGCCAAAACTCCAAGCAAATGCGGTTGCATTTTGTGAGTTATTTGTAAACTGAATGATTTCACCAATGGCAACTTCGGTAGCACTTGCCGTAAATTCTGCTTGCGATTGTGGTGCTATAACATCATCATCATTTTGACATGAAAATACCAGTAAAAGTAAAGTGACGATTAAACTGTATCTGTAAATTAGAGTTTGCATATATCTATTTTTTGCTAATTAGTTATTTAGTACCCTGGGTTTTGAACCATGTTGGGGTCATTATTGGTTTGGATTTCATCAAAAGGAATTGGGAACAAGGTTTGGTTGCTATTGGTCACATTTGATAATACGGCTTGGGCTCGATTGGTTCTCACGAGGTCAAACCAACGGTGACCTTCAAAAGCAAATTCTACCCTGCGCTCCCTTTCTATTGCTGAAATTAATTGATTGATGTCATTTGAAGTTACCGGAGATAGTCCAGCACGCGACCGTACTATATTCAAATCTGCTTTTATTTGGGTCGCATTTGGCGCAGCACCTTTTGCTAAGGCCTCTGCACGAATTAAATACATATCAGCTAATCTCAGGACAATAAAATTATCACCACCAATACTAAGGTCGTCGTATTTAATAGAATAGGCTTCGGTACCTTCAAACGCTAAACTGGCGCCAAAACGTTCGTCATCTTCCTCGTAAGCTTCCAACAAATCTTCGGATGGTTTTACCTCACGACGACCATTTAGGGACCGTGGAAAATTATATTCGGCAATTCGGTTACGTTCCAATTGGGTAAAAGCAATCTCAAAGATAGATTCCGCAGTACCTTCCTCTAAAAAAATATCGGCATAATTATCCAATAAGGTGTAACCACCGTCATCTATAACTTCGGAAGCGATTGCGGCCGCCTGCTCATAGTTTTCACTATAAAGAAGCACTCTTGCCAATAATGCTTTTGCAGCATATTTTGAAGTCCTGGTCTTGTTACCCGAACTGGACAAATTATCTGAAGCAAACGTCAAGTCGCTTATGAGCTGATTATAAACTTCATCTACTGGAACTCTAGGCGCATCCAGACTATTGACTCCAACCGTTGGCGTTAATTTTAGGGGAATGGCCCCGTAATAGTTAAGCGCATTAAAATGATTCAACGCCCGAATAAAATAAAGCTCACCCAAGGCTGCATCTTTTTCTTCGGCGGTCATACCAGCTATGGTCGGAACTTTTGTGATAACGTTGTTCGCCACATTGATGCCATCGTAAATAATAGCCCACATATTAGAATTTGTTGCATTTTCTGGCAACAGGTTGTTGTTATCCACTTGGTTATATTCTACTGCCGTGGCATCTAATGGATGGTCTAGATTATCGGCTGCCAAATCAGAGAAAATAGGGTATGTTCTGCCGTAGTAACTTAAACTTTGGAATGAGGCATAAGCACCTAAAATTCCTTTATCAATATCTTCTTTAGTCTTGAAAGCATTTTCAGCAGAGATAGAATTTTGGGGTTCTACGTCCAACACATCACAGGACAAAATCATGGTCATACTTAAAATGATATATAAAATCTTCTTCATCTGTTTTTACATTTTTAAATTAACACCGAGCGTGAACGTCTGCGCTTGCGGATAGGTAAAGAAATCTGTACCGATAACCGCATTATCATCACCTCTATAATTGACCTCTGGGTCTAGCCCCGTATAATTAGTAAAAGTGAATAAATTTTGCGCTGTGAGATACACCCGAATGGAATCGAAAAATCCCTTTTTTAGAGTGGCGCTATCAATGGTATATCCCAGGGTTACATTCTTAATCCTTAGGTATGAGCCATCTTCCAAAAATCTAGAGGATACTCTTTTGTTCTGCGCAGCACTGACTGGGTCTGTGGTTGCTCTAGGAATATCGGTGATATCCCCAGGTTGCATCCAACGTCTAGTTACGGCCGCAATCTGGTTGTCCCCGCCTTGTAGGGATTCTAAGAAAAGTCTTGAGCCATGAAACACATCGTTACCATAAGACCCTTGAAGAAAAATACTCAGATCAATGCCCTTATAGGAAAAATTATTGGTTAGCCCTCCTATAAAATCTGGATGTGGGTTCCCAACAATAGTTCGGTCGGCTGATGTGATTACACCGTCAAAATTTGTGTCGGCATAAACAATATCTCCCGTTGATGGATCCACACCAAGTGATTCAAAACTGTAAAATATACCAATTGGCTGACCTTCCATGATACGGTTTCCGCCACGACCGATATCATCGATGGGCTGACCGTTGAAAAGCTCCAATACCTTATTACGGTTTCCCGAAATATTGAATTGGGTATTCCAGGTAAATTTGCCAGTCAGGTTCTGTGTTGCTATAGTAAGCTCTACCCCTTTATTTTCAACCTTTCCTACATTTTCGGTAATGGAAGAAAATCCAGAACTCGAAGACAAGGGACGACTCAATAGCAAATCGTCGGTCTGTTTATTGTAGTAATCGGCAGTTAGTGTTATTCTATCATCTAACAATCCAAGGTTGATACCTACGTTAAACTGCTTGGTACTTTCCCACTTTAAGTCTGGGTTGGGAATATTGCTAGGAAATATGGCGGGCTGACCGTTATAAGATGAATTTCCGTAAAGTTCAGAGAACAGGAACGTACCAATATCATCACTACCAGTTAGACCGTAACTCACTCTAAATTTCAAATCTGAAACTACTTCGAGATTTTTCATAAAATCTTCCTGTGATACTCGCCAAGCAACAGATGCTGCAGGAAAAAATCCAGTTCTATTGTTGTCACCAAAAACGGTGGAGGTATCAAATCTTCCAGTAAGGTTAAGAATATATTTATCGCTAAAATTATAATTTAAACGACCAAAATAAGAACGTAGCCCTCTGTCTGAAGCATTTGCACTTGCAGAAACAATGGTTGACGCTGAACTGATATATTCCAAATCATCATCTGCAAAATCCTGACCTCTAATAAAAGAAGAGCGAAAATTACGTTTCTCAAAACTATAACCTACCAAGGCTTCCACACGATGCCTATCAAATCGTTTATTATATTTTAAAAGATTGTTCGATACAATATTTGAAATATTACTGTAGGTCTCAAAACCTAGCCCATTAAATTTTGCACCCTGTACGGTTCTTGTAGATTCGTAAGCGTGTTCCCGAAAATTCAAGAAATCAATTCCCAATTTGGAAGATAAGGTCAAATCTTTGGTAATATTATAATCTATATAAATGTTGGAATTTGTTCTATAGGAAAAATTTTCGTTTATAGCCTCTCTGGCAATTGAAAGAGCATTGCTGTAAGGACCTTGTTGATTATAACTCCCATCTTCATTAAAAATCGGGAATATCGCTGGTGTAGAAATCCCATTGGGCAATGGGCCTTCAAGCGTTTGGTCACCTTCCACCCTATCGGTCTTGGCATAACTCAACCCAATACTTGCACCCAGTTTTACTTTTTCTGATAACTGATGGTCAATATTAATACGTGCATTGACTCGGTTATAATCAGTACCAATCAAGATACCTTCCTGACTGAAAACCGTTCCGCTCATAAAAAATTGAGTTTTTTCAGAGCCACCTCTCGCCGAAATCTCATAACTGCTAATTGGTGCCGTTCTAAAAATAACATCTTGCCAATCTACATCTACAGAATTATCATTGATTTGCTCTTGGGTAAAAATTGTCGAGTTGGTTAAGTCATTTCTATATTCCTTCCATTGTCTTGCATTGAGCATGTCCAATCTGTTCCAAGCGCGTTGCACTCCAGAATATACGTTAACGTTAACGACTGATTTTTGCTTTTTTCCACGCTTTGTAGTAATGAGTACAATCCCGTTAGAGGCTCTAGCACCGTAGATAGCGGTTGCCGAGGCATCCTTTAAAATACTCATGGATTCGATATCGCTTGGGTTAAGGTCGGTCAATGCGCTTGAACCTTGCCCTGAATATCCTATTTGGGCAAAATCGCCAGTGGTCACGGGAATCCCGTCAATAATATAAAGTGGTTGTCCAGAACCAGAAATTGAAGTAAGACCTCTAATTCTAACAGACATCTCACCACCAGGTGTTCCTGAGTTTTGATTGACCTGCACCCCGGCTACTTGACCTTGAAGTGCGCCGTCAACAGAAGCAACCGGTAAATCTTCTATTTGTTTAGCACTAACTGAGCCTATGGCATCACTCAATAAGGCCTTTTTCTCTGTACCATAACCAATAACTACTATTTCATCAAGTGCGGTATTGTCTTCTTCCATCACTATTTCTAGGGAAGTCTGCCCATCAATAGCAACCTCCTTCGATAGAAAACCTAAATATGTAAAAACTAAAGTTGTGGCATCGTCTGGTACGGAAAGTTCAAAATTACCGTCGAAATCTGTAGAAGTGCCATTTTTAGTTCCCTTAATAAGAACGGTTGCCCCTGCAAGTGGTACGCCTTTAGAATCCTTTACCGTTCCGTTGATTTTTCTCTGCTGCACATTCTGCTGAAGTTCTTTCGCATCGGTAGCTTTTTTCATAACAACAATCTGCCTATCTGAAATCTTATAGGTCAAATTTGTGTTTACCAAAGCCTCATCAAGAATTTTGTCAACGGTTGCTCCTTTAAGTTCGATAGAAACCTTAAAATCAATCACATCATCCTTATAAAAGAATATGTACTCGCTTTTACTTTGAATTTCCTTGAACAAATCTTCCAGACCAACTTGATTGACCTTAATGTCAATTTTAGTTTGAGCATTAGATGTATTTGCAAAAGCCGAACTAAAACCGATGGTGATTAAAATTAAAAAAATTCGCATAATTTGAACCAGATAGTGACTAAAGGACTTTACCCTAAATTGAGGCCAAAGCGTCTTGTTTTTATTCATAATTTTGTGTTAGTGGTTAGTATTACTGTTTACGATGGTGGTATTAATCTTTTTAGCTAGAAGATGTTGGCGCATCTTCTAGTTTTTTTTTATTTCATAAGGCTTGTTTTGTTTACTATTATTCTATTATCATCAACAAATTGATAATCAAAATCTGAAGTCTCTGTATCTTTTATAGTCTGCATGACGCTCTCAATACTATCTTTAACATCCAAATAGCCAGAAAAAGAATCGTTAGCCAAATCCTCATCCTTGATGTCAATTTCAACATTATAATAGCGCGCTATTTTCTTCATGATAGATTTTAGGTCATCGTTCTGAAAAATAAAAACACCATCACGCCATGAGAAATAAGGCTCAATATCTACATTGGTTACCGCTGTTTCGCCGGCTTCCTTTTTAAAGATTGACATTTGATTAGGTTTGATTTTCAAACTTTCGTTAGATTTAAAAAATCGGCCAGACTTATAGTTTATTTGAACGCTACCAGATTTGAGCACCGTAGAGATTTCAGAATCACCCTTATAGTTGCTTACGTTAAAAACCGTACCCAACACCTCAATTTTATGGTTGTTTGATGCAACTAGAAATGGTTTATTCAAATCGTGTTCTACTTCAAAAATAGCCTCGCCCTCTAAATAAACTTCCCGATTTTCACTTCGGAAGGCAGATGGAAAAACCAACTTTGAGCCAGAATTCAACCACACCTTCGTTCCGTCAGAAAGTACAATTTCCGAACGTTTGCCATAGGGGACAATCAAGGTGTTATAAATAAGTTTGTTGGTTTCGGAGGTGTCTTGCTGATAGGATTTTGAGTTTCCGATATTAACTGTGCTACCTGAATTAGAGTAACTGATTGAAGACTCTTGATCTGAAACAACGATTTTTTGATTGCCCTCCAAAACTAATAGTGTACTTTCAGAATCTGTTTGGCCCTCTAACGAATCTACCACTTGTTGCATTTCGGAAGTTTCGGTAACACTATAGTTTGCAATGGTTAAGGACACCAACAGAACAATAACGGCCGCTGATGCTGCGAGACCAAATCTGAAGCGTCGCTTACGTTGTATATGCCCAAACACAGAGGTTTTAATTCGGTCTTTTAATTGCGCTTTCTCTTTAGAACTTAGGTATTTAAAATTCAATTTATTTTGATTTTTGTCTTTCATCAGAAAAATGTAGGAATGATTTGAGTTTAGAATCTTGAAAGGATTTCAACTAAAACCACTTGACTCTATAATGATAAGTGAGCAATGCCTCTTATATAGACAAAAAAAATAAAGATTTTTTAAAACAAGAGAAAAAATGACTGCATCTGTTGACGTAACGTCTTGATAGAGCGATAGATATTGGTGCGCGCAGATTGCACCGAAATTTTCATAATATCTGCTATTTCTTCGTAGGAATGTTCTTTGGTAAAGCGTAAAAACAAACTTTTACGTTGCTTTTTACTTAAATTACCCAGTGCCTTGGTAAGTTTATAGGAGTGTTCAGTTTGTATTTCGCTGGTAATAATTTGCTCCTCGCAGTTAGATTCTGTTATGATTTTAGAATTTGCATCGGTCAAGAGTGTTGAAACGTTTCTGTTCTTTACCAATTGCAAAACGGTATTTTTCAATGAACGCATCAAATAGTACTCAACATTATCTGTATTGGCGAGGTTTTTTCGGTATTTATAAAGGTTTAAAAATAAATCGTGAATGGCGTCCATAACCAGCGATCTGTCTGAACAAAATTGAGAACCATAAGTAAAAAGCTCGTCAGCAAAATGATCGTACAACTTACCCATGGCATTTACATCACCATTCTTGAGTTGTTTCCATAAAATAAGATTTCTGTTTCTATGTCGTTCCAAAATCCTAGTCTTATCGCTTTGAATCCTTATTTTTCAAAATATGAAAATCAAATTTAATGAAATAATAATATTGAAATGTCAAAATCTTCAGATGAAAAGCGTGCACCTCGTATTATTCACAAACTGCTAAAACTAAGTGGATATTCTATTAATAAAGCAATTAACTAAAATAGAAATGCTGATACTGTTATTTTGAAAAACAGTATTAAGATGGAAAGGAGAGAGAATTGAAATTCAATGAAAATTACAACTAAAAAGTAGATAGCGATAATTTTACAATCAATCCTTACGCTTCTTCAAAAACGAAAATATCCCTTTTTTCTCTTTTTTGTCTTTATCATCTTCCTCCTTATCAAATTCCTTTTCATCTCTTTTCTTTGTGAACAGGCGTTTTAAAAAGCCATCACGTTTTTCAGTGTCGCAATCAAGTGCTGCAATAATAGCTTCGGAAGGTTTTTCAAATTGAGCTTTTGTTATCGCGTTGAAATCGGCGTCACTGTTCATCTGCTTTAAAAATAAGGCAACCACCGGTAATGCTGAATTTGCGCCTTGACCAATTCCTGTACTACTAAAACCGATTCGGTGGTCGTCATTACCAACCCAAGCTGCCATGACCAGTTTAGGACTTACCCCAACAAACCATCCGTCCTTATTATTTTGGGTGGTGCCCGTTTTACCGGCAAGGTCATTTTTTAGATTATAGGTGGAGCGAATGCGCTTGGCGGTACCAGAATTTATGGTCGATTTCATCATCTCGATCATAAGCTGATTAGTGTCTTCGGAGAATGCTTCAGGTTGTTCGTCGGGACTTTCTCTTTCATAAATAACCCTTCCGTTTTTATCTTCTATTTTAGAGATATAAAAAGGTTTTGCAATACGACCTTTATTAGCGTACGCGGTGTATGCCGTTGCGATTTCCATTAAGGATAATTCGGCAGTACCCAAAGCCAAGGATGGTACTCTTGGTAATTTTGAGGTGATGCCCATTTTTTCAGCTTGTGCAATTGTAGCGGCAATACCAACGTCTTCCAAAACCTTAACGGCAATAGTATTTACGGAGTTGCTCAAACCATATTCCAAGGAATAATTAAGGTAATCATCGGTTTCTTCATCGCCACTATTGGTGGGTGTCCAATCTTTTTCATTGGTATAAGTTATTGCTTTTACAGGAATATAAGTGCAGGCATCCATCCCGTTTTCTAGTGCTGCCGTATAAACAATAGGCTTAAAAGTAGAGCCGACCTGTCGTTTTGATTTTAAGACATGGTCGTATTTAAAATGTTCGTAATTAATCCCTCCCACATAGGCTTTTACCGCACCAGATTGAGGATCTAAAGCGACAAAGCCAGTATTTAAAAATTTAAGGGACTGTTTTAAACTATCAATCGTTGACGTCAATTGGATGGTGTCACCTTCCCATGTAAACAATTTGTGATTGCTCTTTACATTAAGGGAATCCATTATTTCTTGGTCCTTGAACTTTTTTCTTTGTAAATTTTTATAAAGCCCTAAATTTTTGATCTTGCTCTTTAAAAACTCTTTGTTCAGCCAGGGCGCATTATCACCATAACCGTTTTCAAATTGTTTTTGCAAAACCTCTAAATGCTGCTTCATGGCGTTTTCGGCATAAAGTTGCATGTTCACATCTAAGGTGGTATGAATTTTTAAACCGTCTTTATACAAATCATATTTTTTATTCTTCGGACGTTCTAAACTGTCCAATAATTTGACGACATCCAATCTTACCTGTTCCCTAAAATAAGCCGCTGTGCCTTCGTCATGTTTGAAAAGACGATAGTCAATTTCCAAAGGTTGAGATTGGGTGGTCTCTTGCAACGCTTCATCAATATAACCGTTGAGGGTCATCTGCTGCAAAACCACATCACGTCTCAACTGACTGCGTTCTGGAAATAATCTCGGATTATAACTATGTGATGCCTTAAGTGTACCTACCAAAGTTGCCGATTGGGATAAACTAAGGTTTTTAGTGGAGGTATTGAAGAATTTCTGTGATGCACTCTCTATTCCGAAGGTGTTTTCGCTAAAGGGTACGGTATTCAAATATAGGGTCAAGATATCTTGTTTTGAATAAATAGTCTCCATACGCTTGGCCACTATCATTTCCTTAATTTTGTTAACGGGCATTGAAAACCAACCGTGGGATTCCCTCCCGTAAATATTTTTTACCAATTGCTGACTAATGGTACTTCCGCCCCCTGCTGAATTATCTTGCAATAAAATTGTTTTGAAAAATACCCTTAACAAACTGGTATAATCAACGCCGCCATGCTCATAAAACCGAGCATCTTCTGTGGCGACAAGTGCATCTATTAAGTGCTTCGGTAGGTCTTTGTAAACGACCATTTGCCTATCAAAAATAAAATATTTACCAATCAACTTTTCATTGGTATCCAGTAAAAGCGTAGCTTCAGCTTGCTTGATATCTGCTAAATCAGTTTTATTAGGTAGTTTTCCCCAAACCCCTAAATAAATGGAAAGCCAAAATAAAATCACCAGAGCAATCCCACCAATCAAAATTCTGAAAGGCCATTTTACCCAACTTTTTTTAAAAGAAATAGACATATTATAAATTTAACGGCGAAGTTAATATACGAACGTTAGTTAACCCTAGATGTTTTATTAAGTGATGGGAATTAATAAAGTTCTGTTTTGAATAAGCAAGAATTCGTGGAAGGCTATTAAATGACATAGGCCTTACAAAACTGAAGAAACAATAAAGTCTCAAAACGAGATACTCTTATTATTTTCTTGATGAAAAAACGCAACATATATAGTTCTTTTACCAAAAAATTTCTTTCGCTATTGTACAAAAATAATTTCAGCAAATAAACTATGTCCAATGCAGAGCGACCAAGTTAGTTGAGTTAAAATTAAAAAAAAGAAATAAGAATTATTTCGGCCCGCGGCCAATAGAACCCGTGAAATCCTCTAAGTCATCTTTGACCTTACTGATTTCGTCACTAACATTTTTGGTAATGTTGGTATCGATACCTTGCTTATCAACTGTTTTAGTGATTTCAGATTTGATATCAGTTGACGCATCCCTGAGCATACGCATCCCTTTGCCCATACCCCGTGCAATCTCTGGAAGTTTATCTGCACCAAAAACTAAAACCACGAGAAGTAAAATGAATATAATCTCTGTAGTACCGATAAATAAGAATGTTGCTAAATATATCACGCCACAAATATAATCAGTTGGAAGTGAAATTATATAAAACTCTTCTTAAAAATGATTTTATTGTGAAATCTTAAGAATTGGTTTCAAATTTTTGATCTTATATTAACTCGAGATTATTTGTTGAACCATCAAAAACGCTTGGCTAAGGTAGCTTTCCAATCACTCAGATATTGAGTTTTATTAATAAAAAAAGCCAGCTGTAGTGCTGGCTTTTGTTTCATCAATTTTGATTGCGATTAATCCTTAACGCTTTCTTTAAAATTATCAAATTCGCTATTCTTAGTTTCTTTAGGCCAAGAATTATTTGTAGTGTCTATGTCTGCTGTTTCTAAATTTGGATCTAACTGGATAGAAACAATTTCTTTTTCTGAAGCTATTGCCTTGCTGACCTCCTTATCGTTATATCTCCAAATTTGGGCAGGATACGTTTCTGTTTTAGAACTACCATCTGCGTAAGTATATTTTACGATAATCGGCATAACCAACCCTCCTGGCTTTTCAAACGTGATATCATAAAAGTACTTGGGTTTTTTAATGTTTTCACGTTCTTCTGGCGTGAAGTTATCCATCATATATGTTTTCAAAGTGGTAGAATTATCTTCAGGATTGCCTTGTTTCAAGTTTTCGTCAAAATCTTCGTCACCTTCTTCGGCTAAATAAACCAACTCCAATGCATCCAAATCTAGATTTCTACTCGCTGCATAATTTTTAGCATATTGATTTGGCTTGGAAGACACATAGTATTTCTTTACGTCTTTTATTCCTATATCTACCCAATCTGTTGAATAAAACCAACCTCTCCAGTACCAGTCTAAATCAAATGCTGAAGCATCTTCCATGGTTCGAAAAAAATCTTCTGGCGTTGGGTGCTTAAACATCCAACGGTGTGCATATTCCTTAAAGGCATAATCAAAAAGCTCTCGTCCCATGACAGTTTCACGTAAAATATTTAAAGCTGTTGCTGGTTTTCCGTAGGCATTATTTCCAAACTGGTAGGTGTTTAAACCTTTAGTCATTATCGGGGCGATATAATCTTGATCGCCACCCATATAATAGGTAATATTCTTGGCCGGTCCTCGACGTGATGGGTATTTATCATCGCCTTCAGACAAAGCTTTTGGATACCACTCACCAAAATCCTGCTCTGCAATATATTGGGTAAATGTATTTAAGCCTTCGTCCATCCAAGTCCATTGACGCTCATCACTATTAACAATCATTGGGAAAAAATTATGGCCAACTTCATGGATAATCACACTCATCATTCCATATTTAGTTCGGTCGTCATAATTTCCATCTTCGTCAGGACGTCCATAGTTCCAGCAAATCATAGGGTACTCCATACCTTGACGTCTGGCATGGACCGAAATTGCTTTGTGGTATGGGTAATCAAAGGTCATACGGGAATAAGATTTCAAGGTACTCGCAACCGCTTTGGTTGACCATTGCTCCCATAGTGGATTCCCTTCTTTAGAATATAAAGAGACTGCCATGATATCCTTTCCGCCAATTTTTACCGCCATCATATCCCAAATGTATTTCCGGGATGTAGCGAAACCAAAATCTCTTACATTTTCAGCATAAAGTTTCCAAGTATTTTTCTTTTTAGAACGGTTTTTTTCCCTTGCTTCCGCTTCCGCTTGGGTAGAAATAACAACAGGTTCATCGAAAGATTTTTGTGCTTTTTCGTAACGCTTCATCATGTCTTTAGAAAACACGTCTTTCCTGTTGGTTAGTTTTCCTGTACCATCTAACAAGTGGTCAGCAGGAACCGTAATATTTACTTCAAAATTTCCGAAGGGTAATGCAAATTCATCCCGCCCCCAAAATTGTGAATTCTGCCATCCTTCCACATCGTTGTAAACTGCCATTCTTGGATAAAACTGGGCAATGACATAATTGCGGTTACCATCGTCAAACAATTCATAGCCTGAACGGCCACCATCTGTTACGTGGTTGTTGATTTGATACCACCATTTGATATCGAAAGTAAACTGATCGCCAGGTTCCATTGGCTCGGGTAACTCTACCCGCATCATGGTCTGATTAATGGTATGGGGCAATGCCTTACCATCTGTTGACAAAACTTTTTCAATATTAAAACCTCCGTCAAAATCTTCTTCCAAATAAGAAGAAGCGTATCGCGATGGAGATAAGGCTGGGGTAATACCTCCAGAGTTAATATCTTTTGAAGGCGAATCTTTCTTCCTAACATTTTGATCCAACTGTACCCAAAGGTATTTAAGCTCATCGGGAGATTTGTTGGTGTAAGTAATGGTTTCATAACCACTAAGTACAGCGGTTTCATCATTAATTTCTATGTCCATTTTATAATCGGCCTGTTGTTGATAGTAAGCCGGTCCGGGCGCACCAGAACCCGTTCTGAACATATTTGGTGTTGCAAACTCATCGTAGAGCTGCTTAAACTTATTTTCGTTTTTGTGACCTGGTTTTCTAGCTTCTTTTTCTTGTTCTTGAGCAAAAGTGGCAAAAGAAACAAATAAGAGAGACAGACATAAGTACTTTAAAATTTTCATGTGCGGAATATTAATAGTGGTTTTATATTAAAAATTGAGTTGTTCAGTGTCATCTGCCCGCGAGCAAATGCGGTTAAAACGTTCTTTGAACATCGTTATTTTAAGAACATTTTTCTGTTCTGGAAAGTTATCAAAAAGAACTGTATTTTTCACTTCTATTGACTTAATATCTTTTATGTCGGTGGCTTCGAGATAACAAACTACTTGATCATTATCATATTTCTTACCTAAGAAAGTAAAATTGATGTTTTTTGAATTGACCTTTATATTTAGTTTGGCCTTGAGATATTTTATAAGATAATCATCAACCGTTGGCTTTTCGTTTAAAGTTGTAAGGTCAATGGATTTATCATAACGCTCCTGCAAGGTCAATTCCAGATCATCCACATCGATACGTGTTATTATTTGAAGGCTACTTTTCTCTGAAACATATTCTATCTGCGTTACACTCACATAATATTTATGCGCAACTGAAGTAGATATTAAAAACAGAGCTACCAAGACAGTAAATTTGATGATTTTCATATTAATCAATAGTTTGTAAAAATAGAAAAATTAAAGTCGAAACATAGATAATAAAATGTTAAGGAGAGAAAGTTGAAAATGAATTTCTCTTTGGAATAATGCGAATGTCAATTGAAAATGACTATTGAGAACAGAATAACTTAATAATGAAAATCAGTCTTTCAAAACAACCAACTTCATTTTCAAATTCTAATAGCTTTTCAACCAAAAACTCATACATCGCCATGCTGTTGTTTGTATTACAATGTGTTTCAAAATTTTTATCTTCAGCAACATAATAAAAGAAACCTGCAATAAGATGATCTTCTATTTGCTTAGTACCAAAAAGTATTTCGGCGTAATCAGATTTTGCTCGATTCATGCAGGACAATTGGGCCTCAAGAAGCACGCGATGTTTCATTTCTTTGGTGCGCCCACTAATTCGGTTTAAAATTTTGTGAACGTTGATGGCAACTCCTATCCCGTAATAATAGATAAATTTACCGCTGTCGGCTTCTTCAAATTTTCGTTCGCTTTGGGTTTTCAATTTACCGGTATAGCCAGGAATACCCAAATCATAAAAATTAATATCTCTCTTGGCATCACTATTCTCAATATCTGAAAGGAGATTTCCGGTGAGGATTTTTCCGACGACAACCTCGTCCAACTTATTAATGCGGTCTTTTAATTGGATTTCAATATACCTATCCCTAATGATAGTTTCACTGATGGTGAGTTGATATGGCTCGTACTGCACGCTCCTAAACACAATAGTATCATTGAGCCGTACGGGGATTTCAAACCCTCCACTTCCATTAGTTACGGCATATTTTTTTTCTGAAATATTAAGTACGTGAATTCCAACAAGATCTTCATTTGCAATGACCCTTCCCTTCAGCACGAGGGTCTGTGCCCCTGAATATAAATAAAGAAAACATAGTAGTAAAGTGCTTATGTAGTCAATCGGTTTCACTCTGAAGTTTATAAACCTTTAATTTTTCAGTCAAAAATTCCAGCATTTCCAAGTCATTATTTTTCTTGCTAATGCCCATGAATTTTGGGTCTTCCGAGGCAAAATAATAGAATTCATTCCGCTTGGCCTCATCCAAATCTTCAATTTCAAAAAGTACTTCGGAAAGTTCGGCGTCGGCAGCTCGCATGCGTTTATCCTGAGCTTCCTGCTTGACTTGGTTTTTCAGTCGTTTTGTTCTGCCAGATATCCAGTTTAGCAATGGGTTTAAAGGAACGAGTCCTACGCCAGATTGAGCTTCGTAAAGTCGCCTTTCGCTTTGGGTTTTTCGTTTTCCCGTATATCCCGGAATTCCGAGGTCATAAAAATTAATATCAGGCTTGGCATCGCTGTTTTCAATATCTGAGAGTAAGTTGCCTGTAAGGATTTTCCCGACGAGAACTTCATCGAGTTCGTTGATTTTATCTTCGAGATAAGCAGTCATTTTTTTGGTCTGAAGTATAATCTGGTCGATAATGATTTCCTTTTGGCTGTATTGGATACCCGAAATAGATATAGTATCATTGAGTTTGGCAGGAATTTCAAAAACACCATTATCATTTGTAATTGTGAACCGACTCGCCGTTTTGTTTATAATATGAATACCAACCAAATCTCCAGAAGCAACTATGCGACCTTCAATATTAACCATTTGGGCATTTGTAATTGTACATGCGAAAAGTCCCATAAAAAGAACAATGGCTTTAGTCCTTTCCACTTTCAGTGTTTAAAAATTCCTTACTTTTTGTATTTAGAAGCTCCAAAAACTCTAGCTCATTACCGTAGTTTAAAAGATTAAAATCGAAATCTTCGTTTTCAACATATTGAATAAACTCGTCCACCTTGTCCTTTGGAATATTAAAATTATCTACCAAAAATTCAGTACCGAGGTAATTTTGAATATCGGCATCGGGAACATTGGGTATATCGACATCTTTACGTGCCTTGGCTCCAGACCTAAATAGTGGCAGTAACAATTGATCAACAACGTTTACTATATTTAAGCCATTTACCATGCTGGGTACTTGTGAATGAATTGCGGTATTTTCAACCTGCGTTCTATTATCTGCAGAAAAATCGTACTCATCACTCCTTTTTATTCCGAAATAAAGAGCGTCTAGTTTTGGATTGAAAGTTTTAACCATCTCTACGTCAGATTGAAGTTCTCCCGTAAGTCCAGAAGTTAAAATGAGAATTTCGTCCAATTTGTTAATCTGTTGTATTAAAAATATTCGCAATCGCTTTGAATCTAAAATGGCCTGATTAATTTTTACGTTAAATTGTTGATACTGTAGAGCTCTTACCTCAACTTTGTCATTTAGCTTTACATCAATATCAAATTCGCCCATGTCATCAGTAATCACACCTTTATCTGATGATGTGTTGTAAATAGTTATGCCCTCAATATCTCCGCCTTCTACGATGATCTTTCCGTGAATTGAAGTTCTGATCATATCTTGGCCAAAACATAAAGTGGCAGTTGAAAATAAAAAGGTAATGAGTACAAGTTTGTTCATTTTAGGGATTTATTAGAAATTTGTTGAGGACGTTTGCTGTTAAGCTTAATTTTTTAAATTTTAATTTAACTCTGAATTTAAACTCAGATTATAAAGTAATAACATTCAGATTACATTCGCTTATATATTTCAGGTAAACTTATGTTAAACATCCGAATTTTTACCTTTAATAAAATTACGACAAAAATACACACCATGAAAAAAATAATTATTGCCAGTACTTCGACCGTTCATGGTAGCGGTACACTAGACTATTTAATGGATGAGCTTGAAGAATTTTTCAGTAATATCCAAGAGATTTTATTTATTCCTTATGCCAGGCCAAGTGGAATTAGTCACGATGTTTATACGGAGCGTGTAGGTGTTGCGTTTAAAAAAATTGGAAAAACGGTTAAAGGCATCCATACATTTAGTGATGCAAAAATAGCTGTAGAAAATGCCAAAGCTATTTTTGTTGGTGGCGGCAATACATTTTTACTTGTTCAACAACTTTATGCTTTGAAGGTTTTAGAACCTATAAAAAAAGCCGTGAATTCTGGCACACTATATCTTGGCACAAGTGCAGGTAGCAACATTTGTGGACTTGATATGAAAACCACAAATGATATGCCCATTGTATATCCTCCAAGTTTTGATACGTTTGGCTTTGTCCCTTTTAATATCAATCCGCATTATTTAGACCCAGATTCAACCAGCACTCATAAGGGTGAAACTCGAGAAACCCGAATTCAAGAATTTCATCAATTTAATTCCCAACCTGTTGTGGGATTAAGAGAAGGGAGTTGGTTGAGGGTTGAAGGGAAAATTGATTAGCCTAAAAGGACAATTAGATGCACGTATTTTTGAAAAAGGAAAACCAGCATATGAAGTTAAAAGTGGTGCTAATCTTTCTGGTTTAAAATCTGATTAAATAAATTGAGTTTTGAGAGCATTTAAAATTAAAAGGAATTAGAGCTTCAAATTGTATAATCAGTTGATTGAAAATTTATAATATCAAGACTATTCGCCAGGCCATTTTCCAGCCAAGGGCTTTACAAAATGATAAGCCATAGCTCGAAATCCCTGGTTGATGTAAAATTTATGTGAGGCGTGGTTTTGAACGTAGGTGTTCAATTCAATCGCTTCTACTCCTCTTGTATTGGCATATTCGTAAACCCAGTGCATGAACTTTTTTCCAAGACCTTGATTACGGTAGGCTTCCTCAATAAAAACATGGTCTATCTCGATAGATTTTCCACTGTAATGTCTCGTACAGAACCACATTCCGCAAACACCAATTAACTTTTCATCTTTATAAACTACGGCACATTCGTAATTTTGCGTCGCCATTTCTTTAAATCGCTGTTTTAAAATAGTTTCAGAAACTTTAAAATTTGAAAGTTTCTGAATCATTGGCACCACCAACTCGATATCCACTTTATCTAATAACTCGAAACGAAAGTCTTTTTTCACGGCAGAAAGTTAGTTCAATTTTCTTTAAGTTTGACTTAAGAAACAGCTACTTGTTATGCGAATTACCGAAACTGAACGCCTATACCTAAGAGAGTTTATCGCAGAAGATGCCACTCATTTATTTCAGATGAATAAAGATAAAGATGTGATTAGGTTTACTGGTGATAAAAAATTTAGTTCCCTAAATGCCGCAAAATCACTGATTGCCAATTATGATGAATATAAAAAGCACAAAATGGGTAGATGGGCGGTTTGCTTAAAATCTAATAATGAATTTTTAGGTTGGTGCGGACTCAAATTTCATCCCGAAGAAAATTACGTTGAAGTGGGCTATCGGTTTTATAAAAAAAATTGGGGCCGAGGCTATGCGACTGAAAGTGCTAAGGCGAGTATAGAATATGGTTTTGAAACATTGAAGTTACACGCCGTTTTTGCCCATGCTGATGTTGCAAACGATGCGTCCCATCGGGTCATCGAAAAATGCGGTTTGAAATTTGTAAAGCAAGATGAATATGATGGCATGCCAGCAAAACTCTATAAAATAGAGAATCCTTTTATTGAGATTAAAAAAATCTCATCAAAAGACACTTATGCTGTAAGACATCCTGTTTTGAGAAAGGATAAACCAATTGAAGATTGCGTTTTTAAAGATGATGATCTAGAAACAACAGTCCATTTAGGTTTAATGTTTAAATCAGAATTGGTTGGTGTAGCAACATTTTTAAAAAACAGTAATATAGTGTTTGCTGAAAAGAATCAATACCAACTAAGAGGAATGGCGGTTTTAGAGACTTTTCAAGGCTATAAATTTGGAGCGCTACTTTTAGAACATGGCGAACAGCTTCTAATCCATAAAAAAGTAGAACGATTATGGTTTAATGCTAGAAAAAATGCAGTTCCATTTTATGAAAAGCACGGCTATAAAATTATTGGAGATACCTTTGAAATACCAAATGTTGGCATACATTATGTAATGACCAAAATGCTGAATACAAATGACAAACTGCCAATCTCTAAAGGCTAAATAGTGTTGAATAGGGATTAGGGATTAGGGATTAGGGATTAGGGATTAGAATACTATGAAACGAAAGCAATTTATAAAATCATCGATAATTGGAGGGTTGGGCCTTTCCATACTTCCGCAGTACTCATTTTCAAGTTTTCAGGAAAAGCTAAGCTACAACGAACTAATTGGCAAGGGTAAACCTGAACTCTTCGGCTCAGGTTATCAACTTCAAAATAATGCACATTTGGCGTTTTTGAAAATGGCCTCGGAAGCAAAAAAGGAAAATATACACATCCAAGTGGTGTCTAGTTACAGGAGTTTTGAACGGCAGAATCAGATTTGGGAGCGCAAATTCCGCAGTAATAAAAATAGAGGCCTGAGCCCATCTGAAAATATAAAGAAAATTATAGAATATTCTACAATCCCTGGGACATCCAGACATCATTGGGGCACAGATTTAGATATAATAGATGCCAATGTTTCACAACCAAATTCTGTTTTACAACCCAAGCATTTTGAAGAAAACGGATGTTTCAGAAGCCTTAAATTATGGATGGATTTACATTCAGAATCTTTCGGCTTTTATTTAGTTTATACAAATGAACCAAATAGAAAAGGTTTTAAATATGAACCGTGGCACTACAGTTACAAGCCGCTTTCTGAAAAATATCTGAAACAATATCAGCAACTTGATTTGAAACAAATCGTAACGAACGAAAAACTATTGGGCGCAGATTATTTTTCAGAAGATTTTATAAATGACTATTTGAATGGTAATATTTTGGACATAAATCCAAAGTTATTATAAAGCAAAAACGCCCTAATTTCTTAAGACGTTTTTTAAGAGCGACTAACTCAAATAATTGCATTCTCTAAGGCATTTAAATTTTAAGATTTTAAGGATTGCAAATAGGTCAAAGCTTCCTGAGCGTTTGAAAGCTCAGCATATTTTGTTGCGGTCATCCCCTTGTTTGATTTGATATTTGTCTTTGCGCCTTTCGCGACCAACATCTTTAACACATCCAACCGATTAAATTTTGCGGCATACATGACCGGGGTCATGCCGTTGGATTTTGCATTGATGTCTGCACCAAGCTCAATCAATCTCTTGACGGTTTTAAAATCGCCTTTCACAATGGCCATGCAAAATGGATTGACGGTTTTTTTAATGATAACTTCAGACCTTGACTGATTTAAATTGTCATTTGAAGCATTTAGGGAAGTGATTGAAAACCCTAATGCGATTGCGATAATGATTGCTGTTTTTTTCATGATGAATGTTTTAAAAATGATTAATTGTTTTTTGATTACACTAAATAGACGACCAATTTTTATATTTGTTACAATTAAAATAAACTAATAATGCATATTTAACTATTTGGGAACAAATATGTTAAGGTTATCATAAAGACCCTCTTTGGGTTTATGTTTGATTCATCAACATTTTACTTTCATTTAATCTATTTGATTTTGTAATCCCGAAAATTAGATATACCCTTATAAACTTTTATCTTTGATTTCAAACCAAAAAACATGAACAATAAAGTTATTTTAATGATTTTAGATGGTTGGGGCTTATCTCCTGACCCTAAAGTTTCCGCCATAGATAATGCTAAAACACCATTTATCGATTCACTCTACCATAACTATTCTCACGCCACACTGCGTACCGATGGTCTGCACGTTGGGCTGCCCGAAGGACAAATGGGAAACAGTGAGGTTGGGCACATGAATTTGGGTGCTGGCCGTATTGTCTATCAAGATTTGGTCAAAATCAATCTTGCGGTAGAAAACAATACTTTAAAAGATGAAAAGACACTTGTGGAGGCTTTTGATTATGCCAAGACAAATGATAAACCAGTCCATTTCTTAGGGTTGTTAAGTGATGGTGGTGTGCACTCACATATAAATCATCTTTTCGGTTTAGTGGATGCTGCCAATAACTTCGGAATAAAAGAGTCTTACGTTCATGCATTTACCGATGGCCGGGATGTTGATCCAAAATCTGGATTTGGTTTTGTAACATCACTGGAAGAACATATAAAAAACACCAACACAAGGTTGGCAACGGTAACCGGTCGCTACTACGCTATGGACCGCGATAAGCGATGGGAACGTATAAAATTAGCCTATGATGCGGTGGTCAATGGAGAAGGCATCCAAAGCAAAAGCGCTACTGAAAGTATTGATAACAGCTATGATGTTGATGTTACAGATGAATTTATAAAACCCATTGTTATCACCGATGATGCAAACCAGCCCATCACCAAAATCAAGGATGGCGACGTAGTTATATTTTTTAATTTCAGGACCGATCGTGGTCGGGAATTGACCGAGGCTTTAACTCAAGCAGACTTCCACGAACAGAACATGCACAAGCTAAACCTTCATTATGTTACAATGACAAGCTACGATGAATCCTACAAAGGTATCAACGTCATTTACCTAAAAGACAATCTCACCGAAACGTTGGGCGAGATTTTAGAACGTAACAACAAAAAACAAATACGTATCGCCGAAACCGAAAAATATCCCCACGTGACGTTTTTCTTTTCGGGCGGGCAGGAAGAACCATTTAGGGGCGAAACCCGCATCATGAAAAACTCTCCGAAAGTGGCCACCTACGATTTAAAACCCGAGATGAGTGCTTTTGAATTGACTGACGCCCTAGTGCCAGAACTTACAAAAGGAGAGGTAGATTTTGTATGTCTCAATTTTGCAAATGGGGATATGGTTGGGCATACCGGTGTTATGGAAGCTGCGATAAAAGCCTGCGAAGCCGTTGACACCTGTGTTAAAAATGTCATTGAAACAGCATTGCAAGAAGATTATACAACTATTCTAATTGCCGACCATGGCAATTGTGAAACCATGATTAATCCAGATGGCAGTCCAAATACCGCGCACACCACCAATCCTGTACCTGTAATATTAATTGATAACAAAAAAACCACCATTAAAGATGGTATTCTTGGAGATATCGCACCAACCATTTTAAAACTTATGGGCGTAAAACAACCAGAGGTCATGACCCAGAAAGCATTGGTATAGTATTTATTCTGAACCTTATTTTGTCGTATTTTTGCAAAATTATATTTTTTATTTATGAACTTTCTAGAAAAACTGGTCATTGCAATTGATTTTGACGGCACTATCGTAGAAGATGCTTATCCCAAAATCGGCAAACCCCGTATCTTTGCTTTTGAAACTATGAAAAGGCTTCAAAAAGATGGTCATAGACTTATTCTTTGGACCTATCGTTTTGGCCCAAAATTGAATGAAGCGGTTGAGTTTTGCCAAGAAAACGGAATTACATTTTACGCCATAAACCACAGTTTTCCTGAAGAACAGTTTGATGGCAAAGTGAGCCGAAAAATAAACGCCGATCTTTTTATCGATGATCGTAATATCGGTGGGGTTCTAGGATGGGGAGAAATCTATCAAATGATTACTAAGGAAACGCCAGACATCACCTCCAAAAAAACAAAAAAAGGATTGTTTTCCTTTCTAAAGAAATAAGTAAGTTCGATTCTCAAAACGAGTTTTTACAAACTCCATTTTTACATACAAAATGATTATAGCAAAAACATTAGAAGAAATTGAATTAATGCGCCAAAGTGCCCTTATAGTATCTAAAACTTTGGGCATGTTGGCAAAGGAAGTCCAAGAAGGTGTTACCACAAAGGCCTTAGATATTTTAGCTGAAGAATTTATTAGGGATAATGGTGCAGTACCAGGATTTAAAGGGCTTTATGATTGTCCGTCAACCTTGTTATGTAGCGTTAATGAAGCTGTTGTTCACGGTCTGCCAACTGATGTCCCATTAAAAAATGGAGATATTGTCTCAGTGGATTGCGGCGCCTTAATGAACGAATTTTATGGTGACCACGCCTATACTTTTGAAATTGGCGAAGTTGATGCTCAAACTAAAAAATTAATTGAAGTTACCAAAGAATCACTTTACGTAGGTATAAGAGAGTTCAAAATAAATAACCGTGTCGGCGATGTGGGCTATGCCATCCAAGACTTTTGCGAAAACCATGGTTATGGTGTGGTACGTGAATTGGTGGGTCATGGTTTAGGTCGAAAAATGCACGAAGACCCCGAAATGCCAAATTATGGCAAACGAGGTCGAGGCAAAAAATTTATTGAGGGTATGGTTGTGGCAATTGAACCAATGATCAACGGTGGCACTCATAGAGTAAAACAGTTGAAGGACGGATGGACTATTGTCACTAAAGACGGCAAGCCTAGTGTTCATTTTGAGCATGATGTGGCATTGGTTGATGGGAAACCAGAAATTTTATCAACATTTGGGTATGTGCATGAGGCACTAGGTATTGTGAGTGATGCTGAAGATGAGTTTCGCAAGGATGCCCTAGTGCTCTAGTTATTTCAGCGAGATTTAAAAAAATATGTTCTAGACAATAACCCTTTTAAATACCTTGTCGATGCTCACTATGGATGCATATTAAACTAGTCAATTATTCTATAATTTTATTGAAAAAAAGTACTAAAATGCTGAAAAACGGTCTGAAAATATTCATTAATACCATTCTGTGAGTCTCTGCGTATTCTCTGAATATTTTCTTGAAACAACTTATGAAATCAATTTTCAAATCTATCTTAAATCTTATACCTCGGCCAATCCTCATTCACTTAAGTTACTTGGTACGCCCAATACTGGCGTTTTTTCTGAAAGGAAACAGATACACGGATCCAATCGACGGGAAAAGTTTTAAAACATTTTTACCCTACGGCTACAAAACCCAACGCGATAATGTATTGTCTCCTTCAACTTTAAGTTTAGAACGGCACCGATTATTATGGTTGTATCTTAAAAGTGAAACCGATTTTTTTTCTTCGGAAGAATTTTCTCCTGAAAATAACCTTAAAATGAAAGTTCTTCATTTTGCGCCAGAACAATGTTTTTTAAAAAGGTTCCAGAAGCTGAAGCATATTGATTACACTACCACAGATTTAGAATCGCCGATTGCAGATGTAAAAGCTGATATTTGTGACTTGCCCTTTGCGGATAATAGCTATGATGTCATTTTTTGCAATCACGTATTAGAGCATATACCAGATGATTTCAAAGCGATGCAGGAATTGTATCGGGTCATGAAACCTGGTGGATATGGAATTTTTCAGATTCCGCAGGACCTATCGAGAGCCATCACCTTTGAAGATGATTCTATAACCGATAAAGCAGAGCGGGCAAAGATTTTCGGGCAATACGACCATGTTCGTGTTTACGGCCTTGATTATTTTGAAAAGTTGCGTAACGTTGGTTTTAAAGTTGATGACGTGGATTATACGGCAAAAATTTCTGAAGAAGACATTAAAAGATACTGTTTGGCTAAAGGGGAGATAATTCCTTTAGTCTATAAATAAAAGAATTTAATGAATCAACAAATCATAGTCATAACAGCGGCACTATTTGGAATGCTATCCGTTATTTTTGGAGCTTTTGGCGCGCACGCTTTGAAAAATATTCTATCAAAAGACCAATTACATAGTTTTGAAGTTGGCGTGAAATATCAGATGTACCATGCTATTGTATTATTGGCTTTGGGTATGAGCTCAGAGCATATTCCATCTTCGATTTATTGGTGTTTTACCTTGGGAATCGTTCTATTTTCTTTTAGTATTTATGGATTGGTCTTATCTGATGCGAAAGGGAAAAAACTTCGGTTTTTAGGTCCGGTCACTCCAATTGGCGGTTTGCTATTGGTAATTGGCTGGTTTCTATTACTTTTTGAAATTGTATGAAAACACTTTTTCCAAATTTGTATTAACGCATTGTATTGCTGCCTAAGGGTGATTAGTGCTCAATTTTATCAAAAAATATTTGAAAAGTTGGCTGATGTAGAACTTATGACTTTGCAATTTCAAAAGTATTGTCTTTACCATTAACACCAATAATCGCCTTATAAATCCAGCTATTTAATTCTTAAAAATTTTTAGAAGTTTCGTTCTTAAAATTACCATATTATGTAATAATCAGTTTTCAGGAAACCCATTTAAGCTCAACGAATCAAACTCCTTATTTTCATTCTCAAAAATGATAAACACCTTAAGTTCAGGATGAATTTCTAAAAATTCTTCTACCCTTACAGTTCCCATCGCCTGAAATGCAGTAGCATAACCATCTGCCGTCATGCATTTATCCGCTATTACCGAAACGCTCAAAATATTGGTTTTTGCGGGATAGCCTGTTTTTGTATCGATAATATGGGCGTAACGGTTTCCATTTTCATCTATCTTAAATTTCCTGTAAGTGCCAGAGGTTGCCATGGCCTCATCTTTTAGGTTGATAGCTTTAAATATAGACTGCTCACCATCAAATCTAGGTTCGTCAAGACCAACACGCCATGGCTGGCTTTTCTCAGTATTAATACCTTTAACACGCAATTCGCCGCCAACCTCTACCAAATAGTTTTGAATGGATTGAGATTCTAAAAATTCTGCAATTACATCTACACCGTAACCCTTGGCAATGGCGCTAAATTCAATGTAAGTTTCGTTTGGTTTAGAGACTTTATCTTCATTTAAGGAAACTTTTTCAAAACCTACAAACTGCATCAAACTATCTATGGTGGTACTATCTGTCAAAAATTTATTGGTTTCTGCTCCAAATTTCCAAGCGTTGACGACATCGCCAATTGTGGGATCGAAAACCCCTTTGGTAGTCTTATAAATAGTTTTGGATTCTTTGAATACATTTTGGAAATGATTATCTATTGTAAAAGTCTCATTTCGGTTCAACCTTGAAATATCTGAATCTGGAATATAGGTGGACATCGATTGGTTAACAATTTCAAACAAACTATCAATTGATTTGGTGAAATCCTTTTCAGAATCATAAATGATTGAATAGGAAGTTCCAAAAACAGGACCTCGTAAAGTCGTGTTTTTCGGTTCTTTTTTGCAAGAACTCAGAACCAAAAGAAAAAGAAAAACAAGGAGCTTTCTACTTTTTAAAATTTTCATGATAATTTAATTCAGATTGGGTTCAATAACTTGGATGCCGTTGTATTCGATGAGATATTCCTCGTTTAGAAATATGGGTAAACTTTCGCCATTGGGATTTCCCAAACCAACACCTGCATACAACACCTTGGCATCTTTTTCAAAAGCATGTTTTTTGAAGGTTTCCATCCATACAATATCATAATTATTAGGATTATCCGGGAGTAGAACGGCTTTAACTATAACAAAAAAATATTGACTGTTTTTATCGATACATACAAATTGAGGGTGCTTTTTCAATTTACTATTTATCGCTACGAACTCGAAGCCGCGTTTTTCCAAATCCTTGCCGACATGGTTCATAGCTAGATTATGAAGTTCTTGTTTTGTTAGTGCTTTACTCATACTGCAAAAATACGAAGATGCACACAAAAACAGGTATAATCATTACACAGTGTAAAATAAGAAGAATCCATGATGACATTTTTAAAATATTGCGATGCAACTATGAACAATCATAAAAAAATAAACATGAAAAATTCTATTTACACTTTAAGTCTGATTTTATTCTTATTCAGCTGTACCTCTGAAGATGATGTTAATGACCCTGATAATAGGGAACCTGGACCTTTTTCCGTTACCATTCTTGAAACTCGAATAGATGGAGCTTCAATTGAATGGACAGAGGCAATTGATATCGATGACGACCCAATTACCTATTCTATTTATTTAAACGACGATTTAGTGTCTATTGGTCAAACCTCTTCAACTTATAATTTTACTGGATTAGAACCAGGAACTTTATATGACGGCAGCATTATTGCAGATGATGGAAGAGGTGGCACCTCACAAGACGCCTTTTCTTTTGTAACAGAGCCAGAACTCATTATACTTACTCTTGAACCGACATTTTGGATTCGTGATAGTTATCCAGAAGGTGATGGAACTCGTTTTGTTTATGGCAACGGTTTTGTAGTACCTAAAAATGAAGATGCAAGTTCTTATCAAATTGAAATTATTGATTACAGATTTGATGATTTTCCCTACGATGTTGGTAATGTATATACTTGGACTAATGAGTCACAGAACAGTGATGATATAACTTTCGTTCCGGAAGAGGACAGTTTCCGAATATTGTTGACCGGTGTGAGTGTAAATACCCTTAACGAAAATTATGATGATTACTATGCCAATGTGACTGGAGTAACTGGCGAGGCGCAAGTGTTAGTAAATATTTCAACTGATTAGAAAACAGGAAACCATTTTTTTTTATTCAATCACTCTTCTAATGGTAAATAAAAAACTCATTTAGGCCTTAAATATTTAATACAGCTAAGTAACTAATTAGAAAATTTTTAAAGTGAGAAAAGAAAGTAATGTAAAATTTAATATGATGACAATTCTTGTACTATACGATGTATTAAAAATTACTAATATCAAAACCTTTTAATAATGAAAACTCTTAAATCAATTTTCATTTGTGCACTAGCTATCTTACTATCTAATTGCTCAAATAATGATGATAATGCTGGTAATTCTGATGATTCACTTGCTGATTTAGAAACTTTAATCATCGGAAATTGGAAACTTGAATCCAGAACCTTAAATGGTGAAACTGTAGAGTTAAACTGTCTAAATGGTCTTAGTACCATTGTCTCCTTTGACGACCCCGTTTTTTCCTTTGATGTGGATTTTAATGACGGAAATGGCTGTGCAGATGTGCCTTACAGCGGTAACTATACCATTGAAGACAATAGGATAATAATTAATACTCCGTTTAGTGACGACCCGTCAATTTGGACAATTTTAAATATTGATGAAACTTCATTTCAACGGATTTCCACATCTTCAGATGATAATGTAACTATTAATACGTATCAGAGAATTTAGCTAAATGTTAGTAAGTTGAACTATTTAAGATACCTTACTTAAAACGCACAAATTTGGAATTACCAAATGTGTAATTTGAAACAGGAATTACGGCATCCTTTTCCAAATAGTACCATGGAGAAATTAAATCATTTTCTAAATTTTTTACCAAATGGACACTTTGAGCTGGTGTATTTCCCTGAAAAAGTAAATAGATTTTTTCGCCTTTTTCATTAACAGCCTCATCACAAATCATAACAATATGTCCTGGACTTCCTCCTTTAATGAGCATATCACCTATTTTTAAATCTTTTGCTTCAACTGATTCTAATTCATTATATAAAGATAGTGTACCAGAATACATGAAAATTAAATTCAGATAATTATAAAAATTTTCTTCGGAAGTATTTACGCTAGCTGTTTTATGAAACGAAACTTTATTTCCACTTATTTTAGGGCGGAAACCTTCGGCATATTTTTCCCATGAGCAGTAATGACCAGAGGTAAAGTTGAAGCCTATCTCATCTTTACGGTCATTTTTCCACAGGTATTCACTTCGTATTCTTATTAGGGCATCAGCGCATTGCTGAAGTCCGTTTTTTGGCACTGAAACTTCTAGAATACCAATATGCCCACCTTGCCAAAAATATTCCGAGGCATCGTAATTAATGATTTTACTTCCGTAGGGCTTTAGTTTATAAGTACGTAGATACTCCTCAAAACTACCGTTTTTATAAACTACACGTTTATATCCGTTTGGTAAATTGACTCTTGACTTTATAGTCAAACTGTCCTTGTCAATAAGCTCAGAAGCAACTAGTTTATCAGAAAAGGGATTTTTAGATTTTAAATTAAATGGGATAAAGCATACAAATACCACAAAAACTATTAATAGGAAACCAATGGGAAAAAGATTCTTCATCAGTATTGAACGCAACTTTTTTAGAAAATAGTATAGATTTTAATAAATAGACTAAATTTAGTAATGTATCTGTAACTTCATAAGAAGTAATTTTATCATACTTTTTGAAAGATTGGGGTTAAGGGTGGTAATGGCCTATATTATCATGAAGAAAGAGATTAACTACACATAAAAACTATGTGGTTTTGCAACGCAGTATTTAAAAACAAGGTGGTTCCTAGGATATTAGCACTTTTAAAAAAAATAATCTTATTATCTTTACTATAATTGAAATATAAAATATTTAAATTTTCCGCATAAAAATAAAATTAGCATATCTATGGCAATACAAACTAACATTTGGACCAAACAAGAATTGCATACTTACATTCTTCTTTTGTGCGCAAATGCCGATTCTGAGGAATCTGATGAAGAACTTAAAATGATTACATCTAAAGTGGATAAAGCCGTCTTTGATAAAATCTACAAGGTATTTTCAAACGATACCGAGGAAGAAGCCCTAGAAAAAATCGACGAGAATATTCAGCACCAAGATTACACAAATCAAGAATTAGCCACCTTAAGACGAGAAATGTACGAAATCTTTTTTACCGATTGCAATTTCAAAATGATGGAGCGTAACCTTGATCGTATAATGGATAACTTATTATATTGATGGAGACGAAACTTTGCTTTGATTAAGTAAGACGCACTTTTTTTAAGAGCATTTTAATATTAAAAAGCCTAATTTTTTAGTATATTTTAAAGAAAAAAAAATGACTAAGCGACTCAACAACTCACTTTCTAAATTATATAATGCCTTTCACAGTAACGAGCTTAATCCCGAATGTTGCAAAAAATGCGCTGTCGGTAATATTTGTGATAATACGGATACATGGAAACACCTTACCGATATTCATGGCTCAGTAAAACTTAATTATGTAGGCGCCGTCAATCAAAGTTTTGGAAAACGAATACATGGTTACACGCCATTAGAACTTTTACAAATTGAAGCTGAATTTTTAAAAGGTTGTGGCTATTCTGGCCCGATTGATAGAAATTGCATCAAACCTGAAGACCCTACCAATAAAGAGAATATGTTTAATGGACTTTGTAAGGTTGTTGAGTTTATCTGCAAACTGGACAATGTACCTAACGTTATGGATTATACCAAGTTGTTTGAAGTAGAGAATGATGAGCCCAAATATGCCATGGCGTATTAAATTAAAACGGGGAGAGTTTAGCGTGATGATATTTTTCGTCGGTTGTTACTCTCTATTTCGAAATGATTATTGTGTTTTATAGTTTTAGTAAAGAAAATATTTATAAAAGAAAGGCCGATACTTAAAAGTATCGGCCTTTCTTATAAACAAATTTTGTTAAAATTCGTTTAGCATTTTATCCGCCAAAGTCATCAAATCTGATGTGCTCATCGGGAATTCCATAATCTTCACCCATTTTTTGAACGGCTTGGTTCATTAATGGTGGTCCACAGAAATACAATTCAATATCTTCTGGAGTTTCATGGTGCTTCAAATAATTATCAATCACACAATTGTGAATGAAACCAACAAAACCATCACCTTCATCATCAATACTGTCTTTAACTTTCCAATTATCTTCTTCCGCAGGTTCAGATAATGCCATGTAGAATTTAAAGTTAGGGAAGTCTTTTTCCAATTTTCTGAAATGCTCGATGTAAAATAATTCACGCTTCGAACGTCCACCGTACCAATAGGTAACTTTTCTACCTGTTTCTAGAGTTCTGAACAAATGGTACAAGTGGGAACGCATCGGCGCCATCCCAGCACCACCACCAACGTATAACATTTCACTTTCAGACTCATTAATGAAAAACTCACCGTAAGGTCCTGAAATCGTTACCTTATCTCCTGGTTTTTGATTAAATATATAAGACGAAGCAATACCAGGATTTACATCCATCCAACCATTCTTGTTTCTATCAAATGGTGGGGTTGCAATACGAACGTTGAGCATAATCTCACGTCCTTCTGCAGGATAAGAAGCCATTGAATAAGCTCTCTCTACAGTTTCGGTATTCTTCATGACCAAAGGCCAAAGCTTAAACTTATCCCATTCTGCTTGAAACTTGTCTGGAGTTTCATGTTCCTCTGGGTGAGCCGTTATGTCCATGTCTTCGAACTTAACTTCGCATTCAGGAATTTCTATCTGAATATACCCTCCAGCTTTATAACCCATATCTTCCGGAATTTCAACAACAAATTCCTTAATAAAAGAGGCTACATTATAGTTACGTACAACAGTTGCTTCCCATTTCTTGATTCCGAAGACCTCTTCAGGTATAGTAATTTCCATATCCTGTTTTACCTTTACTTGGCAAGACAATCGTGCTCCATCTTTTAATTCTTTTCTACTAAAATGTGGAGTTTCTGTTGGAAGAGCCTCGCCACCGCCTTCCAAAACGTGGCACTCACATTGAATACAGGTGCCACCTCCACCACATGCAGATGGTAGAAAAATTTTGTTACCGCTCAAAGTCGATAATAAAGTACCGCCAGAAGCAACCTCTATTTCCTTTTCTCCATTAATCTTTATGGTCACAGGGCCAGATGGTGACAATTTCTGCTTCACAAATAATAGCAAACTCACCAAAACCAACGTAATCAATAAAAACGCTGCAAGGGTTGCTAAAATTGTTCCTAATGTTCCTTCTATAGCTAAAATCATAATTATTCGATTGTTTTAGTGTTAGTGGCCAAATCTTTGGTTTCCTTCGACTCCTTATTCATTGGTTCTTGAACTTCTACCTGAGTTGCATCCGCTCCCTCAGAAACGTCTTCATCCCCTCCTGTAAGCATACCGCCAAAACTCAAAAATCCGATTCCCATTAAACCAGTAATAATAAAAGTTATACCTAAACCTCTTAAAGGTCCAGGCACATTACTATATCTTATTTTTTCACGAATAGCCGCAATAGCTAAAATTGCTAAAAACCATCCAATACCAGAGGAAATTCCATAATTAAGTGCTAAGCCAAAAGTTTGAATTTCACGAGATTGCATAAATAAAGACCCACCTAAAATTGCACAGTTTACAGCAATCAAAGGCAAGAAAATACCGAGAGAGTTATAAAGCGAGGGTGAAAATTTTTCGACAACAATCTCTACCAATTGCACCATTGTTGCAATAGTCGCAATAAACATTATAAAGGATAGAAAACTCAAATCTAAATTTGCAGTTCCTTCCAAACCTGTCCATTTTAAAGCACCTGGTTGAAGAATATAAACGTCTAGCAACCAGTTTAAGGGGACTGTAATTGCTAGTACAAAAATTACAGCAGCTCCTAAACCAACGGCTGTAGATACCTTTTTGGAAACTGCTAAATAAGAGCACATTCCTAAAAACACGGCGAATACCATATTGTCAATAAATATGGACTTGAAAAAAAGTTCAATGTGTTCTATCATCTTTTTAAATATTATTATCTGTTAAGCCGACAAAAGCCGACCGAATACTGAATTTAATCTTCAATTAAATCTTTATTTCTACTACGTTGCACCCAAATAAGAAGCCCAACAATAATCAGAGCCATTGGAGGCATCAACATAAATCCATTGTTTTCGTACCCTATAGAATAAACGCCAGTCTTTTCAATGGCATCACCTAAAACGGGAATTCCAAATAAAGTTCCTGAACCTAAAAGCTCTCTGAAAAAACCAACAATTACTAATATTAGCGCATATCCAGCTGCATTGCCTATGCCATCTAAAAATGAACGCCAAGGTCCATTGCCTAAAGCGAAAGCTTCAAACCGTCCCATAATTATACAGTTGGTAATAATTAAACCAACAAATACTGATAACGTTTTACTCAACTCGTAAGCAAAAGCTTTTAACACCTGATCTACGATAATTACCAGCGCGGCTACGACGATAAGTTGAACAATAATCCTGATTTTCGAAGGAATAATATCCCGCATCAAAGAGATTACTACGTTTCCAACCCCCATTACAAAGAGAACTGCAATACCCATTACGAGAGAAGCTTTTAATTCTGCGGTAATAGCTAGAGCAGAGCAAATCCCCAAAACCTGTATAGTAATTGGATTATTATCTGCTAAAGGGTCTGTAATTAACTTTGTGTCTTTTTTTGAAATAAGTGCCATATTAGTTTACTTGAGTTTTAAGATTCTTAAAGTAAGGTGTATAGAGGCTCAAATCTGCTTTAATCATGGCAGAAACACCGTCACCAGTTATAGTTGCGCCAGCTAATGCATCGACTTCATAATCGGTTTTATCCTCGTTTTTTGGGTCGTTATTTCCCTTTGCTACTTTAATGCCTTTAAAAACGCCTTGATCGGTCAGCAAATGCTCACCGTAGAAATCATCCATGAAATAGCGTTGTTTAATATTTGCGCCAAGTCCCGGTGTTTCACCAGCATGATCAAAAAACGTACCTCTAACAATCATATCTTCATCAACGGCAATATAGCCCCATATTGCATCCCATAATCCTTTTCCATAGATGGGAGCGACATAATAGGTCATTCCATCATTTTCACCGATGAACAAAGGTAATTTTCTGGGATTGCCTTTTTTTGCTTCGGCCTGCTGTTTCTTTACATCAATCAAATAAGGTTCTTCGCCATCATTTGCATCCATGTATTCTTGACGGGTTTGTTTCTTAATTATCTTACCGTCTTGATACTCTAAAACCATCTGCTCTTTTACCTTAGCTGAGAACATACCTGCAACAGTATCTGTAGAAACGAAGGTTATCGACGTTTCGTCGTTTTCATTATAACCCATGGCATAAAGAATATTCTGCTGCTTTTCAATGCGCTCATTTTCAGTAATTGCAGGTTTTAGGGACGAAGCCGTAAAGGCTAGAAGAGAACCCACAATTACTACCATTGCAACTGCGAATATTACTGTATATATATTTTTATCTGTTTTCTTTTCCATATTGTTTTTTCTTTAAGAATCCTTATTAAGCGTTGGCCAATTTTAAACGCTTCATTCGTTTTTTAACATTGCCCTGTATAACATAGTGGTCAATAGTTGGAGCAAATACGTTCATTAACAAAATCGCCAAGAATACACCTTCTGGATATGCAGGGTTAAATACACGAATCATAATTGAAATGAATCCAATCAAAAATCCGTAGATGTATTTCCCTTTATTGGTTTGTGATGCCGTTACAGGATCTGTAGCCATATAAACGGCTCCAAATAAAATACTACCAATAATTAAGTGTTGCCAGAATGGAACGCTCATTAAACCATAAAACTTGCTTGTTTCACCAATCCATCCTGCGTCAACTACGCCGTTAAAAACTAAGCCCATTGCCAAAGCACCTGCTAAAGCACTAACGATGATTCTCCAACTGGCAACTTTTGTAAATATTAAAAAAGCAGCACCTAAAATGATAAGTAATTTTGAGGTTTCTCCTACTGAACCAGGAATTATTCCGAAGAACATATCGGCATAGCTATAGGCCACTTCTTGACTTTGGGCATAGCTTCCCAGAATTGTTTCTCCCGATATGGCATCGAGATTTTGACCAGAAGCAATCATATTTTCACGCTCTACGGCACCGTGAACCCAAACCTTATCGCCAGACATCCAAGTAGGATAGGCAAAAAACAGGAACGCTCGAATTACCAAGGCAGTATTGAGTATATTCATTCCCGTACCTCCAAATACTTCCTTACAAATAACTACACCAAAAACAACGGCAATAGCTAACATCCAAAGTGGAATGTCAACGGGTACAATAAGTGGTACCAACATACCTGTTACCAAATAACCCTCTTCCACTTCGTGGCCTTTGATAACCGCAAAGATAAATTCCACCCCTAGACCAACACCATAAGATATGATGACTAAAGGCAAAACAGTCCATAATCCAATAACCAAGTTATCCCAGGTCCAGAAGCTAGACCCTAAAAAACCATTGGCTGCCTCAATTTCACCCAAGGCAAGGTAATGCTGATAACCAGCATTGTACATACCGAAAATCAAGCATGGAATCAATGCAATAATTACAGTATTCATGGTTCGCTTTAAATCGTCAACTGCCTTAATGTGAGTACCATTATGGGTTGTTTCGTTGGGTGTGTACAAGAATGTATGCAGTGCATTAAATGCTGGAGCTACTTTTTTTCCTTCGTACTTTTTCTTTAAAACGTCTAAATTACTTTTTAAGCTCATTTTTTTATGTTTGTTTTCGGCTATTCTATAAACAATTCAACCTTGTTAACTAAGACCGCAATCACTTTTATCCTATTTCCTTTAACATCAAATCCAGACCATTTCTTATAATCTGTTGGTGTGGTTGTTTTGAAACGCAAATAAATTCCGTTAATGCGAAATCTTCTGGTGCAACCTCATACATTCCAAGGGCTTCCATTTCATCTAAATCCTCATACATACAAGCCTTCAATATCTGCATCGGGTATATGTCCAATGGAAATACCTCTTCATAGCTTCCTGTAACAACAAATGCACGATGTTCGCCATTGGTATTTGTATCAAGATTATACTTTTTATTTGGCTGCATCCATGAGAACGTTAACGCTCGTGAAGGAGAAATTTTATCAAATACCGGCTTGTTCCACCCGAAAAACTCATAATCATCACCTTCCGGAATAACAGATATTAAATTAGAATAATAACCTAAATTACCGTCTGGATTGACCTGCTTTCCACTAAGAACGTTACCAGAAATTATACGGTCGTTGCCATCTTTATCGACGCCATTATCATATAACATGGTAGAAACCTCACTTCCAATCTTAGTTTTGAAATATCGTGGTTTTTTAACCGAAGACCCCACCAAAGCAACAATACGCTCTGCGTTAAATTTTCCTGTTAACAAAAGTTCGCCTATAATCACTAGATCTGCGGCATTTACCGTCCAGACTGTCTCGCCCTTGTTGATAGGACTTATTTTATTGATGTGGGTTCCAACATTTCCTGAGGGATGTGGTCCTGACACCATGTGAATGCTTGCATCTTTCAAATCAAACAGAGGAGAACTTTTGGAATTAATTCCAATATGGACTTTACCTTCTGTTAATTTTGACAATGCAGTAACGGCAGCTTGAAGTTCGGCTTCCTTGCCTTTAAGAACAAAATCAAAATCGGCCGCTAATGGTGCTGTGTCATGACCTGAAATAAAAATCGCCTTAGGTGTCCCTTTAGGATTGGCAACAACGTCATAAGGTCTTTGTTTAATAAATGGCCAACATCCAGTCTCTAAAAGATAAGCTTTTAGTGTTTCGGGCTTTGAACCCATATCAAACTTACCGAAATCTTTAAACGACTGTTCCTTATCGGCTTGAATCTTTATTGCGTCGATACGACGTCTTGGCCCTCTTTCAATTTCAACAACTTTGCCTGAAACTGGCGAAACGTACTTTACATCCTCATTGTCTTTATCAAAAAAAAGTACATCCCCAGCTTTTACTTGGGTATCTGCTCTTGCAACGAGTTTAGGAGTAACGCTGTGAAAATCTTCAGGTCTTATGGTGCAAAAATTGCTTATTATAGCTTGTTCAACCGTTTTCTCAGCAGAACCAACTAGTTTTATATCAAGACCTTTTTTTATTTTAATGTCCTTTGACATACGCTTTTTATTGAAATTAGTTGTCTAAAAATCCGTGCAAATTTACGAATTTATTGAGTAAAATAACAGCAAGGTTTTTTAAGTTTATTATTTTTACTGGTTCTAAATAAATCTTGTTTTGTAGCTATAAAGATAAGTAATACAAAACTAAATTTCCGAATTTAAATTTCAATCTTACAGATATTAAAAAAATTTTCACCTGTCAACACCTCTACCTTTTTTAGGCACAGATTTTGACTATATTTACTTATCAAAAACTCAATCCATGTCAAAACGCATATACGTTTCATTTTTTGCCCTCCTATTTTTTGTAAGTCCGATTTTTTCTCAGGTTGAAGAAACCAATCCACCTGATTATATCAAGACCATTACTTTTAGAAGTCGAAGTTCTGCTCAAGGCCAGCTCCCCATTTTAAGATTGGGCGAGCCGTTTTTTCTTGAATTTGACGCGCTTTTAGCTACCGAACCAGATTTTTATTATAAAATTGAGCACTATAATTACGATTGGACAAAATCTATGCTTGCCAAATTGGAATACATGGATGGGTTTGATAATTTCAGAATTGTAGATTATAAAAATTCATTCAATGCTTTTCAACTTTACTCCCACTACAATTTACCGATACCTAATCGACAAACACGTGCACTTACAAAAACTGGAAATTACCTGATTTCTATATATAATGAATCTGACGAACTTGTATTTTCTAGAAAATTTATGATATACAAAGACCAATTAGGTGTCGGGGTGTCCATTAAAAGGAAGCGGGATGTGAAGTTCATTGAGTCTAAACAGACAGTTGATATTATAATAAATTCAGGTGGTACAAATCTCAATAATCCAAATGAAACTATTAAAACCCTAATTATTCAAAATAACAATCTCCATACTGCAATAAAGAATGTAAAGCCTCAATATACATTGGGCAATGAACTCATTTATAGATATGTAAACGAAACTGCTTTTTGGGGTAGCAATGAATTTCGATTTTTTGAAACTAAGGAAGTAAGAGCAGCGAATGTAGGCGTTCAGTTTACCGATTTATTTGACATTTATCACACTTACCTTTTTACCGCATTACCTAGATACGACCAACCTTATACCTTTAATCCCGATATCAACGGAAATTTCCAAATTACAGCCATTGATGCTGAAAACGTTGATATTGAGGCAGATTACACCATGGTTCATTTTTCGCTTCAATATCCAGAGCTCACTGATGGCAGCCGTATATATGTTTATGGAAATTATAACAATTATGCCCTAACCCCAGAAAACGAACTATTATTCAATTCTGAAAAAGGAATTTATCAAACGAAATTCAAGTTAAAACAAGGATTTTATAATTACAAATATGTTGTGGTCGAACCCAACGGTTACTTAAATGAAGGACAAATTAGTGGTGATTTTTGGCAGACTGAAAATAATTACAAAGTCTTGGTCTATTACCGTGATTTAGGCGCAAGGTTTGACCGATTACTTGGTTTTGGTGAGGCGACATCAATTAATATTTCGAATTGATTTTGGGAGTAACAACACTCAATATTTAATTTTAGCTTACGTAACGTCTTGTTAATTTTCACCTTCTCAAAATTATCATAACTCATCTTCTGGAAACTAACTCACGACGAGTTTCATTATAAAAACGACAATGATTAATGGGTATAGCATAAAAAATGTAACCTCATTGTCTTACCGTCGAATCTATTTTTTAATTTATATAATCCTGTCTTGTCATAATTACCTAACACTTGTTTCGCTTAAATTGTTTGAGAATATTCTTCAACGGGTTTGTTGTACATTCTAGATTGTAAAATATTGCTTACGTTTTTCTTGTAATAAACATACTCAGCAATCTCAAACGTAGTGATTATGGATTGATGTTTCGTGAGCTTTATTTTAAGAGAATCAAAATAAGCTTAGAAGTGACATGGCGATAAAGGCAGTTTCTGGAGTTTTTTTAGACATCTAAAATTCGAAAGGTTTAAAATCGAAAGTTTCAATAAAACGGCATAATACTTTAATTCAGACTTGGCGTTACCATTAAAAATTTTTCAAACTTGGAAGATATCAATTTCGGATTTTTCGTTTTTTCTATCATCAACTTTCAGCATGACAAAAAATAGATAAATTTGCAATCGCCAAAACCATGAACGTTTATTACATGTACAAAGATTTACTTTTATTTCAGGAACTTGCGGAATTACTTTTAAGTGAGGAAAAATCGGTACCTGTTGTTGAACCCATTGATGCCGAAAAATTGTATAGTACCATTAATTTGGGCTTACCTGAAAAACCGATGCTTGATGCAGCGTTTATCGAAACTCTCAAAAGCCTTATAAAACATACACCAAAAACAGCCTCGACCTCTTTTTTCAATCAGTTATTCGGTGGTAGAATGGGACGTGCAACCTTGGGCGATTTGTTGGCGGTTATGCTAAACAACAGCATGTACACCTACAAAGTTGCTGGGCCGCAAGTTGGGGTTGAAAAAATCATCCTTAGGAAAATCTGCGATATGATTGGTTATCCTGAAACTAGTGATGGTACTTTTGCTCCCGGTGGCTCCATGAGCAACTATATGGCGGTATTGATGGCAAGGGATAAATATGATCCACTCGCCCAAATAGAAGGTGTCACTAAAAAAATGATTGTGTACTCCTCTGAAAGCTCCCACTACTCTATTTCTAAAAACGCTTCTTTTGTTGGCGTGGGACGAAATCAAGTGCGCGCCATTAAAACCAATGACAAGGGCGAAATGCTGGCCACGGATTTAGAATTTCAAATAAAAAAAGATTTAGATCTGGGATACCTTCCATTTTTTGTAAATGCCACTGCGGGAACTACGGTTTTGGGTGCTTTTGATGATGTTGAAGCCATTAGTGAAGTTTGCAAAAAATATGATTTATGGCTGCATTTGGATGGCGCTTATTGTGGTGCGGTTATATTTAGCGATAACTACGAGCATTTAGTAAAAGGTATTGAGCATACAGATTCCTTTAGCGTCAATGCTCATAAAATGTTAGGCACACCCCTAAGTTGTTCGATTATTGTAGCTAAGGAAAAGTCAAACTTGCACCAATCATTTTCCAATGATGCCGAATACCTCTACCAAACCGCCAATGACGAGTTCAACCTAGGGAAAACCTCTCTACAATGCGGCAGAAGAAACGATGCTCTAAAGTTTTGGACACTCTGGAAATCTATTGGCACCGAGGGTTTAAAGCAAATGGTTGACCACCAATTCCAATTAGCAAATATGGCCCGCAATTATATAAAAGAGCATCCAGATTATACCTTATATAGTTTTGATAACAGTATCTCAGTTTGTTTTAATTACAAAGATATCGCCGCTAATAAATTATGTACACAACTTTACAGAAATGGTGAACTCATGGTGAGTTTCGGAAATTTTAGGGAACAGGAATTTGTCCGATTGGTAACCATAAACTCGTCCATTTCTGAAAAAGATATGCTCAATTTTTTCAAAACCATTGAGAAATTCGCTGCTGAATATAGCTTGTAAAACCAAATCAACAATTACAGCGTAGATATTTATAACGCATCGTAAAAATATGCCGTATGTCGGTCAAGCCCGACATATCTTATAAAAAATGGTTACTTTTACAACAGAAGGAAAATAGATTATGGTACAACAAGTCACAAGCGGCATAAAGATTTCTGTAGAAACGACCTTTGAGGGTACGTTCTACAAGAATTATAAAGTGCATTTTGCGTTTGGATACCAAATTACCATTGAAAATCAAAGTAAAGATTCAGTACAACTTCAAAGTAGATATTGGTCAATCCTTGATGCATTAAATAATGTTGAGACGGTTGAGGGCGAAGGTGTCATCGGGAAAAAACCGGTCATCAAACCAGGCGAATCCCATACCTATACTTCAGGATGTTTATTGACCTCACCTTTTGGCGCAATGAGCGGTCATTACAATATGGTCAATTTTTCAACAACAAATAAATTTCAGGTGGCAATACCTTCATTTAAATTAAGTGCTCCTTTTGCGTTGAATTAGGGAATAGCTAGAATGTAGCAGGTTGTAGGTGGTATCTTTAAATCCTGATCAAGTTATTTTTGGTTTTATCGGTTTATGCCATTGTTGGTGTTTTCCACCAACAATTCTAAATTATCCTTTTCGGTCGTAATTTTTACACCATTCAAACCGAAAACTTTTTTCATTCTGTTCTACATTAAAATACTTACAATTAGAATCATGTAAAAATTGATAAGGCTTGTCAATATTGAATCCTTCCGAAGTTATCTTATAAACCGCATCACAGTCAACCCTGCCCTCTGGTGATATTCGCCTAAACCGAAATAAATAATCATCAGGTAAATCATAAAGTTCAAACCACGCACCAGCCCTAGTACCGCCTACCCAATGTAGAAGTGGTGAATACCATTCTTGCGCATGAGCAACTATGGATTCTGGATAGGCAAGAATTAAAACGGAACTGCTATTCATTGGAAATCTAAGACGTGCAACTTACAAAAATTTACAAAAGCTTTTAACGTCGTTTTAATAAGCTTGCGCTGAGCTATCCTTTAAAAATTTGTACCTTTAACCTCAACTTTTTACAACTATTAAAATCAAAAATTAAACATGGGAAAAGGATTTTTCAACACACCAATAGCTATCAATGAACCTGTAAAATCGTATGCGCCTGGAAGCCCCGAGCGCGAATCTGTTTTAGCAGCTTATCATGAGATGTTCAACAGTAAAATTGATATCCCTTTTTATATCAACGGAAAAGAGGTAACCACTGGAAATACCAAAACCTTATCCGCACCACACGACCATCAACACGTGGTAGGGACTTATCATCTTGCTGAAAAATCTCACGTAGAGGATGCGATTGCCACTGCATTAGAGGCGAGGAAAGCTTGGGCAGAATTACCTTGGGAACAGCGTGCCGGTATATTTTTAAAAGCAGCCGAACTTATCGCCGGGCCATACCGGGACAAAATAAATGCGGCAACTATGATTGCCCAATCCAAAACGGTTTATCAAGCTGAAATTGATGCCGCTTGTGAGTTAATTGATTTCTTACGTTTCAACGTTCAGTACATGACCGATATTTACCACGATCAACCTGAAAGTACATCTGATGCTTGGAACCGATTAGAATATCGTCCGTTGGAAGGTTTTACTTATGCGGTAACGCCATTCAATTTTACGGCAATCGCTGGAAACCTACCGTCTTGCATGGCATTAATGGGCAATGTGGTGGTTTGGAAACCTAGTGATAGTCAAATCTTTTCCGCGAAAGTGGTGATGGACGTATTTAATGAAGCAGGTGTTCCTCCAGGAGTTATCAATGTTGTTTTTGGTGACCCAAAAATGATAACCGATACGGTATTGGCAAGTCCCGAATTTTCAGGATTACATTTTACCGGATCTACCCATATATTTAAAGAACTTTGGAAACAAATTGGAAATAACATCCACAACTATAAAAGCTATCCAAGAATTGTTGGAGAAACTGGTGGTAAGGATTTTATCGTTGCGCATAAATCGGCAGATGCCAAACAAGTGGCAACAGCAATTTCAAGAGGAGCTTTTGAATTTCAAGGTCAAAAATGTAGCGCTGCATCCAGAGCTTACGTTTCTTCAAATATTTGGGAAGATGTTAAAAAACAAGTCATTGAAGATGTGAAATCATTTAAAATGGGATCACCTGAAGATTTAAGTAATTTTATAACTGCTGTAATTCACGAAGATTCTTTTGATAAATTGGCCAAATATATTGATGCCGCAAAAAAAGACGCTGATGCTGAAATTATTGTCGGCGGAAATTATGATAAGAGCAAAGGTTATTTTATTGAGCCAACGGTTATTGTAACTACAGACCCAAAATATTCTACAATGTGCACCGAACTTTTTGGGCCAGTAATAACGATTTACGTTTATGATGAGGACAAATTCTCAGAAACCCTAAAACTGGTTGATGAAACTAGCGAATACGCACTTACCGGAGCAATTTTATCTAGAGATAGATATGCTATTCAAGAAGCGACCAAGGCACTTCAAAATTGTGCGGGTAACTTCTACATCAATGATAAACCAACTGGTGCAGTTGTTGGGCAGCAACCCTTTGGAGGCGCCAGAGCTTCTGGAACCAATGACAAAGCAGGTAGTGTATTGAATCTGTTGCGCTGGATTTCGCCACGAATGATTAAAGAAACTTTTGTAACACCAACAGACTATCGTTATCCGTTTTTAAAAGAATAAGAATTTATTTTAGAAATGATAAATCCTCAGCCATATTCGGTTGGGGATTTTTTTTGAGACGAACCTTTTATTCTAAAGGCCAATTTCAAATTTAAATTAATAAATGCAGCTACGATAAATCACATGTCAAAGAGTGTGAAAAATCTTTAACCGACGCTTTATACCTTGTAGATAAATATTACTGAAATTGGCTTAAACTCTTAAAATTATTGCTGTAAAGAAAGCTGGATTAATTGTGCCACAAAAGAGAAACAGAAAGTTTCATTAAAAGGCTACTCTAAATAACCTGGATTTCCCATTATAAAAGCTAAAGTATAAATTTTAATGCCACTAATTTTTTTACTCAAAATGGTTTCAGTTTCAAAAAGTATAGCCAAGGAAAGCGATAAATTTATAAAAAAACATGGAACCTTCAACACGAATTTTACCAGCCTATACCTTTAAAATAGAATATATTACTAAAAAAACTTTTATATTGTTGAAAAATTTAATCCAACCCTCATGATGAAAAATTACATTTTACTGTTACTGTTACTTCCTTTTTTAACGTTTGCCCAGTCTATAGAATTTGAATCTTCAACAATCGCTGATTTATCCGCTTATTCAACTGCAACCAATTTTGCAGGTCTTGGCGAATACGAAATTTTCTTAGATACTGACACTGGTGTGCTAGATAAACCAATTATTCTTTTGGATGGTTTTGACCCAGGCGATGTTAGAACGATTTCGGGTCTTTACAGTTTGCTGGATTTTTCAGGGAGCGAGGGCAACCAAAATCTCGCAGATTTGGTCAGGGCTGAAGGTTACGATGTTGTTATTTTAAACTTTCCTCAGTATTTAAGATTAGCGGACAATTCACTACTTAATATCGATAATGTTGAAGATACCAATGCAGACATGATTATTGATGAAACCGACTTTCCAGAGGGCAGCGAATTAATAGATGGTGGTGCCGATTTTATGGAACGCAACGCCATGCTATTGGTAGAATTAATAAATACACTAAACGCAGATAAAGTTGGCGAAGAAGAATTGGTTATAATTGGACCAAGTATGGGCGGTTTAATTTCTAGATTTGCCTTGAACTTTATGGAAAATGAGTCAATTGACCACGAGACACGTTTGTGGATCTCATTTGATGCACCGCATTTGGGTGCAAACGTTCCATTGGGATTTCAACATCAATTTAACTATTTGGCGAATGGACTTGGAGATGACCTAAACGTAGAATTGCTTCAACCGGTTGTTGAAGGGTTGATGAAATCTCCAGCAGCAAGACAGTTATTGACTGATCATTTTGAAACACATTTAGTTGCTGGAAACGATGTGGAATTTGACCCCACAAAATTGTTGCCCGAGGCTCATCCCTTCAGGGTCATTTTTGATTCTAGCATCAAAAGCTTGACATCATCAGGGTTTCCGGAGAACACCAGAAATGTATCAATCATCAACGGGAGTGGTATTGGTGCACCATACCAAGCTATTGATGGCACAGATGTAATTCCTGGATTTGCTGCTTTGACTATTGAAGACCTAAGTTTACCAGATGCGGGACCAGTTACCAATATTACGGCTAACATCAATATTAATTTAACACCAACAACTTCAGACGGAGTTTCGGGCATTAGCAGTATTAACGTAGAAGGGTTTTTTATTTTCCCTTTGTCCTTAGTCAATGTACAAGCATCGGCACAAGCTCCATCCTATACAGACGGTATTGATGCCGCATCAGGCGGTCTTTTTGATATCCTCAGCTTTACAGATGGCGTTGGTGAAGGAGGGATATTTGGGGATTTTAACGAAAACCTCAATTTGGATAAGTTCAGTTTTATCCCTTCAGTAAGTGGTATGGCTTTAAATTTTCCTGATGATGAAATAGATTGGTATTCAGATATTAATCTGCCATCAGACGGTGGTAGTAATAGTATGACTCCCTTCGTAAATTGGTATATGCCAGACGAAAATCAAAGCCATGTGCAACTTACCGATGCAAACGTTGCCTTTGCACTTTCCGAGATTTATCAAGATGCTCTATCAAATCCTTCATTTCAAAATCTGAGAACTATTCAGCTTGCGAAAAATCCAATAGAAAATGATTTGATTATTTTGAGTGAAGCCCTAATGGATGGTGTCTGTATTTCTATTTCGGATTTAACGGGTAAGTCCGTTTTCCGAAGTGAAATTTTAGCGCTTCAAAACAGGCATACCATTCCTTTAAATTTGCAGTCAGGTCTTTACATACTGAATATTAAAAGTGCAGGCGCACTGAAATTTCGAGGAAAACTTTTGGTACGGTAAAATTAGTGGTACTGAAAATTTTCAGCCCTTGAATTTTACGGGTAGATGCACTAGCTTTTTAGTCTCAAAAAATGGTTCCTTATAAAAGTCTGTAAGCTCATAAACTTTGGCGGTTTTATAGATGGCAAGCTCTTCGGTGAGGTCGCCCCCTTTGAGATATAAGATGCCATTTTTTAAATCGTTTTGTTGGACTTTTGCCACTTTACCCTTTATCCAATGCACAAATGTTGGCATCGCAGCCACAGCTCTACTTATCACAAAATCATATTGGGCGTCAATATTCTCCACTCTGTTGTGAGTGGTTTTTACATTTTTCAAATCTAAACCAGTAACTACTTCATCCACGACCTTAATTTTTTTTGCGATGCTATCCACTAAATGAAAGTCACAATCAGGATGTAAAATCGCTAGTGGAATTCCAGGAAATCCACCTCCAGTACCAACGTCCAAAATTCGTGAACCTGATTTAAACGTAATAACTTTCGCGATTGCCAAAGAGTGTAAAACATGACGAAGATAAAGTTCGTCGATATCTTTTCTTGAGACCACATTAATCTTTAAATTCCAATCTTGATAGAGGCCTTCAAGGTTTTCAAATTGAGAAATTTGCTTGGCTGTTAAATCAGGGAAATACTTATGGATAAGTTGCATTGTTGTGTATTTTCTGCAAAAATAGACATTTCAGATCGTATATTTTTACCTTATAATTAACGCAAGCAGCGTAATTATTAATTATCTTTGCTTAATAACAAGATCGCTAAAAGCATTGTAGTAGTCTCAAAACATAGTATATGTCAGATCAAACCCTTTCTTTTTCAAGAACCGATTCCGCTAAATTTTTTAGAACGCTCAACAAGAGAGTCAATAATTATTTCAAGGAGAATAATATTAAACGAACCGGTAACTGGAAATTATGGTTGAAAACTATTGTTATGTTTTCACTTTTCTTGACGCCCTATTTTTTAATACTAACACTAGATATACCAGGATGGGCGCAATTGCTTCTCACCATAGTAATGGGTATTGGCATGGCTGGCGTTGGTATGAATGTGATGCACGATGGTAATCATGGGTCGTTTTCAAATAAAGATTGGATTAACCGCTTAATGGGAAGCAGCATCTATATTTTGGCAGGAAATGTATATAATTGGAAGGTACAACATAATGTTTTACATCACACCTATACTAATATACATGGGCATGATGAGGATTTGGAAGCAGGCAGGGTTTTACGTTTCTCAAAACATTCTGAATGGCGAAAACATCATAGATTTCAACATTATTATTCCGTATTACTTTACGGATTATTAACCATCAATTGGGCAATTACTACAGATTGGCAACAAATGACACGTTATATGAAACGTAAATTATCTTACGGAAAAATGCCAAATCCGATTGCAAATTGGAGTAAGTTGGTTATTTCTAAAGTAATTTATGTGTCCATGTGGATTATACTCCCTATGCTCATTTTAGATACGGCGTGGTGGAAAATTCTCCTCGGATTTTTTATTATGCACTATGTGGCCGGTTTAATTTTAAGTGTCGTCTTTCAATTGGCACACGTTATGGACGAAGCCGAGATGCCGTTACCGGAAGAAAACGGTACCATGAAAAACAGCTGGGCCATACACCAGTTAAAAACCACTATTAATTTTGGTGCTAAAAGTAAAATTATAAACTGGTACACTGGTGGATTGAACCATCAAGTGGAACATCATATCTTTCCGCATATTAGTCATATACACTACGGTAAAATCTCAAAAATTGTAAGAGAGACTGCTAAGGAATTTAATTTACCATATAAAGAATACGAAACCACACGAAAAGCCATTGCAGCACACTTTAGATTTTTAAAGGAAATGGGAATGAAACCAACTGCATTGACCGCTTAACCCATCAACCAATTTTTACATGACACAACTTTCAGAACGCGTTTTAAACATGGCGACCTCTGCCACATTGGCCATGGCTGCCAAAGCAAGAGAACTAAGAGAAGAAGGAAAAGACATTATCGGTCTTAGTTTGGGAGAACCAGACTTTAACACACCAGACTTTATAAAGGATGCGGCCAAACAAGCCATAGATGATAATTACAGTTCTTATACACCAGTTGATGGATATGTGGAATTGAAGGAGGCCATCATCACAAAATTTAAGCGCGATAATAAACTTACCTATTCTAAACCGCAAATTGTAGTTTCTACAGGTGCTAAACAATCTTTAGCAAATATTGCTGCAGTACTTATCAACCCTGGTGACGAAGTGATTTTACCTTGTCCATATTGGGTAAGTTACAGCGATATTGTGAAGTTAAACGAAGGCGTTCCGGTTGAAGTGAAAACTTCAATCGATAACGATTTTAAGTTGACTCCCCAGCAATTAGAATCTGCAATTACTCCAAAAACAAAAATGATTTGGTACAGTTCACCCTGCAATCCAAGTGGTTCGGTTTACAGTAAAGATGAATTGAGAGCTTTGGCCGATGTACTTAAAAAGTTTCCAGACATTATTGTGGTCTCAGATGAAATATACGAGCATATCAACTTTGTTGGTGGGCATGAAAGCATGGCTCAATTTGAAGATATGTACGACAGAACTGTCACGGTCAACGGTGTTTCAAAAGCTTTCGCTATGACCGGATGGAGAATTGGTTATATTGGAGGGCCAGAAAAAATTGCACGTGCTTGTAATAAAATGCAAGGTCAGATCACAAGTGGTGCTAATTGTATTGCTCAACGTGCTGTTATTACCGCATTAAATGAGTCACCGTCCAAAATTAAATTCATGGTTGATGAGTTTAAGGAGCGTCGTAAACTTATACTAGGCCTATTAAACGAACTTGAAGGATTTAACACCAATGAGCCAGAGGGTGCTTTTTATGTGTTTCCCGATATTTCTTTTTACTTCGGAAAAACCTTAAAAGGTCAAACTATTAATAATGCTACAGATTTTTCATTATTCCTTTTAGAACACGCTTTAGTAGCAACCGTTACAGGCGAAGCGTTTGGAAATCCTAATTGTATTAGAATTTCTTACGCAGCATCAAAAGAACAGATTATTGAAGCTATTAAACGCATCACTGAGGCATTGCAATAAATTTTACATAAAACCAAAATTCACAAAAGCCTGTCAAAACTAAATAAATAGTATTGACAGGCTTTTTTATGACTTTTAATGTCGATGAATTTTATAAAACAACCGCCAACACGATCGCAAATAAAGTGAGTTTTAAGAGTGTATCAATTGCTGGAGTAAATTGATATTGTCGACTTTTTATAGCTTGCCGTATTCCGAAAATAGAAGTTGACGTTATATTATTCAAATTACGATTGGCTATGGCCTTGTAATTTGAATTTAAAAGACCTTCTGGTCTAATTATTTTTTCCTGTAAACGGGGTTTGGGTAATGGGTCAATTGAGACCTCTTGTGCGAGTGGTGTTAATGTTATTTCCATGATTGATTTATTTAGTACTGAAATTAATTCAGCTGATTTGATTACAACAATACGACGCACAGCAGTCAAAAATGTTACAAGCTAAATCTTTAGAAACCAATGCAAAATTCCCGAAATATTGATAAATACTGATGTTTTGAATAGAAAAATAAATTAAAATTATTATCGATTTCTCCAAAAGAAAGGAGAGAACAATATCAAAACTGTGAATAACTCCAACCTACCAATGAGCATCAAAAAAGACGCCCACCATTTGCCCAAATTCGGCAATGCGGCATAATTATTTACAGGCCCAAAATTTCCGAGTGCTGGTCCAACATTACCCAAGCTCGATGCCGAAAGTCCGACGGCAGAAGTAAAATCAATCTTGAACATGGAGAACACCAATGCCCCAATAATAAAGGATAGCATGTATAAAATAAAGAATCCAAGAATATTAAAAACAATTTCTCCACTTACAGCACGATCATTGTAACGTACGGGTAAAATTGCATTGGGGTGAAGGGCGCGCCTAAATTCCAAGAATCCATTTTTAATCATAATCATGTGCCTCACTACCTTAACCCCACCTGAAGTACTTCCAGCCGATCCTCCTAAAAACATGAGCCCGAAGAAAAATACCATTAAAAAAGGCGTCCATAATGTATAATCAGCAGTTATAAAACCTGTTGTCGTAATCACAGAAATTACTTGAAATAAGCCGTGTCTAATTGCTGCCTCTGCCTCACCATAAACCATTGGGTGGTCAATTGAAGAAATCGATAAATCTGAATTAAAATAAATAATTCCTGCGGTTATTGCAGTAAACATTACTATGAACCTCAAATACCATTTAAACTCCTCATCATTAATGGCTTTTATTACCCGACCTTTGAAAGCAAAATAGCTCAATACAAAATTGGTGCCTGCTAAAAACATAAACACAATAATAATGTACTGAATAAGTGGTTGCCCGTTCCAATAAGCCACACTTGCGTTTTTAGTAGAAAAACCACCTGTGCTTAACGTACAAAGCGAATGGTTAACGGCATCAAAAAATGACATTCCCGCTACTTGAAGTAAAATAGTTTCAGCCGCAGTATAAGAAAAATAGATAAGCCACAAACGCTTGGCGGTATCTGTAATTCTAGGATGAAGTTTATCGGCATTAGGGCCGGGTGCTTCCGCAGCAAACAATTGCATACCACCAATTCCAAGTAAAGGCAATATAGCAATGGTGAGTACAATAATACCCATCCCACCGATCCAATGGGTTAAACTTCGCCAAAATAAGACCCCTTTTGGTACTGCCTCAATATCATCTAATATGGTAGCACCAGTGGTTGTGTAACCAGACATAGTCTCAAAAAAAGCATTCGTAAAGTCTGGTATTGCTCCAGTCATTATATAAGGTACGGTGCCTGTAAGCGACATTACAATCCACCCAAATGCGACAATAATATAGCCTTCACGTTTGTTAAGTTCCTTTCTATGGGCTTTAGTAAAATACATTATCAATCCGCCAATTAGGGAAATGATTGATCCCGAAATGAAAAGGTTTAAAGTAACGCCATCCTGATAGATTAAACTGATTATTGAGGACAACAACATAAAGCCTCCATTAAAAAGAAATAGCAGTCCGAAAATGTGAAATATGATTTTGAAATTCAGTTTCATCATTTCGTTTTTGATTGTTCTAAATAGTCTCCCAATTTTGATACTACGAGAAGAAACTGTTCGGTATTAATCATATCTTGATGCACTATCGTCTTTAACATGCGATTTTTTTTCTGAAGATTTAAAAGAAATATTTTTCAACTTGAGCAATACCCCTTGGCAAACTGCAAACCACCACTTTATCTCCTTTCTGAATTTGAAATTCACCAAGGGGAATAAGGCCTACATCGTTTCGTATGACGCCACCAATTATTGCTGACCTCGGAAAGTCTAAATCCTTAATTTTTTTCTGGGTAATCTTAGAATTGCTGTTGACACGAAATTCTAAAAGCTCCGCATTCATATTATTCAATTTTGTCATGGCCACTACCTCTCCCCTACGGATATAGCGGAAAATATTATTGGCAGCTAACAATTTTTTATTAATAAGGGTATCGATTCCTATGGATTGGGATAACTGATAGTAATCCATGTTCTCCACCAAGGCAATAGTCTTTTTAACCCCTTTAGATTTTGCCATGAGACAGGACATAATATTGGTTTCTGAATTTCCAGTAACCGAAATAAAAGCATCCATATCGCCAATATTTTCTTCCTCTAACAACTCTACGTTTCTTCCATCCCCATTAATGACCAAAGCGTTAGGTAGTGCATCGGCACATTCAAAAGCAATTTCCTTATTATTTTCAACGAGCTTGACCTTGTACTTACCATGGCATAGTGACTTTGCTGTTTGAAAGCCAATATTGCTTCCGCCAAGAATCATTACGTTTTTAACTTCTGTTTTCACTTTACCCGAAAGTTCAAAAAGCTCGTCATCTCCACCCTCTGAGGTCATAAAAACAACCTTATCACCTTCTTTGAATTCGGTATCTCCTCTCGGAATAATCGTGTATTGAGTTCCGAAACGTTGAATGGCAATAGGCACAAAATGTAGCTCAGGGAAAACCTGAGCGGCTTCCTTAACTGTCTTTCCTACAAAATTGGCCGTTCTCGATAATCTAAGGCTTAGCATTGTTAAAGCGCCTTCTTCAAACTCATAGGTATCGTTAAACCCGTATTGATTAAGAAGAAGTTCAATTTCAGCAGCAGCGAGATTTTCTGGTGAAATCAATTCGTCAATTCCAAATTTCATGAAACCTACCTCATCTTTCTGCTCAATAAATTCGTCGTTTGAAATTCTAGCAACGGTACGTTTGGCACCCAGCTGTTTTGCAAGAACGCAAGCAGTAATATTAGTGGTTTCGGAAGAAGTAACGGCTATAAATAATTCTGAAGTATTGATACGAGCTTCTTTCAAGATTCGTATAGAGGTCACATCACCTTTTATGGTTCTAATGTCTAAGTGGTTGGCTGCGTAAGCCAAACCATCTTTGTCAATATCTATAAGCGTAATTTCTTGGGACTCATAAGACAAAAGTTTCGCCAAATGAAACCCAACTTCGCCAGCACCTGCAATAATGATTTTCATGTGTTAATTTCTATTGATTTTATTTGCTACTGATAGCTGTCTGGACTGTTAACCATTAATCATTGCTTTTAGCAATAAACATTTTAGAGTGCTCGATTCACAAATAATCTCCATTCAAAAAAATACGCAAATATACTATATAATGACGGCAATTAGAGTAAATTTTACCTGTTGAAATTTATGAGATTTTTTTATAGTGCTGGCCATTATATTTTTACCATAGTAAAAGATGTGGATTTCACTAACATCAATAACCCTCAAAATAGATAGCAAAAAGGTTACTATGAGTTGCATTGAAATTGATAAGGATACTATTAGTTTTAAGTATATTTGCCAAAAAATTACGATGTCCTCAAAAATCAAACCTTATAAAGATAGCGACCTTAATAAAAAGGAGCAGGTCACCCAAATGTTCGATAATATCTCGAAAGAATATGATGGGCTTAACCGAGTGATTTCTTTTGGTATTGATGTAAAATGGCGCAATAAAGTTGTTAAGTTAATTAAGGCGCAAAATCCTAAAACTATTTTGGATATTGCAACGGGTACAGGCGACTTGGCCATTTCACTAGCAAACACAGATGCCGAAAAAATAGTGGGTCTAGATATAAGTGACGGCATGCTTGAGGTTGGGCGCCAAAAAATAAAAAAGAAAACCCTTCAAAATCGTATCGATATGGTTATCGGCGATTCTGAAAACCTTCCTTTTGAAAACGATAGTTTTGATGCTATTACTGTAGCCTTCGGCATACGGAATTTTGAAAATCTAGAGATAGGATTGGCTGAAATATTGCGTGTGCTCAAGCCAAACGGTAAATTTGTGATTTTAGAAACCTCGGTGCCTACAAAATCGGTTTACAAGAAAGGCTATGGTTTCTACACTAAATACATTCTGCCAAGTATTGGTAAACTATTTTCTAAAGACCAATCGGCTTATTCCTATTTATGTGAAAGCGCCTCTGTTTTTCCTTACGGTGAGGCATTGAACAATATTTTACGTAAAATTGGGTTTAGTAACGTGGAAGATTATCCGCAAACCTTTGGTGTTGCTACAATTTATACAGCATCAAAATAATAGATATATGATTAACACTTTGTTTTTTGAAAAACCATTGAGACTCGCATTGATTTGTATGTCTCTGTTTTTTGCATCTCCATCTATGAATGCTCAAATTTTCAGTAAGGAAAAAATCAAAAACCTTGAAAACTTTGATAAAAAAATCCTCACATACGGCTTTTTTCTTGGTATGAACCAATATGATTATCAATTTAACTACGAGGAAGATCTTAAAGATATTCTGGTAGAAACTACGGCTGGCTTTAGCGTTGGACTTGTTTCAGATTTAAGGATAAACGACTATTTGAACCTTCGTTTTGAACCTGGTCTTTTTATTACCCAACGTAATCTGCAATACGACGAAAGTTATTTCGCGGGAACCGATTTTAACGATTCAGATTTGCTGCGAGAAGTTAAATCCACCTACGTTCATTTTCCGTTATTGTTGAAGGTCTCCACAAAACGCCTCAATAATTTTAAGCCTTTTATTATGGGTGGATTATCTACATCCTTAAACTTATCGAGTAACGAGAACAATCCTGATGATAACAGCGCGGGCGAATTCAGAACTAAAAAAAGCGTTCTCTTTTATGAAGTTGGATTTGGTGTTGATTTCTATTTGGAATGGTTTAAGTTCACCCCTTCCATCAGAGGGATTTTTGCAATCAATGACGAAATTGTTCCCGATGAAGACCCAGAAAGCCCATGGACAGGCAATGTGTCGCAGATGAAGACCCGTGGGGTATTTATTAATTTTACGTTTCAGTAGACTTCAGTCGGTAATCCAGAATCTTCGGGTATCAGTCCAAAATTGCGGCTTTGGTTATACACATGAATACTAGCAGAAACTGAAAAGTGCTGTTGGCATAGTGAGTACTTAATACCGAACACTGCCTACTGAGCACCTCGTTTAAATTCGCTCAACACAATTGCCGCTGCAGAAGCCACGTTTAAGCTTTCGGTAGCTTTCAAATCTCCAAATCTCGGGATACTTAGTTTTTTAGTAATAAGCGTTTCAATTTCTGAAGAAATCCCATTGGCCTCATTACCCATAACAACAATCCCTTCTTTTGGCAATACTTCAGTATATATATTGTTTCCTTCCATAAAAGTACCAAAAATTGTTGATGAGGAAGTCTTTAAATAGTGCTTCAAATCTAAATAGTGAACATTTACTCTTGTCAACGAGCCCATGGTAGCCTGAACCACTTTAGGGTTATAACAATCTACTGTTGATGTGCTGCAAAGCAAATTTTGAATGCCGTACCAATCGCACAATCTAATGATAGTCCCCAAGTTTCCAGGGTCTCGCACATCATCTAAAGCTATCGAAAGTCCATTGGTTTCTGTAAGGGCTTGCTTGGGAATCTTAAAAACAGCAAGCGCCACATTTGGAGACTTAAGATTGCTGATTTTTTTTAGTTCTGTAGAAGTAATAGACTCAAATTCCCCACCAGAGCGGCAATCCTTCGAAGAAAATTCAGAGCCTGTAGCATAGAGCTTTTGAAGTTGAAGGTTAGACTCTAAAAATTCTTGGATGCCTTTGATGCCTTCAACACAAAAAAGACCGAGCTGTTGTCGGAATTTTTTCTGGTTTAGGCTCTTAATCAATTTTACATCCCGTTTTGATAACATTGTAAAAACTTAGATTAGGGTTAGCAGCTTTTTACAAAGTAATACTTTTTTGGTCTATATTTTGTTACGTAGCACGTAGAATAAAACTGTATTTTTGAATGTTTTTATCCAAATCATAAGTTATCCATTGAATTTCCGTAGGTTATATTTTTTATATGCTGTTGTCATACTCCTATTGCTGGCATCTTGCGACGTCATGAAACGGGTTGGAAAAGACGAACATCTTTTGGTAGAAAATGAGGTAGTGGTAGATGGAAAAAGAACAAATACTGAAACCATCAATAACCTTATCTATCAAAAGCCCAACGGCAGGTTACCACTTTTTGGGACACCTTTGAGACTTCATATTTATAATCTTGCCAGACCTAACATTGATTCCATATTACAAGCCAAGGTTCTTGATAATCCACGTAAAGTCTCATGGAAAACCAAACTACTTTCAGAAAAACAATTTGTACAAGAGTTAAAATCTAGAAAAGGGTTTAATAAATGGCTCAAGACTACCGGCGAACCACCAGTAATTTATAATGAACAACGTGCAGAAAGGACAGCTAATGGGATGCGTAAATATTATTTTAGCAAAGGCTGGTTCAATGCAGAGACGTCCTTTGTAGTCGAAAAGGACAGCAATCAAAAAGCCACTGTTACCTATAAGGTCAAAAAAGGAAAACCTTATATTTTAGATTCTATAACACCCATTATAGCAACTCCCATTATTGACAGTTTATACCGGTCAAATTTCAAAAACGGCTCGTTAATCAAGACTGGGCAACAATATGATGATGCTAATTTCGGAGCAGAGCGAAACCGATTAACACAGCAACTTAGAAATTCCGGCTTCTTCCACTTTGCCCAAGATTACATCACTTTTGATCTTGATACTATTGGCACCAATAAAAAAGTAAACACAGAACTTATCATCGCCGATAGATCAATCCGATTGGAAGATACCATAAATCGTGTGCCATTTAAAGTGTATAAGATTAAGGAAGTCAATATTTTTACAGATTACACATATGAGAACAGGAATCTTCAAATAACCGATTCAGTTACGTATAAGAATTTTAACCTTTATAGTTACAAAAAACTTAAATTTAAACCAAAGGCTATAACAGATGCGGTTTTTATTAATAAAGACGGTGTGTTTAAAGATTTAGACCGGAGCAGAACTTACAGATACTTGAGTGAGCTAGGAGCGTTTAGATATCCTAACATAAGTTACATTGAAAATGAAGCGGATTCTACCTTGACCGCCAATGTGTATTTGATTCCGAGGAAAAAATTTGAACTCAACGCCAATTTTGAAGTATCTAGAGATAATATCCAAGCGGTTGGTTTCGGTTTTAATGGCGGCTTAACCATCAGAAACATTTTTAGGGGAGCAGAAAATCTACAAATCTCTGTTTTGGGCGCGATTGGTTCATCTGCGGATGCATCGATCCGAAATGACCAATTCTTCGATATCAATGAACTCGGTGGAAACATTCGGTTGAATATACCTAGGTTCTCGTTGCCGTTCAACACCGATAAAATTATACCCAAGTTTATGTCGCCCAGCACTACTGTGAATCTGAGTGCCACCAGCCAGACCAATATTGGGCTCGATAAACAATCGCTAACCGGAACGATAAACTATAACTGGTATCCCTCACGTAAAGTGACCAATAATCTTGATCTTTTTAATGTACAATTTGTAAAAAACCTTAACGTAGGAAATTATTTTGGGGTCTATCAGAACTCCTTTGCTTTATTAAACGATGTTGCCGAAGATATCGGTTACATTCCTGATGATACGGTTTTACAAATCCCAAACCAAGCCGATATGTTTATCAATGATGTTTTAGCTGGTAATACCATCCTTTCTCCTACAGATAATAGATTTATTACTGTAAGCAACATCAGACAGCGTAAAGATCGACTTACTGAAAACAACCTTATCTTTTCCTCAAGCTTTAATTATACCAAAGACAGGAGGGAAAACCTTTTTGATAAGGATTTCTCAATTATACGAGCAAGATTGGAGTTGGCGGGCAATCTCCTATCAAACATATCCCAATTATCTGGGGCCAATAAAAATCCCGATGGACGTTACGAAGTATTTGGCGTCCCATTTTCGCAGTATGTTAAAACTGAATTTGATTATGTAAAACACTGGGACCTTGGCAACAAGAACGAGTTTGCCGTTAGAAGTTTCTTCGGAATTGCAATACCCTATGGCAACGCTGACAATATTCCATTTGCGAAAAGTTTTTTTGGAGGTGGTCCCAATGATGTTAGAGCTTGGACAGCATACAATCTTGGTCCAGGAAGTTCCAATTCAACAGATGAATTTAATGAAGCCAATATGAAAATAACCCTAAGCGCAGAGCAGCGATTTAATATTTTAGGTCGTTTTAACGGTGCTTTTTTCGTGGATGCGGGAAACATCTGGAATGTTTTTGATGATGTAGAAGAAGAGGGTAAGACTTTTGATGGATTTAATTCACTCCTTGATTTAGCGGTTGGTTCTGGTTTTGGAGTGCGTTATGACTTCAGTTTTTTTGTATTGAGATTTGACATTGGCTTTAAGACCTACGATCCTTCTTATGAGCAGGGAAACCGGTGGTTCAAGGATTACAATTTTGGTAATGCTGTTTACAACATCGGTATCAACTATCCCTTTTAAAAATAGGATATTACTAATTATTACGACATCGTTTTCGGTGGTTTTGAAACTTTGAAACCTAGCAAAACAGTCTAATATTCCTCAAATTTTCCGTATTTTTGATTTTAAACATTAATAAATTAATCTCAAATAATAATATGGCTCATAATATAAAAGCAGGAGTTGCTACAGGTAAGGAAGTTCAAGCAATTTTCAATTTAGCAAAAGAAAAAGGATTTGCTCTACCTGCTGTAAACGTAATTGGTTCCAACACAATTAACGCTGTTTTAGAAACCGCTAAATCCCTCAACGCCCCGGTTATTATTCAGTTCTCTAATGGAGGTGCACAATTTAATGCTGGCAAGGGCCTTAGTAATGAAAATCAAAAAGCTGCCATTGCGGGTTCAATCGCTGGGGCAAAGCATATACATGAAATGGCCGAGGCTTACGGTGTGCCCGTAATTTTACATACCGATCACTGCGCCAAAAAATTATTACCATGGATTGATGGGCTGCTTGATGCAAGCGAAAAGCATTTTAAGGAAACAGGTAAATCCCTTTACAGCTCACACATGTTGGATCTTTCCGAAGAACCACTTGAAGAAAACATCGAAATCTGTAAAACCTATCTCGAGCGAATGAGCAAAATGGGCATGACCCTAGAAATAGAATTGGGTATCACTGGTGGTGAGGAAGATGGCGTTGATAATAGCGATGTTGATGACTCTAAATTGTACACCCAACCAGAAGAAGTAGCTTACGCCTATGAAGAATTAAGTAAAGTAAGTGACCAATTTACAATTGCTGCTGCCTTCGGAAACGTTCACGGTGTTTATAAGCCCGGCAACGTGAAGTTGACCCCAAAAATTTTAAAGAATTCTCAAGAATTTCTTTCTAAAAAGCACAATCTTCCACACAACCATATTGATTTTGTATTTCATGGTGGGTCAGGTTCCACTGTAGATGAAATTAAGGAAGCTATTGGCTACGGAGTCATAAAGATGAACATTGATACTGATATGCAATGGGCATTTTTAAGTGGCGTTAGAGACTATGTCCAAGATAAAAAGGACTATTTACAAAAACAAATCGGGAATCCTGATGGCGACGATGTGCCCAACAAAAAATACTATGATCCTAGAGTATGGTTACGTAAAGGGGAAGACGCCTTTGTTGTGCGACTAAAAAAGGCCTTTGAAGACCTTAATAATGTCAATACTTTATAAGTTTTTAAACAAGACCGCAAAACTAAAGCCAAAATCTTTAATTTTGCGGTCAAGTTTTATAGTCCGTAATATTTCATTTTATGTGAAACGGATTTATAAATAGATACTAACGCATGGATTGAGTGGTGTATTAGAACCTTTCTAATAGTGCCGATTCAATCTTGAATCTCTTATATATGTCTTGGTTTAAAAGAAAACAAAAAGGAATTACCACCACTACTGAAGAAAAAAAGGACACCCCAAAAGGCCTTTGGTACAAGAGTCCTACAGGTAAAGTTATTGATACAGAAGAACTCGAAAGAAATTTTTACGTAAGCCCCGAAGATGGTTACCACGTAAGAATTGGAAGCAATGAATATTTCGAAATTCTATTTGATGATAACAAATACACCGAACTCGATAAAGGGCTCAGCTCTAAAGATCCCTTAAAATTTGAGGATACTAAAAAATATACAGACCGTTTAAAATCTGCCCAGGATAAAACCAAGTTAAAAGACGCTGTACGCACAGCCGTAGGGAAATCAAAAGGAAAGGATTTAGTAGTGGCCTGTATGGATTTCACTTTTATTGGGGGGTCTATGGGAAGCGTTGTAGGCGAGAAAATAGCTCGCGCTGCTAATCACTCTTTGAAAAACAACATACCGTTCATGATGATTTCCAAATCTGGTGGTGCCAGAATGATGGAAGCTGCATTTTCTCTAATGCAAATGGCAAAGACCTCAGTAAGGTTGGCGCAACTTGCAGATGCAGGGATTCCTTATATCTCGCTTTCAACAGACCCCACTACTGGAGGAACTACAGCATCATTTGCGATGCTAGGCGATATTAACATTAGTGAGCCAGGAGCATTGATTGGATTTGCAGGTCCCCGTGTTGTAAAGGATACCACAGGTCAAGATTTACCAGAGGATTTTCAGACCTCGGAGTTTTTGCTAGAACATGGTTTCTTAGATTTTATAACTCACAGAAAGGAATTAAAAAACAAGGTTAATTTGTATATTGATTTGATTCTGAATCAAGAGGTAAGGGCTTAATATGTGAGATTTTGCATATTTCTATTTTAATAATTTGAATTACTCAATTGAATATAATCTGTTGTAAAGATTCATATCTTTACAATTTAGAATTAGCCCGTAGTTTAAAACCCTCTATTCTTATTTAGATTTAGCAATTATTATTTCTAAGTACTATACTTTTTTTAAATTTATAACAAATCAAAATTACTCAAACGATCAATTTCTTTAGACCGTTTCCAATAATATGGCAAGTGCTCAAAATACAGCAAACCCATTGATTACCGACTTTCACTCAACGATATTATCGTTTGGCTGAATTATGGTTCTGATTGGTCGTTAAATTTTTTAATTTTAAATGGACATCTAATCTAAAATCATAATATACGTAAAGTTACGTATTGTTAATAGACATTGGTTTCAATAGATTTGTACAAACTAAAATATACTTAGATAGACAAATTGATTTTAATAAAACGTTACGCCTTATTTTTTTCGTAGCTCAACTATTAATAGTTTTTTAATTTATGGCTAATACATAAATGTCGCTTGAATCTGATTTGTCTGCAATTAAACAAAATAACCTCGGCCACTAAACACACCTAAAAACTATGAGACAAAAACAACTACAATCAGTCCTCATTATCGGGATGCTCGCCCTGTTCTATGCCTGCCAAAAAGACGATACCGGACCTGAGCTACAAATACCGGTATTACATGATGACCCTACGCTCCTGCACCGAACGATTCGTACCGAGACCATCAATAAGAACACTGTTCTTAAAAACCATTTAAATAGTATTGCGCCGAAAAAGAACCTTGGGTTAAACCGGGAGGTCTATAACCCAGAGCTCGATTTTACTGTAGACACCGATGTGGCCAACTATTTTGAGTACGGCGCCTACCACTCCTATACCTTCCCGGTCCACAGGGAGAGTGACAACGGGCTTATCGAGAACCTCCTGCTCAGCCTGCAGTTGGATGGCAGCTATCTCGCCTATCTGGTAAGCTACGACCTTACCGAGGAGGAAGTTGCCCAGATGCAGAACGATGGGCAAATCGACCTTAAGGGCAAAGCTATGAATGTGATAATGCTTTCGATAACTGGGAACACCTTGAGCTTAATAAAACAAAGACCGATATTAATAAGAAACCCTGTTAATTGTAGATTATGAAAAAAATATCAATCGCAGCTATGCTGTTACTCTCTTTCAATGCCTTTTCTCAAACTATAGTCGATATGGCAGGAGAAAGGCAAAACAAGCACTACCATGGTGGAGATTACTACATCAAGGACATCAACGCCTTTTTTGATCCCTACGAGGGAACCTGGCAGTACGTTGATGGCACCAGCGAGTTCAGGGTAACCTTGACCAAGGCAGAAATGTACCATGAGGTATTTACAGAACCAGATATTGATTATTATTTCGATGGACTATTGATATCTTATGAAAAATATGAAAATGGCAGTCTCGTTTTTGAATCACCAGATGACCTGCATCCAAGTGGTATGATTAAAGAGTTCGGTAAACTCAGAATGTCTTTTATGGACTATGAGCGCTATATAACCAACACGGTAATGAACATCACGAACCATGCGAGCCACCGTGGCTTCTTTGACCTCTTGCCAAACGGCTCAGGGGACTACGACCTAAAATTCAAGCTCCTAAATGAGAGAACTTCAATGGTCGGCGAACATTATGAGCCTGCCACAGGCGATCCTTACCACAGCACGCCTTACAATGTTATAATGACCAAGATGTAATACGAGTGGTACGAAATGAAAGCTGCACTTTCGGTTGTTGTTTTCTTGCTTCTATGAGCTTATTTCACCAAACTATGATTGATTTTGCGGGTGAGCTGCAAAACCCCTATGTATAAACTTTGGGAGCTTAAGCTCAGCAAGGAGGTCTATACATTCAGTAACGGCAACATCTTTAAGCCAGACTACAACCCGCCCACCGTTGACAACTACGGAAACCCACTATCCAATAGTGGGGGTGACAATGGATACGGTGGAGGAACAAACAACGGCGATTACAGCGACGATGATGGAGAGGACGACGGGGACAACGGTGGCAGCACAGATGACGACAGCGACTGCCTGCAGCCAGATGCCAACGGTAATTTTACGGGGGATGTTACGGTACCTATTTTCCAGGACCCACCAAATGATTGCGAAAAATTAAAGCAAAAGACATCCGACAACCCCATTATCGCAACACGGTTGCACCAGCTAAAAGTAGATGGCAGAACCGTTGAGAAAGGGCTACGTGTCAACAAAAACCCGGCTACGGGAGACTATGTACCAAGCCCCATACTAGAAAACAACAGTGGCACCAACCACATCAAGATACCCATGCAGATCTATACCGTGGTAGTGGCGCACACACATCCCACCGTCTCGGTAAAGTACGGTATGTTCTCCGCACCAGACATCCTAAAGATGGCAGAAAATATCAAAAGGGTACAGAGCAATAGTACGAGTACGGTTAAATTCACCGAAATAACCCATATCGTGGTGTTTGGTGGGAAGACCTTTGCATTAAGGTTTGACGACAAGGCCAGCGCCCTAAAATTGGTGGATATACTTAATGATAGTAAAGAAAGAGCTAAATTTGAAGAAAAATTAAGGGATGATTACGAGAGTGATGTTAACAATCTCACTAATGAGGATAATACCACAATCCCCAAACAACAAGAACATCTGTACAACTTTTTGGCAGATTTTGGTTTAAACATGAGCGTTTACCAAGCTAATTATGATGAAAACAATCGCGTTGATACTTGGGATAAAATAAACAAGCATACCACAGATAGAGAACCTTGTAAGTAATAACATAGAAATATACAAAAATGAAACAGTTAATAATAGTATTTGCATTCATATTCACTTTATCCTGTAATGCACAGCTAAATATAGTACCGTTGGGTAGCGGTAACCCAATAGAAAATAACTCAACTTATTATATAAAGGATGTATCGAACGAGTTCATCAAATTTACAGGGACATGGAGATACCAAAACGGAACTACAGAGATTGTCTTTAAACTGAAAAAAGAGGAACTTTACAGAACCTCGGTGGATACTTATTATCAAGATTTACTAGTAGGCGAATACCAGTATATCGAAAACGGTACAGAGAAGGTGAATACCCTATCAGATTTTGATGATCCAAATATTTCGGGTTATATCCACAAAATAAAAGGTAGTGTCTATACCCACAATTTACCGAGCTACTGTATTGATAACAGCAATGCGGCAGAAATTAAGGTAGAGGTACAGATAGGCCACCCTACAGATGAGTACGCCGAGGGGCGGGTCATCTTGCGCCATATAATTGAGGACGGTATTGAAAAGCTACAGGCCTGTATCTATGACTATACCTATTTGGGCGATAACGATGTTAGGTTGGATATCCCCGATGGTTACTATGAGTTTGTTAAGCAGTAAGTTGATTTTTGATGAAATGAAGCATTATATAATTTTGACATTTTTAATATTTACATTATCGTGCAAAGCACAAACTATTATCGTTCCTCTAGGAAGCGGAGACCCATTTGAACATAATCCCAATTATTATGTAAAAGATGTTTCCAACGAGTTTAACAGGTTTGCAGGAATTTGGAAATACCAAAACGGGAACACCCAGATTATTTTTAAGTTAAAAAAAGAAGCTCTTTATCAGATTTCTGCAACATCAAATTATGAGGATCTATTGGTGGGCGAATACCAATATATAGAAAATGGGATAGAAAAGGTCAATACCCTATCAGGTTTAGATAATCCAAGTATTACGGGTTATACCCACAAAATAAGCGGAGGCACTTATATCCATAACTTACCGAGCTACTGTATTGATAACAGCAATGCGGCAGAAATTAAGGTAGAGGTACAGATAGACCACCCTACAGATGAGTATGCCGAGGGGCGGGTCATCTTGCGCCATATAATTGAGGACGGTATTGAAAAGCTACAGGCCTGTATCTATGACTATACCTATTTGGGCGATAACGATGTTAGGTTGGATATCCCCGATGGTTACTATGAGTTTGTTAAGCAGTAAGTTGATTTTTGATGAAATGAAGCATTATATAATTTTGACATTTTTAATATTTACATTATCGTGCAAAGAACAAACCAACATATTACACTTAGGCAGCATAAGTCCCTCAGAGCATAGTGGGGTGAGCAATGGGGGTACAACAGAAATGCCCGAGAATCCTGCCACTAAAATCTTGGCTTTCGCACACATACACGCCAATACAACAGATGGCACCTATTCTGTTTTTTCTTTTTCCGATATCAGGCGTTTCTCTAGGGCCCTACATAAAGGTGATATAAAATCCAACGACTTCGTCGCCTTCTTGGCAACCAAGAAAGGCACGTATTTTGCACTTACAATCAATAATTCGTCAAAGCTTTTGGATTTTTTCTATTATTGGAACAATGAAAACCTTACTGGGGCTGATGCACTAAAAGGATTAGAGTCCGAAAGAATCGCTGATATTTTTCAACGAGAATATTATAGAAAAGAAGACGCTCTAATCCAGCCGAATGACCCTGAAAATGAGGACGTTCTGGGCTATTTCTTGAATTTTTTGACAGAAGCCGATTTTGGAATAACCCTGTTTGAGACCGACGCCAACTTTAATGAGTTCTCAAAGGTCTCGAAAGCAAACTACGGCGATGTTGATAGAGACCCCTGCAATTGATGATAATCTAAAAAATTAATACCATGAAACATATATTTAAAACATTTTTACTGATGACCTTATTTTTTTCGTGCTTCGGTACAACCGTTACCGCCCAAACACTAAACAGTCAAAACCAGTTTGTCGGCACCTGGCAGCACCAGGATGACAATGAAGTTTTTTTTGTTACATTAACTGCTATTGAGAGCGTTGTTCAAGGGTATTTCAAAAAAGTGCTAATTGATATAAATGGCAATGAAGTATTAGAATTGTACACATCAAAAGGATTTTATGATACAGAACAGACTGTGGCATATGTTCCTAGTCTATCGGCATCATACAATGAAAATTCGTCTACAATTCAAGGACGTATAATGGACAGGACCATACCCAACGGGAAACTTGAGGGCACATTTAAATTAACAATACAGGACACCTGCCCAACTTGCCCGCAGACAGCTGTTTGGCAAGTACGGAAGGATCAGGGGCTCTTGGATGAACAAAAACTTGAGTTTAATGTCCCTACTGATTTAATCCTGACTAAAGTGGAATAAACCCCAACCACAATTAAAATTAAAATTTATAAAAAATAGCAGTCAAGCGCTAAACCCAAGGTTTAGTTCTTTACTGCTATGTTTGTTTTAAACGCAAAAAACCGGGCACAAATAAGCAACAAAAGCCAGATTATGGCCAAAACGCTGGCAACCGTAACGTTGGCAGTAACCCCAACTACAATGGTGATGACGAGAACTCCGATGAGGGCAGCGCATGCCTACGGCCAGTTGCCAATGACAACTTTATGGTAGATATACACCAGAGGATTTTCAGACCTCGGAGTTTTTGCTAGAACATGGTTTCTTAGATTTTATAACTCACAGAAAGGAATTAAAAAACAAGGTTAATTTATATATCGACCTGATTCAGAACAGTAAAGTAAGGACTTAACTATTTTATTTTACTGACGGAATTTAGTTTAATATTAATTTAATTATAAACTTTCTCATAGGTAAATAATTCAAGATTAACTTAAAACACAGTTTAAGCGAACCAGACAGTTCGCTTATTTTTATGGCAAAAAAAACTAAGCAAGCTTAAAATAAACTGAAAAGCAACTGCCTTTACCAAGCTCGCTTTCAACCTCAACCTTACCTCCCATACTATCGATATGATTCTTGGTAATAAATAAACCCATACCTCTTGAATCTTCACGTTCTGTGAATTTTGCATTCAAATCAAAGAGACGGTGTCCGTTTTTTTCCAAATCAATGCCAATCCCATTATCCTCGATTTTCAGTATTAAAAAATCCCCTTTAGTTTCCGAACTCAATTTGATGGTGGAGAATCTATCTTCCGACCTATACTTTATTGCATTTGTCAAAAAATTCAATACTACGCTATCCATGTAAGCCACAATAGCCAAAACACTAACATCGTCTTTTATGGTATTTATAATATTTACATCGTGCTTTCTTGCAATCCCCATGACATTATAAATTGCCGAATTGACATATTCCATAAGCGAAATTGACTTAAGACTAAGGCTTTCAATTGAATTGGTCACTCTTATTTCCTCAAGATGAAGAAGGGTCTCTTTCAAATTACCTAGCGATTCATTTAGCATTAAAAAAGTCTCATTATCTTTAATTTCTGGAAAATCTTCAGCTAAAAAACCAGTTAAAGATTCAAAATTACCAACGTGAGTCCTGATATCATGGGACGCTATTTGAGCAAAGTCCTTTAATGTCAAATTTTTCTTGGCTACAATTTTTTCTAGTGCCCTTCTCTGTTTTGCGTTATTGGTTGAGGCAGTAATATCTATGATTTGAGAAATGAAGTAGTCAGGTTTCCCTTTATCGTCGCGAACAACAGAGACAGTGAGATGCCCCCAGATTATTGAACCTTCCTTATGAAAATATCTTTTACGTACTTTATAATTATCTATATCGCCATTTAATATTTTATTAAAATAGCTAAGATCTTTTTCTATATCATCTCTATGGGTTACATCTTGAAAGGTCATATTATAGAGTTCTTTTTCAGTATAACCAAAAAAATCAACAATACTTTGATTTACTTGTAACCACTTTCCGGAAGGACTAACAATGGCAATGCCACCATTTGCATATTTAAATATATTTTCAAATAGCTGTTCTTTTTTTTTTCTAATTGTTCAGGCATAGCAATTTATTAACTCGTAAATTAACTAATTATTATTTTTTTTATGTCCTTTTTTGATTAGAAACTTAATCGGAAAAGAAATCCTTTCAGGTTAAATAATTTGATATTTATTGTATATTTGCAGCCTGAAAGAAAATCTTTCAGCGTACATAACAATCATTTACAATAATATTAGCATGTATTTATCAAAAGAAGAAAAAGAAAAACTTTTCGCAAAACACGGTAAAGGAAAAAACGATACCGGAACTGCAGAGGGTCAAATTGCGTTATTTACGCATAGAATTGGGCACTTATCTGCACATCTAAAAACCAATCGTAAAGATTATAACACGGAGCGATCATTGGTAAAATTAGTTGGTAAACGTAGGTCTTTATTAGATTACCTAACCAAAAAGGATATCCTTAGATATCGTGCCATCGTTAAAGAATTAGGATTAAGAAAATAATCCAAATATAAAGACCACGCCTTTTGCGTGGTTTTTTTTGTTTAATTATCAGTATTATTAGAAGAAGCTAGATCCTGAAATTCCCTAAGCACCGGGACAGAATCCACGGTTTTTCATTGGTCAACAACTACAACAACACAACAACCTGTTTTAGAATAAAACGGAGACCATTGTTTAACATTTTTCGCTGCATATTGTTAAAGCTAGACTTAATTACTTAAAATAAAAATTGCTTTAATTTCAATATCAATCAATATTCAGCAAAATTAGAATTAAAAAATTTATGATTCCAAAAGTATTTAAAGAGGTCATTGACCTTGGCGATGGGAGAGAGATTTCCATCGAAACCGGAAAATTGGCAAAACAGGCCCATGGTTCTGTGGTTGTCCAATCTGGAAAATGTATGTTATTATGTACCGTAGTTTCCAACTACGAGCAAAAAGATTTACCATTCTTACCTTTAACGGTAGACTACCGTGAGAAATTCGCGGCAGCAGGTCGTTACCCAGGCGGTTTCTTTAAAAGAGAAGCAAGACCAAGCGATGGTGAAGTTTTGACTATGCGTTTAGTGGATCGTGTTTTACGTCCATTATTCCCAAAAGACTACAGCGCAGAAACACAAGTCATGATTCAATTGATGTCTCACGATGATGATGTTATGCCAGAAGCAATGGCAGGATTAGCAGCTTCTGCCGCTATTCAACTGTCAGATTTCCCTTTTGAATGTGCTATTTCTGAGGCGCGTGTTGGTCGGGTAGATGGTAAATTTATCATTAACCCAACCAGATCCCAATTGGCAGAGTCTGACATTGATATGATGATCGGTGCTTCTGCAGATAGCGTTATGATGGTAGAAGGAGAAATGGATGAGATTTCCGAAGAAGATATGGTTGAGGCCATCAAATTTGCTCATGAAGCTATCAAAGTTCAGATTGAAGCGCAACACCGCTTAGCTGATGCTTTTGGAAGAAAAGAGGTTCGTGAGTTAGAAGTTTCACCTGAAGATAAAGACCTTGAGAAGAAGGTTCACGACATGGCTTATGATAAAGTATATGCCGTAGCAAAAGCAGGATCTTCTAAAAAAGAACGTTCTGAAGCATTCTCCAATATTAAGGAAGAAGTCAAAGCTTCATTTTCTGAAGAAGAATTAGAGCAATACGGTGGTTTAGTTTCAGATTACTACCGCAAAGCTGAAAAGGCCGCAGTACGTGATCTAACCTTAAATGAAGGTTTGCGTCTAGATGGGCGTAAAACTAACGAAGTTAGAGACATCTGGTGTGAAGTTGATTACTTACCATCGGTACACGGATCTGCGCTATTTACAAGAGGAGAAACCCAAGCATTGGCAACGGTAACTTTAGGTACCTCAAGAGATGCCAATCAAATAGATATGCCATCTCATGAAGGTGAGGAGCGTTTCTATTTACACTATAACTTCCCTCCATTCTGTACGGGTGAAGCACGACCTATTCGTGGAACTTCCCGTAGAGAAATCGGTCACGGAAACTTGGCACAACGTGCATTAAAAGGAATGATTCCTGAAGAATGTCCATACACAGTAAGAGTAGTTTCTGAAGTATTGGAATCTAATGGTTCTTCCTCTATGGCAACGGTTTGTGCAGGTACTATGGCACTTATGGATGCAGGGGTTCAAATGAAAAAACCAGTTTCTGGAATTGCTATGGGATTAATATCTGATAGCGCCTCAGGAAAATATGCCGTTTTATCTGATATTCTAGGTGATGAAGATCACTTGGGAGACATGGACTTTAAAGTTACAGGTACGGCAGATGGCATTACCGCTTGCCAAATGGATATTAAAGTAAAAGGACTGTCTTACGAGATTTTAGTGAATGCACTAAAACAAGCGCGCGATGGCCGTTTACATATCTTAGAGAAATTGACCGATACGATTGCTGTTCCTAATGCAGATGTGAAAGAACACGCACCAACAATGGTAACAAGACGTATTCCTAATGAATTTATTGGAGCGTTGATTGGACCTGGAGGAAAAGTGATTCAGGAAATGCAGAAAGAAACCGAAACTACTATCGTTATCAACGAGGATCCAGTGACCGAAGAAGGTATTGTTGAGATTCTTGGAGTTGGCAAAAAAGGTATCGATGCCGTTATGGCAAAAATAGATTCTATTTTGTTTAAGCCTGAAGTTGGTAGTGTTTACGAAGTGAAAGTCATCAAGATGTTAGACTTTGGAGCTGTTGTAGAATATATGGATGCGCCAGGAAACGAAATCTTACTGCATGTAAGTGAACTCGCTTGGGAGCGCACCGAAAATGTATCGGACGTGGTAAGCATGGGAGATGTATTTGATGTCAAGTATTTCGGATTGGACAAACGTACCCGAAAGGAAAAAGTATCCCGTAAGGCTATTTTGCCAAAACCAGAGGGCTTTGTAGAACGACCACCAAGAGATAGCAACAGAAGTGGTGGACGCGACAACCGAGGTTCTCGTGATAATAGAGGTCGTGATAACCGTCGTGATGATCGCAAACCTAGAGAAGACAGAAAAGACGATTAAGTTTTTTAAATCTTAAAATGAGAAACCTCACAGATCTTAAAATCCTGTGAGGTTTTTTTATGACCTTCTTTGAACTTCAAACCAATTAGATAAACAATAAAAACAGAAATGGAACCTTTCTTTGAGACTTTTTTTCTTATAAAATTTAACAATTCAACTATCTGTCCTGAGTTGTATTAGATATATTTACGAAAACAGCCGAAAAGGCAATCACGCCAAGCAAAAGCCCAACACCAAGAATAGAGAAAACGGTTGAATCTGTTTTATTATAGAGTCTCACATATTTAATAGTCTCCATTGAGAGAAGCGACCGCTCCACCTTCCCACGTCTTTTATTTAAACCGTAGTATTGATTGCTATCTGCGATAATCATCTTGTATTTCAAGATTTGCCCATCGTTGGTCTTAATTTTTACCCCTTCCCCAACAGCAACAGCTTTATCTAAAGTCACATGTTCAGAGTTATAGATTCTGCAAGATTGAAATAAGACTAAACTCGCCAACACGAGACTGATTGCTAACGTGTTTTTTTTTATCTTATTCATAAGCTTAAAAATATTTAATGCAAAATAAAAAAAAGGCACAACCCATAATACGTCAGAGAGCTGTGAGCTTTTTCAATAAAACAAATTTTCGCTTAATGGCGGTACTAATAAACATCATCTTTTTGAAAAAAACGGACTTCATAAAATTAATATCACAAACAAAACTTAAAAAGAGTCTAAAATAAGATTCATCTCGTATTTCTTACATCTAACATTGTAGAAACAGCAAAAAGAGATTTATGACACCCATTGAAACACTAAAACCAAAATCTAAAGTACCCTCGAAAAAAGCTTCCGAAGACACTTCAATTCAAAATAATGAATCCTTCTACCAAAATAAAAACACCAATAATACCAAGATCACTAACCCATGGGGCATTGCGGTCATTCTAAGTTCGTTCGTATTGATGATTGCTGCAATTTATGGAGCATACCATCTTCAGAATGATTTTGAGCAATTCAATCTTGAGAGACTCAATAATGTCTGGGGCTATACCTTTATGATTATTGCAACTACCCTATTTATTTTTAAGGCTGGTTTTTTTATTTACATGCTTTTCAGATATTTTAAATATAAGGCAATAACGTCTGTTAGTGACGAAGAGCTTCCAACAGTTACCGTAATTGTACCTGCATACAATGAAAGCAAACAGGTTTATGATACGTTGATGAGTTTGGCAGATAGCGATTATCCTAATGAAAAATTACAAATCATATCTATTGACGATGGTAGTAAAGATGATACTTGGGATTGGATGTTAGATGCTAAAAAGCGTCTGGGTGCCCGACTTGAAATTTATAAGCAGCCAAAAAACAAGGGGAAACGCCATGCGTTATACCGCGGATTTAATATTGGTACTGGCGAAATTTACGTTACTGTCGATAGTGATTCAATCGTAAAAGCAAACACACTTAGAAATTTAGTGAGTCCATTTGTAAAAGACGAGCAATGTGGTGCAGTTGCTGGAAATATTAGAGTGCTCAACAATGAAAAAGCGATGCTGCCAAGAATGTTGGATGTGAGCTTTGTGTTGAGTTTTGAGTTTGTGCGTTCTAGTGAAAGCACTCTAAACTCTGTGCTATGCACACCGGGAGCTTTAGCGGCTTATCGCAGCACCGCTGTCCACGCCTGTTTACCAGCTTGGATTAATCAAACATTTATGGGTAAACCGTCTGATATTGGAGAAGACCGTGCCATGACCAACATGATTTTAAAACAAGGCAAGCACGTCTTGTTTCAAAGAAATGCAGTGGCTTACACCAATGTACCTGAACACTATCGCGGTTTGTACAAAATGTTTATTAGATGGGGACGAAGTAACGTTCGTGAAAACATTGAAATGGCGAAATACGTTTTTACTAACTTCCGGGGAGGTTCAAAAATTGGCATCAGATTGTTATTTTTGAGTCAATCGTTTAAGATTATCATGAGTTACCCTTTTGTGTTGTTCATGTTGTTTTTTGTATTGACACATCCGTTGTTATTTTTAAGTTCAACTTTGGTAAGCATATTGATTCTTTCTACGTTTCCGGTGATTTTTTACTCTAATCGATATGAGATAAAAGAATCTTTTTGGGCCTATTCCTATAGCATTCTTTACACATTTGGTTTATTTTGGATTACACCGTATGCCATTGCAACTGCAAGTAGAAGAGGATGGCTGACTAGAGGTTTAGCTGAAAAGAGATAATTCAAAAGAAAATCTAAAATAAATTAACCCTTCAGTTTTAAATTGCTGAAGGGTTTTAAATTTAATGGTCATTAGCATATAGCATCTAAAATTAATGTAGGCTATTCTTTTTTAATTTAAAATCGATACATTAATTTAGGAATCAAGGCGATGGACCCAATATCTTCCCGTAAAGCGCCTTCAATTTTATAAGGTGAGTATTGTAAATCAACACCAAAAACAAGCTCTGCATTTTCAGAAAATTTATGACACCAATCAATACCTGGCATTAACAAAAAAGTTGAAATAAATTCATACTTATTCTCGCCATCATCCCCACTGTAAAACGGATTTCTAGCATCTGTGTTGATAGTTGACATGCCAATACCAACACCTAAATTGACCTCAGAAGTTTTTGTATGAACAATTCGTTTTTTAAATCTTAAAAAAGCGTTGAACATAAACGTACTTTTAGCCTGGATGGTGTCAATTGCCCTTAAGTAAACAAAGTCTTCCTGTTGATTAGGAATAACAAATTGAACGACTCCCTCAACCGATCTTCCTTTTTCAAATGGAAAATTTGCATTAATTTCAAACATCGGTGCCGTTCCAAAGTAAGTTTGCAGCTGACCTTGTGGAATAAAAACTCCTGCTCCAAATTTTATAGATACCTTATTTATATAGTGATCATAGCTATCGTAATAATCTTTGCTACTCTTCACCTCAAGACTATCAATTACAGATGTTGAATTGTTTTGAGCATTTAACATAAAAGTAAGGGATAAAAAAACAAGTAAACTGATTTTAGTTTTCATAAGTGAGTCATTTAAAGTTATGACCCAAAATTATTGTTATTATCGCATCTTAAAAGTCGTAATTCACAAGCTAAAGATTTATTTTTTGCGTTTTTCACAAAAAAATATATATTGCCTAATGCTTCAGAAAGAATTTTTAAATCATTTAAAATCGGAACTGGCCGATGATATTTCATTAAATGATGCAGTGGCCACGGCCCTAGATATCAGTTACGATGCAGCCCACAGAAGAACTTCACTTAAAAGTAAGTTCTCAATGGACGAGGCGATTTGTTTGGCAAAATATTATAACCTATCCTTAGATCGGCTTTTTGAAACTACCGAAGATGAAATTATATCGGTTCAAAAAACGAAATCGATTCAGAACGAAACCGAGTTAAAACTGTATTTTGATAATTCTTTCGCTTCGCTCCAACCGCTATTAAACCAAAAGGAAAGTCGGATAATCTATTCCGCAAAGGATTTACCTTTATTCTACACCTTGGATAGTGACTTACTGAGCCGTTTTAAAATGTATGTTTGGCTAAAACTTTTAGACCCTTCTATGGAAACCAAAAGTTTTGATGCCTTCTCATTAAAAGTTTCCACTATAGATTCTGCAAAAGCCCTTGGCGGTTTGTACAAAAATCTAAATACCACAGAGATATGGGATGTGACCACGGTAAACAGTACCTTAAAACAAATTCATTTCTTTAATCAGGCCGGTCGTCTATCAAATGTAACGGCTCTAAAATTATGCGTTGATTTAAAAACATTGATTGTTACCATTTCAGATAATGTTAGACCCAATAGCAGTGATTATCAATTTTATTATAATGAGTTGCTCTTGATGAACAACAACGTGATGGTAAAAACACCAACCCAGAAATCCCTTTTTGTACCTTTTACAATACTGTCTTATTTTCAAACTTCAGATAAATTGACTTGCCATCAAGCCGAAGAATTTCTAAACAAGCAGCTACAAAGCTCTAAACTTTTAAACACAGCAGGGGAGAAAGAGAAATTGACCTTCTTTAATAAAATCTATGCAAAAATTGATGCGCTGCATAAAATAATCGATGCCAACCAAGTTTTGGGGTTTGAATAGTGTCATTCATTTAGAACTGAGGACAATTTCACACTATGTCACATTTATAACATTCGACAAATTGTCATGCAGTCGAGGTGATATCCTGTCTTGATTAAATATCAAATTCCTAATATTTTCTACAAAACGCTGAAGAACATTTAGTTTACTAAGCACAATTTATCATATCCCTAATTACCCGGAATTGGATTATTAAATTGGCAGTTCTGTACAATACTTGTACACTAATATTGAAATAAATATTTTATATAATGAAAGTATTAGTAATTGGAGCAGGAAATATGGGACTGACCTATTCTGAAGGTATGGCAACATCACCCTCTCTTAATACCCACAAACTAAGAATATTTGATACCGACCCTAAAAAAATCGAAACGCTTCGAAAAGATTTGAGATTTAACGTTTATGATAACTTAAACGATTGTCTACCCCAAGCTGATATTGTTTTTGTAGCAGTAAAACCTTATCACAGCGATAATCTTTTTGAGAAAATGAAACCATTGTTAAATAGCGAACAGATTGTTGTTTCGTTAATGGCGGGTGTCACCATCGAGACCATTCAGCAAAAATTGGATGCCAAAAAAGTGATTAGAACCATGCCTAATTTACCAGCACAAGTTGGTAAAGGGGTTACTTCTTATACCGAATCTGATAATGTTTCTAAGATTGAACTCATTATGGTACGAAATCTTTTAGACACCACCGGAACTTCCATTCATGTTAAAACCGAAAAATTCATTGATGCCTCTACCGGTATTTCTGGGAGCGGTCCCGCTTACGTGTTTTATTTTATGCAATCAATGCTGGAGGCGGCCTTGAAGATGGGCTTCTCAGATTACGATTCTAAAGTATTGGTAAGCAGCACTTTTGAGGGTGCGATAGAATTGTTCAATCAAAATGATATTTCACCAAAATCATGGATTGATAAAGTAGCTTCCAAAGGTGGTACAACCCAAGCAGCCATTGACTCCATGGACGATAACAATGTAAAGGAACTTATTAAAGATGCCGCTTATGCCGCATTTGACAGAGCAGTAGAATTAGGAAAAAAATAATATGGAAACTGACAGAGTTGTAGTAAAAGTAGGTACTAATGTACTTACTAACAAAGATAACAGAATAATGGGACCTGTGTTGAGGGAACTAGTTCGTCAAATATCCGTTTTACACGAAAGGGACGTCATGGTGGTATTAGTTTCATCGGGTTCTGCAATTGCAGGAAAAGAAATCCTAGGCGAAACTTCAATCAAAGATGCCACAACGCGTCGGCAAGTTTATTCGGCAGTTGGACAACCTCGAATGATGCGTCATTATTATAGTCTTTTTCACGATTATGGAATGCGCTGTGCTCAAGTTTTGGCAACAAAACGGGACTTTGACCCTGGTAAGCATAGGGAAAATATGATTAATTGTTATGAAGGACTTTTAGATCAGGGTATCATACCCATTGCCAATGAAGATGATGCCACATCGTTAACCATGTCAATGTTCTCAGACAATGATGAATTGGCAAGTTTGGTCGCCGAGTTGCTGGATGCCGATCGATTAATTATTCTTTCAGACACCGATGGTCTTTATACCGGTCATCCAAATGATGAAAACTCCAGAAAACTAAACGAGGTAAAGGTAAATCAAGATGTAGAAAAGTATGTAAAAGCATCTGGTAAGAAAGAAGGCGAAGGTCGAGGCGGCATGGAATCTAAATTGAAGATTGCTAAAAATACCGCTAAAAAAGATATACCAACTTACATAGCCAACGGTAAGAAAGAGAACGTCATTATTGATATTATTGACAACAAGGAAGTTGGTACAAAATTTATTCATTAAAAATTTAAGATATATGAAACTATTAAGTTCAGATATAAAGAATAGAGTACTTGAATCTATGATGACTATCATAGATAAAAAACGTAACAATATTTTAGAAGCCAATAAAAAAGATTTGGAAGCATTTGATAAGGATGACCAAGCATTATATGACAGGCTTGTTGTCAATGATGCTAAAATCAATGGCATGATAAAAGCTATAGCAGAGGTCAAGTCTCAAGATGACCCAGTAGGTCAGGAAATTTCAGATTTGACTTTAGATAGCGGTTTGAAAATCACTAATAAGACCGCACCTTTTGGAACTATTATGATTATTTACGAATCGCGACCAGATGTTACTATTGAAGCAGCGGTCTTGGCGTTTAAAGCAAATAATAAAATTCTTTTAAAAGGCGGTAAAGAAGCCTTGAACAGTAATATAATATTAGAAAAATGTTGGCACGATGCTTTGTCTGAAAATGGGCTGTCCAAAGATTGGATAAAACTATTGCACCTTAAGCGTGAAGAAACCCAAGCATTTCTAAAAAATCCTACAGAAAAATTAGATTTAATTGTTCCTAGAGGTGGCGAGCGGTTAATTAAGTTTGTAAAAGATAATGCCAGCTGTGCCGTTTTAATAAGCGGGCGGGGTAATAATTTTCTGTATGTTGCCAAAGATGCCGATTGGTTAAAGGCCGTTAAGGTAATTATCAATGCGAAAACAGATAAGATTTCCGGTTGCAATGCTTTGGATAAAGTACTCATCGATAAAAATATTCCGGACTACGATAAGAAAGTAAAGGAACTACAGACCATGCTAACTAAACTGAAGGTTGAGCTGGTAGTTGATGAAGCTATTGGTAACATACTTCACAAAAGAAGTCAAAATCCAGAACACGAATATTTGGTACGAAGAATTTTTAGCCATGAAGCTACTAATTGCTGAAGCTAATGGAGAAGATGCTGCCATCGAGATGATAAATAAATATTCTGGTGGACATTCTGCAAGTATCATTACTGAAAATAGTGAATTGGCAGAAAAGTTTATGGAACAAGTAGATAGTGCTGCTGTTTATCACAATGCCTCTACCCGATTTACTGATGGTGGAGAAATGGGTGTTGGCGCAGAACTGGCAATTAGCACAGATAAATTGCATCACCGGGGTCCGTTAGGCTTAAAACAGTTGGTCACTAATAAGTATTACGTATATGGCGATGGGCATGTGAGGGTTTAAATTGAACTTACGACCAAATAAATTTTGAAACGGAAAGGCTGGCTTTAAGTAAACCAGCCTTTTTTTAATTCTTTTTTGCTTCCTGGCTGCCATCTACTGTCTGCCGTCTGCTGAATAAATAATATATTTTTATATTTAAAATTCTTTCACTTTAATATTTTCGAATAAGGCTCTATAAGCTGATTAAAAGTTAAAATCTCACAAAAATTTGCTATTGTCATTTTTAGAGTTATATTACTAGCTATGATACATTCCGACAAAGAGAAATACTCCGAAATTTTGAGCAATTCCGTGACCTATTTGGAGCAAAGAGGTTATGAAGACATTAAAGCCGACATGAAAGGCTACGAGACTCCAAAATCATACAACAAAAAAGGTAGTGATATAAGTATTACTCCCGATATTGTTGCTATGAAAGAAGGTAGAAAACACTATTTCGACATTAGTCTAAAAAGTGAAAAGCCAAAATTACTTAAATCAAAGTGGCTATTCCTTAATACCTTAAGCACTCTTAAATCTTATAGATTTCGGTTAATTACAACCCGTGGACATTATAAGTTTACCAATGAAATGCTTGATGACATCAATCTTAATGATAAGAAATTAATTAAAATTTAATTTTTTATTTATTTTCTGTAACATTTTTCTTGCTTGATGCGTATAACTATATGCATCAAATTTATGCCTTAAAGATTCTTAAAAATGAGACAACTTAAAATCACAAAGCAGGTCACTAACAGGGAAACCGCTTCACTTGATAAATACTTACAGGAAATTGGAAAAGTTGATTTAATCACAGCCGATGAAGAGGTAGAATTGGCACAGCGCATTAAAGCCGGAGACCAACTCGCTCTCGAAAAACTAACAAAAGCAAATTTACGTTTTGTGGTGTCTGTTGCAAAGCAATATCAAAACCAAGGTTTAACGCTTCCAGATTTAATTAACGAAGGTAACTTGGGATTGATTAAGGCTGCACAACGTTTCGATGAAACCCGTGGATTTAAATTTATTTCTTACGCCGTTTGGTGGATTCGCCAGTCTATTTTACAAGCATTAGCAGAACAATCTAGAATTGTAAGGTTGCCGTTAAACAAAATCGGCTCAATCAATAAAATCAATAAGACATTTGCGTTTTTAGAGCAAAGTCACGAGCGCCCACCAAGTCCAGAGGAAATTGCCAAGGAATTGGATATGACCATTAATGATGTAAAAGAATCCTTAAAAAATTCAGGTCGTCATGTATCTATGGACGCACCTTTGGTTGAAGGTGAAGATTCTAACTTATACGATGTACTTAGAAGCGGAGAATCTCCAAACCCAGATAAAGATTTATTACACGAATCTTTGAGAACAGAAATAGAACGTGCCTTGGAAACATTGACTCCTCGTGAGGCAGATGTTATTCGCTTATATTTCGGATTGGGTAATCAGCATCCAATGACTTTAGAGGAGATTGGTGAGACCTTTGACCTTACCCGCGAACGTGTTAGACAAATTAAAGAGAAAGCCATTAGAAGATTAAAACATACTTCTAGAAGTAAAATATTAAAAACGTATTTAGGATAGATTATTAATTGTCCTTTAAGCAAAACCCACTATTTAATTTATTAGAAATTATAAATATTTTTAGTCTGTAATGATATATTCTAATTACGACTAAAATACAGTAACAACAGTTTAAGATACCCGCATCTGTGGGTATTACAACTGTTCGTTTTTTGATTGATGAAAGAACCCGCGGCTGATTACCGCGGGTTCATTTTTTTATAAACAAGTCTATCCTATGGTTTCATATTGATCGCTTCTTCCTATCAAAAAAAAATCAACTTGAACTAAAGAACATTTCTAGACCTGCACTAAGAAAAAAGTATTATTTAGATGAACTTATAGTAACGGTCAATATCAATATTTCCCATAATAAATTAAATGAGTACTATGATGGTTTAACTAAGTTCCAATGCTTATTAGTCTTTTCTCTCTTCAAATCGTATCTCACCCTGCAGACATCTATTGTTTCAAGGATAGAATTTTCCTCGGCTTATCATACAAGACATGCCAATATCCCCAATAATACATTACAGAAATGCCTACGACTCGTCCATGAACTAACCATGGCTTATGCATGGCTTATCCATGGCTTATCTATGGCTTGTCTATGACTTATCTCAGCATGAAAATTCACTTTTAAATAAAATGTTAAAAGATAGTGAACCATTGGCTCGTTTTATTAGCAGAATTTAGCAAGGCTTTAATTATAGTGCAGCCTTACTCATGTCTTGCATTTACATTAAGCTCAAAAACCATAAGTGTAATTCTTTAGCACAAGAATTAGAATAACGTTCGCCTTGATCGTTGATAATTAAATTCGTCTATTCTTATTAAGAAACTTCATTATCTTTGGCTCGAATCAAAAAAATTCAAATAATGTCTTCAAATTTAATTGCGCCTTCAATGCTTGCTTCAGATTTTGGCAATTTACAACGCGATGTAGAAATGGTTAATAAAAGTGAGGCCGATTGGTTTCATATTGATGTCATGGACGGACATTTTGTACCAAACATTTCTTATGGTATGCCAGTAATAGCTGCTATTAAAAAGCACGCAAAAAAGCCCTTAGATGTTCATTTAATGATAGAAAAACCTGAGCGTTACATAGAAGAATTCGCAAAGGTAGGCGCTGATATTATAACTGTACATTATGAATCTACCGTACATTTACATAGAACCCTGACCCAAATAGAAGATGCAGGCTGTAAAGCAGGAATAGTCCTAAATTTGACCACACCAATATCGGTTCTAGAAGATATATTACCAAAATGCTATATGGTATTGCTGATGTCTATTAACCCTGGATTTGGAGGTCAAAAATTTGAAGAAATTACCTATAAGAAAATCAGAGGCCTACGCCAAATGATTAAAAATCAAGGCCTAAATACTTTGATTGAAATAGACGGTGGTGTTACAGATAAGAATGCTAAAAGATTGATTGAGGCTGGCGCAAATGTTTTAGTTGCTGGGAGTTATATATTTAAAAGTGAAGATCAAAAGCAAACCATCAAGGATTTGAAAAATTTGATAAGTTCTTAAATAAACTCAATTGAGACTATCAAAGGATTAAAAAATATCGTTAATAATTCAATGTAAAGGAATTTATCCGAGAAAAACTTTTAGAAATAATTTATTTAAAATTCTATTTATTAGAAAAGTTAAACATTGCTGAGAATCAACTAAGTAACTTCAATCAAAGTTGCATCCATGTAACATGCATCCAAACTCAAATTTAATCATAAAAGTAAACTACCAAAGTTGATATAAAGCTCAATCAGAACTTCCATAACCATAGCCATAACCATAATTATAAGAGTACCCGTAAGACCTACTCGCTCCAACACCATTGATAACATAAGCCATGTTTTTCAATTTACCAGAATTATTTAGGTTTTTAGAAAATTCTAACAAATTTTTCTCGGTGTAATCTGCTCGTAATAAATATATGGTGGCATCTGCCAATTTTGAAATTAACAAAGTATCTGTAACCAATATTGTCGGAGCGGTATCAACTATCACAAAATCATATAATGTTTTTGCCTCATTTATGAGTTGCTCAAAACGACCGTTTGTAAGCAGTTGTGTAGGGTTTGGTGGAATACTTCCAGACAATAAAATATCGTGATTTGGGTGTTTTTCAAAACCATCAATCAAAGAAGCTTTCCAATCAAAAGATTCATCGTTCAAAAAACTTGATAATCCTGCCTCATTTTTATTTTTAGACACATAATTATGAATCTGTGGGTTTCTCAAATCGGCACCAATTAACAACACTTTTTTATTGATACTTGACAACGCTAGTGAAAGATTCATACCTACATATGTCTTACCCTCACCTTTAATGGTTGATGTACAATAAATCACTTGCCCTTTTGATTCATCTGGACTTTTTGTAGGTAAAATATAATCTACGTTGGCAGACAGAATACGAAAGGCTTCAGACTGGACTGATCGATCAACAGGATTATCAAATACTAAATTCCCGCCTTTAATTCTCGGCAACTCGGCCAAAATCGGGATATTACCAATAGTATTTACAACATCTTCTTTCCCTCTTATTTTTGTATTTAATAGATTAACCCCATAAATCGCTCCAAAAGGTAACACTAATCCGATAATGAAGGCCATTAAATAAATAGACCTAGAATTAGGAGAAATAGGTGCACCTCCAGACAATGCAAATTCAACAACTTTTATTGATGGTTCTGTAATGGCCAAATTAATAGCAGCCTCCTCTCGCTTTTGTAATAAGAATAGATAAAGTGTTTGTTTTATTTCCTGCTGTCTTTCACGGGACCTTAGTAACTTTTCCTTTAAAGGCAAACCAGATACTTGGAATGCATATTTTTGATTGCGTTTGACCAATTGTTGTTTGGTCGCGTTTAATTGATTTTTATATGAATCTAAGGATTCATTGATATTTCGCTGTACGTTATTTATTTTCTCGTCTAGAATTTTGACCGTTGGATTATTTTCACCACCACTTACGCCTAACTTATTCCGTTCAAACACCAAATCATTATATTGACTCACCAAACTATTAATATTAGTATCTCCAATTCCAATATTGGTAGGAAGTAAATCAGAATTTACGCGATCTCCATCGATTGTTTCCTCTAAAATATCAGAAATCATGAGTTGGTTTTCTATATCAAATACCTGACCTTCAGATTCGGTACGCTGGCTTATATTTAATTCAGCATCAGATTCAATGTTAATAAAATCGTTGGATTTTTTGAAATCCTTGATATCCACCTCAATAGAGTCCAGTTCTAAAGCCAATGACTTGAAACGTTCATCTATAAAATCTATTGTTCGTTTAGAGACCTCCTGCCTATCGTTAATTCCATCTTGATTGAAGACCTCAATAACTGTATTTAAGGTATTTTCAGATCTTTTTTTACTTTGGCTAGAATGGCTTAATTTTAAAAGGTCGCTGCCCTTGCCCAGCATACTCACATTTAAAGCGCCTTTGAGTTTTCGTGTGGCTGCAGAAACGGGAATAAATCTCAATAGATAAGTTTTGCCGACGTAAGATTTTGAAACAGATTTACTTTGAAATTGCAACTCAAAAGGAAGGTTGTGAGTAACATTGTAAGAATTAAAATTAGCAATGACAGTCGGGTTTTCAGAATTACCTTTATATATTTCAAATTGATTTTCCTTAACCACTATACGATATTGTATATGGGAATCAATACTGTCATTATTAATAGTTTTTGCTAATTTGAAAGGAAACCTATCAATCTCAGTAGTCAATACATTGCCTTCTTCAAAAAAGGCCATGGTTAAGTCTAAATCTTTGACTGCCTGTTCAATAATTCTATACGATTTTAAAATTTCAATCTCGTTTTCAAGATTGATATTTGACCTATTGAACACAAAAGCAGACGAAGGCAATTCAAGACCTTTAGTTTTATTTAGAACCTTGATTTTTGCTGAGGATGAATAAATTTTAGGGGTATAGCGTAAATAAACATAAGCCCCCAATAATGCCAAAAGAATTCCTATAGCAAACCAGTACCAATAACGAAGGTACTTGGCTATTTCATTTTTGATAACTTCCCCTTGGCTCGTCTTTTGGCGAGCATTGACAATTGTCTTATCTTGATTCATACTTAACGTGTAATTAAAACAACTGTGGTAAAGAGAATTGAAATTACCGAGATCAACGTACCAACATTTCCTACAAAACCAGCACTTTTCACTTTAGGTCCGTTAGGGTTAACAACGATAACGTCATTAGGCTTTATTTGGTAAAATTCGCTGTTTAAAAATTCGGAGTTGGTCAAATCAATCGTAGTAATTTGACGATTACCATCAACCTCCCTAATGATTTTTATATCATCTCGTTTACCATTGATAGTTAAATCGCCCGCATATCCCAATGCTTGCATAAAAGTTATGTTTTGTTCAGTAAAAGTATAGACACCAGGACTTTTAACCTCACCCAGGACTGTAACCTTTGCATTGATAATTCTTACGTTTACTGAGGGGTTTATTAAAAACCCACCATCCTCTAATTCTTTAGCGATTTGTTTTTCCAGTTCAGAAGGGGTTTTATCCTTTGTTGATACTGAGCCCAATCCCTCAAAAATAATGGTATTTTCTTTAGAGACCAAATAGCCCTGTAATTGCATTAATTGTATACTAGCACCTCCATTTCCATCGGAATTTCGATTATAAGGTATTGCTGTTTCTTCTACCAATGCCCCCACTGTAATCTTTAGTATATCATTAACTTGAATCTTAGTATTTACATAAAAGACCTCTGTGTTATCATAATCTTCTATATCCTGAACATAAAAAATTTCTTTTTTTGTAGCACAGGAACTTAAACCTAAAATCAAGATTAAAAAACCAAGGAGTATGTTATATTTCATTCAGTTCTATGTGAGATGGCTGCAAATATAACAGCAAATTGCGTATTGGCAAAAGTTAAAGCCAAATTTAAAGTTTGTAGTTCTTAATGGATTTTAAAACTTGAGGTAACCATCCCTTAATCATAATATAATTATATATAAATAGAGTAGAGTATAGAAGTACCCCAATGAGGGTGAGGCATATAAATTGCAATAAAATATCAAAGGACTTAATTGAATACGCAAATGTTATAAGCATAAGGTTTAAAATTACAATGTAAGCTGTTGTTTGTACATGGGTAAATCCTAATTCTAAAAACCTGTGATGCAAATGGTTTTTATCTGCCGAGAATGGACTTTTCTTTAATATAACCAATCGTATTACAAATATTCTAAAGGTATCCAATAATGGAAAAAAAACTATAGCTAATACCATAACCGGTGCTGAGTTAAAAAACAAAGTGTTTATGGACATTTGTGTTTTTCCTATAAATCGTACTGCAAAAAATGCAATCAAGAAGCCTACAATCATTGAGCCCGTATCGCCCATAAAAATTTTTCGCTTTTTTGAAAAATTAAGCCTTAAAAATGGTACCAGCGCACCTACCAGAGCAATTGCTACAGTTGCCATAGTCACATCACTTATTCTGACAGCAATAAATGTAAAAGCCCCAGCGCCCAACAGAGCCAATGAGCCAGCAAGACCATCTACTCCATCAATTAGGTTATAAGCATTTATTACCAAAATATAAACAAATAACGTAAAGGCTACTGAAAGCCAATACGGCAAAATGGTCACCCCAAAAATACCAGAAAAGCCAGATATACGGGTATCGGTAAAGACAATGAGAACCATCGCTGCCAAAAACTGGCCAAGTATTTTCTTTTTTGGAGACAATATTAACAAATCATCTTTTAGACCTAAAAAAAATAATATAGTCAAACTGCCTAAAATGAGCAGTAGGATTTTAGTATCTAAAACACCTCCAATAGTTGTAATAACTACAACCAAACTTATGTAAATTCCAACTCCGCCAAGTGTTGGTGTCTTTTCTGAGTGTATGCTGCGCTCTCCAGGCTCATCCATAAGATGTTTCGCTTCTGAAATGTTAAATATAGCCGGAAACGTACTCATTGAAACTATAAAAGCAATCAGGAAAGCCCCAATAAGCCAAAACGCTAAATGATCTAAAGGGTTGAAAAAATTGAGTAATTCTTGTATCATTTTAAGATGCTTAGATGCTCGTTACTTGACATGAGGCTCTTAATAAGGCGACAAATATAGTTGGAAAGTGTGAGAAATTTAAAAAAATAAGTTATAATACAATCATTTTGCTGTTATGTGCAAGTAAACTCTATATGTTTATAACACTATCTTTACCCGTAGAAATAACGAATATGCTGTACATTTTTATTTCTAAGCTTTTATCCATTGTGGAATTTTCGATAAATTCTTACTCAGAATAACTTTAAAAGGAAGTTGAAGTCCATTTGTTTTGGCCGCTTTATAATCTTCTTTACTTTTTTGAACAATGTTCTTTAAACTCTTATTGCTGGCACCTCCCACTCGCATCTTTGTAATGGTTTCTTGAAGATAGTAAAACCTATATTTTTTTTCTGTAAATATCCTAAGTATAAAATCGTAGTCTGCCGCAATTTTATAAGAAAGGTCGAACAGACCTTTATCCTTATAAACTTTAGTTTTTAGGAATAAAGTGGGGTGCGCTGGCATCCAACCATTTTTTAACAACCTTGGTTTAAATTGTTGGCTTTTCCAGTTTCTAATTACTTTGTCTCGATTTTCGAATGAAACATAGTGCAGGTCTCCATACACTCCATCAACATTGTGCTTATTAAAAGCCTTCACAATAACCTCAATGATGGTGTTATTTGCAAAAAAATCATCAGAATGCACAAAACCTATGATTTCTCCAGAGGCCATAGCTATTCCTTTGTTTAATGCATCGTAAATACCTTTATCGGGTTCTGAAATCCACTTGAGGTTGTTGTGGTTATTAGCCATTTCTTCAATCAAATAAATCGTCTCATCGGTAGATTCGCCATCAACCAGTATATATTCAATATCAAGATAGCTTTGGGTTAATACAGAGTCCATGCAAATTGCCAAGGTTTTCGCACTGTTGTAAGTCGCGGTGATTATTGAAACTTTCATAAACTAGAAATTATGCGGGTCTTGATTTTCATTGCGGGATTACCTCTGTAAATGCCGTATGCAGTCAAATCTGTACTAGCTACAGATCCCATAGCCAACACCGCACACTCGTTGACAACTACACCTGGACCAACAATACTTTTAGCACCAACCCAGCACCCTTCTTTAAGAGTTATAGGTTTGATAATCAAGTCAAATGACTTTATTTTATAATTATGATTTCCACAAAGTAAAAATGCACCTTGAGAGATGCATACATTGCTCTCTATTTTAATTTCATCAAGGTTGTCAATCCAAACATCTTCACCAATCCAACAATGATTAGCAATTTTTAATTTCCAAGGGTATTTGATGTTAACACCGGGTTTGATAATGACACCGTTTCCTACTTTAGCGCCAAAACGACGAAGCCAAAACACTTTTATTGAAGACGAAGGATTGAAACTGCACTTAAAAAATAGTTCATTTATAAAGTACCAAGCTAGACGCTTTAGGCCTGAACCAGGATTGTACCAATTATTGTTGTATGCTGAAAGATCAGTTTTCAAATCTATAGTCTAAGTGAAAGTTAACTTTTGAGCAGTCCATCAAAGTAAGAGATTGTTTTGAGTAAACCTTCTTCGAGTTGAATTTTTGGTTCCCAACCTCCCAGTTCTTTGTTCGCCAAATCAATAACTGGCTTTCTTTGTAAAGGATCGTCCTGTGGTAATGGTAAATACACCAGCTTTGATTTAGAGTTAGTCAAATCTATGATTTTTTGAGCCAGCTCGAGCATAGTAAATTCCCCTGGATTTCCAAGGTTTACCGGCCCAGTAAAACCGTCGCGACTGTTCATCATTCTAATTGTGCCTTCAACCAAGTCATCCACATATTGAAAACTTCTGGTCTGGGTACCATCACCAAAAATTGTAATGTCGTCACCTTTTAAGGCCTGTACTATAAAATTGGAAACCACGCGACCATCATTTGGATTCATGTTTGGACCGTAAGTATTGAATATCCTGATAATTTTTATTTTAACATCATTTTGAATATGGTAATCCATAAACAAGGTCTCAGCGCAACGTTTGCCTTCATCATAACAGGAACGCAAACCAATGGGGTTTACATTGCCCCAATAGGTTTCAGGTTGCGGGTGAACTGCTGGATCGCCATAGACCTCACTAGTAGAAGCCTGTAAGATTTTAGCTTTGACCCGTTTTGCCAGTCCCAACATATTAATGGCACCCATAACCGAAGTTTTAATCGTTTTGATAGGGTTATATTGGTAATGTACTGGCGATGCGGGGCAAGCCATATTATATATTTCATCGACCTCAACCATATAAGGATTGGTGACATCATGCCTAACCAATTCAAAATAATGGTTATCCATTAGATGCTCTATATTCTTTTTACTACCTGTAAAATAGTTATCTAGGCATATCACTTCATTGCCCTCTTTTAAGAGACGTTCGCACAAATGGGAGCCAACAAATCCTGCGCCTCCTGTGATTAATATTCTTTTCATATTTTTTTTGTTAAGTATTTAAAAATAAGGCTTTATTTTGTTGAATCAGTTCTGTGTTTTCTGTGAAATCCTTTGCTTTTTTCAAAGAGGCCTTTGACCACATATTGAATTCACCCTGAGCCATTGAGCAAAGAGATTCAACAGCATCAATAAATGCTGTTTGATTATCTAAATCTATATCAAAACCTAGATTATCAGATTTTAAATTTCTCCATGGGGTTTGATTCGAAATGACAACTGGGCAACCGTTTTGCCAAGACTCCATAATAACGTGACCAAAATTTTCATGAAAGGTTGGTAATAATAAAATATGCTGGTCTTTCAGCTTTTGATGCAATTCATGGTTTTGTATCGCTCCCAAGTTTTTTATTTTGATATGTTTTGGTAATTGATGAATTGCCAGTTCACACTTGCCCCAATACCCCTCATCTTCAACGGGACCAATGATGGTAAAATTAACCTCGTAACTTTCATTAATTTTTGAAAGTATTTTAATTGCTCCCAATAAGTTTTTTTTTTCTGAAATACGTGACAAAAAGAATATGTTGATTTTATTCTCAAACTTTTGCTTTGAAACACTATCATATTTTGTTCGTGCCGATAGATTTGGCGCTAACAAAATTTTCATTTTAGAACCAAAATGAGTTTTTATTTCTTCAACCTCGCTTTTGGCCGTAGCGTGCCAAACAATCTTTGAAGGTAATTTTAAAAACTTAAAAACATTAAGAAACAATTTTTTCTTTAACGGCTTTATTGCCAATGCACCTTTACCAAGCATTCCCCTTGTAGCTATAACTCTTCTAATCGTTGCATTTCGCAACATCCAAAACGGCAAAAGTGTAAATTGAAAAGAAAATAGAGAGTTAAAATACACAACATCGTAAACTCGTTCTGAAAAAAGTTTTTTCAAAAACAATCTATTTTGATGGTCTTGATCTAAATATATGATACGATGTTTGCTTTTTGTAATCCATGTGTTCAGGTTTTCTTTAGAAATGTCCAATGGTTGACCTAAATCTGTATTTGATGTAATTATGGAGATGTCCAACTCATCTTCCAATCTTTCTACAAGATTAGCGATAGATTGAATAGGGCCACCGGCCTTGTAGGCTGGCAAATACCAGTCTATAAAAATTAGTAATTTGATTTTTTTAGATGTCAGGTTGGTTGAATTTATTAATTATTTAATTTGTTATATATTTTTGAATATTCAGAGGCAATCGCATCACTTTGAAATCTTTTAATATTATCAAGACCTCTATTAACGAGATTTTCTCTTAATTGAGCATTATTGATTAATTCTAACAGCCCTTTCCTAATTGAGCTGACCTCAAAAGGGTTGACAAGTAGTGCCGCATCTCCTGCAACTTCCTTCATGGCTCCTAAATTAGAAGTAAGCACCGGCCTTCCCACTGATTGGGCTTCAATTATGGGCATTCCAAAACCTTCGTAAGTGGAAGGAAAACATAGAAAATCACAATTTTGATAGATTTCGACCAATTCAGTTAGAGTCAAATCGAACTTATTTATAAAATCAATACCATAATTATTTAATAGCTGATTTTGAGAATCCGTTAGATGACCAATCAATATTAATTTACAATTCATTCCTTCCAAGGCCTCAAAAATACGTTTTAAGTTTTTATTTGGCTTTGTGCCTACAATCAAAATTCTTGGTTTCTTAATATTGAAATTGTAGGTGGTGAATTTAAATTCAGAATCTACCGCATTCGGAACCACGGTTAATTTCTTAGCAGCAAATGGAATAATTTTAAGAAGTTCTCTTTTAGAAAATTCGGATATAACCGTAATGCGACCCACAAAAAGGGCTGGTAACCAAAACCAAAATAGTTTTAAATAAATCCTTTTATAATATGGCCCCTTTATAATTGATTTGACGTCATGAATGGTAAGAACTGATTTTTTACCAGTAACCAGAGCCATATAGTGCACATCGCCAGTAATATGGTAAATTTCGCCCTTTTTGTGTTTAAAATTTGAAATGTTTTCAAATATTGTTCTTATCCCACCACCTGATTTTTGCATTTCAAGGGTTGAAACCTTAAAATATTTTTGAACTTTAGATGCTAAATTGCGAAAGAGACCTTCAATACTCTTGAACTTTGGACTGGGTTTACGAAAAATAAAAACAATACAATCTTTCATCGAAATTAATTAACAGTCAATTTAAAACAAGAGGTTTCTGAAAGGAAATTAATTGTGAATTGAAAAATCAATACTACTTTACTGTCCATCGTACACGATGTTCGTCTTGCTATTGTTGTCCAAAAAGAACTTATTGGCAAATTTGAAGAATATGCTACTCAAGAAATAAATAGGAATTAAATACGTTATGAAATTCCCCATCACTTTAATCATGTTAAAACTATAAACAGCAAGCAAAAAATAAAACGGTGCAATAAAAATAACTGCCCAAACCATATTTGGAGATTTTAAAATTAAAAGCCGAATAGACAAACCAAAGACCAAACCAAGAACCAATAAAAGTCCCATCATACCGTAAGGTCCAAAATCTATATAAGCATCAGTCATAAAACCAATACTGTGGGAAGCTTTACCGTCATCAACCAAATCAAGATTAGTGTATTTATTGGTATGATCTGAATCGTCAATTATTCCCTTATCAGGAAAAAAAATCCTAGGCTTAAAGTAAAATAGAGTGGATTCTCGTATTATTTTACCATTCTCATAATCTATATATTCTGGAACATTATTTAGTGTGATGGAAAAAAACTCTATGTAACTTAAGCGATCCATGAGTGTTTCAGAAGCAAGCCCTAAATCTGTAGCGGTAACGTTAGAAACTTGATTGAACAGTTCTCCAATGGCCTCTGTTTTACTTACAACAACACGTTGTGTTTCGGTACCGCCAGACAGGTAATCTCGATAATCCATTTTAATTGCAGACCAAAGAAGGCCAAAACCAGCTGCAAAAATAAAAATGATAGAAAAACGAAGGTAACTTCTAGTATTAAGAAATAGTTGAACAGAGAGTAAACCAATAATTCCAAAAATTATGAAATCCTTGAATGCTGAAAAATAACCAGTAAAACCTAAAAATATCTCTATAATTAATATGGTGTAGAATAAACGCTTCTCTTCTTGACGGCTTAAGACGTAAATAAAAGTAATCAATAAAAGCCCCCATTTTAGTCTCGAAAATGCAGATACTACAGTATTTATACCAGGTAAGCTATTTCTAAATAGTAACAGTAAAGATACCCCCAATGAAAAGAATAAATAACTTCTTAAAATCTTTCTCGTTGAATAATCAGGTCTCAGTAGCGATGAAATATCAAAATCTTTAAACTTTTTCTTTAAAGGCAGATGTATTCCAAAACTAAAAAAAATCAGTCCAATATTGCTCAATAAATTGGCCTGATATAAAAAATTCACATCTTGATAATAACTAAAGAGTTCTTCAAGAGGTAGGTTTACAATATTTCCGATTACAATTTTAATGTTAATCTGAATCCATTGGAAGATTAATGCTAGAAAAATGATTAAAAAAAACGGATTTCGAAGTTTGAAGAAAAGAACCACAATAATCATCAAGGATATTGAAGATAGCAAGGTTGCAAAAAAATGCGGCCCGATAACCGCAGATATTAACCCTAAGACTATAATTATAGTAACTCCCTGTTGCTGATTTAAATCCACGTTACATCATTTTTGAGCCAATTTAATCTGTACTCTATTTTTCTTTTAATAAATAACGGCAATCTGGTTGGTTTTGTTTTCGCTCTACTTAAATTTAAGTTCAGTCTTTTCACTATTTTAATATGAAATAAATTTACTTGCAACCGCTTGTTTCAATATCGTTATAATCCTATTATTCTAATTGTGCTTAATTGTATCTGATTCGAAATAGTCAGTCTCTTTCTTAAAACGAAATAGCATACTACAAATTCTTAGTTAATTGTATCATTTTTAGAATTATAAAATCATTAATACATATATTGAGTTGAGAATAAACTTCCTCAAATTTTAATAGAATTCCATAAGAAATAATTCATACTTTTTAATAACAATAATTTAATTATTGAATGCTAATTGGATACGCCACTACATAAAAGTTACGCATATATGACAATTACTTTTTGTCATAATTTCATTAAACAAAATCAATATTATTAATTTACTTTATCATTATATGAATTTTAAAACTGCTAAGTCCCTTAAAATTGAAATTATTTTTTCCGTTTGACTAAATGAATCGTGTTATTAACAAACTCCTGGTTTCGGATTAGAATTTCAATGTAAATCGTTTTACTTTGAAAACCAAAATCAAGTTTATATTATAAATTCAAACTCAATGAAGGTTGTGATTAGTAAATTTCGTCTAATTCTATTAATTCTTTATTCATCAAGTTTTATTTATGAAAATACCTTTTTATAATACAATTCATTTAAAAACTTCTTGTTTAGTTTACACACGTTTAGTAGCTTTAATACTAAATATCTAAAGTAATAGCCAGAAAGGCTTCCATTTTTTTTAATAACCTTAAGAAAATTTCGAGCCTCCCGTTTATCTTTAGAGCGTAAGAATTTAAGTACAAACCAAAGTATTGATTGTAAACACGCCATTTTAGACCGCGATTGATATATTTCAATCTATTTTCGGGAACACGTTCTAATAATGTATTTAAAATAATTTCATTCTCTTCTATTCGATGAATCCACATTTTTGGATTTCTACTCAATTGCCCTGTGTGCCTTCTTAGTTTTATTAAGTGTTTTTGAATTATACCTACAGGCAAATTTTCTGTTATACGGCACCAATATTCAAAATCGCCAGAATACTTTAAAGTGACATCAAAATAACCATAGGTTTCAAAAATGCTTTTTTTAATGGATACATTGGCTATATTTCCGGAACACTCCCAGCAACTATCGAAGTTAGTGTATGACTCAAAGCACTCATTGCCTCATTATTTGTCAAGGGGGTTTTGTCAATAATAACATCATTTTCATTAATTACCTCAACACGACAAAAGGCATAAGCAATTTTAGGATGTGAATCATGAAATTTAACTGTTTCAACCAAACAAGATGGATTCATAATATCATCTTGTGACCATAAATGTATAATATCACCATTTGCTTTTCGGACTAAATGATTCAAGTTTCCAAATAGCCCAAAGGTTTACATCATTATGAAAGACTCTTAAATTTTTATTTTCAAGTTGATCTAAGTATGTTTTTGTCTGTAAATCTGAAGGACTGTCATTACCAACCAAAACTTCAAATGAAACACCGTTTTGATTCAAAACAGAATCTAAGGATTTCTTAAATAACGGCATACCATTGTAAGAGGGCACAATAACGGATATGGCAATTTTATTTTGGTTTTCCATCTCTATTTCAAATTGGTCTGTATTTTTTTACCTTTCCCAATCTCATTGCTCATTGCAATAATAGTATAAGTGAGTCTAAAAAGCCTGTTCCAAAGCTTCAACAATAGCTGTAAAATTCCACTTTTCAACATCCTTTTGCGCCTATTTCCCCATGTGCTTTAAGCCATCAACTGAAATTGTATTTAATATCTTTAACAACTTCCTTTGTCATTATAATTAAATAGATAACCATTTGCTCCTTCACTTACCAAGTCCGCTGCACAACCCACCTTATTACTTACAATCACAGGTCGAGAAGATGCCATGGCTTCATTCACCGCTAGTCCCCAAGTTTCTCCAGGTCCTTTTGACGGTAAACAAAACACGTTTCCTAATCGATATAAAATGGGCATCTGACTTTGGCTTTGGGAAAGGTATCATTTTTATATTAGAATCATTTTGTGACAGCGCAGCCAATTCATTTTCTAATGGTCCACTACCAACTAATAATAACTTTAGAGGTTTTTTTAAGGTTCTATTTGCACTTTGAACTGCTTTTAATAAAAAATCAGGTTGTTTTTTAGTTCTAAATCTACCAGCAAATAATACTACCAAATTATCCTCTTGATATCCCAGATCTCTTCGCCATTTTAGAGCTAATGCTTCGTAGTTTTTGTCTTCAGAATCATTGAATCGCTCATTATCTATAGCATGAGGAGCTAATATAAGTTGCTCGTCTTTCGTATCTTACCGATTTGAAGTAGGCTTTATTCTGAGACCCAACATAAAATGCTTTGTCGATAAAGCGATATATATATGTCAAAAAATATTTCCGTAAGACCTGTCTCAGACCTAGTTTATCGTCTAACAAAGTAGAATCTCCTCTAAACCAAACAGGAATTTTTCCTGTAAAAAATTTCATCGCTTCAAGATGACTTTTTAAATACCATCCAAAAATCAAAACAGCATCTGGTTTCCATTTAGTGATTTTACCAATCAATTCAGGACAATCTATTCCATTCTTGTGATGAGTCCCTGGATTCTTTGAAAGATTTTCTATAAACTCGTAATTATAGCCTTCGAGCAAGGGGATATCCCACTTAATGGTTTTTCCAAAAATATTATCCTTAACTTCTTCGGCTGATTGAGACCAGGTATAAAAAACCTTAACTTCAACATTTTTTCTTTGTGCCAACAGCTTGAACCATGGCGCATAATATTGTATTGGATGCGTAGTAACTACAGCAATTTTTTTCAAACTATTCTGTTTTTAGACTTAAAACTTCATCCATCACTTCTGCCAATACTTTCGCTGATTGTTTTGATGAATATTGATCTAAGGATTGTAGTTCTGGCGACCAAGCTTTATTTTTTTGAAACGGTTCCAGAACATTGACTATGGCATCTACGATTTTGGATTTCGTATCTCCTTCATTATATGGCACCAAATAAGCATCTGCTTTTACATCTTGAATCACATTGACCGCAGAACTTTCGGCATGCAAAACCGTAAATAACGGACGTTCACTCAATAAGCATTGAAATGTTTTAGATGCGGTATAATGTTTGCCAAATCGGGAAAATAAAAAGGCTTCTAAACCATAATCGGCAGCGTAAGCCGTAATACGCTTTGCAGGATATGGACCAGTACCAATAAAAAATAACTTAATATCAATATCCCAATTTCCCCTATCTTTTAAGATTTTAATCCCTTGGAAAAAGGAATCCATAAAAAGATGTGAATTAGGCAAAAACGCCCCAGCGTAAATCCATGGTTTACAGTTATCGATACCCTCCCAAGGCATCTCTAATCCTTCAATTTTTAATTTGTGATCGTTGGGATCAAACCCATAAGGCATCCCAGCATGTACGGGTGGTGATTTGAAATTACGCTTAATGACCGGCCAATAATAAGGCGTAGAAACCCCTGTGATAAATGCTGCTTTTTTTACGGCATAAGGTTCTAGGGTTCTCGCCACTTTTTGACTTAATTTTGCTCGGATATCGTTTTGATTGGTAATGTCTCGAACCCAAGGATCGATATAATCAATGCCATATGCAATACCTGTTTTATTATGTAAAATTCGACCAAGAATAGCCGTATAAAATGATGGTATAGGAATCCAAATACAATCTATTTGGCGTTCTTTGCAGAGTTCTAAAGCTTTGGCTTTTAGAAAAGGAAAAGCTCTTAAACCAATGTCTCCTATAATACGTGGTTTTAAAACTTTATATGCTTGTGTGTATATAACTTCTATATCTTTAGAAGCCGTTTTAGATATGTGTGGATCTAGCTTTTCCTCATAATACTGAGAATCTACAGTAAGTAATAACGGCTTATAACCAAATTGCTTTAAATAATTACCTATTAAACGTGGTCGTTGCACTCCTGCTAAGTTTGCAGGCACCCAATGTGGGTATATTATGAGTAGTGTTTTCAATATTACAAATTTATAAACATTTGAATCTTAATGAATATTAATTTTATCTTTGATAGTATTATTTCTAATAGATAGGAGATATAAAATATAATTTATTAAGAGATTATAATATATAACCTAAAAATAGTACATTAAGTTTATTTTATTAATCGTTAAATTATTTCAATATTCTTTTCCACCAACGATTCTTTTTAATTTTAAGAATTGCATTGCTCCAATCAATCATTGAATTATTCACATCGTAATGTCCGCGCTGTTCATGTGGCACTAAATCATTCTTCACTTTTTCAATTAACATTGGTAGCTCTTTATAAAACTGTTCATTTCGATACGGAGGATGCAAAGAATAGAAACCAGGGTGTCCATAAAAATCAAGTCGATATTTAGATTTATTCCTAAGTTGACTTGTTATTACATTTTCAGGTAATTCATAAACACCATTTCCTTCTACCGTGCCTTTAATCCTTGACTTTAAATTTGCTTTTTCAAGAGGTAATGGTAACATTTCATTTATAAAGTGTGCTTTATTTATCAAGAAAAGTCTTGTGCTAAAAGAATCAAACAAATAAGAATATTGTTCTTTTTGGTCCTCGATTTGATTGTTGTATATTATTTTATCAGGATGTGGGGGGCCTGGCAAAGGAGAACAACTAATAATATTTTGATTTTCCTCAAGTTTTAGTATAGCCTGAGATAACCACTTATACGAGTCGCCTGAGAATATAATATCTGAATCAACATGGAAAACATACTCACTTTTACAAATGTAAATTCCAAATAAATAGGCATAATATGGACCTCCCCTAAAGTCTTTGACTGGACAAAATGAACTATTGAAAAATGTCTGGCCGATTTCGATATTTTTACTATAATCGACCTCTCTTACTTCTAATTCTTTGAATTCCTTTTGCAATGAATTTATTAAATTAAAGAGTTTATTTTTTCCATCTTCCCAATTGTCAGAAAAACGACCTTTACTTTTGTGTAAATCAACTACAAGAAGTATTTTTTCCGTGATTCCAGAAAACATTTCTAAATGATGAATTAATAAATAAATGGAATGTTTAAAATCACTTGGAGCTAAGTTTATTTGGACTGTTATAGGTAATCTTGTAGACATGTATAATAATTTTATTAAAATAATTTCTATTCCTAAAAATGCAAATACCTGGGTACGTGTTTACAATTAAAGGTCTGTTTCAGGACTCTGCAATTTATCTTTAACCCTTTGTGAAAATTGATTTTTATTATTGTTATAAATCAATAGAAAATCTTGAGTACTCACTATTCTTTTCCACATTATATATGACAGTATCTCGAATTTTAGAAGCAGCTCTCTTATTATTACACAATCTTAACAAAATATCCGCAAATTCCTCGACATTATTTGCAGTCATAGCCTCGAATTTTTCAAGTAAATAGCCCCGATTCCCTTGATTTGTAGTTATTATGGGTAGACCTAAATTCATTCCCTTTGCTAATTTAGTACTTACGCCTTTCGAGTAATATAAAACAATATTTAAATAAAAAATCCATGACCTTAATTCGTTTTTTAAATCCTGCTCACTCAAATAGCCTAGACGCTTTATAAATGTATATTTAGCGGTAATAGAATTAATTCGTTCATCACCTTGACCTACCAAAATTATTTTTAAATTAGCAGGAATTTCTCTTGTGACAAGTTCTTCACACAATTTCTCTACTCCATATAAATTAGGCAAATGTGTAAAATCTGCTAAAAAACCTATTCTTCCATCAGTAGGATTCCAATCTAAAAAATCAGGTTCATAGATTCTAGGCAAATAAACAACCTTTTTACTATGTAACCAATACTCTAAATTTTTTTCTACTTCAGATACCACCACAACTTTATCAATGTAATCCTTACGATACTTAGCCTCCAAAACTAATTGTTTACCTAATTTATAGTACCTTGACAAAAGATTATTCTTAGTCGATTGTACTAATTCGTGCATATAGTCTCCTGACTCATTACCGTGCGACAAAAGAACTACATAACATTCACTATTAATAGTTTTGCAAGTTTTAGCAAATTTCATAGACGAAGTATGATTAATAAAAACAGTATTTATACCGTGTTTACAAATTAAATTTTCTAAAACATCTTTATATTTATAAGCATCATAATAATCGTAAACATCTATTCCCAACTTAAATTTTAATTTCTTAAAAAAACTAGTCGTAAAATCTACTTCCACAATTTCAAGGTCATACTTAGTTTCTATAACCTTTATAAAGTCCTTTGTGCATAACTTTACTCCCCCACTTTTAGTTCTAGAAGACACATATCTGTAGTTTGTTACGAAAACTGCTTTGGGTTTGTTATTTAAATTCATTAAATATATATTGTGGTTACAGTCTATTTAGCTTTTATATATAAATGACCATAATAAGATAACGCTTTTGCAAATTTCCAACCAAATGCAAACTTTATTTTTTCAATCATTTTACCACCTAAAACAGGCAAGTATTCACTACCCCCCAATTTATCACTATGTTTTAATGCTTCTTTAGTGATATCTGGAAACATAGGCCATGCTTCGATGGCTACCCATTTATACTGAGAAGCAATTGCCTTTTTAGCTTGTTGGGATTCTGTTTTAGAAAACAAATAATTCGCTTTCAAATCAGTTGCTAACAAATTACTTTTTAAATGTTCTTTTCTATTATGTGATGCGATATTACTACCATTAATATACTTCCTGTAATAATTCTTAACCTCGGACACGTAAACAATCCCATTTGATTGTAAACCAACTCGAGCAAAAAATTCACCATCCTGATCTTTAGCTAATAAATTATTCCAAGGACCAGCATCTTCAATAATTGCTCTAGGAGTAAGCCATGCACTAGTTTGGACCATATTTGTAGGCAAACTATTTCCTCCCCATAGATTAATAAAAAAATCCTCTGGACTTGTTGTAGGAATAAAGTGTTCCGCATCAGTACAAACTCCTTCTTCTAAGTTATCTAAAAAATGAATTGTATTACAAACGGCTAACTTATCATAGGATCCATTTAAGGCTTCTAATTGCTTTTCAATTTTATTTAAACTTAAGATATCATCAGCATCCAAATATTGTATGTAATCTCCAGTACTCAATTCAAAACCATAATTTCGTGCAGCACATGCGCCTTTACCTTTATTTTTTGTTACGATAAATTTATTTGGTTGAAACTCTTGTGCTATTTTAAATGAATCATCTGTAGAGTTATCATCTATAATAATGACTTCAATATTAGAATACGATTGATTTAAAACCGAATTAAGGGTAGTCGACAAAAACTCACTAGCATTATAAAGAGGAATGATTACAGAAACTTTCATTAATTTTTTATACTATCAAATATTTAAATTCTTTCTTCGGTATTCGGCAAACTTATCTTGTTTAATATAGCCATGATATTTTATATCATTCTCGTATTTCACTTTTGTTATATTTTGCCCCTAATTCCAATACCTTCAGGAAAGATTTTGTACTACTGACCTGCTGATACTATGGTATGGTCTCTAATACAACACCTCCTAAGTTGCGCTCATTAATGTAAAGTTTAATTCTGTTATCCTTTCTTTCCAAAGTTCATTTCCATTAGACATTACAACTTCACAATTACACCTCAGGGTAGTGGTTAAATGCTGTGGGTGCTCGAGATTTAGTAGATGAATTACCTAGAGAGGACGAATAATATATTCTTCAGTTCATGATTTCAGCATTTTTTCAAAAAGCTGCAAATATTCTTTAGAAATATAGTCTAATGAAAACGACTTACACATTCTTCTCTTACAGCATTTCTATCAATCTTATCTATGTTTAAAACTGCTTGTATCATTTCATCTACATTATTAACGACAAAGCCGGTGATACCGTCTATTACAACTTCTAGTACAGATCCTCATTAAACCCAATCACGGGCACCCCACAAGCCATAGCCTCTGCCATAACAATTCCGAAAGGTTCTTCCCATTTTATTGGAAATAAAAATGCCGTTGATTTTTGCAGTAGCTCTAGCTTTTGTTTATCGTTTACTGGACCTACGTATTCAATTAATTCGTGATTAAGAAAAGGTTTAATTTCCGATTCAAAATAGGCATCATGACCAGGTTGAATATTACCTGCTATAACTAACTTTTGCTTTGTAGCCAAAGCAACTTCTATTGCCTCTTTGGTACCCTTAATCTCTTCAATCCTACCCAAGAAAAATAAATGTTTCTGATCTAAATCATTATTTGGGATAAAGTAATTAGTGTCTGTAAAATTATGTATCGGTGTGCATTTAGATGCAACTGCATGATCATTAATCATATGAGCTCCACAACCAGTAAAATGAAGTTTTCTACCCGCTATTTTACTCGCTAAGTTTGTTGATTTCTCACTAATCTTTCTTTGATATGTTTGTATGACACAAGTATTGCTTTTTAAAAATACTGGGTACAAATACAACAGTCTACTAAAGCTATGAATAATATCTGGCTTTACAGTAGTGACTATTTTTGTTAGAAAACTTGAATTCTTATATATATTAAAAAATCCTCGAGAAGCTTCAGCTGGCCAACCAAATATTTTAGTAGCAGCCTCATTTTTGGACTCCTTGTTAGCAACCAAATAGATTTCATTCCCTTGCTCACGAAAAGCATAGATTAATTTATCTACAATTCTTTCTATACCACCGTAGTTAGTTGGCGGAACAGGAATTTCAGGGTCTACGGTTATTAATATTTTCATAAATTATCTTAAATCAATGATGAAGTAATTTTATTCTCTTTTAAAAAGTCCGATGGTCGTAAATATCACCAGTATATTCTTGTGATAATTCTAAATCATCTTTTAAGAGATGACATAGGCACCGTATTGGATTTTATAGTAACTCAGGACGCACGATTGGGACATATATTTGTTTTTAAAATTCTAGATATCTTTGAATTTGACAGAAATTGAAATTAAATATCCAGATATCTCTTGCGATATTTTTCAAACTTATCTTGTCTCATATAACCGTGATATTTAACCTTGTTTTCATATTTCACGGTTTGAGAAGGGTCTAAACGTTTGATGACCTTTGCAGGCACACCGCCAATTACACAATAACCTTCAGGAAAAGATTTTGTAACTACTGAACCTGCTGATACTATGGTATGGTCTCCTAATACAACACCTCCTAGTACGGTTGAATTCATTCCAATCCAACAATAAGATCCTATTTTGGTATCTCTAGGTGTTAATTTACGGTAATCATAAAGATCGTGGTTTCCGCTAAGAACTCCTGAATTTTGGGCAATAAGACAATAATCACCAAAATAAAGCTTCCCGGTACCCTGAATATAATTGTTTCGTAAAAAACCTGGAAAAGTTCCCACCCCAACATAAATATTTTGTACACCAACTATCCTACTGCTCTTGTGTACAGGCCAATATGCATCTCTATTGTACCCTAACACCTTTTGGTTAAACCATATGCTAAACGTAATTGTTTCAGTACCATTACCCGATTCTCTCAAGAAATTAAAATAAGGCAACCTAGTTATAAACCAAATAAAAAGTCTAAATGGATTACGAAGGGTATGCTTTACCTTATCTAAAGTAATATTCATTCTAAAAGACTTTATTTTTAATAATCTCAATATAAGTCATGCCAGAAAAGCGCCTCATTTCTTCTCCTTTCTTCCATCCAAATTTTCTGAATCCAAATATAACAGCAGAAGCTATTTGATTTAAAAAATGTTTTTCTAAACGACTTTGATCTTTAGCATCCAAAGGAGAATCCTTAGATACGGTATGCTCATAATTAGAAAAAATAGTCTTCAACCTATTCATAGGGTTTTTACGTCTTACAGATGCTTCTTGTCCATCTGTTTTTCGATACCAGACTATACCTTGGGGCATAAGTACCACAGAATATTTCTGAGAAAGTCGATGCCAAAAATCTGAATCACCAAAATGCCTAACGTTAGAAAAACCACCCTCTTTTTCAAAAACAGATCTTAGTATGATACTTGACAGCGGTGCTTTGTGAAAAACAGAAAGGCCATCTAAATAATGTCTTTGATAAGTTTCCTTTGCAGATAACTGTAACGGATATATATTTTTTAAATCTTGGTCAATAGAACATAATCCGTAAGCAACTTCAGGAAATTGCTCCATATAATAAACCAAAATTTCTAAACCATAAGGATAAATCATATCGTCTGCATCAACATACTTCAAATATTTACCTTTTGCATATGCCGCAGCTTGATTCCTATTAGGATAATCTCCTAAGTTAATCTCATTAATGTGAAGTTTAATTCTGTTATCCTTTTCTTGATATTTTTTTGCTATTTCAAATGATTTATCTGTGGATCTATCATCTACTATTATTAACTCAAAATTAGTATAGGTTGAGGCTAAGATAGATTCTATTGCTTGTTTTATATATTCTTCACGATTGTAAACCGTCATTAAAACGGATACCAATGGTTTAGTGTTTATCATTTATATTATAATTTAGAAGATAAATGTAATTTTCTAATTTTTTTAACTAATACATTCGGTAGATATGATTTATTTAATATTCCTCCTAAAGTTCTATTGGAAAAATTTTTATTACTCGATTTAGTGCTTAAAATCAACTTTTCGTATTTTCCTGCATTGGTATTGGGCTGGAACATATCTATGGCTTTCTTGAATGCGTTTGAAGCTATTTTGTTTCTCTTAACTTCATTACCTAATAAGTGAATCGCACATTGGCTAAAGCTTTCTGTATCTCCTGTAGGGATTTTAAATCCAGTTATTTCATGTTCAATAAGATCTGGAATTCCGCTCGGTAAATCGCTACAAATAGATACGCACCTAGATTTCATTGCTTCCACAACAACATTGGGTAAGCCTTCCGCCAAGGATGGAAATAATAATATTTTTGATTTTTGCATTCTAATGGAAACTTCATTAGTTTTTAGCTGACCAAGAAAAAATACATTTGATTCTGCTTTAAATTGTGTTCTCAATTCTTCATCTAATTTCCCAGAACCTACAAGGCTGAAGTTTACATCTGGGTATTTTAACTGTATTTCTTTAAAAATAGAATATAAAAACTGAACTCCTTTTCTTTCATTAAAAGTCCCTACAAACAATAGGTCGATATCTTTTAATTGCTCTTGATTTTGAATTATTTCAGGTACAGGAAAATACTCTAAAAATAATTTATCAGTGTTCTCTTGTTTTAATATCTTAAATACATTTGAATATAAATTTTTGCTTATAACAATATATCGATCAATTACCCCTTGATTCTGATTAATTAAACCATAATAGTAGTTAAAATCTCCATGCATGATATATACTAATGGATTTTTAAGTTTCATTAACTGTACCATGCGTAACTCTATACCATCGTTAGACACTAATACAGAATCTGAAGAAGATATGTGCTTTTGTAAACGTTTACAAACTGCATGTAAATTTTCATATTTACTATATTTAAAAACTATTTGTTCGTCTGCATCTAATTCTGTTTTGACATGAACAGATTCTTTCTCTATCAATCGTGTTAAAACAACCTTGTAATAAATGTTACTTTTTTCTCTATATTTTAGCAAATTTCTAATGACAGAAGTTACACCTGCATCTGAGTCTGGTAAAAAATAGATTGTTTCCTTCACTTAAGAGCCTTTAGAAGATTTAATGTTAACATGCTAGGATTACTATTAACTAGTTTTAAAAACATATTTAATTTCTGACTAAAAGGTAATTCCAATTTTCGACTTCTATATATCAAGGATCTTAACCCATAATCGTTTAAATAAGTTGATTTTATTTCAGATTCTAATGAGCGCGGCAATTTATTTTTATAGTAATCGTGAAATTTTTTGGATTCTTCAAACCAATTTTTGTCTAAATTTCCCTCAGATAAATGTGAAATGCTAAAGGTATTGGCAACAATAACTCTGAAGTGTTCCTGAATTCTTAAAGAAAAATCTATATCATACAGATGAAATCCCTTTAATAAATCTTCATTAAATTGAAATTTTTTCCAAATTTTCCGCCGCACTCCTAAAAAACAACCATCCAATACCACTACGTCATCAAAAGGCTTATTCTTCTTAGTTTCTTTATTAGTTTCAATATATAAATTAGTTCTGTATAATTCTTTTGGGACAGAGATCCATGACGTTGGATATTTTGATTTAAATGTCGCACCAGCAATTCCCACCAAGCCTATGTCTGTCGTATTTAAAAAATTAAGTAATTCTTTCCCCCAATTATCGGTATGAAAAAGGATATCTTCATGGCAAAATGCTAAAAGTTCATATTTGGCTTTCGATGCACCAATATTGTAAGCTTTGCATATACTAAATCTTTCTTTATTATTATCTATTATTACAAACTCAAAGGGCACACCTATTGTTTCTAAAACATTTGCTTTAAAATTTTTTAATAAATCTGGTTTTATAGAACAGACTATAATTGAAATCATAAAAACGCTTTTAACAAATATTTAGGATTACATCCTGAAATCTTAAATGCTTGAAAAGAAAGTTTAAAATTTTCTTTGGTTAATTGATTTGATTTAGACCACTTTATTTTTCGAGATAAATCCTTTAATATGTAAGCGTCATTAATCTTATTAAGTATTTTATTTCCGTTTATATTGATAAGCCATTTTCTAAGTTCTAAACGCATAGTCATGCTATAATACTCGTAAAATTTGTTCTCATTACCTTCTCCTCTTTTAATGGAATTAATAACAGAACTACCATGCCTTCTAAAAGCATTTAATGGCTTTGATATATAAGCTACATTACCTTTACTCAACATTTTTATCCAAAGTAGCCAATCTGCACAATTTGGTATATGTTTATCTACACCTCCAACGTCTTGGTATATTTTTTTTTTGAAAAGTACTGCGCTTGCATTAGGAATTGCATTTTCAAAAATTAGATTTTTCTCAATAAATTCCTTTCCATTTATCTCGAAATCTGAATTAAAAATAGATTTATTTGGTCCTTTTACATTCATATCGCACCACAATCCTTTCTCTTCGCCTTTTCCATCAACCACTATCGATTCCGCAAAGCAAATAGCGCTTTTGGATGCCTCAGCTTTATTCAAGAGCTCTTCTAACATTGTATCAGAACAGTAATCATCTGCCTCTGCAATCCATATGTATTCACCTTTAGACAATTGAATTCCTTTATCCCATTGTGGAAAAGGGCTTCCTGTGTTTGTTTCATTATAATAGACCCTTATCCTTTCATCCTTAAAACTTTCTATAACCGATTTACTACCGTCTGTAGAACAATCGTCTAAAATTAATAGTTCAAAATCAGTGTATGTTTGATTTAATATAGATTCTATTCTTTGATCTAGATACTGCTCGTAATTATAATTTGGTAAAATTATGCTAACCATCTAAAGTTATTAGATTAATTTAAGTTTTCTGATAATTCGTACAATCTTATTATTTTTCAAATTATTGTATCTTTTCTCCAAGCTCTCAATTCTTTCTTCTTGACCAAGCATAATACCCATAAAAACAGGAACTACATCCTCAAAAGTTGTATTTGGAGGTGTAAATTCTTCATTTTCACTCTCAAACTTGGAAAATAATTCAGGAAATTGATTATTAAAGTATTTTCTCAAAACATATGTATTGTCTTCCTTGTGAAAGTCTATAATTTCCTTTCGCTGTTTATTGTTTAGTAAGTCATATCCTGTATATATTCCCTTTTCCCCTATACTATATTTTGATAATAAATCATTTATTGAGTTATCATGTTCATCTTCCATTAAATCCCTTGAGAGATAAGCAACTTCTAAAGCGTGTTTACTAAAGCCTGAGTTGACCGGTTTTTTTGGCAAGTTTATTTCTTTATACTCTATTCCTAAAGCTCTAAAAAAATCGAATGCAATCCCATTTTTCAATTTTTCACGATCATGGATTCTAACTATAATATTTTCTAGGTCAAATACCTCTGCCCATGCATCTAACAATTCTGAATACATTACACCTATTGTTGTAAATTTTTTAAATTCAACATCAAATGAGTGGTGTTTAAGACCCCATTGTTTCCAAGATGACTCACAAAGTAAATCCTGTCTCTTTAAATAAATAATTACTTTAGGCTGAGCTATGTTTTTTGTTGCGTTGAATAATGTTTTTATTCCTTGACTATTTAAGTGGATATAGGCTTCATTTGAGATTAATAACCGCTGACATCTTTTTTTTTTAAACCAAGAATCTATATTAGAGCTGAGTTCTACGTCACTACATTCATTTATAAATTTTACCTCTTCTAAATAGTTTGATTTATTTATATGCCTAGAGTAACCTAAGCTTAACTCATCGAGTATATTTGAATTATTCTTGTCCTCAAATAAATTTTGCAAAAAACTTGTTCCCGTTTTAGGGTAGCCAATATGAAATATAATCTCTTTTTCCATTGTGCATTATTCTTTTTTGGTAATTGTTAATTGTTTATTATTGATTTCAATAATTCGATTACAATGGGCCAAAGTAGAGAGCCTATGAGCAATTATAATGATAGTAAGTTTACCGTCTGATAAGGATTGTATAGAATTCGTAATTTCTTGCTCTGTTTTTGAATCTAAGGCAGAGGTTGCTTCATCTAAGAATATAATATCAGAGTCGAAATATAATGCTCGAGCTATACCTAAACGTTGACGTTGACCACCTGATAATTTTGTACCGTTCTCTCCTATTATTTCATCAACACCATCTGGTAGTTTACTAACCATATCCAATAAATTTGCCTTCTTTAAAACATCGAGCAATTTATTTTGGTCAATATCTTCAGGTTCACAACCAAAGGCTATATTTTCCGCAATAGTAGCATCAATTAAATACACCTGTTGTTGCACATATCCTACTTTGTTATAAAAAGATTTTTCATGACTGATATCTAATTTGACGTCATCGATATAATAAGTCCCCTTGCTGGGTTTAAGGAATCCCAATAAAATATTCATTAAGGTAGTTTTACCAGATCCAGAAGGGCCAACAAGACCAATAATCTCACCTTTTTTTATAGTTAAATTAATATTACTTAATACGGGTTCATTAGATTCTGGATAATAAAAATCAACATTTTCTAATTTCAAATGATGATTAAAATTAATCTCTTGTTCTACTACATTTCCATTTTCCAAGTTATCCTTATCCTTCAATTGATTTGTCAATGGATTTAGAACATCTAAAACCCAATGAGATCTGTTCAAACCATTAATTGCAATCATCATCCTATTAATTGAAGGCATTATTCTATATCCCGCAACAGCGAAAAGTCCTAACAATTTTAAAAGGTCAATTTTGGATGGTAAATTATAAACACCATAAGATATTATTAAGGCTACCGCAAGCATTAATGAGGATTCAATGACACGAGTTGGTGCTAAATTGTACATATTGGATTTTATATCGACATCAACCAATTCATCTAAGTTATCTTCCAACTTACTTCTAAAATTATGTTCTGCTCCCATAATTTTAACATCAACGTAACCAAATATACTTTGAAATAAATTTTGACCTATTATAGGTGAAATTCTATTACTAATATCGCCTAGGACAATAGATCTTTTTCTTACCCAATTATAAAATATCATAAACGGCGGTACTACGGCAACCATCAATAAAAAGAAAATTTTATAATTATATACAGCAATACCTATAACAATAACAAATAAAACTATTATTTCATTTAAAAAATTTAACGTTCCTAAAACCTGTGTATTGGAGAACACAGAAGTTGCAGCTCTTAAATTGCGGACGACAACATTTGAATTTGTTGTTTTAAAAAAAGAAAATCCTTTTTGGTAATAATACTTATGCAATCTCAAGGTAAAGTCCTTTGATAGCCCTAATGCAAACTTAGAATTATATCTAATTATCATTAAACTTAAAAGATTTTTTGATAGAACTACCAAGAATAAAAAAGCAGCTAGAATAATAATTAATTGATTCTCATTCGATAAATCAAATAAATTATATATCCATCTTAAAAATGAATTGCTTTTTATGACATCATCTTCTAATAGTACAGAGAAAACAGGCAATAATGCTCCTAACCCTAGTAAATCCAAAAACGAATTAAGAAAAAGAAGCAAGCCTACTGTTAGTAATTTTAAACCATCTTTTTTAGGTAATACGTTTATAATAAACCTTATTGTTCTTAAGACTATTTTCATTATTTATAATTAATTATGATAAGTTTTTTTAGCAATTAACAAGGGCAGAAAGCATAAAAACTAGAATCATTTTATTTCAATAAAATTGCTCGACAGTACCCGAAATGTAAAATTTTAACTAAACGTAAAACATATTTTAATTTAGAAACTAAAACCTAAGGTTTACTAAAGACAATTATCAAATTGTTTTTATTTGAAAAGATTTGCGTCAAAATAAAAATACTTAGCATTTTCAAAAGATTGTTGTTCTTTTTTTTTATGGAAAATTCTAACTTTTCTAATGGCAAATTCCAATCAAAATTTAAGTTTTCATGGTTAAACGCAATCCCTCTATCTCGCTCTGGACTATAATAACCATCAACTTTATATGAAAAAATAGCCTCGTCACTTAATAACTCAAACCCGAGAGCAAAACCTCTAGGTACTAATAAGTACTTTTTATTTACCTTTGGATAGTTTTACAGAAACATGCTCACCAAATGTAGGTGAGCTTCTCCCAATATCAACTGCTAATTCCAATACGCTTCCTTTAATTACACTAAACAATTTTGTTTGCGAATACGGAGACAATGGGTAATGCAAGCCCCCTAAAATAAGAAATACGGATTTGGAAAGATTATTTTGACAGAAATCAATTTTATAACCTAAAAATCAGCTAATTTATACTCTCTAAAAGATTCCACAAAAAAACCTCTATCATCTCCAAAAACTTTAGGTTGACAAATAATAATGTCCGCTATTTCTGTTGGTTTAAAGTTCACAATATATTTCTTTTTTGCCCGTTCTACTGCGTAATGCATTGAGCTTTTTTTTTTCAATAATCCAGAAAATTTCAATAGTTGACTTATTTTAAAAAATCCAATTTCATTAGCAAAATCTTCAATACGGTGTCTTTTGAATTTTGCCAGTCTAATATGGTCTAAAAGCAACTTAACGCTTGCAGGTAAAGATGTGTTTACGGTTACCTAACTAAACAAAACCGCATTCGATTTGTATCACTATAAGATTTCCATTCTTTAAAAAACTCGATTTGCTGATTCAACTCAAGTTTCGCTTTATCACTAATTTTAATTTATACAATAAAAATAGCGTTATTGAAATGAAAATAAAATTTAATACAGCATTATGACCTTAAAGTAATTTTGATTTTTTCTCCTACAAAATAAGGTTACGCTAAGATTGATTTTATCATTGAATTTTTCTTTCTTTCCAATACAATTTATAAATGACCGCCGAAAAACCGTTTTCTTATGTAGAGTTCATTTTTTTTTTAGCAACCCTGACCGGCAATATCAACTTAAGATAATATTAAAACTAGATTAATAGTACTGGCATATCAACTACATGTAACCAATTTCTAGCATAATCAACATGTTCATTTGCCAAATAAAAATATCCGTGCCTGATTCATCTGCATTGGTAAAAAATTTATTTCACCCCTATTTAGGAGGTTGAATTTTTATAATAGGACTTAAACCATAATACAAATTCATCTATGCCTTTTGATATTGGGGTATTGGGTTCGTAATTATAATCTTTTTTTAATTCACTTACATCTGCAAAGGTTTGACGTACATCACCGGCTTGCATGGGCATCATATTTTTGATGGCTTTCTTGTTTAAAGCTCTTTCAATTTCTTGGATATAGCTTAATAATTTTACTGGTCTACTATTCCCTATATTATATAATTTATATAGTGCCTTATTATTAGATTTTGCAATAAGGGTTGAGACAATACCTGAAACAATATCATCTATATAGGTAAAATCCCTAGACAACTCACCATTGTTGAAAACTTGAATTGGCATATCATTGAGTATAGCATCGGTAAACAAAAACATGGCCATATCAGGCCTTCCCCATGGACCATAAACTGTAAAAAAACGTAAACCTATAGTTTCAAAACCATATAAATGGCTGTAGCAATGTGCCATTAATTCATTTGATTTCTTGGTAGCAGCGTACAAACTGATGGGGTGGTCTACATTTTGAGATTCTTTAAAGGGTACGATTTCACTATTACCGTATACACTTGAACTACTTGCGAAAACTAATTTATCAACTTTGAAGTTTCTACAACATTCTAAAATATTTAAAAAACCTATAATATTACTATCAGCATAGATTTCTGGATTATCAATTGAATATCGAACACCTGCTTGAGCAGCCAAATTACATACAATATCAATTTTACAATTTTTAAATAATTGAGGAAGCGCTTCACGGTCTTCAAGATTCATTTTTATAAATCGCATTCTCGAGGAAAATGTGCTACTCTCACATAGTGCTAATTCTTGCTCTGCAGAAGATCTATCAATCCCTAACAAGCCTAATCGAGCATATTTTAAATCAACATCATAATAGTCATTAATGTTGTCTAAACCAATGACGGTATACCCTCTTTTTAATAACGCTTTTGTAAGATGAAAGCCTATAAATCCAGCAGCCCCAGTTACTAATATTGTTTTTTTCATTATATACTATTGGTCAATTCAGCTTGAAATGTAAATTACCAAAGATTATTGCATTTCTAAAAGTTTCTTAAAACTGCAATAAAATCGTTTATCATAAATAGTGATAGTAAATCTAGAAAGCACTATATTCCTTTCTTTCAAGATTTAAATTTCTAGATTTTTGAATACTATGGCTAATGTTTAGTTTAGAATTTATTGTTCAGAGTTCTTTTGAATACACCCAAGAGTTTATCGTTAAACAAATTAAGATCCTGAAATCTTGGAATTACCTGTACCTATACTACTTACCAAAAAACCAATATCTTCTAAAACTTTAGCTTCTAAAATATTTCTCCCGTCAAATACAAATGCAGGTTTGAGCATATTTGCATAAATCTTCTTCCAATCATATGTTTTAAACTCGTCCCATTCTGTCATTATCGCAACTGCATGAGAACCTTTACAGGCTTTATACGGATCATTAACTACGGTAATAAGCTTGTTATTTTCCTCTTCACTTCTTGTTCCTAAGTAATTTAAATCTGCATAAACCTGCTCAGCTTTAACTTTAGGATCGTACACAACAACCTCAGCATGTTCATTTAATAAATAATCTGCCACATAGATAGCTGCCGACTCTCTAGTATCGTTAGTGTCTTTTTTAAATGCCCAGCCCATTAATGCGATTTTTTTTCCTGAAACTGTATTGAATAGAGTATTGACAATATTTGCAGCAAAACGACGCTTTTGATGGTCATTCATAATTATGACCTGCTCCCAATAATCTGCCACCTCATTTAAACCAAATGATTTTGAGATATAAACAAGATTCAAAATATCTTTTTGAAAACAAGACCCCCCAAATCCAACTGATGATTTTAAAAATTTAGGTCCTATTCGCGAGTCCATCCCAATTGCTTTTGCCACCTCATTGACGTCTGCGCCAGTTTTTTCACATAGCTCACTCATAGCATTAATGCTAGAAACTCTTTGTGCTAAAAAGGCATTGGCTGTAAGTTTAGATAATTCTGAAGACCAAACATTGGTGGTCAATATATTTTCCTTCTTGACCCAATTGGAGTAAATAGCAACTAATGCTCTAACTGCTTCAAGCCCTTTTTCTGTATTCATGTCACCTCCAATTAGAACTCTATCCGGAGACATTAAATCTTCTATTGCTGTTCCTTCTGCTAAAAACTCTGGATTAGAAAGAATTTGAAAATTCACCCCATTCCCAGTATTTTCGAGTATACTTTTGAGTGCCTCTGCTGTTCTAACTGGCAAAGTTGATTTTTCAACTACAATTTTATCAGTTTTGGCAACCCTGGCTATCTGTCGTGCACATAGTTCAATCCATTTGAGATCTGCCGCCATACCTTTGCCAATACCATAAGTTTTGGTCGGTGTATTTACAGATATAAAAATAATCTCAGATCTATCAATTGCTGCATCGACATCGGTGGAAAAAAATAAATTTCTACCTCTTGCCTCTTTGACAACATCAGAAAGTCCAGGTTCATAAATAGGAATATTTTGAACATCCTCGTCATTCCATGCAGCTATTCTCTCTTCATTGATATCGACTACAGTAACATTGATTTCTGGACATTTTTGAGCAATAACTGCCATTGTTGGGCCACCAACGTAGCCAGCACCAATACAACATATGTTCTTAATTTTTTGCATAATAGTTTAAATTTAATTTGCTATACATAGCCTGAATACATTTAACATTAGAAGATGGCTTCGCCGGTGTAAGTCACACATAATTATTTAATTGAATAACTATCAAATACTTACAAAATTACACTGTAGGCATTACGGCCCTAAATGAATCTGCGAAAATACACCATTCTAATAAAAATGCTAACAATTACAACTAAAATTCATTTTAGGAATTCATTTTAATAGGGTAACGCGAACTATTCAATATACTCTAGAATTATTCTCAAGAAACCTAGATAATAATTTCTTTGATATCTCAAAAAACTAAATTCTCAATTTCATTAGAGTCCCTAAGTTTTTGTGTCGTAATTTCTGCAAACTCAAAGTCCTAATAATTAATCGGCTCTTCCTATCCCTTAGTTTTGTACTCCAATTTTTAAGAGTCAATCTGTGGGTGCAATAAAATCCTTTCCAAATGAGCTATACGAGATATTTATTCATCTTACGACTTATAACTCTTTTAATATGTTATACTAACTAATAGATTTTTTAACGCCATGTCTCAATTGAAAAAAGTTCAATCTACTTGTCCTCAATAATTGAATTGCTTTTTTCAAAGAATGATGTTTAGCAGCGGAAAATATTGCCCTAGCCTTCTGATGTTTAATTTTATCTGCTACTAAAACCTGTTGATCTTTAGCTAATGGACATTCATCTGAATTGATCAAATCTTCAGCCAATAAAATATATTTAAAGGGAACGGCGGGGTCTGCTCTATTCACCGAACTCTCCTGTTCATCATGTCTCCTATACCAAACTATACCCTGAGGCATTAGCACTATAGGATATTTTTGAGATAAGATATGCCACAGTTCAAAATCACCCAATTGAGGCTTTCCACTAAATCCACCAACCTCTTCGAATGCAGTTTTCTTTATAATTGAAGACAAAGGTGCTTTGTGGAATAATTGATGCATTAAGTAATGTCTTTGATACGCTTCTCTTGGGTTTAATTCAAACGGAAAAATTTTATCTTCATCTTGAGATAAAGAACAAAGACCATAGCCTGCAGTCGGAAATTGTTCCATATAAAAAACTAATAACTCTAAACCATGTGAATACATCATGTCATCTGCATCAACGTACTTTATATATTTCCCATTGGCGTAATCTGCTGCTTGATTGCGATTAGGATAATCACCTAAGTTTTTATTATTGATGTAAACTTTTATCCGGTGATCCATTGCCTCAAATGTCTTGGCAATTTGAACCGAACTGTCCTTACTACAATCATCTACAATAATCAACTCCCAATTTTGGTAAGTAGAGGCTAAAACACTTTTAATGGCCTCAGCTATATATTTTTCCCGGTTATAAACCGTCATTAGAACGGAGACAAGTGGTTTTTTATGCATTAAACTTCTAATATTATGAAAGCAAAATATTTGCTTTGGTAATAACTCTTTATTCCTACTCGATGTGTTAAGTTAAATAGCTGTCTTTGAGAGGAAAGGGTGAAAAAGCCGTGAATAATTTTAATTCAAAATGGTCGAATATCTTTTGTACATTCAGTTTTACTTCTTTATTCAGCATTCTAAAATTTTTGAATAATTGTTCATTAGAATCAGTCCGAAACTCACCATTAAAATCTGTAGAACTGACCTTTCTAAAATTGACCTTTCCTAAATTCTTAGAGTACTTTTCTAATTTATTTTTGAACAGATATTTTTCTATTTCCTTTTCAGGATAAAGCAATAAATCAGCATAATAGATTATATGTAAATTTTCTAATCGGCTGATTTGATTAATAGTATAACAATTATTTAAACACCAAATGGCGATTGCTTTCTCTAAATCAGTCGTTAGTTGATTTAAATATTCTTTATTTTCTATAAACCTTTGATTATTGATACACTCTGGAACCTTAAATCCCCCTTCGATCTTTTGATGTTTGCTAAATGCTTTCATTTGTGATAAACAGATATCGATAGGATGCCTTATTAAGAGTATGGGGGCATGTTTAAATTGAAATCTTTCCAGTATATAAGGTATAAGCATATTGGCTCTAACGTATTTAACTAACACCTGTTTACTTCTTATCAGTTTAGAAAACTTAAGTCGGCTTAGTGTCCAATTTGAATATACTTTGTATTCATGAATGTTTTCAAACAGCAGACTATAATCTTCATTTTTTGCTGCTCTTGGAATGAAGGGTCTCCATCCAAAATTATACGCTTTTGGAACTACGCCTTTTTCGACGTGCAAAGGTTCCCAATTAATACATATCTCTAATGTGTCGTTCAACATTTCCATTAACCAAGTACTGCCTCCTCTAGCTTCACTAAAGATGATAATAGTTTCAAATGCGCTAAAATTTTTTATTCTAAGAAGAAAAATGATGCCAATTTTTCTGAATATCTGGTTTAGCTTATAAAAAAAATCGTTCGCTTTTTTATTCAACAAACGCTTTTGTATTGACTGTTTCATTAAAATTCTTATTGTCGGAAATTTATGCTTACTGATACCAAAAAAAGTATATTATACATGATTATGTTCCATTATAAATTTAAATATATGTCATAAATTTCTTATTGGTTTTCTATCAATTCTTCAAGATTAGATGAATTTATTTATAATTGCTTGAACCGCAATAATTCTACTCCCAAAAATTCATCTTGCTATCACAAACCGATTGGTGATTTAGGTAAATAATTTTCGTAAGTTACTTTAATGTGAGGAATATTATCTAGGCATGTCATTTTGATTTTTGAAATTATAAAATGTTTAGCCAAAACGTTAGGTAGTCTTTAACTTTTCAGTCAATTCTTTATATTCTGTTTTACTCATTTTACTTTTGTAACCATTCGAGGTTTGATTTTTCGACTTTAATTTTTTTAAGTAGTAAAATAGATAGTGACTTTTCTTAAAAGTTGATTTTGCTAATACAAAATATATCAGGTATTTTATTTGATACATCGTGATTTTAAATGCACCAAATATTTGCGCTTTAGATACGTGACGTCCATAATGTCTCAATTCGCTTAAATTTAAACTGAAATAAATATTGAAAAAGTCCTGATTCAAATTGGCAAATAGATAAGATTTTTGTTTTTCCGATAAATTAAATGAATTAAACAGAGATTTAATAATCTCTATTCTATTAAGACAACTTTTCAGACTCCAATGGTTTGAACTTATTGCATTTACAGCTTGATATGGATTTCGCCTCACGAAAAAATCAGGAAGGCTATTCATCTTTTTGTAAGACATTTTCTTTAATAATGCATTAATATGAAATTCCCAATCTTGGGAATTTTCTGCAAACTCAAAAAAAGACTGATTATGCTTTATTAAAGCTTCTCTTTTCCAAATTGGTGAGCTAATGCACCAAACAGCTTCCCCTTTCAAAAAGCGATTTAAATCATCTTCGCCAGAAAATAAGTTCCATAATAAGTCACTATCTCCAAGTTTGTTTACGAAAAAAGCAGACTTGAAAACCAGAAAATCATAAGTTTTATATTTCTCGAACTCAATTAAACGCTCTTCTATTGAATAAGGAGCAAGTTTATCATCTGAATCTAAAAATATAACATACTGACCATTTGATTTATCTATTCCTATGTTTCGGCAACGGGGAGCTCCTTTTGGTAATTGATTTCTTCTAAAAAGTTTTACACGTTCATCATTCTTGGCTTCTTTTTCAACAACCTTAAAAGAATTATCCGTGGAACCGTCGTCAACAACTATAGCTTCCCAATTACAATACGTTTGACTATATAGTGACTCTAGAGTTTCTTGAATTAGAATTTCCCTATTGAATAGAGGGATTACTACTGAAACCAATTTTGATTTTTCAGATATCTTCAAGACCAAGAATATTTAAAAATGTTTCTTTTTCCAATTTATATGAAAATTTCTCTTTCACCCTTTCAAGTCCAGCGCGACCCATCGTTTCTAATTCATCTGGGTTATTATATAAACGGAGGATATATTCAGCCTGTTTTTCAATATCGAAAGGCTCATGTAGGAACCCAGTTTCATTATGGGCTACCGTCTCCTTAACTCCTGCATTAGCTCCAGTTATGACAGGAAGTTGTGCAGCCATTGCTTCAATAATACTTACGCCAAAAGCTTCTTCTTGGTTTGAAATGGGTCCCTTACAATTATGTGCTATAAAAACATGCGATTTATTTCGAAGTTCCTCAGCCTTTGATTTAGAAACAGGACCTAACAATTGAATTCTATCGCCATAATCAGATTTCACTTTCATGAGTTCGCACATAGATTTAAGCGCTCCGTCTCCTGCGATTAACAAATTGCCCTTGAAACCTTTTTTACATGCGAGGTTAAAAGCCTCAATCACTAAGTTGGGGCCTTTAAAATCAACCAAACGCCCTAAAAACAATAAGTTGAATTTTGCTTTAAAGTCCTTCGTTTTATCTGCATTTAGCGGTGGTATTTCAGTGCCTAAATATTTTAGATAGATATTGGATTCTGGAATATTCAATTCTAAGAGCTTCATTTTACTGTCCTGTGAGTTGGCGATAAAATAAATATTGGAATTAAAAGATTTGATGCTTTCAACGTAAGCCTCTGAATGAACTCTTTTTCTAGGATTATCGTGGAATCTTAAATCCCAAGTAATATCAAATCCATGAGTATGTACAAAGATTGGCTTTTTGGAAGCATTTAAAACGTTTGATAGCTCTACTGCAAAAGTGAGATACTGTATAAAAATGATATCGGCTTTTTTGACCAATGATTTAACTTGATTTTCAAGCTGTTGTTTATTATTGTTCTTTTTGGTTATGTACTTAAGTACTTTTGTTTTTAATTTATTTTCAGGGTTCAAATCAACCAATGGTATTTTGTTTCTCCACATACGTTCGTTTGGCGATGGGCTTGCAATGCAGAAAATATGATCCTTTAACATTTCAATATGTCGCTGCTGCCAAACTTCAGAATAAGAATTATAAGTTGGTGTAAGATATAAGAGCTTCATATTAGATTTTTTGAAGAATCGTATTTCTGAAGCTTTTGCTCTTTAAAAGCTGCTTCATTAGTGGGGCTAAAGATGGTCTATAAATATAACGTCTTAAATACACCTCTGCTTTTAATGAAAAGTATTTCCTTCGTATTTGAGGTATTTCCTTTACACTATATTTATTATAAAGTGTATCACTAGCGCCTTCCAGTGGGTAGAAGGTAATTAAGGAATCTAAATATTCAAATTTATAATTTTTGTGATTTACTGCTCGAAGTATCCAGTCGTAGTCCGCTTTTATTTTATAAGAAATATCAAAATTCCCGATCTCATTGAAAACATTTTTATGAACAAACAAAGTTTGGTGACAAACCATTTTTTTAAAAAGAGAAATCTTATCGATTATAGTAGGCAGTTCTGTTGAGTATTCCCCTGTCGAAGGATTGCTCTTCAATACACCCGCCATCAAAAAATCTGGATTTGTTTTTGTGATTTCTTTGTCAATTAAATTCAATACCCCAGGAAATAAAAAATAATCACCAGAATTTAGAAAATACACATAATCACCCCTCACTCGTTTCAGACCCTTATTCATAGCATCATAAATGCCTTTATCGGGTTCACTTACCCAAAAATCAATATATTCCTTGAAACTTTCTATAATCTCTTTGCTGCCATCAGAACTTCCGCCATCAATGATTATATACTCAAAATCCGTAAATTTCTGTTCTGCTACACTGGCAATCGTTTGTCGTAAACCTATTTTATTATTTAAATTTATAGTGATTATAGAAATAGTTTTAGTGCTTGCCATGATTAGTAAGTTAAAGCTGAATTTAATTTTAAATTATTGCTTTGTAACATTTTTACCATTAAATTTCACTAAACTTTATGCAATAAAATCTGCTATAATATGAATAGTTTTCACAAGTAATCAAAATCACTTAACTGTTTTAGAGATTCATTTCTAAAGTAAACCTCTAATTTAGGACTCATCTCCTTACGATAGTCACCTGTGCTACCTCTTCTGAAAAATTTAACCCCTTTTGAACCAGTAAAGGATTTGTTGGCCATGCCATTATTTTGGCTCACTCTTTCTCGCATATTATTTATATGATTAAGTGAAATCACTTTCTGGAGCAAGTCATTCGCTCTATCAATATTTATAAAATGACATAACCGTTTTAATTCTCTAAGTGGATTACTTAAAAGATCCTCATATTTTACTGTTATTATTTCCGCATCATAGGGGTTTTCCTGCCACAACTGTACGTGCTCATACCATTTAGAGGGCATAATATGCAACCCATTCAATATCATTTCCTCTAAAGTAACCTCTAAACCTCTATTTTGATTGTAGTGATAGTACGATACCATGGCATCCCGACCATCCCTAATCAAGTAAATGACTTTTCTATAATTTGGCTGGGGAAGATGATGTGACTTAAAGAAGTTAACATTCCCTAATCTTTTATAATGCGTTCTTGCATGGACATCTGGAACTATTTCTTGAGCAAGCTGATCAGACATAAATTCGGTATGAGTTCCATAGACAATACCTGAAATTAAAGATTGCATCCAAGTATTACCAGATTTCGGAAAACCTACTATGAATATATCCTCGTCACTTACTTGATCAATTGGAGTTAAAAATTGATTTTTTGCTATTATATCAATTTCTTTATTCGCGTTGAGTTCTACTAGTTGATTAATATATGATTTTGGATTGGATATAAATTTAAAAAAATTTTTAGGTGTCATTACAAATTAATTAAAAGCAGTCTCTGTACAAATGGAATAACTTTTCAAATATTGATAAATACAATCTGACACACATAAGTACACAATCTTAGGTTAGACAATTTATTAAAATTTACAAGAAAGAGAGCTAATAGTTTGTTTACTTATTTATAAATAGAACTCTTGAGCCAAATATAAAACTAGCATACAGTAAATTAACAACATGAAAAGAAATTTTTTCTCAAACCTAACTAATCTGACCCTATATTTTATATTTTTATTTTGAGCATATGGTATTGATCCATTTATATTGCACTTTTGTAACTAGTACTATAGGACACGGCTTCGCCATTCCAAACCACATTTACATCATCTTATATTTGATTTTCAGATAGTTAGTGCAATTACTTTTCATATAAATAAGCGTAAGATAAAGACTACGAAAATAGGTTTGAATTTTAAATATCCAATTTTACTATGTAACCCAAGCGTTCCATAATGACCCAACATTGACTCCCAGAAACATACTTTACAGTGCCTTTTTCTTTAGAGATTGAACCTAAGCCTTCTACCTCTATAACATCGCCGACTTCAATTTTTTTAACGTCCACTACCTTTAGCCCCGAAGTCAATGCGTCCTGTAAAACATTAATTTCGTCGTCTGGCACAATTGCAGGCTTCCCCAGCCAAAAAAGATAACCTATTACACCAGGAGCATCAAAAACCAACGGGCGGTTTTTATCCTCTATTTTTACGAGCACCATGGATGGTAATACGGGTACTTCGACTTTTTTCTTTCGGTCGCTCCATTGACTAACTTCTGTTTTAACCGGGCAATAGGCCTCTATCCCCAAATCGCTCAAACGAATGGCAACCTTTTTTTCAGACCTCGGTTTTGTTTTGAGTACGTACCAATTTTTTGTTTTTTGCATTAATGTAATTTGATTTATTCAATAAAGCGATTTAAATCTTTTCTCTTGGTTCTTGGTTATCGGTTGTCTGTTATCGGTTGTCGGTTCTTTAGCTTTTAGCTTTTTCAAATATCAGCAAGTACATTCAAAATACGAGTTGTGGCATTACCGTCCCAGTATTTTGGGATAGACCCTTTTTTATAGTTTCCGCTGAAAATCAAATCTACATGCTCTAAAATAGAAGGGATATCAAAATTGAGCAAGGTATTACTACCTTCATCAATTGTACTTGGCCGTTCTGTATTTGGTCGCAAGGTCAAACATGGTATTTGCTTATATGTGGTTTCTTCTTGAATACCACCACTATCGGTCAAAACCATTTTACTATGTGCTATTAAGTTTTGAAAGCTAAAATAGTCCATAGGTTCCAAAATGGTCAAAGCCTCTACAGCATCAAATTTTTCCTCTAGGCCAAATTTTAAGATATTTTTTTTCGTTCTTGGATGCATAGGAAACACCACTCTTGTTCTTGCGGTCAATTTGGTCAATAAATCCAACACTGAACTAAGCCCCTCTTTATTATCTACCGCCGCAGGTCTATGCAAGGTTATTAAAAGAAATTGCTTTGACTCCAATCCATGGTTTTCCAAATTTAGTTTTGAATTAATTTCTTTTTGAAAACCCACCAATGTATCAATCATGGTATTACCTACAAAATGGATTTTTTCTTTGTTTTTTCCGTCGGAAATGAGATGGTCTATTCCACTTTGTTCGGTCACAAAATGATAATCTGAGATTTCGTCAACCAAAATCCTGTTGATTTCTTCGGGCATTGTGCGATCAAAACTTCGGAGCCCGCTTTCAAGGTGGCCTAAGGGAATCTCCAACTTATTTGCCGTGAGTGCAGCAGCTAAGGTTGAATTGACATCACCTGGCACTAAAATAAGATCGGGCATAAATTCTTCTCGAATTAACTTTTCCAACCTTATCATAATCTCCCCCATTTGTACATTAGGCGAAGCTTGAGGAATATTCAAAAAATAATCTGGCCAAATATCTAATTGCTTGAAAAACACATCGGCCATAGCCGCGTCAAAATGCTGACCAGTGTGTACTATTTTGATATTAAATATGCCTTTAAAATTAGCAGAAGCCACTTTTTTGAACTGGGTAATCTTTATATAATTAGGTCGCGTACCGACCACAAGAAGAATGTTTTTTAACATATGTTTATCTGAAATTCAGTACTGCTAATTCACAAAAGTGATTTAGATTTTGACACCTACTGACTTTTGCCTCCAAATATATTGAGCATATTGAGAAATTACAATTTAATCTTGTCTATTTTATGGAATTGGTTTATCAAGCAGACCATCTAAAAGCGATTGAGAAGTTATACAAAATTTGCGGTTAAATGACAATCCATAACTAAAACAAAGTTCAATTGAAATGATTTTTGGTTGTTCTAGCGGTAAATTGTGCAGTATATCTAAAAAAGAGCAAAATTATATCGTTCAAAAAAAACAAAACATATCTTTATAGCTTGCTTATTTTGAAACAAATAAAATTACATACCATGAAAAAAATTTACTTTTTATTGACCATATTATTGTTTGCTCAGGCAGCGGTTGGACAAGACGTACTTGCCGAATTTGACGTTGATGGAGGCAATGCCAGTAATAATCCCGCCGACACAGGAAACATTACCAATGTCTCTAGTGTTGGTTTTACACGAGGTAGTGGTGCAACTTATGCCAGATGGTCAAGATTATCCAGTTGCAGGTCTGAATGCTCCAGACAATGCCACTGCTATAACCAACAATGATTACATTGAGTTTTCTATTTCGGCTAATACTAATTATGAAGTGGATTTATCGCAACTTGAAATAAAGTTAGGCAGAAGAGATCCGCGAAGGCCCCACAAGATTTAGAATTTATTCTAGTTTAGATGGTTTTGCTACTGCTGGTGTACCATTATTAAATACTAATCCTGCTGAGCTTAATGCCGATGGCTCCTCCACTTTTCAGACTGAGGGAAGAAAGGCCTATGCTTATGATTTAGATATTACCGCTGGTCTGCAGAAACGGTAACATTTCAGACTTTACGCATGGGGTGGTGACTCCAAATGATCTGCTGATTCGCTCATTAAAGTATTTGCAAGTACATCCAGTAATAATAACCCTGGCGGTGCGCCCGGTAATGTCGTCTGGAATGAATACATCAACAACCCTGGTGCTGGCGCTAGGATTCTTGGTACGGTTAGAACTATCTTTACTTTTGATAATGGTTGGATTCCTTCTAATCCTAATACTACGTCCGTCTTAAATGACAAAATACGGGTTTTGGACGGAAATGCAATTATTTCATCAAACATAAGTGTCAATGAAGTTTACGTTGGCCCAACTGGTGCACTAACGGTTAATTCTGGCGTTACCCTAATTTCAGACTTAACAACTTTAGAATCCACCTCAACATCTTACCCAAGTTTGATTTCCTTTGATAATGTATCAGGGGTTATTGATTATAAACGTCACGTCAATGAAAACGAAACGTCGGCAGAAAACGACCTTATCTCTGCACCATTATCCGGCCAGAGCTTTAGTGATTTCGTGTTAGCGAATGATAATATTGTAACCAATAATGCTGGAACACTGTACCTTTTCGGTCCTTTTGAAAAACCCGGCAATACGTACCTTACCTATGATGCCGCTGAAACCGCACCACTTGCCCCTGGTATAGGGTATAGAGCAGCAGCAACTGGAACCAACGGAAGTACCTTCACCTTTACCGGTGATGTTTCCTCTGGAGAAGTTGAAGTCAATATTGAGAATTCCGGCAGCTCTTTTGCAAGATGGAACCTGATTGGTAACCCTTACCCAAGTTATATCTTGGCAAAAGACTTCTTGGAACAGGTAGTTTTTACAGACACCGATCCCGACCCTATTGTAGAAATAACCAATAATGATCTTGATGGATGATACCGCAGTCGGTATTTATGGATATGATGGTGATGCCTCAGACGGTTATAATGTGCTCAACCTTGCTAATGTTACAGCTACTACCGCCATTGCCCCAGGACAGGGATTCTTGATTAGTGCAGATGGAACTGACTCAGCGCTTTATGACATCAAGTTTACACCAGCTATGAGAACCATTGGTGACACCGATGATTTTATAATTGGCGGAATTGAAAATGAGCCTCTTACGTTTATAAAACTTTACGCACAAATTGATTTCAAGAACCATAGTACCGATTTCTATTTCAACGATAACGCTTCATTAGGTTTAGATCGTGGTTATGATAGTTCGGTTTATGGACCACTTACTAACTCAAGTCTTTATTCTAACTTGGTGGAAGACAACAACAATATGGGTTTTGCAATACAGTCCTTAGCTCCAGCTAGTTTGGATGATGTGATTATCCCATTGGGTCTAAAAGCTTCACAAGGGCAGCAGGTTGATTTTAGTATTGAGACCTCTAACCTACCAGCTGGTACGCAAGTTTATCTTGAGGACAACGAAACCAACACGTTCACGCTCTTAAACTCTGGAAGCTATACGTTTACGGCAAATAGCGCAATAGATGGCACCGGGCGTTTCTATTTGAGGGTAGAATCTAGCACTTTGGGTGCAGCTGAGTTTGATGCTAAGCAAATAGAAATTTTCACCAGCGACAGAACTCTTTTTGTCAACGGGCAGATTTTAGGTGCAACTACGGTCAACTTATATGACCTACAAGGTCGCTCTGTTTACCATACCACTCTAGATAACAACTCTACAAATAACCAAATTGACGTTTCCAATTTAGCAACGGGAGTCTATGTGGTTAGGTTGAACAACGCACAACAAGAGAAAACACAAAAAGTGATCATCAAATAAAGCTTTTAAGATACAACGATATAAAAGGCGCATAAATAATGCGCTTTTTATATCGTTTGTTTTCTAAAAATCGCAATAAATCTTTTGTCAATTTTTATCGTAAAAACCTATCATACGTTTACTGCTTTAAACTCTTATAATGACAAAAAACCAATCACTAATACTCTAATTGTATTGGTATTAACAATAAATCAATTTCAAGCAAAACTTTTAAATAATTACTAAAATCCAGTGGCGATTTTACGAATAAATTACCTGTTACAACTTAATCTTTTCTTAATATTGAGTTGACATTGAAAGCTATTTCAATGACTATATTTGGCGTCCCAAAGCTACCCGACATACCTGTTTATGACTTATAGAAATTAATATAATTCATAAATAAAAATGAGAAAATTTTACGTTTTAGTGCTTAATTTTATTGGAGCAACTTAGGATTTGGGCAATTCGGCTCAGAAACTTTTGAAAAAATCACATCCTTAGTGAGTTAACCGATGGCTATTATGTAAGTTGAGAGTGGTGATGATGCGCTGAAATTGGACATCGGTACTAATTCTGAACAGTTCAAAAATCGATCCAGTAGCAATAACAATGAATCGAGACAGTGCCAATACTAGTTTAATCTGGAGCATCAACGGAGGGGTTGGAACTATACAAAGTTAACAACCACAACTTAAATTTTAGTGGTGATAGTTGGTAATTTCAAGAAGTACCGTATTAGTGGTAACTGGTAGGAGACTGTTCCTTACAGTACTTCAGCTCAAACCAATTCTATTTCTGGAATAAATGTTTCTGGGGATTCTAACAGATACGCATTAATATATAATATAGGTGGTTCTAACGGTGGTGTGTAGTGATCAGTGTTGCCATTGATAACTTGTGAGTTGTACAGCATTCGAAGGTACCGTGGTCCCAACTCTAACAACATCAGCAAACAGTATATCAGAGTTGGATTATCTTGAAAACTTCGGTCCTTCAGAGGCACAGTCTTTTGAAGTCTCAGGTTCTAGTTTGGATGGCACAGATGTTACAGTTTCTTTACCAGTAAGTTCAGATTTCGAAATCTCTGAAACTACAGCAGGAACCTATTCAAATTCTATTACCCTTTCAGCCTTTGATGGAACCAGCAAAACTATTATCGTTAGGCTTAAAGCTGGTTTAGCAATAAATAGCTATAGCGACACCATTAGTATTTCTGGTGGAGCAGCAAGTGCTACAACAGTAGCCATTAGTGGTGAGGTTGAAATTCCAACATATTGTGATGCAGGTCCAAATAATAGTGTAGATTCTGAAATTGAAAACGTAACCCTTAATGGAGAAACCACTTCAATTGCTAATAATACAACCGACATTTGTACTGGCGGCTCAGGTGGGTTTGTCAACGACTTTACTTCACAATCAGCCGATTTAGCGCAAGGTTCATCTTATGACCTATTAGTAGAATTTGGAGATTGCAATAATGGAAATCAATACGATGGGGCTGGTGGTGTTTGGATTGATTGGAACAATGACTATGATTTTGATGATGCGAATGAAGAAATCGGAACTGCCAATGTCGCTGTTGGTGGTGGAAATGTTATTGAAACTTTTATTATTAATGTTCCTTCTGGCCAAGCTATTGGATCGTATAGAATGAGGATCGTACAAAATGAAAGTGAGATTGCATCTTCCATTTCACCTTGTGGCACCTTCTCCTGGGGTTCTGTTGAAGATTATACTATACAAGTCATTGCTCCTTCAGGTAACGATGATGACACCGAAGTTATTGAAGATGTTGTAATTGCAGGAGCTACCGTTATAGCAGCAGATACAACAACTCCTACCGACTCCCAAGATGCACTCGCTTTTTTTATCTTTGACCAAGGTTCTGGTGATGGGCTTCCTACAAATGTAACTAGAATGCGTTTTGTTCCAGGTGCAAATAACACTGCGGCTTGGACCACTTCTTTACAAGGGGTTACACTTTATGATGATAATTTAAATTATTTTACACCGACGACAACTATTACAGATACCGAAATCATATTGGATTTCGATACACCTATCGTTATTGGCGATGGTGATATTTATGAATTCTTTTTTGGGTTTTACTTAAACACAACAGATATAGTCGATGGCAGTATTCTTCAATTTGAAATTGAGGGTAACAATAGTGGCTTTAATGGAGATGATAATGGATCTGATTTTGCAGACAGCTTTGAATTGGGGGCTATTACAGGAAATAATTTTACAATTGATGTAGATTTTACAGAAATTGTGTTCTCCCAACAGCCTTCAACCACTTCACTCGATGTAGTGATGTCCCCCGCGGTAGAAGTTTCTGCAGTAGATGAAAATGGAAACCTTGATACTGATTATGATTTAGAAATTTCCATTACTTCTTCCGGTAACTTATCTGAAAGTCCTGTCAATGAGGTTTCAATTGGTGGTATTGCAACGTTTACAAACCTTATCCATGAAGCTACTGGTAGCGGTTTGGTATTGACCGCTAGCGATGATTTGAATACTGATGCGATTAGTAATTCATTTGATATTGTTGCTGGACCGGTAGTATTGGCAATCCAAGATTTTGATGGTACCACTCCGGAATGGACCTACACCACAAGTATTCCTTTTTTCGGAAATTCAAGTGAATTTGATGATTTCTATGGTATTATTGATATTGCTGATGCAAGCCCAATAGATAATCCTGATTTCTCAAACAATATATTAGGCGAAAATGATCTCGAAAATAACAATGGAGGCACCGCGGACTTTGCAACAATAACGTTTGACGATATTGATATAGATGGTTTTGAAAACGTTACTTTATCTTTTGATTGGGATATTGTGGGTTATAACGCAGCAAACGATGATGCCAAATATGAAGTCTTTTATGATGGTATAGGTCAAAACGAAGTGTTTTTGGTGGATGGTGGTGCTGATAATGAGACAAATCAAGGATTCGTCTCAATTGGTATACCAGATAATGTTTCTATCGTAGGGTTAGAAGTAAGTATTAGAAACAATGGTGGTAGTGGATATTCAGGTTTTGATAATTTTAAAATTACTGGAATCGCACCAAACCCTGTCAATTATACCTTTGTAGATGGTACTTGGTTTCCAAGTGATCCAACCATTAATGCGCCTGCAAACATTGATAATTTTGAAATCACATCTGGTGATGCAATCATTTCAGCAGATTTATCCATTAATAAACTCACTATTAGACCAGGCGCATCTTTATCTGTAGAAACAAGCCAAACTTTAACAACAAACGAAGTCCTGCTTGAATCCAATTCTCAGGAATATTCTAGCTTGATTCTTGCCGATGATGTAACTTCTCCAGGCTCAATTTCTGGCAACATCACCTACAAACGCTATACAAACGAAGTTGGCACTACAAGCGCAAATGGTGGCAACGATCTTATCTCTGCGCCATTAATTGCAGCAAATGCGGGTTTTGATAATTTTATAACTTTCGGGAGTCCAAGTAATTCTGAGATATTGGCAACCAATACCGCCCAAACCTTGTATGCCTTTGGTCCTTATGACAATATCAATAAGCAATATATCAATTTTGAGGTAGATGCGACAGATGCATTAAAAAGCGGGAAAGGCTATCGTGCTGCAACTACAGATGGTATTCCACTTTCGTTTGAGGGCACTGTGGAAACTGGAAGCCCCTCTATTACCATAACCAATCCTGAGGGAGGTGATATTTGGAACCTTATCGGTAATCCATACCCAAGTTACCTTAAATCTACGGGAGCTGATTCATTTTTAAACGCTAGCAACATTGCTGCACTTGATCCTAATGCCACCGCCATTTACGGTTACCATGCCGGAACAACTTCGGGTACGGGAACCATTGGTAATTTCACCATCATCAATGCACTCACTAACGGAAACGTGAATATTGCGCCCGGTCAAGGTTTCTTCGTGGCACATGATCCTGACAACAATGTTGATACAAGCGTGACTTTTACCCCAAGCATGACCACGACTACAGGTTCAGATGATTTTATTTTGAATCGGGAGGCTAACGAAATTTCCATGTTTCGTTTGAAGGTTTCAAATACCAACAAAGATTTCGCTACTGAAGTTTATTTTAATGATAACGCCAGTCTAGGTTTAGATCCTGGTTATGATGCGGCTGTTATGGGCGCATTTAGTTCAAGCTTAATGCTATATTCTCACCTTGTTGAAAATAATCTAGGTCGTAGTATGGCAATCCAAGCTTTGGGCAGCTCAGATTTGAGTGATGTTACGATTCCATTGGGATTGATCGCTGCACAGGCCCAACAGATTACCTTTAGTCTTGATGCAAATACTTTACCAGCAAATATAGATGTGTATTTAGATGATAATGAAACCAACACCTCTACTCTATTGAATGCCAGTGATTATGTTATTACGCCATCAATAGCGTTAGATGGGACTGGGCGTTTTTTCCTTCGTTTGACAAGTAATACACTTTCAAATACATCTACTGATTTTCAGGCTCTGGACATCTTAACATCTACTTCTACCAAAGAAATTATTATCAATGGTTATGTTTCTAAAAATTCCATTTCTCAAATATTTGATTTGCAAGGCAGATTAGTAGAAACTTTCACTTTAGATGAAAACATTACCCAACAACGGTTGGATGTCTCTAACCTGAGTTCTGGTGTATATGTGCTTAAAATGGTTTATGGCACTGCTACTTTAAGTAAAAAACTTATTCTAAAATAGAGAAATTTTTTCTTCTGAAATTTAAAGCGAATGACCTAATAGTCATTCGCTTTTTTTGTGTCAAATCCAAATCATCTTTTCAACTTTTTATTAATTGAGTAAACGATTTCCTTTGTAATTAAATCTATCTATCCTCGTGGTTATTTATCAACACGAAAACGTTTTCGATAAAGATGTGTTAATAATCTTGATTAATATTGTGTAGTTTTGTCAAATTGCTGAAAATATCAGTGAATAATTACTAAATCTTTAATCTCCATCCCTATGTCATATAGATTTACCAACACCATATTCTGGTCGCTTGCCCTTCTTATTTTTTGGAATTTTAACTTACAAGCCCAGCAGCAGGATGTCTTCAGTCGAAGTGAAGTTACAACCGGTGATTTTGGTTCTGGTCAACTACCATGGTTTTATGCGACATCTAATAATACCCAAGGTGATCCTGACAACAACACTACTCAAAGAAATTTTGTGAAAATTGGTCATAATAATAATACTTCAATGACCACTAATGGTAGGTTTTATTTAGTTAACACTTTAGATTTTCAAGCAGGAGCTACAAGTCCCAGAACTATAAATAATTCAGGCGGTGGAGGGTTATCCGCTTCTGGTGGAATATTCAATCTATCAACGGCAACACACACTTTCAATACCCCTATTGGTATTGATGGAGCAGTCGTTAACATTCATGCTAATAATACCGGAGGTCTTGTATTTAACCAAACTATTTTTATAAATAATAACAGTGTAAATTTTGGCAATACTGGCTCTGGTCAAATCACGGTAAATGGCGTTATGGAGGGTTCTGGAGGTATTCAAAAATTTGGAAACAATACCCTAGTTTTAACGGGCAATAACACCTATTCTGGAACGACTTCGGTTGACGTAGGAACTCTGATATTACGAGGAAATATTTCAAATAGCGATATCATCGTAAAAACTGGAGCAACCCTAGAGATAGACGACGACCTGACGGTAAAATCAATAACAGTTGAGCCAGGAGGATTTATGAAAATCAATTCAGGTTTTAATTTGACGGTTAGTGATGCATTAGTGCTCAATTCAAATTCAACATCTTATTCTAGCTTAATATCAGATGGAACGGTTACAGGAAACGTATTATATAATAGATATGTAAATACCAACGCCTCAGAAAGTGGCAATGATTTGATAAGTGCACCTGTTACAGGTCAAGCTTTTAATGATTTTATAGATGTAAACACCAATATTAGGGCGAACCCCAATGGTACAAATGTTCTTTTTGGAGGCTATGATACGGCTTCGGGGGAATTTGAACTTTGGGATGAAGAAGACACATTCACCTTAGAACCAGGTGAAGGCTATAGAAGCGGCATTGAGCCAGGAGAGTCCAACTTGGTACAATTTAATGGTACAATAAATACAGGTAACGTTGGCATCTCAATTAATAATGGTGCTTCCAGCAAGTTCAATTTGATTGGAAATCCATACACCTCGTTTTTGAGTGTCAGTGATTTTCTATCAACCAACGAACCGCTTATGGCATTAGATGCCGTTGCTGTTTATGGATATAACGATAACACGGCAGGGACCGGAAACAAATACACCATACTCAATAAATTAAGTAATTATAACATGACACCCGGTCAAGGTTTTTTTGTGACCTCTAACACAACTGGAGGCATTATCCAATTTCAACCTGCAATGCGAAGAGCTACAGGAGCAGACGATTTTATCCTTGGCAGGGAAGCCCAAACCTTTTCTAAACTGAACCTCATCTTGGAGAGCGCAACAAACCGTTCTACTACAGAAGTATACTTTACAGAATTTTCTTCGGAAGGCTTAGATCCTGGTTACGATGCTTCTGTTTTTAGAGGCATTCCGCCAGACTTTTCAATATACTCCCACTTGGTTGATGAAAATCAAGGTACACCTTTTGCCCTACAGGCTTTGGGTGCAACAGATTATAATGAAACCACGATTCCGCTCGGCGTCAATGCTTCACAAGGAGAACAAATTTCCTTTAGCCTTTCTGAATCAACATTACCAACGGGCATTGCGGTGTTTTTAGACGATACGGTTACCAACAACTCAACCTTACTTACACAAGGGGATTATGTTCTTACTCCTACTTCAAATTTAGACGGGACTGGGCGTTTTTTCTTAAGGTTAGAATCTAGCGCCTTACATATTGGAGAGAATACTTTAAACAGCCTAAATGTGTTTTACAACACTAGTTTAAAACATCTCGAAATTATAGGTAAATTGGGCAAAAATCCGCAATGTAACATCATTGATATTCAAGGTCACCTTATTGGCAGTTACGGTTTAGATTCTAATCTGAACAAAAACCAAATTAAATTTTTAAATTTGAGCTCAGGTATCTATGTTGTGAGAATTAAGGATAATAATCAAGAAAAGACGTTGAAAGTAATCCTCAACTAGATAAGTTCAAGAAATATGTTGTTTCACTTTTTTATTCTAATATTTTAATTATTTTTGCCTCTTTAGCTTGATACTATGAAAAACATTACTACCCAAGATCAGATTACTAGAAAGGAAGCCATGAAGAAGATGGGCAAATATGCCGCATTGACTGCTTTAGGCACTTTCGTTATACTTAATCCAAAGCAAGCACATGCTCAATCAGCTCCCGATCCAAGTGGGGATCCATTTAACGAGTAATTTTCAGTAACTATTTGAATACGGAAAAATTTCCGAAATATATTGAGAGCGTTGGTCAAAGTAAATTACTTTGGTTTGAACGCTCTAACTCTTATGTAATACTCCCATTTGAAAGTTCTGATTTTTTGAATTGCTTTTTGGATGCTAACTCTGAAACTGATTTTATCAATAAAATAATAGCAGACAAAAACATCAGTAGCGATGAAGCTAAACTCATATTTTCTCAGCTTTTTGATTTATTTGAAAGCGCAAATACCATAGAGCCAGATTTCAAAGTAAAAAGAGAACCACTAGAGCAATTAGAAATCCAAGAAGTGGCTCAGACCCATAACTATCTTTTCGAAAACTCCAAGGTTAAAATTAATTACGGCTCTGACCTTATTGAGTCTCTTTTTCACCCCCAGCTTAGTCATTGTGGAACACTGGAGGCTGTTGAACCAGAGGTTGTTTTTGATATCTTCAAAAAGGGAGGCACCCTACATCTCAATAAAAATAACGAGACTATATATAGCTGCCCTACAAATAATTACTATTTGCTACAAGGGTATTTTGCTATGGAACTTACTAATTTGATGCACGGCAAGAACCAAGAGGATTGGCTTGCCACATTCCATGCCTCAACCATTTGTAATGATAAAGAGGCGGTAATGATTGTAGGTGCTTCAGGTAATGGTAAAAGCACGCTTACTGCTTTACTCATGGCAAGTGGGCTTAATATTTTAGCAGATGATTTTACTCCCTTTCATGCTAAAGATAAACTGCTCTTTAGATATCCTAACGCTATTTCCATTAAAAAAGGAGCGTTTGAAAGTTTAGATCATATTCAGAATTTTTCAGAATTAGAGACATATTTCAATGGCACGAAGCAAATCAATGTAAAATATATTCCGCCAAGCGCTTTATCTGTATCTTCGGCTAAATGCTTACCTTGTAATAAAATTGTTTACGTTAAATATTCTAAGGATGAAACTCCTTTTTTCAAAAAAACAAAAGCTAAGCAAATATTGAGCGAATTAATTCCAGACTCTTGGATATCACCAATTCCTGAGCACGCTAAGACATTTATGCAATGGTTGAAAGACTTGGAATATTACGAACTTCAATATCACAAAAACGATGATGCTATTTCTAGCATCAATTCTTTATTTTGAACTATAAAGCCATACTCCAACTCATAGCTGATATTTTAAATTCTGAATACCCTAATGAGGATTTAGAAAATCAACTAAAAACAACTGACATTGCTTGGGATAAACTTGTTCAAATCGCCAGTAGCCATGCAGTACTCACAACAGTATATTGTAGATTAAATCAAAAAAAGCTTACCAACCTGGTTCCTGAAGATTTGCTCGAGTACCTCATTCAACTTACCAACATCAATAGAAACAGGAACTTCACACTTATAAAAGAAGCTAAATGGATTGCAAAATTACTAAATAGCCATAATATTGAATATGTGTTTTTTAAAGGTATGGGTATTTTATTGGCAGGACACTACAAAGACCCTGGCGAGCGTCTAATTGGAGATATAGATATATTAGTTAAGCCCCATGATTTGGAAAAGGCTTTCAAACTCATAAATTCAAACGGCTATGACAAGCAAAAGGGATTTGATTATAAGGTGAAGGATTTTAGACATTTACCAAGACAAATTAATACCGAACGTTTAGCCGCAATAGAACTTCATGATAATATTCTCATAAAAAATAAACGGCACCTATTGGATTTGAGTGCCATTTTTGAAACTGCCGAAACTATTGAAAATCTTAAAATTACAAATTCGTTTTATAACAATCTGATTAATGCTCTTACAACCCAAATCAACAATCATAATTACTTTTATAACCGAATAATTTTTAAAAATTTATATGATAGTATGGTCTTAAATCTCGAAAATGGAGATTTCACAATTTCAAAATCAGCAAAAAACAACTATTTTGAAGCTTATTTAGGCTTATTTAGGTATTGGATCCGTCAAAATGCAAAAAATAATCAGTCCTTTTTTATGAGGTGGCGATTGAAGATGTACAGGAATAAAATTTCTAACCAACGTCTCGAAAGCCTTGTGTTTATTGGTAAATATGCTTTTGTCAATTTACGCAAAAGAGCGCATCTTATCCTATTTAATGGTAGTTATAGGAGACACATTATTAAAAATAAGATATTTGTTAAAAGTTCATCGAATTTAATTTTATAATTTAATCAATTTATCTATTTTTGGACAAATTCAAGATATGAAAAATATACTACTTGTAGTTGCATTGCTTTTAAGCACATTGTCGTACGGACAATCAATGACCAAACAAGCACTGAGGAATAGTCAAAGTGACTGGATATTAAGCGTTGGTGTAAATGCACTCGGAAATTTGGGCACAAGAAACCCAGTAGAAAGACTTGATGAATTTTCATTAAAAAACCCTCTTATTGTTGGTATCGAATATCGATGGACAAAATTTTTGTCTATTGAGCAAGATATAATTTTCAATGGTTACGATGATGGTGAATATATAGATAGAGGCTTCTTAACTGAAGATGTTCTTTATTTCTCAACAAATACAAATCTGAAGTTTTATTTTTCAGATTATCTATATGATGCTGATTGGGTAGATTTATACGTTGCCGGTGGTTTAGGTATTTTCACTATTGATGAGTTAAACTCGTCAGCCAACGTTTTGGGTGGTGTTAATTTTTGGATTAACGCTAATAGAACAATTGGTATTAGATTACAAAGTGCTGGTAAATTTGCTTTCAACCATCCAGATAAGCAGTTTGACAACAACCATTGGATACATTCTATCCAAGCTACTTTTAGACTATAAGTTTAATATTGACCTTGGAGTTTATTCAATAAATACATATTATTGAGATTGAAACTCTTTGGAAATTTCAATAAACACATAAATAAGCAATTGCAATAAATTCAAACCTATTGCTAAATAAAAGCTCTGAAATTTTTCAGAGCTTTTATTTTTTCTCCAATTTAGAATTCTTAGAGAAATTTCAATCATATCAATTAAAGACTCTTTGATAACACTAGTTTTAAAATCAATAGCACAATGCTATCTAATTGATTTATAGAATTTTAATATTGAATGGACAAATAAACTTACCCTTGTTTATTTTACAATCAATTTTACTATACGATGCGGTCTAAAGCACAATGCAAGGATTATTGCAGTCTTAGAAACCAGCACCTCTATCTTTTGGGTGATAAAATTTATTCCCACTAACAAAATAATAGCCTTTATTAAAGGGAAAGACTAAACTCAAATCTTGATTTTTTGATTAAGGAAAGTTCAGAAATAATATAAATTCAGAATTCGACATCTTATCTCGCTTCTTGAAATAAGCTAATCTTATATTCTATACTATCAACTGCTTAGAATACAATACGGTAATTTTAGAGTATCAAAATAAATTTCTCATGACCATTTCAGAAGTCGTTATGCTTATTTTTTCAGTTCTAGCGATATTTTCTATAATAATAGCTATTACCCGCATATTCGGATTGCGTACGTTCGCAAAAATGTCAAGTTTCGATTTCGCATCAACCATAGCTGTTGGTTCTGTTCTCGCCTCGGTTATTTTAAATAAGGACTACTCAATTTTAAAAGGTGCAATAGTTTTAGCTAGTATCATCGGATTTCAAACCTTATTTTCCTATTTAGTACGGAAAGTTGAACCTTTTAAAAAATATGTCACAAACAAACCTCAACTCATCATGTGGGATGGTAAGATTTTATACGATAAGTTGAAAAGCTGCAACGTAGGTAAAGATGACCTAATCGCAAAATTAAGGGAGGCTAATGTCCATAATTTTGACGAGGTCAAGGCGGTTATACTAGAAAGCACAGGAGATGTCTCTGTTATTCATAACGCCGAAGGCATCCAAATTTCTTCAGATTTACTAACAGACGTAAATATTTGAGAAGTAATGTGGGAGTTTATAAAAAATCATAAAATCGCTTTTACAGGTGGATTTTTAGCAGCTTTATTTACAGGTTTGGGTGTTTTTTTATTGGGCAACCTATCTGGAAATGAGGCGAAATATCTGCTCGAACAATCAATGTCTGGTTTAAACATGCTCTGCAATACTATTGTTTTAGCATCGGCCACTATTCTTGCTTTGTTATTGACCGTATTGAGTGTAAGTACTGGTACTGATAACTCCATAAAAGCAAAACACTATTACCAGGTTTTAAATATTGCGAAATTTGATGTGATTTTATTTATCTCCGCCCTAATACTATTTCAGTTTTTTAATATTCCCATTATTGAATCCGAAGAAGTACCCCTTTCATGGTATGACATTATTTATTGGGCAACCTTGCTCTGCACATCGGTAATTAGTGGTATGATGATTACCGTAATTCTTATGCTATATAATGCAGTAACCAATTTAATTTCTATTGTTGGACTAGGTAAAGACCATCACTTACTTTCTACAGATGAAGCCGAAAAAGAAATTGAAGATGAAAAAACTGAAAATTAGGAGTTGAATAAGGAGAAAAGTCAAATCAATCAATACCGTCTAGTTTAAAGAGGTTTACGTTTTCAAATTAGTGGAAGGTCACTCCCGATTTAAATCGAAAAAACTAGATTTTAATCCGTTTATATTTAAATTATAATTACTTTAAGTGAAGTCTTTGCGATTCTTGAAACCACAGATGAACACTAGGAGGTTTAATATGTCTTGTCAGCGGAGAAATTGGCCTTAAAAACACTTATAATCGTAACAAAAACTTAAAATTTTCAATTAAACAGAAAATACTATTTAGCAAACTAGTTTTGCGATTTGAGGCAGTTGAGATAACGATATGTTAAAATTTAATATTCAAAAACCTTTGAATTTACCAATTTTATAAGATTTAAAATCTCTGGTGGTTTTAAACAAAAGCAATTAACGGGTTGCAATCTGAAGCGAAAAACGTTTTTGAGTAATCGGCGGAAAAAAAGTGCTTTGAGGAATCTGTTCTTAGTGAAAAATTAACAATTATAAGAACTAGTTTTCTTGATTAAAACAAGCAGTCAACTTAAAAACATCTTATTTTTTCGCGGTGTTTTTACTTTTATTCGATATGAAATCTGGATGCTTATCCGATATTTTATGGCTACTCCCAGCCTTTTTGGAAGTTTCCAATCCTTCCGGAGAAGATTTTTTCGAGGATGAATCATCTTTCGCTTTACCTAAATTTCTCATGACTTCAGCTTGAATATTATCCGTTTCTGTGTTTATGTTTTCTGTATCCATGTTAATTATTTTTTTGTTTTTAATTGGTTCAATGCTTAAACTAAAAGCTATTTACCCAATACTATTTTTGACTATCAAAAAGCCTAATTTAAAGATTTTAAGCTAACGTTGGACATCCTTTAAGAGCCAATCATCAATGATGCAATCGTCATCTTTATGAATCACAACCATGTTCCCCGTGGTTTCAAAAATAACGGCTTTTACTTCTGAAAGCTTAGCAACATTTGCCTCACGTAATTTGGAACGCAAATCTCCTTCGGTTATTCTGACCGCCTTCATGTTTTCCCTGAGCATTTTCTCCCCCTCCATCAATAGCGTTGGCTGATTGTCAATGAGTTTTCTAAACCATTTGTAACGCCTTAAATAAGCTGCAGTTAGTTGAAGTAAATAAACCATAAATAGACCAAACGCCCCCTCTAGAAAGCTGATTGATTGGGATAAAACTGTACTTGCAACTATAGAGCCTACCGCAACTGTCATGGCAAAATCAAAACTGGACATTTTTGAAAAACTCCGCTTACCGAATATCCTTGTAAAGATTATTACAGTGGAGTAAATACCAATACTTGACAGGAAAATAATGAGTAGTGAGTCTGACGTCAAGGTAAAAACTTTTTCAGACGCAATAGACTTCTCAATAAAGCTATACATCGTTATAATAGATTTTAGATAATGCACCTGTAGTTATTATAATTATCAGTTTTTTTACAATCCCTTGTGGTAATAAATCGCTAGACTGATTCATTAAAGATTACGTGAACACTTAATGTTTTTTCAATTTACGCGTTATCCTTTGCCCACTCCCGATAGATTGAATATTGAGCCTCATTTAGAACAGCGTTTAAAGTGGCATTATGTTGCGCTACTTTTTCTTTTTCATTTATGGTTTTTCCAGGGTTCTTCTTTCCCCATTCGTCCATCACGGTTTTGTAATCTGCCTCGTAACGTCTTTTCTGTGCTTTAGTCATACCTAAATCCTTATACATTTTTTGGGTTTTAGCATTAACATAATCAGAATTTCTGTTGTTATTAGTATTCACAGAGTTGGATTCGTTATCACTTTTTTCTGAAGAAGATGCTTTGCTTAAATTATCATCTTTGTTCAAATTGTCAGAATTACTTTCATCCTCACTCAATTCGTGTTTTTTACTTTTCTTTGTTGTTGCAACTGCCACTATTGTAATTACTGCAATTAATACGGCTACTTTTCCGAGTATTTTCATGATTTTATATTTTAATATCTTCGACTTAACTTAAGAAAAAATCCATTCACCAATTGTTCTGTAAAAACTTAAAATTGACTCAAAAGAAGATTTCCAAAAAAAAATATCAAGAGCTTAATCATAAAAAACTTCGCCTAAAAGCAACATCAGAGTGAAACTTACGCCCTCACTATTAATAGGAATTAGAAAATAATTTGGTTAAAGACTCATGTTTAACAGCATCAGATCTCAAATCTGAGAATCTATTTGGAAAGCTGTTTAGCTAAAAATGATTTGAAACGTGGATAGCTTTGAAATTAATGTAGAAATCAAAAATTACTTTTTGAAGATGATTAAATACCCTATTTAACTTGCATTTGAAAAGAAGTAAATGAAAAATAAGTTTAAAAATGAACTTTGGATTATTTATCAGATGAAAAATATATTATGGCGCGTTTTGCTGTTACCCCATGTAAAACTATTGAAATCAAAATTATTAAAGCCACAATAGAGTACAACTGATTTAAATCTTCAAATGCGCCATGTTTTAAAGCATAGGTTAAATAAAAAACAGAGCCAATTCCCCTAATACCAAAAAACGCAGTAGCCATTTTTTTTCGATGACTTAATTTACTCTTGTACAATCCGATGTAGCCCAACACAGGTCTCATAAACAGTACTACGACGATACTAAAAATTATGGTTGGCCAAGTAATGAAGTTCAATATTCCAGCCACTATCGAGCCACCAAAAAAGATCATCCAAAAAATAATCAGAAACTTTTCAAAATTGGCTATAAAATTCAAATTAGGATCACTAAATGTTTTCTTGTTTTTAGTCTCTAAATGGTAGTTAGCAAAAAGGCCCGCAAAAAATACACTCAGAAACCCATAAGAATTTGTGATTTCGGCAAGGGAGTAAGCTATTAGAGTTAGGGATACTGCTACAAATGCTTGATGGATTTTGTTCTCTTTAGTCTCAGACATCTTCTGGGTGCAATAGCTATACAAAAAACCTACAACCATTCCAATTATTGAGCCTATTGCAATTTTGTAAAAAAAATAAAATCCTAACCATTCAGTCCAATCCGCAAAATCCATGTTAGATTTTTTCGAAAGCAGAATAGCTAAAAACACAAAAGGAAACGCTAAACCATCGTTAATACCAGCCTCTGCGGTTAAATGATATCTTAGTCCCGTGTTTTTTTTAGAATTGGATTGCTTATCATTTAATTGTATCTCAGAAGCTAGTGCTGGGTCTGTTGGTGCTAATACAGCAGCCAATAAAACCGAGACGGGTAAATTGAAATTAAGCAAATAGTAAGACAACAGAAAGACCACAAGCATGAATAAGGGCATCGTTATGGTAATAAGACTAAGCGGGCTTTTCCACTCTTGCCAAGAATAATTAAGACCAATTTTCAATCCGGCAATCATTAAGCTAATTATAACGACCAATTCTGAAAAACGTAATGCAAGCTCTAATGGCCAAACCGGATCTGGCCAAGGTAATGGTGCATTAAAATAATATAAAACCGCACCCAAAATTAATAGCGGGATGACAAAACTAATTTTAAGACGCTGCAAAAGAATAGGAAGAAAGCTAGCAATGAGAGAAGTCATCCCAACAATCAATAAGACTATATAATAAGAATCCATATGTTATTATTTTCCT
>CAWDOF010000009.1:0-15086 GCA_963803715.1 uncultured Flavobacteriaceae bacterium
CCATACTATTAATCGTTTACAAACGACTGTAAACATTTACAAACGAATTTAAACAGGTAACTACCGACTAACATTTGCAACCCGTCACATCTTTGCCCTGTTGGATTGAACTAATGAGATTCAACGTAATAAAAACCTTATCTTATGTCTACGTTAAGAAACAAAGTACAGTTAATTGGTAACCTAGGTAACGACCCGGAAATTGTCAACCTCGAGTCCGGTAAAATGCTCGCCAAATTCTCAATAGCTACCAACGAGAGCTATAAAAACGCCAAGGGCGAAGTCGTAAAAGACACCCAATGGCACAATGTGGTAGCCTGGGGCAAGACCGCCGAGATTATCGAGAAATATGTCACCAAGGGAAAAGAGATTGCGGTTGAAGGTAAATTGACCTCACGCTCTTATGACGATAAAGAAGGCAACAAACGCTACATCACAGAAGTGGTCTGTAACGAGCTGGTCATGTTGGGCGGTAAATAATCCCAGCTATAGGTTCAAAAAAAAATCCAAACCCTTAGACAACACTTGGGGTTTGGATTTTTTTAATTAACCCTATTTCGATTTGTAATTTTAGCAATCTTTAATTTATTAGAATAAGGTTTTATTATAAATGATTATCTCAACTTCAAAACAGTTTAGCTGAATACGTTTTTTTAAGTAGTTTGTAACCAAGTGATTAATTGTACTGTTTATTGGTAATGGTATTATAAGATTCGTTATACTTTTTTATGATATATAAGATGTTTTTTTCACTTCCTTTCAATAAATCAAATTCTTTTAATATTTGAGGGTTGTCTTTTACTAAATTTCTAATTTGAGAGTGTGCTTTTTTTCTTGACCCAAATCCGCCAAAATCGGCAAGCATAATTTCTTCTTCATCTTTTGATAGATAAAATATAACGCTTTCAATCGATTGGAATACTTTTATTCTACCGTCAATTATTTCTTTAATGAAGAACTTGTCATAAATGGTTTTAATTACACAATTACCATCAACACCATTTATAGAACGAATAGTTTTTACTTCAGATGGATTTATTAGATATTTTTTTCACTGTTCATCTTTGATTTTATATACAACTTTTGAGGGATTGAGGTGTTTTGTAGCTCTTATTATCTTTCCATAAATAGTATCATTTTCTGTTGTTACTATGTATTCTTTTTCTTGAGCTTTTACATATGCGAATGACAATTGGATAAGTATAAGGATGCTATAAAATCTCATTATTATTTCATTTTTTAATTATTGCCGAACGAATAGAGTGTACGCGTCCTGATGGCTATCGGGATTCAGGTAGAATATTCAGCACTAAAGTTTGTAAGTCATCAGTGAACAATCAATTAAATATACACATCTTTAGTAATATCAGTTTACAGCCACATTATTTAGCGTCGGAGCTAGTTTATTATTGGCCACTCAAATTTATTAGGTTAGTAATGGCTAGTTTATCAATGGCGGCAAAACGCCTGTCTTGAATTATGGTACTATACGACTACAATTGGTTTGAAATTGTAAAATAAAATGTGCTTCCTTCTCCAGGTTCAGAATTAACCCAAAGATTACCTTTATGCAATTCAATTATTTTCTTACAATGTGCAAGTCCGATACCTGTTCCTTCATATTCACTTGTAGTATGTAAACGTTGGAAAACACGAAAAATCTTATCCTTGTGTTGATCCGCAATTCCAATTCCAATTCCATTATCTTCTATGCTAAAAGTCCAACCATCCTGTTCTTTTGAAGATATTCTGATTTTTGGCGCTATGCCAGGTTTGCTGAATTTTATCCCATTACTGATTAAATTCTGAAAGAGTAAGCGCAACTCCGTTTGGTATCCTGTTACTATGGGCAAGGTCCCAAGTTCAATGGTGGTGTTGGTTTCTTTTATTTGGGCTTGCAAATCTTGTATTATTACTTCGACTAGTTTTTTACAGTCCACATTTGTCATTTCTTTTTTTTGCCCTATGCTGCTATGATCTAATAGGTCATCAATTAGATTTCTCATCCGGACTGTTGCAACGGCTATTAAGCCTAAAAGTTTATCTGCTTTTTCATCTAATTTTCCTTTATATTTTTTTTCTATTATTTGTGAAAGACCAGAAATTGTACGGAGAGGTTCTTTTAGATCATGCGAAACCATGTGTGTAAATTGACTTAGCTCCTTATTTTTCTGCTCCAGTTCATTCTTTGTTTGTTCTAATTCGGTTACGTTTCTGAGCATCACATATACGTAATTATCTTGAATATGGTGTACTGAGCAATCGTATGTTCCAGCTACCATTTGGTTTGAATATTCAACCAAACCTAGATCAATACTTCCACCTTCTGCAGCTACTTTTCTATAGGTTTCAACAACTTTTAACCCTACTTCATGTTCATAGGCTTCAGGGGCTACTTCAATAATCCTTTTACCAAAAACTTCCTCCCGCTTTTTTCTCATTTCAGACAAGATGATTCTGTTCATGAATACATATCGAATGCTTTTTATATCATTCAAATCAAGAACTTGAAAAATACCCACACCATGCGATAAGTCATCAAATGTCTTGGTTAGGATTTCCTTATTTAATAAATCTTTCATTTTTTAATAAAGTTTCTTTTGAGAGCTATTTAATTTTACTTGCAATCAATTATAGATATTTTTACCTGATGGCTGATATTTGTTTCAGAATTTTTTTTGTTTTGTGCTTTACATCCAATAAATGTAAGTGGAAGAAAGGGTGATAATTTAAAAATTTTATTCATTCATTCTTAAGTACAATCGGTTTATTTTAATTACCCACAAAGGACTCTTCTTATGAGTAATTGCGTGGGTTAGAACTTTAATTTGCAAGTACACCCCAACTGAAAATCTTTAAGCCCCGAAACGTCGGGATTAAGAAGTAGGGTTGCACTAGCAATTAATTTTAAACGGCGTTTTAGCCAGTTGTTTCGCAGCACAGAAGTCTTGAATTTAAAGAGTATACTATTAAATTAATTTAGAATTTAGCTGCAATTGAGAATCAATAACTTACAGTTATAAATTGTTATCAAAAAATTAGGTAATTTGTGGTTTTGTTAGAATCTATAAATTTTATTTCATGTTTTTAAAAATCATATCTACCATTTTTATCATGTCTTTTTTTCATTTTGGATTTACCCAAGAAACAAACAAATTCGATCCTTGGAAAGAACCTAAAAAATATAAAAAAGAAGAGGCAAGGTTACAAAAAGTAAGGGAAGATTCTAAAGCCAGCATGAAAGTTTGGGAGCTCCCAAGTTCTAGAGATTATAAAAATTATACTGCTGATGGGTTTACAGCTCAGTTTACACCGAATACTTCCAAACGACAGACTAAAGAATTTATGGGTGTAGTTGGAAATAGAAAAGGACAATATCCAACGCATGAAGATATTTTTATTGAGTATAGAGGTGCTTGTGGGCAGCAATTGCTTGTAAAATCTGCCTCAGTTGTCTATACACACCCGTTATTGCAAAAATATATTGAAACTAGAAATATAGATGATTTCCCCATAAAAGGTATGCTTAATGCCTTAGTAAAAGGTCTTAAGGATCAGTGTGAGGATTTAGAGTCGGTTAGATTTACTTCTGGCCCAATTGCCTTACCTGCAAAGGATGGTGCTAAAAAGAATGAAGTGATTACAATTCGAGGGCACATGAATAAAGCTAATGGGTGGAAACTAGAAGCAGGGTTTGGAGACGTATTGGATTCTTTTGAAATTAAACTAAATACTGGATATTTTCCAATTTCAAGATTTGCCGTGAATTATAAGGGGCCTTGTAACACTAAACAAACCCTTCATATTGCACCTGTTTTTTCAAATAACACGGAAAGATATGGTTACAAAAAAGTAAAATCGCTCGTTTATTATGAAGAAGTAGCACAAAAAGCAATTGAACAGTTTGTTTTGGAATGCCCAACCGTTGAAGAATTTGTGTTTACTTTAGATTATTTACCCGAAAATCATTTTGTAAAAGTCGGAGAAGGTGGTGTCATTACGGCTTCTAAAAAGAATAACTGGACACTTGATATTTCTCAATTTGGAAATTTTAGAAGAGAAGGACCACAAATTAATGATTATGAGGATTTAATCAACCTGCTTGAAAAACGGGATTTCCCGTTTTTTGATCGTTATACCGATTTTTTCAAACTTTTCTACGAAGATTTTATGGATGCTTATGGTACGGTTTGTAAAAGCAAACTTGAAAATCCAACAACTATAGAAATTCATGCGTTTGAAACTAGATATAATGATTTAGGTTATAAAATTAGCGAAACCTCACTTGGACCACCTCAATTACTTTATATCGAATCTACCTATTTAAAGCGCTATCAGAACTTTGCCTATTATAATAAAGGAACCGTTTTGTACAATATCTTTAAAGGGTTTTTTAGCGGAAATCAACAAAATGGAGTAGATGCCATTTTATTTAGATTGAGAGGTTCGGAGTATATCAAAAAATATATTAATAGTAATTGTGACGGTGAAGAACTAAAAGGCCTATATGACTATATCCAAGAATTGGCATCGGGTATTGAATAGTCTTTGAAATTTTAGTTAAATCAAAACTTTTGAGTTTTACGAACGTAATAGAATTATTTATTTCATGACTTATGTGAATAAAGCGCTATTGTTATTAGGTTTTGTAAGCCTCTAAATTCTTTTCTATCCGTTTAGTACTTATGTTCGTTAGGGTACATTGTTACAAGTAGTTTTTTAATCAACAAACGTATTCAGCAATTTTGTCAATTTTTCAACTTTCAAATCTTTTATTCGATATACCCGATATAATTTTTCTCCATCACGCATTGTAATAACATTATGATTAAAATCAAGAGTTTCAATTTTCAAATGTTTTTGGTCAGTCCGTAACCTAAATTAAACTGAAAGAGAAAAAATCAAAATAAACATTGAAGTTCCAATCCGGAAGTATTTCCATTCTCCCTTTTCTTTCATTTCCGAAATTAAGTCACGTATCGGAATCCATTTATCAAATCCGCCATTATTTATTAGCATTTAATACCGGTGATAAGTTTCCGTCCAGGACTTTTCGAAGCGATTTATCGTTTCCTCTGTTCTGCTGTTCATCGTTTCGTTAAATTGCTTACAAGGGTAATGTAAATTGCTCGTAGCGTTTAAAGTAGTGATTATTTTTCGGATTAAGCACGAGCCAATTTTTTTTGATTTTCTTATTGTCTTTTTTTATCAATAAGCGAAATTAAAAAATTTGACGGACTCGCAAATATGCCCAAGCCTTAGTGTTTGGGACAACCTTCGGTATTTATTTATTTACATCTTTGCCATTAGTACTTTTCGCAAAGTCGCTCAATAATCTTGAATTAAAACCTCCTTTGGGATATTCAATTTAGTATTTAAGTTTCTAATCCTTTATGGTCAGCTTAGGTTTTTTTTTATTTTGCTCACTTGATTTTTGGAACCAATCATATCGACCAAATCTTTCTGTTATAGGTCCATTTGTTACATTCGGAAATTGATTGCTGAAATTAGGTCCGGCAGTTCGATTGGGAAATTCTCACTTTCATAACTGTCTATTAAAATAGCTAGGATTACCAGCTCATTCCCTTTGCAAGTTCCTCTTTTTGCATCAAAAACAACCTCCAAACGTTCAAGTGCTTTTTTGTAGTCGGCTTCGTTTCTAATCGGTCTAATTTTCATTTTAAACTTCGTTTGCGTCAACCTTGTAATATTCAGCGTGTGTTCCGATAAATCGTATCCACGCACATCTATACTCAAAATTAAATTTTGCAATCAGCAGATAATTATTACCTATTATATTTAAAACGATTCGGTTGTTCTTTTCAACACTTGCGCACGGATATTCACTTCTAAGTTCATTTATTGAATTCCAGTTTGATTTCTGGATTGCACGATATCACGTCTTTAACTGAATTTCGCAATCGCCATGCTTCTGCCAAAAATCTCGCAATGTCCCTCTCGAAAATATTTTCACGTTAAATGGTTAATCCCAAATAAAAGAAAAAAGTTACCATAATGATAACTTTTATTTTTTCTCAGCAAGTTTTAGAAATTCATTCTTTGGAATAATATTCTATTTAAATTAATTACCCTTCAAAAAGAAAAGATTATCTGATTGATTAAAAATAAAAGACCCATAGCATTCGCTATGGGCCGTTTAAATAATTGACTAATCGCATTATCTATAATCATCAAGATTATACTCTTTCCAAGTACGGTTATTGATGAAGTCGTCTTTGTTAGGGTCATATTTATAATCGTCGGTGCCTACATATTTCCCATCACTATTTACCCAATAATACTTGCTGGTATGGTCTATTTTAGAGCGAATGCCAGTATCAGGTTCTACAATATTTGTTTTTCCCAATAACACATCTGAAATGTGCTCTTGTCTACGAGCTGCGGTTTCTTGACTGGCCTCCCATTGACGTTGACGTTGTTCTACACCACGCTTGAACTCTGCCTCTCGTTTGGCATGAGCTTCCTCATTTTTTCTAATGGTATATTCGTTCTGTTGGTTCATGGCGTTTATCCATACTGTATTTATTTGTCTGTTCAATAAACCATTAAGATAATCTAATTTAGCTTGTTCAAAATGAGCTGGAGCTGCACAAATGGCACTTGCCCTGTAGCTCCAAAACACATTGTTATAGTTCTGCTCCAAAATATAATGCAACACCGTCAACCAACGGGTACCATCATGGTCTACCCACTCAATGGCCTCGGCAGCTAGATGTTTTTGGTTTTGTTCTACCTTAAACAACATGTTATCCAGGTTTTGGTCAAATTGCCTGATCTGTGAAAGTGGATAGCGCTTGGTCATTTTTCTGTTCAATTGTGATGCATAAGGCACCATAACATCATTGATAACCTGATCTACATTCAAGGGGTATTTTACCTGCATGCCTACATATTCATATTGCTGAAGAATGGTAGGATCTGTGGAATAGGCATAATTCATACCTTTTTCACTATATACTCTAATGCCATTGGGTCCAGTATAGGCAAATTCAGCTCCTGTGTGCTGCTCCCATTTTTCGGGAAACGGATAGCGCTCAATGACCATTCCATTGCGGGTATCTGTAATGTTGAAATATTTTAGTCTTTTTCCACTTTCTTTCTCTGAACTAACAGTGGGCAATTCCTTTGTGGAAGTATTTTTATCGTTTTCTTGGGACGATGACAGACAGGAATGGCACATCATTACAATGCAAGAAAATTTGCAGATGATTTTTAAATACCTCATAATTTTAATTTTTAATTAATTTGAATGTTTTTGAGTGTCCTTCAGAAGTCACTTTGATAAAATATATTCCAGCTTCGGCTGTGATGTCTTTTTCTAAGATTTTAGCAAGTGCATATTTTTCTGACGCTATTATTAGTCCTTGTATATTCAAAATTTGGATTTCAACATTGAAATATTCTTTTTCAAGAACAACTGTAAAATGACCGTTAGTTGGGTTTGGGTATATTGAACTATTACTCAGATTGTTTTCTTTTGTTCCTAAAGTGATATTGGTTAGTTTTAGTATAACACTATTTCCCCCACAAATTACATCAAAGGTGTATTCCATTCCCTGATAAACGGCTGATATTGTAGTAGGTAAACCACATAAAACTGCACGATTTACGGAAAATAGGACAGTAAATTCGTCATCCAATGCCGGTGCGAAACCTAAATTGACTACAATGGTTCCATTCATTTCAAAAGCTCCACCATTGTCTGCCTGTATAACATCGTAATCGGTTTCTGGAGTGTTTCCGTTTATATCCACTACAAGCCGGGAATTGATATCTTGCCTAAAGCCATTGTAAATAAAAATCTTGTCTGCTCCGGGACCTGATGTTACAATACCGTTATTTGTAAAAGATGTATTAAAATTGAGGTCCAATTGGCCCGTCCCTAAAATAGTGCCATCTATTGAATTGTTCAGTTGAACACTCCCAATAGCAAAAGAGAGATTGTTTGAACCATAATCCAACAGGCCATTGTTCGTGAAATTTACACCAAGGCCCACGCTATTCGTGATAATTATGGTTCCATTGTTTTGCAAAGTCTCTGTGCCAGTGTTTCCAGCGAAGCCCAACCCTATATTCATAGTTCCAGTGCTTGAGTTTGTAATTTGGGAATCGTCTGATAAACCCCAGCCGGTATTATTGCTTGAAAAAATACTATTGAATTCACCATTATTTACGATGTCTATATTGTTGATTGATTTTCCTAATCCACCACCGTCGTTGGTAATATTAAACTTAGTATTATTTATAAGTGTGCCGCCACCTTGAAGCGAACCGAAGTAAAACGTGAGTCCATTTCCCATTAACATATTGGTAAGCACTCCACTTAAAGTAATTATGTTGTTGCCATTGCCCACCAAGCCAAATGCGCCGTCTATTTGACCGTTAAAAGTACCTGCCAATGTGTAGTCGGCAACCCATAACGTAGCATCCTGTGCAACGTTATAGGTGCCGTCCTGCAGCAAATTAAAATTATTTTGATTCCCCACAGCTAAATATAGATTACCGGCAAGAACATCAATAGTTCCATTGTTGTTCTGTATAATTACATTCAGCACTAAATTACTGGGATGTATGCTTCTAATAATTCCACCATTGTTTATGATTTTATCTGCTGATGAGCTAGAGCTCATTCCTACTCCGTCAAATTCGATTATACCTGTTGCCGTATTTGTAATCGTGGCCCCATTGACAAGCACTGTACCAATCCCTGGTATATCATTATAAACATTCGCGTTATTAATAAAAGAAATATTATTAAGACTTTTTGAAGCCGTACCCTGCCCCAAAAATGTAAATGAAGCATTATTTATGATGGTACCACCGCCGATTATAGTGCCGAAATTGAAAACAACTGTTCCTTGATTGGTAACTGTCAGTCCTGAAGGAATAGTGACAGATGTAAAAACACTCCCAGGCACTTGTTGGGGATTCCAATTATTTGGATCATGCCATGTGGTTCCGTCTCCACTTCCAGTAAAAATAAATTCTTGTGCTGAAAGTGTTAAGCAAACAACATTTAAAATCGAATAAAGTAATAATTTTTTCATAAAGACGGTATTTAATGTTAGAAAAATAGTTTTGCACTCAGCCTTCTGTTTGTGGCTTCTTTACTTCTAACGGCACTTTATGAAATGGTCATCACAGTTAAACAAGAAAATCTAGGTTTGACTTAAAAAGCCATGTAAAATTTAAAACTCGTGATGGAATACTTTGAGACTGCAATTTCAATCTACCACTAGACTCTTGAAGATTTCTTTCTTTCGATAAAAATTATAGAAACAATTGCAATTATTAATAAAATACCAGCCATAAACCACCATATTACATTTGAAGAAGAATGCAATAAAATTGGTGATTGATCTCCAATTAAGACAAGTCCGGCCCAATATTGTGGTTCTGCCCCGCGACCTTTGACTGTTGAAAGGTATTTTAGTTTAGCTTTTTTAAGTGCTTCATCTTTTGGCAATCCTTCCGAAAGGAAATCATAAAAGTAGCCCACTATCTGTGTAGTGGAAATTTCATCAACTTGCCATAAGGTTGTCAAGATACTTTCGCTCCCGGCATAATTAAAAGCATGGGCAAGAGAAATCATCCCTTCTCCAGGCTGGTAAGTAGGTTTTCCAGTTTCACAAGCTGTTAGAATAGTGAGATTTGAGGAAAGATTTGTATTGTATATTTCGTAAGTATATAAGGAGTTTTCATCATAGTCTTTTAAACTCGCTTTGGTTTTGGCGAATATGAGTCTGGAGAAATCTGGGCTTATATTATTGCTTTCACCATGTGTGCCAATGTGGATAATTTTGTGCTCCCCAGCATTGTTCTTAAAAATTTCTTTGGAAGCATTTTCATTTAAAAATGAGGTGCCATCAAAAATTCTTGAATAGTATTCTGCAAGTTTCACGCTACTTGGCTGTGATAAAAGAGTGAGATAGGTAGCATCTTTGTTTATCGAATCGGTAATGCCTATTTCGTAATCCCTTTTCATCTTTTTGGTAAAACCAGGAGCAAAACCAACAAAATTTTCTGAGAACATCTTGGGCTTTTTATCTTCATTCAAAAGCACGAGGCTAAAGTTGTAAGATATAGTATAGATTGCCAATAGACTCTTGGTAGCAAGTTCTGGATAATTTTTTATTTTATCTGGGGTAAGTGTTTCAAAACTTAAATTGAAGAGCGCTCCATCTGGGATAATAATTATTTTTTTTGTGTAAATGTGGTTTTCCAATGGTTTCCAAAGTTTATCATACAGCTCGAAAAGTAAAGTAGATTCAACTTTAAAATTTAATTGGGCATTGTTTAAGGATCCTATATGGTTCTTAACAGCTTCATAGTTAATTTTTACAAGATTTCGATGTTCCCTATCTAAAACCATGGCATATAATTGGTCATCAATAAACATATAGCGGATAACGGTAGACTTTTCAGGAATATATTTTTGCAGGTCTTGGAGGGATATATCCAAAGAGGCAAATTTCATTTTGTAATATTTTGGGAAAGCCGTTTTCAAGGAATCCAAAAAGGAATTGTAAGTATTCGTTGCCTTTAAGTAATCTTGAAATATTTCCATTGAATCTACAGCAGGATGTAAGGTAGTAGCAGCATTTTTTAATTTTACTTCCCTTCTTATGATGTTTTCAGGAACATTGGCGATACTTATGTCGTCCTGTAACATTAATTTTGAACGGATGTTATGATAAATGCTATTTTCCTGAATATCTATAAGCTTGGTAAGATATTTTTTATTCTTAGTTTGAATGTACAAATCGCGATAAATTTGTTTAGTGAATTCGTAAAGCCCGTTGAAATTGGAATAGAGCACATTTATATGATTGTCTTGGGAAATCAATGTTTTCTGTTCTTCAAGAATTTTAAAAGCACTATCCATATTTTTCAAAAGCTTTTTTAGAAATATGGAATCTTTGGATGCATTCTGTTTATAGATGGCTTTCGATTGTTCTAAAATCAATAGCGGCTTTCGATAGGTCAATTTTAATCCATTTAGACCTGTGCTACTATTTTGCTTATTAGTATCAATATAATCGATTCCTTTTTCACTCCATTCCAAAGCTTTTGAATAGTCGCCAAAAATAGAATATACTTCAGAAAGGTTTAGCATATGCGAAATGAGATCTTGATTATTATCACCACCGTTACTTTTTAAATAATTATAGGCATTTAATGAGGTGGCTACTGCCAGTTCCCTTTTACCATTGCTCGCAAAAAACAAACTTTTATCGCGTGCAAAATCCAAATAGCTATCATCCATGTTTTGCCCAAGAGCGCTTTTGTAAAGTTTTTCAGCATCGATATATGCTTTTTCGGCAGTTTCAATTCTTCCTTTTAGGTGGTAACAACTGGCAAGACTGGCAGTAGCAACGGCCTGCCAATATATATCTGGGCTTGGGTCGGCCTCATACATTGCAAGAACCTTTTCAAATGAAATAATGGCTTTGTCCGTTTCCTTTAAAGCCATTTGTGATTGGGCCAACAAAACAAGAGCACGTGAAATTTCAGGGTCGCCAGACAGATATATTTCATCTCTGTTATTATAAATATACTCCATAATTTCATTGGCGCGGCTTACATGACCTATGTTGGTGTAAAGAGAGCCAAGGTTTGAAATTCCCGTCCATTGTAAGCGTTTTGCACGTGAAACCACTCGCTCTTCTTTTGATTCGTTTATTACAAAAGAGCAATCCTGAATGAGATTTTCTAAAGTCTCTTTTGATTGAGACATATTTCCACGCGCCTCCATTACTAAAGCCATATTTAATTTAATTCCTGAAGCAGAATATGTTTTGTAAACAGAATCTCCTTCTAATTTTTTTAAGGTTTCTATAGCGTTTTCAAAAAAATATTGGGCACTGTCTAATTTTTGGGAACGCCACATCATGATGCCAAAGAAATTGTTGACGTCGGCTATTTTTTTATAATTTTTTTCCTTTGATTTCATTAATTCTGAAAGTGCTTTTCTTGCCTGCAAATCGGCATCCAGAAATTTTCCGGATAGATAATAAGAATAAGTGAGCGCATAGTAGGATTCGCCAATTTCATTATGCGTTGCATCAGTAACGGACAGTATTAACTCGAGTGACTCTTGGGCTGCTTTAAATGATTTAGAAATGTCTCCTAATTCCTCATAAAGTAGGGAAAGCCCATATAGGGCTTTGTGTTGTGCACGTTTGGATGCCCCAGATGTTTTTAAATGATTGAAAAATTCATCCGCCTGTTCTGCCGCAATTTTTGGGTTGCTTTTTAGTAGAGCAAGCTTCCCTACGTATACCGTATATTGGGCCAAAGAATCTATTTGATTCGCCTTGCTGAAAATTTCAATTTGTGATTGTAGTGCAGAATCTGCCTTTTTTATTTGTTCTTTTATCAAATAAGAATCCAATAATTTGATTCCCGTTTGAATTTTGTCTTGTGCAGTAGATTCGTTTGAAGAGAGCAAAACTGTGGAAACAATAAGTAGGATAAGACGAATAGTATTACCGCAGACTGTATTTTTTTCGAAATGTACCAGTAATTTCAATGTATTAGGAGTGTTAAGAAATTTTTGAATATTCTATAGGTAATTATTTCAATGAGACGATAAACAGCAGAACAAATCATTATAATGTGATTTATAATGCTTTGAGCGTTTGCAACAAAGCGGTGTTTCTTTCTGAAGGATGATTTTGCAGCAGAACTTTAGCCGCATTAAGGTTGCCCAATTTTATGTAAGCTAAAGCCGCATAATAAGGCGCATCGTCTTTAAAGATACTTTCTTGAAATTTGCCTTGTTTCTCCAAGTATAATAATGACTTTGAACTATTTCCCTGTGCCAAATTTGCCACTCCCAAAAAGTAATTGAGCGTGTCGCTTTCAGGGTTTTTCTTTAGAAGTTCTTGCCAAGCCATGGTGGCTTCTTTGTAGTTGCCTTGTTTATAGTCCACCATTCCTTCATAAAATTCATAGTTATTGGTCGTGCCCATTTGTAATGGCAGACCTATGTCTGGTTTAAAATTTTCTGCGAATATTATTTTCGAAGTATCGTTGCTATCCAACAACCAAAACATCCCAATAACAACAATCAAAATAGCAGCCACGGAATACCAAATGGTTTTTGATTTTGTTTTGGAAGACCCCACATTTCCTACCTCAGATTGCTTATGAAGAATTGAGGCTTCCTTTTGGAATTCCTTTATTTTGGATTGCTTAATACGGTCTTCTATTTGGTTTCCTACACTTTGGACTTCCTTTATTTTTTCATCCAGATTGGGAATAACGACCATTTGTTCTTTAAGCAGTAACTTCTCCCGTTCATTCGTCTTAAGTAGATACGTTTCAATCAAATCCCATTCTAATGGGGTTATATTATTTAGGGAATTCATTTTCTAAGTTTCAAATTCTTTTATCACTGTTTTGCCAATTCCTTTAATTTTTGGATGCATCTATATTTTTTATTTTTTGCTGAAGTTTCTTCAATATTCAGGTTTTGTGCAATTTCTTTGAGGGACACTTTATTATAATAAAACTGGGTAAGAAGCGCTTTGCAATCCTTTCCCAAGTTTTCAAAAGCTTTAAGCGTAATGTTTAATTTATATTCCCTTTCCTCATTTTCAGTATCTAGCAGAGACTGATCATCTTCCACTTGGATAAATGTTTCATTTAAAGATATCGTTCCATTTCTGGAGGCCAACCTCATTTCATCTATCCATTTATTTCTGGCTGCAGTAAATAGATATGCTTCCATCTCTGGCCTGCTATTTGGACAAAATTTACCTGTGCAAATTTTTTTCCAAAAGGCAAAAAAAGCTTCTTGAAACACATCCTCGGCGTTGCTTATTTGGCCTCCATGACTTAGGACATAGTGTTTCGTTTTTGGGTATTCATCCAAATAAAATGCTTTTATAACCACTTCTTCATTATTTAAAAAAGCATTCTGCAACCGAAATTTACTTTGAGTTTGAATCGTGTTTCCCATAAAAGTTTATGGAAGATACATTTTTTTAAATTCAAAATTTAAGCAAGTTAATTTTTTTTATAAAATTTCATTCCGGCTTAAAGGGCTTTCACAACATGATAACGAAAGGAAGCCAAAAGGTCATCATGAAGTTATAACGACTTAAGATTATTGAGTTTGTTAGTTGATCGAGGGTCGTGTAAACTCAATACATCAAGTTACACTTTCGGCTCAAAACCATATAAAACAAAAACCACACAAGTAAACTTTGTGGTTTTCCTTATTTTAAGACTAGCGTATGAATTCAAAAAAGTGGCTTTGGAAAATCCACAGGATTTTCCAAGTGAGAACTGACCAAGCTAAAGTTAATATAATGCGTTGCGTGTAGGCTTTTCTGCCATCTCGTTTAATTTTCTATAATATTCTTATGCCGAAAAACTGGTCTGAAAGTATCAAAATCGAACTCGCTACCATAATTATAATAGTTGTCCAAAGTTGGAATTTCCAATTCAGTTGATATTTTTTTGATGCATTATAAACCATAAAAAATAAAATTCCGCTCACAATAATTGGCAAAGTAAATGTTCCAATTTCTAAAAACGCACTTATTCTACCTTCATCATTTGGATTGATAAAATTCATAAGTCCAGCTAAAAGTCGCATATAAAATGCGGTGAACAAAAATAGATACAGATATTTATTCCAATTCCTTGATTTGAGAAATAGAAATGCTATTAATCCTTGAATTATTGTTATAATCGGGCCAGAAGCTGAAATAAAGATTTTATGTAATTCACTTGGATTTTCGCCACTCACAGGTGAAGTTCCGTTTAATTTCATAATTGTTTCATATCCAAAAAGTTCGCTTGTTAGCCAATGAGCAAATTCGTGAATAATCCACGTGAAAATCACAGCGAATATTCCAGTCAGGATGTATTTTATTGTTATTTTTTGATTGTTCATTTGTTCAATTCGATTGTGTTTTCAGCTTAAGCACAACGTTGTATATGGCTCTTTGCGTGCAAATTAGTAATTAACTTTAGGTTATGCACGAGCCAAATTTTTTAATTTTCTTATTAGCCTTTTTTATCAATATGCCAAGTTGAAAAATTTAGCGGAC
>CAWDOF010000010.1:0-35712 GCA_963803715.1 uncultured Flavobacteriaceae bacterium
ACAACACAAAAGGGCAAATGCTTGGTACGCCTATAGGGATTAAGTTTTTAGGTCAAGAAAGATTTGAGCTGTTCGTGGATTTTGAGTCTACGGGAATCCAAACTCAGTGTTACGGTGATAAAAATAAAGCGGCCACCAACGTTGGGATTGGAGAATTTAGAGAATCATTTGCTTTTGGAGACCCTATTAATTTGCCTTTTTTTAATGGACGTATAATTGGGCGTACAGGGAAAAAATTATCCGAAGGCGCTGAATTTTTCTTTAGATTTCTAGATTTTGACTCGGTGGTCAACAAGTATAAGAATGGAATGGTTATCAACCCATATTCTGGCAACGCCTCTTCTGTGCTCGAATTGAGTTTGGCTGGTAATAACAAATCCAAAATTGTAGATTATTTAAATACAACAACCGCTATACTAAGTAAAACAGAATTACAGCGTAAAAACCTTTATGCAACAAACACCATAAAGTTTATTGATAGTAGTCTTGGTGCGGTAAACGCTGATCTTAAAATAGTTACAGATGAAATGAATCAGTTTCGAAAAAACAATAAACTATTTGATGTCACTGCCGAAATGAATTTGATAACTGATAAACTAAGAAGTTTTGACCTTAGGAAGGAGGAAGAAGAAACCAAGCTGAACTACTTAAACTTTTTAGAGAATTACCTTCGTACGAAAACAGACTATACCAAAATTGCGGCTCCAACCTCGGTAGGGATTACAGAAGGTAATATTATTGCTAGTGTTGGGAAAATTCAGACCTTAGCTACCGAGCGCCAATCTAAAGAATACACCGTCCAAGAAGGAAACATCATCTTTAAGGATATTGATCGACAAATTGATGCTGAAAAAAATGTGCTCTTGGAAACTATTAATACGACGAAACAGACGATTGGTATCAATCTTAACTCTGTAAACGCTAATATCTCTAGATTAGAGGCAAACCTCAACGAACTCCCAGAAGACCAGCAGCAATACTTAAAGATTCAGCGTAAACTCAACATGAGTCAAGAGGCCTATAATATTTATTTAACAAAAAGGGGTGAAGCCGCCATTGTTAAGGCTGCTAATGTTTCAGATATCGCTACTATTGATGAAGCTAAAGATATTGGAGGAGGGAGAATTGGTCCAAATCATAGCTTAAATTATATGATGGCGCTCATGGTTGGATTTTTTAGCCCTATGTTTTTGATTTTTCTTGTTTTTTTATTAGATAATACCATTCATGGCTCTGATGAAGTGGAACGCTTATCCAACATCCCCATTCTTGGGCTTATCGGTAAATATAATTATAAGAACAATCTTGTGGTTTTTGAAAAGCCGAAATCGGCAGTAGCCGAGTCATTTCGTTCGATTAGATCGAGCCTGCAATTTTTATTTAAAAAGCAACGTAAGGAAGAAGGTTTAGGGAGAACCTTAATGATTACCTCTTCGGTAAGTGGAGAGGGTAAAACATTTACTTCGATCAATATCGCCACCGTATATGCCTTGAGCGGAAAAAAGACGATTCTACTTGGATTGGATTTACGAAAACCTAAGATTTTTGGAGATTTTGATATTACCAATGACTTGGGAATGGTCAATTACCTTATTGGTGAGAGTACGCTCGATGAGATTAGAACTGTTACTCATATTGATAATTTAGATGTCATTCCTTCTGGGCCAGTGCCACCAAATCCCTCGGAGTTGCTGATGTCAGATCAACTAAAAACGCTTATCACAGAGCTGCGACAGACCTACGATATGATTGTTTTAGATACACCGCCATTAGGTTTGGTGACCGATGCCCTAGAATTGACCCAATATGCCGATGCTACCCTCTTTATGGTGCGTTTAGATTACACTAAAAAGGGCATGTTGGCTTTGATTAATACAAAGTACAGAATGGGAGAGGTGAAGCATATTAGTTTTGTGCTCAACTTCTATAAACATAAAACGAATCATAATTACGGTTATGGCTATGGCTATGGATACGGCTATGGCTATGGCTATGGCGTTTACGGTAATGCTTATCATGAAGGCGATGGGAAGCAACCGTTATGGAAGCGCATCAAACGATTTGCTAGAGAGCGCTTATAATATATTGATGTGATTACAAGTCAACAATTAAAGCTAAAAAGAGGTTTTGATGTATGCTTCGGAATTGTGCTCTTGACGTTGTTATTGATTCCCATAGCCATCATGATTGCTATTGCTGCTATAGAAACGAGACAATCTGGAATTTTTATTCAGCAAAGAATTGGTCAATACGGTAAGCCTTTCAGGATCTATAAAATTCGAACCTTGTTTAATGAAGCGCATGATTTAGGTCATCTTAGAAAAAGTGCCACAACATTTGGATTATTTTTCAGAGCAACTAAATTAGACGAATTACCACAACTCTATAACGTGCTAATTGGTGACATGAGTTTTGTTGGACCACGTCCCGATGTTTCTGGATTTGCCGATATGTTGCAAGGAGAAGATCGCATTGTTTTAAAAGTCAAGCCAGGTATTACAGGACTCGCCTCCTTAAAATATAAAAACGAGGAGCTCGAATTGTCTGGACAAAAAGATCCAGTACTATACAACAAACAGGTTATTTGGAAAGACAAGGTTGAAATAAATAAAGATTACGTCAAGAACTGGAGTTTTTCCTTAGATTTGAAAATCATTATAAAATCTTTGATAAGTTGATGCATAATAAAAAGAAAATTACTGTTATAGGTCTAGGTTACGTCGGTTTACCATTAGCGGTCGAGTTTGCTAGAAAGTACGTTGTGGTTGGCTTTGATATCAATAAAAGCCGTATTGAGCAACTTAACAACGGGATAGATAAAACCTTAGAAGTTGAACAAGAGGATCTTCAATCTGTATTGATTTCAGATCATAAGAATGATACAGGATTGTTGGTGTCGCATGATATCGATGATATTAAAGATTCTGATATTTACATCATTACCGTTCCTACACCAACCGACGCGCTCAAAAAGCCAGTATTTACACCTCTCATAAAATCCAGCGAAACCGTTGGAAGTGTTCTAGCAAAAGGTAATATCGTGATTTATGAGTCCACGGTCTATCCTGGAGTTACTGAGGATATTTGTGTGCCTATTCTTGAAGCACAATCTGGTTTGAAGTTTAATCAGGATTTTTTCGCTGGCTATTCACCAGAACGAATTAACCCAGGCGATAAATTGCACACGGTCACCAAGATTTTAAAAGTGACCTCGGGTTCTACTCCTGAAATTGCCGAAGAAGTTGACCAACTTTATAAATCTATTATTACGGCAGGTACGCACAAAGCAGCCTCTATAAAAGTTGCTGAAGCCGCTAAGGTCATTGAGAATTCGCAGCGTGATATCAATATCGCCTTCGTCAATGAATTGTCAAAGATTTTTAGGTTATTGGATATTGATACCAAAGCTGTGCTGGAAGCCGCTGGTACCAAATGGAATTTTATTAAGTTTTCTCCAGGTTTGGTCGGTGGACATTGTATTGGTGTAGATCCTTATTATTTAGCACAAAAGGCTATGGAATCTGGCTATGATCCTGAAATTATTTTAGCAGGTCGCAAATTAAATGATAGTATGGGCCCTTATGTGGCGACCGAAACCATAAAGTTAATGATCAAGAAAGGCGCTCGAATAAAAGGCTCCAATGTTCTTGTTTTAGGGATTACTTTTAAAGAGAACTGTCCAGATATTAGAAATTCACGAGTCATTGATATTATAGAGGAATTTCATACCTATGATATGAATGTCGATGTTTATGACCCTTGGGCTTCGGCCGAAGAAGTTAAACAGGAGTATGCCCTAAATTTGATGACCTCGAAAACTCAATTAAAGCCAAAATATGACGGTATTGTGCTCGCCGTAGCGCATCAAGAATTCTTAGACATGGATATTTCAAAGTTGAAATCGGATACAGCTGTTATTTTTGATGTAAAATCGCTATTGCCTTACCACCTTTCAGACGCCAGACTCTAATGTATCAACACAATTATCATAGCACTGATATTTCCGAAGTTAGTTTTCTAGTCACAGGTGGTGCCGGTTTTATAGGCTCTAATATTGTCCAATATCTCTTAAAATATGGTGCTAAAAAAGTAAGAGTGCTCGACGACTTTTCAAACGGACATCGCTATAATCTTACCGAGTTTCATAGTCATTCCAATTTTGAAATATTGGAAGGCGATATTAGAGATTTAGTAACGTGCAAACGTGCTATGGAAGGTATCGACTATGTAAGCCATCAAGCAGCACTAGGATCTGTACCGCGCTCTATCAATGATCCTATCACCAGTAATGACGTTAATGTGAGTGGATTTCTAAATATGCTCGTCGCATTGAAAGAAAGTGATACTGTTAAGCGCATGGTGTATGCAGCCTCTAGTTCGACTTATGGTGATAGCAAGACATTACCAAAGGTAGAAGACGTTATTGGGAAACCGTTGTCTCCATACGCCGTGACCAAATTGGTGAATGAATTATATGCCGATGTGTTTGGGAAAACCTATGGTACAAATGTGATTGGTTTACGCTATTTTAACGTATTTGGCCCTAAACAAAGTCCAAATGGTGCTTACGCTGCGGTCATTCCATTATTCATGCAGGCCATAAAAGACGGTAAATCACCAACGATCAATGGCGATGGTGGGCAGACTCGTGATTTCACTTTTGTTGATAATGCTGTACAGGCCAATGTTCGCGGTTTTTTTGCTTCGGAAGCTGCCTCAAATCAAGTTTTTAATATTGCTTGCGGTGAACGTATTAGTGTTAACGATTTATGGGGATTCTTGAATAAAGCGGCGAATACGGCTATAGAAGCGAATTACGGGCCAGAACGTCAGGGTGATGTTAGAGATTCTTTGGCAGACATTTCGAAGGCAGAACAGTTGTTGGGCTATGTGCCTAATTATACCGTTGCGGAAGGCCTTCACCTTACTTGGGATTTTTGGATTAAAAATGCTTAGTGAATCTTCAATACGGTCATGGACTTTGATGACGCTTTATGATTGTAATCATAAAGCTTAACCAATTATGTTCTGTGCGTTATCGATGCTATTTTGAGAAAGAGATCTTACCCTTTATGTTTGCACTGTATGCTCAATTCATTATCAGACCTAGAGGCAACTTATTTTATTACATCTTGCACGTTAACTGAGACTTCCTTCACAACATAGAGCTACCAAAAACTTTAAGATGCTGTAGCCGTTTTTGCCTGTGGCAAGATGAAAACGCTTCGTCGCTTTGCGATATCGGTTTTCTAAGTAACGCTATAGTTCACCTGTTTAGTTTAGGTAGCTCTATTCTAATATTCAATCTAAAGCATTAGACAATATCCAATATCTTCAAGGCATTAAAAGCTCCATTTCTTAATGGATACTGGGTGCCATTGATTTCTTGAAAAAATGCTAATTTTAAAAGATTGTACTGTTGTCCTGCACCAACAGCAACTGCAGCAGGTGTTAAGACGACAGTAGTCACTACATTGTTAATGGGTAAATTGACCACATTACTCAATTGTAAATCCTTATCTGACGTTGTGAGGTCCAGATTTAACATAGCTCCAAGAAAGGAGACATGTGTTGCTCCTTCAGGAATATTCAATCGGTTTGCGGGTATAAAATCGGTTAAGGTGATTTCCCCTGTGGCAGGATCTAATGCGATCTCATTCAATAGTACCGCCGATAAGATGGCATTGTTATTAAATTCAAATCCTATTAGAGCCGATTTTCCCTCTGGGGTTAGAATGCCTACCGCAGGCGTTCTTAAACCACGTGCCGACGTCCCGTCAAAATTTTTGACTATGGTCATCTGCTTCGTCAAGCGCGATGCTAATTTACTGTCTTTGGCATCGACCAATACATCAACAATTGACTGCCTCAACATCTTTCCACTTTTAGCGGAATTGCCAAACTCTTGATTATTTTCCCTAGTTCTTGCGAATGCAGGATCTTTTTCAATACGGGATTTACTTACACCTCCTTTGGTGCGCATTCGATATCCGTCTTCACTTTTATAGAAGGTCACCTCTCCCAGTGTTCCCTCTACTTTAAATAGACTACTATACTTTGCCATACTATTACATTTGTTATGGTATGCTCGGCTATTTCAGAGCCGGCATACCGATTAAACATTGTTTTGTTGTTCTCCTTTTTCTAATTACCAAGCGCGCTTGAACATGAGCTCCTGTTCTATAATTTTGGTTTTTAAAGACAAGAGAGACAACCTTGGGGCTAATGTATAGGACTTGTTTCGATATGATTTTGTTTTTGTTTAAATCGCTATTTAATTCTTATTTTTTATAGTTTTTATGTCCTGATATGCTTGTCGCATTTTTCTTTAGTTTTTAACTTTTTTTGAGCCTTTCGTTTGCTTTCTAGTGATATGATGCTTTTGTTCGTTTTTGATTATATTCTAAGTAGGTGATTAATTAATTAGGAGTTAAAACTCTGTAATTTCAGTTCAATTATTTTATTTTCTTTCACTGAACTCATCTTGATTTTTTCTATTTCCTGAAAAATGGCTAAAATTCTCTCATATTTCAACAATTAGTTCATTCGTAGCGATGCTATGAATTTCAAACATAGTTTCATCTTAACAAATTTTATTTCTCCCGAAATCTATTGGGATCGGTTAAAGACAAAAACTCAGGATGAGTTCACTGGCTTAGTGACGAATACACTCTTTAATGATGTATTGTTTACTCCATTTTCATTATTGGTTTTACCAATCGAACCTTTGGTCACCAATGAAAACGATAGACCTCAAGTTTGTTGCTCGTTAGTGATCGGTATTTCTGTTTTAAAGGGAAAGTTATGTACGCATTCTATAAACTTAATAACCGTGACTTTAGATTTGGGCTTGAATGACGCTTTTCATAGACTCTCTACGAGGTATCTATGGGGTATCTATAATGGAGCCATAACGTATGTTTTGACAGCGGCTATTAGTTAACCCTTCTTTTGCGACACGATTTGAGCAAGAAAATTTTTGTGCGATTGCTTGTTACTTGACGTGAGTTTTCGACTTTTTGTTATCGGTAGAAGAACGCTATAAAATAGCCATGGTTTTGTCCTTTCTAATTGGCAGTTTGACCTACGGTATGCCTATGAGATGATTATCACTCTTAACTATCATTTGATTGATCTATACTATTTTGATTGTCATTACGTTAGTAATAATAACTGATTTGAAACTATCTTATGATTGGTATGTTTTTTGATGCTTCTTATACTATTAAAAGAGAAAATTTTCTACAAGTAGAATTGTAAAACTATGAAGGTACTACTACATAACTACTTCAGACCATTTTATAAATGGGACTATTTATTCTTAGCTTATGAATCGAATGTGTATATACCCGAGTGACATTGCTATATTATTAGGAAAGTCATTAGCAACTGCGCAAACTTTATTGCGTACGATAAAAGATGCCTTAGGGAAAAAGAAACGGCAGAATGTCACTATTGCTGAATTTTGTGATTATCAAGGACTGCCCTATGATGAGGTAAATTCAATGATAAATAAACTAGACTAAACTTCTCGTTATAAGTGTTTTATTTTGGCTCTACTGTAACCGTAATCTGTTTATTTGCTTCCTTTTTTTTCCATTTCTTTCTTATGGATTCTCGGTATTTTGATCTTAAAATTTTTATGATTTAATAATTAAGCGCTTAAATTTCTATTTATTTTTTGTTATTGTTATATTCGCCTTTTCGTAAACACGCTATTTTGACCACTAACCAAAACGACGATTGGCTTTATACTATTTCCTCCAAACGAAAGTTGATTGACTTCAATTTTCAAGAAATTTGGAGGTATCGTGATTTACTTATTTTATTTGTCAAAAGGGATATTGTTACAGTTTATAAACAAACTATTTTAGGCCCACTTTGGTACTTGATCCAACCACTTTTTACCTCAGTGATCTTTACATTGATCTTTAATAATTTAGGACGCATTAGCACAGACGACGTACCTCCGTTCTTGTTTAATTTGGCTGGGATTACCGCTTGGAATTACTTTAATAGTTGTTTGACCGGTACCAGTGACACATTTAAACAAAATGCAGGAATTTTTGGAAAAGTATATTTTCCTAGAGTAATCATGCCCATGTCTGTGACGCTCTCTAACTTATTGAAATTCATGATTCAATTGCTCATTTTTACAGGATTTTATTTGTATTACTACAGTAATGGTGCAGAGGTTGCTTTAAATCTAAATATATTGCTATTTCCTGTGTATGTGATCATGATGGCCTTATTGGGTCTTGGCGCAGGCATGATCTTGTCTTCCATGACTACAAAATATCGCGATATGAGCGTGGTAATTGGGTTTGCAGTATCGCTGTTGATGTATATGTCTGCCGTGCCTTATCCTTTATCTGAGGCTCGAAAAAAATTTCCAGATTTAGTTGCCAATTTTGTAGAGTACAACCCAGTATCACAAATCATTGAAGGGTTTAGGTATATGCTTTTGAGTACGGGATCTTTTAACTGGTTGGGATTACTGTATACGTTAATGTTTAGCATAGCATTATTTTTAATAGGTATTGTGGTGTTTAACCGCACAGAAAAAACATTTATCGATACAGTCTGATTTTTAGAGCAGAGTACAAACAGCAAAGGGAAGTGTAGCTTATAGAGCTAAGAGCCAATAATAAATGAGTGAGCATAGTAACGATATTATTTTAGTTGCTGAGAATATCAGCAAGCAATACCGTTTGGGCGTGGTAGGAACAGGCACGCTAAGCCATGATTTAAATCGTTGGTGGCATAGGGTGAGGGGTAAGGATGATCCGTTCTTAAAAGTGGGTTCTGTTAATGATCGCAGTGTCACTGCCGAAAGCGATTATGCGTGGGCTTTAAAGAGCATAAATTTTGAAGTGCGACGAGGCGAGGTCTTAGGTATTATTGGTAAAAACGGCGCGGGAAAATCAACTCTATTGAAAATTTTATCACGTGTTACTGGTCCTACCACGGGAGAAATAAAAACTAAGGGTCGCATAGCCTCCTTATTAGAAGTAGGTACGGGGTTTCATCCAGAGCTAACGGGACGCGAGAACATCTATTTAAACGGCGCCATTTTGGGGATGTCGCGACAGGAAATTGAGGCCAAGGAAGATGAGATTATTGAATTCTCTGGTTGCCAACGCTATATCAATACGCCTGTAAAACGCTACTCTTCTGGCATGCGCGTGCGTTTGGCTTTTGCCGTAGCTGCACATTTGGAACCTGATATTTTGGTTATTGATGAGGTGTTAGCGGTTGGCGATGCAGAATTTCAAAAGAAGGCTATTGGGAAGATGCAAGAAATTAGCAAAGGTGAGGGGCGTACTGTTTTATTTGTGAGTCATAATATGGAATCTATACAGCAGCTATGCACTAGATGTATTGTTTTAGAACATGGTGTAGTTAGGTTTGATGGAAATGTAAACCAAGGTATTAGTCAGTATTTGAACAATCAAGCCAAACTATTGAATAGCATCCAATTTCCAATAGTCTCTAATGCTACAAGCATTGAGGATTTTTATTTTCTTGATGATATGAATCACAGAGCAGCCAGTGTGCTCTTAGGCTCATCCTGTCAGTTCGTGTTATGTCTAAAAAATTTATCCAATCTTTCAAAGGAATATATTATAAGAATCCAAATTTTTGATTTGAACGAAAAATTAATGACGACGCTAAACAACTATCATCAAAATTCAATTTTTCAGATAGCAGAGAACGGCGTTAAAACATTGTCCTGCAGCCTAGACAAGATGCCACTAACTTCTGGCGATTATGTCATCTCATTGAGAATTCAAGATTTTGAATCTAGAAAAGTGATTTTTTACAACGAGAATTTCTTTAAATTTGAGGTTGAAAGTGGAGACTTTTATAAATCTGGTAAGATCCCTAATATAGCCAATTCGGGTGTGTTCTTAGTAAAGCATGAATGGCGTATTAAAAACGATTAATATGATAGTATCCCTTCATACTCCTAAAGCAGGTGGAAGTAGTTTTAAAGTGCTCTTACAAAACCATTTCAAAACCCAGTTTAAGTCAGATTATAGCGACACGCCATTTAATACTGAGAAATCATTACGGCAATTAGATGCCATTAAATTTGACAAAAAATTTAGATTATACAAAAAATCGTTATATCAATTAAAAGGTGTTGAATGTATACATGGCCATTTCTTACCTTACAAATACAATTCATTATTTGGTAATAAAAATGTAAACTTTATAACATGGTTAAGGGATCCTATCGAAAGAATGGCATCTCACTATTATTACTGGCAGAGAGCATACGATAAGAATAAATCTTTAAATTTTCATAAACAGGTCGTCGAACAAAAATGGTCGTTGGAGAAATTTTGTTTTTCGGAAGAGGTGCGCAATTTTTACGATCAGTTTTTATGGAAATGTCCAATCGATAATTTTTCATTTGTAGGGATTCTTGAGCATTATAGTGAGGACTGTAAGTACTTTGCGAAAATTTTTTTGGATAAGAGCGAAATTGAAGTTCCAAATAAAAATGCCAACCCAAATAAGATGATATATTTCACAGATCATAAAATTGTTAATGAACTGAAAGAATTTCATAGTATAGATTATGAAATTTATAATACGGCATTAGAAATGAGGAAAATTAGAATTAATGATAAGCCATAAGCACAAATTCATTTTTATACATATTCCTAAGTGTGCTGGCTCAAGTATCAAAGACCATTTTTTTACTGACGTAAAGCTGGATTGGAAAGCACCAAATTATGAATTATTGTATGGATGGTGTCCTAAACGTAAAATTCACCTTCAACATGCTACGACAAAACAACTTTTGGAAACTGAATTAATAAAGGAGCCAGTTTGGAATTCGTATTTTAAGTTTACTATTGTAAGAAATCCTTGGGACAGAGCTTATTCCTCTTATTTATGGGTAATGAAAGATCGAAAGATAAATGGCACCTTTGAAGAATTTATGTTATCTGAAGGGGCTTTTAAGGCCGTTCTTAAAAATCAGGACACAAAAATTAGTAGGGCAGTCCAGAAATTGAGGCAAGTAGATTTTTTTAACATAGAAGGACAATATAAGTTGGACTTCGTAGGTCGTTTTGAATCACTGAAAGATGATATAGAACGTATAAATAACATTTTGCAGATAAACGAACCATTTGAAAAACATAGTAAAAAAAGCCTTTCCAGAGCGTCTCATTACTCTCGTTTCTATGGAAAAGAAAAACGTGAGTTGGTTGAGAGGTTTTACAAAGATGATATTGAGAATTTAGGCTACTCTTTTGAAAATAGAAGAAACTATTTTATGAAAATAAAAGATATATTAAATCGTAGAAGCTGATTTCTTATTTACCAACAGATGATTTAGATAGCCAATAACTCAACAATTCATTTTAAATTACAGCATCTAAGACTTTACTTTAAGATACAATTATGATGACCAAACTTTTACAACGAGTAAAAAAGAAATTCCAAAAAACATTAACATTTAAAAAAATTGATCAAATTTTCTTGGAAAAGAATAAATTAATGGTTTTGAGGACTGAGGGTATAAAAAAATCACGATATTAGAATATCGTGTTGGTGGAAAGAATTCGTATACAGAGTGGGCTCATATAATGGGAATGTGGCAAACAATTCTTTCTGAAATTTCAAAACAACATAGCTATAATTGAAAATGAATCTCTGATTCAATTTACTTTACGATTTATCAAAAATTCACAGTAACGAGAAATTAAAAAATTAAGTATTTATCAAAGAAATTAGTCAATTTATGACTTAAATTGATTTGTATTAGTAGTCATTTTGACAATTAAAGAACGTTGAAACACTGAATTCATTTTTTAAAAATTTGTAATGTTAAGAGATTTCACAGGCGAGCGATTAGAACCGCATATATTAAACGAGAACACGGTCAAGCATCTTCACAGGTATGCGATTGCTTCCCAGTACATCAAGGACAAAATAATTTTGGATATTGCCAGTGGAGAAGGATATGGAAGCAATTTGATGAGCATGAAGGCTGCTTTTGTCTATGGCGTTGATATTGATGCTGATACCATTAAGGATGCTCAACAAAAATATAGTAAAAAAAATATAAAATTTATCGAAGGTTCCACAAGCAGCATTCCGCTAGAGACGAATAGTGTGGATGTGGTTGTTAGTTTTGAAACTCTTGAACATCACAATGAGCATGATGAAATGTTTAAGGAAATTAAAAGAGTCTTGCGTAAGGACGGTACATTGATCATTTCGACACCAGATAAACATTACTATTCCGATATGCGATCATACAATAATCCATATCATATTAAAGAATTATACAAAAATGAGTTCGTAGACCTTGTTTCTGAATTCTTTTCAGAAAAGCAAATCTTGGATCAACGCTATCTCAATGGAAATTCAATTATTACTTCTTCAGAATATCAGTTAAGCTTAAACTACCTTGGTGGCGACTTTTTATCTGTTAAGACTATAAATCCAAACCCTGAATTTTTAATCGCCATAGCTAGCGAAAATACATTTGTAAAGCAAAATAGCTCCATATTTGATGGAGGCGACATATTACAAAAAAATCTTTTTAATACTGTTAGAGACGTGAAAAACTCAGCGACCTACAGGTTGGGAGATACATTGCTAATGCCGTTTAAATATTTAAAGGCTATTTTAAAATCTAGTTCTTAGTAATGGATGGTAAGTGGATCATAATAGTAACATACAATGCCATGAACTGGCTACCCGATTGTTTGAGAAGCTGTCAAGGAAACAAGGTAGTTATTGTAGACAATAACAGTACAGACCAAACGGTTGATTATATAAAACAAAACTTCTCAAACGTCTATCTTTTACCCCAAAAAGAAAATTTAGGTTTTGGTCAAGCCAATAATGTTGGTATGAGCTATGCCTTGAACCAAGGAGCTGAACGTGTGTTTTTGTTAAATCAAGATGCCTATCTCATTGAAGATGTTCTTGATAAGTTATGTGAGTTTCAAATAAAACATCCCAATTATGGTATTTTAAGTCCAATTCATATAACAGGAAGTAGAGACAAATTAGATTTTAATTTTGCAAATTTTATGCGCAAAGAAATAACGGGTCAGTTTTATTCTGATTTCGTTTTAAATAACGACATCGCTAGCGTATATGAAGTGCCATTCGTTAATGCTGCTGCCTGGCTTATTTCGCGCGATTGTTTAGAAGCCGTTGGTGGTTTTGATCCTATTTTCTTTCATTATGGAGAAGATGACAATTTTTGCCAGCGTGTCCTTTATCACGATTTTAAAATAGGGGTCGTTCCAAATGCTTATATTATACACGATCGGGAATTTCGTGAAACCAAACGCTACGAAACGTTTAGCAAGCCTTATTTTAAAGAGGTTGAAAAAAACTATAAACTTGAATGCGCCAATATCCTTAAAGAAAACACGATTCTTGTATATTTTAAATCCTTAGAGTGCAAAATAAGGACTGCGTTTTTAAAATTTGAAATTAGGAGAGCAAATAACCTTATGAGAGAAATGGCGCTGCTTTCAAAAATCAAAAGCGCTGTCGAGCAAAGTCGTAAATTGAATACTAAGAGAGCACCTCATTATTTGAACCTAAAATAGATAATATTATTTATTGCACAAGAGCTAACCATAAACTCTCAAAACAATTTTACTGTAATGTATAACAGTCCGCTAGTATCCATAATAATTCCAACATATAACAGAGCGCACATTATTCATGAAACACTAGATAGTATTAAGGCCCAAACGTTTAGTGATTGGGAATGTATTGTTGTGGATGATTCTAGTACTGACAACACTACTGAAATCTTACAATCATATCTAAAAACAGATAATCGATTTAAATACTACATGCGTTCTAGCGCGCATTTACCTGGCGGAAATGGGGCAAGAAATTATGGGTTTAATTTAAGTAAAGGTCAATTTGTACAATGGTTTGATAGTGATGATTTAATGAAACCCGAGAAGCTTCAATTAGAAGTAGAAGCTATAAAGAGTCATGATGTTGATTTTGTTATTAGTAAAACCCGTTACTTTAATAGAAAGAACAATTCGTTCTTTAATTATAATTTTGAAGCTTCAGACGTTAATTTTGAAAGCTATGCAATTGATTATATTAGATGGCATACACCAGATTTGCTATTAAAACGTTCCATAGCGAAGCAAATAGAATTCAATGAGCAAATGACCGCTGGACAAGAGTATAATTTTAATTGCAAATTATTATTAATAACTACTAAGTTTTACTATCTCAATCAATTTTTGACTTTACGTCGTTACAGTAGTGGATCTATTCAAGGTAAACGCGATCAATCAAATTTACGTCATTTAACAAAAATGTTTGAAACCTATTGGTACAATTATTTAGATTTAAAAGATAAAGCAAATTCACAAAAATTTAATCGATTTTCTATATTACAATGCATGCGCTGCTATTTAGAATCTAAAAATAAAATTCAACTTCCAAAAGGCTTCTACAAGGAAAGTGCGATGTGCTATCCTAAAAGATGGATCTATTTTTACTGCGCCCAAGCGTCAAACAAACTATTTAATAGGCATCATCTATTTTATCTTAAAATTAAGAATGGCGAGGCATTTAATACGTATGCACTGAAACTAAAACAGCAAAACTCAAATAAAAGTCTAGGCAATTCGATAAAATGAAAATTACACATGTTTTTTCTCAGTTTCCAAATTACAGTCAACCTTATAATATAAAGTTGATAGAAAGATTGTTGGCTTCTGGTATCGATTGTAATGTTGCAGCTTTTAAAGTCAACTCATCTAGTACAAATTTAAATATAGCAAATTTGGGGTATTCAAGGTTTGAGTGGTTGAAATACGTTTACCGTTGTTTGATTTATTTTAAAAAATTTAAAAAGTACAAAAAAGTTTCAGATTTAGACGTTTTAGGGTCTATATCCTGTTTTGGTCGATTCTCATCCCTTTTAGAACTTGAACCAGACATTATCCATGTTCATCATATTCAATTGATGCAGCCAAAATTCAAAACCTTCTTGAAAATATGTTCATCGCAACAAGTGATATCTGTAAGAGGAGGTGACGTATTGGTTAGGCCTAAAAGAAGCAGGAAAGAGAAGGAATTTTTGATCGAAATTTTTAAAGACTTTAGAAATATTCATTGTGTATCTAGAAATCTAGAAGATGAGATTAAGCTAATCTATGAGGGACCAATACGTTGCTTTACAATTCATCGCAGTGTTGAAATGAATGATCCCTTAGTTTCATTATCAAAACAAGATGAAACCGTGATCACAACCATTGGAAGAGTACATTGGACCAAAGGCTACATTACAGCATTAAAAGCCCTTGCAATATTAAAGCGAAAGGGTTATAAATTTAAATACCACGTTTGTGGAAGTTATGATAACGAGCATAAAGACGAATTGAATTACTGGATATCATATTATAATCTAGAAAAGATTATAAATTTCAATGGCCATTTAACGTCAGATGAAATTAACGAGCTTTTAGGAAGAACATCGGTATATTTGCAATGTTCCTTAAGCGAAGGTATTCCCAATACATTGACGAGATCTATGTACTATAGAATTCCAACGGTGACTACAAACGCTGGCGGAATCCCTGAAGTTTTTAGAGATGGAGTAGATGGTATTATGGTCGAAAGAGGAGATGAAGAAGCCATATCCGCTGCAATTGAGTTACTTTTAAATGATGCGGATTTCAGAGCTCGCATACGATCATCAATCTGCCCGTTTAGTTTAGAATATGAGATTGAAATGGAAGGATATTTGAAAATGTACAAGACAATATCTCTAAAATCTATTGAATTATAGTTTCTTGCATAAAAAATAGGTCGATAAGCCATACATGTTCTTTTCAAAATATCGAGACACCCAAATATCAAGATTCAATAGTTTTAGAAACTTTGTAAATTTATAGCCTAGGAAAATTTTATGAAATTTACTTAACTTAGAACTAAGAAAAAATGAACCTTGGTCAACTATCTTAAACCCTGATTTCTTTAATAAACTGGCTACGATTTCAGGTCTATCCCAATCTTCTACTGGCTGAAAATTATCTTCGGTTATGCCTGTGGCCTTATACTTGCCATTTGGAGTGGTCAAGTATAAATAACCGTTTTGTTTGAGGATTCTAGCTAGCTCTTCTATAAATTGTGTCTTGTTCTTGAACTCTACATGCTCATAAACTTCACTGCTTACACAAAGATCAAAATAGCTGCTTTCAATGCTTGAGCTTGACTCATGTTCTAAACCGTAAATCTTTTTGAAAAACGGATATTCTTTGTCTACGATTTTAAGTGAGCTAGGGGTCACATCAAAGGCGTAAAGATTTTTATATTTTTTTTGATATAAATAATAACTAAACCAAGCAGAGCCACAACCGTAATCAATACAAGCCTTATTTTTGAAATCTAGATGATAGGTCTCTGTCAACTTTAAAAAATTATTAAAGCGCTGAAGCCTTGATCGTCCCACATTCAGCCAGTCTTTTGTATTATTCCATCTCTTATAATAAAAATCATCTAGGTCATTCATAAATCAATGGTTGAGTCGTTAAAGGTTTATGCAACTTCTTACTAGTAATTTAAAACAATTGATTTTTAAATTACTTCTCCAGTCACAAAGTCAACAATATTAGTAATTTTGTCTAAGATTGAATTAATGATTGCGAATTTAATTTATCTAATCAACTTAATAATACTTTGCATTTATGATCAGGACGCTTCCAATAATGCCTACGTCTCAGCATTTTTTGAGTTTGGGATCTAGTCTAGAGTTGAATTATGAAGCTATTTGTCTATTTGTAGCAACAGGTTTTTTTTTTGAAACAGATACGTTTTTAAAAGATGAAATATGCTTAGAACCAGCACACAAATACACTTTTAATGGCAAAGGGCAAATTGAAAAAGCAGATGCTTATTTCAAATGGCATTATAGCCCACGGGAGGTTTCCTTTGAAACTGTATTAGAGGAATATACCACATTGCTTAAAACAATTATCAAAGAGCAGGTTGGAGATCAAGATGTAATCTTACCATTATCAGGGGGTTTAGACAGTAGGAGTCAGGCGCTAATTTTAGAGGGATTAGATAATCCAGTTCACTCCTATAGCTACGCTTTTCAAGGTGGGTTTCCTGAACATAAAATAAGTAAAAAAATTGCAGATTTATGTGGCTTCAATTTTAATTCTTATTTCATCAAGCCAGGGTATTTGTGGAATTGTATTGACGAATTGGCTCAAATAAACAAGTGTTATTCAGAATTCACACATCCGCGGCAAATGGCAATTTTATCAGAATTGCGTCAAATGAACGGGGTGTTCTCTCTGGGTCATTGGGGAGATGTTTTGTTTGACAGAGGTGCCCCAGAAGGTATTGAAGAAAGCGACTTGATACCATTGATAGTCAAGAAGATGGTGAGACCTGATGGGTTTCGACTTGCTCAAAAACTATGGGAGCATTGGCATTTAGATGGAGACTTTAAAAGTTATATGCTCTCAAGAATTGAAGTAGCGTTATCAAAAATAAGAATAGAAAATGTAAGCGCCAAAATGCGGGCTTTTAAAACCAGTCATTGGGCATATCGTTGGACTACAACAAATCTTAGTATATTTGAAAACGCCCATCCAATAACCTTGCCCTATTACGATAACCGTATGTGTGAATTTGTATGCACAGTCCCTGAAGATTATCTTAAAGATCGTCGTCTTCAATTAGCGCATCTAAGGCAAGACAAACGGTTATCCAAAATCACTTGGCATGCGCACAAACCGTTTAATTTAAATACCTACAAACGTAATAAGCCGCCTTATAATTTGCCCTACCGTATGCGCTCCAAAGTAAAGCGATCATTACTAGGGGTTATAGGTCGACCGTATGTTCAAAGAAATTTTGAATTACAATTTCTAGGTGAGGAAAATAATGAGAAGCTGAAATCTAGAATTTTCGACCCTCATTTTAACCAAATTATATCAAAAGACATAGTGAATGATTGTTACTCTAGTTTTAGGAATGTTGATTATATCAACAATGCACACGCCGTGAGTATGTTGTTGACAATTTCATGCTGGTATAAGGACATTTATGGTACTACGATATGATGCTCTCAGTGATTATCCCGTTTTACAATGCACAAGATTTCATACGTAAATCTTACAATTCTATTAGCGCTCAAGATATTTTAGACATTGAGCTGCTATATATTAATAACAATTCAATCGATAATTCAGAAAAAGAAGTTTTGGCTCTGGCAAGAACCGATGACAGGGTAAAACTTTTACAACAGCCAAAGCAAGGCGCTTCTTCAGCTCGAAACCTTGGGATAAAGAATGCTAAAGGTAAATATGTTTATGTCTTTGATGTAGATGATGAGATTTTTCCCAATGCATTGAAGAAAATGATCAGTGTTTTAGAGCAATATACCAATCAAGACGCGGTATTTGGGAGGATGATAAAATCATCAAAAAGTATTGCACGCACCATCAAGCCACTTGACGAGACTCTGGAAGTTCACTTAAATGAAAAACCTTATTGGGGCTTATTATGGTTTTCAGACTTAAATACCGTAGTTGGTCCACCTGGTTTCCTATACAGATCGTCTGTTTTTGAAAAAATAGGATATTACAATGAGTCAATAAAAAACAATGAAGATACGGCATTTGATATTAAATTAGGAATGAGTTGTAATGTCGCATTTTTAGATATGTATGTTTATTTGTACTATAAATATCCTGATAGCACTATACAACGAGCTAAAAAAAAAATGCCTCGGGCTTTTATGATTTGGCCACGATTAATTAAGGAACATGTTCCTTACTATTTAGAAAATCAAGTACCTCTTAAATTTAAGCGTATATTGTTTTCAAAGATTTTCAAAGCGGCAGGACGCCAAATCGTATACACTTCAGGTTTTCTTAATCGATTAGAGCTTTATAAATCTCTTAAATTTGAGATGCAATTAATACACATACCTCTTATAGTAAGAATTTTTTTGAAGTGCTTTGTTGTTCTACCTTTCATTTGGCTGCGGAAATTTTACGAGTATTACATTGTGCCGCATATTCTAAATAACATGGTAATTGATTCTAAGTAGCAGCGCCATTAGTACCCTTGTCATTTTAAGCAAAATGAAGATGACGTTTATGATTAAATATTTTACTGATGAAAGATGAAAGAATAAAGATTCTATATACGACATCTAATTTTAAAACTGCTGGAAGCGGAAAGGTCATTTATGATTTGACCAAAGGATTGGATAAATCTAAATTCAAGGTAGAAATCGCATGTGGACATAGTGATGGTGATTTTTTTAAGATTGTAGAATCTTTAGGTCAACCTATACATGTGATCAAGACCAAGACGCGCTATTGGCCTTATTGGTCTCTTTATTCAAGGATCAGCCCTATTTCAAGATTTATCAAAACGCAAAATTATGATATTGTTCATTCCTGGCATTGGAGCAATGACTGGACAGAGGCTATCGCGGCTGAGACTAGTTGGGGTAAAATGGGTTTTTACCAAAAAGGCTATGGGCTTTAAAAGTCAACACTGGAAAATAAAATGTTTTTTAGCTAGTTTCATCATCACGGTCAACGAAGAAATGCGCGATTATTTTTCTTGGAAACGAAATCAAAAGTTGATACCCTTTGGGATAGATACTAATCATTATAACCCAGCTTCTTTTAGTGTTAGCAAAAGTGAGAAAACTTTTAAAATAGTTACCGTCGCAAACTTGGTGCCTTTAAAGGGGATAGAGTATCTAATTTATGCTGTCCAATCTTTGAGGAAAAAAAATATAGAACTTAAAATTTTAGGCAATCACAATAATCCGTATGGCGAGGATATGAAATCATTAGTCAAAAAATTAAAGCTTGAAGAGCATATCATTTTTTCAGGAAAACAGCTCGATGTGCGACCATTTCTTGCAGAGGCAGACTTATATATCATACCAACTTATAAAAAAGGTGAAGGTATGCCAATGGCACTAGTAGAAGCCATGAGTATGGCGGTTCCTGTACTAGGATCAAATATTTCTGGAATAAAGTATGTTCTAAGGGATTTTAAGCATTTGTTATTCGAGCCAGGTAATGTTCAAGATTTGACGGTTTCAATAATGAAGATAATGTCTAAATCAATTGAGGAACGTCAAAATTTAGGAAAGGCATTACGTAAATATTGTATGCTGAATTTATCTATGGATCAGTTTATAGACTTACATCAAAAGTTGTATATTCAACTAACGAAAAAAGTGTCCTAAGTGAAATCATTTGATAAGCATCTCATCATCGTAGGCACCGCAAGAAGCGGTACAAGTTGGCTGTCTGAAACCATGGCCCAAACACGACGTTACCGTATGTTATTTGAGCCAGAGCAGGAAACTCGCACAAAGTTGGGGTATTTACTGTGCGATCAATGGCTCACAAAACCATCAGATTCAAAAGCCGCTCATCATTATCTCAAACAAGTTTTTGCAAATCGCGTGGATTGTGATTGGATTGCTCAAAATAGCAACCGAAATTATAAAATGCACCTATGGCCATTGCTACCAAAAAAATTTATCATAAAGTTCGTACGTTGTAATCTATCAGCCCATTATATGAATGCTGCCTTCGGTATTCCCGTCGTTCATGTCATAAGAAACCCTTATGAAGTCTTAGCCTCTCAATCTCGGGTTAATTTCCCTTGGTTGGTTGATTTGTCCTATTTTAAATCACAAAAAGAATTGGTAGCCTTCATTCAAAAGGAATTTAATTTAGATATCATAACTAGTTCAAATTATACAGATTTAGAGCTGAAGACATTACGCTGGTGTATTGAAAATATCATTCCGTTGCACGTGCTTGAAGTAAAGCCTTCTAAAAATTATAGAGTTGTAAAATATGAAGATTTAGTAGCAGACACCAATGTATTTTGTGACATTTGCGAGGAATTTAATATTGAATATTCTAAAGATATAGAACGGATTATTGCTTTACCATCGTCAAAAGCCCACTCAAAAGGCACATTGTCCAATAGTAAAACTAGGGATTCGTCATTTAGTGCTTCAGAACTCAAAGAGATCAATATGATTTTAGATATATTTGACATGAACATGTATCCAAAAATTACAGGGTCGTTATAAATGCTATTTGATTGAAACCGAAAAATTGCAATATATAAGTCATGCTCTTCAACTCCATAGATTTTGCTCTTTTTCTCCCCATCATTTTTATGTTATACTGGTTTGTAGATAAACGATCTCTAAAGCTTCAAAATGTGCTTATCGTAATCGCGAGCTATGTGTTTTATGCCTGGTGGGATTACCGCTTTTTGTCACTTATTATATTGAGTACTCTAGTTGACTATACGGTGGCAAGGCTTATAAGTGGTGAAACGAACCAAAAAAAAAGAAAGGCATTATTACTCGTTAGTCTTTGTTTTAATCTTGGGTTACTCGGGTTTTTTAAATACTATAATTTTTTTATCGATAGTTGGGTTGACGTATGGCATGCTGTAGGCCTTGAGATGCAACGAAGTACTTTAAATATAATTTTACCAGTTGGGATTTCCTTTTACACTTTTCAAACCTTAAGCTATACGATTGATGTGTATCGTAGTAAAATAACGCCTAGTAAAAATTTTATTCAGTTTATGGCCTATGTTGCATTTTTTCCGCAGTTGGTTGCTGGTCCCATAGAACGCGCGACTAGATTATTACCTCAATTTCAGAAGGAAAGAACATTTAATACGCAGTTCGCCATGAGTGGTGTGTATTTAATTATTTGGGGACTTTTTAAAAAAGTGGTGGTAGCCGATAATTGTGCCTTCTTTGTCAATCAACTATTTGAATCTTCGGGACATTACTCATCTTTAGAACTCGTGTTTGGAGCCATCTTGTTCGGATTTCAGATCTACGGTGACTTTTCGGGTTATTCTGATATTGCCATTGGCGTCGCGCGCTTATTCGGGTTTTCTTTAATGACCAATTTTTCGTTTCCTTACTTCTCTAGAAATATTGCCGAATTCTGGCGACGTTGGCATATCTCTTTGTCAACTTGGTTTCGAGATTATTTATATATTCCTTTGGGAGGTTCAAAAGGAAGCAAGGCTCTCAAGATTAGAAACGTTATGATCGTTTTTTTGATCAGCGGGTTTTGGCATGGTGCCAATTGGACCTTCATTGTTTGGGGTGGTATTCACGGACTTTTATTTTTACCATTACTGTTAACCAATAAAAACCGTAGCTATTTACATAATACACGGTTGTCTTTAAGTGAGCTGCCAAAAATTTTAGTCACCTTTTCTATGGTGGTACTGGCTTGGGTTTTTTTTAGAGCCGATTCTATAACCATCGCCAACTCCTATATTATGGAGATTTTTAGTTTTTCAGGATATTCGATGGTTTCATTTTATAAATCATCAAAAATGCTCCTGTTTAGCGGTATTATAACGGTTTCTATTGTTATCCTTTTGGGATTTGAGTTTTATGCTGTTCAGAAAAACCATCGGGAAGTTAAATTATCAAATTTGTCAGCCATCTTTATCTCTATTATCATCATCTTTATGGGTGTGTTTAAGAACCCATCCGATTTTATATATTTTCAATTTTAACAATGACCGCTTTCATAAAACGTTTTGGGCTCATCTTTATCGCCATCATTTTGATTGCCAATGTCCTATCTTTTATAAGTCTTTTGGGATTAAAACAGGGCAGTTTTTATAAGCCCTCGTTCTTGGTAAATGAGGTTAAACAAGACAATTTTGATTATATAATTTTAGGCGCCAGTACAGGGCTTACCACAATAAACACGCAAGCCGTCGATGCTATTTCTAAAACCAGTGGCATAAATCTAGCAATGGATGACACTAATTTACCAAGTCAGTATTTGATGTTACAGCACTTCTTAGCACAAGGTAAAACGACCAAAATATGTATTTTAGCGCCTAGTGTAGATGGGTACATTGCTGCAAACGAGAAATTGAGTGATAATGATTATCGATTTTTACCATATGTTAGCGAACCCTATGTTTTGGATTATTATCAACAGTTTTCGCAAACCGATGCAAAGCTGTTAGCGCTGAGTAAGTGGCAGCCCATGCTAGGTGTTGCTTATTTTAATGCTGAATTGTTTTATCCGTCGCTAGTTAGTATGTTCAGTCCCGAACGTCACAATCGTTTTGATCACTACGGAAATTACACCTATCCTTATAAAAAAATGGAATCTTCGGAAATTTTAGAATCTGAAATCATGTCATTAGAACTTAATAGTGAGGTTTTAGGACGTATTAGAATGTTGTGCGAAGCCAATGGTATAAAATTAGTTTGTTATATTTCTCCTTTAAAACTGAAAACGGTGGTCTTGAGTCAAACTGATTACGAGGTCATCAATCATTCTGACGTTTTAGACGACGCCTCTTATTTTTATGATGCTATTCATGTCAATTCAAAAGGGAGAACGCTTGTGAGCGAGCAATTTGCTGAAGATTTAATGTTATATGTTCAAAAATAACGATTGAAAAAAGAACCAAGCATAGCCATCTACTCTGGTGAGATTCCCAGTACGACCTTTATTGAACGCCTTATTGAAGGTGTTTCTAAACGAGGCTGCACGGTTTACTTGTTTGGAGTCATATCGAAAAAGAACAGTTATAATCCTAAGGTAAAGGTATTGGGCTATAAGCAGCATAAATGGTTTAAGCTTATGTATTTGTTGCGTTATACCTTTTTATTGATATTGAAAAGACCTGCGCAGAAAAAACGTTTGGATCAATTCTTGGTAACCGAAAATAGAACAGATTTATATAGTAAAGTGAAATATTATCCTGTGCTGTATTACCGTCCCGATATATTTCACTTACAATGGGCAAAAGGCACTGCAGAATGGGCCTGGGTTGAAGATTTTGGAATGAAACTCGTTTTAAGTCTTCGCGGTGCCCACATTAATTATTCACCAATTGCAGATCGTGAATTGGCGGAAAGTTATACAAAGCATTTTCCATCTATCTCTGGCTTTCACGCCGTTTCCAAAGCTATTGCCAAAGAAGCAGAATTGTACGGCGCGAAACCTGAGAACATCACCGTAGTTTATAGTGGCTTGAAAAAAAATGACCATGTACACAACGATAAACCTAAAAAAGCTGTCTATCAAATTATTTCAGTAGGCAGGCCACATTGGATCAAAGGATATCGTGTGGCGCTTGATGCCTGTAAGCAACTTAAAGATGCTGGTGTTTCTTTTTTTTATACTATTGTTGGTGCGGCTAATGATATGGAACTCATGTATCAAATTCATGATTTAGGCTTAGAAGATTGCGTAAGGCTTACAAAGAAACAACCCTTTATTACGGTTCAACAGCTTATGTCTAACGCCGATTTGTTGCTATTACCAAGCCATAAAGAAGGTATTGCCAATGTTGTTTTAGAGGCCATGTCGCTAAAAACTTTGGTACTTACGACTAATTGTGGTGGTATGAATGAAGTCATTGAAGATGGTGCAAATGGGTTTTTAGTGCCAATTCGGGATGCTGTACTAATGGCTCAAAAAATGCAGCGGATTATGGATCTATCAGAACATGACATAGCAACCATCAGGCAAAATGCGCTAAACACTATTGAAGAACATCATACAGAAGCCCAAATGGTCAACGGGATGTTATCATTTTATAACAATGCTTTAAAAGATCAACCATAATGCAAGGTGTTAATAGAACTATAACATTAAAACAGAATTTAGACAACCAAATTTTAATACATGCGTTTAGTGTCGTCATTTCCTTGTTTAAACCATTATGAATACAAACGCTTCTCATAAAAAAATTGGATTGGTGCTGTCTTCAGCTCCTGGTTATTCTGAGACTTTTTTCAGAAATAAAATCAGAGTGCTAGAATCACATGGTTACGAGGTAATCTTATTTGTGGATCAGGCACCAGCTAAAGATCAGCAATTGCCTTGTAAGACGATTTCAAATGTTGATTTGCAAGTTGGCATTTTAAAAAAGACCCGAAGTCTTTTGCCTATTGTTTTGAAATCAATCTTCAGCCATTTCGGGGCGAGTTTGCGGTTATTTAGATTCGAAATAAACGATGGGCGTTCTATCAAAGAAGCCCTTAAAAGCGTTGTGCTTAATGAGTTTTTACTCAATGAATCTTTAGATTGGCTGCATTTTGGTTTTGGTATGTTGGCTCACAATCGAGAAAACGTTGCCACAGCTATCAATGCCAAAATGGCTGTAAGTTTTAGAGGTTTTGACCTGTATTTATCTCCCTTGAAACATCCGGGTTGTTATACAAGGCTGTTTCATAAAGAGGTCAATTATCATGTATTGTCAAACGGTATGAAACAATTTTTAATTAATCAGAATATTTTAGCCGGGAAAGTTAAGATTATTCCACCTGCTATTGATACGGCCTATTTTACTTCAACGAAAAACAAAACATCAAGAGATACACTAGAGATTATTACCATAGCCAGATTACATTGGATAAAAGGTCTTGAATATACGCTGGAAGCACTAAGTATTTTGAAAGCACAACATATACCATTTCATTACCGAATAATTGGATCGGGAGAAGAGCATGAGCGCTTAGTCTTTGTAGCGCATCAATTGGGGATCAGCGATGCGGTTGAGTTCATGGGAAAATTATCTCCAGAACAAGTGAAAGGATATCTAAACAACTCACATATATATTTACAATATAGTATTCAAGAAGGGTTCTGCAATGCTGCAGTAGAAGCTCAATCTATGGGTCTACTGTGTATTGTTTCAAACGCCGATGGACTCTCAGAAAACATATTGAACTTAAAAACAGGATGGGTAGTCCCAAAACGTCAACCTCAACTTTTAGCCGAAAAAATCATAAGGGTTTATAGACTGTCAAGATCTGAAAAACGGCTAATCCAACAAAATGCCATTGAAAGAGCCAAACAACAATTTAATATAGAGTCACAGCATGAGGCCTTTAAATCGTTTTATAAAACCCAAGAGTAAATTAGTTTTTATCGGTTAATTTCAAACAATATTCCTATTATTGCATTACCGCGATTAAATGACCTAATACTTTAAGTAATGACGACATATGAATTGTTTCGCTGGGTAACATTTCCATTAATGACTGTGCATTTGCAAACTGTTCGGCGCGATATTAAACAGCTTATAAAATCTAAAAAAAAAATAGCGCAACCATTTACAATTTTAGATGTTGGTGGTCGAAAATCGCCATATACTATTGGGTTGCGGGCAGATGTTACGTTAATGGATGTCCCACAGGAAGTTGGTGCTAAAAAAGAACTAAACCTTGGTTTTACTGAGCAAATTCTCAAAACCATCAAAAAAAAACGATCTAATATCTCTAACTTGATCATTCAAGATATGACCAAATCAACGTTATTCGATGACACATATGATGCCGTAACCTGTATTGAAGTTATAGAACATGTTTTAGACGATGAGCCATTTGTAAAGAACATTTCAAAGGTTGTGAAAAAAGGAGGATGGGCTTACTTTACAACGCCTAATGGGGATTTTATCAAAAATGAGGGACCAGATAAAAATCCTGATCATGTGAGACATTATACTAAGCATGAAATGCAGAGTTTACTAGGTAAATATTTTGATAGGGTAGATGTACAATATGCAGTAAAAACAGGAAAATATCGAGTAATGAGTTTAAAAAGTCTTAATAATAACAATCCTTATGGCATAATAAAGACGCTCTTTGGAAACGTAGTTAATCAGTTTCAATCTAGAGGAGTTAAAGGTAGTGCTCATAAGACTGCACATTTGGTGGCAATTTGTTTTAAGTAGACCATCTTATAACATAAAGAATGTACGATTTTAACTAAATAATATTTAATGCTTAACGAATATACTAGTTGCAAGATTTGTAAAGGTTCGATTAAATTACAAAACAAAACATTTAATTTAGTTGAATGTACAAGTTGTAAACTTGTTTTTTGTAAAAAACAATATACTCAAGAGCAGTTTATAGAGGTGTATGATAACTTGTATAATAACACAGCCCAATATAACGTACATATTGCCGAATTTGAAAAGCTTAAAAACAATTCAAACGTTAAGTTGGGTCGAGTTAAGCGTAAAGTTCTTCAATATATTCTTGGCAGAAAACCAACCTTGGTAGCAGAAATAGGCGCAGGCGTTGGTGTAGCTGCAAAACATTGTTTAGATCAAGGAGTGAATTATAAAGGACTTGAATTAGATCGTGAAACTGTAAATAGAGCCCAGAGTATTGGATTGCCTATTTTTTGTGGTGATTTTAAACAGTTAAGTGATTTTGATACTTCAATTGATGCGCTAGTAGCCTTTGAAGTTATTGAGCATCTACAAGATCTGAACGAGCTTTTTAAGATATTGAAGCGTAAGTTGACACCTGATGGCTATTTCGGATTTACTGTTCCAAATTATAGTAAGAGGCTCAATTTTGAAAATGTAAATGATAGGATTTTTCAATCAGGTCCTCCAATTCATCTTAATTTCTTTACAATAAAAAATATAGAGAATATCGCTTCTTATTACAATTTTGAAGTGATCTTCTGCAAAGAAAAAAAGTATCCGTTTTTTCTTTGGAGAAATTTTGATACCTATGTTAATATGATAAAAGGTTTTTTTGGTCATTTTAGGGGACCAAGTTTATATGTCGTATTGAGAAATAATGAATAAGTATATTAAAATTTTATCATCTATTTATTTTAGACTTATCATCTTTATAAAAAGTGTATTTTCAAATAAGGTCTATAATATAGGAGCGTCTAATTATTTTGAAAATTTATTCGATAAATTTTCTGAAGTAAATAAAATAGTTGTTTTGTGCAATGGACCAAGTGCAAATCTGTTTAATCCCTCAAAAGATTGTTTATATTTAGTGACAAATAGTGGCAGGAAGTTGGTTGAAAATTATAATTTCCTTTATTATGTTAACGATCCTTATTATGTACAATTGCTTCTCGCTAACGAGATATGTTTAGACGTTGAGCAAGAGATTATATTTTATTACAGTGATACTCAATTGCACAAGCAAAATTTGAACTATTTGATAAACCACTTAAGAATAGTAGATTATAAAAATTTATTTTTCATATCTCAACTAGTGGATAATAAAGCGTCTCATTCTAACTTTAAAAAATTTATCAATTTTTATGAAGAGAGAGGTTTACCAGTAAAAGTTCAAAATAGTGGTATGTTTTTGATGTTATTTGGTTATTATTTGGCCTTCAGTCTAGACAAGCCTTTAGAGATATATGGATTAGATATGGGGCATGGTGGGTCAGTTCATTTTGACGGTAAAGGAATAATTGGTGGCTCGGTGATAGAGGGCCGCGTTAAAAAAAATGTAAAGAGATATCTTGATTTTATTTATAAAGAATATGGGGGTAGGGTAGTCAATCATTCTTTTTTCAATCCTAATTAAAACAAATGATCTTAGATAATAAGTGTTCACTTACAGCTAATTAAATAATTGATTTTTAAATTTTTAACATATCTACAACCCACCCATTATTTCAGACTGAAAAATAAGTATGGAAATACTGTGTTTCCTAAAATTGCATTTCTGCCTGAAGATATTTTAAAGCAATTAACGAAAAATGATAATTACATATCAGAATTAGCCAAAGAGTACGATTTGTCGTGGCAGGCCGTTCAAATTGGTTATATTGGAGATGGCGAAACTTACACTCAATTTACAGAACTCCCACTAGAAGATAATTATCGTTTTTTGCGAAGCTATTTTCATACTGCTTGGGTTATTTATGTTTTATTTTTTCGCATTCTTTCTTTTCATAATCCTTTTAAAGAGTTTAGAGCATGGTTCGAAACGCGATCAGTCAAAAGACATCGTCTAAATACGCCAATAATATATCAAGAGTGGCCTACCTTTTCATCAAAACTATTGACGGAAAAACCCTTGGTTAGTATTATCATCCCAACCTTGAATCGTTATGCATATTTAAAAGATGTGCTCTTAGATTTAGAACGACAAGACTATACAAATTTCGAAGTTATAGTGGTAGATCAATCTGAGCCCTTTCAGCCTGATTTTTACAAGAGCTTTAATTTGGATTTTAATGTGATTCGCCAAGAGAAAAAAGCTTTGTGGTTGGCTAGAAATACAGCCATTGAACAAGCGAAAGGTGAATATATTGCGTTGTCAGAAGATGATGTGCGTGTCCATAGCGATTGGATTTCGATACATCTTAAATGTCTCGATTTTTTTAAAGCTAAAGTTTCCGCAGGCGTCTTTCATCCTGAAGGACAAAATATACCGAAGGAACGCTCGTTTTTTGCTTTGGCATCGCAGTTCGCGACTGGTAACGCTATGTTGCAGAAAGACGTGTTTTATAAAGTAGGTCTATTTGATCGACAGTTTGAAAAGCAGCGTATGGGTGATGGTGAGTTTGGTAATCGTATCTATCTAGAAGGCATTAAAAGTATTTCAAACCCTTTTGCCTCATGTATCGATGTAAAGGCGGGAACGGGTGGATTAAGAGAAATGGGGAGTTGGGATGCTTTTAGACCAACCAATCTTTTTGCGCCTCGACCAATACCTAGTGTGATTTATTATTTTAGACGCTATTTTGGCAAGTCGGCCACAAGGATGGCATTATTAAGGATGGTGCCACTTTCAATTTTTCCTTATCAATTTAAAAAAAATAGACCTTTAGTATTGGTTGGCGCTTTGTTGACCTTACTAATTTTACCATTCGTATTATACCAAGTTATTGAATCTTGGCGCTTGGCAAGCCAAAAAATTGAAGAAGGAGCCTTAATTAAAGAGTTGACGTGAATAAGCTTAAAAAACGTATTTTGATTGTGTCTTCGGAATTTCCTCCTCAACCTGGCGGTATAGGCAATCATGCTTACAATTTAGCCCTATATCTGTCAAAAAATGATTTTGAAATCACAGTCATTGCAGATCAAAGGTCTTCAGACGGAAAGGAGGAACTTGATTTTGATCAAAATCTACCGTTTCTTGTAAAGCGAAATAAGCTCAGAACGCCTCGCGTTTTTATGTACTTTATAAGATTAAAACTAATTTTATTCTCGATCAAAAAGGCGGATACCATTATAGCTACCGGGAAATTTTCATTATGGAGTGTTGCGTTTTTTAGCGTATTCATTGATCGAAAATACCTTGCGATAATACATGGTACCGAGGTTAATTTTAAAAGGATATGGTTAAAGTGCTCCATCGATTGGTCTTTAAATAGATTTGACAAGATCATTGCCGTTTCAAATTATACTAAACGGCTTATTGAACATTTGAATTTAAGGGTTACAGTGATTCCAAATGGCATCGCTGTAAACAAATGGTGCAGTGAACTCATAAATGAGTCCAATCTAAAAGGATTTCCAAAACTGATAACGGTAGGTAATGTAACATCACGAAAAGGTCAGCTAAACGTCATTTCACATCTTCCTGATTTACTGTTGAAATACCCAAAGCTTCATTACCATTGCGTTGGGTTAAAAACTGAAGCAGACGATTTTTTAAGACAAGCTGCGGTTTTAGATGTAGATAACCACGTCACGTTTCACGGTCGAGTCAATGATGATGCCTTACAAGCCATGCTAATGGACTCTGATATTTTCGTAATGCTTAGCAGCGAGACCGCCACAGGCGATGTTGAGGGTTTTGGTATTGCTATTTTAGAAGCCAATCTATTAGGGATTCCTGCTATTGGATCTCTAGGTTGTGGTATTAAAGATGCTATTGATGCTAAGATTAGTGGTTTGTTGGTGCCGCCTAAGAACAGTCATGCCTTTGTTGAGGCAGTTAAAACAATTTTAAATAATCCTAATGCCTATCGCGAAGGAGCAATGAACTGGGCAGCTAAGCATGATTGGAGTGACGTTATTAAAGCTTACTTAAAGTGTATTGAATGAGTAATTTAACCATCATATCGCATACAGAACATTATAGAAACGAGGATGGTCACATCGTAGGATTGGTCTCTACTGTTACAGAGATCAATCATTTACTGGACCTATTTGATACCATCACTCACGTCGCTATGTTTCATCGTGGAATTGCTCCGTTAAATACAACCACTTATACTTCAAACAGGATCAAATTTGTTCCAATTCCTGCTTTAGGTGGACCTAAACTTATTGATAAACTATCAGTACTTTTTAATGCACCACTAATTCTAAAAACAGTTCATAGAAGTCTGAAAAACGCAGATTTTTTTCAGTTTCGTGCCCCAACTGGAATTGGTGTTTTTATGATTCCGTATTTCATATTATTCCAAAGAAAACATAAGGGCTGGTTTAAGTATGCCGGGAATTGGAAACAACAACATGCTCCCATAGGATATAGGCTTCAACGTTGGTTATTAAGACATCAACATAAAATCGTCACCATTAATGGCGTTTGGGATGATCAACCAAAACACTGTTTAAGTTTTGAAAATCCCTGTTTGTTAGCCGAAGACATAAAAAAAGGTAGAGAAATTCGAGATTATAAAAATCTTACATTTCCAATAGAGCTCTGCTTTGTAGGGCGGATCGAACCTGAGAAAGGGATTGATTTAATCTTAGAAGCTTTGGAAGCGCTACAGGCAAATGAAGCATCAAAGATTAGTAGTGTTCATTTTATAGGGACAGGTGATAACATTCACAGTTACATTGAAAAAGCTAATGGCTTAGCAGTGACATGTATTTTCCATGGGATATTGTCCAGATCGAAAGTTCATGAGATATATGCCAAGGCGCATGCTATTATATTGCCTTCAAGATCAGAGGGTTTTCCAAAAGTCATTGCGGAGGCGCTTAACTATGGTTGTTTATCAATAGTGTCTAATGTGTCCTCCATTGGTCAACTTATAGAAGATGGTAAAAATGGATTTCTATTGAGACAAAATTCTCAGATCGAGGTTAGTCAACAATTATTAAGATTATTATCATTAACTCCAAAAGAGTACCATTTAATGATTAATAATGAACATATTTCCCCTGCTATTTTTAGCTATCATCATTATAATAAGCGATTATTGCAGTCTGTCATGAATAATTAATATCTCTGTTTCACTATTACAATTTTTTTTTAATATGTTTGTTAATAAGTTGATTACCTTGAATATTTATCAAATTTACTTAAATCCAGTCTATTATACACCTGGTGTGGAGCTTAAACTGACTTTCAGTTCATGATTTTTGAAAAATTACTTTGGGCGGTGAAACGCCATCCGTTTTTATATCTCACGAGGTTTCGTTTGCTGTCCAAGAATTCAGATACTCAGGATATAGATGCATTTGACTATAATACCTTAAATAAAAAACCACAGATTCCATCTTACTTTTACGACGTTAATACCAGAATTTTTAAAGGGCACACTCCAGATACAGATTTAGAAAAAGTCAAACAAATAGGGCTTTGGTTAAAAACTAATATCAAAGGTGGGCCTGGCTTAAGTGAACCATCAGAACAAGCTTTACAGACGATGTTATCTGGCGGAGGAGGTGTTTGTAGTGATATGGCTCAAATATTTAACAATTTTTGCGTTATCAATGATATCGCTGTGAGAGAATGGGGAACGACAAGTGCGCCATTTAATAAAGAATTTGGAGGTCACTCTTTTAATGAGGTATATATTCAAGAATTAAATAAGTGGGTATTAGTGGATATATCCTATAATATTATGTTTTATGTTGATACAGAAGAGCCGCTTTCGGTGATTGAATTGTATCAAATCAAACGTTCTGGACATAAAGTGCTCTATGAAAACTTTGGAGAGGGTGAAACCGTTAGCTTAAAGATAATCAACAAGAATTACTTGAATGAAAGCGTTACGCCATTTTTGATCTGTAATTATAGAAACGCTGTTTACGACAAATATTTAAAAATTACTAGGCCTTATGTCCCCGTTTTTATGACGCATTTTATGATTTTGTTAGTCAATAAAAGTTATCATTACCGTTTTCCGTTGGATAATTATAAGCGTATTTTTTCCTAATGTATTAAATTAATCTGTCAGATCTTTTTAAGATCATTCAGAAAAAGCAATCAATTTTGAAGACCGATACTACCTATATTTCACTTATTGGATCTCATGCAGCAATTGGAATGCTTATTTATCTCAATGAAAGTCTGGCAAAAGTTTATTTTTTGAGCGCCTTATCTTATTTTATTTATCGAATAGTTATTGTCTCTGAACGTGAAAAAACCTTCGAAGTACTAAAAGCCTGCGCCTATTTTGTAGGAGCAGAAGTATTGCTGCGCATGACCAAAGGTGCGTTTTCCTATGAAGCTGGTAAATATGTAGTGATACTTTTAGTTCTGTTTGGAATGCTCTACAAAGGACTTTCCGGCAAGGGTTATCCTTACTTTATCTACTTAATTTTTTTAGTGCCTTCAATCTTTGTCGCTTCTACCACTTTAAGTTTTGACGCTAACTTTAGAACTAATATTGCGTTTGTTTTGAGCGGACCCGTATGTCTTGGCTTGGCTGCGTTATTTTGTTACGATAAGAAAATTACTTATTCGCAAATGTCTCAAATCATGCTCTATATGGTACTGCCAATCATCGCTCATGCCATTTACATCTTTTTCTATGTTCCCGATTTACAAGATGTATTAACCAATACGGCATCAAACCGCTCTGCTTCTGGGGGTTGGGGCGCCAATCAGGTATCAGCTATTTTGGGACTAGGGATTTTTATCATGACGGTGAGATTATTTGTTAACTCACCAACCATCGGACTTAAAATTTTAAATTCTTTTATCATCATGTTGCTTTCTTTTAGAGCAATAGTCACCTTTAGTCGAGGCGGTGTAATTACAGCGCTGATTACTATTGCTGTATTTTTATTTTATTACTACGGACGAGTTTCGTCTAAAAAGAAAAACGAATTGATATCCATTTTTGCTTTATTTTTTATGAGTTTAGTAGTAACATGGTTTGTCAGTATCAATCAAACCGATGGGTTAATCAACTTACGCTATGAAAACAAAGATCATCTAGGTCGTGAAAAGGCAGATCTGTCAACAGGTCGTGGCGAATTATTTATGCACGAGTTGGATGGTTTTATCTCTAGTCCGTTTTTTGGTATCGGTTCCAGTAGAGCCAAGGATGCTCGAATAGAAGAAACAGGTCAGGGTGTTACTTCACACAGTGAGGTGAGTCGCACCTTAGCTGAGCACGGTTTTTTCGGCATCGTCATATTGGTGATACTAATCTTTAAGCCTTTGGCGATCAGAACACGGAACAAACAAAACTATTACTTTTATGCATTTATGGCATTTTGGTTTCTAACGATTAATCATATGTCAATGCGCATCGCTATGCCCGCTTTTATCTATGCACTAGCACTCTTAAATGTGACTCATGAAAAAAATCCTGTACGTCGGAAACAATTTGCAAAGTAAAGGTTCTAATACCTCTTACATTGGGATATTGGGCAACTTGCTAAGTTCAGAAGGATATGTCTTATATTATTCATCTAAAGTGAATCTTAAGTTTTTAAGACTCCTCGATATGATAAAATCTGTTTTTTTTCTGTCAAAGAAGGTCGACTTGGTCTTAATCGATACCTACAGTACGCAAAATTTTTATTACGCTTACGCGATCAGTCAATTATGTCGCCTATTTAATTTGCCATATATTCCCATACTGCACGGTGGAAATTTGCCAAATAGATTGAAAAATAATCCAATGTTATCTTCAAAGCTATTCAAAAACTCTAAAATCAATATTGCGCCTTCTATGTTTTTAAAAAATGCTTTTGAAACACATGAATATCACAATGTAGTTTACATTCCCAATACGATAAAAATTGCAAACTATCCAGTTAGTTCGAAAACATATGATGCGCCAAAACTGTTGTGGGTGCGTTCATTTTCAAAAATATATAACCCTAAACTTGCTATTCGCGTATATAAGGCTCTAAAAGACATCTATCCAAATGCTCAGTTATGTATGGTAGGTCCAGATAGCGATGGAATCTTGGAAGACGTAAAAAATTTAGCGCATACTTTAAATCTAAAGGTCAACTTTACGGGAAAATTGAGCAAACCGCAATGGATTGAACTGTCTCGAGATTATAATATTTTTATCAATACAACAAATTTTGATAATACCCCATTGAGCGTTATCGAAGCGATGGCCTTGGGTCTTCCAGTTGTATCTACGAATGTTGGCGGTATGCCTTATTTAATCGAACATAATAAGACAGGGATTTTAGTTGAAGCAAATAGTGATACAACAATGGTCAACGCCATTATAAGCTTAATGAATAATGCTAAATTACGAGACACCATTGCCAATAGTGCAAGAAAACACGTTGAACAATTTGATTGGGATCAGATCAAACAGCAATGGTTTGACACCTTAGAACGATAAAATGGTTGAAACCTCTTATAACTTATTATATTTACCAAGAAGTTATATGAATCAATGAGTCGAAAAAAAGATATACATTTTGAAGTTTCTGAACGTAAGATCCTTTTGCGAGTTATTGATATTCTAGTTGTTTTTTTAGGTCTTTATATATTAGAAAGTAGTTCTAATTTTGATTATTTAAGAATCGAGCAGAATAATATTATAGATCTCATCGTATTGGCTGTTTACATTACGATTTTCGGCACGATATTCGAAATTTACGACCTGCGACAGTCAAGCCGATTAGATGTTACCTTTCGAAATATTGTATTTACAGCCTCCACGACCGTCCTTTTCTATTTATTGACTCCTGTATTAACGCCTTTTCTGCCGGAGCAAA
>CAWDOF010000011.1:0-10320 GCA_963803715.1 uncultured Flavobacteriaceae bacterium
CTGAACCCATACTTTTCTGCTGTTTTTAAATTAAGTTTTGCTAGAAACTTATTCCTATCTGTTAGTTCCTTTCTCCCTTCTAAAAGGTCAACCATAAAGCGATATTTATATGCGTCAAGTCTTTTATTTCTTTTATCCCATTGTACAATTCTTTCAATGAGGTCTATGGAAATTTCTACTTCTTCCTCCTTCTTTTTATCGTCAGCGATGAAGAAGTCGTCCATATCAAAAAACAATTCAGGGTTTAATTCAGCAACTAAATTTAAAATAGCTTGTCCTTGGTTAAGCTGAATATCAGATATTTCTCTTTCGTTTCTTATTTTACTACTTAGAGTAGAAGCCATATCATACTGATATTGGGTAAGGTTTTGAGTCTCTCTTCCCCAGTTTTCTATTTTCTTCCAAGTTTTAAAATGTATTGATTTTAATCTATTCAATGAAGCCTCTCTCTCGGCCTTTAGTGTTTCATTTTCTGTTAATTTCTTACGCTTTTCAGATGATTTATTTTCCAAGTCCGCCTTTAAACTTTCCATGGTAATTTTGAAATCCTCATTTTTGATTGCGTTCCAACATTCTTCTTTTTTTGCCCACTCCCCATATAAAGAACCCGGAGCTTGGTTTTTGATGTAATCTTCTATTTTAGACATTACCTCATGGAGTTTGTCTTTAAGAATCTCGCTCAAGGATTGTTGTTTCCAGATTTTGTATAGGTCAAGTTTATAATCCAATTTGACACCTAACCAAGCTATTGAATAAGGAACTGTTATGTATCGCATATCACCAATTGCATTTGGTTTTACACCGTAGATTTTTTCAGCATTTTTAAATAATAATGCTTTTGCAACTAAATCCTCAAACCAAATATTGTCAGGTTTGAAACTGAAATTATAATTTAGGAATTGAGCATAATTCTTCTGACTACCTCTAACAACGATATGTGGCCCAACAACTAATTTCTTGTCATTGTAAACTTCTTCATATGAGTTGATGTATTTAGCAAGCAGCTCCTTGGTAAACATTTGACTTCTTGGGTTCTGCTTGTCAAATTGTTTTCGCTTTGATGGAGTTATTCCAAATCGGTTTCTATCATTTTTATACTGACCTCTTGAACGCTCAAAGAACCAGCGTGTTTGAGTCGTTTCACCTGAAATCGGTGGAGCCCAAGTTGTTCTTGACAGTTTCTCAATCAGTACGTGGTTTTCTCTGTTAGAACTTAAATCAGAAGCTGAAACCCTATTCTGAGTATTTGCATATTCTGCTATACGACCAACAATTTCAGAAAAGTTGTCTCTGTTTTTTACAATCGTCAGCTTTACAGGAACAAACACATTGCTAATATCTACCTTGTCCTTTTTCCAAGTATGATAAACAGATGCTGTTGTTTGACCGCCATTTACAATTTGAAAATCTTTTACCTGCGCAATTGTCTTTCCTTGATTATTGGGTAGGTCTGAGATGGTAACTTCTTCGGCAGTAGCAGCAATACCATTATTAAAGGCCATAAACATATGTTGCTCTTTCAAAATAGTGTTACGAATACCTTTGTTTATTTTACCCGTAAACTGAAGAAATGAACGAACATTTTGCTCAAGAAGCCTTGCTCCATATTGCTCATAAATATCTGCTAGTGCAAGACCTGGAATAATTGCAAGCCAAGATTGATATTCAGAATTCTCAGTTGCATTTACAATACAGGGAACTTTATAACCTGACTGTTCAAAGCTGATTTCAATAGGGACTCTTGATTTGTCTGAAAAATTGAAAAGATAGTTTATATCAATCGTTCTATAAAAAATCGTGTACCCTGCAACTGTATCAGAAGTTTTTAAATCAGCTTTTACTTCACCATTCGTAATTAAGAAGATATTTACTCGAGTTAAATATTCTTTAACTTCTGGAACATTCGCTAAAGTTTGAGCAAGGTCAAATATTTCTGAACTTTCCTCAATTTCATTTACATAATCTTTATAAATCGCATTTCTGAAAAACTTTACAGCCCTATCAATTGTCCTATCAGCATCTCCTTTTGTAACGCTTTGAATGGAGGAATCACCATTATATATTGTTACAAATAAGTCCAAGGTTTCATAATTTTCATATAGTGAATAGCCGTTGATTTTATGTTCAACACCTCTTTTGCTTATCTTTTCATCAAAACAAACTCGATAGTTTTCAGTCTCACCGGCATCTGATAAGAAAGACAATGCTAATTCAGTAAAAACCTGCTCTGGATTTGTTCCTTCTTCCTCTGTAATTAAGGTTGAGTTAATCTCTTCATGAATGTCTATATAGAATTTCTGTAATTCTTTATTTTCCATAAAATGCTATTGTATTTCACTCAAAAGAGTTTCTGTGTTTATTCTCCATTCCTCTGATTCGGATAGAACAATTGAATATTTTACATCACCAACACCAATTGGAATTTGATTTTCGGTTATTCTTGGAAAATTTTCAGAAACTCGGTACAAGTTTTCTTGGCGAATGGTATAACCTCTTTCTTCGTATAAAGGCCTGTGTATCTCATAAAATCCAGATTCCAATAATTTTAGCTTAAATAAATTAGAAGCCATTGTATTGTCATTCAGCAATTCCGAAACTTCGTCAATAAGTGAATTCAATGATTCTCCATTTCCAACTCTTATGTCAAGCGAAAGGTGATACAGAAATATTTTTTCAATGATAGAATCATCCAACTGTCGTTCACTAGTGATATGAATTTTTTGATGATTATTACCGTGTGTGGTTTTTACTTCAACTGCCCAATTAGAGTATTGAAAATCTTGTATTGATTTTTCAGGACCAAGCCAGGATTTTAAGCAATAGTTTTTATCAGTTGCATTGGTCAAGAAAAAACGTAAAAAATAAATTTCCCCGTAAAGACCTCTTTGTGCTTCGTCTGATAACCCTTGTTTGCCAACTTTTTCAAATAAGGACTGCCATTTCGCCAAACGCTCTAATAATTTTTCAACTAAAGTTTGTTCCGCTGTTACTTCTGACACTCCAAAAATCAAATCTTCACATAGGGTAGAAAAAATGTCTTTATGCTGTTTATTGAGTAATAGAATGAGTAAGAATTTCTTTGTTTTATCTCTTTCATCAGGCAGCGTTTCTATCTTGATGTCTTTGAGTTTGTTCCATTGATTTTCGTCAAAAGAGAATGAGACACTTATTCTAAATGCAATACACCTCAGTTTTTCTGGAGCTTTTAAAGCAACAAACACATCAGGCAAAATTTCTGCTGAATATCGCTTATAAAGCAAACCAGAGTGACTGAAATTATCACCCTCTAAACCGAGCCAAATATTTTCAATCTTCGTCATCTCCATAATCTTCAAAATCTTCTTCAACAATATCAAATCTGTCGAGTAACTCCTCATTAACAGCATAAGATACTGGAGCGTTGTGATTACTTTTTGGGAAGCTTATGGCATAACCAACAAAAGGATTGATTCCTTTTTCCATTGGATATTTCCAAAGACTTTCATCTGGATTAAGTAAATAGAGTATAAGAAGTGGTTTTTTGGGTTTTCTTATTTCATTTCTAACTATTTGGCCGTTTGGATAAGCTGGTTCACCATCTTTACCCTTTCTTGCTCTATCAATTTTGGTTAGTTCAAAAGCATCCTTATACTCATCTTTTGACAAATCAATAAATTCATCTTTCGGACTGATTATGTGTGACTTCCTCAAATAATAGATTTCAGAACTGTCTGATAAGGATTCATCTTCTTTTCTTACCCATTGTCCGATTTCAACATCATCACCAGAGATAGTAAATTTTGAACTTTTGGAGTTGGGTTTTGACATCAGAGCAATTCGCCAATCGGTTAATTCACCGTTTCTTAATTGAGCATTAATGAATTGAATAAGTTTTCTTGGCTCAGCCTTTTTAAGATTCTCTACAGACTGCATTCCTTCAAAAAAGTTGATGATTTGCTCCGCTGGAATGTCATACCAAACAAAAGCATTTGGTTTTGTTACAAAACCTGAAGGAAGAGTTCCTATAAATTTTTGAGTGTTTTTGAAGTTATTATCAATTACGGAAATGTCCTTCTTAAATTCATAAGATTCGACTAATCTACCTGCCCAAGAAATTTGAACCGTAATTGCTGAGCGCATTTTATTTGTTGCCGATATTTGAAGAACACCAGGATGTGTTCTAACTTTTAAGGCATATTGCTCAGGAGTTGAACCCGCAACATCCGTCATATAATCAAATTCTTCTCTTAATTCTTCGGATGCCTGAGTAATATGGCAAAACCATTCATTTAACTCTCTACTTGTAAACAGACGACATAAATCAGCATATCCACCTCTATATCCAAACCAACGCCCCATTTGCATCAAAGTGTCATACATTCTTGATGCTCGTAAATAGTAGCTTACCGAAAGTCCTTCTAGGGTTAAACCTCTGGAAAGTTTATTTCCGCCTACAGCAATTACGGATAATCCATTTTTATGGTCAAAATAGTATAGGGCTTCACCCGAACCACCATGGATTGATTTTACTTCTATTCGAGCAGCCGCATCATTCAAATGTTCTAGTACATCACTCCATAGATGGACTTGTGTTTGGGAATCTAGATTTTTAAGTTCGGAATCTAAAATTTGTTGGGAAACGGTCACAAAAGATTTATAACCATTTTCATCTTTTTCAAAGGTTGTTTTAAATTCATTCAGAATTACGGTGTCGTTTTGGTCAATGCCTCTTCTGTAATAAATAAATTGATTAGATACGAGTTCCGCAATATGATCTTGCCAAAGAACAAATCTTGAAACGTGAATAAGCATAGAATTATGCACCGTAGTTTGCCCTCTTAATCTTCTGATTGCACAAGTGATTATAAAACAGCGTATTGCTCTTTTTAAGGATTCAGGTAACGAAGATGGTTTTTGGTCATCCTTTTTATGTCTATCTGGAACAAAATCTCTACAATCATTGATTCTATTGACAATTGGAAGAACTGTATTAGAAGCTTCGTCTTCTTCCAATGGACTAAAACCAAAAACTTTTTCTGGCCCAATGTAATTGGAAGGTGCTGGAATATTCTTTATAAAGTTTCTTGGGAATAAGTTTTGGTCATCCAATGGGATAAAAATATTGGCGAATGGTGTGGCAGTATAACCGACATAGGCATTTTTACCAAATAGATTAAGTATTTGAGTAATCCATCCGTTAATTGAGCTTTGCTTTTCAGGATCATTTGAAATATTGATAGAAGCATTATCCGCTTCATCATCAATAAGCAAAAGAGATTTGTTCCGAATTACGCGTCCAAGTTTACTATCCTCATTTGCTTGAGCTCCCAACCATTGATAAATTCTACGTAGTACATGTGGATTCTTTTTTATTACTGCTACAATCGGTTCAGAAGTGTTAAAGTTTAAGCCTAATGCATTTGCTGCTCCTTGCGTAAAGTCTCCCTTTTCAATACTTGAAGTTAGAGAATGGGCAACTATTGGAGAACCAAAGTAAGGGTCACCAACTCCAATTTGAATACTTCTTTGGTCAAATGCTCTGGTGTGTTGTGTGTCAAAGCCTAAAAAACTTTCGTCAATTCTTATTTGTGTTTGACTTCTGAGATTGTTATGTATTCCAGCTAAAACAATGATTAACCCAAAACCAGCATCAGCGGCTTTACAAATAAGCCCTGTATAATTTGCTGTTTTACCTGATTGTACTTGCCCAACAACTAATCCTTTTTTATTAATTGTAGCCTTAATTGAAGGGTCGAAAAAGTTGTCAAGAATACTATCGGTTATTCTGTCGAGCTTATTTATTACATCAGGTGCAAAATTCTTTTCTATTTCCAAATACTCTCGATACCTTCCCCAGAAACCATTTTCAAAATCAACTTCGGATCTTTTCTCATTTAACCAAGGATTATTTTCATCTTCCTTTAAAATTGTTCCAAACTCATCTTGTCTAATAGTATAAAGTTCTTCAATCCTTCTTATGAGCATTTCACGATTCTCATTTACGAAATACTTCATTTTAAGAACTTCATCAACCGCATCTTCAATTTCTTCTCTAGTGTATGAAGAGCTATCGGATAAAAGTTGTCTAATATTTTTTATCGGGTCTTTTTTACTCATTTATCAAAAATTCAATGTATTCTGGATAGAAATTATAAGGTTCGGTATTTAATATTCTTGCCTTTGCTTTTTCAGTAGAAAGTCCACTAGCAACAAAACCATTGAAAAGTTTTTGCATAGTTTCCTTTATAGCATTGTGGTCTATCCCTTCAAAAGGCTGTCCATGTGGTTTTTCATTTTCGCTTTCCTGAAGTGTTATTAAGGGAACAGGTATTGTCTCTTCAATAAACTGAATTACCTTTTCAATGTCTTTTTTTAAATCTCCAGATTTGGACAGCAGTTCATTTAAAAGCGGATGTTTGCGATTGATTTTATAAAAACGCTTACCGTGTCTAGCTCTTTCTTCCCAAAAGGGAAAATATTCATTCGAAGCCAATTTTCTTTTAAGCACTTTGCCTTTGTGTCTATAAACTTCAACTGCTTGATTTCTGGCTTCTTTTGCAATTGCCAAAATCTGTTCACGATATATCACAGGAGGTCTGGCAATAGACTTCTTGATGTCGATTTGCCAATCCTCATCAAAGCTGTTTGGTAAATCTATTTGAATCCTACAAAGGTCATAATGTCCTTCTCTTTTAAAAAGCCCAAGCCAGTCACCTGCTACTAACAATCTTCGATTTCGATAAACATAAAAACCTTGATGAGCAGTCCAGCTATCTTTTGGTCCTTTACCATAATTATATTGTTCTGCTGAAAGTTTTGAGCGGTGTGGTAATACAAAACCTTTAATTCTAATTGAGCCACCTTCTAATCTCGTTTCAGGCTTGCTTTGCAAATTTTCTATACCTATCATAAATGGATCCCAGGACTTTATTTCACGTTCACGGAAGTAGATTTTTAATCCTTCATCCATATATCGGTGAAAAACCATTGATAAGTGAGATTTAACGGAATCCATAATTCCCATAAACTTAGCTTTCGCTTCTTCATTGTCTTTTGCTGTGTCTTTAGTAAGCCTATCCAAATCCCACCAAACAACACAAGTTCCTGTTTCTAGGGTTTCGATTTTATGAGTCCAGTTTTCTTCGTTAGGAATATGTCTAATTAATTTCCATGCTTGTGCTTGGTTCACATAGTCCAAATCCCAAGTCCAGTATATAGGCTTGTAGTCTTTTGCTTTTGAAAAAACTGTGAATTTTCGAGATTGTGAAAATGATGCGGTTTTTAGTCCTAAACCAAACCGCCCCAAATCGTTACTGGTTCGTTCTTCCAATGGATTTCTACTTCCAGGTCGCATAGCTTGAATGAGTTGCTCATTGTTCATTCCTGTGCCATCATCTAAAATAGACAATGTTGTGTTTGAACCTTTCCAATTGTAATCGATCCAGATATTCTTTGCTCCAGCAGTAATTGAATTATCAATGATGTCAGCAATGGCAGTTTCGATAGAATAACCAATTGCACGAAAGGTTTCAATCATTGAGCTTGCTTCTGGTTCAGCAGAAGTGGAGAGTATGTTGGAGTAGTCAATCATTTATACTTTGTAATTCGTTATTGGATACACTCCACTGCACTTGTACTGTTTGAATTATATTCTTTCTAGGATTTAATTTTGAAAATGGGTCATTAATGAAAGAAAGTTCAGGTGAATAATTAATGTTGGACACAAGACAAACAGTATATTTTGTTCTTTCCTGTTTGGCAGTTTCCCATTCCTTATTTGTAAAGAGAAGTCCACCTGTGTTACTAGCAAGTCCTTTAACTTCAATGAAATGTTGACCTGATTCAGATTTGATTTCAAAATCATAACCGCATCCCAGATCTCTTGTATCAATTAACTCACCTTCAATAGGAGAATTATTAATTCTTTGATATTCAATAAAAAATTGTTCCGCCTTTTTTCCAGTTGGACCTCTTAGTATAAATGATGAATTTTTGTCCTTATCGGAATTTTCATCTGCAATGGACAGCAAGTGATTTAAATTTTCGGTGTCACTTTGAATTTTTCCAGATAAAATATCTTCTACAATTGCTCTAATTTCAAGCTCGTCCAAATTTTCAAGTGCTAAAGCCACATTAGTCCGGCTGGGGCTCATAGGTCTTTGATACCAACCAGCTCTGTAACCAAATAAAGGGTCGAATTCATCTCTCCAATTTCGTACTGAATGCTTCTTTACATCTAGTTTAGTGCTTATATCTAAAAATGAAGATTCCCAGTTCTTATAACCAAGATTTTTGAGAGCCACTTTATCAAATCTTGCAAGATAATAAGCTACATATAAAGTGAGTTTGTGGTTAATTTCCATTTATCACTTTTTTTAATGCTTTGGCAACTTCTTTCGCCATCAATGGCGGTACAGCATTCCCAATTTGTTTAAATGCAGCCGTTCTGTTCGCTCCCTCTTTTTCCCCTTCAAAATAATAGTCGTCAGGAAATGACTGTAGGCGAGCAGCTTCTCTTACACTCAGGGATCTATTTTGCTTACTATCAGGATGAATATAATAATGACCATCTTTAGCAATATGAGCAACAACAGTTTGTGAGTACGGTAAATCTGCTGCTACAACTTTAAATCTGTCAAAAAATGAAGTACGATTTTGATGCGTTTTTAGTCGTTCGGGTAAATCATTGTAGTTTAATCGCTCTTGTTTTTTCTCCCATTTCTGAACAGCAATTTTATAAATTTCCTTGTCTTGTTCTCTATGCGGTCGTGCAACGTGTTGGGTTAAAATGTCAATCCCATTTCGTAAGGCGTGAGATTTGAGGTAGTCGGTTGTTTCTGTTTTGTACTTCAAAAATTTGTCTGCACCCTCTCCAGCTTTTATAACTGGCAAATCATTCAATAAATCTTTAACTAAAAAATTACTTTCAGTTGCAATTTCTTCTAAGCTTGGAATATTAACCTTTTTATTTTTTTGCCAACCAAGAATGACAATTCGTTTTCTATTTTGCAATACTCCAAAGTTTTTTGCTTCAAGGGTATGCAGTTTTATTTGATAGCCCTTTTTTTTAAAAATCTTCTCCATTTCTTCGAGATAGTGACCACCTTTAGCAGACTTTAATCCCAATACATTTTCAAAAACGAACATCTTAGGTTTATATCTTTCTAGATATTCAGCATATTGAATAAAGAGATAATTTCTTGGGTCACCTTCCATTTTAGTTTTCGACCGTGATCTTCCAACCAATGAATAAGCCTGGCAAGGTGGTCCCCCAATAATAAAATCGACCTTTCTAGTTCCTAAACATTTATCTATTTGATTTTGAATTTCCTTGTTGTTTTCTTCTCCGATTGGTGCATTGATAATAGATGCTAAAACTTCATTAGGAACACTTTTATAAAGTTCCTGACGAGTAATTTCTCCCTTAAGGTAAGATAGGTAAGTTTTATATTTCTTATTTGATTTTAAATAATGATAAGCCGCTCGGGTTTTTAGTGTGTTACAAGCAGATTTTTCGATTTCAACGTGGGCAATAGGTTCAAAACCAGCTTGGATAAAACCTTCTGAAAGTCCTCCTGCTCCTGCAAATAAGTCTATGAAATTCATTTTTTCATTCATGATTTTGAGGCTTATTCGAGATGATTAATTCTTTAACATCTATGTCTAATATGTTTGCTATTTCCATTAGTATTTCTAGTCTTGGCTGTTGTCTATTTTGCGCATAACCATTCACCATATTGTAACTTTTTCCAAGTTTCTCAGCTAACCAAGTTTGTTTTATTCCTTTGTCTTTCAGCACTTCTTTTATTCGGTTCATATCCGTATAAATTTTAGTCGCAAAAATAGCACGAAAATCTCGTTTATCTCGTTTTTCAATATACATTTCGTTCGTTTCATTGTTAGTCTGTCCGAGCGCTGGCAAAAAATAGGCTCTTTTAGTTTTTTGCGTTTGGCTTGGGGGTCGATAAAAACCAAATGTGCCTATTTGTGCGGTGGCTTTTTCAGCATGGCATACAACCTTAAAGATATGAATCCGTTTTAATGATTTATATCCAACGATACTGAAACAACTTCAGCACATCTAACGAAGTTCGGGGTTTCCAGAATGGCATAAAAGTTCTTCTTACGGGAATTGTAAGAAGTTTTTAACATTTATAGGGATTTCTTTTGCCCAAAACTAGTAATAATTACTTGATTGTCAGTTCGATTGGCGCGCTGAAAGTGGCGTTGTATCGAGAACGTTCGGAACACCAAAGCTTCTCGATTACCGCGTAAATTCACTTGAAGTGATATTTTTATTTATGCAGTACCAGGGCTTCACCAAAGAAAAGTGGCTGATGT
>CAWDOF010000012.1:0-22840 GCA_963803715.1 uncultured Flavobacteriaceae bacterium
ATCTCACAAGGAGAAGGACGCACTGTTTTATTTGTTAGTCACAATATGGCTGCTGTAAAGAGCTTATGTACTCGAGCAATTGTTTTAGAACATGGTGTAAGCGTTTTTGAAGGCGGAACGGATGAGGCTGTAGATTTTTATTTGAGCCAAGGAAAAAAACATGAAAATGTAAGTTTAAAGGACCGTTTAGATAGAGGTGGTCGTGGAAACTTACGTTTTATGAGAATATTAATTTTAAATAAAAATAATGAGGAACAGCATAATCTCTTGTCAGGTGAACTTTATAAAGTAAGAATATATTTTAAAACGTCAGCTAATATTACAAATGTTGGTGTAAGAGTTCGATTTTATGACGCTAAAGGGACTTTGAGATTTTTATGCAATAATCATTTTACAAACCCTAAAATGTTGAATATACCCATAATAGATAATTCCTATGTTGATTGCATAATTTCTGAAATGCCTTTACCTAATGGTAATTATCATATTCAATTAACCTGTTTTGCAACTGGAGGAATTGAAGATGACGTCGAAAATGCCTTAAGTTTTAATATTGTAGGCGGTGATTTTTATAATAGCGGCAAAGAGCAGGTATCTAAGGAAGGAGTTTTGGTCAAGCATTCATTTAAGTTTAATTTGGAATAATATATGTGTTCAGCTTTTTCTATATGCGGATAAGTCCCTCTTATTTGATTAGACAATAATAATATAAATTATGTTTTTTAAGAAAAAAGCGAATATTACATTCATATTTGGCTCAGCCAGAGGTGGTACGACTTGGCTTTGGTCTTTATTAGAGTCACATACACTAGTAAAACCGTTTACTGATAATGTTTTACCAAATAAAAACGGTTTGTATAAAACTAGTGAAAGTGGTATTTATATAAAGGATAGAAAAAATGCGAAATCGAAGATAAAAAAATTCACGAAGGAGAACAAGGGATTTTTAATTATCGAAAAAACACCATCTCATACATTTTTTTGGAATGAAATTGTAAAGGATTTTCCAAATTCAAAGAACATCATAATTTTACGACACCCCATTGCCATTGTGAATTCAATGCAAAAATCTAAAATGACCTTTTTAGAAGGGCACACTTTGGAAAAAAGCATATCTCTAGTCATTAAATATTATAAATATCTCATGGAGATCGTTGGGTTAAATAGATATCATATTGTCTTTTACGAGAATCTTTTACTCCAAACAGATGCAGAGTTATCTAAAATTTTTGAATATTTGGAGCTAGATAAAACTGATATAACAGAAATAATCAACAATAATACCGGCGTTTCTAAGGTTGATGTTGCAGGTGTGTTCAGAAAAGGCTTACATGATTCATATCTCAGCGAAATAGATAAAGACAATCTAGAATACTTAGAAGAAAGACTGAATAGTGAAATTAATTTTTTCAATTCTTACTGAAAATATTAGATTATGGAAAATATTAAAATTCTCGTGGCAAACCATAATTTAAAAAATTTAGGTGGATCCGAGACTTTTACTTTTACAATAATAGAGGAGTTAGTTTCAAAAGGAATAAATGTTGAGTATTTTACTTTTAACAAAGGTTTAGTTTCAGATAAAATTGAAAATGATCTTGATGTTTCTTTTATGACAATGAAAAAGTATGATTTAATATTAGCTAATCATAATACTTGTGTTGAAAGTTTGTATAAATTAGGCTATATAATTCAAACCTGTCATGGTATATTCCCTAAGCTCGAACAACCATCGCCAAAAGCAAACGCCTACGTTTCAATTTCCTCAGAAGTTCAAAATCACCTCGCTAAGCTAGGTTTTCCGAGCGTTTTGATTCATAATAGTATTAACTTAAAAAGGTTTTACGAAAAGAAACCAGTCAGCAAGAAATTAAAAACGGTTTTAAGTTTATGTCATTCTATTGAAGCAAATACCTTTGTTGAAAAAGCGTGTACAGAAATGGGTTTGAGCTTTTTAGAAGCTTATAAGTATGATCAAGCAATATGGAATGTAGAGGACAAAATTAATGAAGCAGACTTAGTCGTAGGACTTGGGCGCAGTGCTTATGAAGCGATGGCATGTGGAAGGCCAGTAATAGTATATGACAATCGCCGTTATTTTGATTCTTGCGGAGATGGTTACGTTAAACGTAATTTAGGATTTAGTTTAAGACATAATTGTTCTGGACGTTATTCCAACAGAGAATTTACTTTAAGCGAATTTAAACGTGAATTGTTGAAATATAAAGCAAAGGATTCAGCCTATTTTTTAAGATTTGCGCAACAGGAATTAAATGTAGAACATAACCTAGACTTATATTTTAAATTTTGGAGAATACAGCTTAAAAATAGAATAGATGCTAGAAGACAAAATAAAATTAGTATTGTCAAGTATCTAATAGGAGCGAAAAACACTAAATGGTTAGCAAGCAAATTTAAGAACAATACTTAGCATAAAATGTCAAAAAATTTTATAGTCATTGTCACCTATAATGGGGAACCGTGGATAGAAAAATGTCTGAATAGTTGTAAAGGATATAGTGCCATTGTGGTTGATAACGCTTCAAAAGATGATACTCTCTATACTATTGAAAAAAAATTTCCTGAAGTCCAGCTTTTCAAAATGAAACAAAATCTTGGCTTTGGTCAAGCGAATAATATAGGAATTAGTTATGCTTTAAATCAAGGAGCCGAGCATGTTTTTCTATTAAATCAGGACGCTTATCTTATCGGTTCATGCTTAGAGCAGTTAATTTTTCTCCAAAAACAAAATTCTGAGTTCGGAATTTTGTCGCCATTACATCTTGATAATTCAGCTTCTAAGCTCGAAAAAAACTTCTTTAAATATATTCTCCAAGCCGAAAAAGGGCATTACTTTTCTGATTTAGTTTTGAAGCATCCAATTCATACTATTTATGAATTGCCATTTGTTAATGCTGCTGCATGGCTAATTTCGAGAGAATGTCTCGAAAAAGTTGGTGGATTTGATCCTATATTTTTTCACTACGGAGAAGACGCAAATTATTGCCACAGACTAATATATCATAATCTCAAAATTGGATTTACACCTTCAGCCAAAGTCATTCATGACCGAATTCATTCAGATAAGAAAAAGATAATTGAAGGTTCAGTTAAACATTTTGAAAAATTTGAGCGTCATACAAAGCTAGACTTAGCAAATATTAATCACAAAGCTTTTGAAAAGAAATTTGATCATAAATTAAAATACTGTAAGTCTCAAATATTAAAAGCTATGTTTCTCTTTAATGGTGCTAAGTTGAAGGAATTTAATAAAAAACGTACGATTCTAAAATCATGTTTTATTGATATTGAAAAGAGTAGGTCATTGAATACTGATACTAATAAAACTTATTTGTACTTGAATTAAGAGTTTGACGACAATTCTATAATGAATTTAGGCTTTAGTATGATAAATTAAACTAAAGTTTATTGTGCTTAAATTGTGTGAGCAACTTAGTAGGCTGATAAAGTCATACATTTCTGGCAAAAGACAATATTCTGTATGTGTATTTAAATACTGCAATGCTAATGTAAGGATGAATGTTGTAAGCGATGAATATTTAGTAAATAAGGTTGCAGACAAAACAATTTTATCTAATTTTTGTTCTGCTCTGCAAATAGAAACTAAATGTTCTTTTTAAAATAGCCAAACATAATTTTAAATCAGATTCTCAATTATTATACTATTTTTGAAAAATAGAGTTTAAGTTAAACTTAATATGCGTATAACGCAGTTCTATATCTAAACATAGCCTGAAGATTTGAACGCGAGAGATCATTATTTCGACTTGTATAATTTTTTTAGCAAATGAATATCTTTTATATTATTTTTAAGTATAAACTGAACGGGATTAAAGCCTATATAAAATTGCTTCTTGGTCAAATTGAGTTTATGAAATTAAAAGATGACTCTTTCATTTTAGTCTGTTATAAAAATTTTAATCCCTATTTTAAACTAAGAAAAGGTACCTCTGACCATTCTACTTTTCGTCAAATATTTATCGAGCATGAATATGATATTCCTTTAAATTTTAAACCTAAGACGATTATTGATGCAGGCGCAAATATTGGGCTTGCAGCGATTTATTTTTCTAGAGCATACCCTGAATCTATAATTTACTCCATAGAACCAGAAGGGTCCAACGTTGATTTACTTCGAGAAAATGTTGCTCGGTATTCTAATGTTGTTATTTATCAACAAGCGCTACATCACTCAGCAAATATTAATATTGATGTTATGGATGAGTCAAAAGGGAAATATGGCTTTGTAACGAAAGAATCAGATAATACAGTTGATTGTGAAAATACGATAGAAAGCGTCAAAAGTTTAAGTATTCAATCTTTGATGGAACTTCATGACATAAAAGTTATTGACATATTAAAAATTGATATTGAAGGAGCTGAAAGGGACATATTTTCTAAAGGATATGAAGTTTGGCTTCCCAAAACTCGCTGTTTGATAATCGAATTTCATGACAGATGGTATCCTGATTGTGAATCTACCGTGTTTGCGGCTGTCAAGCAGTATGATTTTTCCTTTTATATTAAAGGAGAAAATCATGTATTCATTAATAATGCAATATGACGAACGAACCTCCAAGAATAACAGTGTTAATGCCTGTATTTAATTGCGAGGCCTTTGTTGGAGAAGCGATTGAGAGTATTTTGGATCAGTCTTTTGGTGATTTTGAATTTCTAATAATTGATGATGCCTCTACAGATAATACTCGAGAAATCATCAAATCATACCAAGATCCAAGAATTACTTTAATTGAGAAAGCGCATAATACAGGCTATACTCGAAGTTTAAATCACGGTTTATCAATCGCAAAGGGCGAATATATTGCCAGAATGGATGGTGATGATATCAGTCTGCCTGAAAGGTTCTTAAGACAGTTGGAATTTATGGACTCGCATCCTGATGTTGTGGTTTGCGGCACTAATTTTGGTTTTGTGGGTAAAGACGGAGCTAAAAATCAACCGATACAGCATGAAGACATAAAAATTAAATTACTTAATAAAACGGCTCTAGGTCATCCAACAACGATGATAAGAAAAAAAGTATTATTCGAAAATGGTATCGTATACGATGTTGAGAAAGAGCCGGCAGAAGATTATGCCATGTGGGTCTTTTTATTACGTGTAGGTAAACTTCATAACTTGAAGGAAGTTTTATTTAAATATAGACAGCACAATAATCAAGTTTCCTTTAAGCGTCAAAATATATCGCAACGCATGAAAACTATGATTAGAATTGAGATTTTGCAATTTATAGATTTTAGACCGACGCTTGAACAGAGGCGATTGCTAACAAAAGCATTTAATAGATTAAGTGTTCTAACCTATAATGAGATTACTAAATTTGATCTTCTATGTGATACACTTATTGAAAATAATAAGAATGAGTTCTTTAAGGCTGAGCAATTCATAGCTTATCTTAAAGCGCAGCAAGATCTTATCATAAGAGACTTTTTTATTAATAGGTCAACTTATAGCCCATCAATAATTTTAAACTATTTCAAATTGAAATCAAAGTTTAATATGCCTAAATTAAAATTTAGTAGTCTTGTTGTTAAAAGTTTGATCTTTCATAAAAATTTAAATAGTAAATTTTATAATAATTGATTGATAACCCTGTAAATAGGTCTGCGCGATCAATGCTAATTTTATATAAATTATCCTAATTGAAGAAAATACGTTGTTTAGAATTATTTAATGAATTTGGCCAACATTACCAGCCTTATATACCACCGGTGATGGCTGCCTTAAGCAATGTTTCGACCTTGAAGGTATTAGTAGCCTCATATTCTATAAGTAATCAGAGTGATATTCATATTCCTGGCTATAGAGTAAGACGATTAAAAACGTTTTATTACCAGCTCAAATACGGCTTTTCAGTAAATTTCATGACTGGATTCTGTATGAGTCATGATATTGACATCCTACACATCCAGCAGTCTTATCTTTTTCCAAAGGCCCTTAACTTATTGCAATTGCATAAGAGAAATAGTAACACCAAATTGGTGATTACATTTAGAGGAGGTGATACCTATGTCAAGCCATGGTACTCAAAAAAATGGAGTGATTTTTATCGTAATTATGGTGATAAAATTGACGCCCTAATTGTAATGAGCGAGCATCAAAAAAACTATATGCATGAGAAGTGGCACATAAAAAATGAGCGTATTCATGTAATACCAATTTCGTATGGTCATCCATTTCTAAATGAGCCAAAAGTTTGTAACCCCAATCAATTAAGGGTTTCGTCAGCATTTAGAATGTGTTGGGAAAAGAACATTAACAGTAATCTCCAAACAATTTCTTATTTAAAATTTAAAGGTGTACCCGTACATTATGATATTTATGGTGATGGTCCAGATTTAGGTCAACTCTATTATTTGATAGATAAATTGAAAATTAAGGATTGCGTGAACATACATGGTCGTGTTGCTAATGAAATTTTAATTTCAGCCTTAAAAAAATCAGACTTTATATTACACTTAAGTCTCTCGGAGTCTTTAGGTATGTCTGTTATAGAAGCACAAACATTAGGTCTTCCCGCAATAGTTTCAGACACGGGAGGACTTCCTGAGATTATTAAACATAATGAATCTGGTTATTGCGTGCCACCTAATGACTATGAGCAGGCGGCATTAAAACTTGAATTACTTTGGAAAAATCCATCGATGTACCAAGACTTTTCAAATAATGCCATCCAACATGCGCAAACAAACTTTTCTATAGAAATGGAAACTGAAAAATTAAGCTCTCTTTACGTTCAATTAAATCATGAAAATTAAAAGCAACCTTAAGACAATACTTGTAGGGTTGTTTGAGACATTAAAATTTTGTATTATTTTGGATGTGTGATATTTGATGTCAAAAACATTAAACTAGATTTGATGAAAATTGCATCAGTATGATACCCATTTGACAGTTAAGGAAATTTCATTAAAAGGTCATTTATTATGAATTTAATAATTGCATATCGGCTTTGGTGTCCTTAATGAGAGAAGCGTATAACAAGATCAAAGGGCATCACATTTTTTTTGTTCCTAAAGACTAAGTATAATTGTAGTTTCAATAGTTTTGCTTTGTTCAGTTTAATGTAGATTAATCTTAAAATAAGGTAGAATCTAATCTCTCATAATAATCACATTATTAGTCCTGTTTTAATAAATTATTAATGATTCAAATCGAGATAAATTCTTTAATTTGAGCAAAATTATTTCTTATCAACCAAAACTATTACATACGGTGTACAAAAAAATAGTCGACCAGGTCAATCAAAAGTTTAATTATGTTGTTAATAGACAGCGAAACTTTTCTCAAAAAATGTTTTGTTATATGCAACTTTCAAAACTTATTAGTGAGGAGTTCTTTATGCCTTTAACGAGCTGGAGCGTTTCTCCTAATTTAATTTTGCATGTCTTAAATGAAATTGAAATTAATAATCGAAAGAGAATTATTGAATTTGGATCTGGAGCATCAACGATATATATCGCTAAGCTTTTAAAGTTAAAATATCCCGGCTCAAAATTTATAAGCGTGGAATCTGACCAAGCATGGGCAGATAAAATTTACGCCCAACTCAAACAATTACATTTAACTGATTTTGTTGAAATAGTAGTCGCAAAAAAAAGCAGTGTTGCTAAAGACTTTATATATAAATCACAAAATGCGTGGTACGACATGGAGGTTTTATCGAGTAAATTATCAAAAGTTGATGACATAGATTTAGTTTTGGTTGATGGTCCACCTGCATCATTTTCAAAGTATTCGAGATACTCGGCCGTACCATTTTTAAAAGCTAAATTACATTCTAATTTTGCAGTTTTCATAGACGATACCAACCGTAATGAAGAGAAAGAGATTGCCCAGAGATGGAAAATCGATCTCAATTGCAATGTCAGGTTTTTCGACGACTATGCTATTCTTACCAACGAAGGTAATTTTAGTACAATGCCAATGAAAGTTTAAGCTGAGTTTTTTTAGAACAAACGACATATGAAGACAGCAGTTGTCATAACGGTAAAAAATGAAGCGAGGCTCCTAAGGCAACATGTCTATTACCACTTGGATATTGGGGTTTCTAGAATTTTTATCTACTTTGATGGAACAGAAGATGGTGGCCGACCGTTGGTAGAAGGCATAGCTGGCGTTGAATGTCTTGAGTCTATAAAAGATGATAGATTCGATCACTTATCGTTTTTAGATAAATTCACAAAAAACAAAAAGGACCATCATTCCGCAAGGCAATGTTTAAATAGTTATGATGCCGAACAGCGCTGTCTCGCTATGAATATTGATTGGTTGATTTCCATTGACGCTGATGAATTTTTTCTACCGTTTAGCTATTTCAATAAATCATTAGATGATTTTTTTAAAGAAATGATGCGTGAGCAAATCGATCTAATCCGTTTTGAGGTTTATGAAGTGATTCCTAGACAAATGCATTATAAACATGTAACATTAGAAGAAACGCATTTTAAGACAAAAAAAAACTTTGACTCGAAATTTGATCAGGTTTATTTTAAAATTACCAATCCTTATACTAAAGAAGAAACAAAAACTTCCTATTGGGTTAGCCACAATATGGGAAAATGCGCTATAAGAGTGGGACGTGGTTTAATACCACACAATGTCCATAAATATAAACTAAAGAATAATAGTACGAACCTAAGAAAGTTATATGCGGGGCATATTTTGCACTATTTTCAATATGACTTAGAGGATTTTATTAAAAAATCCCAAAATTTTAAGTTGCGACCAAATTATTATCTCAGCGGAAAAAAAATAGGGAATTTGAAAGAATTATTTAGAACCGTTGTAAATGATCCAGATAAATCAAAGGAAGATATTTCTGAATTCTACCGTAAAAATCTATTTTTTGATAAGAAAAAAATGAGACGACTCAATAAAACAAGATTTTTTAATATTTTGCCAAGAAAGGAAAAGGCTATCATAGAGATTAATAAGCCTAAAGAGGTTTTAGAACCTTATAGGCATTTGTTATAAAAAACCGAATTCACAGGGTTTAATTATAGATTATTTACGAAGGGATCAAAGCAATATTATAGATTGAAAAAAATTACTACTCCAATTTTATCAAGTTCGAATTCGTTTGTAAAAATGAATGAGATACAAGCAATTGACTATCAGGCTATTTGTGTTTTTCTAGCTACCGGCTTTTTTTTTGATGACGATACGTATTACAAAGACGAATGTTGCTTACTGCCTGCAAGAGATTATCAATTAGATGCTAAAGGCTTTTTAAAAAGCTCGAAAGTCAATTTTGAATGGCATTATACCCCTAGAAATATTTCATTTGACTCGGTTCTAGAAGAGTACAAAGCATTGTTACAAACAATCGTCAAAGAACAAATTGGCAATCAAAATGTAATCTTACCTTTATCTGGCGGTCTTGATAGTCGCAGCCAAGCTTTAGTTTTAAAGAATTTGGAGAATCCTGTACAGGCTTATAGTTATTATTTTAAGGGCGGTTATCCTGAACATAAAATTAGTGAACAGATAGCCCATGAATGCGGCTTTAGCTTTAAAAATTTTCAAATTGAAAATGGCTATTTATGGAATTGTATCGACGAGTTGGCTCATATTAACAAGTGCTATTCAGAGTTTACCCATCCACGACAAATGGCCGTATTGCCAGAGTTAAAAAAAATGAATGGGGTATTTTCTCTTGGGCATTGGGGTGACGTTTTATTTGATCGTGGCGTGCCAGAAGGCACCAAAGAAAACGATATCATACCTCTCCTGTTTAAGAAAATGATTAGACCAGACGGCTTTAAACTTGCCGAACAGCTTTGGGGGCATTGGGAACTCAACGGTAATTTTAGGGATTATTTGATTTCTAGAATAGAGACGTCCTTATCTAAAATTAAAATTGAAAACCTTAGTGCAAAAGTTCGTGCGTTTAAAACCTCTCAATGGGCACACCGATGGACAACGAGCAATTTAAGTGTATTTGAAGCCGCACATCCCATAACATTGCCTTATTACGATGATCGCATGTGCCAATTTATATGCACAGTTCCCGAGGCTTATCTGGCAGACAGAAAATTACAAATTGCACATTTAAAACAGGACAAGGGTTTGTCAAATATTACATGGCACGCGCAAAAGCCTTTTAATATAAACAACTACCATTTCAATAGATCTCCTTTCAACTTACCTTATAGAGTTTATTCAAAACTTAAACGTACCGCCAATGGTCTCGTGGGAAACCCTTATGTACAACGTAATTTTGAGCTGCAGTTTCTTGGAGAACAGAATGATAAGGAGCTCCAAAAACGTATTTTTGATAAGACTTTTAATCAATTTATACCAAAAAAAATCGTCGAACAATGCTATTCAAATTTTAAGGGAGCAGATTACGTCAATAATGCCCACGCCCTAAGCATGCTCTTGACACTATCACTTTGGTCTAAAAATTTTCATAATCCCGCGTTATGATTCTTTCCGTAATTATTCCGGTTTTTAACGCTGAAGATTTCATTCAAAAATCTTACGCATCTATTGTTGATCAAGATATTGAGGATATTGAAATCTTATATGTCGATAATAATTCAACGGATGGTTCGGTTCAAAAAATTAATAGTCTCATAGAAAAAGACGACAGAATTACACTATTGCACCAATTAAAAAAAGGGGCAGCACCAACCCGTAATAAGGGCTTACAGCATGCATCTGGAAAGTATATTTATCTATTTGATGTTGATGATGACATCTTTCCAAACGCTTTAAAAGATATGCTTGAAGCATTAGAGTCTAATAAGGAGATAGATGCAGTGTTTGGTAAAATGATAAAATCAAACAAAAGTATTTTAGAAACTCCAAAGTCAAATGATGAAACTTTTGAATTACGATTGAAAGAGCGTCCTTTTTGGGGTCTCAAATGGTTTTCAGATTTAAGATCTGTGGTAGGTCCACCAGCGTTTTTATATCGTGCCTCCGTATTTTATAAAATAGGATATTACAACGAAGCCTTACGAATTGGTCAAGATACTGCCTTAGATATCAGATTGGGCATGTTGTGTAATGTTGCTTTCTTAGATAGATATGTGTATTTATACTTTAAGCATGAGGCGTCCACTATTCAAAAGGTTAAGAAGAAAACGCCGCGTGCTTTTATGGTTTGGCCAAGGTTGGTCATGGAGCATTTACCGTTTTATCAACACCACAGCGTACCATTACAATTTAAGACCTTGCTCTTCGCTCAAATTTTTCAGTCCATGGCACGTCAAATTTGTCACACATCAGGTTTGCGAAAACGGTATGCATTAAAACAGCAGTTGCTTTCAGAAATAAAATCTATTGATGTTCCATTTTCTATTCGATTTTATTTAAGTATTTTAGTCGTTCTGCCTTTTGAATCGCTTCGGAAAATCTATGGATATCATATAGTGCCCGCAGAAATTAAAAAACTGAAGGTATAGGTTTCATACAATGTCCAAAAAGCTAAAACACATCTCCCGAAAACTCGTTTTGCCTTCGCTCTATCGAAAGTATGTTAAACCGCGAGAGGATATCAAGCAGGATATACGTCAAACGTTAATTGTGCGCGGCAGCAAGGTCATTGAGAAACCGATGGAACAACAATTTTACCATCTTATGCACTATTATCCAGAATTTGCCTTTATCTTTTTTTGGCGCATTAAGAGACAAAAACATAGATGGGGCAGACTATTTACGAAACCATTTCAGTGTAAGATCTTTGGAGGGACTAAAATTAAAGGTGGTTTGATGTGCTATCATCCGTTTGCGACTGTGATCAATGCAAAATCAATTGGTTATAATTTTCAGTTTAGAAATAGTTTGACCATTGGTAACAAAGGAAATGATAATGCCTTACTTCCTGTAATTGGAGATAATGTAACGGTTGGCGCGAACGTTGTGATTATTGGAGCTGTCAATATTGGTCATAATGTAACTATCGGAGCTGGAGCTGTGGTTGTTAAAGACATCCCTTCAAATTGTATAGTTGCTGGAAATCCGGCTAAAATTATCAGACGTTTATAGCATGGGCAAACGCGTTAAAATATTGTTTACGACGTCTAATTTCAAAACGGCAGGTAGTGGTAAGGTTATTTATGATTTGGTCAATGGATTGGACAAATCACAATTTGAAATAGAAATTGCCTGTGGTCATAACCGTGGAGCATTTTTTCATACGGTTGAAGCTTTAGGATTGCCAATACACATTGTGAAGACTAAAACGTCGTATCGTCCTTATCTCACATTATACTCTAGAATTAAAGCGATCTCAACTTTTTTTAAAAATCAAGAGTATGATATCATTCATTCATGGCAATGGAGTAATGATTGGACAGAGGCTGTGGCAGCGAGACTTGCAGGTGCCAAATGGATGTACACAAAAAAAGCGATGGGCTTTCAAAGTAAGCATTGGGTCGTTAAGAGTTACTTGGCCAATTTTATTGTGACAATCAATGATGAGATGCAACGTTATTTTCCGAAGAAAAAAAATCAACGTTTAATTCCGCTAGGAATAGATACGGAGTATTATAGTGGGAAGCATTTTGATAAAAAGCGTATTTCCGAAGCATTTGAAATTATAACCGTTGCTAATTTAGTTGCGGTTAAAGGCATTAGTGTTTTAATTAAGGCTATAAAAGCTCTAGATACGACGCAGGTAAAATTGACCATATTAGGAGCAAACACTACCGAATATGGTAAAATGATGGTAGCACTTGTAAAAGAGTTGCAACTGGAACATCAAATCTCATTTATTGGCCAAAAGCCAGATGTAAGACCTTATCTTTCAAAGTCTGATCTTTATGTGATACCTACTTTAGATGAAGGTCGACGCGAGGGCATGCCAATGGCATTAGTGGAAGCCATGAGTATGGGTGTTCCTGTGTTGGGATCTGAGGTTTCTGGAATTAAATTTGTTTTGAAAGACTTTACACAGTTGATGTTTATGGCAGGCAATGTTGATGAGTTGCAAAGGAAACTAAGCGCGATGATCTCCAAATCTAAGACTGAACGCGATCAAATTGGCAGTGATCTTCGGCAATACTGTATTTCAAATTTTGATATGACTAACTTTATAAACGCTCACGATATACTTTACAAAGAATTGATGAATAATAGCGCTCAACATGCTTAGATTCAATAAGCATATTATTATCGTAGGCACCGCAAGAAGCGGTACGAGCTGGCTGTCTGAAACTATAGCTCAAACGCCACGATATCGTATGTTGTTTGAGCCCGAGCAAGAGGAGCATACCGAGAAAGGCTACTTATTGTGTGATCAATGGTTGCAAAGCAAACAGAATTCAACAGCCGCACATAACTACCTAAAACAAGTATTTTCGAACCGTGTGGATAATGATTGGATTGCTCAAAATAGTAACCGTAATTTTAAAAGGCATTTATGGCCTTGGCTACCAAAGAAATACATTATAAAATTCGTACGTTGCAACTTGGCTGCCCATTACATGAATACAACCTTTGGTATTCCTGTAATTCATATTATAAGAGACCCTTACGATGTTTTAGCGTCTCAATCTCGGGTTAATTTCCCATGGCTGGTTGATTTGTCCCATTTTAAATCGCAAAGGGAATTGGTAGCCTTACTACAACACCAATTTAATTTAGATATCAGTAATAATACAACCTACACAGATTTACAATTAAAGACTTTACGCTGGTGCATTGAGAATGTCATTCCGTTGCATCTACTTGAAATAAAGCCTTCTAAAAACTATAGGATTGTCAAGTATGAGGACTTAGTGGCAGATATCAATGTGTTTTACAAAATTTGTGAGGAATTTAATATTGAATATCCAAAAAATATTGAGAAAGTACTTGCTTCGCCGTCCTCGAAAGCGCATTCAAAAGGTACATTGTCAGATAGTAATAATAGAGCAACACCATTTAGTAGATCAGAACTAAAGGAGATCAATTCGATTTTAGATATATTTGACATCACCATGTATCCAAAAATTACAGGATAGCAACAAAGGCTATTGGATTGAAACCAAAAAATTGCAACATATAAGCCATGCTCTTTAACTCCATAGATTTTGCTATTTTTCTCCCCATCATTTTTATTTTGTATTGGTTTGTTGCTAAACGATCGTTACCCCTCCAAAATGTGCTTATTGTCATCGCTAGCTATGTGTTCTATGCTTGGTGGGATTATCGCTTTTTGTCGCTTATTGTGTTGAGTACTTTAGTTGATTATTCGATTGCAAGGCTTATTGGTCGTGAAACCAACCTAAATAAAAGAAAGACATTATTGCTCATTAGTCTTGGTTTTAATGTAGGGTTACTTGGCTTTTTTAAATACTTTAATTTTTTTATAGATAGTTGGGTCGATACATGGCGTGCAGTAGGTGTTGAGATGCAAATAAGCAGTTTAAATATTATCTTACCTGTAGGCATTTCGTTTTATACGTTTCAAACCCTAAGTTATACGATTGACGTCTATCGCCAAAAATTAGAGCCCAGTAAAAATTTGGTTCAGTTTATGGCTTATGTGGCATTTTTCCCGCAGTTGGTGGCTGGTCCCATAGAACGCGCGACCAAATTATTACCTCAATTTCAAAAGGAAAGAACATTTAACACGCAGTTTGCGATGAGTGGCGTGTATTTAATTATTTGGGGACTCTTTAAAAAAGTGGTGGTAGCCGATAATTGTGCATTTTTTGTCAATCAACTCTTTGAATCTTCGGGAAATTATTCTTCCTTGGAGCTAGTGTTTGGTGCCATCTTATTTGGGTTCCAAATCTATGGCGACTTTTCTGGGTATTCTGATATTGCCATTGGTGTGGCGCGCTTATTCGGGTTCTCCTTAATGACCAACTTTTCGTTTCCTTACTTCTCTAGAAATATTGCGGAATTTTGGAGACGCTGGCATATCTCACTCTCCACCTGGTTTAGAGATTATCTGTACATCCCGTTGGGAGGTTCAAGGGGAAGTAAATTTTTAAAAATTAGAAACGTGATGCTTGTTTTTTTAATTAGCGGGTTTTGGCATGGTGCCAATTGGACCTTTCTTGTTTGGGGCTGTATTCATGGACTTTTATTTTTACCGTTGTTGTTGACCAACAAAAATCGAAGCTATTTATCTAGTACGCAGTTGTCATTAAGTCAACTGCCAAAAATTTTGGTTACCTTTTCTTTAGTCATTTTGGCTTGGGTTTTTTTTAGAGCCGATTCTTTAAGCATCGCCAGTTCTTATCTTGTGGATGTGTTTCGCTTTTCAGGATGCTCGCTTGACATTTTTTATACATCATCAAAAATGCTTCTTTTTAGCAGTATCATAATGGTCTCTCTTCTTATGCTTTGCGGTTTTGAGTTATATGCTGTTCAAAACAATCACAAGGAAGTTAAATTATCAAATTTGTCTGCCATCTTTATCTCTATTATCATCATCTTTATGGGTGTGTTTAAGAACCCATCAGATTTTATATATTTTCAATTCTAACAATGACCGCTTTTTTAAAACGTTTTGGGATTATCCTTATCGCCATCATTTTGATTGCAAATGTCCTGTCTTTTATAAGTCTTTGGGGATTAAAACAGGGTAGTTTTTACAAGCCCTCGTTTTTGGTAAATGAGGTTCAACAAGATGATTTTGACTATATAATATTAGGCGCCAGTACGGGTCTCACCTCAATCAATACGCAAGTTGTCGATGCCATTTCTAAAACCAGTGGTATAAATCTATCCATTGATGACACTAACTTACCGAGCCAGTATTTGATGTTACAGCACTTTTTAGCGCAAGGTAAAACGACCAAAATATGTGTCTTAGCACCAAGTGTTGATGGATATAACGCTGTAAATGAGAAATTGAGCGATAATGATTATCGGTTTTTACCATACGTTAGCGAACCTTATGTATTGGATTATTATCAACAATTTTCACAAACCGATGCAAAGCTGTTAGCGCTGAGTAAGTGGCAGCCTATGTTAGGTGTCGCTTATTTTAATGCTGAATTGTTTTATCCGTCGCTAGTTAGTATTTTAAGTCCCCAGCGTCACAATCGTTTTGATCACTACGGAAATTATACCTATCCTTATAAAAACATGGAATCTTCGGAAATTCTAGAATCTAAAATGATGCCATTAGAGCTCAATAATGAGATTTTAGAACGTATCAGAATGTTGTGCGACGCCAATGATATCAAATTAGTTTGTTATATTTCTCCTTTAAAGCTGAAAACGGTGGTCATGGGCCAAACAGATTATGAAGTCATTAATCATTCTGACGTTTTAGACGACGCCTCTTATTTTTATGATGCTATTCATATCAATTCAAAAGGTAGAACGATTGTAAGCGAGCAATTTGCCAAAGATATAATGACCTATATTCAAAAGTAACGATTGAAAAAACAGCCAAGCATAGCAATTTATTCGGGTGAGATCCCTAGTACGACTTTTATTGAACGCCTAATTGAAGGCATCTCTAAAGAAGATCTAACGGTTTACTTATTTGGAGTCTTATCAAAAAAGAATCGTTATAATGAGAATGTTAAGGTATTGGGCTATAAGCAGCATAAATTGTATAAGTTTTTATATTTATGGCGATATTCCATTTTACTGACCATGACCAGGCTCAAGGAAAAACAACGCTTGGACCGATTTTTAGTTGCCGAAAATAGAGCCAATTTATATAGCAAAGTGAAATACTATCCTGTGCTTTATTATCGTCCCAATGTATTTCACCTCCAATGGGCAAAGGGGATTGCAGAATGGGCTTGGGTGGAAGATTTCGGAATGAAACTCGTGCTAAGTCTTCGCGGTGCCCACATTAATTATTCACCTATTGCAGATCATGAATTGGCGGAAAGCTATAAACTACATTTTCCTTCTATAAGGGCATTTCATGCCGTTTCCAAAGCTATCGCCAAAGAAGCTGAGACGTATGGCGCTCAACCTCATTACATGACGGTCGTATATAGCGGTTTACAAAAAAATAACATCGTAAAGACCGAAAAACCTAAAAATACCGTCTATCAAATTATTTCAGTAGGCAGGCCGCATTGGATCAAAGGATATACTGTGGCACTTGATGCCTGTAAACAACTGAAAGATGCAGGCGAATCTTTTTTTTACACCATTGTTGGAGCGGCAAATGATATGGAGCTCATGTATCAAATCTATGACCTAGGCCTACAAGACTGCGTGATGCTTACAAAGAAACAATCTTTTGATAAGGTTCAACAACTCATGTTTAACGCCAACTTGTTGTTATTATCAAGTCATAAAGAAGGTGTTGCCAATGTTGTTTTAGAAGCTATGGCATTAAAAACCATGGTGCTTACAACAGATTGTGGTGGTATGAATGAAGTCATAGAAGACGGTGAAAATGGGTTTCTAGTGCCAATTCGGGATGCTGTGCAAATGGCTCAAAAAATAAAGAAGATTATGAACTTAGCAGAACATGAAGCCTCAAGGATAAGACAAAATGCGATCAACACCATTGATCAACACCATACCGAAGCCAACATGGTGAAAGGTATGTTGTCATTTTACAATAATGCTCTAAATGATCAACTCTAGAGCAAGATCCTTATAGAACTAACACCTTAAAAAATAAAACCAAGACGACCAAATGCTCTTACAGAATTTTACTGGTGTCATTAGCTTATTTGAACGATTATGAATACTCACGCTTTTCATAAAAAAATTGGGTTAGTGCTGTCTTCGGCCCCAGGGTATTCTGAAACTTTTTTCAGAAATAAAATCAAAGGGCTAGAAGCAAATGGTTACGAGGTAATCTTATTTGTGGATCAGGCACCAGATAACGCTCAACAACTACCCTGTAAAACAATTTCAAATATTGATTTACAAGCTGGTATCTTAAAAAAGAGCCTACGTGTTTTGCAGATTATTTTTAAATCAATTTTTATCCATTTTGGGGCGAGCTTACGCTTGTTTAATCACGAAAGAAGCGATGGACGTTCCATTAAAGAAGCCATCAAAAGTGTTGTGCTTAATGAGTTTTTATTAGATGAATCTTTAGATTGGTTGCATTTTGGTTTTGGGATGTTGGCTCACAATCGAGAAAACGTTGCCACAGCTATCAATGCCAAAATGGCTGTAAGTTTTAGAGGTTTTGACCTGTATTTATCTCCTTTGAAACATCCTGGTTGTTACGATCGGCTGTTTACAAAGCAAGTTAGCTATCACGTCCTGTCAAATGAGATGAAGCAAACATTGATCGCGAATGCTATTTCTTCGGAAACTATAACGGTAATCACACCAGCGATTGATGTGGCATTTTTTTCTTCCGAAGCGCCCTCATCTCCAAATGATATTTTACAAATTGTTACCGTTGCGAGACTGCACTGGAAGAAAGGTCTTGAATATGCTTTAGAAGCCCTCAGTTTGCTTAAACGACAAAGCACCCCTTTTCATTACAGCATTATTGGAGCGGGAGAAGAACGCGAACGTTTAATGTTTACCGCGCATCAATTGGGTATTGAAGATCAGGTTGAATTCACGGGTAAATTGTCACCAGAGCAGGTCAAGTCGTGTCTTAACAAAGCAGATCTATATTTGCAATATAGCATTCAAGAAGGGTTTTGTAATGCTGTTGTTGAGGCTCAGTCTATGGGATTATTGTGCATTGTCTCCAATGCTGAAGGACTTTCAGAAAATGTCTTAAACTCAAAAACGGGATGGGTCGTTCCCAAACGGCAACCAAAGTTATTGGCGCAAAAAATCATGGAGGTGCATCACATGCCATATTCAGAAAAGCAAAGCATCCAACAAAATGCTGTGGCAAGAGCGAGGGAAAATTTTAATTTGGATGCGCAACATATAGCTTTCGATTTATTTTATAAGGCGCAAGCTTGATGCGGTGTTAGCGATTAATTTTTATAGCTTTTGGGTTTTTAGAAGTTATTTTCAAACTATATACCTATTATTGCAATGCGGTAATTTTTAAGACCTAATCCTGTACGTAATGACAAATTATGAATTGCTCCGCTGGGTGACATTTCCAATAATGACAGTACACTTGCAAACTGTTCGGCGTGATATTAAGCGGCTTTTAAAAACGTATAATGAAACAGCGAAGCCAATTACTATTTTAGACGTAGGGGGTCGTAAGTCGCCTTATACCATTGGATTACCGGCAAAAATCATTTTATTGGATGTCCCACAAGAGGAAGGTGCCAAAAAAGAACTAAACCTAGGTTTTACAGAGGATATTTTAAAAACCATTCAAGGTAAACGCTCAAATATTTCTGATTTGATCATTGAAGATATGACTAAATCGACTCTGGCCGATGAAACTTACGATGCTGTCACGTGTGTTGAAGTCATCGAGCATGTACCAAAAGATGAGCCTTTTGTGGCCAATATTTCCAAAGTTATTAAAAAGGGTGGTTGGGCCTATTTTACCACGCCCAATGGCGATTTTATAAAAAATGAAGGGCCAGGAAAGAACCCAGATCACATACGGCACTATACAAGGGATGAGTTACAGAGATTACTTGAGCGATATTTTGACAAGGTTGAAGTGCATTATGCCGTAAAAACTGGAAAATATCGAGTAATGAGTTTAAAAGGTTTTGATAAGAAGAATCCGCTGGCTATTTTGAAAACGATATATGGGAATGTTATTAATCAATTTCAATCTAGAGGCCTTGATAATATTTCAAATCAAACAGCTCATTTGGTGGCGATTGGTTATAAATAGTTTTCTGTAATATTTATGTTATTTTAAAATGGAAAATAATCTAAGTGATTTAGTCATTATGTTGACGGGTACCATAAATCCCAACACCAATGAGACTTTAGTATTAAAAGATCCGGTGATAAGAAGGAATCAGTACATTGAAGCCATTCGTTTTTATTTACAAACAACAACACTCAGAATTATTTTTATAGAAAATTCAGGAGTTAATATTCAAGGTTATTTTCCAGATGATTTAAACAGACTAGAATGTTTGGTTTTCGAATCTTATGTCACTGTTCCTGATAGAGGGAAAGGATTTAAAGAGATGGAGATAATTGATTTTGCCGAAAAAAACTCTGAATTTTTAGCAGAATCAAAAGCAGTTGTGAAGATCACCGGACGATTAAAAGTATTGAATATAAAATCGATTGCAAATCATTTCAATAGGACAAGGAATAATTATAAAAGTATTGTATCATGTAACGTTTATAAACCAGGTAAAATGGATTCTCGATGTTTCTGTTACACATTAGATTTTTGGAAGTTTTTTAAGATTCATGGTAAGAATATTAATTACGCATATTCATTTGAAATGGCCTTATGGGATTCAATCAAGGTATATCTTATTAATGATGAAAACTATTATTGCCAATTTTTATCGATATTGAAGATTAATGGTATGAGCGGTGGATTTGGCACAACATATAAAGAAAATTTTATAATTAATATGATAAAGCAAATAAGACATAAGTTGCGCACTCCTTCGATATCGAGACTTGTGTCGGGTAAATAGCTCTTAATCATTATTTATATGACTTAAATGAAATATCGGACATTAAAGTCAAGAATAGTGTTCGTAATATGATATATATTAGATTGTTTTTATTTTTTTTTATTCGTTGAGAACGCTTTGTTCGTATCCATTACTATAATTTTTAAAAGCTTTTTTCATAATTTATATGGAATCAAATTTATAGTCAAAGCTGCAGGAGTTAACAAACTTATAACGAAATATTGCAAAGCGATATTTCTTGTTAGTAATAGTACTTTCTTATCGCTTCGTAATTTTATAATAGGTTTGTGTTATAAGTATTTATTAAATTACCTGAATATGAAGATTGTCATTTTTGGTACTTATAATAAGAGTTTTCTTTCTGATTTTTTTCTGGAGTTATGCGATGATCTCTCAATAAAGGGTCATAAGGTTTATGTTATTTGTCTCAAAGGAAGTTCTCAGGTTCTAAACCGTCCCTCGGGTGTTACCGTTATTATTCATCAAATACGACCGTATCATTTAAGTGATAGTCGCCAGGTATAGTAATAATTGCCTTACCACGAGGTTTTAAAATTCTTGAGAGCTCTCTAAACGCTAATTCATCATTTGGCACATGTTCTATAACATGATTGCATAAGATATAATCATAACTATCATCTGAAAATGATAAATTCTGTATGTCTTCATTAGGAAAATTAACATCAGACGAATAAAAGTCTGTAGTTCTTACAACAATCTTGTCTAGCTCTTTACCAACGGTATTTAAAAGGATTTTTTCGGGCTCAAAAAACAAAAGATTTAATGATTGATTGTCTAAAACTGTGCCCAGAAGTAAAGACAGCCCACGATGTCTTGATCTTGAGTCGCAATTAGGGCAATTGGAATTATAGTTTACACGCTTAGTATTGCAGGTTGTTATAAAACCAGACCCGCTCCATCCACAGCATGGACAATAAGAATTATCATATTTCTTTTGAAGAATGAACGTTGAAAAATTTGCATTCGCCGATTTTAAATTGTTAAAAAGTAACTTGAATTCACCATTTAAGACATTAGCTTTTAGGTTTTAACTAATTTGTAAATAATACTTTTAGTAGACGGTTCGCCTTAACCTTTCCAGCCAGGGTTATTTTTAGATATCTGACCAATATTTTTTTTATTAGTATTGTTCTCTGTTTGGGTCATAAAAGGAATAATGTATTTATCAGATCGTAAATTACGAGTTAATTGAATATTTATGCAGTGGAACCAGTATTTTCGATTTAAAAATCGGTAATTTTAATTAAGTTTTATCATCTTATTTAAAATTAGACTCAGCTGTTTTCTTTTAATTTAGTGCTACATTGGTTAGATTGCAACTTTGGTTTTAAAATTAGTAAATGATCTTTATATAAAGAGTTGATTGTATTATTATTGTTTGTTTCTCTAATTTGATAGAGGTATTAATTCTCTGTTTTTTTAGTTAAATTTATTCAAACGCTACCAATTATTATTTTACAAGGTACTTTTGTCCAATGTAAATCATAAGATATCTGATAAGTCTAAATTTAAGTATTATTGTTTTTTTTTAACAAAGCAGGAGCAAATCATTTTTTTAATTGTTAATCACTTACACCTTTGAAAATTTTAATTCTCTATACATATAATAAAGGACTACTATCTAATTTCTTTCAAGAACTTTCAGAAAAATTACAATCGGATGGTGACGAGGTTTTTAATTTTTATTTAAAGCATAAGCGCGAGGATTTTGATCAAAATGGTGTGCACATATTTGGAGAAAAACGCACTAATACCTTTACAGATATAATGTCTATATTTAAATGTATATATCGCATAAAACCAGATCTAGTCGTTTCAAATTTTAGTTATGTTAATCCAGCAATATTGTCTGGTAAATTCCTAAACGTTAAAAAGAATATTGCTTGGTTTCATAGTGCCAATGGCTACACAAAACCAAGTATATTCAAAGTTTTCAACAAAAGTATATATTTAAAAATGGCAGATATTGTTATTGCAAATTCACCTCAATTGCAAAAGGAGCTAAATTCTATATATAATATTAATAAAAACAGAACCAGGGCTGTTCCTTTTTGGACTAATATAAACCAATATAAATCTTCAAGTTTACCTTTAGTTGTAGATAAAAAAAGTAATGTTTTTAAAATTGGTTGTCCTGGAAGATTAGAGTTTGAGAAAAATCAACATGGAGTTATTGAAAGTGTATTTCAACTAAAATTGAGATTTTCGAAATCAATAACATTGTATTTAGCAGGCGCTGGATCATATCGCAGAGAGCTTGAAGATTTAGTATCTCAATTTAAATTGACAGTAGATGTAGTCTTTTTAGGCGCGCTTAATGTAAATGAAATGGTGACTTTTTATAATGA